>CANJRD010000011.1 GCA_947476695.1 Rhodospirillaceae bacterium
ATCAAAATCAAGCCTGGGAGCGCCGGAATCCGCTTCACCCGCTGGGTGCGCCATGATTGTCCCCGATCCAACGACATAAGCTGCTGATCCTTATGTCTGAATCGATGTGCACCCACTTGCAACTCATATGTTCATCCGGGGAATGCGGGCTGAGATCGAGAGCTACTTCGCCGACGTCAAAGCCCACAGCAAAAGCGGGCTGGTGACGTACAAGCCGCTGCACAGCACGCCGATGGGACCCGGCCAGGAGATGGTGGCCTTCACCCTCGAATGGAACGTGCACCTCAACACCGACCCCACACCGATCGGGGGCAGCGTGCGCGGCATCGCGATGTTCGCGGAAGAAAAAGGGGCGTGGAAACTGCGCGCCTACATCGAAGCGCCGCTCGCGCCGATCATCTACATGCGCGAGCTGTACAAGCTCGTGCCGGAATCGCGCGGCTTCAAGGCGCTTCCTTAGACGCTCAGAACGGCTTCACTTTGCCGATGAAGGCGATCACGGCGATCAGCGCATAAAGCGTGACGACGGCAATCTGGGTGTTGTTGATCGCGCGCGTCACCGCCTCCTCGCGCTCCGGCGATGAGCCGTGCTGGCCAATTTCCATGAACGGCCCCAGGAACGGGCTGAAGCAAACCTCGACCGCGATCGAGGTCCAGAACACCAGTCCGTACAACAGCAGCTTCCAGGCAAACCACGTTTCCTCAAGCGGCGCACCCGTCGCGAGCGAGTTCAAGCCGATCACCACGAAGATCAATCCCAGAATCGTGTGCGACAGCAACGCGAGGCGGCTGGCGATCAGCGCGAGGCGGCGGCCCTCGTTGCGGGCGACGATGACGACAGTGCCGATCCAGTAGGCCGCCAGCGCCCAGGTGACCAGAAGCAGGTCGGTGCTGATCGGATAAAGGCTGAGCGATTTCGTGAGATGCATCCCCACGGGCAGTATCAATGCGAAACAGATACGTGGAAAGACGCTGATCACCATCACCAGGCGGATGAGCGACATGCGCGCCTCGAAGCTGCGCTTGGGATTGCGCGCCATCGACGCCGCGACGAGTGCGCCCACGTCCGTGCCCAGCCAGAAGACGAACAATACGATATGGACGAAGCCCCAGAGCAGGTAGGCCTGCATGCGCCTTCCCTATCCTGCGAAGAATGCGGCGAGCGATTGGCCGACGACGCCCCGCGTTCCGACCGCCGCGAGACCTTGCTTCGTGGCCGCATCGTCGACCGCGCCGAACAGCACGCGGCAGCGCGTGTCCTTCAGGCGTTGCGCCGCCGGGTAGGTGAAATGCGCGGCATAAGCGGCGCGATAGAGGTCGCCCATCTTGAATAGATCGACGGTGCGGCGGTGGATCACCTCCGGCGCCAACTGCGCGGAGTCCACGTTCTTGATCGCGTGTGCCTTGTCGCGTTTGTACCAGGGCGCAAACAGTTCCTGATCGCGCACCATGTGCCAGGCCTTGATGAGATGCGTGCCGGCAGGGTCCGGCTCGAACGCGGGTGTGTAGTTGGCGAGTAACTCTGCCAGATCAGCACCTTCGGGCATCATCACATTCGGGATGGCGAGGTTCTTCACCATCCCGCCGTTCTGCGCCGCGAACTCGATCGCGACCGCGGCACCGCCCCAATGACCGTAACAGTCGACCTCGGGGTAACCGGCCGCGCGGATCGCTTGGGCGAGATACTTCGCCTGCGCCGCGACGGTCAACTCCGCGCCCATGGGGTTGTCGGACTCCCCGTTGCCCGGCAGATCGACCGCGAGCACGGGATGCTGTCCGATGAAGGGTTCCATGAACCGATCCATCGCGAAACTCGATCCGGCGGAGGCATGCACGAACACAATCGGGCGGCCTTGGCCGTCGGTGTTGCGCCGCGCGTAAAGCGAGCCGCCGTCGACCTGAAGATAGTCGGCCCATATGCGGCCCGGCATGGGTGTGGCGCCGGCGATAGGCGGCGCGACACCGCGCGCCTGCGTCCGGAAAATCTCCGCGAGCGCGGCTTGCGCGGCAGGCTTGTCCTGCGGTCGCAGAACCCTGACGTTCTGCGGCACCGGCGGCATCTTGTCGACATAGCGGTCGAGCACGTCGGTGCGTGCGGTCATGACGACCATGTTCGCCTTGACGTTCGTCACGGCTTGCGCGCAGTCGAACACGAACGGCGGGCGATAAGCGCGGCGATAAGCATCTCCCGCGCGGAAGAACTCCATCACCGACCAGTGCAGTTGCTCAGGCGACGGCAGATCGCGCGGAATACGCGCCGCGGCATCCTTGCGGTACCACGGAAAGAAAATCGACTGCTCGCGGAAGCGCGACCAGGCCCAGGTAAGATGCGCCCCACTCCAATCCGGCACAAAGGCCGGCAGGTAGTGTTTCAGGAAATCGTCGCGCTCGGCGGCTTCCATCTGCATGTAGCCGTCCATGATTGCGACCGACGTGCGATCCGGATGGCGCAAGCCCAACGCCAGCGCGCAGATGCCGCCGGTATGAAAGCCGTAGAGTGGCACCTTTCCAAGGCCAAGGGCGTCGAGCAGATCGGCCACCGCGTCGGCGAAGTCCTCCATCTTCGGAGCTTCGAGATCCGGCAGCGGATCTGACATGCCGTTGCCGGGCGTATCCGGTGCGAACACCGTGAATTCTTTTGCGAGCTCTTGGATGAGAGGAATGTATTCGGCCGACGATGTCGGCGATTGATGCAGAATCACCACGGGCGGCCCCGAACCGGCGCGCCGATAGTGCACTTGGCGTGCGCCTTTGACGGTCACCATGTGGCGCGTGATCTGGAGCGTTGCGGTCATGGCGCTACCTTAGCGGGACAAAGGTACCCCGGCCAAGCCGCGCTGGCATGGGTGGTCGGCTTTCGCCTATCCTTGGTGGGTTCAACAGGAGCCCGAGATGGACGGCGGCAAAGTGGATCAGGCGACGGCCAAGCGGCGTGTCATTCCGGTGAAACCCGCCAGCGCGGCGGCCTTGGCGCCCTATGGCGCGATCATCGGCCGTGGCGCGGGTGCTGCGCCGCATCTGAGCGCCTTCTATGACGGCAAAGTCAGCCTGATGAAGCCGGCGGCGTTCCAGTCCGACGACGATACCTGCTTGAGCGTGGCCACCATTCAGCCGCGCCCGTTCGAGGTCACGTACCTCGAGCGGCACTATAAGCACACCCAGTGTTTCATTCCGCTCGGCGGCAAGCCTTTCGTCGCCCTGTTCGGTGTGCCGACCGACACCGACATGCCCGACTTCGACAAGCTTGAGGCTTTCCGCTTCGACGGTCAGAACGGTTTCTGCATGCACGTCGGTACATGGCACGAATTCCCGTTCGCGCTGGAGCCAGATACGGATGTGATCGTGATCCTGCGCAACGAGACCAACCGCAACCTGTCCAACATCAAGGACAACGAGGCAAGCGGGCCGGACCTGGACAAGAAAAACATCCTGCAGCGCACCGGCACAATCTTCGAATTGAAAGTCTAGCTTCGCGCTGAAGCTCTAGGTCGCGCTTCGGGTTCCCGCGCCACCGCGGCCCCGGGTCATCAGCCAGGCGACGATCGCCGTGAGGATGTACGACGCCGAGAAGGCGTAGACGACGATATCGGTCACGTATTTCGCCCAGTGCACATTGAGCGCAAGCAGGGTCAGGTCGTGCTGCGGATCGCGCGGGTTGGCGACGATCAGCTTCAGGAACAGCAAGCTCTCGGCGATTCCCAGCGCAAGGCCGATGACGGGCAACAGCGGCAAACCGTACGACAGCAACCGATCCACGATGGTGTTGGGCGCACGCGCACCGAGCCAGCACCACAGCAGGATCGTGAACCACATGTAGGCAAAGCCGTACAGGCCTTCGAGGAGGATGAAACGGAAATAGCGTGTCGGGCTGCCCGGCCCGAGCGCACCGCGTTCGAAGGCCACCATCACGACATTGAGCGGATTCTGCAGATTGAACGGCACGAACCCGCTCGAGGCGCTACGATACGCCGGCACGGCGATCCAGTTGATCAAGGCGGCGAGGATGACGACGACCAGGAACCCGAGGAAGACATTGCGGGGTGTGGCGCGGCGACGCAGGAAGTCGATCACGTCGTCGTTGCTCCCGATCGGTTCTCAAGCACGACTTTGCCGAAGTGCCGGCGGTCGTCGACCATCGCATGGGCGCGCGCCAGCTCGGCCATCGGCAGTACGGTGTCGACCACCGCCTTGAAGCGGCCGGCCGCGAACAGCGGCAGCGCCTGGGCGATGAAGGTCGGCACGGTTTCGGTCAGATAGCGCGGGCTGGAGGTAATGCTCATGCCGATCAGGGATAAATTACGTTCACCAATCCCGAGATCGAAGCACACTTGCCGCCCGCCGGTCGAGCCGTACATCACCACCTTGCCGTCGTTCCCCATGGAGGCGATCAGGCTGGCGGCGGTTTCCTCGCCGATGGTCATCAGGCCGATATCGAGCCCCGCCCCGGCGGTGTCGGCCTTGACCCGGGCCGCGACGTCGTCGGTCTTGTAATTGTAGACCGCATCCGCGCCGGCGGCTTTGGCTTTCGCGAGCTTTTCGTCGCGGCTGGCCGTACCGGCCACCCAACAGCCGCGGTGCTTGGCGATCTGCAACGCCGCGGAGCCGACCGAAGACGCAACCGCCTCGATCAACACGCGCTGACCCGGCTGGGCGTTGGCGACGATCACCAGTGCATGCCAGGCCGTTTGCCAGCCAACGGGAATCGCGGCGGCCTCGACGAACGACAATTCCGCAGGCATCGGCATGGCGACGTTGGCCACCATCAGCACCTTCTCGGCATGACTGCCGCGCGCGCGGCCGAACACCCGGTCGCCCACTTTGAAACCAGTGACGCCCTCGCCGACGGCTTCAACGATGCCGGCGGATTCCATGCCCATGGCGAACGGCAGCGCGATGCCGGTGTAGGTGCCGGCGCGCATGCGCGTCTCGGCGAAGTTGATGCCCGAGGCCTTCACCGCCACGCGTAGCTGACCGGGACCCGGCTGCGGGTCCGGCAGTTCTTCCCACTGCATCACTTCGGGACCGCCGAAGCCTCGTACCATCCACGCTTTCATAGCCAAGCCTTCATGAGATCAACCAATCGCCAACAGCATGTCGGCGAACCTGCGCGGCTCCGTCACCATGACGTCGTGCCCGGTGTCGATGGTCAGCCACGTCCATTCCGGCTTGTCCTTGATCAGCGGCGCGACGACTTCAGCTTCGTCGCCGGGCCGGCGCTTGAGACAGCGGATGAATGTCTTCGGCAGGCCCGCGGCACCGCCGTTCTTGAAATGCACGGTTTCCATCAGCGTCGGCAAAGGATGCGGCGTGAGGTGACGCTTCACCCAGGCCGCATCCGGATGATCCGCCGGTACGCCGAACCATGGAGTCTCGGGTGCGGCGAGCAAGTAGCCGTCGATGGCCGTCTTGGCCCGCGCCGCGCCGACGTCGGGCGCGATGAACGGCTTACCGTCCACCGCCATGATGGCGTCGACAAATACGACATGGCGCAGCTTGGATTTCAGACGGTCGGCGACCAACGGTACGACATGGCCGGCATAGGAGTGGCCGACCAGGATCACATCGCGGAGTTCCTCCGCCTCGATCAGGCTGGCCACGTCCGCAACGTGCGTGGAGAGATTGACCGCGGGCGAGACAAGGTGCGCCTTCTCGCCCAGGCCGGTGAGCGTCGGCACATAGACATCGTGGCCCGCCGCGCGCAGCAGCGCCGCCACATGCTTCCAACACCAGCCGCCATGATAGGCGCCATGGACAAGGACATAGGTCTTGGCCGCCGACTTACCGGGTTCGGCGGCCTGTGCGCTTGCCGCCATGCCTGCCGCCGCCATCGCCAAAAGATTACGACGCTTCATGCGCCCTCCACGTGAAGGGCGATATTCGCACGCCGCTCTGAGCGGGGCTAGCCGCTGAGCGCGCTCAGGGAATCCGCGTAACCGGCGCTTTGCAGGCAATAGCGGCGCAGGCGTTCCGGATCGTTGTTGATCGCACGCAGGGCTGCGGCCGAGGCGGCGATGACCGTCGGGTCGAGGCTATCCATCTGCTCGCCACGGGTGTGGTTGTCGGCCAGCAACTTATCGATGGCGGGCTTGGTGCCGTGATCGTACGCGCGCAGGCGCTTCATCACCGTGTCCGCGTCCGCCATGTCCGCCGCATCGGGCAGAAGGTCGACCAGGCGTGCGAGGCAGCGAATGGCCACATTCAAGCCCTGGCCGCGTGCGGGATGCATGGCATGGCAGGCATCGCCAATCAGGACCGTGTTGCCGCGCGCCCAATGCTCTGCGCTGAGCAAACGCACCGGGTAGAAGCCGGCGACTTCGCAGGCGAACCCCTCCAGCTCCGGCGCGCGGGCCGCGACGGCGGATTGGCGCATGCGCAACGTGGCGGTTTTCCAGAAGGCGATATCGGCCTTGGCGATCGGCAGGCCGAGCTTCCATTGATCGCCCAGGCGCGGAATGCGCGACAGCGACCCCTTCGGCCCCATGAAGGTCTTCAGCTCGTTCAGGGGATCGGACGTAAGGCGGGGCCCGAACAGGATCACCAGCGGCGATTCATAATCATGAGTCAGCGCGCCGAAGCCCATCACCTCGCGCACGCGGCTGCCGCGGCCGTCTGCGCCGACAACCATCCTCGGGCGGATGACCACGTCCTGACCGGAGGCGAAGCCCGGCGGCGCCGGCGCATCGTCAGGCAGATGCACCGTGAGCGATGCGATGCCCGCGCCGTTTTCGTGCATCTCGAAATTCCGCGCGCGCGCGGGACGGAACAGTGTGTAGTCGGGATTCTCCATCGCCGCGGCGATGAAGGTTTCGGCGATGCGCTCGTGGTTCAGGTACAGATAGTACGGATGCGGGATTTGCAGGGCGGCATGGGGCGCATGCAGCAGCACTTCGCCAGTGTCGCGGACATAGCGCGCCCCGGTGCGCTTCTCGGCGCCCGCGGCCATGACCGCGGGCAACAGGCCCCATTCGTCCAGCAGTTCGACAACGACGCACTGAAGATGATCGCCCCGGGCGGTGTCAAGCGGCTCGCGCGCCATCTCGACCTGCACGACGCTGTAGCCGCGCTTGCGCACGGCGGCGGCGAAGGCGGTGCCGGCGATGCCGGCGCCGACGATCAGGATGTCGCAGGCGATTTCCGAAGTATCCGGCGGCATCGCGTCAGCGCACCGGCGACATGTGACGGGACTGCACCCGCCACGCAAACACGTTCATAAGACCCCCGCCCCGTTGGCGGCTACCTTACGCAGGCACGTGGCGGATGGCGAGGGCCAGCTTGATCAGAGCGGGCCTGTCATGGAAAAGTGCGCTTCGGTTTGCGGGAGGGCGGGCATGGCATCCTCGGTCATGCGGATATCCGGATTTGTATTGGCGCTGCTGGCCGGCGCGCCGGCCCAGGCTGTCGACGTGATCAACCGGGACAAAGTCCCGCGCGATATCGTCGTGAACGACAGCGAAGGCGAGAGCACCGAACGCACGCTGCAACCGCAGGAAAAGGTCGCCAACATCTGCGGCGCCTGCGTGATCCTGTCCGGGGACACATCGGCGGAAGCGACCGGCAATCAGACCATCCTGATCCAGAACGGCAAGGCCAAGGTCGCTTCCGGGCGATAGGTCCCTATTTCGCGTCGTCGAGCGCGTATGCGACCGTCGCGTCGCTGAGCTCCGTCTCCGCGCGGTGACTGCCACCGGCCGAGATCACGACATACTGCTTGCCGTTCACCATGTAGGTGATCGGCACGCTCATGCCCGGCGCCGGCAGCTTGGTCTGCCAGACTTCGCGGCCGGTCGCCGCTTCGATGGCGCGCAGCTTGCCGTCCATCGACGCGCCGACGAACACCAGACCGCCGGCGGTGACCATCGGGCCGCCGATGTTGGGCGAGCCCCAACCGAACGACGCCGGCACGGTGATGCCGAAGCGACGGGCCTGACCGAGCGGGATCTGCCACTTGAGCTTGCCCGTGCCCATGTCGATGGCCGTGAGCGTGCCCCAGGGCGTCGGCGAGCAGGGAATGCCCAGCGGCGACAGGAACACCTCGCCTTCCGAGCGGTAGGGCGTGCCCTTTATCGGATGGGTGAGATAGTCGATGGCCGGCAACGTATCGTCATCCTTGTCGCCGTTCGTCTTCTTCTTCAAAGACAGACGCGTCGCCAGGTTCTCAGCCTTGACGATGAGCGTGTTGCTGGTCGCATCGAAAGCGGCGCCGCCCCAGTTGCCGCCGCCCAAGGCCGACGGGAACAAGACCGCCTCCTTGTTGCCCGGCGGCGTGAACACGCCTTCGTAGCGCGCCTTGTCGAAGACGTTCTGGCACCAAGCCTTATCGATTGGCGTGAGACCGAAGACGTTATCGTGGGTCAGCTTCTGATTGGCGAACGAGGCGATGCCTTGCGGAATCGGCTGCGTCGGCGAGGACTTGTCGTCCGGCAGATCGGTCTGCGGCACCGGCGTCTCGACGATTGGATATACGGGTGCGCCGGTTTCGCGATCGAAGACGTAGAGGTAGCCCTGCTTGGTCTGCTGGATGGCGACCGGGATGTCGCGGCCATCCTTCTTGATCGTGACCAGCAGCGCATGACCCGGCAGGTCGTAGTCGTACTGGTCGTGGTGCACGATCTGTTGCGACCACTTCACCGCGCCGGTCGCGCCGTCCACGGCAACCGTCGCCGAGACCAGCGGCATGTCGAACTGGCGATTGCCGCCGTAGTAGTCGGTCGACGGGCTGGTGGTGGGCAGGAAGACAAGGCCGCGATCCGGGTCGACGCTCATGGTCGACCACACGTTCGCCGCGCCGACTTCCGAAGCGTGCTCAGCCGGAATGGGATCGAACTCCCACTTCATTTCGCCGCTGCGCACGTCGAAGCCGCGCACCATGCCGTGATTGGCCTTCTGGATGGTGTCGCGTGAGCTGACGGTGGTGACGACGACATCGCCGACGATGGCCGGCGGCGAGCCCATGCCATACGCGCCGGGGCCGTGGTTCTCGTAGTCGCGCTGGGTGACGTAACCCGGATGCCCCTTGTCCGCGCCGAAATCCATGCAGCTTTTGCCCGTGTCGGCGTCGATGGCGTAGACGTTGCCGTAACGATCCGGCTTGAAGATGCGCTTCTCGCAGACCGCGCCGGCTTGCGGCGTCGCGGCTTGCCAATAGGTCACGCCACGGCAGGTCTGGGCCTTGCGCGGCTGCTCATACAGCGCCTTCTCGGCGCCGCGCGCGGTGTAGGGGTCGAAGGCCCACTTCTCCTTGCCCGTCGCCGGATCGATGGCGAGCACACGGCCCATGCCGGTGCAGGTGTAGAGCGTGCCGTTGGTGACGATGGGCACGGACTCGAAATCGGTTGGGCCGGTCGCCGAACCTTCATGGGCGACATCGCCGGAATGGTGGACCCACACCTGCTTAAGCTTCGACGCATTTGCCGCCGTGATCTGGTTCAGGCTGGACGACTGACTGCCGCCGGGATCGTTGCCGAATGTCGGCCAATCCTGAGCCATAGCGGGTGTACCCGCGACAAGCATCGCGGCGATGAGAAGACGCATGTGGTGGACCCCCTGTCCGTGTCCGGCGATCATTTCACCCCGACCGTACTTTGGGCAATGGCCTGCCGCGCGCTGTCGCGCCGCGCGAGCAAGGCGGCGAGGACCAAGGCCACGGCCGTGGCGGCCAGCATCAGCGTGGCCAGGGCGTTGATTTTCGGGCTGACGCCCAGGCGAATGGCGGAAAACACCACCATCGGCAAGGTGGTGGCCTGGGGTCCCGTGACAAAGCTGGCGATCACCAGATCATCGAAGGACAGCACGAAAGCCAGCAACCATCCCGACGCGACCGCCGGCATCAGCAGCGGCAGCACGATGCGCCAGAAGACCGTGGCCGGCTTGGCGCCAAGATCGGCGGCGGCTTCCTCCAGGCTGCGGTCCTGCGCCCCGGCGCGCGCCTGCACGATGACCGCGACAAGAGGCAGACCGAGGGTGGCGTGCGCGATCACCAGGGTGACGATGCCGCGCGCCGGAAAGCCGAACGCCTGTTCCATCGCGACGAACAGGAGCAGCAGCGACACGCCGGTGACGATCTCCGGCATCGTCAACGGCGCGGCCAGCAGGCCGGTGAGCGCGAGGCGGCCTTTGAAACGCCCGAACCGGGCGAGCGCGATGCCCGCGGCGGTGCCGAGCCCGGTCGCCACCGTGGCCGACAGCGCCGCGACGATCACACTCAAGCCGGCAGCGCGCAGGATCTGTTGATCGGCGAACAACTCACCGTACCAGCGCGTCGAGAAACCGGCCCAGACCGTGACCAGCCGCGAGGCGTTGAACGAGTAGATCGCCACGATGAGCAGCGGCAGATAGAGAAAGGCGAGTCCGGCGATGAGGACGACGCGTTTCATGCCGCCTCGTTGCGGCGCGCGGCCGCCTGGAACGCGACAATGGGGGCGACCAGCATCACCAGCAGCACGACGGTGATTGCCGCGCTCAAGGGCCAGTCGCGGTTGGTGAAGAACTCGCTCCACATCACCTTGCCGATCATCAGCGTGTCGGGCCCGCCCAGCAATTCGGGGATCACGAACTCGCCCAGCGCGGGGATGAACACCAGCAGGCAACCCGCCCACACGCCCGGCAACGACCAGGGCCATGTGACCGCGCGGAACGCGCGCCAGGGCGTGGCGCCCAGATCGGCGGCGGCTTCGAGCAGAGACACGTCGAGCTTCTCGAGCCGCGCATAGAGCGGCAGCACCATGAACGGCAGATAGGCATAGACGATGCCGAACACCGCCGCGGCTTCGGTGTTCATCAGCTTCAACGGCGCATCGATCAGGCCGAGGCTTTGCAGCGTGGTGTTGATGAGCCCGCCCGGACGCAGCAATCCCATCCAGGCGTAGATGCGCACCAGAAACGACGTCCAGAACGGCGCGATGGCCAGCAGCAGATAGAACGACCGCCGCGACGCCGGCGCGCGCGCAATGGCATAGGCGAAGGGATAGCCGAGCAGTAGCGCGAACGCCGTCGCGAGCGCCGCGATGCGGACTGAGCCCCAATAGGCGCGCAGGTACAGATCGTCGGTGAACAGCAGCGCATAGTTGGCGAGCGAAGCCTGGATATGCCCGGCCGCGTCGAGCAGCGGCGTATAGGGCGGCACACCGAGCTCGGCCTGCGCGAGGCTGATCTTCACCACCAGCGCAAACGGCGCGAGGAAGAACAAGATCAGCCACAGCCAGGGCCCGGCCAGCACAAGCTTGCGGCGACCCGAGAGCTTCACGGCAGCACCAGCATGGCGCTTTGCGCCCAACTGACCGTGATGGCGTCGCCGACCGACGGCGTCGGGCCGTTGACGGTGACGCGCAAGATTGCGCCCGTAGCGTTGCGCAGCAGAACCGTTGAGATCGCGCCGCGATAGATGACGTCGCTGACGGTGCCGGGAACGGTAATCGCCTCATTGCCGCCGAGACTGATGTCCTCCGGTCGAATCGCGACCGCAACCGGGCCCGTGGGATAATGGGACGCGCGCGGCAGCCTGCGGCCCAGAGCGGGAACGGCGACGCCCTGCGCGTCGGCCAGGCCGTCGAAGATATTCATATCGCCGAAGAACGCCGCGACCGCGCGTGAGGCGGGGCGCGCATATAAATCGCGCGGGGACGCGATCTGCAGGATGCGCCCCTTGTCCATCACCGCCACGCGCGTCGCCATGGTCATGGCTTCGTCCTGGTCGTGCGTGACAAACACGAAAGCGATGCCGAGCCGGCGGCGCAACGCCATCAGTTCGAGCTGGGTGCGTTCGCGCAAGGATTTGTCGAGCGCGGCCAATGGCTCGTCGAGCAGCAATGCCTTCGGGCGCTTGGCGAGGCAGCGGGCAAGCGCGACGCGCTGTTGCTGCCCGCCCGACAATGCCTGCGGCTTGCGTCCGCCAAGGTCGCGCATCTCGACCAGCGAGAGCGCTTCATCGACGCGCGTGCGCAAATCCTCGCCGCCAAGGCTGTCTTGCTTCAAACCGAACGCGACGTTTTCCGCCACCGTCATGTGTGGGAACAGCGCGTACGACTGGAACATCATGTTGATCGGCCGCGCATAGGGCGGTGTGCCGGTGACATCGTGGCCATCGATGCGGATGACACCCGCATCGGGCTTGTCGAGTCCCGCGACCAGGCGCAGGAGCGTGGTCTTGCCGCAACCGGATGCGCCGAGCAGCGCCACAAACTCACCCTGCGCGATGTCGAGCGATACGTTGTCGACGGCGACAACATCGCCGAAGCGCTTGGACACGCTCTCGACCGTGATCACGCTCATAAGAAGTCTTTCCGAGACTCGCCTGCACGCCTGTTTAGGCAGGGAAATAACAGGCGCGGAACACGCAACGCGCGCCCTTCGCGACGATCAAACCAGCGCGGACGCTGGGGGAGGTTATGCCGGGCGGCGCGGCTCACGCCACATACATTATTAGCCCCCGGACTTGATCCGGTTCCAAAGGCGCGTCCGCAGACGTTCGAGCGGTTGGGCCGGAATGATTTCCGGGAACAGGCGCGCCATCAAAGCCGCGTCGGGAAACACCGCTTTGTCATTGCGCAAAGCCGGCGTGAGCAGCGGCGCGGCCTGGGTGTTGGCGTTGGCGTAGTGGACGGTGTTGGAGATCGGCGCGATCACATCCGGCTTCAGGATGTAATCGAGGAATGCATAGGCCGCTTCCATATGCGGCGCGTCCTTGGGGATCGCCATGAAGTCGAACCACATCATCGCACCTTCGCGCGGGATGAGGTAGTCGAGCTTCACGCCGTTCTTGGCCTCAACGGCGCGGTCGCGCGCCTGGAAGACGTCGCCGGAGTAGCCCATAGCGATGCAGATATCGCCGTTCGCCAGCGCGCTGATGTATTCGGAATTGTGGAACTGGGTGATGTAGGGGCGCACCTTCGCCCAGACATCGGCGGCGGCCTGATAGTCCGCCGGGTCGGTCGAGCGCGGGTTCTTGCCCAGGTAGGCCAGCGTCTGCTGGAACACATCGGTGGGTGAGTCGAAGACATAGATGCCGCAGGACGCCAGCTTCGCGGCCTTGGCGGGGTCGAGGATCAGCGACCACGTATCCAGGGCTGCGTCGGCGCCGAGCGCGGCTTTCGCCTTGGCGGTGTTCATGCCGAGGCCCGTGGTGCCCCACATGTAGACGATGCCGTGATCGGTTGCCTGGCCCATCTCACCGGCGCGCGCGAGGATCGCGGGATCCTGCGTGCCGATGTTCTTCAACTTCGTCCGGTCGATCGGCGCAATGACGCCGGCCTTGGACAGCCGCGCGAGTGTGGCGCCGTTGGGCACGATCACGTCATAGCCCGCGCCGCCCGCCAGCATCTTGGCCTCGAGCGTTTCGCCGCTGTCGAACACGTCGACATGCACGGCGATGCCGGTCGCCTTGGTGAAGTTGGCGATGGTGTCGGGCGCGAGATAATCCGACCAGATGTAGAGATTGAGCGTCTTTTCCGCCGCATGCGCGGGGAATGCGAATAACAGAGCAAGGGCAAGGATACGGATCATGTCCGCGATCCTAGGGCCCGGTGTTGTCGCGGCCAAGCCGAACCCGCTATTGCGGGTATCCACAAGGTGCGCGGATCGCCGAACAGGTCTATCTAGGCGTGGGGGAATTCCATGTCCTGGCGGCAATACGTCCCAAAGATCGTAACGGTGTGGCGCGAAGGCTATGGCTTTGGCGACTTCCGACGCGACTGTCTGGCGGGTCTTACCGTCGCCATCGTCGCCCTGCCCCTGGCCATGGCCTTGGGGATCGCCTCGGGCACCACGCCCGACAAAGGATTGCTGACGGCGGTCGTGGCGGGTTTCATCATTTCGGCCCTAGGCGGAAGCCGGGTGCAGATCGGCGGCCCCACCGGGGCCTTCGTGGTGGTGGTCGCCAACGTCATCCACACCTTCGGATATGACGGGCTGGTTCTCGCGACCCTGATGGCCGGCGTGATTCTGGTCATCGCCGGTGCGGCGCGGCTCGGCACGTGGGTGAAGTACATGCCCGAGCCGGTGGTGACGGGCTTCACCGCCGGCATCGCGGTCATCATCTTCACCAGCCAGCTCAAAGACCTGTTCGGACTTTCGCTGGCGGAAGCCCCGCCTGAGTTCGCCCAGAAACTGATGGCCTTCTGGACCGCACGCGACACGGCAACGCCGGCGGCCATGCTGATCGCCGGAATATCGCTCGCGCTGATCATCGCGCTGCGGCGTTTTGCGCCGCGCGCGCCGGCCTTTCTGATCGCCGTCGTCGGCGCGTCGGTCGCGGCCATGGTTTTCGGTCTGCAGGTCGACACCATCGGCAGCCAGTTCGGCGACTTGCCGCGAAGCCTGCCCGCGCCGGCGCTGCCGTCCTGGGACGCGGCGAAACTGCGCGCCTTGATTCCCAGCGCGCTGACCATCGCTTTCCTTGCCGGTGTCGAATCACTGCTGTCGGCCGTCGTCGCCGACGGCATGACCGGCTATCGACATCGTTCCAACGCCGAGCTGGTCGGCCAAGGCGTGGCCAACATCGCCTCCGCCCTGTTCGGCGGGATGCCCGCCACCGGGGCGATTGCCCGCACCGCCACCAACATCCGCGCCGGCGCACGTTCGCCGGTAGCGGGCATGATGCATGCGGTCTTCCTGCTGGCGTTCATGATGGTGGCGGCCCCGCTGGCGAACTATGTCCCGCTTGCTGTCCTTGCCGCGGTGCTGACGATGGTGGCGTGGAACATGAGCGACGCCCCGCGCGTGCTGCACCTGCTGTCGGCGCCGCTGGGCGATCGGGTCGTGCTGATCCTGACCTTTTCGCTGACGGTGCTGGTCGACCTGACCGTGGCGATCGAAGTGGGCGTGGTCCTGGCCTCGATCCTGTTCATGCACCGCATGGCACAGGTCGCCGGCATCGGGCGCGATGGCGATGATGACGAAGGCGCGGCCCAGCGCACCGATCTGCCGCCGGGCATCGAGGTCTATCAGTTTCAGGGGCCGTTGTTCTTCGGGGTCACAAATCGACTGACCGAAGTGCTGCAACGGACCGCGGCGAAGCCGAAAGCGTTCATCCTGCGCATGCGCCTGGTGCCGCTGATCGATGCGTCAGGGGTGAGCGCGTTGGCGCAGTTCTTGGACCGCTGCCGCAAGGACAAAACGGTGGTGATTTTCGCCGGCCTTCAGCCCGACGCCGAAAAGGTGATGCAGCGCATGGGCGTGTTCGCCAACCCCGAGGGGGTGTGGCGCGCCGACGGTTACGCGCAGGCGATCGAGATGGCGCGGGAGATTCCCGGCTGATCGCTCAATGCATTTCCTCGCCGCCCGAGACGTTCATCGCTTCGGCAGTGATGTAGGCGGCTTCGTCCGACGCCAGGAACAGGCAGGCGTTGGCGGTGTCCTCGGGCAGGCCGACCCGGCCGAGCGGGATCTTGCCCTTGCGGAATTCGAGCACGCCGGCGGTGTCCTTGCCGAGGACCTTGCCGCGGAAGGCGTTCTGTTTCGCGCCCAGGCCGGTGGTCACGTGGTTCGGGCACACGGCATTCACGGTGATGCCGTGCTTGCCCAGTTCCACCGCCGCCACGCGCGTCAGGCCGACGAGCCCATGCTTGGACGACGTGTACGGAATCAGGTTCGGCGCGGCGGACTTCGCGGCCTGGCTGGCGATGTTGATGATGCGCCCGCCCTTGCCCGTGCCGGCCTCGTTCTGCTTGATCATCTGCAAGGCCGCGTGCTTCGCGAACAGAAACGGCCCGCGCAGGTTGACGTCGAGGATGATGTCCCATTCCTCGACCGAGAATTCGAGCATCGACTTCATGATGTAGCCGATGCCGGCGTTGTTCACGACGATATCGAGGCGGCCGCACTGCGCCACCGTATCGGCGACCGTGCGCTGGATGTCGGCTTCGCTGCGCACGTCGCAGGTCATGGTCAGCACGCGGCCGGTAGCGCCGACTTGGCTCGCGTGTTGGCGGATGCCCGCGGCGACCTCCTCCATCTCCGCCGTGGTGCCGATGTTGTCAGCGGTGAGATGCGGGCCCGAGGGCGCGCCGATGTCGGTGATGACCACATCGCAGCTTTCGCTGGCAAAGCGTTTGGCGATGGCCTCGCCCAGGCCCTTGTGACGGCCGGCGCCGGTGATGATGGCGACTTTGCCTTTGAGACGGTCATTCATGGCTTCGATCCTCGCGGTGGAACCCCGTTTATAACGGCTGTCTCCGGCTTGCCGCCAGCGGCCAATCCGGCGATCATCGCTGTATGACGACCAGCGACGATCCAACCCGGAATGGGACGCAGATTGCGCCGCAAGTGATCGCGCCCATCCGCGCCCAACGGCTGTTCATCGAACTACCCGACCGGATGCTGGCGCATCTCAAGGCGCTGGATGACACCGAGCGCCTGGCGGGCAAGTTCGGCGCGGTCAGCCGCCTGACCCATTGCCTGCAATCGGCCACGCTGGCGCATCGCGCGGGCGAATCCGAGGAATACGTGGTGGTCGCGCTGCTGCACGACATCGGCGACCTGCTGGCGCCCTACAATCACGGCGTCTTCGCCGCCGCGTTGCTGGCGCCCTTTATCGACGAGGCGAACCACTGGATGCTGGCGCATCATCATGCGTTCCAGGGCTACTATTATTTTGACGGCCTTGGGCTGGACAGAAACATGCGCGAGCAATGGCGCGGCCATCCGCATTTCGCGCACACGCTGAAGTTCTGCGAACGCTATGACATGCCGGCCTTCGATCCGGACCTGGACACCATGCCGCTGGAGGCTTTCATTCCAGCGATGCGCCGCGTGCTGATGAACCCCAAGCACACGGTCTATGTCCCGAGCGCCAATTAGGCCGCGGGCGGCAGCCCAACCCCCATGCGCCGCAACGCTTCGGCGACCTGATCGGGGTGATAGGGCTTCGCCAGAAACGCCGTCCAGCTGTCCTTCACAAGGTTGCCTTGCGCGGCACCGCCGTATCCGGTCGTTACGATCACCGGCAGATTAACGCGATCGACGCGCATGCGCAGCGCCAGTTCGTCGCCACGCCCATCCGGCAAACCCACATCGGTGATCAGCGCGCTGATCTCGTCGCCTTCCTCCGCCATGACCTTCAGCGCCTCGGCGGATGAACCCGCTTCGCGCACCTTGAAGCCCAGCTGCGTCAGGCTGTAGGCGAGATCCATCCGGATCATCGGTTCGTCCTCGACCACCAGCACCGAGCCGTGCTGGGCGCGGGCGCGCAGCACGCGCGCGCAGGCCTGCGCCAGTTTGTCGAAGGTGTAGGGCTTGTGCAGCACCGGCGCATCGAAGCCGAGGCCTTCGCGTCCCAGACGGTCGGCGGCGTAGCCCGAGACAAAAAGCGTGGGCAGGTCCGCGCCGCGGCCTTTGGCGGCCTCCGCCAGCGCCGGGCCGCTCATGCCGCCAGGCAGGCCGACATCCGTGATCAGCAGATCGAACGGCATCTGCTCGTCGATGGCGCGCAACGCCTCTTCGCCGGAGCTTGCGAATTGCGGCACGTAGCCGAGTTCCCGCAGCAGGCCGACCAAGTGATCCGCCACATCGGGATCGTCCTCGACCACCAGCACGCGCCGGCCCATGCCGTCGGGCACGCCGCGTTCTTGTTCCGGCTCTTCCGGATTCTCGGGCAGCAGCGGCCCCTCGTATCGCGGCAGATAAATGCGAAGTTCCGTGCCCTTGCCCGGCTTGCTGTCGATCTCAACATGGCCGCCGGTCTGCTTCACAAAGCCGTAAACCTGGGACAAGCCGAGGCCCGTGCCATGCCCGACATCCTTCGTCGTGAAGAACGGTTCGAAGGCCAAGTTGAGGACGGACTCCGGCATGCCGACGCCTGAATCGGCGATGCGCAGCAGCACCATTTCCGCCGCACCGCCTTCCTCGCGACCGATGGTGGCGTTGCGCGTCTCGATCCGGAGCGTGCCGCCGTCCGGCATGGCGTCGCGGGCGTTGAGCGAAATATTGAGGATCGCGGTTTCCAGCTGACCGGGATCGACGCGGATGGGCCAAAGATTGTCGGCGCCCACGATCTCCGTGGCCACGCGTTCACCCAGCACCTGCCGCATGAAATCGGAAACCTGGGTGAGCGCGCCGTTGAGATTGAGCACCTTGGGATCGAGCGCCTGGCGGCGCGAGAACGCCAGCAGCTGGCGCGTGATGCCGGCGGCGCGCTCGGCGCCCGAGAACGCGCGATCCGCATAGGTGCGCAGGCGTTCGACATCCGGCGAGGACTGCGCCAGCTGACGCCGCAGGCTTTCGAGATTGCCCATCACGATCGTCAGCATGTTGTTGAAGTCGTGGGCGATGCCACCGGTCAACTGGCCGAGCACATCGAGCTTCTGCGAATGCCGCAGCAGATCCTGCGCCTCGGCGCGCTGATCCTTTTCGTTGCGGAGTTCGACGTCCATCTCCGCGATGCGCTCTTCGTTGCGCGCGAGTTCGTCGGTCAGGGTCAACCCGGCGCGATAACGGCGCATCAAGGAGTCGACGGTCGCCAGGAATTCCTGCGGCGCCAGCGGCTCGACCACATAAGCGTCCGCGCCGCCCGCCAGACCCGCCGCGCGATGCGTGCTGGCGGTGAAGGCCGCGGAGGTCTGCAGCACCATCGTCGCCGGCTGCGTCTGTTTGAGGATGCGGCAGACGTCGAGCCCGCTCATGTCGGGCAGTTTCACGTCACAGACGACCAGCGCCGTCGTCGCGGCTTTGGCGGCAGACATGCCATCACCGCCGGTTGCCGCCTCAACCACGTCGTAGCCTTCACGCCGCAGGATGTGCGACTTGAGGTAACGCCCGGCCGGGTCGTCATCGAGAACGACGACGCGTTCCTTCTTCGGTGCCGGCGTGTTCACGCTCATGCAACCGCCTTGACGGTCCGATCGACCACGTCGCGGATGGCGTTGACGAGGATCGGCGTCGTGATATCGAACTTGGAGATGATCTTGGCCGCCTTGGCCAACCGGGCGCGCTCGGTGTCGGTCAACACCATCGACGTGGCGATGATGACCGGAATATCGCGCAACGACATGTCGTTCGACAGTGCTTCGATGGCGGCATAGCCGTCCATGTGCGGCATGTTGAGGTCGAGCAGGATCACGTCGGGCTGGATGCGCGCCGCCATATCGATGCCGGTCATGGCCGATTCCGCTTCCGTCAGATCGAACGCCCCGCGCGGCAGCAGCTGGCGGATGAGATAGCGCGAGACTTCTTCATCGTCGATCAACAGCGTGCGGATGGTAGAACGGCTGCCGGTCAAGCGGTCGAGCGCGGCGACCAGCACGCGCGGGTCGACGGGCTTGTCCAGATATTCGTCCGCCCCGAAGCTGCGCGCCTTGCGCTCTTCGTGGGTGGTAGACACGACAATCGCGGGAATGCCGACCGTGCGCTCGTTCTGCCGCGTCTCGATCAGCAGGCGCCAGCTTTCCTCGGCTTGCAGCATCACGTCGAGGACGATGGCGACGGGTTGCAGGTCGGCCAACACCGCACGGGCATGCGCGAGCGTCTGCACCGCGATCGGTTGATAACGCGTGCTGACCAGGGCCCGCTCGAGGGTAAAGGAATCCGCCGCATTGTCCTCGACGATCAGCACAGGCAATTTGTCGGGATCGACCGTCCACTGGGGCATCGGCGACACATTCGCCGCGCGCATGGAACGGGGCAGCGTCACGGAGAAACACGAGCCGGTGCCCGGCTGACTTTCGACGCTGACGGTGCCGCCCATCAACTCGGCCAGCTTACGGGCGAGCGGCAGGCCGAGGCCGGTGCCCTTCACCCTGGCCTGATGCGCGCCGGCGACCTGGCCGAACTCTTCCCAGATCACGGCGATGTCGGAGGGGGAGATGCCCAGACCGCTGTCGCGGACCTTGAAGGTCACTTCCTGGGTGTCCTGGTTCCATTCGCACCACACGCGAATCTCGCCGCGCTCGGTGAACTTGATCGCGTTGGAGATGAAGTTGCGCAGGATTTGCGACACCTTGCCTTCATCGGTGAACAGCAAGGGAACGTCGTTCGCGTCGTCGAACACCAGATCGACCGCATCGCCGATGAGGATTGGACGCAGCATGCCGCGCAGGGCGCCGAACAACTCCTCGACGGAGAATTCCTTCGGCGTGACGACTGTTTTGCCGGCCTCGACGCGCGCGATATCGAGCAGGTTGTTCACCAGTTCGGTCAGGTTCTCCGCCGCGCTGCGGATGAACTGCACCTGCTTTTCCTGTTCGGAGGCCAGCGGCCCGTCGATGCGCGATAGCAGAAGCCGCGACAGCGACATGATCGAATTCAGCGGCGTACGGAACTCGTGGCTCATGTTGGAGAGGAAGCGCGTCTTCAACTGGTCGGCGCGGCGCAGGTGATCGGCGCGCTCTTCCAGCTCCGCATACAACGCGACGACGCCGCGGTTGGTGTCCGAAAGTTCCTGATTCAGGATCTGCAGTTCTTCGCCGCGGCGGCCGAGTTCCTCGAGCTGCAGCATCATTTCTTGGTTCTGGCGGCGCACCTCGGCCACCGGATCGGCCTTGGCCTGCTGGGCGACCAGATCGGAGATCCGGTTCAGCGTCGCACTGGTCAGGGCCTTCGTTCGGCTGGGCAGATGCTTCTGCAGCGTGACCGTCGTACCCTTGCCGGGTATGGAGGTCATCGTGAACCCGTCCATCAGACGGCGCGCGCCGATCACGCCCACGCCCATGCCCGTGGTCGAACGGTGGCGGCCTTCAAGCACGGCCTCGAGATGCGGAATGCCGGGACCGGTGTCGCTGACGACGATCTCGAAGACGGGCACGTCGCCGTCGTCGAGCCAGAACTCGATGCGTCCGCCTTGGGCGTATTCGAGCACGTTACGCACGATCTCGGAGACGGCCGTGGCGATGCGGGTCTGATCCTGGCCGTCGAACGCGAGTTCAGCCGCGAGCGTGCGCGAGCGCTGGCGCGCGAGGATGATGTCGGTCTCCTCCTGCATCGCCATGGCGAGGATGCGCTTCTTCATCTCACGCAATCCGCATGCAGACGACCGTGGCGTCGTCGCGACCGCGGCGGAAGTCGCGGAACAGCACGCCGGCGATCAGGCTGGGATGCGCGACGGACAGACCGGGGTATTCGTTGAGATCCCACCGGGCGCTCAAACCGTCGGAATGCATGACGACAGCAGGCGGGGACGTGAACGGGTAGGTGAACTCGCGGATGCGCGGGGCCAAATGCCCCGCCGTGCCGTTGTGCGAGACCATACGCTTGACCTCGCCGCCGGTCAGCGTCGCGCCGGCGATATTGCCGACGCCGACGAACCGCACCTGACGACTGGCGGCGTCGATGCGCGCGACAGCCACTGCCGCGCCGCGGGTCGACAGCAGCGCGCCATGAATGCGTTCGACGATGTCGACGATGTCTTTCTCCGCGTGGGTCGTGAAAATGTCGGCCGCGATCCCGGCAGCCTTTGCGGCCAGCAGGCCGTGACCGGTCCCGTCCACCACCAGGAGGGTGGGGCCGGCCGCCGTGTCGGCGAACAGCCAGCCGTCGCCGCAGACCTGTTCGCCTGGATAGTTATCGACCACGGCGCCGATGGCGACCTTGGCGGACGGCGCGGTCTGGAAAATGCGCGCGGAGGCAACGGTGCCTTTGTCTGCGCGACTGAACACCTCGAAGCTGTCGGCTTGGCGCCCGATGATGCCCATCCCGCTGCCGGACGTGCCGGTGGTGGAATAGCCCTGGGCGCTGGCCTGGGCGACATTGCTCATACCGGGGCCTTGATCGACAGACATGATGTCCAAATACGCCCCGGTCGGGTCATTCGCATGACGCAAGATGATCCGTCCTTGCTGGGCGTGCTTATGAAGGTTGGTGGCAAGCTCGGTAACGACCAGCGCAGCCCGGCCAAGCCGGTCTGCATCCAGGCCGATCTCTTCACCCATCGCGGCCGCCGCCCGCCGCGCCGCGGCGATCTGGCTGGCGTCGGTGATGTGAAAGATCATGCCTTCCAACGAATCAGTGTCACAACTGTTCCGTGCCCGACTGTCGATTTCACGTCGAATTCATTAACGAGGCGCTTGGCGCCGCTCAAACCCAGGCCCAGACCACCGCCGGTGGTGTAGCCGTCGGTCAGGGCCTTCTCCATATCGACAATGCCGGGGCCGTTGTCGGCGAACACCACCTTCACCCCCCGGCGGCCGCTGGTGTTGACGACCTCGATCGTCACGTCGCCGCCCTTGCCGTAATCGATGGTGTTACGGGCAATTTCGCTCGCGGCGGTGATGACCTTGGTTTGATCGACCAGGCTCAAGCCAATAGCGATGGCTTCGGCGCGGACGACCTGGCGCAAGCGCACCACGTCCTCGCCGATCTTGACCGGAAAGGTGAGCGTTTTCTCGACGTTCACGCGTGTTCTGCCCCGTCGTCGATCTGCCGGCGGATCAACAAGAGGCCGCGATCGACATTGAGTGCGGTTTTGACGCCCGGAAGCTCGAGGCCGAGCTCGACAAGGGTGATCGCCACCGCCGGGCGCATGCCGACGACGACGGTGACAGCGTCGAGCACACGCGACATCGAGGCGATGTTGTTCAACATACGGCCGATGAAGCTGCCGACGATCTCCAGCGCGGAGATGTCGATCAGCACGCCGCGCGCATTCGTCTCGACGATGCGGGTTGTCAGGCTGTCCTGAAGATTGATCGCCATCCGGTCGTGCATATCGACCTGGATGCTGACCAATAGACAGTCGCCGATCCGGAGGATCGGGATCTGTTCCATGACCTAATCCTCGCCAGCGGCGGCGGAAGCGGCCGCAGCCTTGATCGCGGCGGCTTCCTTGTCCTTGGCCGTGCGATCGACAACCTTGCGGTTGGTGCTGCGCAGGGCCAGGGCGAAAGCATCGGCCATGTTGGCTTTCGAGACGACGTTCAGCTCAACGCCCAGGTGCACCATGGTCTGCGCGATTTGGGGCCGGATGCCGCTGATGATGCAGTCCGCACCCATGAGACGGGCGGCCGAAACCGTTTTCAGCAAGTGCTGCGCGACCATCGTGTCGACGGTCGGAACGCCGGTGATGTCGATGATGGCGATTTCAGCCTCGCGCTTCACGATCTCCTGCAGCAGGCTTTCCATCACCACCTGCGTACGTCCGCTGTCGAGCGTGCCGATCAGCGGCAGGGCGAGGATGCCGCTCCACAGCTGCACGACCGGCGTGGACAGTTCCAGCAGTTCCTCCTGCTGGCGGCGGATGACTTCCTCGCGGCTCTTCTGGAAGACTTCCATCGTGTAGAGGCCGAGCTTGTCGAGCATCACAGTAGAGGCCCAGACCTCGCGGGCGAAGGCGTCGGTATCCTTGCCGGCTTCCTTCGCGAGCGCCGCGAACAGCGGGCCTTTCAACGAAAAGACGAACATGGCGGTTTCGCCGGGCGTCGCGCCCTTCAGCGCCTGATCGGACGAGATGTCCGTCAGCGCCTGGCGCGCCTGCGCCCAGGCGCCGCCGTTGATGTCGCCCAGTTGGTCCGCTTCGGCCGCGGCGCGCAGGCCGTCGATGAACTTGCGGGAATGCTCCGCCGCCTCGCCCTGCGAGGAGACCTTGAGCACGCCCTTCTGCTCCTTGACCCAAGCGTCGAGAAGATCGCCCTGCGACTTCGCGAGAATTTTTGTGAGTACGCCATGCTGAGCGGCCATGGCAGTTCCCTGTATTTCTTGGAGAATTACCTGTCGGTCGTGCTGGGCCCGGCAGGCTGCTCGACCTCTGATTGAAGCGTACCCTACCCGACGTTATTCGGCAGAGCGAGTCTGTGTATGTTGGCTTCAGGACACGCGCGCGCGCCGCGATTTGGAAAAATTTCCCTAATACAGGCAATGGGATAGAGCCCTTACGGGACCTTAAATTACTGCGCGTTCCGTCGCATGTTTCGGCCCGCGAATTACGGGTTTTCCGAAGTCGGGCATCCTAAGGCATGAAACGGATTCTAGTGGTCGATGACGACCCCGGCGCGCGGTACGCGCTGACCCGCCTGCTGGAAAGCGTCGGGTTCGAGGTGTTCTCGGCCCCCGATTACCTCGCCGCGTTGCAGGAACTCGACAAGGGCGAGTGCAGGCTGTTGATCACCGATGTGGTCATGCCCAAGGGCGTCAACGGATTCGCGCTCGGCCGCATGGCGCAGATGCGGCAACGGAACCTGAAGATCATCTACGTCACCGGCTACGACGTTCCGATCGACGAGGCCGACGGCGTGGTTCTGCGGAAACCGTTCTCAGACCGCGTCCTGCTCGACCACGTCGAGGCGATGCTGGCGGCTTAAGCGGCCCCTCACCGTCTCGCGGATACGCGGCCCGTCGTCCCTAGGACGGCCTTGCGGCGTCGGCCATACTGCCGTCCCGTCCGGTGGGGAGGTTGCCTATGGCTCGGAACTTCTTTTTGCTCATGCTTGCCGTTGTGCTGGCCGGTGTCGCCGGCTGGGCGATCTTGGATACGACATCCGAGTCCGCGCCCGCGCGCACGGCCGCCAAGGCGCGACCGATCACACAACCGGGGAGCGGCAGCGCGCCGGCGAAAGCTTTCGCCGATCTCGCCCCGCCCCCGACGCCGGACTACAGCAAGGCAACCGCCTGGGCCGCGCGCCCGGACAAGAAAGATTACGCCGATCTGGTGCCGGAGAACGACCCGCTGCCCGACGATCAGGCGATGGCGGGCGTCGACGTCTTCTACATCCACCCGACGACATTCCGCAGCGGCGACGCCTGGGTGCAGGACATCGCCGACGCGCGCGTGAACGAATGGACCGACGCGAGCGTGATCGCGCGGCAGGCGGCGATCTTCAACGGCTGCTGCCGCGTGTTCGCGCCGCGCTATCGCCAGGCGGCGGGGGGGGCGGTATCGAACCCGGTCGAGGGCCTGAAGGCCTATGCGTTCGCCTATGAGGACGTGAAGCGCGCGTTCAAATATTATCTCGATCACGACAACAAGGGCCGGCCGTTCATCCTGGTGGGGCACAGCCAGGGCACGTTCCATCTGCTGCCGCTGCTGGAAGAGATGATCGACCAAACGCCGTTGCGCGAACAACTGGTGGCCGCCTACGCGATCGGTATCGGCGTGCCGATGGGCAGCTTCGGACGGCAGTACAAGTCGCTGGTCGCCTGCGAGCGTCCGGACCAGACCGCTTGCATCATCAGCTGGAACACCTTCGGCCGTAACGGCGACCCGAACGCCACGATCGTGCGGCAGCAGCAGCGCTACATCGAGCGCTACAAGACCGAGGAGGGCAAAGAGCTGCTGTGCGTCAATCCGCTGACCTTCGACACAGCGATCCCCGACGCCGCCGCCGAGCTCAACACCGGCGCGCTGCCCGGCGTGGCGGCGGACGGCCCATTGCCGGCGGTGAAGCCGGGGCTGGTCGGCGCCACCTGCCGCGACGGCACATTGTGGGCCGACATCCCGACCGATTCGGATTTCGTGCTGAACATCGTCCCGGGCGAGATGCTGCACTTCCACGACATGGACCTGTTCTTCCAGAACATCCGCGGCAACGCGATCCTGCGCGCGCAGGCGTGGTTGAGGGACCATCCGCGCGCATGATGCGCGGGCTGACGGTCGCTTTCGTCCTGATCGCCGGCAGCGCACAGGCCGGCACGCCGCTGCGGCCGTTGCAATTGGAAGCCACGCGCACGGCGGCGGCGGCAACAACCGCGCGCAATGCGCAAATCGCATTGCACGACGCCACGCTGGCGCGCTTCGTGGAGACAGCCCCCGCTGTTGAAGCGCTGCGCCAGGCGCAAGATATGCCCGCGAACGAGAAGACGCTCGCCACAGCGATGGACCAGCTGGCGCGCGTGAAAGCCGCCTACGACGCGGCGAGCAATCGCGAACGCGCCGGCATGATCGCCAGCGTCCAAGCCGAGGCCGCCGCCCGCGCCGCGCGTCAGGCTTTGACCGATGCGGTGAATACCTGGAGCGCCGAAGGCGAAGCGCTGGAACACGCGGCACAGCGCGCCGGTTCCGGCGAGGTGGCCCGCACCGCACGCGAGAACACCGCCTGTCTCGATCAGGATTGCAGCCCGGTCAGCGCCCGGGAGCACAGCGCCCTCGTCCTGATGGGTGCGGTGGGACCGGTGTTCGACGCGAAGGATTGGCCCGACGAAGCGGCGCGCGAGATGACGTTGCTGGCGCCCAGCGCCGCCGCCACGCCCCGCCTGCGCGGGCTGCGCGATGCGCGGGAGGCCGCCACGAAGGCGTCGCAACAAGCCACCACGGCGGCGAGCACCGCGCGCGCGAACTTCGAGGCGCCGCTGCCGAATTGGCAGGCGCGCCTCTACGGTTTGCTCGAATCCTATTTCCATCCGCCGAAAGAGACATCCGTGCCCGACGCGGCGCGTGCGTTCCTGGACTTCGATGCGAACGTGCGCGCCAATGCCGAAGCCAATCGGTCCGCCACACAGGCAGCCGATGCGGCAAAAGCGGCGGTAACGACCACGGAGGCGCGCCTCAACGAAGCTGTCGACGCGTTCGCCGATATGGGACGCGCCACCCGTCGCGCCGCCTTGCTGGCGGGGCGCGGCAATCTGCTGCGTGCCGACGGCACGGCGATCTGCCTGGCCGAGCGTTGCGCCGCCACCAGCGGCGTCGAAGCCGCCGCCTTCGTCGTCATCGGCGCCGCCGCGCCGGGCGCGGAATTGAAGTTCGCGAATTTGATCGAACAGACGCCGGATCGAGGCTGGGTGTTCAAACCGCCGCGCTAGTCCAGGGCGAGTTCGACCCGCAGCGGGATGTGATCCGAACTGACGATGTGCGCGAGCGGGCGCGCCTCGACCACTTTCATGCCGCGCACGAAGACGTGGTCGAGCTGCTGGCCGAAATGCCGCCAGCGGCGGGGGGCCGTGACGGGCACGCGCGTGAGACCGGCGCGCTGCATCGCATCCATCAGGCAGCGATGCCGCGACGGGTTCCAGGTGTTGAAATCACCGCCGACAATAAGCGCGCCATTATCGCCCGCGGCCAGTTCGACCACCTGCGCCACCTGACGCGCGAATTTCGGCAACGGCACGAAGTTCACCGCATGCACGTTGATGACCGTGAGCGGGCCCCGCGATGTTTGATAGCGCGTCAGCAACGACGTCTTCGGCGTGCCGACAATGGGCTCCTGGTCAAGCGAGCGCAGGCTGGCGATGGCCGTGCAGGGCGCGCGACAGCCGGTCTTCGGGCCGGTGGTGATGCCCCGGCGGGCGTGGCCCGACGTCTCCGCCATGATCCACTCGAGGCCGCTGGTGAGGTGCAATTGGTGCGGCTGCGCGCCATGCAGCACGGCTTCCTGCAACAGCATCAGATCGGCCTCGGCGCTCAAGGCCGCGAGGTCGGCCATCGCGCCGCCCCGGACGACTTTGTACACGTTCCAGCACACCATCCGAACGCGGTCGCCCAACGTCTCCGCGGTCGGCGTGCCAAGACGCAACGCCTGCGTCTCCGGCAGAGCGCTGTACCAGAGGGTGGACTTGATGATGCGGTAGGAGGATGCGAAGGGCATGACTTACAGATAGGACGCGAAGAGGCGAAAGAAACTGTTACGAAGTTGCAGCGGCAGGGATAACGATACAACGTCCTCGCGCGTGACTCGGCGCCCCGTCGCCCGCCGCGCGGCGACATAGGCTTCCAGCGCCGTGCCCAGCCCGCCATCGTAACATTCGAGATTAGCCTCGAAATTGAGCCGCAACGACCGCTGATCCCAGTTGGTCGAGCCCACCAAGACCCAGGTGCCGTCCACAACCAGCACCTTGGAATGGTCGAACGGCGGCGGCGTCAGGGTTACCCGCACACCGTGCATCACCAACGGCCCCCAGACCGCCTGCATCGCCCAGCCCATCGGGCGGATGTTGCTGACCTCGGGCAGGATGAGTTCGACATCGACGCCGCGCAAAGCCGCGACCGACAAGGCGCTGACCAGCGTTTCGTTCGGCAGGAAATAGGGCGTCATGATCGCGACCCGCGTCCGGCAGGTCGCCAGCGCTCCCGCGAGCAGGAGTTGCAGCTTGTCCAGCGCCTCATCGGGGCCGTTGGTGATGACCCGCGCGAAGGCATCGTGCGCGGTGCCCAGGATCTCGCCGTGCCACGACGGCAGCAGGGCCGCCTCGCCGCTCGCGAACGTCCAATCGTTCTCGAACACGGAATTCAGCTGATCCAGCACCGGCCCCTGGACGCGGAAGTGAATATCCTGCACCGGGCTTGCGGGCTTCTCGGCCAGCGCGTTGCCGTGCCGGATATTCATGCCGCCGATGAATCCTTCCTGTCCGTCGATGACGAGGATCTTGCGGTGATTGCGCAGGTTTATGAACGGCAGATCGCGCAGGCGCCCCGAGAGGAAGCGCGCGGTGCGCACCTTCGTGCCCTTGAACGCACGCGCGATCGAGCGCGGCGAATACCAAGTGCCGAAGTCGTCGAGCAGCACGCGGACGGCCACGCCGCGATTGGCAGCGGCGGTCAGCGCCGCGACGAAACGCTCGCCGGTCGCGTCGTAGTCGAAGATGTAGGACGACAGCGCGATGCTGTGCCGCGCGCGCGCAATGGCGTCCAGCATCGCCGGATAGGCCGCATCGCCGTTCATCAGGGGCATGACGGTATTGCCGCCGACGAACGGCACGGCGTGGATCGCCTCGCCGAGATGGAACAGCTGCGCTTCCGGCGGCACCGGCCGTGTGCGGGATTCCCAGGCCGGCGGGTACGGATAGCGCGGGCGCAAGGTGTTGCGGCTATGCAAACGCCGCGCACGCCGCTGAATCCGGTTGATGCCGAAGAACCAGTACAGCGCCGGCCCGACGAAAGGCGACAACGTCACCACGCCGATCCAGGCGATGGCCGCGCTGGGCTGTTCCTTGTTGAGCAGGATATGGCCGCAGATCGGGATCGCGATAAACAGGTGCAGGATCGCGGCGAACGAAATTCCGGTGACTTGATCGTCCATTGACTTGATCGCCAATCCTGGGATCGCCCTGTTTATGACGGCGATCTTGCGCTTGAGGACAGGCGTGGGGAAGAACTTTGCGTTTCACGCGGGCGTTTGCGTCGGGCCTCGCGCGTTTCCGCTCTTGTACGGACCCGCCGGAATCCGCAGTCTAATCGCCAGCCCACACGAAAGCCCGCTTCCGCATGACCGTCTATGAGACTCTGAAAGCGTTCGCGTTGTTTCCCGCGAATGTGATCCTGGCGCTTAGCATCGGCCTGCTGCTGTCGTTCATCTGGCGGCGCGCAGGGGTCACGATCCTGACCGCGACCCTCGTCTTCTTCTATCTGTTCAGCGCGCCCTATACCGCCAACCGCTTCACCCATTGGGTGCAGAGCGTGCCGCCCCTGGTCGACGTGACGCCCGCAAGAAATGCGCAAGCCATCGTCGTGCTGTCGGCCGGCGCCAGTCGCGGGGGGCCGGAATACGGCGGCGTGATCCTGGATCAATTGACAACGATGCGCCTGCGTTACGCGGCGCATCTTTACCGGCAGATCGAGGTGCCGATCCTGGTGACGGGCGGCGCGATCGAGGACACCGACACCTCGCTCGGCGGCGCCATGAAGAAAGCGCTGGAAGAAGACTTCGGCGTACCGGTGAAGTGGGTCGAGGACCGTTCGGCCAACACGCTGGCGAACGCGAAGCTCAGCGCGGAGATCCTGAAGAAGGACGACGTACGCAAGATCGTGCTGATCACCCACGCCTCGCACATGCCGCGCGCGCTGATGATGTTCCGCGCCGAGGGGTTCGAGGTAGTGCCCGCGCCGACCGCCTTCGCCTTTGTCTCGAACGATCTGCCGACCGACCTGATGCCGCGGCTGCCGGCGCTACAGAATTCCTATCTCGCGCTCTACGAGGCGCTGGGCGCGATCTGGTATCGCATCCATCCGACGCAGAGTCCGGAGAGTCTGATCAAGCCTGTTCGGCCAGAAGCTGGTCCATGAGGGCCTCGAACTCGCGCTTGAATTCCGTGTGGCGCGCGCCGGTCGCGGGACCGGGGAAGCTGGTGTGGATGCGCCGCACCTTGCCCTTCTTGTCGACGACGATCATCGTCGGATAGGCCAGCACCGCGTTGATCATCGGCAGCGTGCGGCTGGCGGCGGTCTTGTCGGAAATCCCGGCGATCAGCATCTCCCAGGCGATGTCATAACGCTTGCCGAAATTGCGGCAGGCGGTGACCGCCTTGGGGAACTCCGGCGAGTACTCGTACATCAGCCCGATGACTTCGAGCCCGCGCGTGCGGTTGGCCTTGTAGTAAGGCGACAGATAGGCGGTCTCGTCGTGGCAGGTCGAGCACCAGCTGCCCGCGATGGTCACGATCACCACCTTGCCTTTGTAAGCCGGGTCTTCGAGCGAGACCTGCTTGCCGTTGAGGTTCGGGAACGTGAAGGCGAACTTATCGTAACCGGGCTTGAGGAACGTGACCGCGCTGGGATCCTCGATCTGCGCGTTGGGATCGAGCTTGGCCTCGAAGGGCGTGACGGTGCGGCTGACGATCGAATAGGTCTTGCCGACGATCTTGCCGTCCGCGACGTGACCGACCCACAACGAGCCCTGACCGCCGTCGAAGGTCGACAGATAAAGATCGTCGCCGTGCATCTCGCCGCTGAGGAAACGGGTGTCGGCGTTCATGAAGATCACCGAACCGTTGACCAGGGTGCCGGTCTGCTTGAATTCGCCGACGCCGATGCGCGTGGTGTCGCCGTTCGGCTGTGTGACCGCCCACTTGCCGTTCGCCGAGGCCTTGCCCGCGAGCGGCTTGGGGAAGAAGCGGTGTGTTTCGCCGGCCTTGCCGGTGAAGGGAATCGTCACCTGACCGTCGGCGCGTTCGTAGCGCGCGGAGCCGACGACGGCGCCGTTCGCACCCAGGGTGGCTTCGATATGTGTGCCGAAGGACGGGAAGTCGACCGTCAGCTTATCGCCGGCGACCGTCACGGTTTCGCCTTCCGCCTTGTCGGTGCCGTTGATGAAGGCCGCGCGCCAGCGGGCGTTGTCGCGCGCGAGCTGGAGATTGAACGGCAGATCGCCGATCTCGGTCTTGATGACCAAGCGCCAGTCGCCGGGCTGGATCTCCGCCGCGAAGGCCGGAGCCGCCAAACCAAGTAACCATGCCACCAACACGTAACGGATCATCTTGGGGCTCCGTGCGTTTACTGAAACGAGAATGACGCGCCAGGACTGAGCCTATGGCCCAGACCGAGGCGCGGCAAGGCATGCGAGGAGGTCTTTCCATGACCAAGCACTTACACAGAAGAACTGTTCTGGCCCTGCCATTCGCGGCCTATGCCAGTACCGCGTTTGGGGGAGGCGCGTTCGCCGCGGACCCGACGCCGGACCAATGGGACCTGCAGTTGACGCCGGACCAGGAGGACTTCCTCGATACCCCCGTGGGCCGCATCTGGTGGCGCACGAACGGCAAGGGCACGCGCATGCCGATGATGGCCGTGCATGGCGGTCCCGGCGAGACCAGCCGCCCGATCTTCCCGCTGGGTAGCCTGGGCATCCAGCGGATCGCGGTGTTCCACGACCAGCTCGGCTGCGGCAAGTCCGACCGCCCGGCCGACGCGCGGCGGTACGAGATGCGCGAGGCCGCGGGCGTGTTGCTCGCGCTTCAGACCAAGCTCACCTTGTCGTAATGCGCCGTGATCGGTCACGGCACCGGCGGCTGGGTCGCGATCCGTCATGCGCTGGACAATCCGCAAAGCGTGGGCGCGCTGATCCTGATCGGCTCAAGCGCCTCGGCGAAGGACCTGTTGAGCGCGCGCAAAGCCAATCTCGCGCGCCTGGATAAATCGCAAGCGGCGCTGCTGCAGAACGGCAAGAGGGACGATCCGGCTTATGCGGCCGCGATGGCGGCTTACCGGCGTGAATTTGTGTGCCGGCTTGCACAGCAACCCGCGTGGCTGAACTCCTTGATGGACGACAGCGCCAAGTCCGCCGCGACGCGCATGACGCTGGGCGACGATCCCTTCCGCTTCAAGGGCAAGTGGGCGAGCTTCGATATGGGCCGCCGCCTGCGCTCGATCGCCGTGCCCACGCTGGTCATCTGTGGTCAGCACGACACGCCATCCGCCAGCGAAAGACTGGCCAAGCAGATCAAGGGCGCGCAGTTGAAGATTCTGGACGGTCTATCGTATCACGCGGCGCTCGAGGACCCGGCGCGCGTCAACGCCACCATCGCCGCCTTCCTCGACGGCGTCGACAAGGCCGCGATCGCGGGGCGCGCGGAATAAACGCGCGCCGCGATCGCACCTTTAATTGCGGCGATGATCGGTGTTGGAGCCGCCAAGGGCCATGCCGAGGACCACCGCGGCCAGCAGGATCGGAATCTTGTGTTCGCCGAAAAGGCGTTTCACCTCGTCGAGGCCTGCCCCCTCGCCGCCGAACAGCGCGCTAAGACCTTCTTGCAGGCCACTGCGCAAAGGATCCTGCGACGCGTCGTGAGACGACGGCGGATTTTCGCGTTTGATCTGGTTACGGGCCATCAGCCACAGAATGCCGGCCACGACCAGAAGCGCGAAGGCCGAGATCAAGGCCGCGAGCGCTGATCCGACAACGGGGATCAAGGCGATCCATGCCGCCGCGACCACACAACCCATGGCGATTGTCATCACCACGACCGCCGCGGCGGACAGCACAGCGGCGTTGGTGATGCGGCTTGCGCCTGCGCTCAGCCGTTCGGCCGGGCGCAGTTCGCTGAGCGCGAAGAAGAGCAGTTTTGCGATTGCTTCCATAGGCGGGCCCCAGCGCCGCCGACCGTCAGCGCGTGATGCGGCTGACGACGAAGCCGACGGCGAACGCGATCATGATACTGGTGATCGGCTGTTCCTCAACCTTGTCTTCCAGCGCCTGGGTCGCTTTCGAGCCGGCATCGGACACTTCGCGATAGATCGCGGAGGCTTCTTCGGAAATCTGCTGGGCGATTGTCGACGCCTGGCGTTGGGCGCTGTCGCGCATCGCCTCGACGGCGGCGGCCAGATCGGCCTTCAGCGCGGCAATGTCTTCGCGCAACGCGTCGAGGTCTTCACGGGCGTTGTTCTTGGCTTCGGTGACGCTTTTGGCTTCCGCCATAATAGGCTCCTATCGATGACGCGGCGTGCTCCGCGCGGTTTGCGACCTGGACTGCGAAGGCATGCGGCACCAACACGTGTCGCCGGCTTCCGTCGTCACTTCAACAGAAGAACTGTAGGCTTCGGCAATTGTTCCGGGCACTGGCGAAATATACAGCCTAAAGAATCTTAAGCGGTGTCCCGACCGAGTTCCGACATCAGTTCCCGCAGCTGCTGGCCCAGTTCCGCGCGGCGGTAAGGCTTATTCAGGATGCGTTTCGCGGGATCCAGGTGGCCCGGTTCGGACAAGGTCTCTATCGCGTACCCCGATGTGTAGAGCACTTTCAGGGTGGGCCGCATCGCCAGAGCCTTTTCGGCAAGCTGCCAGCCGTTGAGTCCGCCAGGCATGACGATGTCGGTGAATAGAATGTCCGGCGTCAGGCCTTTCGCGAGTTGCGAGAGCGCATCGGGACCGTCGACGGCCGCCACGACCTTGTAGCCAAGGCTTTCCAGGCAAACCACCGCGAAGGCTCGTACGAAGGGATCGTCCTCGGCGATCAGCACCAATCCGCCCTGACGGGGCAGGTGCGACTCCGAGTCGCCGGCGGGTGTGCGCAGCTGATGCGTGTCAGACATCAAAAAACATTATTTTAAATAGACTTAGACCGCCACCCCCTAACTCAACCACCTAGCGGTCGTTGATTTTTACTGTCCCGGATGAACCGACTTTTCCCAGGGACCCTGAATTTTTTCCCGGTCACGTGCCTTAAGTTGTGGGTTCACGAGAAATTCGCTTGACGGAAGGTGAGCAGATACTTACTTCCGCCCGCCATGAAGCCTCGTCTCGCATCTGCGGAACGTCGGCAGTCGATCGTCGACGCCGCCGTCCTCCTGTTCGCCCGCAAGGGATTTTCCGGGACCACAACCCGGCAAATCGCCGAAGCCGCAGGCGTGTCCGAAGCCCTGGTGTTCAAATACTTCGCCAGTAAGACAGCGCTGTATGAGGCGATATTCGCCGACTGCGGCGAGGTTAATTCCGCACTGCAGCAATTGCAGCAGATGCCCCCCAGCACCAAGGCGCTGGTGGAGATCGTCGAGAACGTTTTTGCGCATTTCACGCAACTCGATCAATGGACCGAGCGCGACCAAGCGCATCACCGGTTGTTTCTGCACAGTCTGCTGGAAGACGGCGAGTTCGCCCGTACAGGTCTGAATGCTTTCGCCGACTGCCTGATGCCCCTGCTTGAGCCGTGCCTGGAAGCGGCCCGCGCCGCCGGCGATCTGACGCCGCAGGCGCCTTCGGCCAGGGCCGCCTTCTGGTTCATGGCGCAGACGCCGCTGATGCTCGGCTCGCTCGCGCTGACCGGAACCGAGCACGCCATGGGCGGGTTTTCCCATGACGAGATGCTTCGCGGGATCCTGCGTGGGATCGGTGTGCGCGAAGAAGCCATTTCTCTCTACTGCCACCCCGGTCGCGTGGAAGCGCCGCCGGCCCCCCTGGCCGCAACCGGCTGAACGAACGGACACGCCATGAATTACCAAGATCAGCAGCAACATTCGCGTGGCGGGGTGGTGTCTCACCCGGACCCCGAGCGTACGCGCCGCGTCGCCATCTACACCGGCATCGCCGTGGTGGTGATGCTCGCGCTGTTCTACGGCTGGACCGAACTGGGCAAGCACTTCATGAAGAAGTACTTCGCCGAAAATCAGCCGCCGCCGTCGCCGGTGACCACGGACGTGGCGAAGTCCGGCGAGTTGCCGCAGTCGATCACGGCGATCGGCTCGGTCGCGGCCGTGCATCAGGTGTGGCTGTCGCCGGAAGTCGCCGGCCGCGTCACCAAGTTCTCGTTCATGCCCGGCGCCGAAGTGAAGAAGGGCGAACTGCTGGTGCAGATCAACGACGCCCCGGAACAGGCTGAGCTGCGCTCGGCGAAGGCGCAGGAGAAGCTTGCCAACCTGACGCTGACCCGTCAGCGCGAATTGCAGGGACGCGGCTTTGCCTCCACCCAGCAGCTCGACACGGCGCAGTCGCAATACGACGCGGCGCGCGCCGCCGCCGGCCGTTTGGAAGCCGTGATCGCGCAGAAGCAGATCCGCGCGCCGTTCGACGGCGTGCTCGGCGTGCGTCAGGTCGAAGTCGGCCAATACGTCAACACCGGCGCGAACCTGGTGATGCTGACGGACGTGTCGTTCCTGTACGTCGACTTCACCGTGCCGGAACAGGCGCGCTCGTTGTTGGTGCTGGGCCAGGACCTGGAGATGACCGTGGATGCCTATCCGGGCCGCACGTTCGCCGGAAAGATCTACGTGCTCGATCCGCAGATCTCGCTGGATACCCGCACCATCAAGCTGCAGGCGATCGTCGACAACAAGGACCGTCTGCTGATGCCGGGCATGTTCGCGCACGTCAACGTCACGCTGCCGGCCAAGCAGGGTGTTGTGACGATCCCGGAACTCGCGCTCGATCACAACATCTACGGCGACTTCGTTTACGTCGTGAAGGATGGCGAGAAGGATAAGGACGGCAAGCCGACGCATAAGGTCACGCGCGTTCCCGTGCAGACCGGCGATCACCTCGGCGACCGTGTCGCGGTGACCGGCGTGAAGGACGGCGAGCGCGTCGTCACCACCGGTCAGATCAAGCTGACCGATGGCGCCGCGGTGAACCTGAACGCCGAACCCGTGCTGCAAACGCCGAAGCAGACTCCGCTCGAATAGGGCTCGGCTCGCATAAAAGCCCGGCTGGAACAGACGTCTCGATTACAGGCATTACGCCATGAACTTCACCGACCTCTTCATCAAACGGCCGATCTTGTCCGTCGTGGTGAGCCTGCTCATCCTCCTTGTGGGGATGCGCTCGCTCGTCAGTCTGCCGCTGCGGCAGTATCCGTTGCTGACCAACACCACGATCAGCATCACGACGGCCTATCCCGGCGCGACCGCCGATTTGATCCAGGGCTTCATCTCGACACCGATCGAACAAGCGATCGCCAGCGTCGACGGCCTGGATTACGTCACCTCGGTCTCGACCCAGAGCACCAGCACGGTCACGGCCTTCATCAAGCTGAACCGCGACCCGAACGCGGCCATGACCGACGTGATGGCCAAGGTCCAGCAGGTGAAGTTCCAGATCCCGAAGGAAGCCAACGACCCGATCATCGTCAAGTCGACGGGCGACCAGTTCGGCGTGATGTACATCGCTATCGACAGCCCGTCACTGTCGGGCCCGGCCATCTCCGACTACGTCAACCGCGTCGTGAAGCCGATCATGGCCACCGTCGACGGCGTGGCCGACGTTCAGGTGTTCGGCGCGCAGACGCTGGCAATGCGCCTGTGGATGGACCCCGAGCGCATGGCGGCGCGCAACGTCAGCGCCGACGATGTCGCCAACGCCATCCGCGCCAACAACTTCCAGACCGCACCGGGCCAGGCCAAGGGCCTGTTCGTCATCACCAATGTCGAAGCCAACACCGACCTGACCGACGTTCAGAAGTTCAAGGACATGGTGGTGAAGTCAGCCGACGGCGCGCAGGTGCGCCTGAGCGACATCGCGCTCGTGCAACTCGGCGGCCAGGACTACTCGACGGCCGCAGCCATCGACGGGCGCACGGCCGTCGTCGTCGGCATCATGCCGGCGCCGAGCGGCAATCCGCTCGATATCACCAAGCAGATCCGCAAGCTTTTCCCCGACCTGGAGAAGTCGATGCCGCCGAGCATGTCGATGAGCATCGTGTGGGATTCCTCTGAATTCATTCGCTCCGCCATCAGCGAGGTCATCTGGACCTTGGGCGAAGCGGTGGTCATCGTGATCGTGGTGATCTTCCTGTTCCTGGGCTCGGTGCGTTCGGTCGCGATCCCGGTCGTGACGATCCCGCTGTCGCTGGTCGGCGTCGCCACCCTGATGCTGGCACTGGGCTTCAGCCTCAATCTGCTCACGCTGCTCGCCCTGGTGCTCGCCATCGGCCTTGTGGTCGACGATGCCATCGTGGTGGTGGAGAACGTCTATCGTCATATCGAGGAAGGCCATAAGCCGGTGGAAGCCGCGCTGATGGGCGCCCGCGAAATCGTCGGCCCTGTCATCGCCATGACCATCACGCTGGCGGCGGTCTACGCGCCGATCGGCTTCCTGTCGGGCCTGACCGGCGCGCTATTCCGCGAGTTCGCCTTCACGCTGGCCGGCGCTGTCGTCATCTCCGGCATCGTCGCGCTGACGCTGTCGCCGATGATGGCATCGGTTTTGTTGAACACGCATCTCCACGAGGGCGGCTTCGCCCAGCGTGTCGACCGCGCCTTCACGCGCCTCACCGCCTGGTACACCCGCAAGCTGACCAGCGTGCTCGAGTATCGTGCCGCGATGACGGTGTTCGTCGTCGGCGTCTTCGTGTCGGTCGCGTTCCTTTACACGCACAGCCGCACCGAACTCGCGCCGCAGGAAGACCAGGGCGTGATGATGGGCATCTTGAAGGCCCCGCAGACTGCCAACCTGGACTACACCAATGCCTATGCGCTGAAGCTGGGTGCGATCCTGAACAAGTATCCGGAAGTGGAGTCCAGCTTCACGTTCTCGGGCATGCAGGGTCCGCAAATGGCGATGTCGGCCATGCAGCTGAAGCCCTGGAGCGAACGCAAGCGCTTGGTGCCGGCCCTGATGCAGGACCTGCAGAAGGAGATGGGCGCGCTCGACGGCGTGAACGGCTTTGCCTTCACCATTCCGCCGCTGCCGGGTTCGTTCGGCACGCTGCCGGTGTCGTTCGTGATCTCGTCGCCGGACAACTACAAGAGCGTGTTTGACCAGATGGAGACCATCAAGGCGAACGCGCAGAAAAGCGGCCGCTTCATCGTGGTCGACAGCGACCTGACCTATAACAACCCGATCATCAAGCTCGATATCGATCGCAACAAGGCGCACGACCTGGGCCTGTCGATGCAGACCATCGGCAGCACGCTCGCGACCCTCGTCGGCGGCAACTACATCAACCGCTTCAACATGGAAGGCCGCGCGTACCAGGTGGTCACGCAGGTCCCGCGCAGCGATCGTCTGACCGCGCAAGCCTTGACGCAGTACTTCGTCAAGACCGCGAGCGGTGAGCAAGTGCCGTTGTCGTCGGTGGTCACCGTCAAGAACACCGTCGAGCCCAACGCGCTCAGCCGTTACAACCAGCTGAACTCGGCGACCTTCAGCGCCGTGCCGATGCCGGGCGTATCGATGGGCGAAGCGGTGCAGTTCCTGCGGGAACAGGCCGAGCAACTGCCCACGAACTTCCAGACCGCGTTCCTGTCGGACAGCCGCCAGTTCGTCACCGAAGGCAATCAGCTGACCTACACGTTCGCCTTCGCGCTGATCGTGATCTATCTGATCCTGGCGGCGCAGTTCGAGAGCCTGCGCGACCCGCTGGTGATCCTGATCACCGTGCCGCTGTCGATCATGGGCGCGTTGCTGCCGCTGTTCTTCGGCCTGTCGACCATCAACATCTACACCCAGGTGGGTCTGGTGACGCTGATCGGCCTGATCTCCAAGCACGGCATCCTGATGCTGTCGTTCGCCCGCGACATGCAGGTCCGCGAAGGCGCGGACAAGCATGACGCCATCATCGAAGCGGCGCGCGTTCGCCTGCGTCCGATTTTGATGACCACGGCGGCGATGGTCGCCGGCCTTCTGCCGCTGCTGTTCGCCAGCGGCGCCGGCGCCGGCGCACGTTTCGCCATCGGCATCGTGGTGGTGTCGGGGATGGCCATCGGCACGATGTTCACGCTGTTCGTGCTGCCGTCGGTCTATCTGTGGCTGGCGACGGATCACCGCGCCGTGGTGCGGGCGGGCCGTCTGCGCCCGGCGCCCGCGGAGTAAACGGCGCGCATCGTCATGCGGTCAGGGGCGTTAGGGAGTACGATCCCCCTAACGCCCACCGCCTGATGGCCCATGACCGTCACACATAAAGTCGATCCCAAGAACGAGCCGGTCAAACAGCCGGCCCGGCCGCCCCTGATCAAGATCATGGGACCGGGACTGATCACCGGCGCGTCGGATGACGACCCCAGCGGCATTGGCACCTATGCCCAGGCCGGCGCGCAGTACGGCTACGCGCTCGGCTGGACGCTGCTGCTCACCTTCCCTTTGATGTCGGCGATCCAGCAGATCAGCGCGCGGGTCGGGCGCGTGACCGGGCGCGGCCTGGCCGGCAACCTCAAGCGTTTCTTCCCGGCCCCGGTCCTGTACGGCCTGGTCGGACTGCTGTGCTTCGCCAACGTCATCAACATTGGCGCCGACCTTGGCGCGATGGCCGCCGCGTTGAAGTTGATGATCGGGGGTCCGGCGCTGCTGTACGTCGCCCTGTTCGCCGTGGTGTCGGCGGCGCTGGAGATTTTCGCGCGCTATAGCCGCTATGTCAGCGCCCTGAAGTGGCTGACGCTGACGCTGTTCGCCTATGTCGGCACGGTGCTCGTGGTCCACGTCCCCTGGGGCGAAGTGCTGCGCAAACTGGTCGTGCCGCATATCCAATGGGACCGCGATTACATCCTGACCATCGTCGCCGTGCTGGGCACCACCATCAGCCCCTATCTGTTCTTCTGGCAGGCGAGCCAGGAGGTCGAAAAGGAACGCGAGGACCCGAAGGCGCATCCGCTGAAGGGCGCGCCGGACGAAGCGCCTGCGGAACTGAGGCGCATCAGCCTCGATACCGATATCGGCATGGCATTCTCGAACCTGATTGCCCTGTGCATCATGATCACCGCTGCCGCGACGCTGAACGCGCAAGGGATCACGCAAATCGACGACGCGGCCCAGGCCGCCGAGGCCTTACGGCCGCTGGCGGGGCAATTCGCCTTCGCGCTGTTCGCGCTGGGAATCATTGGCACCGGCTTGTTGGCCCTGCCCGTGCTGGCCGGCTCCGTCGGCTATGCCCTGGGCGAGGCGCTGGGCTGGCCTGTCGGGTTGGCAAAGCTGCCCCATCGGGCGCGGGCCTTCTACGCCACCATCGCCGTCGCCACGGCCGTCGGCGCAGCCCTGAACCTGACCGGCATCGAGCCGATGCGGGCGCTGGTCTGGGCTGCCGTCGTGAACGGCGTCGTCGCCGTGCCGGTCATGGCCATGACCCTGGCGGTGGCCTCGCGCAAGGCGGTCATGGGCACTTTCCAACTTACCGGCATGCTGCGAGTCATGGGCTGGCTGGCGACCGCCGTCATGGCCGCGAGCGTTATCGCGTTGATCTTGCTGTAAATTGAGCGAACCGAACTTTTACGTGTGGAACGGCGTTCTTCTGCGTGGGCCGCGTACGCAGTCTGAAGCGTGTCCGCGTGGGGACCAGACATGGACACACTTCCGGACACCGTAGCGACCGCCACCGAGAACACGCAGCTCGATCTTCCCGCAACGCCCGACACCGAAGCCAAGGTTCGGTTGGGGCTGCTTGGGTATCTGGCGGTGTTGGCGACGGCCTATAACTTCTATTTCGCGGCCGAGATTTTCATCCCGCTGTTCCTCGCGGTCTTGTTGAAGATGCTGCTGACGCCATTGATGCGTCTGCTCGCCCGCCTGCACATTCCCGCCGCCATCGCGTCGCTGATGCTCGTGATCTTGCTGGTGAGCGTGGTCGGCGGCATCGGATACGCCGTTCAGTCGCCGGCGCAACGGTGGTTCCATCAGGTCCCGCGCGAGATGCCAAAGCTGCGCGCGCGCATGCACGACATCCTCGATCCGCTGCACCAGGTGCAGGAAGCGACGCGACAGGTCGAACAGGCAACCCAGCCTGATGCGACGCGCACCGTCGTCGTCAAAGAGGGAGGCTTGAGCGAATACCTGTTCAGCGGCACGCGCAGCCTCCTGACGTCGATCGCCACCACGCTGCTGCTGTTGTTCGCCCTGCTGGCCACCGGGGACCACTTCCTGCGGCGCATCGTCGAGGCCATGCCCGGTTTCAAGGAAAAGCGCAACGCGGTGCAGGTCGTGCATCTGGTCGAACACGACATCTCGCTCTATCTCGTGACCATCACGCTGATCAACATCACGATGGGATGTGTGTGCGGCGCCATATGCGCGTTGGTCGGACTGCCCGATCCCCAGCTGTGGGGCGTCGTGGCCGCGGTCCTCAACTACATCCCCTACCTGGGCCCGTTGATCACGATCTCGATCCTTTCGTTCGTCGGCCTGCTGACGTTCCCCGTGTTCGGCGACGCGATGCTGGCGTCAACGATCTATGCCGGCGCCACGCTGGTGGAGGGCAATTTCCTCACCCCGCTTTTGCTGTCCTATCGCCTGCAGATCAATGCGGTCTGTGTTTTCGTCGGGCTGATGGTGTTCGCCTTCATCTGGGGTATCCCCGGCATGCTCCTGGCGGTGCCGCTTTTGGCGATGACACGCATCATCTGCGATCACGTCCCGGCGTTGAACATGATCGGGCGCATGCTTGGCGACGGCAAACCGAGCGCCTTAGAAGCGGTCCATCAACAGGCGGCGCAGCACGGGAATAGCGCTGCCAAGTAGGAACAGCGTGGCGCCGATCAGCGCGCCGGCCAGCGTGCCGTTGACGCGGATGTATTGCAGGTCGCGCCCGACCTGCAGCTCGATCAGCTCGGCGACTTTCTTGCCGTCCCAACTGGTGACGATTTCGGCGATATAGCCGCCGATCCCGCGACGCCACGGCGCAATGGTGGTGACCAGCGCGCTTTCAATCGCGGCGTTGAAGTGTTGCTGCACGGCGGGCGACTCCGCCATCAAACGGCCGACGGTTTGCACAAGCTGGGTGGCGAGCGCGCCCATGCGCGGCTGGGGCGTCGCGGCATCGGTGAGGATCTCGCGCTTGAGTTCGTCCCAGATCGCACCCAGCGATTTCACCAGCGCGGGATGGTTGACCAGCGCATCCTTCGCCCGCGCGATCAACGCATCGTAATCGGGCGCGGCGCGCAGGTTTTCGATGCTGGCGAGCATCCAGGTCTCAAGCCGCAGGCGTTCGTCGGTGTCCGGCGTGCGTGCGTCCTCCAGCCAACCGACAACGCCCGCCAACATTTCCTCGGCGATTTTGCGGTCGAAATAGCGCGGGACGAAGCGGCCGGTGCGCTCGCTCACCCGTGCGATGACCGTCTCGCGCAAGCCGACGATGGTGGGCTGCAACAGGTCCATCGCCGCGTCGGCGATCATCAGATGCTTGCCGCCGCGCACAAGGTTGTCGATCACCGCATCCACCGTCGGGCGCAGGTCGATGCGGCGCAGGCCTTCATGCGCGAGGTTGGCGAAGAAGCGCCGCAACTCCGCATCGTTCGTGCCGCTGACCGCCCTCGGGATCAGGTTCGCGATCCGTCCGGCGATGAAAGCGGCGATGTCGGGACGTGCAAGCCACTGGGCGATCTGGAGAGCTCGGTTCTTCTCGCGCAGCCGCGCGATGAGAAGCTCAGGCGCGAGGAACTGTTCGCTGACGAAATGGCCGAGGGAGCGGCCGATCTCGTCCTTGCGCGACGGGATCAGCGCCGTGTGCGGGATGGGGATGCCGAGCGGATGGCGGAACAACGCGACCACCGCGAACCAGTCCGCCAGGCCGCCGACGATGGCCGCTTCCGCCGCGGCGCGGATCAGCGCGGCGACGAACGACGGTTGCGGATAGGCGCGCGCGGCGATGAGCACGACGACCGCCACCGCCAGAAGGCTGGTCGCCATGCGCTTGGCGTTCCGCAGCCGCGTACGCTTGTCGTCCGCGTCACTGATCTGCGGCGCGTTGGCTGGTGAAGCGTTGGGAAGTTGCAGATCGCTCATCGTACGGCTCGCTTCTCTGGAAGGAGAACGGCCGCGCCGACCTTGCGGTTCCGCCTACTTCTTCTTCGGGGCGGCCTTGGCGCCGGCTTCGGCGAGCTTCAGGTGCTTTTCGATGACCGGGGCGAGTTCGTCGAACGGAACGTCGCCGGCCAGTTCCTCGTCGTTGATGTAGAGCGAGGGGGTCGCCTGGATGTTGTACTTCTGCTCGGAACGTTCCTGTTCCTCACGCAGCGTCTTCAACAGCTCTTTGTTCTCGAGGCATTTGTCGACCTCGCCGTCCGCAAGACCGGCTTCCTTGCCGTAGGTGTGCAGACCGTCGAGCGGCGGATGCGACACCCAGTCGCGCTGCTTCTCGAACAGGATCTCGACCAGCTTGTGGCCCTTCTTCGGATCGACGCAACGGGCGACCACCGCGCCGGCCATCGCGATGCCGTCGAGCGGGAAGTCGCGATACAGGAAGCGGATCTTGCCGGTGTCGATGTAGGCTTTCTTGAGCTGCGGATAGGTCTCGGCCTGGAAGTGGGCGCAATGCGGGCAGGTGAGCGAGGCGTATTCGATCACCGTGACCTTGGCCTTCGGATTGCCGAGTTCGAACTCGTGGAACGGCTTTTCGGACATCTGCGGTTCCGCCGCGACGGCGAGGCTCGACCCGAGAAGCAAGGCACTGAGCACGAGGGCGGATTTCAGCATTGTCGTCCTACTCCTGTCGGGGTGCCGGAACGGAACCCGTCTCGTTTGAATGTCGGTCACGACCAAGGCATTTGTTGGGTCGAGTCGGGGCGGATGTTCGCAGGCCCAGCGAACGGGCGCAACCCCGGGCGGCGGAAGGGCCTTTACCGTGCGGCGGCCCGGCCGTAAGGCTGCGGAATATCCTGGACGCACACACCCCCGTGAGCCTCAAACACATCCCCCGCAGCGCGCTGCCCGCCGACACCCTTTCGCTGGCCCAATGGCTGCTGGGGCGCATTGTCGTCCGCAAGGTGGGGCGCGCGCAGATGACCGGGCGGATCGTCGAGACCGAGGCCTATCGCCCGGACGATGCCGCCGCGCATTCCTTTCGCGGCATGACGGCCCGCAACCGGTCGCTGTTCCTGCGGCGCGGGCATGCCTATGTTGTACCTGGCCTACGGCACGTCCATGATGCTGAACGTGTCGAGCGAGAGCGAAGGCATCGGTGCCGGCGTGCTCATCCACGGCCTGGAGCCGTTGACCGGCCTCGACCGGATGGAACGCAATCGCGGCACCGATCGTCTGCGCGATCTGTGCCGGGGGCCGGGCCGGCTGGCGCAGGCGCTTGAGATCGACTTCGCCCTGGACGGCATCGACCTCTGCGGCCCCGGGCCGTTGTGGCTGGCCCAAGACGGGCACGCGACCGGGCCGACAGGCGCAAGCCCGCGCATCGGCATCACCAAGAATGTCGCACCGCTGTGGCGGTTCTATGTGAAGGGCAATCCGCATGTCAGCGGACCCCGGTCGCTCAGGACCTAGAGCATCCGATTCGACCACAGCAGCGACAACACGGTCCCCAGCAGCAGAAGCAGCAGCGCCGGCACCGCGACCAGGGCGGTCAATTCCGTGCGCTTGGTCTCGGCGACGAACTGCGCCGAAAGCGTCTTGTAGACTTCTTTCAGGTCGGCGGTGTTCCGCGCGTTGAAGTATTTCGCGTGTGTGATGTCCGCGACCGCCTTGAGCGCTTCCTCGTCCAGCTGAACGCGCATCGTGCCACCGCCGAAATCGACAAGTCCGCCGCCGGGCGTTCCGAAGCCGACGGTGAAGATGCGCACGCCGCGGTCGGCGGCGATCTGTGCCGCATCGATGGGCGGAATGCCCGCGTTGGTCTGGCCGTCGCTCAACAGGATGACGACGGCGGAGGTGAAGCTGCCGGGTGGTACGGGCGGGGGCTGCGTGGCGTTCGGCTCCTTCGGCGCGCGCTTGGTGCCGAGTGCGGCCTCGCGCGCGTTGCGCGACAGCGAGGACATCGAAAATTCCGCTTCAAGCTCTGGGAAGATCGCCTGAAGCGAGGCGATGATGCCGCTGCCCACGGCGGTGTAACGCTGGGGATGCAAGCGATCCACAGCCGCCAGCACATCTTCGCGGCTGAGCGAGGGGACTTGCGCGACCATCGCGTTTGAGGAGAACGCGACCAAGCCTATGCGCACCGCGCGCGGTTGATTGCTGATGAAATCGCGGGCCGCTTCTTGTGCCGCAGCCATGCGGTTGGGCTCGACGTCCTGCGCGCGCATGCTGGCCGACACGTCGATGGCAAGCACGATGGTCGCGCGTTCCGACGGCAAGGTAACGACCGCCGCCGGCCGGGCGAGCGCGAACGTCATTAGCAGCAGTGACGCAAACATCAGGATTGGCGGCAAGTGACGCCGCAGGCTGGCGCGGCCCGCGACCGCTTCCTTGACGAGGCCGAGGTTGGCGAATTTCAGGGCGCGCTTCTTGCGGCGCAGAAGCCACGTGTAGCCAAGCGGCAGCAATGCGAGAAGCGCGAACGACCAGAGCGCGAGGGGCCACATGAACGTCATGACTGTGCCCCGCCCTCCCCCATCACACGATACGGTGGAACAGAAGCAGCGACAGCGCCGCACCCAGCAACGCGCTGATGGCCGCGGCGGCAACGAAGAAAGCGCTGATCTCGATTTCCTTCTTCTCGGTCACGAGACGTGCGTTCAGATCGCGATAGATATCGCGCAGGTCGGTCGCGCTGCTGGCCATGAAATAACGGCCGTGCGTGATGTCGGCGATCTTCTTCAGCGTTTCCTCCTCGAGCTGGACGCGCATGGAGATGCCGTTCTCCTTCACGACCTGGCCCTGCGGCGTGCCGACGCCGACGGTGAAGATGCGCACGCCATGATCGGCTGCGAGTTTCGCCGCCGCGACCGGATCGGGCGGCGCGTTCGCCTGGCCGTCCGTGAGCAGGACGATGGCCGCGGACAACTCCGAGCCGGCCTCGACCGGCGCCTTGGGCGGCTGCTTCGGCTGATCAAGCTTGGGTTGATCGAGCGGGCTCGCCTCCTTGTTTTCGGCGGCGCGCTTCGGATCGACGATCTCGATGTCTTCCTTGGGAAACAAGGTCTGCAGGGCGGTGACGATCGCACCGCCGACGCTGGTGCCGTCCTGAATCTGCAGACGGTCGACGGCCTGCATCAGGTCCTCGCGGTTCTCCGTCGGACGCTGGATGACGATGGCGGAGTTGGCGAACGCAACGATGCCGATCTGCGTGGTGCGGGTCTGGCGAGAGATGAATTCGCGCGCGGCTTTGCGCGCCGCCTCAAGCCGCGTCGGCTCAAGATCGGTGGCTTTCATGCTGCCGGACACGTCGATGGCCAGGATCACCGTGTCGCGTTGCGACGGCAGCGTCAGGACCGCATTCGGCCGCGCCATCGCGCCGATCAACGCGATAACCGCGAACAGCGACAGCACGGCCGGCACGTGCTCCATCACGCCGCCGCGCTTTCTCACCGCATGTCCCGCCGGCGCCCAGGCGGCATACTTCTCAGCCGCCTTGCGTTTGCGTGAAACGATCACGAGATAGCCCGCGATCAGAAGCGGCACGACCGCCAGGGCCCAGAGCACAATCGGCCAAGTGAAGATCACGAGACCACCTCCAGGTGAGGCGGCAGATGTGTGGCGGTGATGGACCGGCGTTTGCGCAAATCGGCGAACCGCAGCAACGCATCCATCAGCACGTCATCGGTCCAGAGTTCGAGGGCGTCGACGCCGGCCCGATTGAGCGCGCCGTGGATTTCGGCTTCACGCCGCTCGGCCGCGAGCGCGAACCGCTTGCGGACGCCGCGGTCCTGCGTGTCGACGAATATCTGCTCCCCGGTCTCCGCGTCCTGAATGACGGCGAGGCCGATCTCGGGCAGTTCCTGCTCGGTCGGATCTTGCAGTCGCACCGCGATCACTTCGTTGCGGCGCGCCAGATGCGACAGCGGCTTGGCCCAGCCCGGCTTGGAGATGAAATCCGAGACCAGGAACACCAGCGACCGACGGCCCATCAGGTTCGTGGCAGTGCTGATGAGATCGCTGAGATCGGTCGCGCCGCTTTTCGCATGCGGCTTGCGGTTCATCATTGTGTTGAGCATGTGCAGCACATGCGCGCGGCCGGTGCGCGGCGGGATCACGAGGTCGACGCCGTCGGAATAGAAGATCGCGCCGACCGGATTGCCGTGACGCGTCAGCACGCGCGTGAGCACGGCGACAAACTCGGTCAACACCGAACGCTTGGTCGCGCCCGACCCGAAGTCCACCGAGGGGCTCATGTCGAGCAGGAACCAGGCGGTGACGTCGCGGTCTTCGTTGTACTGACGGACGTAGGGTTCCTGCAGCCGCGCGGTCACGTTCCAGTCGATGTGGCGAACATCGTCATGGACCTGATACTGGCGCAGGTCCGCGAGATCGAGGCCCTGGCCACGAAACAGCGTGCGGTAACTACCGTGCAGCAGACCATCCAGGCGGCGCAGAACTTTCCATTCCAGCCGCCGCAGGACTGTCTCAGGCGTTTGCAGCGAGGCGGACATGGTTTTCCAGCGGCTTGGCGGGGGGCGCGATCTGGCTCATCAACTTGGTGATGATCTGATCGGGCGTCTGGGCATCGGCCAAAGCTTCGTACGACAGCACGAGACGATGACGCAGCACGTCGGCGGCGATGTCGATCACATCCTCGGGCAGCACGTAGTCGCGGCCCCGGAGGAAGGCCATCGCGCGGCCGCCTTCGATCAGATGGATCGATGCGCGCGGGCTGGCGCCATAGGTGATGTAGCGCGCCGTGTCCTTGATGCCGTGCTTCTCGGGCTCACGCGTCGCGTTGACCAGGCGCACGACATACTGGATCAGCGCCGGATCGACATAGACGTTGCGGCAGGCGGTTTGCAGTTCCAGCAACTGCGCGGTGTTCGCGACAGCCGAGATCGCCTGCGTGACGCCGGTGACGCGCTCGACGATGACGAATTCCTCTTCGATGGTCGGATAGCCGACCATCACCTTCATCATGAACCGGTCGACCTGCGCTTCCGGCAACGGATAGGTGCCTTCGCTTTCGATCGGGTTCTGGGTCGCCATCACCAGGAAAGGCTTGGGCACCTTGTAGGTCTGGCCGGCGATGGTGACCTGATACTCCTGCATCACTTCCAGCAGCGCGCTCTGCACCTTGGCGGGGGCGCGGTTGATTTCGTCGGCCAGCAGCAGGTTGGCGAACACCGGCCCGAGCGACACGGTGAAATCGCCGGTCTTCTGATTGTAGATGCGCGTGCCGACGAGATCGGCCGGCACGAGATCGGGCGTGAACTGGATGCGCTTGAACTGGCCATCGATCGCATTCGCCAATGTCTTGACGGTGAGCGTTTTCGCCAGGCCCGGCACGCCTTCGACCAGCAAATGACCTTGCGCCAGGATCGCGACCATCACGCGTTCCAGGAAGTGGTCCTGTCCAACCACAACCTTCTTCACCTCATACAGCACGCGCTGCATCAGCGTCGTGACATCACCGGCGTCGTTGGACATGCGAACTCCTGGAAGGCGGAAATCAGAACGGCGAGAGGCCGGCGGCGGAAGCGGCGTTTTCAATGGGCACCGCAAACGCGATGCCGACGAAGAAGCCCTTGTCTGTGGGATTGAGGATGGACGTGACGATGCCGACGACATCGCCTTCGGCTGTCACGAGCGGCCCACCGGAATTGCCGGGGTTGGCGGCGGCGTCAAACTGGATGAGATCGACCAGGTGCCGGCGGCCTTCCTGGGACTCATGCTCGCGGCGCAGACCCGAGATCACGCCGTAGCTGGTCGAGGGACCGATGCCGAAGGGGAAGCCCACGGCGACGACTTCGTCGCCGACCTTGAGGCCCTTGGTGGACCGCAGGGTCGCCGGCTGGAGGTCGTCGGGCACGTTTTTGGCCTTGAGGACGGCCAGGTCGTTTTCCGGCTGGATCGACACGATATCGGCGTCGCTCTCCGAACCGTCGGCGAACACGAGGCCAATGCGCTCGGCCCCGTTGATGACGTGATAGCAGGTGATGATCAGGCCTTCGTCGGCGATGACGACACCGGTGCCCAGCCCGCGCGTGCTGCGATCCTTGCCGCCGTCCTTGCCCTTGTCGGCCTGGTTCTTCTCACCGCCCTTGTCGCCCGAACCTTTGTCGCCCTGGTCCTTGTCGCCTTGGTCCTTGTCGGCCGTCTTGTCGTTGTTCGCTTGCGGGCCGGGCAAGGGCTTGGGCTCGGCCGCCTTGCCTTTCTTGGCGGGCGCGAGCGGCTTCGGATCGGGCGTGACCTTGTCCACCGCCGCCTTGACGTCGCCCTTTTCCTTACCGAGACGCTTCACGAGCACCACAGACGGGCGGATCACATCGGTCGCGATCGAGGCGTGGAACGGATCAGCCGGTTTGGTCTTGAGGGTGTGCAGCACCGCCGCGTCGATATCGGCCTGAGTCAGTTGCTTATTCTTGGGCGACACCGCCGCAGAGATGCCGACGGCGAGCAACGCCACCACTAAGCCACTCGCAATGAGAAGCGGCCGCTCGAAGCGTTGCGCCCACAGACGCAGCTTGCTCGGCGGCTTCGGCGGCGGCGTAAGCTCCGCCGCGCCCGGCTCTGCCGCGTCACGACGGCCGGGTATGCGTCTGGATCGACTGTAGAGGGCTGAACGCGTCATTGATTTCCGCCGTCTATCCCCCGCGTTGCACAATCTTCACACTGCGTCCCTATCGGACGCAAGCCGCGCCTGGAGCGTGAACGATTCTTAGGTTCCCCTGGAAGGGCAAGCGTCGTCCATGAGGGGATGGCCTGTCGGAATCGGCCTTTTTCGCGCAAAATCACACTCCGGCGGGGTTGCGAAGGCCCTGTTGATCGCGTTTTAGTGACCGGCCCGCCCTTGGGTCCACTCCCCGGGACAAGCAAATGTCATCATTGCGGCGCACCCGGCGGCAGGCGAGCCGGGCCAAGCTTGCTATAAGGCCGGGACTCGAACCCGGAGCCCCCTTGTACCAATGACCGAATTGCAGCTTTCAAGCCCGCGGCTGGAAATCACCATCCAGATCCTGGCGGTAGTTGCCCTCCTGATCCTGCTCAAGCTCGGCCTGCTGACCGCGCTGATCGCGGGACTTCTGATCTATCACCTCGTGCAGGTGCTGGCGCCGGCGCTGATGCACGTCGGCGTGAACGCGTCGTGGCGCAAGACGGCCGCGCTGACCATCGTCGTCTCGACGGTCGCGGTCCTGCTGGCGTTCGGCGTCGTGAAGCTGATCAACGTGCTGACCGGCGGCCTCGAGGGCATCGTGCAACTGATGCAGAGCATGGCCGAGGTCGTCGACACCGCGCGCAACCGCTTGCCGGCCTGGGCGCAAAGCTACCTGCCCGAGAACACCGGCGAACTGCAGAACGCCGCATCCAACTGGCTGCGCGAGCACGCGAGCCAGGTGGGCAGCGTCGGCACCGATCTGGGCCGCTTCCTGTTCCATCTCGTCATCGGGTTCGTGATCGGCGGCCTGGTCGCGGTGCAGGGCGTCAGCGGCTACGGCGTGCCGAGCTCGTTCGGCCTGGCGCTCGCGCATCGCGTGATCCTGCTGAGCAACGCCTTCCGCAGCATCGTGTTCTCGCAGATCCGCATCTCGGCGCTGAACACGACGTTCACGGCGATCTATCTGGCGATCGTGCTGCCGCTGTTCGGCGTGCACCTGCCGCTGGTGAAAACCATGATCGCGGTCACGTTCCTGGCCGGACTGCTGCCGGTGCTCGGCAACCTGATCTCGAACACCGTGATCTTCCTGGTCAGCTTGAGCGTGTCGCCGGCGGTGGCCGCCGGCTCTCTCGGCTACTTGGTCGTCATCCACAAGCTCGAGTACTTCATGAACGCGCGCATCATCGGGTCGCGCATCCAGGCGCGCGCCTGGGAGCTGTTGATCGCGATGCTGGTGATGGAAGCCGCGTTCGGCCTGCCCGGCCTTGTCGCCGCGCCGATCTATTACGCGTACCTCAAGAACGAATTGAAGTCCGCCGGCCTGCTGCTGTGACCTACTTGGCTTTGGCAATCGTGACGCGGTCGCCGAACGACGAGCCGAAATAGAGCATGCCGTCTTTCAGGATCGCGGTCGAGGCGCCGGGGATACCGCTTTTCGATTCAAAGATCGTCTCGACCTTCATCGTCTTCGGATCGATGGCCGTGACCGCGAACGGGAAGCTGCAGACCGCGCCGACCTTGCAGGCCGACGTGCCGTAGATCCCGACGCCCGTATGGCCGACGCCGATCAGGCGTCCGTCGGGGCTCCAGCTCAGGTTGTCGACCTGATTGATGTTGCGATCCGTCGAGGTCAGGTTGCCGCCGTCGAGATCGAAACCCAGGATGCGCTGGGCGAACATCGACGAGAGATAAATGCGCCCCGTCTTCGGATCAACCTGGATGCCGTTGCCGAAGGCCGCCTTCACGCCCGGAATGCGGGCCCAGCCGCCGTCGCGCGTCCAGCGATAGGCGCCGCCGGTCCCCGAGCCGAAAGCCGCCAGCTGGAAGTTGGAGATCGTGTCGCGTTCACGGTCGGCCATGTGGCTGACGACAAAGCCCTTGTCCCCCAACGAGGCGACATCGTTCGCCATCACCTCTTTCGGAATGGAGACGCAGCCCTCCCAGATGAGTGAAACGTCGTCGCCTTCGGTCACGACGCGATAGCGCTCCACCCGCGTCTGGTTGATCTGGTACAGCCGCCCGCTGCCGTCTTCGGCGACACTCAAATTGAAGCCGCGCGGATGCAATTCCTTCGGCGGCCCGCCGCAGCGCGGGAACGTCTCCGTCTCCGCGACGGTCGCGGTGTCGGAGATGGCGCGGCGTTCCTTGGTGATGGGATCGACAATCGAGACGTGGCCGGCCTTGGGCGGGGTGCCGAGCTCGGAGATCATCAGCCAGCGGGTGCCGGGCACGATCTCAATATCTTCGGCCCGGTCGAGATTGCAGATGACGCCGTCGCCCGGTTTGCAGGCGTCCACCAGCGTGGCACCGTTGAACAGAGCGTCGCAACCGCCCAAGGCGAACACGGCAAGCAAAAGACCGACGCGGCGCATGAAACGCTCCCCCATTCCCGGGAGCCAACGCTAAACCCGCATGTGCGGGCGCTCAACGCCAAAGGCGCACACTAGGCGGACTGGTGAGTAACACGATAGGCTGGCACCCCTGCTCGTTCGAGGAACCGCCATGCTGCTGCCCATCGCCCTGCTGGTCCTTGTCGCACAAGCGCAGGCCGCCGAGCCCTTCGTGGGTTTCAGCCCCGAAGCCGCGCTGAAGCAGCGCGAGATCGAGGCCCGCTTCGACGCCGCCCTCGACCCGAACGATCAACGGGCGTGGATGAAGGAGATGACCGCCGCGCCGAACCATGTGAGTTCGCCGCACAACAAAGCCAACGCGGAAGCCATCCTCGCGCAGTTCCAAAGCTGGGGCTGGGATGCGCATATCGAGACGTTCCAAGTGCTTTACCCGACGCCGGTCGAAGTGCAGGTCGAGATGGTCGCCCCGACCCAAGCGACAGCGCACTTGCGCGAGAACAACTTCACCGAAGGCCCAGACGCCGCGGTGCTGAAGGATGCATTGCCGGCCTACAACGTCTTCAGCGGCGACGGCGACGTGACCGCCGATGTCGTCTACGTCAACTACGGCATGCCGGACGACTACAAGGAGTTGGAGCGCCGCGGCATCGATGTGCGGGGCAAGGTCGTGCTCGCGCGTTACGGCGGTGGCTGGCGCGGACTGAAGCCCAAACTCGCCGCCGAACACGGCGCGGTAGCCTGCCTGATCTATTCCGACCCGCGCGACGACGGTTATTTCGTCGGCAACAGTTATCCGAACGACGCAAATCGTCCCCTCGACGGCCTGCAGCGCGGATCGGTCAACGACATCACCTTGTATTCCGGCGATCCGCTGACGCCGGGCGCAGGCGCGGTGAAGTCCGCCAAGCGCCTCGCGATCAAAGACGTGAAGACCCTGCCGCGCATTCCTGTGCTGCCGATTGCTTACCGCGATGCGCAGCCGATGCTGGAAGCGTTGACCGGCCCGGTGGCGCCCCCGGGATGGCGCGGCGCGTTGCCGTTCACCTATCACATCGGCCCGGGGCCGACGAAAGTGCATGTGAAGGTGCAGTCGGAGTGGTCGCTGAAGGACGTGCACAACGTCATCGCCATGATGCCCGGTAGCGAGGCGCCCGATGAATGGGTGATTCGCGGCAATCACCACGACGCCTGGGTGATGGGGGCGCACGATCCGTTCTCCGGCCATGGCGCGATGATGGCGGAAGCCAAAGCCATCGGCGCGCTGGTGAAGCAAGGCCTGCATCCGCACCGCACGATTGTTTACGCCAGCTGGGACGCCGAAGAACCCGGCCTGCTCGGCTCCGTCGAATGGGTCGAGACCCATGCGGACGAACTGAAGCAGAAGGCCGTCGTCTACATCAACTCCGACACCAACGGTCGCGGCCTGTTGAATGTCGACGGCACCCAGGCCCTGCAGCGCATGGTGAACGAGGTGGCCGAGGCGGTGAAAGACCCGCAGACCAACGCCAGCGTCGGCGAGCGTAAACGCGCCAAGCAACGCGCCGACGGTTATGCGCGCCGCGCCGCGGGGATTGCCGGCACGACGGCGGACCGGGCGGCGGAACGCATCATCACGGTGCGGCCGATGGGCTCGGGCTCGGACTACACGCCTTTCGCGCAGCACCTCGGCATCGCCGCGCTCGACCTTGGATTCTCCGGCGAGAACGATCTGGGCGGGGTCTATCACTCCTCCTACGACACCTATGACACCTTCACGAAGTTCGGCGATCCGGATTTCAAATACGGCATCGCGCTGGCCCAGGTGGCGGGACGCGCGATCCTGCGCACCGCCAATGCCGAGCGCCTGCCCTTCGCCTTCGGCGATCAAGCGGACGGCATCGGCCGGTATCTCGACGAGGTGAAACGCCTGACCGACGCGCGCCGCGCCCTGGCGGAGGATCTTGGGCAGTTGCTGGACGACAAGGCTTTCGAGCTCGCCGCCGACCCGCTGCGCCAAGTCGGGCCACCGCAGCGCGACGACCATGTGCCGTACATCAATCTCTCGCCGCTCGAGAATGCGGTGGCGCGGTTGCGGCGCGCGGGCGCGGCCTTCGACCGCGCCATCGCCGGAACGACGCTGGTGCCCGGACAAACGGCGATGATGAACGTATTGCTGAAAGATGCGGAGCAGCTGCTGACCGATACACGCGGCTTGCCGAACCGGTCCTGGTACACACACATGATCTTCGCGCCCGGTCTTTTCGCGGGCTATGGCGCGAAGACCTTGCCGGGCCTGCGCGAGGCCATCGAGGAGCATCAGTATGCCGATGCCGACAAGTACGCCGTGATCATCGCCGCCCGCGTCGAGGCCTATGCGGAACGCCTGGAACGCGCAACCGCCGTGGCGACGGCGACCAAGCCGGGGAATTGAACCGATGAGCAAACGCATCGATATCGCGAAGATCGTGCCGAATATCGGCACCCTGTATCCGCCGCCTTACGACCAGCCCTGCTGGGCGCGTGAGCGCCGCAAGCTGGGCGACGCCGCGGGGTTGACGCAGTTCGGCGTCAATCTGTTGCGCCTGCCGCCGGGCGCGTGGTCGAGCCAGCGTCACTGGCACAGCCATCAAGACGAGTTCGTCTACATCGTGCAGGGCGAAGCCGTGCTGGTGACGGACGACGGCGAAGAAATCTTGCGCGCCGGCGATTGTGCGGGTTTCAAAGGCGGCGATGGCAATGGCCATCATTTGCAGAATCGCTCCAACGCCGATGTCATCGCGCTTGAGATCGGCACGCGTGGGGGCGAAGACGGCGCCGACTATCCGGACTGCGATATGGTGGCCCCCGCCAGCGGAAAGCCCGCGATCTATACGCGCAAGGACGGCACGCCTTACACCGACATCAAGCGGCGCGGCCCGGAGGGTTGATCATCCGCCGTAGCTGATCTTCACGACCTCGATCTGTTCCGGGCCGGTGGGCGTGCGCAAGGTGACAGTGTCGCCGACCGAGGCTTTGAGCAGCGCCTTGGCCACCGGCGAAATCCAGCTGATCATACCGGCGTCGGTATCGGCTTCGTCGACACCGACGATCTTGATGGTCATTTCGCGATCATTGGCATCGGCGTAGGTCACGGTCGCGCCGAAGAACACGCGGTCGTGCGTCTTCTGCATGGCGGGATCGACGCGCTCGGCGCTTTCCAGGCGTTTGGTGAGATAGCGCACACGGCGATCGATCTCGCGCAGGCGCTTCTTGCCGTAGATGTAGTCGCCGTTCTCGGAGCGGTCGCCGTTGCCGGCCGCCCAGGAGACGACCTCCACTACCTTTGGACGCTCGACGCGCAGCAGGTTATTCAGCTCGGTCTGCAAGAGATCGAAGCCGCGCGGCGTGACATAGTTCTTCGCCAACGGCGCGGGTTCGTTCTCGATGTCGTCGTCATCGTCGCCGTCGGACTCCTTGGTGAAGGCCTTGCTCATGTGCCCTTGCCGCCCAGCCGCTCGATCAAGGCCATCGCGGCGGCCGGATTGTTCTCTTTCGCACCGGAAATGAAATACAGGAAGACGTCGCCGCGCTTCGCCCAGGCTTTCGCCTTCTTCGCCCATGCGTCCAATTCAGGCCCGGTGTAGCCGGTCTTCACGTTGGCCTTGGAGCGCATGAGGCGCGCGTAGGTGAAGTCCGTGGTCGGCTCGTCGATCTGCGGAAACTCGTCATCGTCGGCGAAGATGATGGCAACCTTGTACTTCTTGGCCAGCGCATAGAACTTCGGGTCCTTGAAGGTGGGATTGCGCACCTCGATGGCGTGGCGCAGCGGCACTTTGTCGACCTTCGCCGGCAACAGCTTGAAGAAGCCTTAGATATCCTCGGCGCCGAATTTCTTCGTGCCCATAAGCTGCCAGTTGATCGGACCAAGCTTGTCCTTAAGGACGCTCAGACCCTGGTTGACGAAGTTGGCGATACCTTCCGCCCCGGCGGCGAGTTCCCGCCGGTTCGAGATGTAGCGCGAGCCTTTCACGGAAAAGACGAAGCCGTCCGGCGTCTCGTCGCGCCATTTGGTCCAGCTCGGCGGCTTGAAAAGGGAATAATAGGTGCCATTGATCTCGATCGAGGACAGCTGCTGGCTTGCGTATCCGAGTTCCTTCTTCTGCGACAGCTTCTCCGGATAGAAGTGGCCGCGCCAGGGCTCGTAAGTCCAGCCGCCGATTCCGACGTAAATCCTGCCGCTCATGTCACACCTATTTTTGCGCGGCACATGTTAGGCTGAAACGTCGTGGACGTGGAGGGTGCGTTGCAAAGCCGTGCTTGGAAATTGATCGTCGTGGCGGCCCTGGCGCTGTTCGCCGCGTCACCGGCCTGGGCCTGGGGTTATGACGGCCACCGCATCGTCTGCGCGGTCGCGTGGGAAGAACTGACGCCGCAAGCCAAGGCGAAGATCGCCGACATCATCCATGTGGAGACGCGCGACGCGTTCGCCGACTCCTGCATCTGGGCGGACAATTACCAGTTCTTCCACAAAGAGACCTCGGCCTGGCACTACATCAGCCTGCCGCCCGACGCGACCAGCGTCGACATGGCGCGCGACTGCGCGAACGGGGTCTGCGTCGTCGGCAAGATCGAGACAGAATTGCGCGTGCTGCGCGACCACAGCACCGCCGAACCGGCAGCGACTCTGCGCTTCCTGATTCACTTCATCAGTGACGTGCACCAGCCGATGCACGCGAGCCTGGCCGCCGATCGGGGCGGCAACGATGTCAAAGGGCTCTACTTCGGAATCCCCACCAACATGCATGCGCTGTGGGATTACACCATGCTCGATCAGGACGCCCGGCCGTGGCGCGAGATCGCCGACATGCTGCATGCGCGCGTGACGGCCCAGGACCGCGCCACGCTTCCGAAGTCGAAGCCGCTGGACTGGGCGAACGAATCCCTGGCGATCATGCGGGCCCGGACCACGGCCTACATTCCGCACGGCGACACGTTCGAATTCGACGAGGCCTACCGGCAAATCAACTTCCCCATCCTGCTCGACCGGATGAAGGAAGGCGGTGTGCGGCTGGGCGCCGTGCTGAACGATCTTCTGAAATAGCGACATGACCGGCGTGAACAGACGCTTCGTGCTGGCGGCGCGCCCGGTGGGTATGCCGAAGGAAAGCGATTTCCGCCTGGAGACCGCACCCATCCCCACGCCCAAGGACGGCGAGATCCTGATCCGCGCGCACTATGTGTCGGTCGATCCGCTGCAACGCCCGCGCATGAATGCGTCGGCCGGTATCGGCAGGACGGTCAATCTCGGCGACGTGATGATGGGCCGCCTGGTCGGTGAGATCGTCCAATCCCGGAATGCGAACTACCGCGAAGGCGAGTTCGTCGAAGGCATGCTGGGCTGGCAGGAATATGCCCTTTCCGACGGCGACACCAATCGCGACCTTTATGCGCCGGGTGTGACCAAGGTCGACCCGACGATCGCACCGATCTCGACCTCGCTGGGCATCCTCGGCTTCCCCGGTGTGACGGCCTATTTCGCGATGCTGGAGATCGGCCAACCGAAGCCGGGCGAGACTGTGGTGGTGTCCACCGCCGCCGGCACGGTCGGCTCTATCGCGGGGCAGATCGCAAAGATTTATGGCTGCCGCGTTGTGGGCATCACGGGGACGGACGCCAAGGTCGACTACATCACCGAGGAACTCGGCTTTGACGCGGGCATCAACTACGCCACCACGCCCGATCTCGAGGCGGCGGTACGTGCCGCCTGCCCCAAGGGCGTCGATGTCTACTTCGACAACACCGGGGGACCCATTCGCGATGCGGTGCTGCCCAGCCTGGCGAAGGGCGCGCGCATCCCCCTGGTCGGCCGTATCGCCGACATGCATGACGCGACGATCAAGCTGGTGCCGGACCCACAGATCCATCTGACGCGCGCCCGTGCACGGATGGAGGGCTTCATCGTCTATGACTATGTCGACCGCGCCGATGAGGCCCGCCACGCCATCGCCGGATGGATGCGCGACGGGCGGATGAGATATCGCGAGACCATCGTCCACGGCTTCGAGAATACGCCCGCGACTTTCATCGCCATGCTGAACGGCGCCAATATCGGCAAAGCGCTGGTAAGCGTCATTTAAGGAAACACAGCTGATGGCCAAGCTGACCTACGCGCAATATGTCACGCTGATGCGCGACGACTACTTCGGCGGCGTGATGCGCGAGGACCGTGCGGGCGTGTGGAACTGTTTCACCGACGACGCGCGCGTGACCATTTATCACGGCGACAACGAAGTGCGGCAGTTCCACAAGAACCCCGGCCCGGGCCAGAAGTCGTTCGACTTCTTCTATGGGCATCTGTGGCAGAACTACAAAGTCCTGTTCGAAAACTATCGCTGGATTGTCGACGTCGAGAACGAATGGGCGGCGGCGACGTTCCTGCCGACGCTCGACCCCAAGCCGGGCTCCGAGGCGACTGAACAGATGAAGCTGAACAACTGCAACTTCTTCTGGTTCCGGGGCAACGCCATCGCCGACATGATTATCTATTACGCCAACCCGACACTGGGCGCGAAAGTAGGCGCCGGCGCACCAACGCCGACGGCGTTTCCGAAGGGTTAGGCCGAACGCCGCACCAAACACCCGGCGTGCGGTGTTTGTAACCCTGGGTCCTCGGGTCAAGCCCGAGGACGACGAGTGTTATTTGGACGTAATCTTCGCGGCGGCGGCTTCGTATTTAGCTTCGCGCGCCTGAAGGTCCGGCAGGCCCATCGTCTCGAACAGTTCGGCGAAGGTCACGAGATCCTTCGCGACATGTTCGACGGTGCCCTTTTCCTTCAACGCCGTCAGCATGCGCTTCGCGGCGGTCAGTTGGGCGAGTACGACGAAGTTCGGATAGATCGCGAGCTTGTAGCCCAGCGCCTCGATCTCCTTATCGGTGAGGTAGATCGCATTGGGAAGCGAGGCCAGGCAGTAGAGCGCCGGGCCTTTGAGCGCTTTCGGGATGCGCTTGAGATCGTCCATCGTGGGCGAAGCCTCGATAAAGATCATGTCCGCGCCAGCCTGTTCGTAAAGTGCGGCACGTTCCAGGGCACTCTCCATGCCTTCGACCGAGAAGGCATCGGTGCGGGCGATGATCGTAAAATCCGCATCGTCGCGGGCATCGCAGGCCGCCGCGATCTTGGCGCACATCTCCGTGGGCGTGATCAGCGTCTTGCCGGCCATGTGGCCGCAGCGCTTGGGCATCTTCTGGTCTTCGATATGCACACCGGCGACGCCCGCCCGTTCATAAGCGCGGATGGTGCGGCGTACGTTCAACACACCGCCGTAGCCTTCATCGGCATCGGCGATGAGCGGCAGACCTGAGGCTTCCGCGATGCGCGCGGCGTTGTCGACCATCTCGGGCATCGTGAGCAGGCCGATATCGGGCATGCCCAGACGCAGCGCCGTCGAGCCGGAGCCCGTCATGTAGATCGCCCGGAAGCCGAGTTGCGCGACCACGCGCGCGCTCATCGGTTCGGCGACGCCGGGCGCCACGATCAGCCCAGGGTCGCGCATCATCTGGCGGAAACGAGTGGTGGCTTTCATTTGGCTTTGGCGACCTTCGGCGCAAGCAGACCGGCGCGTTCCAGCGACGGGTAGATGCCGCCTTCCAGCATCAACGTGAGCAAGGTTGGCGGAATGGGATCGGCCTTCAGCACTTGGCCGGTGGCGCGATTCTTCACCGTCCATGTCTCGATGCAGACTTCCGCCTCCTGGCCTTCGGTGAAGGCGGCATGCACGCCCGGGCAGCTGATCGAAAGGAAGCCGAAGTTCACCGCATTGCGGAAGAACAGGCTGTTGATCGTGTCGGCGACGAGACAAGCGATCCCGAGATTGCGCAGCGAACGCGCCGCTGGCCGGCTGGAGCCCATACCGAAGTTGTGGCCACCAATAATAATGTCACCCGTCTTCACTTCATCAACCCAGCCGGGGCGATTGGCGAAGAACACCGCGCGCTTCTGCTCCTCCTCCGAGGCGTAGAGCACCTGGCCCGGTACCATCAGGTCGGTGTTGATGTTGTCGCCGAAGCTCCACGTGCGACCGGCGATCATGGGGCGTCTCCCAGGAACTCGCCCGGATGGACGATGGTGCCCGCGATCGCGGATGCGGCGACCGTCGCCGAAGATGCCATGTAGATCTTCGCCGAGGCGTCGCCCATGCGGCCCTTGAAGTTGCGGGTGCTGGAAGTGATGCAGGTCTCGTTCGGGCCGAGCACGCCCATGTGGCCGCCGAAGCAGGCCCCGCAGGTGGCCGGCGTGACCACCGCGCCCGCATCCATCAACTTCTCGATGTAGCCGGCCTTGAGCGCCGCGCGATAGATCGCCTGAGAGCCTGGCGTTACCAGCAGGCGCACACCGGCTGCGACCTTGCGGCCATTCACCACGGCGGCGGCGGCTTCGAGGTCCTCCAACGTGCCGTTGGCACAGGAGCCGATGAAAGCCTGATGGATCGCCGTGCCCGCGACATCGCCGACCGGCGCGGAGTTGGAGATCACCGAGTCCGGCAGCGCGACCAGCGGCTTCATCGCGGACAGATCGACCGTGCGCCGCGTGACGTAAACCGCGTCCTGATCCGGCGCGACCGGCGTAAAGGGTTGTTTCGCCCGGCCCTTCAAATAGTCCTCCAATACCGCGTCATGCTCGAAGGTGATGAAATCCGCGCTCAGCTCCGCGCCCATAGCGGCGAGCGTACGGCGCGCGTTGATCGTGAGGTTGGCGAGGCCCGGCCCGCCGATCTCGACATTCTGATTGGCGTGATTGCCATAGGTGCCGGCCAGATGCAGGAACACGTCCTTTGCCGCGACCCCGTGCGGGAGTTTACCGGTGATGTCGTAGCGCACGGTGCCGCCGACCTGGAACCAGGTCTTGCCGGTTGTGATGACGTACATCAGATCGGGGAAGCCGATGCCGCGCGCGGCGCAATTGAAGGCGCCACCGGCGCAGGTATGGGAGTCCGAACACACCAGCACCATGCTGGGCAGTGCGTAGCCGTTCTCCGCCGCGATCACGTGGCTGATGCCCTGATCGGGGCCGACGTCATGGAAGCGCTTGATACCGAACTTCTTCACGAACTCGCGGCCGTTGGCATGGGCATCGGCGGCCGCGCGATCCGGTGGCGGGACAAGATGGTCGTAGATGACGGCGATCTTGTCGGGATCGTGCAGCTTCAAAACTTCGCGGCGCTGCACCGCCAGGAAGTTGGTGTCGAGCATCAGCACGCTGTCGACCTCGACCACGGCGAGGTCGCCCGGCGACACCTTGGCCTGGCCGCTCGCGCGGGCCAGAATTTTCTCGATAATCGTCATGCCCATGGGCGCAAGTCCTTAGCGTGATTTAGCGCAAATTGTCATCCCGGACGAGCGTAGCGATATCCGGGATCCAGTGTAATACCGCGCGGTGAGCGCGGCTCTGGACTCCGGATCGCGGCGCGCAAAGAGGCGCGCCTTGTCCGGGGTGACGCGTAGTGGTCGCTCCCTAGCTCTCCCGACGCCGGGCCGTCGCGCCAGCGAGCACTTCCTGGGTGTGTTCGCCGAGCGAAGGCGGACGGCGGCGATACGTCGCCTTGGTCCGGCTGAGTTTCACCGGCGAACCGACACCGCGATAGTCGCCCATCTCCACCACCATCTCGCGGTGGCGGGTGTGCGGCATCTCCAGGACTTCGCGCAAGCCCAGGATGGGCGCGGCCGGAACGCCGGATGTCACCAGCGTCTCGGCAATCGCGGCGGCTTCGTGCTTCGCTAGTGCGGCTTCGATCAGGGGGTTGAGGGCCGCGCGATTGACCGACCGGTCCCCATTGGTGCGGAAGCGGGGGTCGTCCACGAGCGCCTCGCAGCCGATGACCGCGCAGAGCTTGCGGAACTGCCCGTCGTTGCCGACGGTCATATAAAGCTGGCCCTTGCCGGTGCGGAAGGAGTCATACGGCACAATGTTCGGATGCGCGTTGCCGATGCGGGTCGGTTCCTTGCCGTTCTGGAAGAAGTTGGCGAGATAAGGATGCAGCAGCGACATGCCGCAATCGAACAGGGCGCAGTCGACCGACTGGCCCAGGCCTGACCGGTCGCGTTCACGCAAAGCCATGAGAATACCGATGGTCGCGTAAAGCCCGGTCGCCACATCCACGACGGGCACGCCGATGCGCAAGGGTTCACCGCCCTTCTCGCCGTTGACGCTCATCAGTCCGCAGATCGCCTGCACGGCGGCGTCGTAACCGGGACGGCCGCCGAAGGGCCCGTCGGCGCCGTAGCCGGAAATCACGCAATGCACGAGGCGCGGGAAGCGCTTCTTCAAAACCGCCTCATAGCCCAGACCCCACTTCTCGAGCGTGCCGCTCTTGAAGTTCTCGATCATCACGTCGGCGTCTTCGAGTAGCGCGAGCAACATCTCGCGCGCCGCCGGTTGCTGGAGATCGAGCACGATGCCGCGCTTGTTGCGGTTGGCGCCTTCGTAGTAGGCCGCGAGACCGTCCTTATTATGCGGCGGGCCCCAGGTGCGCGTGTCGTCGCCCGCGGGCGGCTCGATCTTGATCACGTCCGCGCCGTGGTCGCCGAGGATTTGCGTGCAGTATGGTCCGCCGAGGATACGGGTGAGATCGACCACCTTGAGGCCGGCGAGCGCGCCGGTTGGGGGCACAGAAGCTTCGGTATTCATCGCGGGCCTGTGATGAGCATAAATGGCGGAATGCTTCGTGGTGCCAAACCGGGTGGACGGGGTCAAACGGTCTTTCGCCAGCGGCGCGAATGTTGGGACAATATTCGCGCGAGAACAAACAGCCGAAGCCGACGTTGAGGGAAACAACCCGCGCTCTTGACCAGGTGGGAGGTCCCGCGTGCCCCAATACCGTATTTTGTTCCGGCATCCGACCTATGAGGATGTGAATATCTACGCGGCGGCGGACGACGAGGCCTGCGCGGCTGCGGCCCGCATCCACGCCGCCTTCCGCAAGCCGCCCGCCCATTACGAAGTCTGGGAAGGTGAACGCCACATCTTCTGCGGCGGCCAGATTCGCGTGCCGAGCTGGCTGGGGCAGAAGTTACGCGAATACCATCGTCCGGATTGCATGCGAACCGACGCATGGATGAACCCCGCCCCGGCCAAGCCTCAGACTCATCGGACCTCTTAAGCCAGCGCAGCCGATGCTACTTGCCGCGTTGGTTAACCGGCAGGTCGAGTTTGCCGCGGTCGACGACCTTACCGTTCGCGACCACGGTCGACAGCGTGCGGATATTGCGCAGGTCTTTGCTGGGGTCGGCGTCGAGCAGGATGACGTCGGCGAGCTTGCCTTCCTGCACGGTGCCCAAATCTTCCTCCGCGCCCATGTATTTCGCCGCGTTGAGCGTGGCGATGCGGATGACTTCCAGCGGCGGGATGCCCAAATCGCCGATCAGCTCGAACTCCTGCAACACCGTCGCGCCAATCGTGCGATCGGTCCCCAGCGCCAGGCCGGCGCCCGCCGCATGCAGCTTGCCCAGATTGGTCTGCGCGAAGCCGAAGGCCTGCTTCGCCCAGACATCGAGCTTGGTGGCGATGTAGCGGTTGCGTTCCGCGCCCTTGAAGAAGGCGATTTGCTCGTCGGTGAGAATGTCGCGATAGGCCTTGCTGTCGAAATAACTCGGATCGTCAACCAGCGAGAAGATGTTCTTGAGCACAATGAGCGTGGTGGAAACCGGGAGCCGCTTCGCGGCGATCATCGGCGCCAGTTCATCGTCCGTCTCGGTCATGTAGACCGGATGCGCCAGCACGTCGACGCCGGCTTCCACCGCGGCGCGCTGCATCGGCCCTTCGACCGCGTGCACGCTGGTGCGCACGCCCCGCGTGTTGGCGTACATGAACATCCGGTGCAGTAGCGTCGGATCGAAGTACGGGATTTCCGGTCCACCGCCGACGTTACGCGGCGCCAGGATAAATTTGATCATGTTCGGCTTTTGCGCGATCAGCGTGTCGAGCGCCTGCTTGCCCTGCTCGAACGTCTCGACCGTGGCCGCGCCGCCCGACGACGCGTAGCCCTTCGGCCGGGTGAGCAGATTGCCGACGGCGAAGATGCGCGGCGACACCAGCTGGCCCGACCGTTGCTGATCGCGCATGGCGAAGATGAACTTGTCGTGGTTCGCCATGTCCTGGACGGACGTGACGCCGTGATAGAGGAAGCCGTGCAGCATCTTCCGGCCGGTGTCGAAGTCCATCGCCAGCGGGCGTTCCATGCCCGTGCCGTTGCTGGAGTTGCCGACGCGCCCGCCTTCGAGATGGATATGCGTATCGATCAGTCCGGGCATCAGAAATTTGCCGCGGCCTTCGATCACGGTCGCGCCCTTGGGCGCAGTGATGGCATGGTCGCGGATGGCGGCGATGCGGTCGCCCTGGATCAGCACGGATTGACCCGGCTGGGGCGCGCGGCCTGTGCCGTCGATCACCGTGACATTCTTGATCAGGATGTCGGCTTGCGCCGGTATCCCCGCGAATACAGCCGCGCAAGTCAACGCCAGGAAGCCAATACGACGGAACATGCTATCCCCCTCAAATCCGACGACGGGCGAACACTAGCATGAAGTTCCGCCAAACACAGGCTGGACACCGCGTGCAGACCTGAGCCCTTTCGGCTACCCCGTCGTCGCGCCGCCCGGCATATTAGCCGCGCTTCGCTTTCGGGGGAGTTGCGTAATGAAGTTGGGATTGGTCGCGTTTGTCTTTGGCCTGTTGTTAGGCATGGACGGCGTTCAAGCGCAGACCGCCGCACCGGCTTTCAGCGCCGCCGAACTCAGCGCGATGCCGCGCGGAAACTGGGCGACGAACGGCGGCAGCCTTTCCAACCAGCGTTATTCTCCGCTGACCGAAATCAACACCGAAAACGTCAACCGCCTGAAGGCCGCATGGCGCACGCACCTCGACGGTTCAGGACTTGGCCCGCAGTATTCCGGTGAAGCGCAGCCGATTGTCTATGACGGCGTGATCTACATCGTCACCGGCGCGGACGACGTGTTCGCCGTCAGCGTGAAGACCGGCGCGATCCTGTGGAAGTACGAGGCGCACCTCGATCCCAACATCAACACCGTCTGCTGCGGCTGGACCAGCCGTGGCGTGGCCTTGGGCGACGGCATGGTTTACGTCGGCCAACTCGACGACAAGATCGTCGCGCTCGACCAGAAGACCGGCAAGGTCAAGTGGTCGATCCAGGCCGAGAAATGGCAGGACGGCTACACCATCACCAGCGCGCCGCTGTACTACAACGGCCTGGTGATCAGCGGCTTCGCCGGCGCGGAGAAAGCAACGCGCGGCCGCGTGAAGGCCTACAACGCCAAGACCGGTAAACTGGTCTGGACGTTCTACACCGTGCCCGGCCCCGGGGAGCCCGGCCATGAAAGCTGGCCCGCCGGCAGCGACGTCTGGAAATTCGGCGGTGGCAATCTGTGGAGCACGCCGGCGGTCGATCCGGAGATGGGGCTGATCTTCTTCGGCACCAGCAATCCCGGCAGCGACTTCAACGGCGCGATCCGCGAAGGGGACAATCTCTACACTGATTCCGTCGTCGCCCTTGAGGCCAAGACCGGCAAGTACCGTTGGCATTACCAGGTCGTGCATCACGACCTGTGGGACTATTCGCTCTCCAATCCCGCCGTCCTCGTCGACATTCCGGTGAACGGCGCATCGCGCAAAGCGGTCGCCGTCGCCGGCAAGACCGGCTGGGTCTACATCCTCGACCGTGTGACGGGAAAGCCGCTGCTCGGCATCGACGAAAAGCCGGTGATGCAGGATGTGCGTCAGAAGACAGCGCCGACACAGCCCTATCCCGTCGGCGATGCTTTCGTGCCGCAGGAGATCGATATCGCGCCGGAAGGCACGACGCTGGTCAACAAGGGCCGCATCTTCACGCCGTTCTGGACAGACCCAATTCCGCTCAAGCCTGCCTCGGTCGGCGGCGTGACCTGGCCCCCGTCCTCGGTCGATCCGCGCAGCGCGCACATGTTCATCTGCGCCAGCGACAGGATACAGCCGTTCGGCGGCGGCGACCGCGACAACGAAGCCGCCGATTGGAAAGCCGGCAAGACCTTCATCGGCGCCAGCGGTTTCAAGACCGTCGACTTCCCCACCTTCGGCGTCCTGTCCGCCATCGACCTCAAGACCAACAGACTAGTCTGGCAACAACGCTGGTTGGATCAATGCTATTCGGGCTCGGCGGTGACCGCCGGCGGCGTGCTCTTCGTCGGCCGCAGCGACGGCCGGATGAGCGCCTTCGCCTCCGCCGACGGCAAGAAGCTGTGGGAGTTCCAGACCGGCGCCGGCGTCAACGCGCCGCCGACGGTGTTCGAGTACGAAGGCCGTCAGTACGTCGCAGTACTTTCAGCGGGCAATCTGTTCGGCCGTTCGCCGAAGGGCGACAGCCTGTGGCTGTTCACGCTGGATGGCCCGATGGGCCCTGTCCCGGCGGCGCGGCCCGGCGGCACGTCGGCCGCCGCGGCGGCAGACCACAACGGCCCCCAACCGCTCGTCGTTCCAGCCTCGATGAACGCCGCCGAACAGGCCGCAGCCCGCAGCGAATTCGACCGCATCTGTTCAAGCTGTCACGGCACCGAGGGCGAAGGCACCAGTAACGGCATGGCGCTGGTGAACTCGAAAGACGGCGCGAAAAATGCGAGTGTCATCCAGCAGGGCCGCAACGGCATGCCGCCGTTCGGCGATTTGCTTGCCCCGGCCGAGATCGGCGCGCTCGCGCGCTTCGTGACCGGCTTGCCCAAACGCTAGGAGGCTGATGTGATCGATCGCACGCGTCGCACCATCGTGGCCGGTTCAGCGGCCCTTCTTCTTTCCGGCGGCGCACAAGCGGCTGCGGACAAGGGCGAGACGGTCCGCATCGCCACCAAGGACCACGAGGTCCGCGCGACGTACTTTAAAGCGCCTGGAGATGCGAAGCGCCCGACCGCGCTGATCCTGCATGGCGCAGGCCGGTTCGAGCGGTCGCGCGGCGGCTATGAGAAATATTCCGCGGCGCTCGCCGCTGCGGGGATCGACGCCTACATGGTGCCGTACTACAGCCGCGCCGACGAAAGCGCGGTGGGCAGCGTCTTCGAGCAGCGTTATGTCGCCTGGGCTGGACTGGTCAGCGACGTCGCCGCCTACGCAGCGAAGCAATCCCCATCCAACGGAAAGGTCGGACTGGTCGGCTTCTCCAACGGCGGCATCCTGGCGACCGGCGTGGGCGCGCTGTACCCAAAGATCGCGGCGGCGGTGATTTACTACGGTACCGAGCCCTGGCCTCTGAACAAAGAACCCACGCGCTTCCCGCCGATGCTGATCCTGCATGGCGACCATGACGAGGTCATCCCGGTCGATCAGGGCAAGCGCCTGGCGCAGATCGCCAAGAAACTGGGCGGCACCGCCGAACTGGTGATCTATCCCGGCGGCAAGCACGGCTTCGGCGTCCGCGACGACGAACAGGGTTACGGCGCGGACTCGCTTAAGCGCACCATCGCGTTCTTGCAGCGCGAACTTGCTTGATTCTGCCTGTTGCCGGGCGGCGCAGCTGTCTTAAGCTGACGGCCTTCGTTCGCAGGTGCCCGTCATGACTCAGCAACCGGTGTCCTTCGCCGCCATGGATCAGGCCGCGCGCATCCGTCATTTCGAAACGGAGGGATATATCGTCATCCCCGGGGCGCTCGAGGCAGGCGAGATCGCGCGCATCAAAGGCGAGCTGGCCGATCTGCCGATGCGGCCGTCGTTCTACAGCGACAAGCCGACCTTCGCCGCCAAGCAGCCCCACCTGCACAGCCCCGCCTGCACCGACCTGATCGCCAATCCTGCGGTGCTGGATTTCATGCGGGCGCTGTTGGGCGACGATCTGACGTTCATCTACAGCCACTACATCCTCAGCCAGCCGAATCAACCGCCGCTGGAAGTGCATAGCGATTATCAACCTTATGGCTCGACGTATTCGGGCTGGCTCGAGAGCAGTCCGGTGCGGGTGCGGGTGTTGCACTATCTGGATGACACCGGCACCGACCGCGCCCCGTTGCGCATCGTGCCGCGTTCGCACATCTGCTTCCACGCCGATGCGAACCCGTACAAACGCTATCGCAATCATCCGGACGAAGTGTTGTTCCCGATGAAGGCCGGCGACGCCTTCGTGTTCGCCACGCGCATGTTCCACGGCGTCGGCGCCAATACCAGCGACCGGACGCGCGGCATGATGGAGTACGACTATCGCCCGCTGTGGTCGCGCCCCTATCAGCCCATCGAGGACTGGCCGGCGACCGCCTTCCCTACGCCCGACGCCGTTAAGCCGCTGCTGCGCGGGCGCAATGCCTTCGACTTCCGCTGGGAGTTCGACACCAAGCGCGCAACCATCGAGGAACCCGGCCTCGGCATGTCGCCGCGCCGCTGGGACCGGAGCTGAATATGCCTGTGATCGATGCCGATACCCATGTCATCGAGTCCAACGACACCTGGGATTTCCTTGAAGGCAATGACAAGCGCTTTCGTCCCCAGGCGGTGACGTCGGAGGACGGCAAGAAGACGCCGTACTGGCTCATCGACGGCCACATCATCGACCGTGAAAGCGGCGACGAAACCATTCCGCTCGACATTCGTACGATGCGGGACCTGAAGGGCCGCAAGGCCATGATGGCCAAGACCGGCTTCGATATGCAGGTGCTCTATCCCACCTTCTTCATCGCGCCGCCGACCAACCGCCCGGAAATCCAGGTGGCGCTGGCGCGGTCGTATAACCGCTGGTGCGCGGACATCTACAAACGTGGCGGCGGCGACTTCCGCTGGGTCCTGGTGCCGCCGGTGCTGAGCATGGCGGACACACTCGCCGAAATGGATTTCGGCAAGGCCAATGGCGCTTGCGGCGTGTCGCTGCGCGGCATCGAGGGCGACCGTGTCCTGTCGGATCCGTATTTCTATCCGCTGTATGAAAAGGCCGTCGCGCTCGACATGCCTGTTTGCATCCATGTCGGCAACGGCAGCATCCCGGTGCGCGACATCCTCTATGGCGACCGCGCCTGCCGGAAGCTGGACGTGTTCTTCACCGCCAACATGCCGGTGCTGGCGGCATTCCACCTGATCATCGTGACCGGCCTGCCCGAAATGTTCCCGAAGCTGCGTTTCGCCTTCGTCGAAGCCGGCGCGGAATGGGTGCCGTACATGCTAGGCGAAGCGCTGCGCCGCATCGAGACGATGCCGACGGAAGGCAAGATCGCCGATGCCAAGACCGCGCTGAAGGACAAGCGCCTCTATGTCACGGCCCGCACGGACAACGATCTGCCGCGCCTGCTGAACTGGGGCTGCGCCGACAATCTGATGATCGGCACCGACTTCGGCCACGCCGATGCCTCGACCGAGCTTGAGACGTTGGCCAATCTTGAGAAACGCGGGCAGATCGACGCGGCGTTCCACCGCAAACTGGTCACCGACAACCCGGCACGGCTTTACGGGCTTTAGATAGGCGCGTCGCGCTTAGACCTTCCGGACCTCGCGCAGTTCCAGCAGCTCGTAGTATCGCTTGGCTTCCGGCACGACGACGCGCACCGGCAGCCAATCGCCGGGCGCGGTGTAAAGCTGCAGCGTGCGGCCCGTACCCGTATCCCAGTGGAAGTATTCGCAGTCGAAGGCACCGGCCGCCACGGTGACCTTCTGCTTGCCCTGGTAGTACATGTTGTAGCTCTTTTGATAGAGCAACGGACCCGAGGCGCCGTTGGCGACCGGCGAGCAGTTCATGCAGTTATCGAGCACCTGCAGCTTGCCGGGATCGGCGGCCTTCACGTGCACACATTTCCAGATGTCGATGACGATGGGATGGGTGCCGAACAGCTTCACGCGGCCGTTGCACGGCAGCTTCTGGGACACGCGCCCGTCGGCGGCGGTGAAGGATTCACCTTCCGCATAAGTGTCGGTGAAATGGAACCAGCCGGAGCCGACGAACTTGTGTTCGTTGGACACGCGCACGAAACAGTCCATCGCGCGGAAGTCCTTGTCGACGGTGTAGGTGACGTCGCGCAGCAGGTTGACGTTGTCCATCTCGCAGAACGAGCGCAGCGTGCGCGTGCCATCCGTCTCGACGGTGACCTCGAAGAATTCGCGGCCCGTCTCCACGCCACCTTCACCAAAGTAGCCAATCTTGCCTTCGTATCTGCGCGCCATCTCACACCCTCTATTTCCTCAGTGCAGCCTTCTCAGCGCTCGCACGCTGCAATGTTGCCTGATCCAGATTGTAGAACAAGATCAGCACGACGCCTGCCATGAAGATACAGGCGGGGATGACCCCGATGCAGAGATAGAGCGCCCGGATGGTCGAGGCTGACTGCTGAACGAGGTTGCCTTCGGTTGTCGGCACATAGCCTGCGGCGGCCAGTGTGAAGCCGAGCGTGCCGACGCTGATGGCGAAGCCGCACTTCTCGACGATGGCGTAGAAGCTGGAGAACACGCCTTCGCGCCGCTGACCGGTGCAGATGGAATCGTATTCCATGGCATCCGGCAGCATCGAGGTGGACATCAAAAGCGACCCGCCGGAACCGAAGCCGAAGAGGAACCCGCGCAGCCAGACTTCCCACATCGCCACGCCCGGTTCGGCGAGCAGCCAGCTGAGCGCCGTGCAAGCCATGACCGTGACGCCCAGGATGTAGGCGTACTTCTTGCCCAACGCCCGGCCGATACGCACCCAGAGCGGCTGTGACGCGAACACCGTTGCGTTCTGCGCGACAGCCAGACCAATTTGGCCGGAATAACCGAGATGCAACACGTTCAGCATGAACAGCAAATTGGCCGGGCCGATCAGCCCGAAGGCGAGATATTGCGTCAGCTTCGCGCCCATCAGCAGGATCAGCGGACGATTGGTGACGATCGTCGTCAGGTCATGGAACGTGAACCGGTGCCGCTGCTCCGGTGCTTTCACCTGACGGGCGCTGGCGGTGCCGAAGAACGTGATCAACATGGTGGAAAGCGCGATCACCGCCATGACGCCGGCCATCAGCCGATATCCGCCGCCGCCTCGGCCCCCGAGATCGATCAACCACGCCGTCAGCGCGATGCTGACGAGCTGGCCGATGCCGACGAAGGCGGTGCGGAACGACATCAGGCGCACACGCTCCTGATAGCCGTCCGTCATTTCCGCCGGCATGGCGAAGTACGGCACGTTGAACAGCGAATAGGCCGTGGAATAGAACACCAGCGCGAAGGCCATGTACGCGATCAGCAGCGCCCCCTGGAGCGCCGGCGCCATGAAGATGAGCAGAAGCGAGATCGCCGCACCGACGGCGCCGATCAACAGAAAAGGACGCCGCCGTCCCCAGCGCGATTTCGTGCGGTCGCTTAGCGCGCCGATCACAATGTCGGCGCCGATGTCGTAGATCTTCGAGCCCATCACCAGGGCCCCGGCGAGCCCGGGCGATTGCCCCAGCACGGTCACCATGAAGGTCGTGAAGTAGATGGCCACGGTGTTGAGCAGGATCGACACGCCGACCGTGCCGACGCCGAAGCCCAGACACAGTTTAGTCGGCAAACGTTGGTGCGGTTCAGCGGCCATGCGTCCCTCGACTTTTGGCGGCTTCAGCGATTAGGCCGACGACAGTATCGGGCTGTTCGACGGCATAGTAATGCCCACAATTGGCGACTGTTCGCACCGTGGCATGGACCAGACGCCGTTTCAGCTCCTCTGCCGCGGCAAGCGGCGCGATCGGATCGTCCTGACCGACAATCAGCGTGACCGGGCACAGCACCTTGGGCAACACGGCGGTCAGATCGGGCCGGCTGGCATAGCTGTCGACCAACCGGGCGGCCAACGTCACGTCCTGAGACAGATGCTCCTGCCGTATGCGCTCGACCGCCTCCGGCCGGTGCGTGCGCACCCAGGGGCTGACGGCTTGGGCGGTCGCCTCGAACGTGGCGGCCACGACATCCGCCGACGTGCCGCCATCCGCGATGATCCGGAGGCGGCGTTCGAACACAGCGGGATCGATCCGCCGCGCCGGATGCGGTGCGCCGAGCAGCGCCATGGCCGACACGCGGGCCTGATGCTGGCTGGCGAGATTGAGTGCAATCGCCGCGCCGAGCGACCAACCAACGACCGTACATGTTTCAAGACCGAAGTGGTTCAGGCAGGCGAGCGCATCGTCGGCCCACGTCTGATGCGTGATCGCGCGCGCCGGGTGGGCGCCGGTTTCACCGAAGCCGCGCATGTCGAAGGCGATCACGCGAAAATCGGGCGCGAGGCGTTCCATCACGCCCAAGAAGTGGCCCGCGCGCGAGCCGCCGCCGTGGAGGAAGACGATGGCATCGCCCGCGCCGCCGGCGAACGTTCGAAAGCACAGACCGTCGTGCGTGAACGTTTCCGGCGTCAGGGTGGTCATGGGTTGGCTGTTTGAGGGTCGACGAAGTAGGCGGTGAAGCCTCCGGGCAAAACCACACTGTCCCGCGCCATTGCTTTCACGGCATCGACATATGCTGCCGCCCAAACGGTGAAGCGAGAGTTCTCCGTCCCGTTGACCGCCCAGTCGGAAACGAGCACGACTTTCGGGCGCGATGTCTTGGTCTGCGCGATGGTCCTTTCGAGCCAATCAGGCTCGGTCGCGAGGATACCGTCGTCGATGTAGAAATTGCGCAACAGCATGCGGCGCGAGGTCATGAAAGCGAAGCCCGGACAGTAAGGCAGGCAAACGATCGGTTCGCCCGGTTGTGAGTTCTGCTCGATGGCGTCGCGCACACGGGTGAGCAGTTCGTTTTCCGTCGGAGCCACCCGCACGTCGACGCCGTTGCGCGCGGTGAATCTGACGTCGCGACCCTTGGCGAGACCGATGGAGCCGGTGACTTCCGAGCCAAGCCCTATCCATGCGTAGAGCGCGAGATGGACGGCGATGAAGCCCGGCACGGCATATCGCGGCAAGGACACGGAGCTGTCGAGCACCTGACGCAGGAACACGCCGATCATGACCGCATAGCCGGGCATGAAGTTCGCCACATGCGGCAGGTCCGGGCGGAATAGGAAATAGTGCGGAAAGGCCGCCAGCGCCGCCGTCAGGCCGATCACCGCCGCGCCCAAAGCTTTATCGTTCCGGGCGATAAAATCGCGCCGCAGCTTCGTCAACGTGAACACGGCGAAGGCCGCCATGCCGACGACCGGCAAATAGACCGGGATCGCCGCCGCGCGATGATCCGCCTCTGCGCTGAAGATCCATGAAGCCCGCGGCCGGGCGAGCCCCGCCCCAAGCCCCGGGCCGCCCTGCGAGCCGGAAACGCCATTGAGCAGCGCGCCGATCATCAGGCGCGGATAGTCGAGATACTGATGCAGCAGCAGGCCGCCATATCCGCCGGCAAGAGCCGCGACCGTCAGCGGCAGCGATGCGGCGACAAAGCCTGTGCCCGCCGCCGTCGCCAATTCGCGCGTGCGCTGCGGCGCGCTTCTATGCACAAGCCCAAGCAGCACGATCAATGCCGCCGCGAAGACGTAGCCGAAATCCGGCCGGATCTGGAACGACAGCGCCAGCGCCGCACCGGCAAGGCCAGCATCGAGCCGGGTCGCGCCGCCGTCGCGCGCGATCATGCGCGCCTGCGCCGCGACATTCAGCATCACGCAGAGGCCGTAGAAGGACGTCGCGGGGAAGGCCGGCACCAATAGGATGACGAGCGTGATGATGGCGGCGATACGCCAGTCTCGCGTGAGGCGCGACAGGGCATCGAACAACAGGACGTTGGTCAGCGCGATGCAGGCGAAGAAGAAAAGCTTCACCACGGTGAAGCTGACGCCAAAGATGCTGAACAGCGCCTCGCCCAGCTTGAACCACAGGATGCCGTAGCCAAGGGCCATGTCCTGCGGCGCGCGGCCGTTCAGCAGTTCGTAGCAGATCTGCGCGAAGCTTCCGTCGTCGGTGTAACCGAAGCCGCTGCGGAGATAGAGCGAATAATAGATCGCCGAGGCGAGCAGGACCGCCGCGCCGCCATATCCTTGAGCAGCCCCCCGCATCGGCAAACGATCAGGTTGGGGGCGGCGTCACACCCCGGTCGATCGCGACCAGGGTAATCGGCACGCCAATCATCGCCAGCGTCGCCGAGGAGGACAGCACCTCGAAGATCACCGCGTCATGCAGCCAGTGGCGTTGGATGTGACGCTCCTGGGAGCCGTCGGCGAGCGCCACCGTCAGCGTATACGCGCCGCAAGACATCGCGGGCCACCGGAAGCGGAAGCGGATGGCGGTCGCCTCGCCCGGCCGCAGCGGCACTTGCGCGACATCGTCGCGATAGCTGTTGTCGCCCAAGGTTTGCTGGCCGAGACGATCCTTGACGATGAAGCCGAAGATCGGCTGTTCGACTGCCACCTCGGCAAGGGCGACGATCTTGAGATCGATCTCCTGCCCTTCCTCGACGCGGTCGAGGCGGCGGTCGGTCGCCGGATCGTAGAGACCGGCCTCGATCAACTTCGCGCCACCCTGGCCGAAGCTGCTGGCCTCGGGATTGAACGGGGAAATGCCGGTGACGCCAGCGGCGCGCCATCCCCCGGGAGGACCTTCGTACAGCAGGACGCTGTCGCCCCGCACCGTCGGCGCGGCCAGGTCCTGGCGGACATTCGGCAGTTCCAGCGGACGATCGTGCATCGCCGCCATGTAGTCTTCGCAGACGCGGCCCGCGGGGCCTTCGCCACGAACCGTTCCCTGATCGAGCCAGATCGCGCGGTCGCAAAGCCCCATCACGGAACTGAGGTCGTGACTGACGAACAGGATCGAGCCGCGCTGCTTGAAGGCCTTGAGGAAGCGCATGCACTTCTGCACAAAACGCGCGTCGCCAACCGCCAGCGCTTCGTCGATGATCAGCACCTCGGCATCGACATGGGCCGCGACCGAGAAGGCCAGCCGCATGAACATACCGCTGGAGTAAGTCCGCACCGGGCGGTCGATGAATTCGGCGAGTTCCGAGAACGCGATGATGTCGTCCATGCGCGCGGCGATCTCCGCAGCGGTCAGGCCGAGGATCGTGGCGTTCATCACGATGTTTTCGCGGCCCGTGAAATCGGGCTCGAAGCCGGCGCCGAGTTCAAGCAAAGCCGCGACACGGCCGCGCGACAGCACTTCGCCCGAACTGGGCGTGACGGTGCCGGTGATGATCTGCAGCAGGGTCGACTTGCCCGCGCCGTTGTTGCCGATGATGCCGACGGTTTCGCCGCGGCGGACGTGCAGCGATACGCCCTTCAACGCCTCGAAACGCGGATAGGTACGCCACGGCATCAGCAAGTGCAGGAACCGCTGCGACGGCGCGCGATAGAGCACGTAGTGCTTCTTCACGTCGGTCGCCACGATCACGTCGTCGCCGGTCTGCGCCGTGGTTATGGGCATGGGATCGCCGTCAAAGGACATCGGCGAAACTCTTCCGCACGGCGGTGAAGAAGGCCAGCCCCGCGGCCGCGACAATCCAGGCGATCAGTGCGTAAATACCAAGACCGGCCCAATCCGGCATCCCGCCATAAAGCAGCACCTGACGCGCCTGAACGGCGATGAACGACACCGGATTGAACATCACCACCTGTTGCAACACGGGCGAGAGCTGACCGAGCGGATAGAGGATTGGCGACAGAAACAGCGCACCGGTGAGCACGAGGCCGATCACCTGACTCAGGTCGCGGAAGAAAACCCCCAGCGCTGCGAGAAACCAGGCGAGCCCCATCATCATCAGCACAAAGGGCGCCAGCACGATGGGGAACAACAGCGCCGTCGCATGTACACCGCTGCCGAAGATCGCCACGGCCACCAGCAAGATCAGCGTATTGATGCCTGTCTGGAACAAGCCGGCCAGGACCGTCGTCACCGGGATGATCTCGAGCGGAAAGACCGTCTTTTTGACGAGGTTGGTGTGCTGCACAACCGCGCCGCAAGCCTCGCCCAGGGACTGCGCCATCAGCCAGTAGACAAGGATGCCGGCGAACAACGTCAGCGCGAAAGGCTCCGATGACGTCGCCTCCGCGTCCGCCCAACGGGTCTTCATCACCACCCCGAATGCGAAGGTGTAGATCGCGAGCGTGAAGAACGGCACGAGGACCGTCCACAGGAAGCCCAGCGTCGTCACGCGGTATTGCCGCGAGATCGCGCGCAACAGGAACTGACGCAAGGCAACGCGCCAGCGCAGGATCACCAGCGGCGGCACGATGATCGCCAGCCAATCCGATCCACCGGCGGCGCGCGCATTGGACGGAGACATCGTCAGGCTACGGGAAGTCATCGCGCTCGTTATGATGTGCCGGGCGTCGGGCCAATGCCGACCATCCACGTGGAAGCGCTCACGATACCGCATCGGCTGCGCAACATCGACCCTGATTGAAGCCTTTCGAGCCGGAGGAAGCCGCCGAACGCCTTGGAATGCCTTGCCAAATTGCGCCCTCTGGGCTACCTGATCTGCTGCGATTCATGCCCCGCATCGCCGGGCCGCTCGAGCCTTGAGCCACGACTTCGATCTCGATGGCCGGCTGCGGGCGCGAATCAAAGCATCGGATCACATCGGCATGGCCACCTTCGATATCGGCGCACATCGCCTCTGCTTCGCGTTCCCGCGACTGGTCACCGAGATCGGCTCGTGGCACGGCCATATCCCGTTCGCCTTCCTCTGCGCCGAATTGCTGCGGCCGCGCGTGTTCGTCGAACTCGGTGCCTTCCGCGGCGATTCCTACTGCGCCTTCAATCAGGCCTTCGAGGAACTGGACATCCCGGGCACCAGCTATGCGGTGGATACCTGGTCGGGCGATGCGCATACGGGCGGCTATAACGACGAAGTCTATGACACGCTGAAGAAGCACCACGACCCGCTTTACGCGAAACGCTCGCGCCTGCTGCGCATGACGTTCGACGAGGCCTTGGCCAAGTTCAACGACAATACCGTCGATCTGCTGCACATCGACGGGCTGCATACCTATGCCGCCGTGCGTCACGATTTCGACACCTGGCTTCCGAAGATGAGCGACCGTGGCGTCGTGCTGTTCCACGACGTCAATGTGCGCGAAGGTGACTTCGGCGTGTGGCGTTTGTGGGAGGAGCTTTCCAAGCGCTATCCACATTTTGCGTTCACACACAGCAACGGCCTTGGCGTTCTGGCCGTCGGCAAGAACGTGCCGAAAGAGTTCTTGGATTTCCTGGCGCAGGCCAACGATCCGCAGCAGCAGGTGCAGGAAATCTTCTATGCGCTGGGCCAGCGCATTTCGACGGTTGCCCGCCTTGAGCGCGCCGACGCGGAACTCGCGATCTATCGCCGCGACATCCCGCTCGCGCGCGAACGCATCGCCGAACAGGATGCAAGGATTGCCGGACTGTACGGCGACCTCTCCGCCGCCGGCGAGCGCGAAAACACGGCTCGCCAGAGCATCGAAACGCTGCATGGCATGATTGCCGGCCGCGAAAAAGATATCGCCGATCACCAGAAATATATCGGCGAGCTGACGCAGGATATGGATCGGCTGGGCGCCCAGATGCGCGGCCTGGAACGCGAGATCGCCGACCTGCGTCACCACAACACCAATCTCGACAGCGAGCGTTATCGTCTCGCGGGCATTATCGATGCCACATATCGCTCGACGTCCTGGAGGATCACCAAGCCGATCCGCTTCGGCAGTCGCCTTGCGGTTAAACTGATCAATGTGCTGCTCGGGCGCTCCCATCAGCGCGAAGTCCATGCGGCGCCGACGGCCGCGGCGCTCGCCCCCAATCCCGACGAGGATCACAGTCCGGATCTCAGTGACGCGCAACTCCGGCCGCTGATCTCGCTGATCATGCCGGTTTATGAAATCGATCCGGCCTTCGTGACGAAAGCGGTTGAGTCCGTTCAGGCGCAAACCTACGAGAACTGGGAGCTGTGCATTTGCGACGACGGCTCGAAGCGCAGCGACACGCAAGACTCGCTGGCCCGCCTCGCCGCCGCCGAGCCGCGCATCAAGCTCGCGCGCCTGGAACCGAATGGCGGCATCTCCGCCGCCAGCAATAAGGCGCTGAGCCTGGCGAAGGGCGAGTTCGTCGCCTTCCTCGATCACGACGACGCGTTGGCGCCGCATGCGCTGGCGCATTATGTGCGCCGTCTGAACGATAAACCGGACACGGACGTCTTCTACGGCGACGAGGACAAGACCGACACGGAAGACCGGCGCTTCGAGCCGTTCTACAAACCGGATTGGTCGCCGATCCTGTTCTGTGGCGTGATGTACGTCGGCCATCTGCTGATGGTACGCCGCAGCCTGGTCGAGGAAATCGGCGGCTTCGACGGCACCTACAACGGCGTGCAGGATTTCGAGCTGATGTTGCGCCTGTCGGAGAAGACGACACGCATCGAGCACGTGCGCCGGATCACCTATCACTGGCGCAACATCCCCGGCAGCCTGGCGGGCTCGGTCTCGGCCAAGCCGGAGATCGGTCTGAAACAAGCCAAGGCTGTGAACGCGCACTTTGAACGCACGAACGTCAAGGCGACGGCGCATCCGCACCCGAGCCTGGCGCACCGCCTGCAAATCGTCCCCGCGACGCCCGCCGACGCGCCCAAGGTCAGCATCATCATCCCGACCAAGAACGCGCCGGAGCTGATCGGTCGCTGCCTCGATACGATTTTCGGCAAGACGACCTATCCGAATTTCGAGGTGATCGTCGTCGACAACGGCACGACCGACCCGCAGGCCAAGGCATGCTTGGCGAAGCACCCGGTCAAGATCGTGCCCTTCAACGAGCGCTTCAATTACTCGAAGGCCAACAACCTCGGCGCAGCCGCAGCGACCGGCGAATACCTTCTTCTGCTGAATAACGATACCGAAGTGACCGACCCGACGTGGCTGGGCGCGCTGGTGGCCTTCATGCAGCTGCCGAAGGTGGGCGCGGTCGGCCCCATGCTTCTGTATCCAAACCGGTCGGTGCAGCACGCCGGCGTGGCGCTGGGCCTTCGGGGCACGGCCGACCACGTGATGCGCGGTTCACCGCCGGATGCGGACGGCTACGCCGGCTCATTGGCTTGCACGCGCGAAGTCGTCGCCGTCACGGCGGCCTGCCTGATGGTACGCCGCCAGCTGTATCTGGATCTCGGCGGTTTACGCGAACAGTACGGCACGCATTATCAGGACGTCGATTTCTGCCTGCGCGTGCGCGCGGCGGGATTCAGCCTGCTGTACACGCCCGCGACGTCGTTGATCCATCATGAGAGCGCGACGCGCGGCACCGATTACGATCATCTCGATCGCGCCCTGTTCAAGGACGCCTGGGATCACATCATCCTGAGCGGCGATCCCTATCACAATCCTGCTGTGCCGGCTTACGCCTGATGAACATCGCCTTCGTCGGATATCACCACTTCCAGGCCAACGGCACGGTCCACGTCTTCAACCTGGCCAATGCGCTGGTTGAACTCGGTCACCACTGCGCCGTCATCGTGCCAGATTCCCTGGAAACCGTGCACACGATCGGCACGCCGCTGTTCTCATACCTGACCTACGCCGACGCTTGCGCCGGCGCGTTGAAATTCCCCGACGGTCGCGGCCCGGACATCATCCACGGCTGGACCCCGCGCGAAGGCGTACGCCAGACGATCGAGGCATTGGTCGAACGTTATCGCTGCCCTTATGTCATTCATCTGGAAGACAACGAGCAGGTGATCGCCGCAAGCCAGCTGGGTTCGACCTGGGACAAGCTGACGAAGCTTTCCATGGCCGATCTCGACGCCGCGGTCGGCAAGGGGCTGACGCATCCGTTGCGCTATCGCCCGTTCCTGGAACGCGCCGCCGGCATGACGCTGATCATCGACCGGCTGTTCGAGTTCAAGCCGGACAACGTGCCCGGCATCCTGCTGTGGCCGGCCTTCGAGGCAAATATCTTCAAGCCGCAGCCCGCCGATCTGGAATTGCGCCGGTCACTGAATATCCCCGATGGCAACTTCCTCGTGGTGTACCCGGGTAACTCGCACCCGGCGAACGCCGCGGAGATCCGCAGCCTTTATCTTGCCATCGCCGCGGTGAACCGCCGCCGCATCCCCGTCACCTTGCTGCGCATCGGCTCGGACTACGCCGACTTCCTCGGCACGGAGTTGCGGGAGGTCCGCCGGCATGTAGTCGAATTGGGACGATGGGAGGCGCGGCGCGAAGTGATCGCGCAGCATCTCGCGCTTGCCGATGTGCTTATCCAGCCCGGCCGGCCGGATGCCTTCAACGATTACCGCTTCCCTTCGAAGCTTCCGGAGTTCTTCGGCATGGGCAAGCCGGTCATCCTGCCCAAATCCAACATCGGCCATCACGTGCGTGACGGCGTCGACGGCGTGCTGCTGCATGAGGGCAGCGCCCTCGAACTCGCCGAAAAGCTGGAGGCTGTGTTGCGCGACCCGGAACGCCGGACTATCCTCGGTGAAAATGCGCGTGCATTCGCGGGAGCTAATTTTAGTTGGCGCAAGGGTGGGGAAAAGCTCGCAGCCTTTTACCAGAGGCTCTGCGGCGCATCGCGGGGGGCCTAGGCACTGCCGCGCCTGTAACCGAGGCCGCGCCTGTAACCGAGGCCCCGCCTCCGTATACGGGACCGTGGAACTTCATCACGCCCGATGGGCTTAGCTACACCACCGTTGAAGATTATATCGACAGCAAGATCAACCTTCCGCACCTGGCCTCGATCGCCGGCGATCTGAAGGACGCGCAACGGCCTTGGTGCTTCAAGGCGGTTTTAAGCAAAGTCCCTCGCGGGGCACGCCTGCTGGAGATTGGCGGTGGCGATCCCTATGTCGCCAACCTTCTGGCCGGGGAAGGATATGATGTCTGGGTCATCGATCCCTACGAGGGGCATGGCCACGGCCCGACTGAATTCGAGGCGATTCGTCGTCAATTCCCGAAAGTGAAGTTCATTCGCGGATGGTTTCCGCAAGACCTTGGCATGCCCGAGGGCGAAGACACCTTTGACGCGATCTACTCGATCTCCGTGCTTGAGCATATTCCGCCAGAGCATCGTCCGCCTGTGACCGCAGCCATCCCCGCCCACCTCAAGCCCGGCGGATGGAGCATTCACGCGATCGATCATGTCACCCACGGCAACGCGGCCGAGTTTCATCGCGACATGATCGGCGACTACGCGCGCGCTTTCGGATTTTCGCCGACCGAGATCGAGGACGTTCTCAATCGTCTCGAGCAGGATCCCGAGACCTATTATCTCAGCGCCGACGGGCATAACTCGTGGCGCGGCAATCAGCCCTATCGGGACTTCCCCATGCGGCGCTGCGTCTCGATCCAGGTGTGCCGCCAGCCTAAACGTTAGGCTGACCAACGCGCGTACAACCCAGAACGCCAAAAGATTGTTATTTAACAATCGCTTATGCATGAACGCGCGATCACGCTAAACCAGTCATGCACGGCTACAAATTGACAAGCGTAAACAGTCTTGTATGGCATCGCCCCATGTGGGGATGGTTACGTTACGTAGGCGCGGCGGGGGCACTGCTGGGTTCATTGCCCGCCCTCGGTCAGCAAGACTTAAATGTCATTCGGCAAGCGCGCGACGCGTTCGGTGAACGCATCGGCGACGAATCCATTGGCTTGTACAGCGAGTCTCAGGTTCGCGGCTTCGACATGGGCAACACCGGCGCCTACCGCATCGATGGCGCCTATTTCACGCGCGAGTTTCCGATGCCGGACCTTGTGCTGAACAGTGTCAGCGTCAACGTCGGCATCAACGCCGCGCGCATGCACTATCCGTCGCCATCGGGCGTGGTCGATTATCGCCTGCGGAAACCGGCCCCCGGCGAGAACACGCTGACGGTGTTCACCGGCATCCGGGATTTCACGATGCCGTTCCTGCAGGTATGGCGCGCCTATGCGCCGAAAGACCGCGGCGCGGGCATCGGCATCGGCCTGGAACTCACGCCGCGCGAGAAAACCGGTTACGGCCGCACCGGCCGCACCGGCTCTTTCGCCGCGATCCCGGTATGGCGGAACGAAAAGCTGCGCATGCACGGCCTGGTCAATTTTGAGATCACGCAGTTCAACGGATCCACGAACGTCACCAGTACGGACACCGTGCTGCCGCCCAAGCCGCCAGCCGGCTTCAATTACGGTGTGCCTTGGGGCGACGCGCGCCGCCACAGCGCCAATGCGGGCATGCTTCTGGATGCCGATATCGGCGAGAAATGGGCTTTGAACGCGGCTGCTTTCGTTACCGACTATGAGCGCGACGTGCTGGACAGCACTGTGCTCACCTATCGTCCGGGCGCGATCGTCAACGGAACCTTCGTGCGGACCAATTTTCTGCGCGGGCGTTCGTTGCTGGCCGAGGCGATGCTGTCGCGGCGCTTCGACGGCACGAAAGCGGTGCACACGGTCACGGCTGGGGCGCGCGCGCGCAACAGCCGCGCGGTAACGAAAACCGCAACACCGATCAATTTCACCTTCACGCAGCCGGGTTATGTATTCCCCGCCGATCCCGGCGAACTGCCGACGACCAACCGTGTCGCATCGACGGTGCACCAGCTGATCGGCAGCGTCGAGTATGCCGGCAATTACTATGACAAGGTTGAATTGCGGGGCGGCACGCACTTTGTGCAGTACGAGAAGATCGCCTCCCTCGGGCTCGGCAGCGTGGCCAGCCGCACCGAACGAACGCTGGCCTACAACGCGTCCGTGGTCGTGAAGTTCTCCCCTCGCCTCAACGTGTTCGCAAACACGGTGAAGGGTATCGAGGAAAGCGGCATCGCGCCCATCTCGGCCGTGAACCGCAACGAGATTCTGCCCCCGGTCAGCGCCACTGAATATGAGACGGGTCTGTATTTCCGTATTCGCCCGGGCCTGAACATCAGCGGCGCGCTGTTCCAGGTGACGAAGCTGACCAACGCCTTGCGTCCGGACGGCATCTTCGGCCTGGTCGGCCAGGTGCGCCATCGCGGCGGCGAGTTGTCGTTCACGGGTCAGCTTGGCGAACGCACATCGGTCGTCATCGGCGGCGTGCTGATGGCCCCGCGCCTTTCAGGCGAACTTGTGGATCGCGGGCTTGTCGCGGCGCGGCCGGTGGGCGTGTCGCGTGCCTCAGCGGTGTTCAGCTTCGATCACCGCCTCGCCTTCATCCGGGGACTCTCCGTCGACGGCCGACTGACGCTGCAAAGCGCGCGGCCGGAGAATTCCGCCAACTCGCTGTTCGACAAGGGCATGGCCAGCTTGGCGCTGGGCCTGCGCTATGCGACGACGTGGCGCGAGTATCCGTTTACCTTCCGGGTGCTGGCATCGAACATCGGTACCGCACGACCTTGGGTCTCGGGCTTGAGCGGTATTCTCACGCCGCAAGCGCCGACGAGCCTGCGCGCGACCGTGCGGGCGACGTTCTAGCGCTTCTTGCCCGAAGGCGCGGCGAGCGCGCCTGACAGGAAGTCCGACAGGCCCTTGGCGATCTCATCGGACGGGAGATCGCTCTCCCAGAGGCCATAGCGCATACCGATGAACGCGCTTAAGCCCACCATGCCCCAGGCCCGCTCCTCGACGTCGCCTTTGCGGAAGACGCCCGCCTCGACCTGCGCCTCGATGCGCTGCTTGTAGGCGGCCGCAAAGGCCTCGAAGTACGCACGATAGACATCGGGCGCGACCAACTGCGCCTGCATGATGACCGTGTAGATCGAGCGATGCGCCCGCACGAAGTCGACGAGCAGCGCGATCCGCTGGATTTCCGCCGCGACAGGATCGAGCGCAGCATCAAGGCGCTCACCGATCCATTGGCGTGTGAACGCACCAAGCTCCTCGATCACCGCGCGATAGAGCCGCTCCTTGCTGCGGAAATAGATGTAGAACGTGCCCTGCGCGACACGGGCGCGTTGCGTGATGCTGACGACGGAGGCCGCGTGATAGCCGCGCGTGCCGAATTCCTTGATGGCGGCATCCAGCAAACGCCGGCGCGTCTTTTCGCCGCGCTCGGTTTTCGGCATCGGTGCTGCGCGGCCCGTTGCCCGCCGTTTCGCGACTTCAGACATCAACCCTGCCCCACTCCGTCACATGCCGGTCGACTTAGGCGACCGGCATGAGGCGCAGCACCGTAACGGAAAGTTATAGCGAGATAAACGGCGCCGTGACGTTAGAGCTTGACGGCAATCGTACCCGTGACCGTCCGAGGCGGACCGTAGTAGCCGTTGATCGCGTTGCCCAACGTTGCACCGGGGAAGTTATAGCCGCCCACGCGGTAGTGCTTGTCGCTGAGGTTCTTGGCGTGCAGACCGATCTCATAACGGCCGCCGGCCGAGGTCCACACAATGTCCGCGTTCGCCAAAGCGTAACCGGTCTGGTCGAGCTGCGAGGCGATCTCGAACATCGAGTATGAACTGCGGAAGCTGGTCCAGCCCGTGATCGCGAGGCTGCCGCCCGCGACGTCGAGTTCAGGGCGATAGGTCACGGCGAGCGAACCGTTCCACTTTGGCGTGTTCTGGAACAACCGCTGGGTCGACACGTCCTGAGTGGTGGTGCCGACCAACGCCAGGTACTGCTGGAACTTCGCGTTGGTATAGCCCAGCGACATGGTCGCGCTGAGTTGCGAGGTGATGTTCGCCGTGCCTTCAAGCTCAGCACCCCAGATGCGTGAGCGGCCGGCGTTCTCGACCTGGCTGGCAACCGTCGTCCCCACCAGGCGCTGCAGGGTGACCTGCTGATCGCGATACTGCGAATAGAAAACGGCGCCGGCGAAGGTGAGGGTTTTGTCGGGCGTCCCGCCCTTCAAGCCCACTTCATAGGAGTTCACCTTTTCGGGATTGAAGCCGGCCGATGTCGTCGGCGTCAGGATCGCGTCGCCGCGCGGATCGAAACCGCCCGACTTGAAGCCCTTGCTGTAAGCCGCGTAGGTCGTGAGGTCCGGCGAAAGCTTGTAGCTGACGCTGACGCGCGGTGTCACCGGCTCGAAGGTGCGTTCGTTGCGATAGTTGGTGCGCACCAACAGCAGCGGGGCGTTCGGTGCGCCCTGGAACGGGCTGCGCAAGCCGGTGTAGTCGGCGCGATAGACTTGGCCGATGCGCTTGTCGCGCGTCCAGCGCAGACCACCCGAAATGCTCAAGGCATCGGTGACGTTGAAGCTGACGTCGGTGAACAACGCGATGGTCCGCGTCGGCGTCTTGCCGTAGGTCGCGGTCGTGCGCGGATAGCCGAGGGCGGCGAGGATGGGATTGCCGACGACGGTGTCGAACTCACCGGACGCAATGGAGTTCATATAGTACATGCCGGCCACGCCCTGAACGCGGTCGCTTTCGTACAGCAACTGGAATTCCTGGCTGAACTGCTCGTCCTCATAAGTCGCAGGCACGTCGAGGTACGGCACCGGGGTGCCGTCGAAGTCGATCAGGGTGTCGCTGTGGCCATCGCGATAGGCGCTGATGGACTTAGCGCTCCAAGCGTCGGCGAACTTCCATTCGGCCAACATCGATACGCCTTGCGTGCGCACGTAGTTCTTGTCGCCAATGCCGCCCTGCGTGTCGTAGACGCCCGGCAGCACCAGCGACGTCAGGTACGGCGCTTCGCGGTGGCCATGATTGGCATTGGAATTGTCGGCGGTACGGTCGCCGGTGATGCGAACGAAGAAGCTGTCGCTCGGCGTCCATTCCGCGGTGAGGCGGCCGGTGAGCAGGTCCTGGTTATAGTGCTCGGCACCGGTGGTCAGGTTCCGGCCATAACCGTCGCGACGGAAGTAGCCGATGGCGCCGCCGACCTTGAGGGTCGGTGCGATCGGCGCCGAGAGCGACGCCACCACATCGGTCTGGTTATAGGAGCCGATGTTCACTTTGCCGCTGGCGTGGACTTCATCGTCCATGCGACGGCTGACGTACTTGATGGCGCCGCCGATGGTGTTGCGGCCGTAGAGGGTGCCCTGCGGCCCGCGCAACACTTCGACGTGATCGACGTCAAAGATCTCCAGCACCGCGCCTTGCGGGCGGGCCATGTAGACGTCGTCGATATAGAGGCCGACGCCCGGCTCGAACGACCAGACCGGATCCTGCTGGCCGATGCCGCGGATGAAGGCGATGAGCGTCGAGTTGGAGCCGCGCGCGACTTGCAGGGTGAGGTTCGGCGTCACCTGCTGCAGCACGGTGATATTGGCGGCATTGATGTTCTCGAGCGCCTGGGCGCTGACGGCGGTGACGGCGATCGGCACGTCCTGGAGCGACTCTTCGCGACGCCGCGCGGTCACGACCACTTCCTCGATGCCGCCGGCCGTCTGCGCGATGCTGATCGTGCTGCCGAGGGCGGTCGCGGCCTGAAGCGAGACAAGGCCAAGCAGCCAGTGATTCTTGCGGACAGCCATCATAAAGCTCCTACATCCGTGGGGGTGTTGGAAATTCCCGCGATACGAAACATGAGTCAACTCTCATATGATAGCGTCGTCATGTTTGTGATCGTATAGTAACGCCTGAGCCACAGTGGTTTTGTGCATTGCACACAGCGCCTAATCGCCAACGCGGCGTGGCGAATTTGCGCGAAACGCCAATGCTTATATCGCAACTGCGAGACGGAGACGCCAGATGAACGACACCGAAGGCCGGGGCTATCGCCGCTATGTGCTGTTCATGTTGATCGTGGTTTACACGATCAATTTCATCGACCGGCAGATCATCGGCATCCTCGCCCCCGCGATCAAACGGGACCTGAGCTTGAGCGACACGCAGCTCGGCCTGCTCGGCGGCCTGGCCTTCGCGCTGTTCTATACCGGCCTCGGAATCCCGATCGCCCGCCTGGCCGATCGCTTCAGCCGCGTCTGGATCATGACCATCGCGATGGGGGTGTGGAGCCTGTTCACCGCACTCTGCGGTACGATCGGCAGCTTCACGCAGCTGTTCCTCGCGCGCGTCGGCGTCGGCGTCGGCGAAGCCGGCGGCGTCGCCCCCGCCTATGCGCTCATCTCCGATTACTTCCCCCGCGCCGAGCGCGCCCGCGCGCTGGCCGTGTATTCCTTCGGCATTCCCATCGGCGGCGCGTTGGGCGTCCTGTTCGGCGGCCTGATTGCCATGTCGATCGACTGGCGCGCGGCCTTCGTGATCGTCGGCGCCGCCGGCCTTGTGCTGGTGCCGGTGCTCAAACTCACGGTGCGCGACCCGGAGCGCGGCCGCTTCGATCCGCCGGCGACGACAACGAATGCTTCGTTGCGTGAAACCCTCGTCCTCCTGGCGTCCAAGCCCAGCTTCTGGGGTTTGTCGCTGGGCGCTTCGTCCGCCGCCGCGTTGTCGTACGGCCTGGCCTTCTGGTTGCCGTCGTTCCTGATGCGCAGCTTCAAGCTGAGCCTGTTCGAGGTTTCGATTTCGTACAGCGCGCTGTTGTTCTTCGGGGGCTGCACCGGAATCTGGTTCGGCGGGTGGATCACCGACAAGCTGGTGGGCAAACACCCCAGCGCCTATGCCCTCGTGCCTGCGGCGGCCTTCTTGCTATCGATTCCCTTCTACGCCGCCGCCGTGCTCGCGCCGACCGCCACAATCGCGTTCATGCTGTGCTTGATTCCACAGGCCCTGGGTCTGATGTGGCTCGGGCCCATCATCTCGGGCATCCAGCACCTGGTCGGCGCCAACATGCGCGCGACCGCTTCGGCTGCGTTCCTGTTCGTGAACAACCTGATCGGCCTCGGGCTCGGCACGGCCTTCTTCGGGATCGTCTCCGACGCGCTGACCAAGCGCTTTGGCGCGGATGCGCTGCGCTATGCGATCCTCAGCGGGCTTATTTTCTATGTGATCAGCGCGGCGATCTTGCTGATGACGGCGCGGCGGCTGAAGAAGGACTTGATCGCCGCCTAGGTCATCGGCCTAGAAGTTGGCCACCAGGTTGACCGACAGGACGATGTTGTCCGCGCCCGGCCCGTTGCGGAAAATATGCTGGTGCATCACGCCGGGTTCGAGCGAGATGTGATCCGACATTTTCCACGCCACGCCCAGAAGAGTGCGCGTTTGATCGAGGTTCGCGCGCTGGCCCCACACGGTTTTGTTCAGGCCGACGAAGGTTTCGTTCCACAACAGCGCCTGCACCGAACCCGAGGCGTTGATCGGCAGCATGCCGCGCACCAATTGACGCAAGCGCCAACCGGTGTCCGCGCGGCCTTCGACAAAGCGCTGCTCGAGACGCGTGCGTCCCTGCAGCCGCGCCTTGCCGATTTTCAGGCCGTTGTAGGCAACCTGCTGCCATAACCGATGTTCATGACTGATGCCGCCTGTGATGGGCCGCGTGATCGCGTAGGCATATCCGAGCGCGTAGCTGTGATATTTGCTCGCGATGAAATTCACGCTGGGCCGGAACAGGAACTGTCCCAGCATGGAGACGTCGTCGAAGAAGCGGAAATGGGTCTCGGCGGTGACCGTCACGTTGTTCGCGACTTTCGCCGTCACCAATGCGGCGTTCCAGGATTGCGCGTCGTCGAACGCCTGCGCGTCCTGCGCCACGACACCCAGTCCAAAGGAGAGGACCGCAGCACAGCACGCGGATTTGAGTTTGGAAAGCATTCGCATCATCCCCGACATCGGGATGCCCTTTGACCCGGGCACCTTCGAAAAGCGGCGGATACTAGCGGCGTTGGAGGAACGAAACGATCAATTCGGCGAGAGTCCCGCCGCGCGATACCGAACAACGCCCCGCTGCGACATATGGGCTGCGCCCGCCCGGGATCCGGCCGATGACGTCTAACTGCCCGTTGCGGCTCTCAAGATCGTGACGCCGGGCTCATCGATACAGGCGGCGCCGGGTGATCCGGTGCGGGGATGGCCTCGTACCGAGTGCACATGTGATCAATTTGGCCGAGGATTGCCGTGCCCCATTTTCTTATCGTCTCACTGGTGCTTGCTCTATTTGGCGCGCGCACGGCGTTCGCGTTCGAGAATGGCGTGACGGTCGAGCTTGAATCCGGCGCTGTCTGGCAGTCGCGCAACGACGTGCAGTCGCCGCCGCGCCCGGAAAATTCGCGTGCTGCGGGTACACGCTTCTCGCTCGGGCCTCTCCTTGGCGGCAAGGCCGAGACCTACGGCCGCGTGCGCGCGTCCTACACGTGGAGCGACAAACATCAAGTCTATGCCCTCTACGCGCCGCTATCCCTGGAGGGGACTGGCCTGTTCGCCACGCCGGTCTCGTTTCAAGGAACGACGTTCGCGGCGGGCGTGCCAACGCGTGCGGTGTACCGCTTCGATTCCTATCGGGCCGGATATCGCTATCACCTGTTGAGCCGTCCGACCTGGGACGTCTGGGTGGGCGCAACGTTGAAAGTGCGGCATGCGGACATCAGCCTGCGGCACGGCGCGCTGTCGGCCAATCGCTCGAACACGGGCCCCGTGCCGCTGCTTAACCTGTATGCGCAGGCGCAGATCGTTCCGCGCTGGAGCGTCATTCTGGACGCTGAAGGTCTGGCCGCGCCGCAGGGTCGCGCCATCGATGCCGCTTTGAAGCTGCGCTACGCGGTGACACCCAAGGTCGGCGCCGGCGTCGGCTATCGCATCCTCGAAGGCGGTGCCGACAATAAGAGCATCTACACCTTCGCGACGGTCCACTACGCCCTGGCCACGGTGGACGTTCGCTTCTAGTGGCGACACCAAGCCGGGTGGACTGAGGCCACCGACTTCACTGTTCAATTTCCGGAAAATGGTGGGCGCACCAGGACTCGAACCTGGGACCCGCTGATTAAGAGTCAGCTGCTCTACCAACTGAGCTATGCGCCCCCTGGATGTCCCCGCGATCTGTCGCCGCGGATGACCCTTGGAAGGCGGCCCTTATAGAAGGTCCCGCCCCACCTGACAAGCGGCCTGCGCCTGTGGAAAACTAGGATAATTCAGGGGTTTGGCGTCGGGGCGCCCTGGGCCGACCGGACCTGCGGTCGCCAGCGGCTTAGAAGTAGCCGAAGCTGCCGCGGCTGGCCATCTGGACGTCGCGGTGGACCCAGACGTTCATCAGCACGCCCATGCAGAGCATGAGGGTCAAAAGCGCCGTCCCGCCGTAGGAGATCAGCGGCAGCGGCACGCCCACCACCGGGATCAGGCCGGTGACCATGGCGATGTTGATGAAGAAGTAGAGGAAGAACGTGGTGGTGATGCCCATCGCCACCAGACGCCCGAACTGGTGCCGGCAGCGGAAGGCAATGGCGTAGCCATAGATCAGCACCAGCACATAAAGGCCGAGCAGAACCAGCCCGCCGACCATGCCGTGTTCCTCGGCGAACATGGTGAAGATGAAATCGGTCTGACGTTCGGGCAGGAAGCTCAGGCGGCTTTGCGTGCCCTGCATGAAGCCTTTGCCGAAAACCCCGCCGGATCCCAGCGCGATCTTGGATTGCAGGATGTGATAGCCCGTCCCGAGCGGATCGCGTTCGGGATCGAGGAAGGTGCGGATGCGGTCCTTCTGGTAGTCGTGCAGGAAAGTCCAGGCGATCGGCACCGCGGCAAGACCGGCGGCGCCTACGGCGATGAACTTCCACAGCCGCACGCCCGCCATGAACAGCACGGCGGCGGCGGTCATGATGATGACGAGCGCCGTGCCGAGGTCAGGCTGCACCACGATCAACGCGGCGGGCACGAGGATCAGGCCCAATGGGACAAGGAGCGAGAACGGCGAGGAAATCTCCTCCAGCCCGCGGCCGTGGAAATAGCGGGCCAGCGCCAGCACGATGGCCGGCTTCATCAGTTCCGAGGGCTGAAGGTTGATGAACCCCAAGTCGATCCAGCGGCGCGCGCCGCCGCCGATGACGCCGCGAAGCTCGACGCCAATCAGCAGCACCAGCACCAGCACCCAGATCACATACGCGTAGCGCATCAAGAAGCGGATATCGATAACGGCAACGCCCAACAGCAATCCGAGCCCGATGATGAAGCGCGCGAGCTGCGGCTCGGCCCAGGGCATCAGCTTGCCGTTGGCGGCGGAATAAAGCGTGGCGAAGCCGAAGGCGAAGATGCAGACGAGCCAGAAGATCAGCGACCAGGACACCTGGAACACTTTTTCCGGCGCGATCATGTCGCCGCGGCGCAGGCGCGAGGAGAATCCGATATCGCTCATGACGGGTTCTTCGCCGGTGTCGGCGCGGGCGTGATGGCGGCCACCTGGTCCTCGACGCGCGGCTTGCGCGAAGGATCGAGGCGCAGGGTTTCCTCCATCACGTCCTTCACGATCTGGGCGGCGAAAGCGCCGGCCTTGCCGTGCTCGATGACGCAGGAGATCGCATAGCGCGGGGCGTGATACGGCCCGAAGCCGACAAACAGCGCGTTGTCGCGCAAGCCCCAGGGCAGCGTTTCCTGCTTCACTTCGCCGAGCGCACGGATGGAGCGCTTCACGCGGTGGGTCTGGGCGCTGCCGGTCTTGCCGGCCATCTTCCAGTCTTTCTTTTCCGGATCTTTGATCTGGAGCGCGGCGCGGGCGGCCGTGCCGCCGCCGTTCACCGCGCCGAACATGCCGCGCTGAATGACGGCCATATGCGCCTGCGGAATACCAAGCGAGGGGATGGTGGTCATCGCCGCCGCCGCCGCATCGGCGTTGTCGCGTGCGATCGCCGCCGCCGCGACGGCCGTGGTGGCATGCGCGCGGACCAGCGTCGGCTTCACCATCAGACCGCCGTTGGCGATACGCGCCACATAGGTGACGAGTTGCAGCGGCGTGACGTTGACCTGGCCCTGGCCGATGCCGACGTTGAGGTTCTCGCCCTGCATCCAGGCCTCGCCGCGCGCGGCCTTCTTCCAGGCTTCGGTGGGCATCAACCCGCGCTGCTCGCCGGGCAGGCCGATGCCCGTGAGTTCGCCGAGGCTGAGCTTCTTGGCCATGGCCGCGATACGGTCGACGCCCAACCGGCGCGCCACTTCGTAGAAGTAGCAGTCGCAGGAATTGGTGATGGCGTTGGCCATGTCGATGCTGCCGTGGCCGCCCTTCTTCCAGCAATACCAGGTGTTAGAGCCGAGCGTCGTATGACCGCCGCAATGCACGGGTTGATCCGGCTGGATCACGTTGTTCTCAAGGCCGGCGAGGGCCACGCACATCTTGAAGGTGGAGCCGGGCGAATAACGGCCGGCGATGGACTTGTTGGTCAACGCCGAGCGCGGATCGGTCGACAGCTCTTTCCATTCCTGCGGGGTCGGCGCACGGCTGAAGATATGCGGATCGAAGCCAGGCGTGGAGACCATCGCCAGCATCTCGCCGGTATAGATATCCATCACGTTCAGCGAGACGCTCTGCTCCTCGACGGGCAGATGGCTCGCGATCGTGTCGCCCGCGAAGGTCTGGATGCGTTCGTCGATGGTCAGCAGCAGGTCTTCGCCCGGCTCACCCTCGCGGCGCTCCAGCTCGCGCACTTCGCGGCCGTAGGCGTTGACTTCAACCTGACGGCTGCCGCCGTTGCCGCGCAGGATGGTGTCTTGAATTTTCTCGATACCGGCCTTGCCGATGCGGAAGCCGGGCAGTTGCAGCAGAGGATCGCCGTTCAGATCGGCTTTGTCGACGCTTGAGACATAGCCGAGCAGATGCGCCGCATCTTCCTTCAGCGGGTAATTGCGCGTCAGCGCTTCGTCGATGATCACGCCCGGCAAGTCCGGCGCGTTCACCTGAATGCGCGCCATCTCCTCCCAGGAGAGGTTTTCCTTCACGGTGATCGGCACGAAGCTGCGATGGCGGCCGACTTCCTTGCGGACGCGTTCGCGTTCGTAATCGGCCAGCTCGATCAGGCTCGACAGGCTGTTGAGCGTATCGAGCACACGATTGTTGGTCTGTTCCGGATTGATCAGCACCCGGAACTGCTGCTTGTTGGTGGCGAGCGGCTGACCGAATCGATCGAGGATGCGACCTCGCGGCGGCGGCAGGATCTGCACGCTGATACGGTTGCCGTCGGCGAGCACTTTGTAGCGCTCGCTCTCGATCACCTGCAGATAATACATGCGCCCGACGAGCGCGGAGATCAGCGCGCCTTGCGCGCCGCCGAGCACCATGGCCCGGCGCGTGAACATCTTCGCCCAGTCACCGTCGCGGGAGAGCATCATGGCGCGGCCAACAGTTTGAGCTGCGCCTGCGCCAGGATCCAGGCGATCACCGGATAGAGCGCGGCTGTGAACACGGCTGACGCCAGCATGTCGCCGATACCGGTGAAGCCGCCTTGCGCGAACAGGCCGACACAAAGCCACTTGAGAATGCTGGCGCCGAAGGCAAGCAGCGCGAAGGCGATCCAGAAGATGCCGAACGGCTTGGCGTTGAAGAACTTCTGCTGGTGCAGCACGACCTGATGGCACACGAGCAGCAACAGCGACGAGCAGCCGATGGGCGCGCCGGTGAGGGCGTCATCGAGCAGGCCGATCGCCAGACAGGTTCCGTAACCGATCAGGTCGGGACGATAGATCGACCAGAAATAGACGGCGGCCAGCGAATACATCGGCGTGATGTGGCTCATGCCCGGAATGCGCGTCGGCGCCAACGCGAACAGCATCAGCAGCAGCGTCAGGCAGAACGGCACGAAGCGCCGGGCGAGCAGATCGACACGATGGAAAAGCGGCGATTGCTGCAACATCGCCCGACCTATTGCGCGGCTGCAGTTGCCGGCGGCGCAGCCGGCTTGGCGGGTTGCGCGGGCGGCGTCGTTGCGGGCGGCGTCGTTACAGGTGTCGTGGCCGAAGTCGTTCCGGCGACGGTGTTCGCCAGGCCGAAGTCGAAGATGCGGACGTACTGCAGCTTGTCGCCGGCCATATAAGGCTCGACCTCGGCGAGGCCGTCACCGACGCGCACCACCTGACCCACCGGCAATCCCATCGGGAAGGCGTCGGCATCGCCGGACGTGACAACCTTGTCGCCGGCGGACACGGCCGACTTCTCGCTGAGGTACATCAGACGCGGGCGCGTCCCGTTGTCGCCGCCCATGATGGCGCGGGCGCTGGAATCGCCCACGCGCACCGGCAGGCGCGAGTTGATATCGGTGATCAGCAAGACGCGGGCGGATTTTACGCCGACCTGGATTACGCGGCCGACCAGACCCTCGCCGTTCATCACGACTTGGCCCTTGGCGACGCCGTCGCTGCTGCCCGCGTTGACGATGACGGATTGGGCGAAGGCGCCGCCGGTATCGGCGACGACCCGAGCGGTGACGAAGTGCGACGTCGGCTCCGGCACCACGGCCATGAGCCCGCGCAGGTCGCGGTTCTCGCTATCGAGACGCTGGGCGGCGGCCTGCCACTGCATCAGGCGCGCATTGGCCTCGCGCAGCGATTGGTTCTCGCGACGAATGGCGGCAAGTTCGCGGATATTGGACACGAAGCTGGCGATCCCGCTCGCCGGTTCGGACATGATGCGTAGGATCGGAGTGACGGCATCGGTGATGGCGATGCGCGCGCGTTCGACCAGAACCGTATCGGCTTTACCGATGAGCATCAGCGCGAAGGTCAGGCCGACCAGCGCGAGGAAGGCGAATCGCTGCAGCAGGGACTTAAGGGTCCCTAAACGGGAAATCTGTCCCGTTGCTTGCCGCACGTCGCGTCTCCTTACCCGGGCGCCCCCCGCGGGAGGCCCCTACCCATCCCTTCTCCCGCTGGAGAAGGGCCGATAATTCTCGGCCAGCTTCTTGTGTCTGGCTTTTGCAGCGGTCGGCCTGCGGCCTAGTACATGGTCGTGAGCACGTTCCGCAGCTTCTTCATTTCCTCGAGCGCCTTGCCGGTGCCGAGCGCAACACAGCTCAACGGATCGTCGGCGATCGAGACCGGCAGGCCGGTCGCGTGACGCAGCACGAAATCGAGGTTGTGCAGCATGGCGCCGCCACCGGTCAGCACGATGCCCTTGTCGACGATGTCGGCGGCCAGTTCCGGCGCGGTGTGTTCAAGCGCGACTTTCACGGCGTCGATGATGGCGGTGACCGGCTCGGCCAGGCTCTCGGCGATCTGGCGCTGGCTGATGACGATTTCCTTGGGCACGCCGTTCATCAGGTCGCGGCCCTTGATCTCCATTGTTTCGCCGTCGCCCTGCTCGGGCGGGCAGGCGCAGCCGATCTCTTTCTTGATGCGCTCGGCGGAGCCTTCGCCGACCAGCAGGTTATGATGGCGGCGGATATAGTTGATGATGGCTTCGTCCATCATGTCGCCGCCGACGCGCACGCTGCGGGCGTAAACGATGCCGCCCAGCGACAGCACCGCGACTTCGGTGGTGCCGCCGCCGATGTCGACGACCATCGAGCCGGTCGGTTCGGTCACCGGCAGGCCGGCGCCGATCGCGGCGGCCATCGGTTCTTCGATCAGATAGACCTTACGGGCACCGGCGGCCTCGGCGGATTCCTGAATCGCGCGGCGTTCGACGGCGGTGGAGCCGGACGGCACGCAGACAATCACCAGCGGGCTGGCGAAGCTGCGGCGGTTGTGAACCTTGCGGATGAAGTGCTTGATCATTTCTTCGGCGACTTCGAAGTCGGCGATCACACCGTCGCGCAAAGGACGAATGGCGTGGATGTTGCCCGGCGTGCGGCCCAGCATCTGCTTGGCTTCGTTGCCGACGGCGAGAACCTGTTTGCGACCGCGCACTTCGGCGAGCGCGACAACGGACGGCTCATTGAGGACGATGCCTCGGCCCTTGACGTACACGAGGGTATTGGCCGTCCCAAGATCGATGGCCATGTCGTTCGACAGCCATCCGGTCAATCTTGAAAACATAGAGCTTCGTGTCCTCTCGCTCGTGGGCGCGCGTTTTGGGCGCCCCTGTTAGTGTGACCCGTGACGCTCGCTATGCCGCTCCGCGGCCCATGGCGAGCCGTTCGGGACAACGTGCCCGCGAAGCTCGACCGTGGTCTAAACGCGTAAGACGCATAATGTGCTCACGAGGGAGGCCTTATAGGCAGCCTCGCCGCCGACCCTGTGGATAACTGGGTGACGTTGCCCTAAAACCGGGCAAACCCCATGACTTTCGGACGGCCGCGACCATAAAACTATTTATAATCAACAGCTTGCAGAAAGTTTTTGAGGTTTTTGAGTAACCGTCCCCCCGCGCTCAGCAGCATCGGCTAGGACGTTTAATTTCTCATGAAGCAGATGAGAAGGGAAGGCCTCTACAGGCCTTCCCTTTCACAAAAATACTGGGGCGCCGCAAGAATTTGGGGCAACCGGCGTCGGTGACGCCGATTGCGCGCAGCGCACTTATCCCCAGGTTTAATTGCGTGACTTATCCACAAGCTGATTGCGCTTCAGCCAAGGCATCATGCCGCGCAGACGTTCGCCGACTTCCTCGATCTGGTGCTCGGCGCGATTGCGGCGCATCGCCTTGAAGCTGGGCTGGCCGGCTTTGCACTCCTGCATCCAGTTGGAAACGAATCGGCCTTCCTGAATGTCGGCCAGGACGCGCTTCATTTCCGCCTTCGTCTCGGCCGTCACGATGCGCGGGCCGGTGACATAGTCGCCGTACTCGGCCGTGTTGGAGATCGAGTAGCGCATCGTCGCCATGCCGCCTTCGTACATCAGGTCGACGATCAGCTTCAGTTCGTGCAAGCACTCGAAATAGGCCATTTCCGGGGCATAACCGGCTTCGACCAACGTTTCGAAACCCGCCTGCACCAGCGCTGTCGCGCCGCCGCAGAGCACGGCCTGTTCGCCGAACAGATCGGTTTCACACTCTTCGCGGAAGTTGGTTTCGATGATGCCGGCGCGACCGCCACCGATGGCCGAGGCGTAAGAAAGGGCCAGATCCATTGCGTTACCGGACGCATTCTGTGCGACCGCGACAAGGCAGGGCACGCCGCCGCCCCGCAGGTATTCAGAACGCACGGTGTGGCCGGGGCCTTTCGGCGCGACCATGAACACGTCGAGGTCGGCGCGCGCTTCGATCAGCTTGAAATGGATGTTGAGGCCGTGGGCGAACACCAGGGCGGCGCCCTGCTTCAGGTTCGGCGCGAGGTCCTTGTAGTAAATCTCGGCCTGCAGTTCGTCCGGCGTCAGCATCATGATCACGTCGGCCCACTTGGCGGCTTCCGCCGGCGTCATGACCTTCAGCTTTTCGCCCTCGGCCTTCGCGCGGGTCGGCGAGCCTTCCTTCAGCGCCACGGCGACGTCCTTGGCGCCTGAGTCGCGCAGGTTCAGCACATGCGCATGGCCCTGGCTGCCGTAGCCGACGATGGCAATCCTCTTGCCCTTGATCAGGTTCACGTCGGCGTCGCGATCGTAATAAACACGCATGGTCATTGGCTTTCCTCTTTCTCGATGTTCACGGCGCTCCGGATGCGGAGCGAACTAACCTTCAATTCCGTCGGCGCCGCGCGCGATGGCTGCGACCCCGGTGCGCGAGACCTCGACAAGGCCCAGCGGCTTCATGAGTTCGATGAAGGCATCCACCTTTTCGGTGTTGCCCACCACCTCGAACACGAATGACTTGGTGGTTGAATCGACGACATTGGCGCGGAAGATATCGCCGATACGCAGCGCTTCGACGCGCTTTTCGCCGACCCCGGCGACTTTGACAAGGGCCAGTTCGCGGGCGACCGAGGGACCGTCGTCGGTCAGATCGTGCACGGTATGCACCGGCACCAGCCGATTGAGCTGGGCTTTGATCTGTTCGACGACCTGCCGCGTTCCGGACGTGACCAGATTGATGCGCGACAACTGCTTGTCGCGGTCGACCTCGGAAACGGTCAGGTTCTCGATGTTATAGCCGCGGCCGGAGAACAGGCCGACGACGCGCGCCAGCACGCCGGCCTCGTTGTCGACGATCGCCGCCAGAACATGGCGGTAGATATCCTTGTCCTTCAGGCGCGCGACCGGAATCGAACCCTCGTACAGGTTCGCGCTCGGCTCTTGGTCCGTCTTGGCTGACTTTGCCATCTATGCCTCCGTAATCCTTAGACCAGCGCCAGACCGTCGCCGCTGATGGCGTTGCCGCCAGCGCGATCGTCGGGGCCCAGGATCATCTGGTTATGCGGCTTGCCCGACGGGATCATCGGGTAGCAGTTCTCTTTCTGATCGACGAGCACGTCCACGATCACGGGACGCTTGATCGAGACCATCTCTTTGATCGTCTCGTCGACCTTCGCCGGATCGCCGACGCGCAAGCCGACGCAACCGAACGCTTCGGCCAGCTTCACGAAGTCGGGCAATGAGTCGGTGTAGCTTTCGGAATAGCGACCGCCATGCAGCAGCTCCTGCCACTGGCGCACCATGCCCATGTACTGGTTGTTCAGGATGAAGACCTTCACCGGCAGGCGGTACTGCACGGCCGTCGAGAGTTCCTGGATGTTCATCAGGATCGAGGCTTCGCCGGCGATATCGCAGACCAGCGCGTCGGGATGCGCGATCTGCGTGCCGATGGCCGCAGGCAGGCCGTAGCCCATGGTGCCCAGACCGCCCGAGGTCATCCAACGGTTCGGCTCATTGAAGCGATAGAACTGCGCGGCCCACATCTGATGCTGACCGACTTCGGTCGTGATGTAGGTTTCCTGATCCTTCGTCAGATCGAACAGGCGCTGGATCGCGTACTGCGGCTTGATGATCTTGCCGCGCTGATCGAAGCGCAGGCAGTTCTTGCCGCGCCATTCCTCGATCTGACGCCACCAGCCCTTCAGCGCCGTCTGGTCGGCCTGATACTTGCGCGCCTTCCAGACCTTCAGCATTTCCTCAAGCACGTTGGCGGCATCGCCGATGACCGGGATGTCGACGATCACGTTCTTGTTCACCGACGACGGATCGATATCGACATGGATTTTCTTCGAGCCCGGCGAGAAGAAGTTGAGATTGCCGGTGACGCGATCGTCGAAACGCGCGCCGATGTTGATCATCACGTCGCAGTCGTGCATCGCGAGATTGGACTCGTACATGCCGTGCATGCCGACCATGCCCAGCCATTGCTGGTCGTCCGCCGGATAGGCGCCCAGACCCATCAGCGTCGAGGTGATCGGGAAGCCGGTGAGGCGCACGAGTTCGCGCAACGCCGCGACCGCGCGCGGTCCCCCGTTGATGACGCCGCCGCCGGTGTAGAACACCGGCTTCTTGGCGCCGGCCATCAACTTCACCGCCGCTTCGACCGCACCGGCATCCGGCAGGAAGCGCGGACGATAGGTCTTGTGCTTGTGCTGAAGGCCGTGCGGCGCCTGGTTATAGGTGCCTTCGGCCATCACCACGTCCTTCGGGAGGTCGACAACCACCGGACCCGGACGACCGGAGCGCGCGACGTAGAAGGCTTCGTGCAACGTGCTCGCCAATTGCTCGACATCGCGCACAAGATAGTTGTGCTTGGTGCAGGGGCGCGTGATGCCGATGGTGTCGGCTTCCTGGAACGCGTCGTTGCCGATCAGATGCGTGGGCACCTGGCCCGTCAGACAGATGACGGGGATGGAATCCATCAGCGCATCGGTCAGACCAGTCACGGCGTTGGTCGCGCCGGGGCCCGAGGTCACCAGCACGCAGCCGACCTTGCCGGTGGACCGCGCATAGCCTTCGGCCGCATGCACCGCGCCCTGTTCATGGCGCACGAGGATGTGGCGGATGCGGTTCTGCTTGAAGATCTCGTCATAGATCGGCAGCACCGCGCCGCCCGGATAGCCGAACACGACATCGACACCCTGCTCGGCAAGCGCCTTCAGGATGATGCGCGCGCCCTGCATCCGGTCACCGGTTTGCGCAGGCGCGTCGTTCTCAGTCGCGAGAGCTTCGGCAGACATGGTCCAAATCCGCTTTGAGGAAAAATTAAAGCCCGCTCACAGAAGTCCGGAGCGGGCGAACGGGGCGGAACGTAGTGGCTGCGCAGGGGCAGGTCAACCTGAATTACGAACTTTCGGAAAGATATCAGGCAATAATCTTTCCGAATATTGCTCAGAAATTATTAACCTCGCATCAAAATGATGTCTAAACCAAGTTGTCTGCCGTTTTGCGTACTGGCGGGTGGCGGTTTTCGCGAGGCCGGCGGCGGCCTTCAGGTCTATTTCGCCTTGGATATGCTGAATGAGGGGCCGCGCTCCAAGAACGCGCCAGATCGGCGCGACCTCAGCGATCCCGGTAGCACGCAACGCCCGCACCTCCTCTAAAGCCCCGGTGGCCAGCATCCCTTCGAAGCGGGTATCGCCGGCGGCGTTGAGGACCTCACGCGGCGGCAGGATCGCGATGCCCTGGAACGTCGCGGCGATCGGCGGCTCGGGCGCATCTGCCTGCCAGGCCGACAAGGGTCGTCCGGTCGCTTCGACCACCTCCCAAGCGCGCAGGATGCGCTGGGTGTCGCCGACCTTGAGTTTCGCGCCCAGGACCGGATCGCGCGCCGCCAGCCGCGCATGGAATTCCGCGTGGCCGATCTCATCGAGCAAGGCCCGCGCCGCGTCGCGCGCCGCCTCGGAGATCGCGGGCATCGGCGGCATCCCGATCATGAGCGCCTTCAGATAAAGTCCCGTACCCCCGACCACGATCGGGCGCTTTCCAAACGCGATGGCCGCATTAACCTCCGTCGCCGCGCGTAACGCCCAGGCGGCCGCGGAATCCCGCTCCATCGGCCCCAACGTGCCGAACAACCGATGCGGCACGCGGGCCTCCTCCGCCGCACGAGGCCGGGCCGTCAAAATCGGCAGATCGCGATAGCTCTGCTGACTGTCGGCATTGATGACCACGCCATCGAGGCGCTCCGCCAGCGCGAGTGCGAGCGCGGATTTACCGGACGCCGTCGGGCCGGCGATGACGAGGACGGAGGGCTGGGCGAGAGACACGGTGTCTCACTTTCTACAGTGTCACCCTCGGGCTTGACCCGAGGGTCCAGGGCTAAGAATGCCCGTGCTTATTATCCTGGGTCCTCGGGTCAAGCCCGAGGACGACGATGAAAGAGTATTACCCTACCTCAACCGCGCGAACGGGGAGAGGGTATAGAGAAACTAACTCAGCTCTCGCTGACCGCCGCGCAGTCCAATCTTTCGATCTTCCCGCCGTGAAGGCGGTAAATGGCATCCTGCGGCACGTCTTGTTCCAGCAAAGCCTCGCGTGAGAGGCCGGCATAGAGGCCGCGCAGAAAACGGCCGGCGACGCCGTGACTGACGACGATGAGCTTGCGGCGGGGCTCGTCATCTTGCTCGGCCAGCCACGCGCCGATGCGGGCGGTCATGTCATCGTAGGTCTCCGCGCGTGGCGCTTTAAAAAACCAATTACGATCGCCTGCCAAATCGGGATGTTCGCGCGCGACATCGGCGTAAAGCCGACCTTCCCATTCGCCGACGGTGACTTCCTTCAGGCGGTCGTCGAACGCGACCGCGCGGCCAAGTTTCGCGGCGATGATCTCTGCCGTTTTGCGCGCGCGTCGCAGAGGACTTGCCACGATGCGCCAGGGCACCTCACGCTCGTGGCCGATCACACGATGCAGCAGATCGCCCATGGCCGCGGCCTGACGCTCGCCCAGCGGCGTCAGTGCCGTGTCGATGTGGCCTTGCACCCGGGCATCGCGGTTGTAGTCGGTCTGACCGTGCCGGCAGAGGTAGATCACGCTAATCCAGGACGTGACTGACGAGACCGTCGGCCAGCTTGGGCTCGAACCATGTCGACTTCGGGGGCATGACTTCGCCCGCGTCCGCCACGGCCATCAGCTGATCGAGCCGCGTCGGATGCAACGCGAAGGCGACCTTCATCTCGCCGGAGTTCACGCGCTTTTCAAGCTCGCCCAGACCGCGAATGCCGCCGACGAAATCGATGCGCTTGTCGCGGCGCGGATCGGAAATGCCCAGGACCGGTGTAATCAACTGGTCCTGTAGCAAGCTGACGTCGAGCTGCGCCACCGGATCGTTCTTCGGCACGAGATCGGGGCGGATATCGAGCTGATACCATTTGCCGCCGAGATACATGCCGAAGCGCGTCGGCTTGTCGGGCTTCACCTGACCGCTGGCGGGCGTCACCGTGAAGTTCGCGCGCACCTTCTCAAGGAACGCCTCTTCCGACAGGCCGTTCAGATCGCGGATGACGCGGTTGTAGTCGAAAATCTTCATTTGATCGTGCGAGAACGCGACGGTCAGGAAGTAGGTGTGGCTGTCGGTCGAGGTCTTCTCGCGACGTGCCGCCGCGATGCGCGAAGCCGCCGCCGAGCGGTGGTGGCCGTCGGCGATGTAAAGCGCGGGCATCGCATCGACGATGGCGGTGATGTCGTTGACCACCGCTGGGCTGTCGATCAGCCACAGCGTATGCACAATGCCGTCGTCAGCGGTGACGTCGTACATCGCCGGCGTCTTGGCGATGCCGTCGAGGATGGCTTGCAGCTTCGCATTGGCGCGATAGGCCAACAGCACCGGCCCGGTCTGCGCGTTCAGCGCATCGATCTGGCGGACGCGGTCATCCTCCTTGTCCGGGCGCGTGAACTCGTGCTTGCGCACACGGTTGGCGTCGTAAGCCGCCACGGAGGCGCTGGCGACGAAACCTGTCTGAACATGATCGCCCATCTTGAGGCGGTAGACGTAGTAGCAGGGCGCGGCATCGCGGATCAGCACGCCTTGCTGCACGAGGCTCGCAAGATTCTCGGCGCCTTTGGCGTAGACCGCCGGGGCATAAGGATCGGTGTCCGCCGGCAGATCGATCTCCGGCTTGGAGATGTGCAGGAAGCTGTACGGCTTGCCGTAAGCACGCGCGCGCGCTTCTTCGGTGTTGAGCACGTCATAAGGCGGGGCGGCGACGGCGGAAGCTTGCGCCGGCACCGGCCGAAGGCCACGGAAGGGGCGGATCAACGTCACGGAACTAACCTTCGTAATTGTCAGCGATGAAGCGATTGAGCAGGCGCACGCCATAACCGGTGGCGCCGGGCGCGGCAAGCGCCGTGCCCTTCTCGTTCCAGACCACCCCGGCGATGTCGAGATGCGCCCAGGGCGTGTCGTTCTGGATGAAGCGTTTCAGGAACTGCGCGGCGGTGATGCTGCCGGCACGCGGCCCGCCGATGTTCTTCATGTCCGCGATCAGCGACTTCAGCTCGCGGTCGTATTCGTCGCCCATGGGGAAGCGCCACAGACGCTCGCCGACGTTGCGGCCGGCAGCGCTCAAGCTTTCGGCGAGTTCGTCGTTGTTCGAGAACAGGCCGGCGTAATGCTCGGATAGCGCGACAATGATCGCCCCGGTGAGGGTCGCGAGATCGACGATGGCGCGCGGCTTGAAGCGCTGCTGCGCGTACCACAGCACGTCGCAGAGCACGAGACGGCCTTCGGCATCGGTGTTCTGGACTTCGACGGTCTGCCCCGACATCGAGGTGACGACATCGCCCGGGCGCTGCGCGTTCGCGTCCGGCATGTTCTCGACCAGGCCGCAGAGGCCGACCACATTCACCTTCGCCTTACGGCGCGCCAGGGTATGCATGAGGCCGGCGACGACACCCGCGCCGCCCATATCCCATTTCATGTCCCACATGCCGCCCGGCTGCTTCAGGCTGATGCCGCCGGTGTCGAAGGTCACGCCCTTGCCGACGATCGCGAGCGGCTGCGCCGACTTATTCTTGGCGCCGTTGTAGCGCATGATCAGCAGGCGCGATTCCCGGATCGAACCCTGGCCGACGCCGAGCAGCGCGCCCATGCCGAGCTTCTTCATCTGCGCCACGTTCAGGATTTCGACGCTGACACCGTCATTGGCGAGCGCCGCCTTGGTGCGCTGGCAGAAGGTTTCCGGATAGATCACGTTCGCAGGCTCGCTGACGAGATCGCGCGTCAGGAAGATGCCGTCGTTCACCGCGGCAACGCCGGCATAGACCTTCGCCGCTTCGCCCGGCGCATCCGACTGGATCGCGACATCGTTCAGACGCGGCTTCGCGTCGGCCTCTTCCTTGGTGCGGTACTTATCGAAACGATAGGACTTCATCACCAGGCCGCCGGCGATATGCGCCGCGATGGTCGCAGCCCCGGTCTTGCCCGCGCCGATGTCCTCGAGCACGACGATCGCGGCCTGTTCGCGCTCCAGCGCGGTGTGGAGGACCGCACCGAGACGATCCGCCGCCGGGGCGTCGAGTGTCTTCGGGTCGCCAAGGCCGACCACGATCACGCGCTTGATCTTGCCGTCGCCGGGGCTCAGCACCTGCACCGTACGCTCGCGTTTGCCGGTGAACTCGGCCGCCGCCATCGCGCGACGGATCGCGCCGCCCAGGCGGCTATCCAACGCCGTCGCGGTCCGGCCGAGCGCCGGACCCGCCGCCTTCACCGGCTTCGCGCCCTTCATGGGCTTCGCCGTATTGCCTTTGGGGGCTTCGGGAACGGCGATCACGACCACCCCTTGCACAGGGGCGACCAGCTTGGTGAAGGCGATTTTCATGATTTGGCTCAGATTACCGGGAGGGGCCGCTACCCTATCAGCCGGCTTTCGCGAATCAACTCCCCGACCGGAGACGGCAGCCCTGCACCAAGCGCGCGGCAACGCGCTGCCCACCCGGCCCGGCGGTGGACAAAGCAGGCCCCAGCGCTATGTTGGCGCGAATTCCCAAGGTCAATCGTGGATCGAGGTCGCAAAATGGGCAAATTCGGCGTTGGCCAGCCGGTTCGGCGCGTTGAGGACCAGCGGTTCCTGACAGGCACCGGCCGCTTCACCGACGACATCAATGTCGACGGTCAGCTGCATCTTTATGTGCTGCGCTCGCCCTATGCCCATGCGGAGATCCGCAAGATCGATAGCGCGGCCGCTGCGGCAGCATCTGGCGTCGTCGCGGTATTCACCGGCGCGGATTTCGAGACGCTGGGCGTCGGCCCCATTCCGGTGGCGGCGATCCCGCCCGCGAACGACGGCGTGAAAAGAACGGCGCCCTTCCGCCCGGCCATCGCGACAGGCCGCGTGCGCTATGTCGGCGAGCCCGTGGTCGGCGTCGTCGCCGATACGCTGGCGAACGCGCGCGATGCGTCCGAGTTGATCGAGATCGACTACGCCGAACTGCCGGTCGCCGCGACCATGCCGGACGCTTTGGCATCGGGCGCAACAGCGCTGCATGCGCCGCAGTATCCCAGCAACCTGCTGCTGCATTGGGCCATCGGCGACGACGCGGCCACAAAAGAGGCTTTCGCCAAGGCCGACAAGATTGTCGCCATCGACATCGTCAACACTCGCATTTCCCCGACGGCCATCGAACCGCGCGCGGTGATCGGCGAAGTCGACGCCAACGGCCGCATCACGCTGACGCTGCCGACGCAGGGCGGCCACGGTCAGCGGCGTTGGCTGGCGAGTTCAGTGCTCAAAGTGCCCGAAAGCCAAATCCGCATCGTCACGCCCGATGTGGGCGGCGCGTTCGGCATGAAGAACTTCCTGTTCAACGAAACGGTGATCTGCGCGGTCGCCGCGCGCGAACTGAAGAAGCCGGTGAAGTGGACTGCCGACCGCTCCGAAAGCTTTCTGAACGACGTGCATGGCCGCGATCAGTTGAGCCATGCGGAGATGGCGCTGACCAAGGACGGCAAGTTCCTCGGCATCCGCGTTTCGTCGCTGGGCAACGTCGGCGCTTATCTGTCGCAGTTCGGTGCCTTTATCCCGACCGCGGCCGGCGGCGCGATGCATTGCGGGGCTTATGTGTTCCCGGCTGCGGCCGTCGACGTGAAGGTCGTGATGACCAACACCACGCCGCTCGATGCCTATCGCGGCGCCGGACGGCCCGAGGCGGCCTATCTGGTCGAGCGCCTGGTGGAAAAAGCCGCGCGGGAACTGGGCATCCCGTCCGTTGAATTGCGCCGCCGCAATTTCATCAAGCCGGAACAGTTCCCGTTCAAGACCGCACTGGGCCAGACTTATGATTCTGGTCGCTATGAAGAAGTAATGGACGCCGCCCTCACGCGCGCCGATTACGCCGGCATCGCGGCGCGACGCGCCGAAGCCAAGACGCGCGGCAAGCTGCGCGGGATCGGCGTGAGCTATTACGTCGAGGCCTGCGCCGGTGGCTCGGGCGAGCAGCCGGTGCTGTCCTTCGATCGCAACGGCAAGCTGACCATTCGCATCGGCACCCAGAACAACGGGCAGGGTCACGAGACGGTCTACGCCCAGCTCGCCGCCGGCCTGTTCGACATGGAACTGGAAGACATCACCATCATCCAGGGCGACACCGACGAAGTGCCTACCGGCAACGGCACTGGCGGCTCGCGCTCGATCCCGGTGGGCGGCAGCGCCGTGCAACTCAACGTCGCCAAGATGATCGATCAGGGCAAAAGCCTTGCCGCCGAGATGATGGAGGCCGCGACGGTCGACGTGGAATTCGCCGACGGCAAATTCCGCATCGCCGGCACGGACCGTGCGGTGGGATTGAAGGATGTGATCGCCGCCTCGTTCGATGGGAAGCGTCCCGACGGCGTGACCGAAGGCCTGCGCGTGTCGGAGAACTTCAACCCGTCAGGCGCGACGTTCCCGAACGGCTGCCATGTCTGCGAGGTCGACGTCGACCCGGAGACCGGCACGGTCGCGTTCGTGCGCTACACCATCCAGGACGACCTTGGCATCGCGGTGAACCCGATGACCATGGCCGGCCAGATCTACGGCGGCGCCGTGCAAGGCCTCGGCCAGGCGCTGTACGAAGAAGCGATCTACGATTCAACCGGCCAGCTGTTGACCGGCTCGTTCATGGACTACTGCATGCCGCGCGCCGACAACACGCCGAGCTTCGACTTCGCCTACACCGAAGTGCCGACGCCGCGGAATGCCTTGGGCGCGAAGGGCGCGGGCGAAGCCGGCACCATCGGCGCCACACCAGCGGTGGCGAATGCGGTGCTCGACGCGCTGGCGGCTGTGGGCGTGACGCATCTCGACATGCCGATGACGCCGCTGCGCATCTGGCAGGCGATCCAGTCCGCCCAAGGCAAAGCGGCGTGAGCCATCCCGATTTCGCCGCCTGGGCCGACATTCTGCTGCCGGTCGTCGAGGCGGCCGGTCAGGCCGCGCTCGAAGTGCAGCGCGGCGACTTCACGGTCGACGCGAAGTCCGATGCCTCGCCGGTCACCATCGCCGATCAGCGATCGGAAGCGATCGTCCTCGCCGCGCTCGAGAAGCTGACGCCGCGCTTTCCCATCGTCGCTGAGGAGCGCGTCGCCGCCGAAGGCTTGCCCGACTTCGCCGGCGAAGACTTCTGGCTGGTCGACGCCCTCGATGGCACGCGTGAGTTCATCCAGAAGCGTCCCGACTTCACCGTGAATATCGGTTTGATCCTCGGCGGCGTGCCGGTGTTCGGCATCGTGCATCCGCCCGCGCGCGGCGACACTTATGTGGGCATCGTGCCGACGCAAACGGCGCTGCTGTATAAGGACGGCAAAGCGACACCGATCGCGGCGCGACCGCGTCCGGCAAAGGTCACAGTCGTCGGCAGCAAGTCGCACGAGATTCCCGAACAGATGAACGCCTTCCTCGCCAACTATGACGTGGCGGATCGCGTCAGCGTCGGGTCGTCGCTGAAGTTCTGCCTGGTCGCAAAGGGTGAAGCGGATCTTTATCCACGCTTTGGGCCGACCAGCGAATGGGACACCGCCGCCGGCGATGCCGTCGTGCGCGCGGCCGGCGGCAAGGTCACGACCTTCGACGGCCAGCCCTTGCGCTACAAGAAGCCCAAGTTCCTGAACGTGCCGTTCCTGGTGGAGGGCGCGTGAGCAAGCTGCGCGCCGCCTCGCACGACACTATCCAGCAGGCCGCGGATATTCTGCGCGCCGGTGGATTGGTCGCCTTCCCGACAGAGACCGTCTACGGCCTCGGCGGCGATGCGACGCAGGGCGAAGCCGTCGCGCGCATTTATGCCGCCAAAGGCCGGCCGCAGTTCAATCCGCTGATCGTGCATGTGGCACGCCCACACTGGGTCGCGGGCATGGCGGAACCGGATGGACGCTTCGACAAACTCACACGCAAGTTTTGGCCGGGACCTCTGACGCTGGTGTTGCGCCGCCGCGGCGATACGCCCGTCAGCGAACTCGTCTCCGCCGGCCTCGACACAATTGCGGTGCGGTCGCCTGATCATGCGGTCGCGCAGGATTTGCTGAACGCCGTGCGCCGGCCCCTCGCCGCGCCCAGTGCCAATCCGTCCGGGCGTGTCAGCCCGACGACGGCCGAGCACGTCGCCAGCGGCCTCGAAGATGAGATCGAGATGGTGCTCGACGGCGGCGCCTGTCGTGTCGGGCTTGAGTCGACCGTGCTCGATCTCACCGGCGATGTGGCGACGATCCTGCGACCCGGCGTTGTGACGGCGGAAGACTTGAGCGCGGCGATTGGACCGGTCGCCGTCGCCGCCGCCGATCAGCATCAACCCACCGCGCCGGGGCAACTCGCCAGCCATTACGCGCCTGGTCTGCCGGTGCGATTGGAGGCGCTGGACGTAAAAGCGGGCGAAGCCTTGCTGGGATTTGGACCGAGCGTGGACGCCACGCTCAATCTCAGCCCGACCGGCGATCTCATCGCTGCAGCCGCCAATCTGTTCGCGATGCTGCGGGCGCTCGACGTGCCCCAGCGCTACAAAGCCATCGCGGTGGCGCCGATCCCCAACCAGGGCATCGGTCTGGCCATCAATGACCGCCTGCGCCGCGCCGCGGCACCGCGCACCTGAAAAGGGCCGCAAAGAGGCGATTTCCGTCCCGGCGGTTGGTTGAAATCGGGGGCCGCTTGGCCCATGTTGGCCACGATTTTCAGGAGCTTCCCCCGTGCCCCTCGACCAAGCCCTTCACGACCGCCTCGCCGCCATCGTCGGCGCCAACGCCCTGATCACCGATGAGGGCGCCATGGCGCCCTATCTGCAGGAAGAGCGCGGGCTGTATCACGGCCGCGCCGCGCTGGTCGTGCGCCCGTCGACCACCGAGGAAGTCGCCGCGATCGTGCGCGCTTGCGCCGCGGCCAACATCCCTGTCATTCCCCAAGGCGGCAACACCGGCCTGTGCGGCGGTGCGCACCCGCAAGGCCCCGCCACCGAGGTCCTGCTGAACCTGGGGCGCATGAACAAGATCCGCGAGATGGATGCCACCAACTTCACCATGACGGTGGACGCGGGCGTGATCCTCGCCGACATCCAGCAGCGCGCGGCGGCCGAAGATTGTTTGTTCCCGCTCAGCCTCGCCGCCGAAGGTAGCTGCCAGATCGGCGGCAATCTTTCGACCAACGCCGGCGGCATCAACGTGCTGCGCTACGGGAACGCGCGCGATCTCGTACTCGGCCTCGAAGTCGTGCTGCCCGATGGCCGCATCTGGAACGGCCTGCGCGCGCTGGGCAAGGACAACACCGGCTATGCGCTGCGCCACCTGTTCGTCGGCGCCGAAGGCACGTTGGGCATCATCACCGGTGCCGTGCTGAAGCTGTTCCCGCGTCCCAAGGAAACCGCGACGGCGCTCTGCGCGCTGCGCAATCTTGAATCCGTGACGCATCTTCTGAATCGCGCGCGCGCGGCCTCCGGCGATGCGGTCACCGCGTTCGAGCTTCTGCCGCGCATCGGCATCGAGATGTGCACCAAGCATATCTCGGGCACCAGCGATCCGTTCGCGGAAGCCTATCCCTGGTACGTGCTGATCGAGTTCTCCAGCCCGCGCCCCGGCTCGGGCTTGCGCGCCGCGTTTGAGAACCTGCTGGAAGGCGCGTTCGAGGATGGCACCATCGTCGATGCGGTGATCGCCGAGAGCCTCGAGCAGGCGAAAGGCCTGTGGCGTCTGCGTGAGTCCCTGCCTGAGGCGCAGAAGCACGAAGGCGGCAGCATCAAGCACGACGTCTCCGTGCCTGTCAGCCGCGTGCCGGAATTCATCGATCGCGGCATGGCGCTGATCGCCAAGCATTTCCCCGGCGCGCGCTGCGTGCCGTTCGGTCACGTCGGCGATGGCAACGTGCACTTCAACGTGTCGCAGCCCGTCGGCGCCGATAAAACCGCCTACCTCGCCAAATGGGGCGACATGAACCGGGAGATCCACGACCTGGTCGTGGCGATGAACGGCTCGATCTCCGCCGAGCACGGCGTCGGTCAGCTGAAGGTGGACGAGATCATCCATTATAAGCAGCCGATCGAGATCGAGCTGATGCAGCGGGTGAAGATGGCCCTGGACCCGGCCAACCTCATGAACCCCGGCAAAGTCGTCCGGCCGCTCTAAGGCGCCGAAAATCGCCCAAATCGCGCTCCCCTAACGCGCGGGCTGTGGCCGGGCTTTAAAATCTATGGTTTTACTGCAACAGTACGCGACTGTTTGAGGTTGACCGTGCCCACGGTCTTGAACGGACCGTTTCGCTTAAGCATGGTGCCCCGGGGGCGAGGGCCTTTTTGCAGGAGAATTACATGAAAATGCTGCGCGCGACTTTGCTTGCCGCAACGATCCTGACCGCCGGAACGGCGTCAGCACAAACCACCATTGGCACCGAAGGCCCGACCGAGGGTTTTTACGTCGGCGCGGGCGCGGGCTGGAACAACATCAATCCGCGTCCGGCGAACATCGGCCCCACGCGCGTCGAAGTGAAGTTCAAGGACGGCTTCGCGGTGTCCGGTTCGGCCGGCTACAAGTGGGCGAACAACCTTCGTACCGAACTCGAGCTCAGCTATCGCGAAAACAAGGTTCGTAATTTCAACAGCAGCGCGACCCCGTGGACGGGCAAGCAGCGCGACACGTCGCTGATGACCAACGTGTTGTACGACCTCCCCACGGGCGGCAAGCTGAAGCCGTACATCGGCGCCGGCGTCGGCTTTGCGTCGGTCAGCTGGAAGCAGTTCAAGGGCGCGGGCCCGAACGGCTATGACGACACCTCGACCAAGTTCACCTGGCAGGGCATCGCCGGCGTGGCGCTTGATGTCGGCCCGCGTATGCAGCTGACGCTCGACTACCGCTACAAGGGCTCGAACGGTCATAACTACTCTGCCAGCAACGCCACCGCGGCGACGCAGGCCAGCCGCTACGACTCCCGCCACAGCACCGTGATGCTCGGCTTCCGCTACGCCTTCGGCTCGGCCCCGAAAGCCGCCCCGCCGGCCCCGCCGGCGCCGGCCGCCGCGCCGCCGGCCCCGCCGGCGCCG
>CANJRD010000012.1 GCA_947476695.1 Rhodospirillaceae bacterium
GCGTGGAAGCGCGCGGCGTCGGCCGCGGGTCCCTCCTATGCACTACGCGGATAAGCCCAATCGTGCACCCCCGAGGGGGTCATTATTGGACGCGAAAGAGGGGTCACGGTTGGATGCGAATTGACAATCACGTTTTAAGAGTGTCGTCTCGTTAGAGGCGAGCTGTGAATTTTTGAGATGACGCGCCGATCGGTGCCCATCGCTCCGTCGCCACGGTCAGCGCCTCAGCAGCGATTGCGACCGTAAAACGCATACCTAGGATTGGGCATTGGTGCGTGGGATCGCGGCTTGAGCCTCTCCTAACCGTCTGTGCCGCGGTGTTTCCCGCGTGCCGCTGTCAGATGACGCGAGCAGCCAAAAACGGTGGGATCATAACCACGCATTTCTAGATGCGAATGCCGGGGTCTAGCGTGGGTCGGGTAAATCTGCGAGGTCGTTCCGACGTTGGAAAAATTTCGCCCGGCAGCTTGAAGAGGAACGGATCGACAGGCCAACGGTACTGGGGATGACAGTGCACAATAGGCTGCACGTCAGCTGGTTCTGTCAGCAGCAAAAGCTCGACGAGCATCCGGTCTTTGCTTCCGGGGATGAGCTGGATGTCCGCGGGTGCGACTTCGTCGATGATCGTCAGGCTGCATTCGTAGGAGGGTGCTTCGTCTTGCCCCATGATCGCGAGTTGGAGGATGCTCAGGTATATGCCAGGGGGGCGCGTTATGGCCTCCGGTCTCCACGCCGAGAGGGTCGCACTTATCTTAGCCACACGGCAGTTCAGAACCGAGAAATTGGCGCCAAGCAGGTTGCGAAGCGATTCGTGGAGTTCGCCACTAAACAGGACGTTATGAAGGGTCTCCAAGCCCGGGGCCGATATCGGGGCATACTCCACCATGCCTGCCGTCTCTTCTTCAACCAGTGGAAAATGCGCCCAATCCAGCAGGGGCAGCTCACATCGCGGTCCGGAAAAGGGTCCAATTGACCTCAGCAATGCAGGCGCATGTGGCGCAAGCCAATGCGAGCAATCGAATACGCTGTGCTTTCCGTTGCGCAGCGCTCGTGCGCCAGTCGTTTCCAGCCATCTGTGATAACGCACCGAAAATTCGGCGTGCCGATTCCGAAGCCAGTGATCCACTGTTGTCCGCAAGGAATCGTAGGCAAAGACCGGATCCGCATGGATTCCATCGAACTCATAAGCAGACTTCAGGATGCCTTCGTCGTCGGCTAAATCCGAGGCTGCAATGCACTGATTGGGAAATGCGGACTGCAATGCCTCGTTGAAGAGCCGGTATATTTCGGCGCGAATCTCGCGCATCACGGAGGTCGTCATACGTCGCTTGAAGACTTCGTCGTCGGCGGACGGTGGGTTGAGGGTATGGACAAAACACTGCCCATCGACGGCACGGGACAAATTCTGCACGTGCTGGCGGTAGTTAGCGGCGAACATTTGGAAGTGTTCTTTAACGGTGTCGAGAGTCCAGGCCTCCTTGCGTTGGTGGAGCTCTCTTAGATAGCGCACCAGATAAATTTCGCCGAAAAACAAGAGCAGGATTGGCCGTTCAAATCCATGGCCGGTCGCATATTGTGCACCCACGCGCTGATTGTGCGGGGCGAGTGCGCCGGCCTCCTCGGCCACCAGAAAATTCTCAGCCCGGAGAAAATCCAGGATATTTTGGTTGAGCTCGTTAGTGCCCTGTTTTGCCAGGGATACGAGGCCGTGTACGAAGCATACCCTGGTCTCCACATGAATGCCGTGAGCGGGGTAGTGAATGCTCTTGTGCTTGAATGCGAGTGCGTGAGAGTCCCCGATGACGTGAAGTTGCTTTACGCGTGCAGTTAGGATTTCAGTCATGCTTCTCTCGAACGATAGATCTGATATCAAATAGCTTAGACTGCAATCCGGTATGCGTGCCAAGTACACAAGCGGTCATGACAGGCCCATCCCTCTCGCGGTCGTCGCAGTTTTCCTGATAGTTGCCTTCGCTCAGTGGACATCGCTATGACAAGCAAATCTGCGGATTCAGCCTCGTGCCCTTACAACAACCTGCCCGAACGGTCTTTTTTCAGGAGCGAGACATTAAAGCGCGGGGATTTGGCCCTATCAAGCGCGGCGGGATTTCACTGCACGACAACGACGAAATTCATGTCAGCGGGAAGTTGCTTTGCGGCCCGTGTAGTAGAGACGCTCCGGAGCTCCGGGCTCGACTATCTTGCGCGTCGGGACATTTTGGAAGCCGCATCTGACGAGATAGTGGAAGAGAGTCCAAACCTTTTCTCCGCCCGATATGGCAACGTTTACACAACGAAACATCTGCTCCAACTATTGGAACGATCAACGACAGCGTTGACGACCCCCGCCCCCGTGGCGGTCGATAGCCGAGGGCGTTTCCGCAATCTCCTCCGTCCAGGTGTGCTGAGCTATGGGAACGAAGATGCGCTTAGGCGGGACGATGAGGCTCATCTGCGGAACGTCCGAGATCTGTTGGCGGAAGCCGATGTATTTGTTTTTACCCTGGGGCTGACTGAGCAGTGGATTGACGTCGAGTCCGGCTACACATTGCCTTCGGTGCCGGGTTGTGGACACGGTCGGTTTGAGAGCGGCCGATATTCGTTCCACAATGCGTCTCTCAGCGACGTGACCCAGGAGCTTTTTTCCGTTTTCGAGCTCTTGGGAACGCTGAACCCCCAGCTCAAGGTCATTCTTACGCTTTCGCCGGTCCCTTTGGTCGCCAGCTACGAAGCGGTGTCCGCCGTGGAGGCCACCTTCTATTCGAAAGCCGTTCTGCGTCTGGCGATCTCGGAAGCGCTAAGCCGAAGCAAGAAGATGAACGTCTCCTATTTTCCATCTTATGAAATTGTGACGAATCCTCATGTGATCGGCACGTATTTCGCCAAAGATATGCGAGCCGTCACTGACGCTGGGCTTGAAAGCGTCATGAGCCAGTTCAAGCGCCGCTACTTTGCGTCCCCCGCCGAGGGCCCGGCCCGGCGTGAGGTGGCCACCGAACAGCCGATGGACATCGATCCGGCCTGCGAGGAGGAGAATGTCTGGATGGCTTATATGGGCAAGATTGCAGGAAAATAGGACCTTCGTCGGGCGCTGCTGAGGGGTCATTGGCTTCAGGCTTCTTCAGTCTCCGCGAAAGTACAATTCGGCTGAGTCATTCCAAAATTGGAGCGCTGCTGCCAAACTCCCGCTTACGTCCCGCGCCGATTGTTTTGCGCGAATAAATCCCAATCCAAGACCGAGTGGATATTTTACGTAGGCGTGACCCTGATTGGCGCGTGTAGTCTGGGCGCGACCTGGTCGAAGATGTGGGTGCGCCTTCGGGCGCGGCTGGGTTTCGGGGGTAACTATGTTGCGTCATTTCACGCGGATTTGCGTTCGGTACGCGGAGCGGTATGTCCCTGACCCGTTCCTTTATGCCGTCATCCTCACCTTCCTCACGATCCCCGCCGCGCTGCTTTGGACGACGAGCGGAATCTTCGACGTCATCGGCGCGTGGTACGGCGGGCTATTCAGCCTGCTCGCCTTCTCCATGCAGATGGCGTTGGTGCTGCTCACCGGCATCTGTCTTGCGGACGCGCCGCCGATAAAGCGACTGCTGGCGAAGATTGCCGGACTCCCGAAGACGCAGAACGCCGCCGCCACCATGGTGTTCTTGGTTTCCGCCGCGGGGTCGTGGCTGAATTGGGGATTTGGGATCGTCGTCGGTGCCATTCTGGCGCGAGAGATCGCCAAGCGTCTGCGCGATGTCGACTTCAGTTTCATTGTTGCGGCGGCCTATGCCGGATTCATGGTGTGGGCGTCCGGCTTATCCAGTTCCATCGCCCTTGCCATTGCATCGCCCGGCAATGCGTTGAACTTGATCGAGCGCGAGACCGGCAAAGTGATGGGGTTCGATCAAACCATTTTCGCCCCCTACAACTGGGTGCCGGTCGTTCTTTTGCTGATCGTCTACCCCTTTGTGATGCGGTGGATGGCGCCCGCGCCGTCTGAGATGAAGCGCGTCGATCCGGCCTTGCTCGTGGCGCAGGATGCTGAAGTGTCGGTGGCGGAAGGTCCCGCCACCTTTGCAAGCTGGCTTGAGCAGTTTCCGGTCATCGTGTGGCTGTTCGCCGCGATGGCCGGTGCTTATGCCCTGCGCCAGTTCGCGACCAACGGGCTCAGCATGGATTTCAATGGCATCGTCTGCACGATGCTCGTCCTCGGCCTTGTGTGTCACGGACGGCCCATCGCCTACGTCCGGTCGTTCAACCGCGCGGCGGTGAACGTGGGGCCGGTCGTGCTGCAGTATCCATTCTACGGCGGCATCATGGGCATTATCACGGCCACCGGTTTGGCCGGCGCCATCTCGGCGAAGTTTGTGGCTTACTCGACGGCGGGGACGTTGCCGTTCTGGGCCTTCATCTCGTCGAACATCATCTCGCTGTTCGTGCCGTCGGGCGGCGGCCACTGGGCTGTCCAAGGCCCGTTCATGGTACCTGCGGCTATTAGCTTGCAGGTCGATCCCGGCATGGTCGCGATGGCAGTCGCCATGGGCGAGCAGACGGCCAACATGATCCAGCCCTTTTGGGCCTTGCCGCTATTGGCGTTGGCCCGCCTCGGCATCCGCGACATCATGGGCTATTGCGTGATGGGGCTTTTCGTCGGGCTGCTTCTCTTCGGCGGGTCGCTGCTATATTTCGCGCAGCCCTCTTGAGTGAGCATGCGTCGGCTGGAGACTTGCCGCCTCACCATCCGCCTCCGGCCGCGGCGTAGATGTGTACGAGATTTTTCCGCAGCAGCGTTTCCGAGGTGGCGAGACTGGCGTCGGCTTCCAACTCGTCGCGTTGGGCGACGAGAAGATCCAGCAGTCCGGCGTAGCCGCTTTTGAACTGCTGTACGGCCAGATCGACGGACTTGCGGTTCTGCGCGGCGGCTTCGGCTAACGCCTGCTGGCGGTCGGTCTCACGCAAATAGAGCGCAAGGGCTGTTTCCATGTCGGCCAGAGCTTCGATGACCGTCTGCTGATAGATCGCAAAGGCTTGGGTCTGGCGTGCAAGGAAGTGCCGCCGCGCGTCGATTACGCGCTGACTGAATTCGGCCATTCCCTCTGCGATGCGCTGCGCCCTCTGTGCGAATGGGGCACGCTTCATATGGAGCGCATTGAGAAACGCAAAAACGAATGCGAACAGCTGCGCGCGGCGGCGCAATCCTGAAGCTTTCGCGGGTGCCGGCTAACTAGCTGTGACCTGAGTGGTTTTTTTGAGCCGGGGAATTTGAGAGATTTTCCCTGGAACAAAGGAGCTAAGAATGGGGAAGCGTTTGGGAGCAGAGCAGATTGTCGCGAAGCTGCGGCAGATCGAGATCCTGATGGGTCAGGGCAAGTCGGCGGCATTGGCCTGCAAGGACGTCGGCGTGTCGGAACAGAGCTACTACCGCTGGCACAAGGAGTGCGGCGGTCTTGATATTGACCAGGCGAAGCGGATGAAAGAACTGGAGCGCGAAAACGCCCGGCTCAAACGGCTGGTGGCAGACCTGTCGCTGGAGAAGCAGGTTCTGTCGGACATCGCCTCGGGAAACTTCTAGCGCCTGACCGGCGGCGGCAGGCTGTTCAGGCGGCGCGGGAGCGATATGGACTATCCGAACGCCGGGCCTGTCGCATCATCGGCCAACCGCGGGGAACGCAGCGATACATCCCCACGGTTCGGGCCGATGAAGATGCGCTGACACGCGCCATCGTCACGCTGGGGTCGCAGTATGGGCGGTATGGCTATCGCCGGATCGCGACCCTGCTTCATGACGATGGATGGCCCGTCAGCGTGGACCGTGTCAGGCGCATTTGGCGTCGGGAGGGCCTGAAGGTCCCCAAGAAACAGCGTCCGCGGGGCCGGCTGTGGCTGAATGACGGTTCCTGCATCCTGCTCAGACCCGAGTGGCGCAATCACGTCTGGTCGTATGACTTCGTCGCTGCCAAGACTCATGACGGCAGGCCGCTGCGATTGATGACCCTGATCGACGAGTACACCCGCGAATGCCTGGCCATCAGGGTGGCGAGACGGATCAACGGCTTCGGCGTGATCGAGACCTTCGCCGATGTCATGCTTGAGCGTGGCATCCCGGAGCACGTTCGCTCCGATAATGGACCGGAGATGACCGCCAAGGCCGTCCGCGCATGGTTCCAGCAACTCGGGGCAAAGACGTTGTTCATCGAGCCAGGTAGTCCCTGGGAGAACGGCTACTGCGAATCCTTCAACGGCAAACTCAGAGACGAACTGCTCAACGGCGAAATCTTCTACAGTCTGAAGGAGGCCAAGATCGTGATCGAGCAATGGCGCAAGCACTACAACACCAAGCGACCGCATTCGGCGCTCGGCTATAAACCGCCCGCGCCGGCGACCCTTTGCCCGTTACCGACGCCACTCGATCCGCATCCAACCATGCTGTAGACTAGCAATCGACCCGGCACAAAAAAGCGAGCAGGTCAGCTGCCCCTAGCATCCATTTGTTCTTGATTTGTTCTCTTACGTGCCCTAGCTTTCCCGGCCCGATTTGAACCAGAAGGGTCACGAAATGCATATGGCCAGTGAATGGGTGCGGCAGGTTGCGGCGGCCGCGCGCGCCAATCCCATGACCACCGAGGGCGTTCTGAAGAATCTGGAGAAAGCCGTGGGGCAAGGCGAGAAGTCGCTGACCCGTGTGGTGGCGATTATCGATCAACTCGACCGTCAGCTTTCCGAGCGGCCCGAGGATCAGGTTCTACGGGATCTCCACGCCACGGTGCTCGAGTACTTGGAGCGCGTGCAAGAAGGCCTCGCGGCGGCCTAGCCCCTCACGAGCGATGGCGAGCACCCATGAGCCGCATGAAAGAGCTATTCGCCCAGCGCGAGGAAGCGCGGCCCACGGCGCTCAAGCTTCTGCTGGAAGCGAAGTGGCAGCTGCACCAAGCCTACGAGCTCGCTTGGAGGCGTGTGCGCAGCGGCCTGATCGAAATGGATGGCCATGTGTTGTGCGACGTTATCAACGAGCAGCATCGCGAGGGTGAGCCGTTGAAAGGCGTTACCGTGATCATCACGGATGAGCGGCTACGGGACGTTGGCTGACCGTACGCCCCGCCAACGTTTAATTCCTGCTATGGCTCTGATTAGACAAGAAATTATCACTCCCTCTCTGGCGCCCTCTCTCCTCAAGCCATAGCAGACTCAGGAAGGCGCGCAGCCCTCGGGCCCGCGACGCCGAATTTCATTTGTCTCTGCGGTCTTTTTGACGACTATCGGTCGGGTACATCGCCCGCGTGGGGACGGCGACCAATGCTCCGTATTTTCATTACGGCGACGACTGTGATCTGCGCCGCGACGACCTGGGTGCGGTGTTTCGGCGCGCGGGCGTTGGTGGTCACTATGCTCATGCTCGCGGGCGGAGTTCAGTCGCCGGTGCGCGCGCAGACGGAGCGCTGGGCTGACCTCGCCGACTCCCTGTTCACGCAGTTGAATCCCGACCAAGGCTTGCCGACGCGCTTCATCACCGCCGTCGCGCAGGACCGCGAAGGGTTCATATGGATCGGGACGTCGGCCGGACTGGCGCGCTGGGACGGCTATCACTTCAAAACCTACAAGAGCGGGATCAATGACCCATCGGCGCTGCCAAGCAGCTACGTCGTGTCGCTGCATATGGACGCTGCCGGTATGCTTTGGGTTGGCACGGCGGGCGGCGGCCTGGCGCGGCACGAGCCGGGCACCGAACGCTTCACCGTTTTCGGTGTCGGCGCCAATGGCGTCAGTGACGGGCAGGTCCGGTCGATGGACGACGACGGCGCCGGCGGCCTCTGGATCGCCACGGATGGCGGTCTCGACCACGTGGATGCCCAGGGCGCGTGGACCCACGCCCATCCCGATGCAGGGGCCGAGACAACCAGCCTGCCGGACAATCACGTCAATTCGTTGATTCGCGATCGCAAAGGCCGCCTATGGGTCGGGACCCGTCACGGGGTCGCGCGTCGCGATTCCCCGACGTCCGATTTTGTGGTGGTGCCGCTGCCGGGCGATGGCGGACCGCAGCCCGAGATCTGGAAAGTGTTCGAGGACAGCGCAGGGCGCATCTGGATTGGCGCGACCAATCGCGGCGTGTTCGTCATCGAAGGTAAGAATGTCGCCCACGGTCGGTTCCCGAGAGCGGCGGCGGGCCGTTGGACCGGCAAACCGTCAATACGATTGCCGAAGCCGCGGCGGGTCAGATGTGGATCGGCACCTTCGGCCAAGGCATCGTCGTCGTCGACGCGAACACATGGCAGACCCGGCGCATTCAACATGAGCCGGACAGACCTTCGAGCCTGGTTCATGACGATGTGCGTGCGATCCACCGCGATCAAGCCGGCTTTCTCTGGATTGGCACGTCGGGCGGTTTAAGCCGGTACGACACGCGTCAGAACGCGGTCTACACGACCTTCGGCGAGTGGGCGCGCGCCGTCGCGTTGTCGGATGTCGACGTGTGGTCTGTGCTGGCGGCCGCAGACGGGCGCGTCTGGGCAGGATTGCGCGAAGGCGGTGTCGATATCCTCGACCCGCAGGGCAATCGTGTCGGCGGGTTGCGACCGGATACGACGCGTCCGCTGTCCGCACTGCCGCCCGACCGCGTTTACGCCATGGCGCAGGTCGAGAGCGGCGAGATCTTCATTGGGACAAACCGCGGCCTCTACCGTACCGACGCCGGCGGAGCGCGCGTGCAACGGATCACCGTCGACCCGGCGCATCCCGACATGGCTGTGCGCAGCCTGCGGGTGGCCGAAGGTAGGCTCTGGGTCGGTACGTTGTGGGAGGGTTTGTGGCGTTTCGATCCGGCGAAGGGTTCCGCCGTCGGACATTGGAGCCGTGAAACGCTGACCGGCGAGCGCGTGGAAGCGATTCTTCCCACGGGCGACGGTGCGCTTTGGATCGGCGGCTCCGCGGGTCTCAACCGCTTCGACATCGCCTCGGGAACGGCCAAGAAGATCATGCCGGATGCGGCCAATCCGCTCTCGCTGTCGGCGGCTTGGGCGTCGGCATTGGCGATCGACAACAAAGGCCGGCTGTGGGTTGGAACGCTGGGCGGCGGCGTCAACGTCATGTTCGGCCGGGACTCACAGAACCGTCCCAGCCTCATGCACATCGGCGAGACGCAGGGACTTCCGAACACGAGCGCCGCCATGCTGCAGGTCGACCACGGCGGCAACATCTGGGTCAGCACGAACGACGGGTTGGCGGTCATCGATCCCGAAAACTTCTCGGTACAGCCGCTGCATCGCGCCGATGGCGTCGCCATCGCCTTCAACTGGGTGAACTCCGGCGCCGTCACGAAAAAGGGAGAAGTCCTCTTCGGCGGCTCGGGCGGCATGACCATTATCCGTCCGGAGCAACTTCGCCCCTGGACCTATCAACCGCCTGTCGTCGTGGCCGACCTGCGCGTCGGCGGACGCAAGGTCGATTGGACCGTGGGCCGCAAATTGACAGTGCCCGCCGATGGCAACAGCCTGATGGTGGAATTCGCCGCGCTGGATTATTCCGCGCCGGAGCGCAATCTGTACGCGTATAGGCTGGACGGTTACGACGCGGATTGGATCGAGACACCGTGGACCCAGCGCCTGGCGTCCTACACCAATTTACCGCCTGGCGATTACACGCTCAGCATTCGCGGCTCCAATCGCGAAGGTATCTGGACCGACGCGGTTCTCATGATGGCCATCCGCGTCCTGCCTGCCTGGTATCAGACGTGGTCGTTCCGAGGGGGGCGGCGCTTGGTATCGCGTTACTGATCTCGCTTCTCGTGCGTGTACGCACAGCCTATCTCCGCGCGCAGAAAAAGGTGCTTGAGCGGATCGTCGCGGAACGTACCGCCGAGCTCAGCGAAGCCAATCGGCGTTTGTTCGACCTTGCCACGACCGATACGTTGACGGGCTGCGCGAACCGCCGTCATCTGGTCGAGCATGCCAATCAGGCAATCGCGCTCGCTCACCGCAGTGGCCAGCCGCTCGCGTTGTTGATCGCCGATCTCGATCATTTCAAGCGTATCAACGATACCTACGGCCACGTCGGCGGTGACAAGGTGCTCTGCGCAACGGCGCAGATCTACGCCGATCATGTCCGCACGTCAGACGTGCTGGCGCGCATCGGTGGCGAGGAGTTCGCCGTTCTCATGCCCGGCACGGAGCGGGAGGGCAGTCAAATTCTGGCCGAACGCCTGCGCCATGCGCTGGCTGAGACTGTGGTCGACGTCGAGGGTCGCGACGTGCGTGTCACGACCAGCATCGGTCTGGCGATGCTGGAGCGAAATGAGAACTTCGAATCCCTCTTCGCCCGGGCCGACGCCGCGCTCTACACCGCGAAGCACGGCGGCCGGAACAAGGTGGTGATCGCCGGGAATATGGCGACACCCGCGATCGACGAGGGACGGGATCGCGGCGTCCTGCGGCCGACCGCCTAAGCCAAATTTCACGGCGCGACTTCGTCGTCCTTGCGGGCAATCAACGCGCCTGCTAAATACTGAACCATATGGTTCAGTATAATCAAACCCGCTTCGATGCCTCCTTTGCCGCGCTGTCCGACGCCACCCGGCGCGGCGTGCTCGTGCAGCTGGGGCTTGCGGACGCCTCCATTACGGACCTTGCCCAGAAGTTCCACATGACCCTCACGGGCATGAAGAAGCATGTCAGCGTCTTGGAACAAGCGGGGCTCGTGACCACGGAGAAGGTCGGACGCGTGCGGACATGCAAGCTCGGCCAGCGACGGCTGGAGGAAGAAGCCGCCTGGATCGAGAACTATCGCCAGCTCTGGAGCGCCAGGTTCGACGCGCTGGATTCGGTGATCGAAGAATTGACGCAGAAAGAGAAAGCCGATGGGCGCAGAAAGCGGAAGTAAAAGTCAGACGAAGGTGGAACGGAAGTCCGACCGGGAACTGGTCGTGACCCGAACCTTCAAAGGCCCGGTGCATATCGTCTTCGAGGCTTGGACCAAACCCGAGCTGCTCAAGCGGTGGTGGGCGCCGAAGTCGTCAGGCGCGGCCTTCCTTGCCTGCGAAGTTGATGTCCGTACGGGCGGGCTGGTGCGTTTCGTGTTCAGCCACCCGTCCTTCAAGGAGCCGATGGAATTCTTTGGCAGGTACCTCGACGTTGTACCGAATGCGCGCCTGGTCTGGACAAACGAGGAAAGTGCCGACGGTTCCATCACGACGGTGACGTTCGAGGAGAAGAACGGCGAGACGCTGGTCGTGATGAGCGATCTCTATCCGTCGAAAGAAGCGCTCGATGCCGCTATTTCGTCCGGAAGCACGAGCGGCTGTGACGAGACCTTCGGGCAGTTGGACGAGCTTCTCACCGCGTAGATCGGTATCTAAGCGGTGAGGGGAATGCGCACGTAGCAAATCGTGCCCTTGCCCTCGACACTCTGGACGTCGATTGTGCCGCCGTGGGCTTGACAGATCGATCGCGCGATCGGCAAGCCCAGGCCAGCGCCGTCGCTTCTGCGGGAGCGCGCTTTGTCCGCCCGCCAGAAACGTTCGAAGATGCGTGGCATGTCTTCCGCAGCCATGCCAATCCCGGTGTCCTCGATCTTGAGGACGGCGAGTGACGCCTCTGCGTTGACGGTCACGATGATTGATCCATGCTCCGGCGTGTACTTAACGGCGTTGTCGAGCAAAGCGATAAACAGCTGTTTCAGTCGCGCGGAATCTCCCTGCACGAAAACTGGACCGCCGCTGCGCACCGACAGCGCGATGTTCTTGTCCTCTGTCAGCAGGCGCATTTGATCGACGGTCGCCGTGACGAGCGTGGCGAGATCGAGACGTTCATTACGGATTTTCGCTTCGCCGGCTTCAAGGCGCGACAGCGCGAACAGGCTTTCAGTGATGAACGAAATACGTTCGGTTTCTTCAAGCACGCTGCCGATGCGCTTGACCAGATTGGCCGGCAGGTCTTCCCACTGCCTCAACAGGGATTCCAGTTCCGCGCGGATAATCGCGAGAGGCGTGCGAAGTTCGTGCGATGCATCGACCGAAAACCGGCTTGCCTGATGATAAGCTTCTGCCAATCGATCGATCATTTTATTCAAGCGCACCGAAAGGTGCTCAATCTCATCGCCTGTTTCGATGACGGGTAACCGCGTATCGAGCTGCTTGAAAGTGATTTCCTGCGCGGTCGCGCTAAGCTGCTCCACGGGCTTCAACGACCGCGCCACCAGAACGTACCCACCGGCCGTCACGATGAAAGCGACGAGCGGCAGGCCGATAAAAAGGCTGCGCTGCAAGTCGCTCAAGGCGAGGTTAGTCTCGGTAATGGGCGTGCCCATCTCGATACGAACCGGACGGTCGCCCAGGCGTGCATCCGCGGTGACGATATAAAGCCCGTTCCCGTTCAAAGGCTCCCATCGTGTGCCGGGCGCCTGAGCGATGGGCACACGCTCCGGCTCGAAGATGAGGTCGGACGGCGGTGACGAGAGATAGATGACCTTGCCCTCGCCGTCGCTGATGCGAATGAAGCGGTCTGTCGCCTCGGGCGAATAGGCATTGTCGATGGCGCGGCTCAGCGCGCCGATGTCGTCGGCTGAATACTGGACCAGAATCTCGCGGGACAACCCCTCAATCCGTCGCGTGAGCGCCACCTCGGATGAATTTAACAGATGTCCGGCGATATCGCGGTACGTCAGAACGCCAAACGTCACCGCGACGACGATGATCAAGCCGCTGTACCACGCGATCAGCCTGAATCGTATCGATCGCGTGTTGATCATCATGTGCCGTCGTTGAGGACGTAACCGACGCCCCGTACCGTCGAAATCATGCTGGCAAGGCCTCTGTCGCTCAACTTATTGCGGATCTGGCGGATGTAGACATCCACAATGTTGGTGAAGCCGTCGAAGCTTTGATCCCAGACGTGCTCGATGATCATCGTCCGCGAGAGGACGCGCCCCTTGTTCTGCGCCAGGTAGACAAGGAGGGCGAATTCCTTGGCGCTCATGTCGACGCACTGGCCCATGCATTTGACGGTTCTTGCGAACCGATCGATTTCAAGACCTCCAATCGAGATGATGTCTTCCCGTTGCTGCGGCGCGCGTCGAAGCAGGGCCCGGAGGCGTACGAGCAATTCGGAGAACGCGAATGGCTTGGTCAGGTAATCGTCGGCGCCGGCCTCCATATGCGAGACCTTGTCCGCCGTTCCGTCGCGCGCGGTGAGGATCAGGATCGGCACGCTTTTGTTCTTTTGACGAATCGTCTTCAGGACGTTGCTGCCGCTCACGCCCGGCAGCATGAGGTCCAGAACGATGACCTCGTATGGATACGACATCGCGAGTTCAAAGCCTTTTGCGCCGTCATTCGCCGTATCGACGGCGAAGCCCTCTGCTTTGAGGCCATGCGAGATGATTTGGCAGAGCTTCTCTTCGTCTTCGACCAGGAGTACGCGCATGTGGTCGTTCTACTATTGAATGGACGCTCAAATGGGCATCTCGTCCCTGGGCCGTCAACGATGCCACACATCACGACTGGGTGTGTGTGTTTATGAGGGGATTTTCATTTTCCGCTCATGTGGCCTTCATCTGCGGGCCCTAAATTCTAACCCATCGCAGCAAGCCTGCAATATCCCTGCTGCTCTTAAGTTTGTTCGGTTTTCGGACATTTGAGAGGTTTTCTATGCGTTCGTCGGGCTTTTCGGTTCTTCTCGTGTTCGCGGCTGTGGTCACCAGCCCCGTCTCTGCGGCTGACGCGTCCTCCCCCGAGGCTCAGCTGCAGAAGGCGTGCCGGGACGTGATGGGATTTTACCCTGGTGAAGTTCGATTCGATGTCTGTATGCGCAGCTTGAAGCGATCGCTTCAGCACTACGAGCAGGCGCGCGCGCACAGCTGCATGACGGAAGAGGTGAATTCCAGCGCGGGGCATTCCGCGCCATGCATCGTGACGTCCGTCAAGAAAACCGCCACGACCGGGAGGGATTAGTCAGATGCACAATCTGCTGACGATCTCGCTCGCGTCGTTGAGTCTTGGAATAGCAAGCTGCGCTTCCGAAAGTCACAACGCTGTTCAGTACGCCAACGCGCATCAGGCCTGCGCCGAAATCGGGATCGACCCGGCTTCGCCGCATCACGCGAATTGCGCCGCGGACTTGGATGCCATGATCTTCAATCTGACATCCGCACCACACAATTAGGTCGTCCCCCGCGCCGCTGTTAATCCGCAGCGCAGGCGTGGCCGCGGCGCATCGCAGAAGCGATGTCCCGCACTCGGTGAAGTAGCTTTGCCTCCAGGAGGAAGCAGTCGATGAGCATTCAAAAAGTATTTGGAAGTTGGAAATCCGACCTACCATCGTCGGTCGTGGTGGCGCTGGTGGCGCTGCCGCTTTGCCTTGGCGTCGCCCTAGCATCCGGCGCACCGCTGGTCTCCGGCCTTATTGCCGGTATCGTCGGCGGCATCGTGGTCGGGTTCTTCTCGAAGTCGCCGTTATCGGTCAGCGGACCGGCCGCGGGCCTGACGGTGATCGTCCTGGGCGCGATTGAATCGCTTCCGACGTATCAAGCTTTCGCTGCGGCCGTCGTGGTCGCAGGTGTGCTGCAGATGCTGTTTGCCGTGACCCGGGCCGGGATCGCGAGCGAATTCGTACCGTCGTCGGTCATCACCGGTATGCTGACCGCGATCGGATTGATCCTGATCCTGAAGCAGCTGCCGCATGCGATCGGCTATGACGGCGAGTACGAGGGATCCTTCGAGTTTTTCCAGAGCGACGGGGCGAACACGTTCTCGGCTATCGTCGCGGCTGTGCGGCAAGGCATCACGCCGGGTGCGCTGTTGATCTCGGTCATCAGCCTGGCTTTCCTGTTCTGGTGGGATAAAGCGCGTCCGAAAGATGGGTTCTGGCGCTATCTGCCGGGCCCGCTGGTGGTCGTCGTTTTCGGTGTGACCGCGAACCTGTTGTTCGGTCAGTTTGCTCCAGGCTTGGCCGTCGAGCCGCAGCATCTTGTGCAAGTGCCGGTGGCGAAGAGCATCGCCGACATCGATACGTTCTTGCAGTTCCCGGACTTCACCATGCTTGCGAACGGCAAGGTCTGGGTTGTCGCCGCGACGCTTGCCATTGTCGCCAGCCTGGAATCGCTGTTGAGCGTGAAGGCCGTCGACGAGTTGGATCCACGCCGTCGTATCACCGACAAGAATCGTGAGCTGATGGCACAGGGCATCGGAAATATGACGTCCGGTCTGCTGGGGGGCCTTCCGGTCACCTCCGTGATCGTGCGTTCGTCCGCCAACGTTGAATCGGGTGCGGAAACCAAGCTGTCCACGATGCTTCACGGTGCCTGGCTGCTGTTGAGCGTGCTGATCATTCCGGCGGTGCTTAACCTGATCCCACTCGCGGCGCTCGCGGCCGTCCTGATCGCCACGGGTTACAAGCTGGCGAAGCCGTCGCTGTTCGTGCAGCGCTATCAGCAGGGATGGACGCAGTTTGTGCCGTTCCTCGTAACCGTCCTCGCCATCCTGTTCACGGATCTTTTGATCGGAATCGTGATCGGGTTGGGGGTTGGGTTCGCGTTCGCCATCGGGCGCAATTTCCGCCCGGCCATCACCTTCGCTTGCGATGGGAGCGATTGCCTGATCCGCGCCCGGCGTAACTTGTACTTCATCCACAAGTACGAGCTGCAGAAAGCCCTGACGGCGGTGCCTGACAATCGCAACCTGATGATCGACCTGTCATCCACGAACTACGTCGATCTCGACAATATCGACATTATCAACGCATTCATCAAAGGTGCATCGTATCGCGGCATCAGCATTGTTGTCCGCGGCGATATCGCTGAACGCACGGCGCCGATGATCCAGGCGCCCACACTACAGGTGGGCTTCGCATGAGAGACTACAAACGCTTACTCCTCTCCAACAAAGCATGGGCCGAGGAGCTGAAGGACGAGAATCCGAAGTTCTTTAGTCGTCAAGCCGGCGGCCAAAGTCCTGCTTTCCTGTGGATCGGGTGTTCCGACAGCCGCGTGTCGCCGGAGCAGATGACCATGACGCAGCCTGGCGGCATGTTCATCCACCGCAACATCGCCAACCTCGTCTACGAGGACGACCTCAATTTGATGTCGGTCCTGCAGTACGCGGTGATGGCTTTGAAGGTGAAGCACGTCATCGTCTGTGGCCATTATGGCTGTGGCGGCATTCGCGCTGCCATGGAAGGCGGCGTGGATGGGTCGGTGGACCGTTGGCTCGAGAATGCGCGTGCCGTCCGGCACGCCCACGCTGAGGAACTCCTGGCCGTGAATGAGCCGGATGCGCGGCTCAGCCGGCTGGTCGAATTGAACGTGCGAGATCAGCTCGTCCGATTGGCGCGGACGCCGACGGTCCAGACTGCCTTCCACAGCGGTCAGCCGTTGCATCTGCACGGTTGGGTCTATGACATTCGCGATGGCCATATAAAGCCACTTCTTGACCTCGACGCGGACTCGTCGATTGAGGATCTGGGGGTTCCGGCTAGCGTCCTTTAGGCGCTGCGTTCGTCGGTAAGCTGCGGAGGCCGAGCAGGATCGGTCGCCGCAGCCACCGGCGCAGCACAAACTACAGAATTGAAGGCCCCCCACGCGTCGGTCGAAGCGGGGCTGCCACAAGAACTTCCAGGCGTTCCTGATATTATTGGGCTTTTGGCAATTGCCGCCGCAGGCGCGCAGGTGTTGCAAAACCCTCAGACGCATTTATCCGAATTGGCGCGCCTCGCCTGCCGCGGCATGATACGGCAAGCTCACCAGGGAAGTCCGCCATGCCTATCGACTCAACTTCAGTCGTAAGCCGTCAAGCCGAGATGCTGAATCTCGACCGGATGCAACGCATCAAGACCCAGAACCGGGCCGGTGGCGTACAGCGTCAGGCGGAGGTCGCGAGCGATAAGAGGCTGCAGCGTACCCGGTCTCAGAATCAGGCGGTTGTCGCCCAGCGCAGGGCGGACATCGCAAGCGACGTCGAGACACAACGTCTCCAAGATCAGGATCAGGCCGCTGCCGTGCAGCGTGCGTTCGACAACAAGCGCGACATCAAAGCCCAAGCCGACGCTCGCGCGTCGCATCGGGGCTCGAAGCTCGACATCCGCGTGTGATCGCGAATTTGGTTTAGGAGACGCTGGTCTAGTAAACCAACTCGTCGTCGTCCTTGCCTTCCGAGATTGTGATCTGGCCGGAGTTCGACAACTCCTTGGTCAGCGCGACGATGGCGTTTTGCGCTTCTTCGACGTCGCGCATCTTGACCGGGCCGAGACCCTCCATATCGTCCTTGAGCATCTTGCCGGCGCGCTCGGACATGTTCTGGAAGAACAGATCCTTGATCGGCTCCGACGCGCCCTTGAGGGCGAGGGCCAGCTTTTCTTTCTCGACGTGGCGCAGCAGGGTCTGCGCGCCCGAGGCATCGAGGCGAGCGAGATCCTCGAAGGTGAACATGAGCGCTTTGATCTTCTCGGCGGCTTCGCGGTTGCGTTCTTCCAGCGCGGTGATGAAGCGCGCTTCGGTATTGCGATCGAGACTGTTGAAAATTTCGGCCATCATCTGGTGCGAGTCGGCACGCGCGGTGCGCGCGAGGTTCGACATGAATTCCGTGCGCAGCGTCTTTTCGATGCTTTCCAGCACGTCCTTTTGCACCGCCTCCATGTGCAGCATGCGCATGACGACTTCCATCGCGAAGCCTTCGGGCAGAAGCGGCAGGACGCGGGCGGCATGGTCGGACTTGAGTTTCGACAGCACCACCGCGACGGTCTGCGGGTATTCGTTCTTGAAGTAGTTCGCGAGCACCTGCTCGTGCACGTTGCCCAGCTTGTCCCACATGGTGCGACCCGCCGGACCGCGGATTTCTTCCATGATCAGATTGACGCGATCCTTGTCGAGGCTCTTCATCAGCAGGCGTTCGGTGGTGGAGTAGCTACCGACCAGCGAGCCGGTGTTGGAGATCGCATCGGCGAAGTCGACGAAGACGCGCTCCATCAGGTTGGCCGAGACGCTGCCAAGATTGGACATCGTCTGCGACAATTCCTTGATCTCGTCGTCTTCCATGCCCGCAAGGACTTTAGCCGTCTGCCCCTCGGGCAAAGACAGCATCAACATCGCGGCCTTCTGGGGGCCGGTGAGGCTGCGGTAGTCTTCTTTGATACGCGCCATGAGCCGATGCCGTTCGGAATGTGGACTGTCAGAATGCCGTACGACCGTTAACGCTTCGGAAAACCGGGCCGAAGAGCGTCAAAAGGCCTCTCCCGTTAACTAGTTGATTTAATTGAGTTATGGTCCGGCAGTATCGGTGGCGCGACGAAATTCGTCGGTCCCGGGAGGAATTTTTTGCCGGGCGTGGGCGCGTGGGGATTAAGACTGCAACGACTGCCTGATCTTCTCGAACTTCAGGCGGCCATCCGTCTCGCGGACGTAGTCCTCGTCGATCTGCGCACCTGAATACTTCTTCAGGGCCTTCTCGTTGGAGAGTGTGTGCAGCGGCGTGCCCTCGATTTCCGCGGTGCCGGATTCCTGGAACGTGTCGAGCCCGAGCGACTCCCGGTATCGCCGTGTGTCGAGCATCTGCTCGTGCGTTTCACCAGGAAGACCGTAGGTGAATGTGCCGTGCACCGTCATGCCGACGCGCTTGCACTCGGCGACGGCCTTGCGGGCGTATTCGAGGTCGAGGTGCTTGTTGACGATGCTGTCGACCACGTATTGGTTGCCACTCTCGAAGCCCAGCTTCACGCCAAAGCAACCGCTGTCTTTCATCTCTTTCCAGAGTTCCATGCGCGAAGTATCGGCGCGGCACATCGCCGACCAAGGCACGCCGATCTTGCGCATCACGGCGCACATCTTCTCGACGTGCTTGTCGCCGAGATTGAACGTGTCGTCATCGAAGTAGATCGATCGGAAGCCGTACTTCTGCACCAGTTCGGTCAGGAACGCTTCCATGTAGTCGCCCGAGTAGTGCCGAACGGTACGCTTGCCTGTGCCGGTGGGGTCGTTTCCGGTCATGGTCGCGGGCCATACGCAGAAAATGCACTTATAGGGGCAGCCGCGACTGCTCCACACTTGTGCCTGCGTCATCCGCGATCCCTTCGGATTGACGTCGAAATAGCGGTGCGCGATCACATCGTCGTAGTAGGGAAACGGCGAGGCATTCATTTCGTCGACGGTGAGCAGGTCGTGTTCGATCATGCCCGTGGCGCCTTGCAACACCTTCACTACGCCCTTTTCGTACTCGCCGCGCACACCGGCATGAATCGGCACCTCATCGAGAATCTGTTTTCCGATCGAGGTTATCGGGCCCGTGACGATGATCTTGGTGCGGGGCGAAAGGCCTTCTATTTTCTCGATAATGCGCTTGTCGTGTGGCCAGCTCGGCGTCGCCGACTCGATCACGATGTAGCCGAACTGCTGCTCCTGCAGGAACGCGAAGTACGAGTCATAGGGCTCGCGCGTCGCGATACTATCGCGGAAGACCATGTTCGCCCCGGCCGCCTTTTCCGCGTAGGTCGCGGCATAGCCCATGAAGAACGGATAAGGCGAGCAGCTGCCGATGGAGAAGTGGCCCGGCGGCACCGGGTAAGGATGCGTGAACGGCCAGCGTGAGCCGGCTCGGACGCCCGTCGTATATGTTTCAATCTCGCGGCCCTGGCCGTCGAGATGCTTGTGCGTCTCACCCCACCAGGGGGGATTGCTGAACAGAACTTTCAAATCGTTCCTCGTGCGTGCCAAGCGCAACTGACAAGATTGCGCGCTGCGGCTGTTTAGTGCGCTTCGCCCAGTATAGCGTCGACAAGCAATGCTTTGCGATCGTGGTTGTTCCAACTTTGAGCGGCCTCAAAGGCTGCGTCGGCAAGGTCATCGAAGGCCTGCAGCGCCAAGCTCGCTGCGTTCGCGATAGCCTGTGGCGTCATTTCGGAGAAGGTCACGACCCCGCCCTCGTTCTCGATCAGGAACCTCGACAAGGATGTCTCATCGGGCACGACCGCCGGAATGCCATTCGCAAGCGCTTCAACGGCCAGTGCGGAATATGACGTGAGGTATCTCAGAGGCTTGTAAGGGCACAGGATAATATCCGAGGCCGCGAACAAATAGCGCCAATGCCGGTCATCGGCAGGCCGCTCGTCGACGATCACCCGAAGGCTGTTTTCCGCAAGGGCGCGAATGTGAGCCTGGGTATCGGCCATCTGGTCGGGCGCCGCATTGTGCGCGAGGAAGCAGATATCCTGATGCCGGGCCAGGAGTATCGGAATGACCTCCGGCATCAATTGGTATCCTTTATCCCAGCGCTGATGGCCAAGAACGCTGACGGTCAGCGGACGTTTGCCGACTTTCGTGCGCGGTGGCCAATAAGCCTGTTGAGGAAGCGGAAGCACTTTCGTTTCAATCCCCGTCGCGAAAGCGAATGCGTTCGATGAAATGGGATCGAATGTGGTCAGCACAAGATGCTGGCGTATTTCCGCGGGTATGTTGTTGCCAATGTGGCGATACAGCACGCTGCGCGGATCCTGTCGTGGATCTATCGTTTCATACTGCAGGGTGTCGCCGACTTTATGCGCCTCGAGGCCGGGCCCGATCCCAAACTCGATCACCACACGCGGGCGTCGATCGGGCGGAATGTGGGTCACCCAATTGGCGATCGCCATGAGCTGCACCGGCAGCGCTGAGTTGAGGAAAACGACATCGCCGGCTTGGGTCGGCGGCAGCTGCATCAATTCCCCGGTCGTTGCCGTCGTGCCTTGAAGGAAGACCGAAAGCCAGCCAGCGACCGGCTCGCCGTTTTGCAGCCAGGCATTCGGATATTTGAAAATCGGCCGCGCGTTCACCTCAGCCTTTAGCTCATCGGTCACTTCGGCCGATGCTGCAACGAACGTTTCCACCCCCCGGCGTCGCAGCTCTGACGTCACCGCGCGGCAGGTATTCGCCTGATGCCCGACGTTGTCGCGAAGGCCGGGATCTAAATAGAAGAAGCGCATTTGTCTCCGCCGTCGAACCGATCCGCATAAGCGCTCTCTGTCCTGCCCCGGCGTCCCCACGGGTTGCCGAATGCGCTCAAGACGCGGTGAGGTAGGCTGCGGCCCATAAAACTTTCGATGGAGATCGCTCTACCATCCTCGTCTCCCCCGATCATCCGAAATCGCTCCGGCGGGAGACCTACGCCTATACGGGCCGGCCAAGCGGGGTGGGAGAAAAATATATAAAGAACAATAGATTATATCGTGATGCGCGCGCGTTTGGGCGCAGTTAGGCACCGTGTGCCAAGAAGCTCGGGCGGAGGAGCAGGGGGGGGGGGCGCCCCTCCGCCGAACATCCATTGAGGCCGTAAGCGTCAAAGGCATCAAAAAACGTCGGGCCGCCCCGAGGGACGGCCCGCTTCGACTAGAACTTGTAGCTTGCTTTGATTCCGAACAGGCGCTTCTGCGGCGCGGTGTAACGGATGGCCTGGGTGGCGGCGAGCGCGTTGATGTTGTTGTTCGCGATGCCGACTTCGGTGGCTTCCATGTTGTTGAACACGTTGTTCACGTAACCTTCGACACGGACATTCGTCGTTTCGAGGCCGACGCGGATATTGACGCGATAAGACGGCGCGGTCTGCGCAATCTGATGCGTATCGATGTACATGCCGCCGCGATACGTGAGGTCGGTGCGGGCGAGCCAATCCCAGTCACCCACGAAGTGGTCCTTGTACTCGGCCGAGGTGCTGAAGGTCAGCTTCGGCGCGCCGGGTAGTTCGTAGCCGGCCGCGCTGGTCGAACCGTAAATGCGCGGACCGTTCACAACGTCCTGGAAGTTGACGATCTTGTTCTTCATGTACGAGAACGAGCCAGACAGCGTCAGGTGATCGGTCGCTGCCCATGCAACTTCGGACTCCACGCCCTTCAAATTGACGCGGCCCTGGTTCAGGATGATGCTCATCGCGGCCAAAGCGCCGTTCGCCTGGGTCACGAAGATCGACTGTGTGACCTGACCGTTCTGCCACTTCATGTAGTAAGCGTCGAAGATGACGCGCAGGCGGTTCTCGAGGCCGGTCCACTTGATGCCCGCTTCAAAGTTGTCGAGTTTTTCCTGCTGATAGGCCAGCTGCCCACCTGCGGTCGCCAGCTGCGCGACGACGCCGGCTGGATTGCTGACCAAGGCGATGTTGAAGCCGCCCGGGCGATAGCCGCGCGACCACAATGCGTAAAGCAAGGCGTCTTGCGAGAACTTGTAATCCAGCGAAACACGCGGCGAAAAGCTCGTGTACGTCTGCTGCAGTGCCGCGCCCGGAATCGGCCAGAGCGCCTTCTGCGAGATCTTATCCCACTGATATCGCGCTTCCGCGCTCAGCGTGAACTGATCGGTGAAGTCGTAATACACCGCGCCGAAGACGGCCGGCGTCTTGCTGAGCGTCTCGGTCAGGTTGTTCTGCACGGTGCCCGTTTGATTGAAGCCGAGCAGGCCGTTGAACGGGGTGATGATGCGCAGCCAGCTGGCGCCCGCCACACCGCGAAGACGTTCCTTCGACGGCGAGGTCACGCGGAATTCCTGACTGAAATCCCGGTTCACGGTCTGGGTCATCGACGGACGGTCGTTGAAAGGCGACAGCAGCGGGGTCGCCGTGGCCGAGACGTAGTTCGGGTTGATCACGTTGGAGACGTCGCGGAAGTTATAGTCTTCCCACGCTTCCGACTTCGTCGAATCCCAAGCGGTCGTGGACGTGAGCGTCCAATCGTTTTGGGTGACGTATTCCATGCCAAGGTGCGCGCTCTGGGTCCGTAGCTTGTAGCCCATGTGCGTGAGCCAATTCGGATCGAAAGCGGTCGGATAGGACTCGGTCCGGCCCAGCGCGGCGACGAAGACTGGCCGGTTGTCGACCGTCAGCGCCCTCACCAGCGGCGTCGGTTTCGTGATCGCCGATACCGCCAATGGGTTCTGCTTCAGCAGCGTGTTCACGCTCGGCAAGGTGCCGCAATAGTAGAGAACCGTACCGCCGGCACGGCAGGTTAGATCCCCGCCCACGGCGCTGTAGGTCGCTTGATTTATGTTGGTCGGGGACTGAACAATGCTGCCCGCGACCAGGATGCCCTGCGCCGGCATGCCGTCATCGTTTTGGGCCCAAGCGTAGTAGGCCTTGATCTTCAGCGCGTCGCTCGGCTTGAAGACCGCGTTCACCGCGAAGTTGCTGGTCTGCTGGGCGCCCAGGCGGTCACCCTGCAGCGGATTCACATACTGACCGGAGGTCGTGTAGAAGCGCCCGCTGACGCGAACGCCGACCTTTTCGGTGATCGGGCCTTCAACGCCCGCGTTGAGGTTGACGGTCCCGTAGTTGGCGAGATCGCCAATGACGTATCCGCCGAACTTGTCGCCCGGTTCCTTCGTCACGTAGTTGACGGCGCCGCTATAGGTCGAGCGGCCGAAGTAGACCGCCTGCGGTCCTTTCAGCACTTCGACGCGCGAGACATCCGTGACGTCCGGGGTCGCCGAGCCGGCAAACGGGGCGCCGTCGATGAACACCTGACCGGTCGCGACCGAAAGGCCGCGGAACACGAGGGCTGACGGGCCGCGGTTGAACGGGCCGCCGACGCGGCCTGTGTTCGTGCCTGGCGTGGAGACCACGCCGGAGGTGAAACGCAACAGGTCTTGAAGGTTCTGAACGCCGGTGTCTTGGATCTGACCAGCGCCAATGGCGCTGATCGCCAGCGGAACCTGCATCAGATTTTCTTCGACGCGGCGCGCCGTAACGGTGATTTCCTCAAGGCCTTGCGCGGAGGCCGTCTGGTAGCTGCCGAGAACACCGAGTGCGACCGCACTCAAATAGCCAAGTTTCGTACGCATTACGAAGAACCCCCCTTGTTGTGCTTGAAAGCCGATTGCGCAGCCGCAGACTGCTCTGTCTGATCGGTGCGCTGTAACGATCCCCCATCGGCACGCGCGGCGACGGACCCCATATCCGCGCTGTCCACAGAGTGTATACAGGTCGAATTCGACGTGTCTACGCCACGGGATCGCCCTTTCAAGGGCCGGCCGGCCGGTGATTTGAATGAGCGCCTTTTTTGCAACACGCCCCCTGCGGCTGGTGGGGCGCCTTGTTTTGCGGGGGCTATCGCCTGCCAACCACTTGATTTAGTGCGGTGTCCGCCTGCGCGATGATCGCGTTAGCGATCGCGTAAGCCATCGATCCACTGTGGTATTTCACGCATGTGCGCCGCGCGGCGATAGCGCGGATGGCCGACAGGCTCATCGCGCACTTCATAAGACCATGCCAACGGATGCGGGACGTAGGCGGCGTAAGCGCCGGCCTCCAGCGCGGGCAGAATGTCGGAGCGCAGAGAATCTCCGATCATGATCGTTTCCGTCGCCGCCACCGCATGGCGGGTGAAAATCGATGCGAAGGTTTCGGCGCGCTTGTCGCTGACGATCTGCACGCTCGCGAAGCGATCGCCGAGCCCCGAAGCCGCCAGCTTGGTTTCCTGATGGAGTAGGTCGCCCTTCGTGACCAATACAAGCGGCGCACGGCTATGCAGTTCCTCGAGGGCGGAAGCGATGCCGTCCAGCAGGTCGACGGGATGCGCGAGCAGGTCTTTGCCCACATCGACAATCTTCGTGGCGATCGCGCCGTTGAATTGCGCACCCATCGTCTGCGCCGCCGTCTCGATGACGGAAAGCATGAAGCCTTTCACACCGAACCCGTAGAGCGGAATGTTTCGATGTTCCGTCTGCTCCAATAGGCTGCGGGAGAACTCCGGCACGATGTCAGTCAGGCGCTGAAGGGCCGCCTGAAAGTGGCGCTCGTTGTGCCAAAGGGTGTCGTCGGCGTCGAGGCAGATGAGCTTGATGGTCATCCCTCAGCTTAAACCGGTCTATTTCGCTGCGAAAATAGGAGATCAGGCAGCGGAACGTCTTTCCCGAAGCGCCTGCTGGAGCTGTTCGTAAGTGAACTGCTCCGCGCTGCGCTGCATGACCTGGATCATGAACATCGCCACGTCGGCGCTATCGGGCGGGCCGAGGCAGTAGTCTGCCGCCCATGTCTCGAATGCGTCGGAAGCGACCTGAATACGTCGGAGTTCGCTGGGGTTGGCCTGCGCGGGTCCGGCCGCAGGCAGCGAGGGGAGTTGCAAGACGTTCGACATCTGGTTTCCTCCGGATTGGCAATTGGCGTTGCCGTGGGGTGTTTCCGTAAGAGCAGTTTGCCCTAGCCCTTGTCCGGAGAAACCCGTGCAGATGGCTATAAATCCGTTCAAAAAGGCTAGGCCGCTCAGCCATTCGGACAAAGAAAAGCCCCGCCGGCCTTGCGGCCGACGGGGCTACGTCAAATTTTACGTAGGCGTTAGTTGAACTTGGTCGAGATCCGGACGCCGAAGGTACGCAGACGCGGCAGCACCATCGTCGCGGTCGCCTGCGAGGCGACCACCGTGCCGACCGTGTAGTTGCTCTGCAACGCACGCAGACCACCGATCCACTGGCGGTTATCGGTCAGGTTGTCGACATAGAAGTCGATCTTCGACTGGCCATGCTCGATACCGGCGTGCAGGTTGACCCTCGCCGAGCCCGCGATCCACGACTGATTGACTTCTTCGACGTAGATCTTGCCCGAATAGGTCATGCCCGCGCGGGTGTACCAACTCCAGTCGGGGTTGCTGAAGGTACCGCGGTAGGTGGTCGTGACGGCGGCCTGTGCTTCCGGGAAGCCCAAGATGGTCTTGCCGGCGGCGTTGGACTGGCCGGTGTGCTGGATTGTCAGCGGCTGGAAGAAGCGGTCATAACGGCCGTGGACGTAGTCGAACGACGCGTTCACGTCCCAGGCATCCGTCAGCACGGCGCCGACTTCAGCTTCGACGCCGTAGATCTTCGCCGTCTGTGCCAGCGTGACGTTGACGGTGGCATTGACGACCGTCGGGCCACACTGGTTGCCCGGGCAGGCGTAGCTGACGCGGTTCTTCAGGTTGTTCCACTTCATGAAGTAGCCGGTGAGGGCATACCGGAAGCGGGCCGACTGCTGCTTCACACCGAGTTCGAAGTTCTGCACGGTTTCGGCCGGCACGGCGACGGTGTAACCCGGCGCCGCCTGGACGGTCGCCTGCAAGGCGGGCGACAGCAGCGGAACAATCGAGTTGTCGGTGCCCGGCAGCGATCCGCGGGCCCACGACGCGTAGGTCGTCATTTCGTCCGTCGGTTTGTACGTCAGGATGACGCGCGGGATGAACGACTTGAACGCCGAGGTGGTCTGGGGGACCAGCTGATACGACGTCGTCACGCGCTCGCGCTGGTAACGACCTTCGAGGTCGAGGTCCAACTGATCGGTGAAGCTGTAGTGCAGTGTCGCGAAGGCGCCCATGTAGTGCAGGCGGCCGGTTCGCGATAGACGGCGACGCGGGTGGCCGACAACACGGAAGCATTGCCGCCGACGCTCCACGTCAGGCGTTCCTTGCCGTCGGACGACAGACGCACCGCGGCGCTGTTATCGGTGAGCACGTTCGGCGAGATAATCCAACCGCTGCCGTCGTCGCCGGAGCTGGTCTGTGCGGTCATCGTGCGCAGCTTGCTGTTCACGTAGTCGCTCGTGAACGTCATGCCGTTGTCGAAATCGTATTTGAATTCGAGCGACGTGCGGGCGTACTTGCCCGTCAGGCCGGCATGATTGAGGCGCGACACTTCATTGTAGAAGGGCAGCTTGCCCAGCACGAGCGGATTGGCCGTGTTGTTGGCCAGAATGTCCTTCAGCAGGTTCGGGTTGTTGGAGTTCTGGAAGCCCGGCGGGTTCAGCGACGTCGCCGTGCTGACGGCCGCGAACGGTACGCCTGCGGTGCCGATCGTCGGGATGGCGCCACACCAATACGGGTCGGCGCCGGTGCGGCAGCGGTTCGGCGCGTTCGCCAGCAACGGCGAGTTGGCGTTCATGTTCGCCACCGGGCTCTTGGAGTCATCCTGCCAGCTATCCATGCGGCGGATGCGCAGCTCGAGTTTGTCGGTCGGCGTGATTACGGCCTGCGTGTTCAGGGAGTTCGTGGTTTCACGGCCGATGTCGCCGCCATCGGTGGCCTTGAAGTGCGCACCCTTCACGTTGCGGGCGCCAGTGACGCGCAGCGAGAGGCGATCGGCGATGACCGGGCCTTCGAGGCTGCCGCTAAAGTCATAGGTGCCGCGGGTTTCAACACCGCCCGTGGCGCTGGCGGTGAAGTGATCGGCGGGACGCTTGGTGATGAAGTTCACCGCGCCGGAGAAGGTGCTGCGGCCGAACAGGGCGCTCTGCGGTCCTTTGATGACTTCAACGCGTTCGATGTCCTCGAAGGTCAGCATTGGCGCGCCGCCGAACAGGAAGATGCCGTCGAGGAAGACGCCGCCCTGCTGCTGCAACGGATCGGGGCTGCTGTTGTTCATGCCGCGAAAGCGATAAGCCGGCGCGAGACGCGAGGCGCTGAAGCTGGCCTGCGAGGTGTAGTAGAATCCCGGCGTGTAGCTCGCGAGGTCGTTGATGTCCTTGATGTTGGACTGTTGCAGTTCGGCGCCGCTCAGGCTGGTCAGCGACAGCGGTGCCTCGAACAGATTTTCTTCGCGCTGACGCGCGGTGACCACGATCTCTTCCATCTGCGCCTGCGCCATCGAGGCGGTGACGAGCGGCGCCGCCAGGGCGATCGCCGCGACGCTGAGTCGTGAATACGGAATACGCTTAGTCATAGGTTCCCCCCCAAAGTGAGTCAGCGCCCGCTACGAGTCCGTGCAGACCCCTCGGCCGGGGCGCTGAATGATGGGGAACATATACAGAGGCAGACCGACTTGTAGTGAAGGGCGCGCAAAATTTATTTACGGCGCGGCGCTACCGACACACTTCTTGCCTTCGCGCGTTCAGTTTCACGCGTGTGTGATCGCTGGGTATAAGCGCGTCGCAGTTTGATATGCATGCGATGCAGTTCGCGAAACCATCTCCCGCATTTGGCGAGGAGATGGTTTCGGCGAAGTCGTTTACGGCGCGTTGAGTCGCGGTGCCGCTTTCGGGAACACTGCCGACAGCAGGTAGAACGCGATCGCGATCAGCAGCAGGTACTTGAAGCCCAGCAGCGTCGAGAACGCTTCGGCAAGACCGCCGATCACCGAGCCCGCGATGTTCGAGCCGAACGCGAGATCCGGATCGGCGCTGTCGCGGAAGCGTGTCGCGAACACAATGCCGGCGAAGAACATCGGCCCCAGCGCCAGCACGCAAGGCAGGATGTAACGCGTCACGATGCTGCCGCCGAGGAAGGCTTCCGTCGGGATCAGGAAGTTCGCGCCCATCAGTACGATAAGACCGGCGTATGGCCAAATCCGCCCGACGTTTTGAACTTTCAAGACGAACAGGTTGGCGAACAGGATCAACACAAGCACGGTGAAGAACACCGCCGAGTTGACGATCCAGGTAGAGCCGAACAGCAGCGCCAGTTGCACCACGGCCTTGGTCTCCAGCAGCATGAACGCCGCGCCGAGGAAGAACATCGTGCCGTCCAGGCGCATCTGTCGCCGTGGCATGAAGCTCACCAACAGTCCGAGGCCGAGCACACCGATCAGTGCCATGGAGCGCAAGTTCAAGCTCGGGATCACCCGATCCTTGAGATAGAGGAACGGCCAGTCGTCGGTGATTTGGGTGGGGGAAGTGTCGGCCACTTTCGACGGCGCGATCTTCTCCCACGTCGCGCCTTCGCTGCTGGGTGCTGTCGCCGGATCGACGCTGAAGCCGTCGACGTTCATGTTGTTCGGGGGCTGTGTGTTCAGCCACAGCGGGCCTTTCTCGGCGAAGGCCTTGACGATGTTCGCGTCGCAGCCGCCGATGATCATGGAGAACCCGCCGGCCGTCGCTTCGGTGACCACCTCACGATACGGCAGGCTGATCACCGTCGCCGGACATCCGAACGCCTTGGTCGCCATCGCGGTGATGCGCTCGACGATCCAGCCCTGGCGGAAGTAGTTGTAGCTGACGAATACGCCGCCCGGCTTCAACACGCGGGCCGCGTCGGCCAGGGCCTGTTCGGTGAACAGATAGCTTTCCAGCCGCAGGTTGGCATAGCCGCTGTGCAGCATCAGGGAGTCGACCAGCGCGTAGACAACCAGATCGTAAGTCTTGTTTGTCGTGCGCAGGAAATGGCGGCCGTCATCCAGATGACGTTCCACGCGCGGGTCCTGATAGGGCTTGTCCGGATGCGCCGCGATGCCGGTCGCCTGGATCACCGGGTCGATCTCGACCGCGTCGATGTGCTTGGCGCCGAACTTCAAGGCATGGGCGAGGTCGTTGCCCGAGCCCGCGCCGATCACCATGACGTCGCCAAAGGGCGCGCCGCCGCTGTGGCGCCGCAACAGGTGGATGATCGAATAGAAGGAGCCTGACTCCTGGAACGGGATCATCACCTGATGGCCCACGGTGTTCACCAGGATCTCGCGATGTCCGCCTTCGTGGTCGACGGCGTAGTACGGCGACCAGCGGATGTCGTGGCGCCAATAATCTTCGCGCGGTGAGATGGTCGGCAGCACCGCCGTCACAGCCACGAGCAGCGCGACCATGCACGCGCCGCCGAGAAGGCTCAGCGTCCGCGCCCGATACAGCATCGTGCCGATTCCGCCCAATGTGATAGCGAACCACAGCACCGGCGGGGCATTCATGAACGACAGCAGCGAGAAGCCGACGATTCCCGCCAGGCTGCCGCCGATGTTGTAGGTGTAGGCCTTCACACGGTCGGGGTAGGCATCGAAGGCGCGGCCGAGCACCTGCCCAAGGCCCACGAACATCAGCGCGACCAGGATGAAGAACACGCCGGCGATGGCGTCGATCGGGACGACGAACTTCGCCACGTCGGGGTCACGGTACTCCGTGCCGAAGAAGACTTCCTGAGGCGAGCCGCGCTGCGCCCCGACGTCGACAACGATGTCCTGCCAATGCTTGAAGCCTTCCAACGTGCCCAGTGCCGCGAGGATGGTGACAAGTGCGATCAGCGGGAACAGCTTCAGCCAGTCGCGTTTCGCGCGCGCGGCAAGGCAACCGCAGGACATGCCGAGGAAGGCCGCGAGCAGGATCACGTTGGTGAAAAACTGCAGGAACACGACGTAAGCCGAGAACCAGCGGATACAGGCAAGTTCCAGGAATAAGACCAGGAACCCGACCAGGAACAGGTCGCGTGCGTGGTCCGCCGAAGTCGAGACTTCGGCGGCCAAAGCGTTATTCATCGTTGTCATATTGGGCCCCCCACATCGCAGTCTATCGGGACGGCTTGGCGCCCGTCGAGCGATTCGGCTGGGATAGCTGAGGTCTAGCCGGGCAGCGGGCGGCGTGGGGTCTGCCCCAAGCGCGTCACAGCAGCGAGCGCAGATACTTCTTCTGCTCGTCGGTGACGTCGACCTTATCGGCCCTCAGATTGGCGGACGTCTTGTCGACCATGTTGCGGCGGAACAGCGCCGGGTCGGATTTAGCATAGGTGTTGAGCAGGCTGGTCAAGGCCGTCACCGCCGCCCGCGCGACGGGAAGCCATCCGGGCGCCAGAGCGGTTTGCTTCCACAGGTCTGGAAGATGCGTTTCGGGAGATTCAAGCATTTTGGTGAAGACGTCGTAAGTCGGCGACTTCGTCAGGACCGCGAGCGCGCGGCAGAAGAATTGGAAATTCCCGATCGTCAGCTTGCGGATCAGCAGCGTCACGGTGAGCGAGCGTTCACCCGCCATGCGCGCGACAAGCCCATCCATTTCCTCCGCGCTCAGGCCTTCCATGTTGCCCAACGGAATGGCGAGCGGCGGCGGTGGGGCCGCGGGCGGTGGCGGTGCCGCCGTGCGGTTCGAGGCGGGATGACGCTGCGAAAGTTTTGCCGCCATCGCCGTGCCCACGATCGTCGACAGGCGTTCGGCGACCTCGGCGGAGATGGAGTCGCGATCGATGATGCCTTGCTGGATACGCTCATGATCGCCGTGGCGATCGATGATCGACGCATAGGCGTCGTCGAGGATATCCGCCTTTGAATTGTTCAGCAGCAGGTGCGCGGTGTTCTCGTCGCCATGCGTCGCCAGTGAGCGCGACAGTTCGCCGCTCACGTCCGACCGAACGGCGATTGCGCCCATCTTGGCGAAGTTGTCGGTGACTTCGACGATGGCCACCAGATCTTCGTCCGACAGCACTTTCGAGGCAGTGAGGATCGGTTTCGCCGCGGCCTCGTCGTCGTTCGCCAGTGCCCAGGCCACGCTATGCGGCGTATTGGGATTGCTGGCGGCCGCATGGGCCAGGGTTTCGACAACGGATGGCTCGCCGTTCCAGATGATCAGTCGAAGAATGGCCTCGGCGCTTTCGGCTTGCTCGGGGTTGCCGTCGGTCGCGTTCAGACCCGCGGCCAGGCGCGTGGCCAGCGCCGCCTTCTGTTCGACGGTCAGCATGGCCTCCGCACGGACATAGTCCTCCGTACTCAAACCATGGAGGTTCAGCTTCTCGACGTTGTTGTTTGATTCCGCCATCAGAACGTCCCCGGCACGGAGACTTTAGCATAGCGGCCCGGCGTCACGGGAAATGTCGTGCGGCGGGCTTTCAGAACGACCGCTGACAGCTTCTCGGGCAGCACCGGCTTTACCACGAAGCCATGCGCGTCGAGGGAGGAGGCGATCTTGACCGCCTCGGCAGTCGGATGAGCGGTCACAAGAATGAACGAGGCATCCATGCGGACATTCTTGATCGCGCCATTGCGAATTGCGTGCAGCAATTGCAGGCCGTTACCGTTGGGCATGCGGATGTCGCACAGCACCAGATCGGCCGGCTTCGTCGCGGCCGCCAGCGCTTGGAAAGCTTCAGAACCATTGCCGGCGGTAATGACGTGCTTGACGCCAATGGTCTTCAGCGTCGTCACCAACAGGTCGCGATCATGCAACGTGTCGTCGACGACGAAGCAGTTCAGCGGCGCAATCAGAGCTTCGCTCATGCGCGGACAGGACCGGCAAGAGGTGCTGACTGAATGATGGCGAAGTCGGCGGACATGGAGCTTTGTAACGGCAATCTAATTACCGTTTGTTTTATGTCCCTGTGCGCGCCCTCGCAACGGCGCAAGCGGCCAGATTCTTGTTTTAGATCAAGGAAATGGATGCGAGGACAAACCAATCATCAGCGATGATCCGTTCTGTCGCCAATACCCAGGCCCTGTTTCAACCGGCGAATTCCGCGCCCTGATCCCAGCGCTCCGATGCATAGCTAAGTTGTTCGTTCGGTTAGCGGATCGCCATAGCGGCCTGTGTTGTTTCGGCCGTCGGAAAGATGTCGTTTCGTTCGTCCTCTGGTCGAACCTTGATGTGAGGGAGGAAGTTTATGCGAAAGGTTATCATTTACGCTCTCGCCTCCTTCGGCGGCGTCATCCAGGCTCTAGGCGATCTTGAGGAGGCCCCCACCGGGGGCTTCATTTGGCTGCCGCCGTAGAGGGACGAGGTGACCGGAAAGACCCGTTTGCACGGCTGTTGGGCGCAATACCTACGAGATTTCGCGGCGCCCTGACCCTATGCGGAGGGCGGCCCCGACGATGCCATCGCCGGGCCTTCAAGTCAGCGCGTAGATATGGTCCGATGATCATCCATCTTGGGGAGAGCGGACATGAGCGACGCACGCGACGAATTCTGTGGCGACGATTGCTTCCAACACGATCTCGGCCCCACCTTGGGCCGCCGGGAATTCGGCGCGATGGCGCTTGGCACCGGCATCGCGCTTGCCGCCGGGACGGTTCGCGCTGCGGTTCCGGTGAAGGAGAACGACGTCACGATCAAGACGTCTGATGGCAACTGCGACGCGGTGTTTACGCATCCGACCAATGGTGCCGCGCCGGCCGTGGTCATCTGGACCGACATCCTGGGCTTGCGTCCGGCCTTCCGCGACATGGCGCGCCGCTTGGCCGGCGAAGGCTACGCGGTGTTGTGCCCGAACCCTTACTATCGCACCTCCAAAGCGCCGACCTTCGCCCCGGATTTCGATTTCCAGGCGCCGGGCGGCCGCGAGCAGGCGATGTCGCATGCCGGCAAGATCCAAGCACCCGGTGCGGCCGAACGTGATGCGGTGGCCTTCGTCGCCTGGCTCGACTCCCAGGCGGCGGTGAAGAAGACGAGTAAGATCGGCACCACCGGATATTGCATGGGCGGTCCTTTGGTTATGCGCACCGCCGCCGCCGTTCCCGATCGCATCGGCGGCGTTGGTTCGTTCCATGGTGGCGGACTGGTCACCGACAAGCCGGATAGCCCTCATCTGCTCATCCCGAAGATGAAGGCACGCTATTTGATCGCAGTGGCCGACAACGACGACAAGGCACAACCCGGCGCGAAGGACATTCTCAAGACATCGTTCGCCGCGGCAAAGCTGCCGGCGGAAATCGAAGTCTATGCCGAGGCGATGCATGGCTGGTGCGTGCCGGGCAGCCGCGTTTATCACGAGGCACAGGCCGAGAAAGCCTGGGCCCGCCTTCTCGCCACATTCAAGACGGCGCTGGCGTAGCCAGAGAGCACTAGACGCGATCGCGCGCACCCGGCGCCGCATGGAAAACGCGCGCGATCACGGGCTCGTCCGCGTCGTCGGCCTGTGGGCGCTCGCCGGCAGCATCGTCAACGCCACCGTCGGCGCTGGCATCTATGCGCTGCCGGCGGCGCTTGCCGCGGCAAGCGGCGCTTATGCGCCTATGGCGTTGATCGTCTGCGGGCTGGCTGTGGGCGCCGTGGCGATCTGCTTCGCCGAGGGCGGTAGCCGTATCGCCACCAGCGGCGGTGCTTTCGGCATCATCGAAGGCGCCTTCGGGCCGTGCGCCGGCTTCGTCGCCGGCATGTTGATGTGGTTCGGCAACGCCCTCGGGACAGGCGGCGTGGCCGCCGCCTTCGCCGACATGATCATCGACGCAACGGGGTGGAGGGGCGATGGCTTCGCGCGGCCGGTTATCGTCATCGGCGTCATTGCCCTCATCGCCATCCTCAATATCGGCGGCGCTGCTCGCATGGCGCGCATCGTGAGCCTCACGGCCGTGGTGAAACTGTTGCCGATCATCCTTTTCGTGGCCGTAGGCGCGAGCGCGATCGATCCGGAAAACCTGCATGTGACCGGTGCGCTGGGGTCCGAGGGCATGGGGCGCGCCATGATCCTCGCGCTGTTCGCGTTCACCGGCATGGAAGGGGCGCTCGACGTCAGCGGCGAGGTCTCGCAGCCGTCGCGGGTCATCCCGCGCGCGTTGGCGGTCTCGCTGGTCGCGGTGATCGCCATCTACTTGGCCGTGCAGCTTGTCGCGCAAGGTCTCCTGGGGGCGTCCATCGTGAACTCGCCCGCGCCCTTGGCCGACGCGATGGGTACGATCAACCCGACGCTCCAGCTGTTGATCGTCGCCGGTGCCGGGGTCTCGATCTTCGGCATGATGGCCGGCGACAACTTCGGCACGCCGCGAATCATTTTCGCCTTCGCCCGTCATGGCTATCTGCCGCCGGTCTTGGGTCGCGTCCACGCCCGCATGCATGCACCCCACGTCGCCATCATCGCCTATGCGTTCGTGCCCATCGCGTTCGGGGTGACGGGCAGATTCGCCGACCTGGCGGTGGCCTCGACCCTCACCACCATCGCGATCTATATCGCGACCTGCTGCGCCGCATGGCGACTGGCGCGCCGCGGCGTGGTGGGAAATGGCGTGCCCCTGAACTTCCGCTATCTGGGGATCGCGGCGGCGGTGGGTATCGTGTCGATGGTCGCGATGCTGTGCATGGCCGAACGTGCCGAGTTGCTCGGTCTTGCCGGCGGCGTCGTGGTCAGTGCGGCGATCTATGGCGTAGTGAGCATGTTCTCGAAGGGCGCGTCGAAGAATTCGATGATCGCGCCTTCCGGCGAGCGTACCGAGAACGACGACACCGGGCCATAGGGCGCAATCTCAAACGTCCGCACGGGCGCGTAGAGCGTGCCGCCGCGCGCGGTGATCTCGCCTGCATACCGTGCGGCATCGTCCACCGGAATGCGCAGGCACAGCATGCCGACATTCGGTGCGACACACTGCGCGCTGAAGTCGCGGCCTTGCATACTTCTGTTGGCGATCAGTTCCACGCCCGCGGCCAAGCCTGGCGGATGGAACATCCCGACCATGCGGTCGGCATCTTTTGCAAACGGCAACGGCAAGCCGAGAACATCGGCACCCGGTTCCAACGCACCCCTGACCGGGAAGGTCAGGCGCGTGCCGAAGCCCAGTGTCTGGGTATAGAAGGCGACCGCGCGGTCGAAATCGGCCACCAGCTGGGTCGAATTGAAGATCGGCGACATCGGTTGCTGCGCGGGCTAGTTCGGCACTGGCGGGGAATAGCGTTGGATCATCGCCAGCATGAAGCCATCCGGCCCGGCGGCCACAACCTGCCGCACGCTGAACATGGCCTCGCTGTAGTCGACGGGCTCGCCCAGCGCGGTCCAGCCGTGACGCTGCAAGGCGCGGTAGACACCTGTGCAGTCGGTGGTGAACACGTCGACATCGAAGATGCCGCCGGTATCCCAACTCCGCTGGCTCGAACGCATCACCTGCTGTGGGACGTCGTGAAACTTCACCAGGCGCAGGGCGCCGCATCCGCTCGGGGAGTCTTTCGCCACCAGCAACGCTTGCTCGATCCGGGTGCACGCCGTCGGCGCATGCCATTGCGCGAACTGCTCGCGCGGCGCATCCGGCAGCGCCACCCGCTCGAACAAGCCGACCTCGACGAGGGGTGTGGCGATGCGGTCGAGGTCGAACGTGCTGAACACCGCCTCACGGATACCGAGGTCCATGGTTACTGCCCGTACCCGCGCGCCATGGCGGCGGCGAACACCAGCAACAGCATGAACAAGGTGAGTTGTGCGCGCAGGTAAAGCTGCACGCGGCGCACCTGAACGTCCGAGGGGGTTGTGCCGTCCCGCTGCCAGCGGATGTAGGCAACAGTGGGTGGAATCGACAGCAGGCCGATCAGCGCGAAGGTGCCGATCTTCGACCAGAAGAAGGCATTATGCGTGTAATAGTCCCAGCCCTTGGCGGCCAGGTTTGCCCGGGTGAACCCGACGACCAGGATCGCGCCGGCGAAGAGGCCGTAAATGCGATCCATGCGCACGAGGCGGCCAACCACCGCGCTATCCATGCCATGGCGCACCAGCGCGTGCTCAACGACCAGGATTCCGAAAATGCCGAAGATCAGCAGGTGATGCGCGATCGCGAGCCCGAGGTCCATGTCCATCAATTCTGTCCTCATTCGACGTCGGTCCGATCATACGCTCATCATGCCTAAGCCTCAGCCTGCAAGCGATACCGCCCACCTGTTCATTTGGGCGCTAGAAATATGCAGATTCATGGTGCGGGGCCCGATAGCTCTCAGGGGGCACATCCCGCCATTCCTGCATCGCAGGGCGGGCAGGGGCGAGATGGCCGGGCCGGGCTTCAGATAACGGTCTCAAATCGGTTGCCTTTCCCCTGGCCGGGGCGAAACTTCGAACACCATGTGAGAGGACGTTCGCCGCCGATGCCCCGTCTGATTTTGCGCACCCTGGCCGCAGTCGCCTTGCTGGCGACGTCATCACAGGCGGCCGAAGTCGCCGATGCCGGCAACTGGCCGGCCGTGGGCCGTACGCTGAACGAACAGTTCTTCAGCCCGCTCGACCGCATCAACGCCGACACGGTCAAGCAACTCGGACTGGCCTGGTATCAGGACCTGAACACCCCGCGCGGGCTCGAGGCCCAGCCGCTGGTGGTCGACGGCGTGATGTACAATATCCTGCCGTACAACACGGTCACGGCCTACGACGCCAAGACCGGCAAGACGTTGTGGTCCTTCGATCCCAATGTGCCGCGCGATATCGCGCGTATCACCTGCTGCGACGTGGTCGCGCGTGGCATCGCGCTGTGGAAAGACAAGCTGGTCCTCGCCACCCTCGATGGGCGGCTGATCGCGCTCGATCGCAAGTCCGGCGCACAGCTGTGGAGCACCAACACCTTCGAGGGCGAGACCGACTGGCCCTACACCATCACCGGTGCGCCGCGTGTATTCGATGGGCGCGTACTGATCGGCAACGCGGGTGCGGACCTGGGTGCGCGCGGCTTTGTCGCGGCGTTCGATGTCGAGACTGGCAAGAAGCTGTGGCGCTTCTACACGGTGCCCGGAAATCCCAAGAAGGGCTTCGAGAACAAGGCCATGGAAATGGCCGCGAAGACCTGGACGGGCGAATGGTGGAAGTTCGGCGGCGGCGGCACGGTATGGGATGCCATCACCTATGACCCGGAGCTCAAGCTGGTCTACATCGGCGTCGGCAATGGATCGCCGTGGACGCGCACATTCCGCAGCCCCAAGGGCGGCGACAACCTGTTCCTCACCTCCATCGTCGCGTTGAAGGCGGAGACTGGGGAATATGTCTGGCACTACCAGCAAACGCCGGGCGAGGAATTCGATTACACCGCGACTCAGCCGATCGTGCTGGCCGATCTCACTATCGGCGGGCGCTTGCGCAAGGTGCTGATGCAGGCGCCGAAGAATGGCTTCTTCTATGTGCTGGACCGCGCCACGGGCGAGCTGATCTCCGGCGAGAAGCTGGTCAATCTGAATTGGACGAAAGGCATCGATCCGAAGACGGGCCGCGCCGAAGTCGCCCCCGCAGCGCGATACAAGGCCAAGAGCGTGTTGATCAGCCCGGGCTTCATCGGCGCGCATAACTGGCATCCGATGGCCTTCAGTCCGATCACGGGTCTCGTCTACTTGTCGGTGACGGAGAACGCGGGCGTCTACTCGACGCAGAAGACGTTCAAGATGGTGCCGCGCGTCAATAACACCGGCATCGTCATGTCCGGTTCCGCGGGCGACCGGCTGAAGTTGCAAACCGAAGCTGCGTCGCGGGCGAAGGCCTGGTTGTCCGCCTGGGACCCCGTGACGCAGACGGAGCGGTGGCGTGTGGACCGCGCGCCGAACGCCTCCAGTGGCGTACTGGCGACCGCGGGCAATCTCGTCTTCCAGGGCACGCCGGACAGGACCCTTGCCGCCTATCGCGCGGATACCGGCGAGAAGGTCTGGGAAACCGACGTGCAGCAGATTCCGATGGCGGCGGCGATGACCTACACCGTCGACGGCGAGCAATACATTGCCATCAACGCGGGCTATGGCGGCGGCCTTGCGCACATCGAGATGTCGTCCGGCCGTGGCCCGGCGCTGTCGACCGGACGCCTGCTGGTGTTCAAGCTCGGCGGCACCGCGAGCCTGCCGCCGATGCCGAAGGAACTGCCGCTGGCCGCGCCGCCACGCATCTCGATGACCGATGCGGATGTCGTCAAAGGCCAGGCGCTTTACGACCGTGTCTGCGCCTCCTGCCATGGCACCCAGGTGCGGGGCGGCGTCAAGGACCTGCGCTTCATGAACCTTGAGACGCGCAAGCAGTTCAAGGACGTCGTGCTCGCCGGAACTCGCAAGGACCTCGGCATGGTCGGCTTCGCCGACGTGCTGAAGCCGGCCGATGTCGATCTGCTGTATCGCTACGTCTCGTTGCGGGCGTATGAGGATTACGGCGACAAGTAGGGGGCGGTTCCATGCAGGGGAATACGACGCAAGCCTGGGGCGGTCTGAGCAAGACCTTCCACTGGCTATTCGTGCTGGCGATCCTCATCGAGGTGCCGGCCGGCTTCCTGATGTCGTGGACCTATGGCATGGGCCTGCGCCACGCCGATGTTCTCCCGCTGCACAACATGCTGTCGCAGCTTCATCACACGCTGGGCTTCATCCTGCTCGCCCTGGTGCTCGCCCGGTTGGGCTGGCGTGCGAAGCATCCGACGCCCGCCTTGCCGGCGGGTCTGGCGACCTATCAGCGCTGGCTCGCGCGGCTGACGCAAGGCGCGCTGTACGCGCTGCTGATCGTCATTCCGCTCTCGGGCTGGGCGGCGCTGACGTCGCTCGCGGACTCAGCGGAATTCGGCAAGACGCAGATCTGGTTCTTCGGCAGCGATGCCTTCCCGCCCATGCCGTTCCTGACGCCGAAGCCGTTCAACGATGCCAGCGGCTATCGCCTGTTCGGCGGCATGCACCGCTCTCTTTTGCTGATCGGCGCTGGCCTCATCACGCTGCATATCATCGGCGCGCTGTGGCATCACTTCGTGCGCAAGGACCGCGTTCTGGTCGCGATGCTGCCGGGTACTAATTCGGCGCGATCTTCTTCTTGAAGTAGGTCCAGCTCGTCTCATTCGGTCGCGCGTCGTCGGTCGGCGGCGGGCCTTTGTAGTCCGGATAGTTCGCCGCGATCTCCTGCTTCACCGCGTCGGGCAGGTCATCCCATTTGCGCAGCATGCGGCCGGCGGTGTTGAAATAGATCATCCCTTCGCGGCCGCTCATCTGCATCCAGGGCAGCCAGTCCGACTGGCGTTGCCACGCGACGCGTACGTCGGCCTGGTCCTTCTTCGTGTCGAGGAGGTCCTTCGTGTCGGCGAAGAAGTTGAACATCTCGGTCGCGTGATAGAAGCCGCCGACGTACTTCTGATAATCGCCGCTCAGCGGGTTTCTGTAGAACAGCGGGACAGTCACCGTCAGCCAGGTCTGATCGCCATTGATCGTGCCGGGAAAGCGCATCGGCTTGCCTTGCGCGTCGACGCCAAACGACGGCGGCTGATTGACCGGATCGTTAGCGACATGCAGCACCGGCACCGTCTCACCCGTATAGGGGTTGGCCCAGGTGCGCAGGATCTCGCCGGTCTTGGGGTCGGTGTAGAAGAGAAGCTCACGCGAGACGAGGCGATAGCCCGTGCCGCGCTTGTCGTCCTTCACGGTCACACAAGCGCGCGTGTTCATGCCGACGACGCCGAACAGGTTCTTGTCGGCCATCCCGGCGACGCGTCCGAAGGCCTGTCCATGCCAATAGAACGTGGCGGGCTTGTTGTCGGCGGTCGAACACTGGAACTTGCGCATCATGCGCACGTAGGCTTCGGGCGTGTCCGTCGCGGGCGAGGCCGCCTGGGCGGACGATGCGGCGAGAACAATCGCGAGCAAGTGGCTGATCATTGGATCACGACCCCCGTATTGGCTGGTCTCCAATCCAATCGCTCTTCGGGCGTTGCCGCAAGGGCCGTCGGCACAGCGGCTCGCCCGTCGGCGATCAATTGTCCCATGCGTGCGATCAACGTATTGTGCAGCCCTTCGATATTTTGCGCAAAATCCGCGATCAGCAAGGGCGTGCCAAAGCGTACGCGTGCCGTGGTCGGCCGGGCTCCATGCGCGACCATGGCGACCAATTGCAGCGCGGCGGCGCGTTTGTCGCGTTCGGACGCGGTGCGTTTGATCCGTGCCAACCAGTGTGGCTTGGCCGCGATCACGCCGCGCACGGCCACAGGCACGATGCGGGTTTCCGGCGCCATGCGCGCGACGAGACGTGTCATATCCGGCCACTGCGCAATCTCGGCGATGGCGCTGTCGTGGATATCCGGATCGGCTTCGATGCGCCCCGCCGGGAACGTCAGCACGGCGCCGCCCGCCCGCAAATGATCGACCATCGCCTGTACGGCGAGCGCGCGACGGCCGAGGTTTGAGTCGACGAAAATGAGATGCGTGGCGAGATGAGTCAGCGTCGCGAGGAAGGGGCGATGTTCGGCCATGACCTTCAAGTCATCGCGGCCCATGGCGGCGAATAAGGCGAGCGTATCGGTCAGTCCCGGATGGTTGGCGACGAACAATGCCGGGCCTGAGGGAATGTTTTCCTGGCCCGCGATTTCAAGGCCGCTGACGTAGCGGGCATCGAGAAAATCCCGGGCAGGTTCACACAATGCCCCGCTGTCTCCCACGGCCGCGTCTAGTTCGGCCATGTGACCGGCGAACGTTTCGGCAGGTCGGCGATAGAGCCAGTGCAGCGCCGCAGCAAGGAGGGGTCTGTCCTCCCAGCCAAAAGAAGCAACCAGGTCGTTCAGCGCGATAGCGGTGAGCTGTTCACGCTGAACGGTCATGGGACCCCTACAACCCCGGCGGACGGCGACGTTTCGTCGCCTGCTCGAACGCATAAGCCAGGGCGATCAGCCTAGGTTCGCTGCAAGCCGTGGCGGAGAAGGTGATGCCGAGCGGGATCGGCTTGGGCGTCCAGCCGGCCGGCCAGCCGGTGCCGTTTTCGACCATGCCGAACGGGACGGTGATGGTCGGATAGCCCGCCTTCGCCACGAAGCCGTCGCCGCGTTGGCCGAGGAAGATGATGGCGTCGAGCTTGTTCTTCTTCAGCGCCGCGTCCACGCCCTCCTGGCCCGCCAGTTTGACCTCCCAGGCGCGGTCGGCGTCGTAGTGCGCTTTATCCGCGACCATGTCGGCGTCGTCGGACATGTCCATCGTGCCCTGGCCGTACTTCATCGTATTCATCTTGGCGTGGGCGACGTTCCAGGCGCGCATCTCGGTCAGGTTCTTGAACGGGGCCTTGGCGCCCAGGCTGGCGAGATAGGCATTGATGTCGCGCTTGAAGCTGTACTTCAGCGTTGTGGTGCAGATGCTGTCGTTGCCCTTGAAGCCGACGCCGTTAAGGGCGTGGCACACATCCTTGCTGAGGATGTTCTTCGCCGGATCCTTGGCCAGCACGCTGGGGATATCGGCATCGACAACCGTCGCACCGGCGGCGCGCAGGGCGGCGATCGCTTCTTCCAACATCTTCTTCTGATCGGCGGGCACGCCGGTCTTCTTTTCGCCCGTGGACAATGTGATGTCGTCGACGAACGATGCACGCGGCACGCCGATCCGCGCGCCTTTCAGCGAGTCCGGCTTCAGGAACTGCGTGTAGTCATGGCCCGACGGCGGCGCGCAGCGCTTGCTGAGATTGTCGTTCGGGTCCGGCGTGACGCTTTCGGCGACGCCCAGGGCAATCGCGGCGTCGGTGACGTTGCGGGCCATCGGCCCGGCGGTGTCCTGATCGAGGCTGACGGGGATGATGCCCCAGCGGCTGACGCGGCCGAGCGTCGGCTTGATGCCGACCAGCATGTTGTTGGACGACGGGCCGATGATCGACACGGTCGTCTCCGTGCCGAAGTTCAGCGCCCAGAGGCTCATGGCGGTGCCGGAACCGGACGACGAGCTGCCAGTGATCATCGCACCGCGGCCATCGTCCATGCCGGGGCGGGGATCGCGCCGCGTGTCATAAGGATTGAAGGCGTAGCCGCCGAGCGACGAATAATTGTTCGGCATGCCGAGCACCATCCAGTTGGCCATCTCGGTCATCACCGTTTTGGCGACGATGATCGCGCCGCCGTCGCGCAGGTTCTTGGTCAGCGTCGCTTCGTATGGCGGGACCAGCCCTTCGAAGGCCAGCGTGCCGGCCGTGGTCGGCATGTCGGTGGTGTTGATGTTGTCTTTGATGGCGATCGGGATGCCGTGCAGCGGCCCGCGAATCTTGCCCGCCGCGCGTTCGCGGTCCAGCGCATCGGCTTGCGCGAACGCGTCCTTGGCCACGGCCAGCGTGCTATTGAGTTGGTTCTCGTACATCGCGATGCGCGCCAGCGATTGCGCCACCAACTCATGCGACGTCACGCGGCCCTCCTTCAGCGCTTTCTGCATGTCGGTGACGCTGGCCTCGACGATGGAGAAATCCGCGGCAGAGGCGGCGCCGGTGACGGTCAGTGCGGCGGCGAGGACGGCAAGGCGCTTCATCAGTAAGTCTCCCCCTAAAGTCGTCGGCAATTCTGGCACGGTCTGGTGGCGCCCGGTCGCCTGTTAATGCAGGAAAATAACAGGCTGATTCAGCCTCCGGACGCCGGCGTAGCCTAAGGCGCGCGGGCGGAGTCCCGCCACCCACACTTTGCCGGTCCAACGGCTTGACCATATTTAACCATTTTGTTAAATATGGTGTATGAACCAAGCCATGTCCCTCGATGCCGCCTTTGCCGCGCTTGCCGACCCGACCCGGCGCGCGATTGTTGCCCGACTCGCGTCCGGCGATGCAACCGTGCTGGAACTGGCTGCGCCATTCGACATCAGCCTGCCGGCGATCTCGAAGCATCTGAAGGTGCTGGAGAGCGCCGGGGTGATCACCCGCAGCCGGGATGCCCAGCGCCGGCCGTGCTCGTTACGTGTCGAAGCGCTGGCGGAGATTGCCGCCTGGGCCGAGCACACACGCCAAGCTTGGGAAAACCGCCTGGATCGTCTCGACGCCTATTTGCGCGAGCTACAAGCCGCGCCCGAACCGAAGACGTCTCCGAAGAGGAAAGTCCGTCATGCAAAGCCCTGACATGAACACCCTGCTCGAACGCGAGATCGTGCTGTCGCGCGTGGTCGATGCGCCGCGCGAACTGGTCTTCAAGGTGTGGACAGACGCGGCGCATCTGTCGAAGTGGTTTGGGCCGCAAGGGTTCACCTGCACCACGCACGAATTTGAGGCGCGTGTGGGCGGTAAGTGGCGTTTCGATTTCAAGGGCCCCGACGGCACCGTCTGGACGAATCGCGTCGTCTTCCTGGAGATCAAGGCGCCGGAACGATTGGTGTTCGATCATGGCTCGGATGTGGACAGCGATCCGAATATGTTCCGCGTCACGATCACCTTCGACAGCCAAAGCAATGGCAAGACCGTTGTGACCCTGCGCCAGTTGCACCCGACAAGGGCGCGGCGCGAAGCGGCGATCGGCTTCGGCGCGGTGGAATACGGCTATCAGACGCTCGACAAGCTGGCCGCCCACGTGGCGGGACTTAGCTAATCCGGTCGAGTTCCGGGTAATGCCGGAAGATGCCGCTGGTGTTGAAGGCGATGCGGCGCGGTGAGGCGAGGTATGCCGCCAGCCGTGGCCGCGCGCCGATGCGGTCGCGCAAGGCGACGACCCGCGGAATCATCTTTTCGAGCTTCCGCATGTGGCGCGGGAAGGCATAGCGCATCCCCTCCACGATCTGGAACAGCGACAGGTCGGCGTAGCTCAGCTTCGCGCCGGCGAGATAGTGCCCGTCACTGCGATCCAGAACGTCCTCGAAATAGCCGAGGAACTTCGGCGCGCGGGCCTTCAGGAAGTCCGCGCTGCGCGCCTTCGCCTCGCGCTTTTGGTCTTCGTAGTAAAGACCGGAGGCAATGGGATGATGGGTGTCGTGAATCTCCACGACGAAGTCCGCAACGGTCAGCTGTAGCTGATGCACCCACAGCCTCGCGGCTTCCGCCTTCGGGGCGCGGCCGATCTTGGGGCCGAGGTAGAACAGGATGTTGGCGGCTTGCGCGATGACGGTCTTGCCGTCACGCAGGAAGGGCGGCGCGAAGGGCGGCGTCTTCAGGCGCGGGGCCTCCATCAGCGCCATCATCTGCTTCATGCCGGACTTGGTCCGCGCCACGTCGCGATAGGGCGTATCCGAGTCCTCTAAAGCGAGGCGGACATATTCGCCGCGGCCCTGGATCGTCGGCCAATAGAACAGCTCGTAAGGCATTTGATCCTAACGCCGCTATTTCAATTTGATCTCGGCCAGTCGCTCTTGCAGGAAATCGTCGGCGGTGATGGGCACGGGATACTTGTTCGGCCGGTCGGGCGTGATGCAGTTGGGCAGCGTCTCGATCAGGAACTCGGACGCGAAGTGCTGGAAGAACGGCATCGAGTAACGCGGATACCCCGCGCGTTCGGGCGTCGGGTTGACGACGCGATGGGTGGTGGACGGCAGCACATTGTTGGTCAGTCGTTGCAGCATGTCGCCGATGTTGACCACCACCGCGCCCGGCGGCGGACTCACCGGCAGCCAGGCGCCGCTGCGCGTGAGCAGCTCCAAGCCGGACTCCTCGGCGCCGAGCAGCAGCGTGATGACGTTGATGTCCTCATGAGGGGCCGCCCGCATGCCGACCGCATTCGGCGCCAGTGGCGGATAGTGCAGCAGGCGCAGGATGCTGTTTCCGGGTGCGACCTTATCGTCGAAGTAATCGGGCGCGAGTTTCAGATGCCGCGCCACGCCACGCAGGATGCGCAGGCCCAGCTTATCCAAGGCACTGAACAGCTCGCGCGTCTTGGTATCGAAGCCGGGCACGCTTGGCACCAGCACGTTTTCGGGCATCGACGAACGGCGCGGATCGCCCGGCGGCAGATCGCGGCCCAGATGCCAAAACTCTTTCAGGTCCGCACGCGGTTCGCCCTTGGCGGCTTCGACGCCGAACGCGGTGTAGCCGCGCTGTCCGCCGCCGCCGGGGACGTGGAACTGCTTCTTAGTCTCGGTCGGCTGGGCGAAGAAATCGCGGGTGCTGTTGAAGACCGAGGCGATCAGGTCGGGACTGATGCCATGATCGGAGATCACCGCGAAGCCGTGCCTCTCGAAGGCATTTCCCAGGCCCTGCACGAAGGCCGGTGTGTCTTCCGCTGTACCCGCAATGGAAAGGGGTGCGATGGCTTCGGTATTCATTCTGTAGCGTCCATCCTGATCGATCCGACCCCGCGGACGACGGCAAATTTCGGGAATCGCCCGTTCGCCCCTCGCGCCGCAGCGGCCGAATAAAGTAGCATTGCTCGTGGCACTGAAACAGTGAGCCTGTCTCCGTCGGGGAGACTGCAACAAAGGGGAGAGCAATGTTCATACCGCACATCACCAACGACGCGACCGGCCATTCGGCCTTAAGCGAACTTGAGCTGAAAATGCAGGCGCCGGGGGGCTTGCCCGTCGGCGACGCCGCGCTGCCGCGAATCCAGCTCGCGCAGCAGCAGGTCGCTTACTGGCAGATCGGTCATGCGCTGCCGGGTCATTTCGTTGACTTTACGCCGGTGCAGGGTCCGCAGTTCGTGGCCGTGTTCTCCGGCCAGATGAATGTCACCGCCAGCAATGGCGAAGAACGCCAGCTGGTCCGTGGCGATATGATGATGTTCGAGGACGTCGGCGGCCAGGGCCACATGACCCGCTTCCTCGGTCAGGACGCGTGCAACTACCTCGTCATCGGGATGCCGAACCCGATCAAGTAGTTCGATACGTCCTCACATCGAAACATCATCCGAAAATTCAGGAGCGCCTCATGGCAAACGAACCGACACTTTCCGCCGTCTATCGTATCCCTGGCTACCGCCTCGATGCGAACGGCCGCTCGACCTGGACCTATTATGAAATCCCGCTGATCGGTACCGGTCCGCGCAGCGCGATGAGCAACAAGCAGGAAGCGATGACCTGGGGCCTGGCGTTCAATCAGAACAGCCCGCGTCCGTACTACACCAACGAAATGCACAAGACGAACCAGATGGGCATGGTCTGGTGCATGTCGGGCAACCTCGAGACCACGATCCAGAACGGCGAAATGCGCCGCCGTTGCGTCGGCGAAGGCAACTTCGTTCACGGCGACTGTCTGCACCACTCGACCATGAACTCGACGGTGCCGACGACGACACTGAGCCTGAACCTGACCCAGAAGGTCACGCCGACCTACGCGTTCAAGTAAACGCGCGACGCATATCAACGCAATTGGGAGGACCAACATGAAATACCTATTGCCGATGGTCGCCGGGCTGATGGCCTGCGCGATCCAAGTCAATGCGCAAGCGCCCGCGGCGCCGGCCAATCCGCCGCACGCCCAGAAGATCAGCGCCGCGGTCGATCCGGTGATGACGCCGCATATCTCCGGCAAGGACGTGAAGCCCGTGACCTTCGCCGAGTGGGAGCTGAAGAACGACCGTGGCACGACCGTGCCGATCCTGTGGGGCGACGCGCTCTCCAAAGCCCCGGCGAATGCCTCGCGCTACGAGCAGAAGACCTTCGAATTCCCCACGGGCCAGATCCGCGTGATGGAATTCAAGAAGGATCGCGGTGGCGTGCTGCACATGATTACCGCCGAGAACGCGATGTACGTGCTGAAAGGCAGCGTGACCATCGACGTCGGCGGCAAGCCGGTCGAGATCAAGGAGGGCGACGCGGTCGGCTATCCCAGCGGCATCATGCGCGGCAAGGGCGACGCCACTGTCGTCGTCTGGACCGTGACCGGTACGGTGCTGAACGAAGCCGCGAAGACCACCGTGGTCCGTAAGAAGGACGCGAAGATCGGCAAGAGCGCCGAGTGGGAGGAAGGCGGCAAGCGCGTGCGTGCCAATACGCCCGAAGGTCTGAAGAAGATGCCGAAAGACGCGATCCGCCTGCAGGTCGATCGTTTCGAGATCCCCGGCAACTCGATCCGCCTGGCGCATAACTACAAGGGCGGCCCGACTTCCGGCGGGCGCGGTCCGATCGACGCGCTGATCCTTGTCACGTCGGGTCATCTGACGTACTTCGAGGACGGCAAGCCTTACGACGCATGGCCGGGCGATGCGATCCGCGAATCTGCCGGGCACGAGAACAAGTGGAACCGTATCGAGGACTCATCGTTCCTCGCGATCAGCACGCAGCCGATCGGCGGTCCGGTGAAGGTTGCCGGCCGCGGCGAGTAAGACTGACCCGTAACGTCCAAGGGCGCCCTGACTGAAACCATCAGAGGATGGATCATGGCGCCCGATGACGGCAGCGGCGATTTTGGCGGCTGGAGAAAGCAACCCTCACGCAATGTGTTGGGTGGGCCTCTCCAGCCGTGTTCGCTTTCGCCCCTGACAGGTTTCTTCCGCAACGGTTGCTGCGACACCAGTCCGTCGGACCACGGCAGCCACACTGTGTGCATGGTGGCGACGGCGGAGTTCCTGGCGTTCTCCGCGCAACGCGGCAACGACCTCTCCACGCCGATGCATGAATATGGTTTCCCCGGCTTGAAGCCGGGCGACCGCTGGTGCCTTTGCGCCCCGCGCTGGGCCGAGGCGCTCGAAGCCGGCAAGGCGCCCAAAGTGGTGCTCAGCGCCACGCATCAGGGCGCGCTCGCCTATTGCAAGCTCGATGACCTCAAGCGCTTCGCGGTCGATCTGAGTTGACGAACTTCCGCGCGAACTGCGTGTTTAATCACACATGCGCATCGCGACTTATAACGTCAATGGTGTCAACGGCCGGCTCGCCAACCTTGCGGCGTGGCTGATGGCCGAGAAGCCGGACATTGTCTGCCTGCAGGAACTCAAGGCGCCGCAGGAAAAATTCCCGCTTCAGGCGCTTGGCTATGAGGCCATCTGGTACGGCCAGAAAAGCTGGAACGGCGTGGCCATTCTGGTCCGGGGGCAAAAGCCGGCGGAAATCCGTCGCGCGCTTCCGGGCGGCAAGGACGATCCCCACAGCCGCTACATCGAGGCGCGTGTCGGCAAACTGACAGTGGCGTGCCTGTATCTGCCGAACGGCAATCCGGCGCCCGGGCCGAAGTTCGCCTACAAGCTCGCGTGGTTCGATCGCCTGGCCGCGCATGCTCAAGACCTGCTCGACCACGGCGGCGATGTCGTCCTGGCCGGCGACTTCAACGTGATGCCGACCGATCTGGACGTCTATGCGCCGGAACGTTGGCGCGACGATGCGTTGTTCCGTCCGGAAGTCAGAACCGCCTTCCACGACCTTGTGTCGCAGGGGTGGACCGACGCCATTCGGACGCTCTACCCACAAGAACGCATTTACACGTTCTGGAAATATTTCCGTAACGCCTTCGCTCGCGACGCGGGATTGCGGATCGACCATTTCCTGCTCAGTCCGTCGCTGGCCAAGCGCCTGCGGGACGGTGGCGTCGACCGGGATGTTCGGGCTCAGCCAAAGGCCTCCGATCATGCGCCCGTATGGATTGAATTGGCCGACAAGCCGAAGCGGGCGAAGCCGAAGATCGCCAAGAAGAAGACCGCTAAGACGTCGAAGCGGTGAGGCTCGGCCGCAATGTCCGAACGAAGGTGAGGGCGCCGACGTTAGGTGACCCCAAGGTCACTCTCACAAGTGAGGCTCCCATGCGATCGATGTTGCTCAACGCCGCCGCCGCACTATGTCTCCTGTCCGCTACGCCCGTCCTGGCCGATCCGCCCGAGGCCTTCTTGAAAGAAGCCATCCAGGGCAACCTCGCCGAGGTGCAGATGGGCCAACTCGCGCAGAAGAACGGCAGCAGTGACGCCGTGAAAACCTTTGGCAAGACGCTCGAGATGGATCACGGCAAGGGCCGCGACGAAACCGTGAAACTTGCCAAGGCCATGAAAATGGATCCGCCGACCGAGCCGTCCGCCGAAGCGAAGTCGATGTATATGAAGTTGGCGAAGTTGAACGGCGCCGCCTTCGACAAGGAATTCGCCAGCCACATGGTGATGGACCACAAGAAGGACATCGCGGCTTACGAAGACGAAGCCAAAGAGAAGAACGGCGACGTCTCCAAGTATGCGACCGAGACCTTGCCGACGTTGAAGAAGCATTTGGCGACGGCTGAAGCGCTCGCGAAATAGTCGCCGCCGCAGATACGAATAAGGCCGCCAGACGATCGGCGGCCTTATTCCTTTTTGGCGTAGGAGACGCGCAGGCAGCGCAGGAACTCCTCCAGGAAGGGCGTGATATTCAAGCACCCTGCGGCAAGAAGCCATACGACCAGGTAGGACAGGGGAAGTTGCGGCGATTTCCAGCGCAGTCCCCAGTCCGCGTTCTCGGACCCGGCGCCGAAGATCGCGAGCGCTTGCTCGGTATGCGTCGCGAAGATCAACAGCATCGAGGCGAATGGGATTGCCGTCAGATAATCGTGCAACCGCATCTCCAGCGGTGTGATAGATCGCGCCGGCGTGGCGATGTGAAAGTCCAAGGTCGTTGTCAGTTCATGCGCCACGAAGGCCACGACGATCACGACCAGGATCAGCGCGTTGATCTCAAAAAACAGTGCGGGGAGCACGGCGACCGCCGCCTCGCCCGCGAGAGCGAGATGGAGGGCGGATTCGCGCGGCCCCGCGGTGTCTTCGATCCGCGTGCGGCGATGGCACCACCAGTCGCCTAATCCGACCAGAAGCCAGGCGGGCAATAGCACCAACAGCACAAACGCGTGGATGAGTGTGGACGCCATTGTCCGAGTTAAACAAGCGTCGTGGTCCGAGGTTACGGTCCGCCGCCGGCCGGCGAAAGATTTAGTCGGCACATAAAAAACCGCCGCAGACCCGAAGGCCTGCGGCGGCATTTAGCAGCGGTACTCGTGCGGCTTAGTAGGAGAAGCGCACGCGCACGTCGACCATCCGCGGATCGTTCGGATAGGTCGTGATCGACGCCTGGACCGGGCTCGAGATCTGCAGCGACTCAAGCGCGTAGCGGTGATCGAAGATGTTCTTGCCTTCCAGCGTCACGCGCCAGCGGGCATCTTCGCTCTGCCACGAGATGCTGGCATCGAACAGGTCGGCACGCGGTGTCTGAACGAGCGGCAGCGTGTTCGACACGTTGTTGTAGTAGGCGCCGTTATGCGCCCACGACGTGGCAAGACGGACGCTGCCGGGGATGTTCAGCTGCGGCGTGATGACGAGGCCGAGCAAGCTCTTCGCCGGAACGACGCCCTTGATACGGTTGTCACGTCCGCCGGCGCCGCAGTTGACGATGGTCGAGTTGTACAGGGCGCAGTTGAACGCCGAGGTGTACTTGCTGGTATCGAACGAGGCGTTTCCGTAAATCTGGAAGACATCCGTGATCTGCCACGTCGGCTCGAGTTCGATGCCGCGCACGCGGGCGCCGGCAGCGTTCGAGGTGTACGTGTTGGTCGTGCCCGGGAAGAAGACCGGCAGCTGCATGCCGTCGTAATCCGCCTGGAACACCGCGACGTTCAAGCGCAGACGGTTGTCGTCCGTCATGAACTTCGCACCGGCTTCATAGCTCTTCACGTTTTCCGGACCGTAGACGGCGGGGCCGGCGATCGTGCCCGGCGGGCCGCCGATGTTGGTGCTCGGCGACACGTTGTTCCAGCCGCCGCTCTTGAAGCCCTTCGTGAACGAGGCGTAGAGCAGCAGGTTCGGCAACGCCTGATAGTCGATGCCGAATTTCGGCGTCCAGGCGGTGAAGGTCGTGCTGGCGCTTTGCGGGAACGTCAACTGATTGAAGTAGAACTGCGTGAAGTTCGCTTCTTCATGCGTGTAGCGGATACCTGCTGTCAGGCCGAGATTCTCGAAAATCTCGTAGGTCGCCTGACCGAAACCGGCCCACGTCTTGGTGAGGCGGTCGCGGGTGTCGCGGGTGGCAACGGCGGTGTAGGGCGCGTCATCGCGCTGCAGGCCGTGCTCCCAGAAGTAATAGAAGCCGGCGACGCCCTTCAGGCGGTCAACCTGGAAGGTGCCGTTCAGCTCTTGGCTCCAGAACTTGTCCTTATACTGGTAGCTGGAACCGATGTTCAGGCCGGCCGCCGTCTGCACGAACGGCACCGCGATCGTGGCGCGCTGATTGCGCGTGCCCGTGATCGAGTTGATCGTCAGTTCCGGCGATACGACATAGCTCGCGTTCACCGACAGACCGTTGGTGTCGTTCTTGTTGTACGCGGGGCCCGACAGTTCGGTCGTGAACAGGTCGCGGCCCGGCACGGCGTTCGGATTGACGACGCCAAGCCCGCCAAGCGACTGGATCAGCGTGCCGATGCCCGGATCGCTGCGATCCTTCGCGAGGTCATACGCGATTGCGACGGTGAGCGCGTCGGACGGCGCCAGGTACAGTTTGCCGCGGAAGGCCTGCTGGTTCTTGTCGTTCAGTTTCTCGGTGTAGTTCGGATCGGAGGTCCAGCCGTCGCGCTTGCGCGACACGGCGCTGATCGAGGCGCTGACCTTACCGGCGACGATCGGCGTGCTCATGTAGAGGCGGCCGTCGAGCATCTGATAGGAGCCGTAGGCGAGGTCGCCGGCGGCGGTGAACTTTTCAAGGTCGGGGGTGCGCGTCGTCAGCTTGATCGCGCCGCCGCTGGTGTTGCGGCCGTAGAGCGTGCCCTGCGGGCCACGCAATACTTCCAGCTGATCGACGTCGAAGAAGTCGAAGAACTGGCCGGTGATGCGGGGCTGATAGACGTTGTCGATGTACACGCCGACGGCAGAGTCGAACTGGATGCCGCTCTGCTCCTGGCCGGCGCCGCGCAGAATGATGCGGGCGGCGTTCGAGGTGCCGGTGGCCGGCGTCATCACGATGCTCGGGATTTCCTGCGCGGCCTGCAACACGTTGGTGATCATGCGGCGGTTCAGCGTGTCGGCGCTGAATGCGGAGATCGCGACGGGCGTGGTCTAAAGATCGGAGGCAACGCGCTCCGCAGTGACGGTAATGGTTTCAATTCCGGCAGCAGCGGTCTGATTGCTCTGCGCCTGCGTCATGATCGGTGTAAGCGAAGCACAAGCGGCGGCAGCGATCGCCGTTGCGATAGTCGAGACCTTGCGGTCCATCATGGGAATAACCCCCGTTGTTGAGGTAAAAAGGCGCTCACGGAGTCGTGAGGCGCGCGGTAACTTAGGCCCGACCAACGCAGGCGTAATAGCGCTTAGGTAGAAGCGCGGCACATTCGCAGTGCGTGTAACATCTTTGCACCGCTGATTAAGCTATATGATTTATCAGCACGCGCCGTGGGTATAGTTCCTAGGGTTGAATAGCCGGCGCGATGCGGAAGCGTGCGTTCGAATTTCCGATGCACACTTAGCGCATGGAGCGCGCCTATTCCGCCGGTGCGATTACGCCGGGTTCGGGCTCCGGCGTGAGGCTTGCGACGAAATCTTTCCCGAGGCTGGCGCCGAGTTCCGATAGCGTGGTGGTCTGTTCGACAATCGTGTCGACCATCCGGCGCGCCGCCGTGCCTTGCGCAACGGCCACGTCGCTTAAGGTCCGGGCCTCACTGAGTTCACGCTGAAATGCGATGCTCTCTTGAACATTCGTGTGCGCGCTATCGAGCAGATGACGGGCGACGCGACCCGTCCAATCGGCGGCCATGCCATGCCAGAGCGAGAAGGGACTTTCGGGGGCCTTGCGGTCTGACACGTTTATTTCTCCGGAACGAGACGGTGTAAAACCATCAGGTCGAAAAATTGTTCCGGAGTTTCGCGGAGAAATTGTCGCGGGTGGACGTGCTCACTGGGCGAGGAAAGGCCGCACCAGTCCCAGGAATTCCGAGAGATTGTCGTGATGCACCCAATGGCCCGCGCCCCGAACCATCACGCTTTTCACGTTGGGGAAGGAATCCAACGCCCCGCTTTTGATCGGGTCCGGCACGAAGCTTTCCGTGCCGCCGATCATCAAGGTCGGACAGGTGACGCGCTCGAACAGCCGGTGCGCGTCCGACGCCGACATCGCGAACGGCGACCGCGCGCGGATGTAGTTGTCGAACTTCCAGCTGAACGTGCCGTCCTCGTTCTGCGCCATGCCGTGCGTGGTCAAGTGACGCGCCTGGTCCGGGGTCAAGCGCGGGTTCTCGCCCTGCATGCGCTCGACGGCCTGGGCGAGGCTGTCGTAGCGGCGCGGATGCCGCGTCGCGAGCTTGTGCAGCTGCTCGACCCATTTCGAGATGCGTTCGTGGGTCGGCTGCGCGGCGAACTTCTCGAGTTCGGCGGGCGTCCAGATCAAGCCTTCGATCGTGACGAGCTTGGCAACCGTCTCGGGATATGTGCCGGCATAGGTGAGCGAGATCGCGCCACCCATCGAATGGGAGATGATCGACACCGGCGCCAAGCGCTCCTGACGGATCAGATGCTCGATGTCGTACACGAAATCGAACAGCGGATAGCTGGAGCCGGTTACCCAGGCGGAATCGCCATGGCCGCGCAGATCGACGGCGAGAACGTGATAGTCCTTGCGCAAGTCCTCGGCGACCCAATCCCAGCTACGGCAGTGATCGCGACCGCCATGAACCAGAAGAACAGGCGGCGCATCCTTGTTGCCCCAATCCACGAAATGGAGCCGCAAGCGCTGCGAGATGTATGCGTGTGATGTGGGGCCGAGATCATGCGCCGTCATGGCGCTATTCTGGCGTGGGCATCGGGCTGGATGCAATACGTTCATAAGCGGCTTTATGGAGAAGAATTGCCTCGAATTCGAGGCCGTTTGAATATTTGCCCTGAATGAGGAGCCCCTACTTTCCGCACAGGCATTAAAGTTGCCGGAAGAAAACGGGGGACTTCCATATGTGTGAACTACTCGGCATGAGTGCGAACGTGCCGACGGACATCCGGTTCAGCTTTGCCGGTCTGATGCGGCGTGGCGGGCATACCGGCCCCCATCGCGATGGTTGGGGTGTGGCGTTCTACGAAGATAAGGGCTGCCGCACGTTTCAGGACACGAACCCCAGCTCGGAGTCCGAGATCGCACGCATGATCCGCGGCTATCCGATCAAGAGCCGGCTGGTGATCGCGCATATCCGCCGCGCCAATCGCGGCCGTGTGATGCTGGAGAACACGCATCCCTTCGTGCGCGAACTGTGGGGCCGGAATTGGACCTTCGCGCACAACGGTCAGCTGCGGGGGATCAAGAAGTGGCCGCTGTCGTTTCATCTGCCCGTCGGCACCACCGACAGCGAGCACGCCTTCTGCTGGATACTCGACCAACTGCGAGCACGCTGGGCGAAATTCCCCAGCGCGGAGGTGTTGGATGCGGCGGTGGCGGAGCTTGCATCAAAGCTGGCACCGCTCGGGGTGTTCAACATGCTGATGAGCGACAGCCGGTCCTTGTACTGTCATCGCGCCACCAACCTTGTCTGCCACACCCGTTGCGCGCCCTTCGGCGCGGCGACGTTGATCGATGAGGATCTCACGGTCGATTTTGCGCGGGAGACCAATCACACCGACGTGGTGACGATTATCGCGACGCGGCCGTTGACGCGGGATGAGACGTGGGAGGAATTGCCGAAGCTGGCGCTGGCGGTGTTCCGCGAAGGTTTGCGGAAGGATGTGACGAAGGCCAAGCGCGTGCCCAAAGCCAAGGCGGCGGCCGCTCGGCCCAGAGTGAAAGCCCGGAAACGGGTTGCGGCCTAAGCGCGCGTCAGTTGAGGCTCACGCGGGCGCGGAAGTCGCCGACCTGATAGAACGCGCGGGCGAGCGCGAGGCCTTGGGCCTTGATGTGACGCTCAAGACCTTCGGGCGCCTGGCCAGCGCGATGAGCGGCGGTGGAACGCGCCGTGTCCGAGAAGAAATCTGACAACGCACAGTCCAGCGCACGTCTGAGTTGCCACAAGCGCAGCGGGCCGACCCGGCGCAGGCCGTTCTCGAAGGCGCGCATCGTCTCGGCTGAGACGCCCAAGCGTTCCGCAAGGCATTCGACCGACAGGCTCGCGCGGCGGCGAAGTTTGCGGATATTGCGGCCAATGGTCAGATCGAGGGGTAACATCCAAGCTCAGCGATTGCGTTAAGTTGTAGGCAGGTGCGCGTCTTACGCGCTCGCTCAGCAAATGAAATCCCGGCGGCTTTGTTCCGAAAATGATGCCGCGACCGCAAATATCGGCGACCGCGTCCTGGGAAGTTATGTGAACGCGAAGGGTTCTAAGGTTGGGCGCTAACAATATTGCCCTGGTAGTCGAGCGCGATGTCGGCGGTCTGGCCATTTCGGGCGGCGCTTCCCCGCCAGATACCCTGTGCGTCCTTCTTCAGCGCGCTGACGCCGGTGTAGCCAAAGGACTGGATCCGGCGCCTGGCCTCGCTTTCGGTGAAGCTGTTGCGGCCGGCGACAGGCGCCGCCGCGGTGCGGGATTCCCTACGGTCGGTATTGATCGCCGCATTGGACCTGGAGGTGGTTTCGCTGTGATTGTATAGATCGTTCATGTCACGTTTGGCGTCTGTACTTGTCGCCTGCTGCGCGCCTGCGGCACTCGACATGAGCGTGACGCTCGCGACGGCGGCCAGAAATGCGCATTGGAAATTTCGCTGACACATGGGGCTGACCTTTCGCGCGTCGTAAGAACAACCTGATGTTTGGCAAACGCGCCGTTTTTGAGATTGTTCAGGCGCAGCGAAGTGGGCGACGTATGGGCGTGAGCCAATGAGTGCGGTGTCGCCGGACATCGTGGCCGCTTACAGGGCGGCCGTTTATGAGGTCGACGACGCGTTCGGATCGATCCGGATTCAAATCGACACCTGGGCCTCTGAAAGCGACAGCCTTCTAAGGCGCGCCGGTGTCGATACCGGCTTTTTCATCACGGCCTACAACCCCGCTAGCATCGCCCTGTGTGATGCCGAGAATCTTGCAGCTCACGAAACGCTCGAAGTCAGTCTGCGGCAGATAGGTGTGACATATCTTACCGCCCGCGGCCTCGACCCCACGGATCGCTGGCCCCCGGAAGCCGGCTTTTTCGTTCTCGGCCTCGCGCGTGACGACGCGCTGGGCTTGGCGCGGCGGTTCGATCAGAACGGAATTGTGTGGGTCGCTACAGGTCGCGCGCCCGAACTCGTGCTTCTGCGCTAAGCGCTATTGGATATTGGCTGGGTCGTAGTGATTGATAGCGCAGAAGTGCGTCATGTTCACATATGACCCGAAGCGTGAGTTGTAGATCATCTGGCCAACGATCGCGTAGTAACCCGGCGTCGATGTGAAGATGATGTTGGCGTGCTCCTGATTGGCGCGCGGCACCCAGTTCAGCTGTTGCTCGAAGTACGAGAACGGCACCGTGTACGACGTGTTGGGCGGCAAATCCATCTTCACCGAACCGATCACCTGGCCGTTGCGGGCATCGGTAATGGTGGCGGTGTAGCTGACCGTCGCGGTGTAGTAATTGTGGATGTAGATAAATGCCAGGAAGTTCGCCAACGTCGAGGTGTGCACGTTGATCAGGATTTGATTGATCGCCTCATAGCTTTCGTTGTGGAGGTACGTGCACATGCTGGCGTTCTCGAAGAACGCATTGTCGTTGTTGTAGATCACGTGCTGGAAGCTGTTGTTGCCACGGTTCTGCGGATCTTCGAGATAGATAGAATAGCCATCGTCGTTACCGGTGAACGTGCCCGATACTCCGGCAGCGCTCAAAGCTCTGTGATGGAATATTGTGGCGATGAGTAAACCGGCGCCGTTACCGTCGCGGTGCCATAGACGGTGCCGGTGCGATTTCCAACCACAAGCACGTTGGTCGAGGCTGGGACAGTCAGACCGTTGAAAAAGCGGATGTAGGAAAACGTGTTCCTGTCGTTGCCCAGGTAGATCGGCGAGATGACGGTGTACTTCCGCGGCAACGCGGCCTGCTGACGTTCGACGCCCGCCGGCGCGGCTTGCGCGCGCAACACGGTTTCAGGTGCTTGTTCAGGTGCTTGGGCAGACGCGTTTGGAGTGGCGAAACCCTCCATGCCTGCGGGTGCGCGTCCGGTCTGGAACCGATCGGGCAGTTGAACGGTCACGTCGGCGGCCTGAGCGACGATCGGCGCCGCTAGCAGGCCGAGCGCTATCATCAACGACGTGAACTTCATCGAAATCAATCCTCGCCTTTTGCGGGTATGGGCGGCACGCTTTGCGTTCTATCGCGTCATCACGTGGCCGGACGCAGGCGGGGCATCCAATTCAACCGTTTCATTCCATCAAACGAGCAGCGCGCGAAAAAAGGTCCCTGAACTTTTCGCCGCCCCTGAAAACACGCGGGGTGTGATGAAAAAAATGGGCCTGTACGTGAGTACAGGCCCAAGTGACGGGGTAGACGGTCTTAGAAGTTCGCCGTGCGGCGCAGATTAAGCGGCGCGGCGGCGACGGCGGAGGCCAAGGGCAGCGAGGCCGAGACCGATGATGGTCAGGCTCGCCGGCTCCGGCACGGCGTCATAGTTGTAGGTGATGCCCAGCGTGCCGCCGGACTGCGTCTGGCACTGCGAGATGATATTGCTCGAGCCCGTGACGGTGCAGTTACCGGTGCTGCTTGCGCTGCCTGAAGCGCTACCGCCGCCCGGATTGGAGTAGGCGGCGAGATCGGCTGGGTTCGTCGTGCTCGACGACGATGAGCTGCTGCCCGAGGGGCTGAGGCTCACGTTGCCACCGCCGCCGACGCTGCCGCTGGCGCTGCCGGAGGCCGTGGTGGAGATGGTGCTGCCACCGGGACCGGTGACAGTGATGCCCGAGGTCAGCGTCGCGGTAATGTTCGCGGTGCTGGCGCCGGTGTTGGTGATGTTGACGATGCCAAGAACGTCGCCGGCGAGGGCGAAGTCGATGGACTGCAGGCTGCCCAGCATCGTGTTGAAGAGCGGGATGGTGAGCGCGCTCGTCCAGTTGGTGGTGTTTGTACCGGTGGTGACGTTATACGTGATGCTATCGGCGAGGGCCGAAGTGGCGCCGACGCTGAGGGCGATGGCGCAAGCCGCAAACCCTGTCGTCAGTGTTTTCTTGAAACCCATGAGGCTCTCCTAGATCGACATGCTGCACGGGGGGATCGTGCGCAGTAGAAAGAGAGCAAGAAGCGTGCCAACGGTGGGTATGGCGGCTTTCGGGCATCCCGCCGCGCGTGACCACGGCGATGCTGTAAACCTGCGCGATGTCAACTGTCGAGATGACTCATGAACGCGAGGCTAAGCACCTCGCATCGCTGGGTTTTTGAAGGACCGTAAAGCAGAAGATACAGCTGACGCATGTTTAGTTGTGCGGTCGATGGGAAATTACCATCGCTACGTCGTCGCGATTTTACTTCGCTTCGCGCGCACCTTCCGGTGTGCGCCCTAGGCGCGCGCAGATGCGCTCGCCATCGGAACCATCGCGCACGACTGCTACGCGTCCGTCGTGAAACAGGAAGAAGGTCGATCCGAAATTAGCGGTCGCGTAAACGCCACGCGTAACGACATCCACGCAGACGCCATAGCCGTAACGGAAGTCCGGCGCCGTGCCGACCCAGGTTTTGGTGGGGCCATCCTTGAAGTTGATGGTGGTGCTGCGCGGATCCTGAAGGAGGCTCTGCATGTAGGCGCGGATGGCGGCATCGTAGTTGCCGGGGTCCTCGCCGAAATCGGCAGCCTCCCATTCGGCCAACGTCGGATCGCGGAAGCGATCCGACGGGCTGCTGGCGCAGGCCGCGAGGGCGGCAGACAGGAAAAGGGAAACAAGGGGTAAGCGCTTTATCATGACAACTCGCGGATGAGAGAGCCGAGTATAAATCGATGTGGGGCAAGCGCCTAGCGCGCGCTCTACGCGGGATGGCGGCACGAACGGCCCCCGTATACCATGCTGGCGGCAAAAGGGGGTCCTTCAGCCATGCTCCGCGGCACTCCAAACCTTGCGCATCGCGCCGTGCTCCTTGCCGCGATTGCTGTGGCGGCGATCCTGACGATTGTCGTGATCCGTATCTGGCAGAGCTACAATGCCACCTTCGAGGTTGCCGGCCGCAGTCAGCAGCACACGGTGCAGCTGTTCCAGGCCAATGCCGAAGCGACGCTGCAATCGGTCGAGATCATTCTTGAGCGCGCCGCCGCGCAAGTGACCACGCCGGGTTCGCCCGGGATGCCGCAACTCGCGGAACGCTATGCGCAGCTGGCGCAGCGCTGGAATTTCGTGTTCGGCATCGGTTACATCGAAAAAGACGGGATGATGCGGCAGATCACCCGCATTTCCGAAGACGGGCTGCGCCGCGAGCCGGACCCAAACCCGCTGGATCGTTCGACAAGCCTTCCGTTCATCGAGCACCGGGACGGCATCATTGCGCCGGGCAAGTTCCGGCTGAGCCGGCCGTTCCGGTCCGCGGCCCGGGGCGTGTGGGTGATTGCGTTGACCAAGGGCGTCTACGCGGCGGACGGGACGTTCGAGGGCGTAGTGGCGGTGACCGTGACGCGCGATACGTTCTCGCGCATGTTCGCAGCCATAGCGCAGGCACCCAATGTCGCGGTCGGTCTGTTCGGGACAGACGGTACGGTGCTTCTGACCATCCCCAACAGCGAACGCATCGGAACGTCTTATCTGAACACGCGTCTGTTCCAGTACATCCGTGCCGGACAGGAGAGCGGCGTCTATCGCGTCATGCTGCCGGACACGGCAATCGAGCGGCAGGTCGCCTTTTCGATGTCGAAAAAGTATCCGCTGATCGTCTCTTACGGCGCGGACTCGCGCGTGATTCTCGATCCTTGGCGACGCGGCGCGATCGCTTTCGGCGGTTCCGGGATGTTGGCGATCCTGATCATCCTGGGTCTGACGTGGTGGCTGTTGCGTCGCATCAGGGCCGAAGCGCGTGCGCTGGACATCTTGCGCGACAGCGAGCGGCGTTTGCGTGAGTCCCAGCGGATCGTCGGCATCGGTCACTTCGAGTACGACATCGTGGCGGGCCGCACATACTGGGCCGACAATATGTACGAACTGCATGGCGTCACGTCGGCGGAATTTCCCGATGGCGCCGAAGCGATGAAAGCCGTGATCCATCCCGAAGAGCGCGAGATGATCGGCAAGCGCTGCGGCGACGGTGCGGCGCAGGGATCAGTAGAGCATCGGATCGTCCGTCCGGACGGCGAGGTGCGAATCATCCGCTATGGATGGCGTCCTGTTGTCGGAAACGAACCGGATCGGCCATGCCTGTTCGGCGTTGCGCAAGACATCACCGATATCCGTCATGCCGAAGCCGCCTTGCGTAATAACGAGCAGCGGCTACGCGACATGCTCGAGTGTTCGAGCGACTTCATCTGGGAGACCGACGCCGATCAGATCGTCACGGTGTTCGCGGGCCGCGGCGCGGAGCGATTCGATAGGATCGGGCATCGCGGTGAATCGCCCACGGTCGACAGACGCCTGCCCGAGTATGCCGATGTCGCGGCCCTCGAAAAGGCGACGGCGTCACGCGAAGCCTTCCGCAATCTGACCGTGCCGGTGAATGCGGCCAACGGTGAACAGCGGTGGTTGCGGGTCAGCGGCAATCCGATCTTCGACGCCGATGGAACGTTCCGCGGATTCCGCGGTGCGGGCGCGGACGTAACCGAAACGCGCCGGCAAAGTCAGCTCGATGAGGATCGTCGCAAGGCCGAAGCGCTCGGTCGTCTCGCCAGCGGCATCGCGCATGAGATCAACAATCTGCTGCAGCCGATCATCATCTATTCCACGTTCGGCAGCGGCGACAGTACGTCGGGCCCCGGCCAGAAACGTTACTTCAGCCGCATCGGACGCGCCGCGGAAGCCGCGACGCATATCGTACGCAATGTGTTGTCGTTCGCCCGCCAGCGTCCGCCGCATTGCGAGGACGTGGCTCTGGCCGAAGTTGTGCGCGAAACGATCGATCTGCTGGGCGATGCTTTGCCGCCGAACATCGCGCGCGTCGTCTCCGACGTCAGCGAGGACAGTATCGTCAAAGTCGATCGCAGTGGTCTGGGCCAGGCGTTGACCAACCTCATTACGAATGCCGCCGAGGCAATGCCCCATGGCGGTACGATCACGGTCTCCTGCCGTACGATGCGGATCGCGGGCGACGACAAAAAAGTCGCCGATGTGAAGCCCGGCGACTATTGCATCCTCTCCGTTGCGGATACGGGCGGCGGCATTCCGCCCGACCAGATCGACAAAGTCTTCGATCCGTTCTTCACGACAAAGCCGCAAGGCAAGGGAACGGGGCTCGGCCTTTCCGTCGTCGCGGGCCATGCCAAGAGTTGGGGCGGCGCGGCGGTCGTGGTGAGTTCACCGGGCGAAGGCACAGTCTTCAATTTGTATCTGCCGCTCGCCCAACCGCAGATGAGGGCGGCACAATAGTATCACGCTGTTCCATCCTGCAGGTTGATTTGCGGCGTCGGTAGCATCGTTGTCGTCGGGTCAACGACCGCACGGCGTTGAGATGTCATCTTATTCAACCGCGCGCGGCATTGAGTCCCCGCATCCTTCCACGTAGGCTCTGCTGCGTGTCGATGCGCTGACGCGCGTGCTTTGCGATGGGGATCGCAGGACAGGAGCACGTGCGACGGAAGCGGCACCATGCGTTTGGGGGCTTTCCATGACAATCGACAAGCAGCGCCTGCCGCTGTCGCGCCGGCGTCCGCTCCATTGCGTGGCGGCCGCGGCTCTTGGCAAGAAAGCCAAGTCCCGCTCCATTGGCGCTTTCCTCAGCGGTCTCGCCGTGCGACGCCACACGCTGGCGGTCGCTGCGATTCAGGCGAGCATCAGCGCGCCGGATTGTCTCGACGTCGCCGCCGCGCGTGCGCAAAATCTCGCGACGATGCTGAGCCTGCTCGACAAGGTTCAGGGTTGCGGCGGACACAAGGACATTTGCCTGTTCCCCGTTCTGGCGTTGCCGGGCGACGCGCTGAGCGTGCTGCTGCAAGCGGCGCGCCGTTATAACTGCACGCTGGTGTACGGCAGCGAGGGCGCCGCGCGGAACGGCGAGAGGCTTCGCCTCACCACGACCGTTCCGCCCAACGGCGACGTCCGTATCGATCATGCGAGCATGGCCGGGGTCACGACCTTGAAGCTGCGTACGCGCAACGGCGTCTATCGCGTCGTTGCCTGCGCCGCCGATGCGAACTATCCGGGCCAGACAGGACTGACGACGGCGATTCATTCGCCGGATGGCCGTGCGATCGTGGCCACGCACTCGCGCGGCGAGCAGGCGATCGCCGCCGTGCTGCATGTCGCGGACGGCGCGATTTAAATATCTTTAGCCGGGCGGCGCGGCACGACGATCGTGCTGACCATGCTTTGCACGGTCTCGCCGTTCTGGTTCAGCGTCGTGACGCGCACCCGCGCCAATCCGCGATCCGGTTTGCTGCGCGATGGGATGATCTCGACGATCTCCGAAACGATGTGCAGCCGGTCGCCAGGCCGCACCGGCTGCGGCCAGCGCAATTCCTGAATGCCGGCGCCGACCGTACCCTCGGCGGCGCGGATTCCGCCGCTGACGATCAGACGCATGGTCGTTGCCGCCGTGTGCCAACCGCTGGCCACCAACCCGCCGAAGAACGACGCGCGCCCGGCTTCTTCGTCGAGATGGAACGGCTGCGGATCGAACTGGGCGGCAAAGGCCTTGATGTCCGCCAGCCGCATTTCGATCTCTTCCGATTCCGCGCGGAGGCCGACCTGCAGGTCCTCGAAATAGAGATTCGTCATGGGAATTATTCCTTCGGCATTTGCCGGATGGCGTCTGGAGTTGTACGAAATCCTCATGATTCAACCAAACGCCATCGATCCCGTCACGCAGCCCGAAGGCTTCTTGCGCGCCGCATTGGACGCCGCGATCGCGGCCGTCCAGCCGGATATCTGTGTGCCGCCGGCCTTACCGGCCCCGGGCAAAGGGCGCACCCTTGTCCTCGGCGGCGGTAAAGCCGCGGCGGCCATGGCGGCGGCGGTGGAGCGTCACTGGCCGGGACCTCTGAGCGGACTTGTCGTCACGCGTGAAGGCTACGGCTGCCCGACGCAACACATCGAAGTCATCGAAGCCTCGCATCCGGTGCCGGATGCCCGCGGCGCCGCGGCGGCGGAACGCATCCTCGCGCTCGCGGCAACGGCGGCGCCGGAGGATCTCGTCCTCTGCCTCATCTCGGGCGGCGCCTCGGCCTTGCTGGCCGCTCCGGCGCCAGGCGTGACGCTTGCGGAGAAGCGCGCGATTACATCCGCACTGCTCAAAAGCGGGGCCACAATTCAGGAACTCAACTGCGTGCGGAAACACCTGTCGCGGTTGAAGGGCGGTCGGCTTGCGGCGGCGACACGCGGACGCATTGTCACGCTGATCATCTCCGACGTCGTTGGTGACGATCCGGCGGTCATCGCGTCGGGACCTACCGTTCCAGACCCCACGACCTGCGCCGACGCTTTGGCCGTGCTGACGCGCTATCGCGTACCGTTCTCCGATATCGTGCGCGCAGGCCTTGCGGGGGGCGCTTTTGAATCTCCCAAGTCGCTCGCCTCGTCGGAAGTCCGCATGATCGCGACACCGCGCGACGCGCTCGACGCAGGCATCGCCTTCGCACGGAATGCGGGTTTGGCTGTGCTCGATCTGGGGGATGCCATCGAAGGGGAGGCCCGCAAGGTCGCAGCCGATCACGCGCGTTTGATCGATCGCATCCGGCGCGGCGAGGCCGACGTTGCCGCGCCCTGCCTGATCGTTTCCGGCGGCGAGTTGACCGTCACCGTGGGTGGCGAGGGGGCGGGCGGACCGAACACTGAATACGCCTTGGCGCTGGCCGCGCAAGATCGCGGTGTTTGGGCGATCGCCGCGGATACCGACGGGACGGACGGCAATGCCGGCGCCGCGGGCGGGCTGATCCGGCCCGACACGCTCACGCGCGCAGCCCAAGCCGGGCTCGATCCGGTGGCCTGTTTGGGGCGCAACGATTCGGCGGGCTTCTTCCGGGCCTTGAACGACCTGGTTGATACCGGTCCAACCCTGACCAACGTCAACGACTTTCGCGCGAGTCTCGTGCTGCCTTAAGAACGGCAAGCGACAGTATCTGCTTGAGATATCAAGGCTTCACGGCTCTGACGTTGTTTGGAACCGCCGGGCGCAGTATAAGTGTCCGTCGAGTCGAAGCGGGCGCGCGGCCGTTGGTGGCCCGTGCACGGGCGGCTCGGGGAGATCGAGACCCTGGGAGATCGAGACATGGCCGAGAAAGAGGCCGCGATCCTGATCATGAAGGCGGCGGGCGATCTGCGCAAAGCAGCGGCGTCCGACAAGAAGCGCCGCGCGGAACTGCGCAGCGTCGCCGACTATCTGGAAAGCATCATTTACGAAACCGAGCTCGGATATGGCAAGCCGTTGTTCCCGGAGCCGGAGGCCATGCCGCTTGCCCCCGACGAAGAAATCCGGCGCATGATGAAGCCGTTTCGCGTTCGCTTGACCAGGTGAGGCGCTAAAGCGCTCTTATGGTCACGGTCGAGCCGCATCGATTTTCAGCGACGACCGCAGACGTGCCTGAAGGCTTCAGCCCGCGTACGTTCCTTGATGCCTTGCCGTCAGCCGCGATCGTTGTTGATCCGGACGACCTGATCGTCGCCGCCAATCGCCGTGCGGCGGAACTGCTCGGCTATAATCCTTCCACCAGTGTCGGGCGCCGTATCGACGGCGCCATGCGCGGCTGTCTCGAACGCGCGGCCCGCATGACGGCGGCCGGCGAGGAGCCGAACTTCGAACTGTTCTTCAACGGCGGCTGCTACGTCGTGCAAGTGTTCGACGTTGTCGTCATCAATCGGGCGCTGCGCTGCATCGTCGCGACCGATGTTTCCAAGCGCAAAGCCGAGGAACTCCAGATTCGCGAAAGCGAGGCCCGGCTCGAAGAAGCAACGCGCATCGCCCAGTTGGGCACCTTCAAACTGATTTGGGATTCCGGCGAACTGCAATGGTCGCCGCACATGTACATCCTGCATGGGGTCTCGACGGAGAGCTACGAGCCCACCGCGGCGGACTATTTCAACAACGTCGTGCATCCAGACGACGTCGAGATCGCGCGCCGCGTATTGCGCGATGCGCGCTCCGGCAAGGCGCTCTCGGGCGTGGAGTATCGCATCAAGCGACGCGACGGCACGACGCGCTGGATCAGGATGGACGGTCGCGTGCTGTTCGACGCCGACGGCGTTTCCTACGGCTCCTTCGGTGTCTGTCAGGACGTCACCGAGAGCAAGAACCGCGAGCAGGAACTCAACGACCTGCTGCGCCGCAATGCCACGCTTTACGAAGCGCTCGAAGCATCACCCATCGGTGTCGCGGTGCTCACGCCCGAGCCCGATCTGCCCAGCTTTTTCTATGTAAATGCCGAATTCCAACGCCTCACCCTGCACAATAGTTTCTCGCTGCGGGGCAAGAGCCTCGAGGCCCTGCGGGCGAACGACGACGCCAGCGGCGGCTGGCAAAATGCGCTCGCCGCCATCGAGTCCTCGAACTCAGGCTCGTTCGAGCTTGTCTGCTTGCGACGCGACGGCTCGACATTCCTAGGCCAGTTGGAAATCGCCCCTGTCCGGGATTCGCCGGCGCGCGCCGCGATCGCTTTCGTCGTGAACCTGCGCGACATCACGGTCGATCGTCAGCGCGCCGAAACGCTTTTGCAGTCGCAGAAGATGGAAGCGCTCGGCCAGCTTTCGGGCGGCGTCGCGCACGAGATCAATAACCTGCTCCAGCCAGTGATCGCGTTATCCGAGTTGGGCGCGGCGGTGGTCGATGTCGATCCAGACAAGGTCCGCCGCTATTTCGAGGTGATCGGCGGCAGCGGTCGTAAGGCGCGGGATGTGGTGCGCCAGGTGCTGACGTTCGCGCGGCGGGATTCGGTGCAAGTTGCGTCGCATCCGCTGGCCGCATTGATGTCGGAGGCGCTTGATCTCGTCACCAATGCGCTGCCGCCCAATATCGAGCTCAAGCGTGATATCCCCATCGGCGAGGCGCGCGCCCTGGTCAATCCCACCCAGGTATCCCAGATTATCCTCAACCTTGTGAAGAATGCCGCCGACGCCATGGACGGGAGAGGCGTGGTCACGGTCACGCTTGTGCCCGCCATGTTGGATGAGGCGGGCGCGGCATCTCTCGATATCACGCCAGGCCGGTGGCTTAAGCTGACCGTGGCCGATCATGGCTGCGGCATGGATCGTGCGACACGCGCCAAGATCTTTGAACCGTTCTTCACCACCAAGCCGGTTGGGAAGGGAACAGGGCTCGGCTTGTCGGTGGTCTACAGCATCGTGACCGGTTGGGGCGGGACTGTTCGGTTCGACAGCGAAGTTGATAAGGGAACGAGCGCGATGGTATATATCCCTGCCGATTTCGCAGACAGCGAATCGCTGTAAACGCCGCCCGCAATCGCGGTTGGAGAAGCCATGGCCGACATTTTACTCGTCGAGGATTCACCGGAGGTCGCTATGACCGTGCGTGAGATCCTGAGTGGCGCCGGTCACAATGTTTCGGGCGCGGCGAACGGCAAGGAAGCGCTTGCTCAGCTCAAGGAGCGCCGCTTCGATCTCATCATCAGCGATATCTGGATGCCTGAGATGGACGGCATCAATTTGTTGAAGGAATTGCGGGGATCGGGCAACAGCATCCCGGTGATCGTGATTTCCGGCGGTGCGCCGAATGCGCCGCTGACGTACACCGCGCCGCTTGCGTCGACCTTCGGCGCCAATGAAGTAATCTATAAGCCGTTCGAGAAGGACGAGCTACTCACCGCCGTGTCTTCGGCGCTCAAGGCCGACTAAGACCGCTTTACCGATGTCGGTATCCCGGTGCGGCCTTAACCGGCGCGCATCAACTGCCGCAGCACTTTTTCCATGCTAACGGCGAGCCCCCAGCGCTCTTCCTGTTCCAGCGCTTCGAGCGCTTTGCTCAGGTCCTGCAGCGGATCGATCCGCAGCAGATTTTTGCCTTCATCGGTAATGACCAGGCGGTGCACGCGTCGGTCCTGCTTGTCGCCGACCCGGCGCAGATAACCTTTACGCACCAACGCAGCGACCGTTTGCGACGCGGTGCCCTTGGTTGTGCCCTGGAACTGCGCGAAACCGGTGACGGTGCGTCGCTCAAGCGTCGCCTCATCGAAATAGCGCAACGCTGCCCACTGAGCCGGGTTCAAGCCGGGCGTGTAGCCCAGATTGTACGCGGCTTTGCCGACCTGTTCGATTAGGCGCGCGAGACCGCGCACGGAAAGCTTTGGATCAGTAAGCACGGACGAACGCTTTGACCTCTACGAGATGTTCTCTCGATACACGCAATAGTATATCTTCTCAAATCAGCGACTAGAAGGACATTGTCGCATGCGGATGTAAACTCCGCCCGCCCTTTCCAGGCTAGTCCACTTTACTCGTTTCACGCCGAAATCCCCGATGCAAATTGATCTCTATCCATTGGCTGCGCCGCTGCTGCGCTGTCTCGACGCTGAAAATGCACACCGGCTGACGCTCCGCGCGCTGCGGACCGGGCTGGCGGGTGCGTTTTACCCAGCGACGGCTGATTCGCCGGCCTTAGCCACGCGCCTTTGGGGGCGCGACTTCCCGAGTCCGGTCGGCCTCGCGGCGGGGTTCGACAAGAACGCCGAGGCACCGGCCGAACTCCTCAAACTGGGATTCGCCTTCGTCGAGGTCGGCGGCGTGACGCCGCGTCCCCAGCCGGGCAATCCCCGGCCGCGGGTTTTCCGGCTGGTCGAGGACCGGGCGGTCATCAATCGCATGGGCTTCAACAACGACGGCGCCGAAGTCGTCGCCGCGCGCCTGGCTCGGCTGCGAGATCGGCGCGGTTTGGTCGGGGTGAACCTGGGCAAGAACAAGGACAGCACGGACGCGGTGGCCGACTATGTCATCGGCGCGCGCACCTTCGCGCCGCTCGCCGACTTCCTTGTGGTCAACGTGTCATCGCCGAATACGCCTGGCTTGCGCGCGCTCCAGGATATCGGCCCGTTGACGGAAATCATGAGCGCGGTGCGCGAGGCCGCGCACGGTGCGATGACTGGAAAATCCGCGCCGCCGCTGCTGCTGAAGATCGCGCCGGATCTCGCGCTCGACGATGTAAGCGCCGTGGTACGGCTTGCCCGCGAACAGCGTCTCGATGGTCTTGTCGTCAGCAACACCACCATCTCCCGCCCGGAGACGGTGACGTCGCCGCAGCGCAGCGAGACCGGTGGCTTGAGCGGCCGGCCCCTGTTCCAGCTTTCGACGGACGTGCTGCGTCATGCTTATGCCGCCAGCGAGGGGCAGTTGCCCTTGATCGGGGTCGGGGGGATTTCGTCCGGCGCCGATGCCTACGCGAAGATTCGCGCCGGGGCGTCGCTTGTGCAGCTTTATTCGGCCTTGGTTTACGAAGGTCCGGCGCTCGTCGGTCGCATCAAGCGCGACCTGACGGCGCTGCTGCAGCGTGACGGCTTCAGCAACATTTCCGAAGCGGTCGGAGCCGGCGCATGAGCCCGCAGCCTATTGTCGGCATGTCGGCGATTATCGATCGCTTCGACGGATTCATCCTCGACCTCTGGGGTGTGATCCACGACGGCCAGACGCCCTATCCGCCGGCGGCCGATACGCTGCGGCGCTTGCGCGATGCCGGAAAGAAGACGCTGCTGCTGTCCAATGCGCCGCGCCGCGCGCACGCGCTGATCACGACCATGAACGGCATGGGCATCGGCCGCGACCTATACGGCGAGGTCCTGTCCTCCGGCGAGGCGACGCGCGCCGCTCTGATCGCGCGCGACGATCCGTTCTTCGCGGCGCTCGGCAATCGCGCCTATCACCTGGGTCCGGAACGCGATCGCAGCGTGTTCGAGGACACCGGGCTTGAGATCGTGGCGATGGATCAGGCGACCTGCGTGATCAACACCGGGCCGGTCGATCTCGAAGACCCCCTGGAGGCGTATGAAGCCGTGCTCGACGCGGCGCGCGCGCGCAATCTGCCGATGGTCTGCGCGAACCCGGACATCGTGGTCATTCGCGCGAACAAGCCGATTGTCTGCGCCGGCGCGATCGCGAAGCGATATGAAGCGCGCGGCGGCAAGGTCGCCTATCGCGGCAAGCCCGACCGCGCCGTCTACGACGCCGCCGTGCGCCAGCTTGGCGTTGAGCGGATCGCCGTGGTGGGCGATGCACTGGAGACGGACATCAAGGGCGCCAAAAGCGCCGGACTGCCGTCGGTCTGGTGTACGGGCGGCATTCATGCGACGGCGTTGGGCGTGAGCTATGGGGTGGCGGCAGAGCCGGCCCGCGCAATTAAACTCGCGGCCGACGAGGGCTATGCGCCGGATTTCATCATTCCAGGATTTGTCTGGTAGCGGCGCTACGGCACGAACTGTTCCGCCAGAATGCGTTCCGACAGATTGTGTTCCTTGTCGAACAGCAGGCGGATGGTGATGCTGCGGTCTTCGCGCACGGTCACTTCCACGACGTCGCGGATTTCGTCGCGATCGGCAACGGCGCTGACCGGGCGCTTGTCTTCTTCCAGCATCTCGAACCGCACGATGGCGGTATGCGGCAGTACAGCGCCGCGCCAACGCCGCGGACGGAACGCGCTGATCGGCGTCAATGCGAGCACGTTGGAATCGAGCGGCAGCACCGGGCCGTGGGCCGAGAGGTTGTAAGCACTCGAACCGGCGGGGGTGCTGAGCAGCACACCGTCGCAAACCAGTTCGCTCAGGCGCTCACGTTCGTCGACGAAGATGCGAATGCGCGCCGCCTGGCGTGTCTGGCGCAGCATGGAAACCTCGTTGATTGCCAGCGCCTCATACGTCTTGCCGGCGCGATCCTTCGCTTGCATTCGTAAAGGATGCAGTTCGACGCTTTCCGACGCGGTGATGCGCTGCATCAGGTCGGCGTCGTGATAGCTGTTCATCAGGAAGCCCACGGTGCCGCGATGCATGCCGAAGATCGGCCGCTTCAGGTCCATATAGGTGTGCAATGCTTCCAGCATGAAGCCGTCGCCGCCGAGCGCGACGATCACATCGGCGTCCTTCGGCTCCGTCTGACCGTAGCGACCGATAAGGTCGGTCAACGCGGTCCGAGCGACGTCCGTGTCGCTCGCGACAAAGGCGATGCGCTTCACTGTCGGCGCTGGAGGCATGAACGTCCTTCGGAACGGCGCGGAAGGTGGATGTTACGGATCAGCCGCCCGTCACGCTCATGTGACGGCCCACAGCCGGCCGGCTGTGGCGACGGTCGATGATGAAGTCGTGGCCCTTGGGCTTACGGGCGATGGCCTCGCGGATCGCCGCGATCAGCTTCTCGTCGCTTTCGCTGGCGCGCAGAGGGCCCCGCAGATCGGCCGCGTCCTCCTGGCCAAGGCACATGTAGAGCGTGCCGGTGCACGTCAGGCGGACGCGATTGCAGGACTCACAGAAGTTGTGAGTCATCGGCGTGATGAAACCGACGCGACCGCCGGTCTCGACGCAGCGCATGTAGCGCGCGGGCCCGCCCGTGTTGTCGGGAATGGACTCCAGCGTCCAGCGTTGACCGAGGCGCGCGCGCACGATCGACAGCGGCAGGTATTGCGACGTGCGGTCGCCATCGATATCGCCCATCGGCATCGTTTCGATGAACACGAGATCGAAGCCTTCGCGGCCGCACCAGGCGACCATCTCGTCAAATTCGTCTTCGTTGACGTCGCGCAGCGCGACGACATTGATCTTCACCTTCAGGCCGGCGGCCTTGGCGGCACGCAGGCCGTCCATCACCTTGGCGTGATCGCCCCAGCGCGTGACGGCCTTGAACCGCGACGGATCGAGGGAATCGAGCGACACGTTGATACGTTTCACGCCGGCCGCAGCCAAACGTTCGGCGGCTGTGTCCAGCTGGGTGCCGTTCGTGGTCAGCGTCAGTTCGGACAAGGCCCCGGTCTTCAGGTGGCGGCCCAGGCTTTCGACCAGGCTGAGGACGTTCTTACGGACGAGGGGTTCGCCGCCGGTGAGACGCAGCTTCTTCACGCCCAGGCCGACGAAGGCCGAGCACAGCCGGTCCAGTTCCTCCAGCGTCAGCAGCTGCGCCTTCGGGACGAAGGTCATGTCCTCGGACATGCAGTAGACGCAGCGCAGATCGCACCGGTCCGTCACCGAGACGCGGAGATAGGAAATCGTGCGGCCAAAAGGGTCGATCATGGGCTGAATATAGGTGATTTTTGGCCTAATCCAAGGCCTTACCCCGCTAAAGTCGGCGCGCGTCCGGCCCGTCGACCGCTTCGAGCGGGACATGCGCGGTGACGACCACAACCTTGCCCGCATGTTCGAAATTGACGGTGATACGGTCCCCGACAGCCGATTGCACCTGGCCCAGCCCCCATTCGGGGCGGCCCGGACTGACGACCCAGACGCCGGGGGTGAACTCGCTCTGCATGGCCAACGGTGTAGCGGGTTTCGCCGCCGGCGTCGTGCCTGCTAAGGTCCGGCAGATCCTCAAAGGTTTCCCGTACCGACATGTCCGATCCGACCCCCGATCCGCTGCTGCTGGCACAGCTTCTCTGCACACGCCTTTGCCACGACCTCGCCGGTCCCGTCGGCGCGGTTGCCGCCGGTGTTGAGCTCACCGCAGGCGATCCTTCGCAGGTCGACGCGGAAACGCTCGGTCTGATCGGCAACAGTTCCGCCGCCGCAACCCGCAAGTTGAAATTCCTCCGCGCGGCCTTGGGCGTGCCGGGTGCGGCCTCAGCGGTGCTGAGCGATCTCGGCGGGCTGATTGAAGGCTATCTCTCCGCGACGGCCGGCCGTGCGGGACCGTCCTCACTGCACCTTCCAGACGCGGCGACGCTCAGCGCCGTGACGATGAAGGTGGGTCCGGAAATCGTGCCGTTGATGCTCAACCTGTGCCTCGTCGCACTGGAAGCGCAGCCCGCCTGCAAGCGATTGGCCCTCGACATCGCGCAAGGTGACAGCATCACGCTGACCGCGACGGCTGAAGGCGATCCTGCCCGCACCGCCGATTGGCGCGCCGATATCACGACGGCGCTGAGCGGAGTCGGCGGCGTACCCACGGCGAAGACCGTGCAGGCTTATTACTTGCGCTCGTTAGTCGCGCGGATCGGTGGGCGATTAACCACCGCTGCGAGAGACTCAAATGCCATGTGCATCTGCGTCATCTCGTAAAGATTGTAGTGCATTTACAATAGGCTACCATACCGTTGCGACTCGAAGGAAAATAAGCCTCGAGGCCCGCCTGCATTGAATCCGTTAACCTTCGCACGCTAACTTGTCCCTAAGTTTGGGGAAGAACCGTCCGCCTCCAGGGGCGGCCGCAATGGGCATCAAATTTCGTGAAGCGTTGTCTCGTCGTCGATGACTCGCGCGTGATCCGTCGGGTCGCCACGAAGATCATCCAGGACCTGGGGTTCGCGGTCGACGAGGCCGAGAACGGACAGATCGCCCTGGAGGCTTGCCGTGCGCGCATGCCCGACCTCGCGCTTATCGATGTCGACATGCCGGTGATGGACGGCCGCACCTATCTGAAGGCCCTGCGCGCGATGCCCGGCGGCGACAAGGTCGTGACGATCATGTGCACGACGGATGCCGACGTCGAGGAGATCGAAGCCGATCTCAAGCTGGGCGCCGACGAATACCTGTTGAAGCCCTTCGACGGCGATATCGTGCGTTCGAAGTTCGTGCTGCTGGACATGCTGTGATGAGCCGTCACGCATGAACCCCGACGACTTTACTTTTGTTGCACGCCTGCTGAAAGACCGCGTGGGTCTGTTGCTGACGCGTGACAAGTCCTATCTCGTGCAGAACCGGCTTGCCGGATTGCTGCGCGCGCATGGCCTTGCGAACACCGGCGAACTTGTCGCCGCGCTGCGCAAAGGTGACGACGGGCTCGCCACCGATGTGGTGGATGCGATGATGTCGCGCGATACGGCGTTCTTCCGCGACTGGAAGCCCTTTAAGCATCTGTCCAATGTAGTGCTGCCGAACCTGCGTGCCGCGCGGGCGGCGAAGCGGCAGCTGCGCATTCTCTCCATGGGATGCTCGACCGGCCAGGAAGCCTATTCCGTCGCCATGCAGGTGATCGAAGAGGCGGAATCCTTTGCCGGCTGGCAAGTGGAGATCGTCGGCCTCGACGTATCGCCCGCGGCGATCGCAATCGCCGAACGGGGCCTGTACAACCAGTTCGAGGTGCAGCGCGGCCTGCCGATCCGCAGCCTGCTGCGCCACTTCACGCGCGAAGGCGAGAACTGGCGCATTAAAGACGATCTGAAGCGCCTGGTCTCGTTCCGTGCCGGGAACGTCCTCGCCGATATTTATCCGTTGGGCCGCTTCGACGTGATCCTGTGCCGCAATCTGCTGATCGGCTTCGATCAGCAGACCAAGCTCGAAGTCCTGCAAAAGCTGAGCCGCAGCCTGAACGACGACGGCATGCTGTATGTCGGCGTCGACGAAAGTTTGACCGGCGTATCGGGCAGCTTCGCGCCGGTTCTGCCGAATATCGGCGTCTACGGCGCCCAGACCACGAGCCTCGCGGCAGCGCGTGCGATCGCTGTTGCGCGATCCGGCTAGGGCTTATTCCGCGGGCTGGTGTTGCATCTGCCCGGCCTTGGTCTCTTTGCTTTGGGCGACCAGCGCGCGGATCACCACATAAAACACCGGCGTGAACACCAGGCCGAAGACGGTCACCCCCAGCATCCCGAAGAACACCGATGTGCCCAGCGCCTGACGCATCTCGGACGCGGCGCCCGTTGCCGTTACAAGCGGCGTCACGCCGAAGATGAACGAGAACGACGTCATGAGGATGGGACGTAGGCGCAGGCGGCAGGCCTCGATGGCGGCGGCGACGCGGTCGGCGCCCGCTTCTTCCTGTTGTCGCGCGAATTCGACGATCAGGATGGCGTTCTTGGCGGCGAGGCCGATCAGCACCACGAACCCGACCTGGGTGAGGATGTTGTTGTCCATGCCACGCAGCAGCACGCCGGCGATGGCCGACAGCAGGCACATCGGCACAATGAGGATGACCGCGAGCGGCAGCGACCAGCTTTCGTACTGCGCCGACAGCGCCAGGAACACGAACAGCACCGCCAGCCCGAAGACCATGAGCGGCGAGCCCGCGGCGAGCTTCTGTTGGAACGCCATGTCGGTCCACTCGAAGCTGAAGCCCTCCGGCAGCGTCTCGCGGGCGAGTTTCTCCATGATGTCCAGCGCCTCGCCGCTCGAATAGCCGGGGGCGGCTTCGCCGTTCATCTCGGCGGCTGGGAACATGTTGAAATGCGGCTGACGCGTCGGGCCGAGCATCTCCTTCACGGTCACGAGCGAACCCAGCGGCACCATGGCGCCAGTGGAACTGCGCGTGCGGTACTGGCCGATCTCCGAGCGATCGGCGCGGAAGGGCGCGTCGGCCTGAACCATCACGCGATAGTTCCGGCCCAGCAGCACGAAGTCGTTCACGTAGTACCCGCCGGCGTACATCTGGAACGTCTCGAAGACGTTCGAGAGCGGCACTTGCAGCATGCGCGCACGGGTGCGATCGACGTCGATGAACAGCTGCGGATTGTTGGCCTGGAAGCCGCTGAAGGCCGAACCGATGCCGGGGGTCTGCGCGGCGCGGCGGACTAGGGCCTGCGTCGCCGCCGCGAGCGCTTCGGGTCCGCGGCCGGCCCGGTCTTGAACGTACAACTGGAAGCCGCCGGCCGAGCCGAGGCCGCGCACCGTCGGGGGCGGGATGACGATGATCTGCGCGTCCAGGCCCACCAGACGCTTGCGCAGTTCGGCCATGATGGCGCGCTGCGACAGCTTCGCGCTGGTCCGCTTCGAGAACGGGGCAAAGGGGGCGAAGATGCTGGCCGAGTTGCTGTTGTTGACCCGCGCCGTGGAGGACAGGCCGACGAAGACGATGGCGTCCTCGACGCCCGGCGTGCCACGCACGATCTTCTGCGCTTGGTCGGTGATCTCGCGGGTGCGGGCGAACGACGCGCCCTCCGGCAGCTGGATGCCGATAATGACATAGCCGCTGTCGATGGGCGGGATGAATCCCTGCGGTGTCTTCCAGAACAACACGCCGGCAGCCACGAGCAGCGCGGCGTAGATGCCCAGCATCAGCTTCGTGCGACGAAGGTTCTTGCCGACGAAGTTGCCGTACCAATTGCTCAAGCGGTCGAAGGTGTCGTTGAACCTCGCGCTAAAACGCTCCAGGCGTTCCTGCACGCGCCGGACGCTTTCGCGCGACGACAGCTGTTCGCTTCCATGCGGGCGCAGCAGCATGGCGCAGAGCGCCGGGCTGAGGGTCAGCGAGTTGAACGCCGAGATGATGGTGGCGACCGCGATGGTAATCGCGAACTGGCGATAGAACGCGCCGGTGATGCCGCCCAGGAAAGCGCTGGGCACGAAGACGGCGACCAGCACGATGGCGATGGAGATGACGGCCGTGCCGACCTCGTCCATCGTCTGCCGCGCGGCATCGCGTGGGGAGAGCCCGTTATGCAGATTACGCTCCACGGCTTCGACCACCACGATGGCGTCGTCGACGACGATGCCCGTGGCCAGCACCAGGCCGAACAGCGTGAGGTTGTTGATCGAGAATCCCAGGCCCGCCATCGCGGCGAACGTGCCGATCAGCGACACCGGCATTGAGGCGATCGGGATCAGCGCCGCGCGCCAATTCTGCAGGAAGAACAGGATCACGATGACGACGAGCAAAGCGGCGATGAAGATCGTGCTGTTCAGCTCGGTGATCGTTTCCTCGATGAACTTCGTCGGATTGAAGGTGATCCCGTAGGTGACGTCGTCGGGGAAGTCCTTCGCCAGGTCCTCCATGGTCGCCATGACGAGCTTCTCGGTGGCGATGGCGTTGGAGCCCGGCCGCTGGGTGATGCGCAGCGAGGCGGCTTCGTCGTCACCGCGCATGGCGCCGGTGCTGTAATCCAGGGCGCCCAGTTCGACGCGGGCGACGTCTTTCAGACGCGTCAGCCGGCCGTCGGCGCCGGCCTTGACGATGATGTTCTCGAATTCCTCGGGGCTGCGCAGCCGGCCCTTCAGGTTGAGCTTGGTCTCGAAGGCGCCCGCCATGGGCATGGGCTGCTCGCCCAGACCGCCGCCGGCGACCTGCACGTTCTCCGCGCGGATCGCGGCCACCACGTCGCCCGGGGTGAGGTTGAGCGCGGCGATGCGGTCGGGATCGAGCCATACGCGCATGCTGAAATCGCGGGCGCCGAAGATCAGCGCCGTGCCGACGCCGTCCAGCCGCGCGATGCGGTCCTGGATCTTGGTCAGCACGTAATTCGACAGGTACAGCTGATTGCGCGTGTGCTTCGGGGAATAGACCTGAACGACCATCAACAGATCGGGGGCGGCCTTGTCCGTCACCACGCCGAGTGCCCGCACCTGGTCCGGCAGCGCAGGCAGGGCGATGGCCACCCGGTTCTGCACCAAAACCTGCGCAGCCTGAACGTCGGTGCCGGCCTTGAAGGTGATCGTCAGCGTGATGCGGCCGTCGCCGGTCGACTGCGAGGACATGTAGAGCATGTTCTCGACGCCGTTGATCTGCTGCTCCAGCGGCGTGGCGACGGTCTCGGCGACCGCTTGCGCATTGGCGCCGGGGTACTGCGCCGTGACGACGATGGTGGGCGGCACGATTTCCGGATACTGCGCGGCCGGCAGCCCGAAGTAGGCGATGCCGCCGACCAGCATGATCACGATGGAATTCACCATCGCGAAGATCGGCCGGTCGATGAAGAAGTGGCTGAACTTCATTTCAGCGGGCCGGCGCCGCGGTTGGAGCCGGCGATTCCGTCATCTGCGAGGGGCTCACCGTCATGCCGGAGCGCACGGTGCCGATCCCCTTCACGATGATCCAGTCGGCGGTCGTCAGGCCTGTGCGCACGACGCGCAGGCCGTCGATCAGGGGGCCGAGCGTCACTGGGCGCGGGGTGGCCTTGTTGTCCTCGCCGACCACATAGACGATGCGATCGGTCTGATCGGTGCCGACGGCCCCGTCGGGGATCAATATGGCCCGATGGCGCGCACTGGAAGGCATGCGCAGGCGGCCGAACTGGCCGGGCGTCAACATGAGATCGGTGTTCTGGAACACGGCGCGCGCGCGCATGGTGCCGGTCGCCTGATCGAACTGGTTGTCGATGAATTCGAGCTTGCCCTTGTGGGGGAAGCCTTGTTCATCGACGAGCGCGAGTTCAACCGGCGCAGATGCCTCGCCGGACGCCTTCACGTTCTGCTCGATGCGCTGGTAGCGCTGATACGAGGCTTCGTCGGCGTCGAAGTAGAAGAAGATCGGGTCAAGCGAGACGATGGTGGTGAGCAACGTGGAGCCGGTCGAACCGCCCGACACGAGATTGCCGACAGTGACCATTTCGCGGCCGACACGGCCGTCGACCGGTGCACGGACCTCGGCGAACTCGAGATTCAGTTTGGCGTTGTCGAGCGCGGCTTGCGCATTCTTCAAGTCGGCTTCCGCACTCAGCTTGGCCTGCTGACGCTGGTCGAACGTTTGCTGCGAGACGTTCTGCGTCGCGAGAAGACTTTGGGCGCGGTCGAGATCGCGCGCCGTCGTGGCTGCGCGCACGCGCGCGCCGGCAACCTGGGCTTGCGCTTGATCGACCGCGATCTTGAACGGCCGCGGATCGATCACGAACAACAAGTCGTTCTTCTTGACGATCTCACCGGCCTTGAACGCGACGCGGTCGAGATAACCGCTGACGCGCGCGCGGACCTCGACGGATTGAACGGCACCCAGGCGGCCGGAGAACTCATCGGTCTCGACAATCTCTTTCTGTGCGGGATGCGCGACGATCACGCTCGGGCCCGCCGGGCCCTTCGGCTTCTGCGCATCGCCGCAGCCGGTCATGAGGGCCAGCAGCGCCAGGAAGCAGGCCGCTCGCCGCGGTGCGTGCACAACAGACATAAAGTCCTCAGAATACATCGGAAACCCGCCGGAACCTGAGGTTGCCGGCCTTGTTCACCTGTAGGGCAGGGCTTTCGGATTTGCAATCGCTGTTGGGTCCCGCCGCACGCAGAGCCGCTATGCCTTGGGTTCAATCCGGCTCGAAGGCCGATTTGTAGTCCGTCTTGAGGGCAGGGTCTTGCTGGCCCTTCTCGAGAAGGCAGTTGCCGACGGCGAGGACGTCGAGGTCCGTTGCCATGAAGCAGCGGAAAGCATCCTCCGGGGTGCAGACGATGGGCTCGCCCCTTACGTTGAAGCTCGTGTTCACCACGACCGGGACGCCGGTACGGTCGGCGAAGGCCCGGATCAGCGCATGGAAACGCGGATGCGTGTTCGCATCCACGGTCTGAACGCGCGCCGAATAGTCGACATGTGTCACCGCCGGGATCCTCGAACGCGGAACGTTCAAAAGGTCCAGACCTTCCTTGGAGCTGTCCTCGGCGCTATGCGGCAAGCGTTTGTCTTCGCGCACGCCGGCCACGAGCAGCATGTAGGGACTGTCTTCGTCGAGCTCGAACCAATCCGCGACATTCTCGCGCAGCACGGCGGGTGCGAACGGCCGGAAGCTCTCGCGGAATTTGACCTTGAGATTGAGCGTGCGCTGCGTGTCCGGGCTCATCGGGTTGCCGAGGATCGAACGCGCGCCCAGCGCGCGCGGCCCGAATTCCATACGGCCCTGGAACCAGCCGACCGCCGCGTTGCCGGCAAGGGCATCCGCCGTACGCGCGATCAGATCGTCGTCGCTGAGGGTCGTGAAGCGTGCACCGGCGGCGGTCAGGCGCGCTTCGATGTCGGCCTGCTCGTACGCATTGCCCAGCAGCGCGGCCTGCATGTCGTCGCGGCCGGTACGCGGCGCACGGGCGCCGCCGGCCTGGAGATGATAAGCCGCGAGCGCGGCTCCCAGCGCCCCGCCGGCATCGCCGGCGGCAGGCTGAATCCAAATGCGATCATAAAGCTTCGCGGCCGCGATCTTGCCGTTGGCGACGCAGTTCAAGGCGACGCCGCCGGCGAGGCACAGATTGCGTGCCCCCGTTTCGGTGCGGATGCTGCGCGCAAGGCGCATCACGACTTCTTCGGTGACCGCCTGGATGGACGCGGCAAGGTCCATGTCGCGTTGGGTCAACGGGCTTTCGGCATTGCGTGGCGGGCCGCCGAACAGCGCATCGAAACGCGCGTTCGTCATGGTCAGGCCGGTGCTGTAGTTGAAATAGCTCTGGTCGAGCCGGAACGAACCGTCCGGCTTCAGGTCGATCAGATGATCGAGGATCGTTTGCGCGAACCGCGGCGTGCCATAGGGCGCCAGGCCCATCACCTTGTATTCGCCGGAGTTCACCTTGAAGCCGGTGTAGTAGGTGAAGGCGGAATACAGCAGGCCGATGGAATGCGGGAAATGGATCTCGCGGCGGATTTCCAGGTTCGAGCCTTGGCCATGCGCGAGCGACGTGGTGGTCCATTCGCCCACCCCGTCCATCGTCAGAACGGCGGCTTCCTCGAAGGGCGAGGGGAAAAACGCCGACGCCGCATGGCTCGCGTGATGTTCGGAGAAGACCAGTCGGTCGGCCCAGTTCACGCTGGGCTCCAACGCTTTCAGCTCGCGGATCAGCGCGTCCTTCTGGAACAGCTTCTCCTTGATCCACAACGGCACGGCGCGGCGGAACGAGGTGAAACCGCGCGGGGCGAGCGCGGCATAGGTCTCGAGCAGGCGCTCAAACTTCACGAACGGCTTTTCGTAGAATGCGACGAGGTCGATGTCCTTCAGCCCGATGCGACCGATCTCAAGGCATGAGGCGATCGCAAGCTTGGGCATGCGCGCGTCGTGCTTCTTGCGGCTGAAGCGTTCTTCCTGCACGGCGGCGACGATGCGCCCGTCCTCGACCAAGGCGGCGGCGCTGTCGTGATAGAGCGCGGAGAGACCGAGGATGCGCAAAGCGCCAGCGATCCTAGAACAGCGTGTAGATGAAGGGCGCGACCGCCGAGCCTTGCGCGAGCACGATCAGGCCGCCGAAAAGGGCCAGCATGATGATCATCGGCAACAGCCAAAATTTCTTGCGCACGCGCAGGAAGGCCCAGAATTCCGCCAGGAACGACATGGTCCGATCCCTCGTCAGAACTGTTGTTTAAGCGAGCCGGGCGCAGGTCCCGGCGGGGTCCGCATCTGCCAGTAGCTGGTCGCTGACTTGTCGAGCTTCAGACGCAAGGGGTCTTTGCCGGACAGGCGCAGCAGCAAGCTTGTCGGCACGACAACGATCGTGAACAGCAGGCCCATGACCAGCGGACTGACGATGTGGTTCAAAAGCCGTCCCAGCGCCATCCAGGCGCGGTTGGCCGGCGCCAGCAGGCGTGGCGCCACAAGGCCCAGCACGCCAAACACGGCGGCGATGGCCAGCGCGATCCAACGCGGCTGACCGCCATGCAGGACCGGCAGCAGGCCGACCAGGCTGAAGAAGCCCGCCATCACCAAACCGAAGCTGCGTTCGGTGCCGATGGTCAGATCTTCTTCGCGAGCGAGGTTCTCGTGAAAGCTCATGGCCGCCGTTCTACACGGCTTTGGTACAAACGAAAACGGCGGAGCCTGGGGCCCCGCCGTTTCGACATAAGCGTGAAAGCGTGTTTTAGCCGACCGCGGCCTTCTTGGCGGTCTGCGGCTGCTCGGCTTCCTCGGTCTCGCGCAGCACGTAGCCGCGGCCCCAGACCGTTTCGATATAGCTTTCGCCCCCGGTAGCGGTGGCCAGCTTCTTGCGCAGCTTGCAGATGAACACGTCGATGATCTTCAATTCCGGCTCGTCCATGCCACCGTAAAGGTGGTTGAGGAACTGTTCCTTCGTGAGCGTCGTGCCCTTGCGCAGGGCCAGCAGCTCGAGGATGCCGTATTCTTTGCCGGTCAAATGCAGCGGGGCGTTGTCGACCTCGGCGGTGCGGGCTTCGAGGTTAACGGTCAGGCGGCCGACGATGACTTTCGGCTGCGCATGGCCCTTGGAGCGGCGCACAATCGCCTGGATGCGAGCGACCAGTTCTTCGCGGTTAAAGGGTTTGGTCAGGTAGTCGTCGGCGCCGACGCCGAAGCCCTGGACCTTCTTGTCGGCTTCCGTGAGGCCGGACAGGATGAGAACGGGCGTGGCGATCTTGGAACTGCGCAGCTGACGGATGACATCCATGCCGTCCATGTCGGGCAGCATCAGATCGAGAATGATCAGGTCGTAGTCGTAGATTTTCCCGAGATCGAGGCCGTCTTCGCCCATATCGGTGGAATCGATCACCCAGGCTTCCTTGCGGAGCATGGTGGTGATGGCTTGAGCGGTCGAGGGATCATCCTCAACAAGCAGGATACGCATGATATTGTGCCCCTGGTTTGCCGGCCCCACTATGATCGGCCGCGCAAATTAACACATCCGAATCTTCATTTCTAATAAAACATGCGAGTCGCGCGGTATACCCGTGAGAATCAGACTCCGATTGGGCCGGCAAATGCCAGATTTTACCGCCCGTTAAGATGGATTTGTTAATAAACACGGCTTCGGTTGGCCCTAAACCGGGAATCCCGTGACAGCTGCCCTGAACACACTGATTTCCAACCTGGACCGTCTGGCCACTCACCAGGTTTACGGCAAGGTCGCGGCTGTCCAAGGCCTGCTGGTCGAGGTAGCCGGGATCCAGAACAACCTGTCCATCGGCGACCGTTGCAATGTCATTGCCCGCGATGGCCGTCTGGTCCCTTGCGAAATTGTGGGCTTCCGCGAGGGCCGTGCCCTGGCCATGCCGTTCGGTGCGCTTGAGGGGATCGGCCTTGGCTGCCGGGCGGAGATCGCCGAAGCCGCGCCGGCCGTGTTCCCCTGCGATCAATGGCTCGGCCGCGTCATCAACGCGATGGGCGAACCCATCGACGAGGTCGGGACCCTGGTCGAGGGTTCGATCCCTTATCCGATCAAAGCGCCGCCACCGCCGGCGCATTCGCGCAAGCGCGTGGGCGGCAAGCTCGATCTGGGCATTCGCGCGATCAACCTGTTCACGACCTGCTGCCAAGGGCAGCGCATGGGCATCTTCGCCGGCTCCGGCGTCGGTAAGTCCACGATCCTTTCGATGATGGCGCGCTACACCGATGCCGATGTGATCGTGGTCGGACTGGTTGGCGAGCGCGGCCGCGAAGCGCGCGAATTCATCGAAGACGATCTCGGGCCCGACGGCTTGGCGCGCAGCGTCGTCATCGTCTCCACCTCCGATGAACCCCCGTTGATGCGCCGCCAGGCGGCCTACGTCACCATGGCGGTGGCCGAATACTTCCGCGACCAGGGCAAGAACGTGCTGTGCCTCATGGATTCCGTCACGCGCTTCTCGATGGCCCAGCGCGAGATCTCGCTGTCCGCCGGCGAGCCGCCGGCCTCGAAGGGCTATACGCCGACGGTGTTCGCGGAATTGCCGAAGCTGCTCGAGCGCGCCGGCCCGGGACGCAAGAAAAGCGGCAACATCACCGGCCTGTTCACGGTGCTGGTCGAAGGCGACGATCACAACGAGCCGATCTCGGACGCGGTGCGCGGCATCCTCGACGGACACATCGTGCTCGATCGTACCATCGCCGACCGTGGCCGCTATCCGGCGGTCAACATCCTGCGCTCGATCTCGCGCACGATGCCGGGCTGCAACGAGGACGATCAAAACGCGCTGGTCTTCCGCGCGCGCAAGATTCTCGCGACCTATGAGGACATGGCGGAACTGATCCGCCTGGGCGCCTATCGTAAAGGCTCCAACCCCGAGGTCGACGAGGCGATCTACTATTTCCCGCGCATCGAAGCCATCCTCCGTCAGTTGAAGACGGACAGCACCGATCTCGCGACTTGCTACAAGTTGCTCGCCGAGGCGCTGCAACCGCCCACGGCGGCGGGTGCAGGCGACGGGCCGCCGCGTGAACTCAAGATGCCGCAGCGGCAGAAATAGGCGCTAAGGCATGGCCACCAAGGATCTTCATACGCTGATCCGCATCCGCAAGTGGGACGTGGACGAGAAGCAGCGCGCGCTGGGCATGCTGCTGCGCAAAGAAGAAACCTTGCTCGACAATCTCGCAGCCCTTGAGGACGAGAAGCGCCGCGAAGCCGCGTTCGTCGGCCAGGCCGACGCCGTGAAAGGCTTCACCTTCGCCGCCTTTCTGGCGCGTTGCGACGAGCGCAAGAAAGTGATGAACACGCTTCTGGCCGAAGTGCGCCGGACGATCGACGAGGCCCGCGACGAATTGGCGGAATCCTATCGCGCGCTGAAGACCTATGAGGTCACGCAGGAAGACCGCGACGATGCCGAAGAGAAGGAGCAGGCGCACAAGACGCAGCTCGATCTCGACGAGATCGGACTGACGCTCCATCGGCGGAAAGCTTAGGTCCTTTAGACCGCGCGGCCGGCCATCACGTCGGAGACTTCGCGCCAGAACGCGACCTTGGTGAAGTCGACTTCACTCAAGGCGGAAATCGATAGCAGCGCCACAACACCGAACGGATCGATGTCGTGCTTCTGGCTCAGAAGCGTGATGTAGGCGCCGGCCTTGGCTGCAGCTTGCGACATCTGTCCCCCAGAACGATGACGCTTTCAAATATGCACAGCTTTTTTCCGGTCGCACGCGAAATGCGTTTTCGACACCGAACCGGTTGTCGAAAATGCGGACAGAAAATGATTCGATGTCAGAGGGTTGGCGGCGGTATCAAAAATATACGCCGATAAAACTTCCGCCACGGCGTCGCAGCGCCAGCCCTATTTGGCGGCGGAAACCAGGATCGGATCGGCGCGGTAGTTGCTGGGGAACAGCTTCTTCAGGCTCTCGATCTTCGGCAGATCGTTGAAGACGATATACGGCTGCTGCGGGTGCAGCGTCAGGTAATCCTGATGATACTTCTCGGCCGGATAGAACGTCTTGCCGGTCTCGATCGTGGTGGCGATCCGGTGCTGGAAGGCGCGCGCGGCGTCGAGCTGCGCGATGTAAGCCTTCGCGACCTCCGCCTGTTCGGCGTTCTGCGCGAAGATCGTGGAGCGATACTGCGTGCCCGTGTCGGGCCCCTGACGGTTCAACTGCGTCGGGTCGTGGGCGACCGAAAAATAGATTTGCAGCAGTTTGCCGTACCTGATGACGCTGGGGTCGTACGTGATCTCGACGGACTCCGCGTGCCCGGTTTCACCCGTGCCGACGGTGTTGTACTCGGCCGTCGACTTCGATCCGCCCGCGTAACCGGAGACGGCGTTCTTCACGCCCGTCACGCGCTGGAACACGCCCTGCACGCCCCAGAAGCAGCCGCCGGCGAACACCGCTGTGGCGGTCGAAGCGTTGTCGGCGGCTTTAATGTCGCGGCTGGGGGCGGGCACCACATGCGGCGGTTCCTCGCCGAAAGCCAGGAAGCCGACCAGCAGCACGGCAATTGACGCAAGCGGGCCGAGGATGAAGCGCATGGCGATGCTCCTTTAGTCGGGCAGCCCCAGCTGGGCGGTCGACATGAAGCCGACTTTACCATCCGGCCCGGACACGCGCAGCCAGTTGCCGCTGGGATCGGCTTCAAGCGAGGTTACTTTGTCGCCACGTTCCAGGATCGCCATAACCTCGAAGACCTCATTGGGCCCCGTCCGCAGCAAGGCGGTCTCGCTGGTGACGCTGAAGATCCGCGGCGGCGGTTTTGCGGGCTTGGGCGGGGCTTCGACCGGGGCTCGCACAGGCGTGCCGGTCAGCAGCGGCGCGATGATGGGGCCGTTCAGCGACAGGGTTGCGGTCGTCGCGATAACCGCGCCGATGACGGCCAACGGCAGCAACTGCACGGTCGGAGCCCAGCCCGGGCGGCTCCAGCGATCCTTGAGCACGCGCGTGGACGCGGGGCCGAAGCTGGTGAGCAAGGCCTCGACATCGCGGCGAACGTCGGTGGTGCTGGCGAAGGCGCGCGCCTGCAATGCGGCGTTGCGGCCGAGTTCAAGCTCGCCGCGCGCGCGGAACGCCCGTGCTTGGCGCATCAACAGCCTTGCGTTGCGGTCGGCCGGTTTGCGGCCGCCGCGAATGTTGTTGAGGATCGCCCGCAAGGTCTCGCGCGGGCCGTTGGGCCAGGCCCACCACCCGGCGATCCAGTTGACCATCGAGGCGCGGACGGCGGCCTTGTCGGCGCAAGCGCGGCAGAACACGCCGGCCACCGTGCGTCGCTGAACCTTGCCCAGGCGACCCCAGACCATGTCGAACAGGATATAGCGCGGCTGCGCGGTGATCTGGCCGCATTGGCAGGTGACGGGCGTATCGGGATCGACGCGTCGTCGCGGCGGGTCCGGCGTGACGGTCTCGCGCCGCGGCGGCGGTTCGGGGCGCGCGCGCTGCTCAGGATCGGCGCGGCGTTGTTCGGCGCGCGGCTCGGCCTTCGGTTCGCTCTTGGGTTCGTTCTTCCAGGGCCGGTCATAGGCCGTGCGTTTCTTGCCGTCGATCAGCGTGGCATAGGCCTCGTGCAGACGGTTGAACTGCTTCGCCGCGATGGGCGAGGGGTTGAAGTCTGGGTGGAGCCGCTTTGCTTTTGCGCGGAAGGCGGACTTGATCGCGGCTTCGTCCGCCGTCTCCTCGATGCCGAGGGAGGCGTAATAGCCTTTAGGGTCGCGCATGCTCATGCGGCTCCCGGCGGCGGCACGGCGGTCAGCAGCGACGGATGATCCCAGCCGGGCTGGCGATCCTCGACCACCACGGTCTGGGTGATGCCGTCCACGGTCACGACCAGGCCAACGCGATACCAGCGCGGCACGAGATCGTTGGCGATGTCCTCGGCGATCACGGCGGCGGCTTGCTCCGATGTTCCGGGCACGATGCCGCGCAGGTAGGGCGCCAGGTTCTCCACCGTGATCAAGTCGCGATCCGGCACGTAGGCAAGGGTCAGCGTGCCGCCCCGAAACGGGGCCGCAAAGCTCACGACGGTTGGCGCCGCGCCAAAGGCAGCGGGCCGGGTCGTCAGGCGGACGCGGGTCTCAGGGTCGGGCATCGCCTATTCTCACACCCAAACGCCGCTTTTGTCGCCTGGGACTGTGCGGACCGTCGGATCGGCGAATTTCCGCACAACCTGGAAGGTGAGATTTCCGACCAGGTTCATCGCGGCATTGGAATTGGCGAAGACCCCACCCAGATCGCGGCGGATGTCCTCGGAAAGCGGCGTCTTGGTGCGGATCATCAGGTCCAAACTACGTTTGTCGCCTTTGAAGATGCCGTCGAGCTGCAACGGGCCGAGGCGCGACAGGTCGAGATCGACCAGAAACCGCGTGCCGCCGCCACCGCCTTTGCGCTTCTCGGCCTCGTCGTCGCCGTCGATCTCGCGGAACACCATCCGGAGACGTTCGACGCGGCCGTCGTTCTGCCACGGCAGCGGCAACATGCGCCACTCCGGCGTCACATCGCTGCGGGCGGTGCGCGCGAGATCGTCGATCTCCGCGCCGAGTTGGGCGGCCAGATGCGCGCCGCGCGGACTTGCGCGCTCAATGGCGCGCAGCAGCGTGTCGCCGGGCCATTGCCGCGTCTCGCCGGAGCGCATCGCCTGTACGAACGACATGATCGCCGCCGCGGTCCGTGGGCCGCCGTCGGGGATGACATTCGCCAACTGCTGCGCGGCGATGGGATCGCTGCGCTGAAGAAGGTTGAGACTTTCCGTCAGAGTCGTCCACGTCGGTTGCGCGGGCGACAGCGGCACCAGCGCCGGCGGCGGCGTGGGGACGACTGGCAGCGGCGTGAGTGGCGGCTGCACGCCACGCACTTCCAACGTCACCTGCGTGCCCACCGGCAGATTGGCGCGGACGTTCAGCTGCACATCGGCGTTGTCGAGTTTCACCACCGGCACGCCGTTGTTCACGGCGATCACGGTGGTGTTTACGACCGCGAGCGGGGCTTGCGGTTGAACCTGGGCCGGCGGCGCGGCGGCGGGCGTTTCCCAGACGCCGCCTTTGGGCAGCACGAGGCCGGGCGTGGCTTCCGGCGTCGCGAGGCGCGGCGCGTTCGCGGTGAGGTCGGCGATGGTGATCGGCGCTTGGGCTGGTGCCCGTGTCGGCGCGGCGAGTTGTGGTGTTGCGACGGGTTGTGTCTGCGCCGGCAGGGCGGTGGGTGTCGCGGACGCCGGTTGTGCGACCGGCGCTGTATTTGGGCCTGCGGCGGGCAGCGTGATTGTCGCGCCCGGTGCCGGCAGCGTGATCGATGTGACGCGAACCGCGACTTCCGTCCCGGTCGTTAGCGGCGGTAAGGCTGGTGCGGAGGTCGGTGTCGGCGCGGCGGTGGCCGGGGCTTGCGGCGTCGCGGCTGGCGTCGTGATTGCAGGCGGGGCCGCGACAACGAAGCCCGACACGATAGGCATCGCCGTGATGGGCTGCGCGCCGCCTGGCCACCATGCCGATCCCGCGGGCATCGGCGGTGGCGTGCCCGGTGCGCTGGGCAATGTGGTTGGCACGAGTGGCGCGTCGTTTTGCAGCAACTGGGCGCTGGGTGGCGGGGCCTGCTGCGGCGTCAGCTGCACCGGCGCGCCATCGACGGCGACAAGGCGCACGCTCACTTGGGCCGTGCTGGCGCGTAAGACTTCCAACGTGACGGTGGCGCCGTCCGGCAGCGGTGCGGGCGTGCGCAGGGACACAGGGCCTGCGGCGGTCTGCAGCGTCAGAACGCGCGGATCGGGCGTGGGCGCGACGGTGCCTTCGATCGTGCTGCCGGCGGGAAGCGCGGCCAGCGCCGCGGGTGGAGCGGCAATGGTCGTCGCGGACGCGGGGCTCGCGGCCGCGTTCGCAAGCATCTGCGGCAAAGCCGGATTGATCGACGGCGGGACGGTCGTCATGACGCGCGCGCCGTCACGGGGATCAGCCCGCGATAAGCTTGTCCGCGATCGCTTCGATGTCGACGGCGGCTTCCGACGTGGGGGAGCGCGTCAAGATCGGGGTCTGATTGCGGATGGCTTCGCGCACGCGCGCATCGCGGCGCACGACACCGGCCAGCGGCGGCGAGAATTTGAGGAAGCTTTGGCAAGCCTTGTTCAGCGTCTGATAGGTGCGGTCGCCTTCGCGCGCGGTGTTCGACGCGTTGACGATGACGCGGATGTCGGTGTTCGGGCGTTCCAGCACCGTCACCTTGATGAAGGCGTAGGCGTCGGTCAGCGCGGTCGGTTCGTCGCTGGTGACGACGAGGATGGTGTCCGCCGCCTTGGCGAGCTGACGCACGGATTTCTCAACGCCCGCGCCGAGATCGAGGATGATGCGGTCATAACGCGCGCTGACAAGGGCAAGGTCTTCGCCGAGGATCTGCAAGCGCGACAGCGGAATATTGGCGAGGCTGCCGGAGCCGGATCGTCCCGCGATCACATCGAAGCCGCCGGCTTCGTAGGGAATTGCCGCCTGGTTCAGCGACAGTTTTCCGGCGATGACGCTGCCGAGGTCGTACTTGGGCATCAGGCCCAACTGAATGTCGATGTTCGCGAGGCCGAGATCGCCGTCGAACAGCAGCGTGCGTTGGCCACGGCGCGCGAGCGCATGGCTCAGCGTGATCGAGACGAAGGTCTTGCCGACGCCGCCCTTTCCGGACGCGACAGCCATGATCTTGCCGCGCCGCGCGGTCGCCGCACGACCGGCCAGGCGCAGGCCTTGGTCGCCACCGTCGCGCGTCTTGCCGTCACTCATCGCTTCACCTCGGAACGGATACCTGTCGCGCGCAGAATTTGCGCCGGCGTCTCTACGGGCTTGTTTTGCAGTTCTTCTTCCGGCGGCAGGATCAGTCGCGCCATCGACACCGGATTGATCGCGCACAAGCCCGTCGCGACATGGGGATTCAAGCTGACTTCACTGAACATGAGCTGGCCACCGTCGGCTGCGGCAAGGATCGCACCCAGCCGCCGTGTCATATCCAGACGCGTGGCAAGCAGACGGGTTGCACCCACCGCGCCGAAAGCTTCGCCGATATCGGCCGCTTCGCTGGCGTCGCCGCCGGCCGCGAGCACGAGGATCGGTTCGACATCGGCGGCGTTCACCAGGCTCTTGAGATAATCCATGTCGTGATGGCTGAACGGATTGAGGCCCGGACTGTCGATGAACACCAGATCGTGGCGCGACATCATCTCCTTGACCTGCTGGCCCAGCGCATCGGGGCCGCGCACTTGGCGGAGATCGACTTCGAGGATCGACGTGAACGCGGCGAGCTGTTCGACCGCGCCGGCGCGAATGGTGTCCGACGTGATGACGCCGACCTGGCGCCCGGCGAGGCGCGCGCGCGCCGCGAGCTTCGCGACGGTGATGGTTTTGCCGGTGCCCGGCGGGCCGACCAGCATGAACGGCCGCGGCGCCTTGCGTTCCGGCAACGGCGCGAAATCGAAGTTGTCTTCCAGCGCGGCGGCGCAAGCCATCGTCGGCGAACCGACCTCGACCGCTTGCGCGGCTGTCACCAACTTTTCAATGAGGCGCGCGGGCGCGCCATGATAGGTCAGGGCCTCGCGCACTTTGTCGGCGAACGGCGTGGCGTTGCGGCCGGAGAGGGCGCGATCGACCGCCTCGTCCACCGAGGCGTCGTCCAACGCGGCTGTGATGCGCACGCCCTGGCCGTCGGAGGACCGCTGGGTGGAGACGATGATCGCGTCCTCCCCCAGTTCCTCGCGCACCATCTTCATGGCTTCCGCCATGGTCGGGGCGTTATAGGATTTCAGCCGCATCGTTTTCCCCGCGCGATACCCTTATCCCCTAAGGATTCGCGGTGTTCATTCTAGTCCGAAGACCGCAGACCTACACCTGCCCAATGGTGCGGATCTTGGCCTTCGGATGGATCTCGTTCTGCGACATCACAACGGTCATCGGGCGGAAGCGGTCAATAATCGAGCGCACATAGGGGCGCACGGTGGGCGAAGTGAGCAATACCGGCGTTTCGCCGGCCATGGCGAAGCGCTCGAAGTTCGTACGCACCGCGCTGATGAATTCCTGCAGGCGCGACGGCGCCATCGACAGCTGGCGATCCTCGCCATTGCCGATCAGGCTTTCGGCGAATTCCTGTTCCCATTCCGGCGACAGGGTGACGAGCGGAATGATGCCGTTTTCGTCCGAGTTCGAGTCCGACAACTGGCGCGAGAGACGCGCACGTACGTGTTCGGAGATGAGCAGCACGTTGCGGGTGATCGCGCAGGCTTCGGAGATGCCTTCGAGAATGGTCGGCAGGTCGCGGATGGAAACGCGCTCGTTGAGCAGGTTTTGCAGCACGCGCTGAATGCCGGCGATGGAAATCTGCGCCGGCACGATTTCGCTGACCAGCTTCTGTTGTTCCTTGTCGAGTTCGGTCATGAGCTTCTGCGTCTCGGTATACGAGAGCAGTTCGGACATGTGATCGCGCACGACTTCGGTGAGGTGCGTGGTGATGACGGTCGGCGGATCGACGACGGTGTAGCCGCGGAACAGCGCTTCTTCGCGGTTCGACGGATCGATCCACAAGGCCGGCAGACCAAAAGTCGGTTCGCGCGTGCGCTCGCCGGGCAGCGAGATTTCCTCGCCGCGCGGGTCCATGACCAGCAGGCTGTTCGGGCGCAGGTCGCCCTTGCCGGCTTCGACTTCCTTGACGAACACGGCGTAGGAGTTCGCGGGCAGCTGCATGTTGTCCTGGATGCGCACCGCCGGCATGACGAAGCCCATATCGGTGGCCAGCGCGCGGCGCAGCGACTTGATCTGATCGGTGAGGCGATGGTTCTCGTTGTTGATCAGCGAGAGCAGTCCGTAGCCGAGTTCGAGGCGAACCTGGTCGATCTTCATCGCCTGCGAGATCGGCTCTTCGGCGACCGGGGAGGCGGCCTGGGCGGTCGCGGCTTGCGCGGCATCGGCCTGGAGCTGTTCCTTCTTCTCGGTGAGCGAGAGGAAGATGGCCGCGCCGCCGGCGGCGGCGGCCAGCATCAGGAACGGGAACGCCGGGGTACCCGGCAACAGCGCCATCGAGCCGGCGAGCAACGAGCTCATGCCGAGCGCTTTCGGATAGCGCGTGAACTGCTTGCCCAGCGCCGCATCCATGGTTTCGGTCAGTCCGCCCTTGGACACCATGATACCGGCCGCGGTCGAGACGATCAGCGCGGGGATCTGGGTGACGAGACCGTCACCGACGGTCAGGCGGGTGTAATAGTCGGCGGCTTTCGAGAACGGCAGGCCGCGCTGAACCATGCCGATCACCATGCCGCCGATGACGTTGATGGCGGTGATGATGATGCCGGCGACGGCGTCGCCGCGCACGAACTTCGAGGCACCGTCCATCGCGCCGAAGAAGTCGCTTTCCTTTTGCAGTTCTTCGCGGCGGGCGCGGGCTTCTTTTTCATCGACCAGGCCAGCGGACAAGTCGGCGTCGATCGCCATCTGCTTGCCGGGCATCGCGTCCAAGGTGAAACGCGCGGTCACTTCGGCGATACGCGTCGAACCCTTGGTGATGACCATGAAGTTCACCAAGGTCAGGATGGCGAACACGATCACGCCGATGACGAAGTTATCGCCCATGATGAAGCCGCCGAACGCCTGAATGACGTGACCGGCGGCGGCGGTGCCTTCGTGGCCGTGCGCGAGGATCAGACGCGTCGAAGCCAGGTTGAGCGCGAGGCGGAGCAGGGTGGCGATTAGCAGCACCACCGGGAACGAGTTGAATTCGAGCGCTTTGCGGATGAACACGATGGTCATCATGATCAACACGGCGAGCGTGATCGAAAGCGCGAGGAGGATGTCGAGCAACCATGCCGGCAGCGGCATGATCAGCACGACCATGATCATCACGAGGCCGAGGGCGAAGCCGAGATCGCCGCGCTTTAAGGACGACCCGACGCGGTCGAAGAAGCCGCTGTAGTCGAACGGGGCGGCAGCCGGCGTGGCGGGTCCAGAGACGACCGCCGGCGGCTTTGCTGCGTTACCTGAGTCGACCGCTGTCTCGGCCATGGCCGTCTTCCCCAATTCGACCGCGAAACCGGGGACTTAGAGGCCCGCAGGGGCACCCGGAATGCGCGAGGTCCGAAGGTGGGGCCGGGGTGGTTAACGGCGGGTTTAAATGGGCAAATTTTGCCCGGTGGCGGGACGGTCAAATCCCGATCAGGGCCGGCAGATGTGCCATGTCAAAAAACACATTCGCATCAAAGGCTTGCAGATCCGCTGCTTTGCCGGCCGCGGCATAGCCGAAACAGCGCATGCCTGCCCTTTGGGCAGCGTCGGCGCCGAAGGGGGAGTCCTCCACGACGCAACAGTTAACCGGCGCGGTTCTCATGGACTCGGCGGCGTGCAGGAAGATGTCCGGGAATGGCTTCCCGCGCGGCACGGCGGTCGATGAGTACAGCCGGCCTGTAAAGCGGCCCAGCAGGCCGGTCAGGCCGAGGGTGAAGGTCATCTTCTCCACACTGCCGGAGGATGCCACGCAGGTGGCGATCTTCGCGGCCTCCAGCCGGTCGAGCACGTCGTTAATACCGGTTACCGCCTTCAGCCGGCCTTTGAAGGCCTCATCGCGCGCCGCCTCGAAACGCGGCAGCCAATCGTCGCCCACCGCGCGGCCGGTCTTCTGGGCGATCATGTCGGTGACGTCGGTCATGCGCATGCCGACGAAAATCGCCTCGCTCTCCTTGCCCGTCATCGGCCAGCCGGCATCGGTGATGAACTGCGCCATCACTTCGTTGGCGATGGATTCTGAATCCACCAGCACGCCGTCGCAGTCGAAGATGACGAGGGAGGGGGGCAGGGCTTCTTACGCCATCTCGCCAGCGCCCGCCGGCGGAACGCTCAAGCCTTGATCGACGTAGAGGTTCAGCTTGTTGCGCAGGGTGCGGATCGAGATGCCGAGGATCTTGGCGGCGTGTGTGCGGTTGCCGAGCGTGTGCTTCAGCGTATCGATGATCAGATCGCGTTCGACGTCGGCCACGGTGCGTCCGACCAGCGTGCCGGCGTTGCCGCCTGCGCTGCCGGTGTTCATCGGGCCGCCGACGCTGACGGCTTCGGCGTCGATCTCGTCACCGGTCGCCAGCAATACGGCGCGATGGATGACGTTCTCCAGCTCGCGCACGTTGCCAGGCCAACTGTGGGTGCGCAGCGCGGCGAAGGCGCCGGCATTGAGGGGTCGGATGGGCACGCCGTTCTCTTCGGCGCAGGTGCGCGCGAAGTGAGCGGCCAGCAGGTCGATGTCCTTCGGGCGATCGCGCAGGGCAGGGATCTTGAGCGTCACGACGTTGAGGCGGAAGAACAGGTCCTCGCGGAACTGTCCGGCCTTCACCGCCTCTTCCATGACGCGGTTCGAGGTGCCGACGATGCGGACGTCGATCTTGACCGGCGTATTCGAGCCGACGCGCACGATCTCTTTCTCTTGGATGGCGCGCAGAAGCTTGGCCTGCAGCTTCAGGTCCATCTCGCTGATTTCGTCGAGCAGCAGTGTGCCGCCGGTGGCTTCCTCGAACTTGCCGATACGCCGCGCCACCGCGCCAGTGAAGGCGCCGCGTTCGTGGCCGAACAGTTCGGATTCAAGCAGTTCGCCGGGGATCGCCGCGCAGTTCACGGCGACGAAAGCCTTGTCCTTGCGCGGGCTGTTGCGGTGCAGGAACTTCGCGACGAGTTCCTTACCGGTGCCGGACTCACCCGTGACGAGGATTGACGCCGGGCTGGCGGCGACGCGCTTGGCGGTCTGCAGCAGGCGGTCCATCGCCGGGTCCTGGTAGACCAGCGTGTCGTTGTCCGCGGCGACGGCTTCCAGAACCGCGGCGATCAGTTCCGCGTCCGGCGGTAGCGGGATGTATTCCTTCGCGCCCGCCTTGATGGCGGCGACGGCGGCGCGGCTGTCGGTCTCGATGCCGGCGGCAACGACGGGCGTATGGATGCGCTCGGCCTTCAGAGCGGCGAACAGCTGCTCCAGATCAAGGCGCACGTCGACCATCACAAGGTCGGCGCCCTGGCCACCGCGCAGGAACTCCATACCCTTTTCGATAGTCTCCGCTTGGGTGACCTTCGCGCCGCGCTGCATAACAATGCGGCTGGCGGCGCCGATCTGCCCTTGCAACGAGCCGATGATCAACAACCGCATGTGTGCGGGTCCACTCCCAGTGTCGCGCGCAGGTTCACAGTGTTATCCGACGCGCGGACCCCGCGCGGCAACACTTATTGTTCGTAGAAATGAACCTTGCCGTCCGGCGGCAGCGCGCTGTTCAGCAGCATTTCCAGCCGGCGCGGGTTTTCCTTGCGGGCGATGGACAGCACGCCCAGCGCCTGCAGGTGTTGGATCAGGTGCTCGTCGGCCGCGTTGCGCTCGAATTTCGAGGCCAGCGGGTTGAACACCATATTGGCAAGAACCGCGCCGTAGAAGGTGGTGAGCAGGGCGACGGCCATCGCCGGGCCGATCGCTTTCGGATCGCCGAGGTGGCCGAGCATGTGGACAAGGCCGATCAGCGTGCCGATCAGGCCCATGGCCGGCGCGATTTCGGCAGCTTTGCGCAAGACGGAAGCCGAGCGATAGACCCGCGCCGTCGTGGCGGCCTGGTCCTCGTCGAGGATTTCCCCGATTTCCTTTTCCGGCAGGCCTTCGATCACCAGACCGAGGCCCTTGTGCAGGAACGGTTCCGGCGTGAAACGCGCGAGACCCGCGCCCTGCAGGCCGAGCACGCCGTGCTTGCGGGAGTAGTCCGCCAGTTCCAGCATCGTGTAGGCGGCGTCCTGGGCATTGCGATCGCGATGCACCAGTGTCGAGCGCAGGACGCCGACGGTGCCGACCACGTCACTGAAGCTGAAGCAGATGGTGGTGACCGCAAGCGTGCCGCCGATCACGATCAGCACCGAGGGAAAGTCGAAGAACGCGCTGGCCGAGCCGCCAAAGATAATCGCGACGACCACCAGCCCAATGGCCGAAGCGAGGCCCACGATGGTGGCGCCGTCGAAACGGCTGGAGCGGGGCTGGGCTTCCATGTGCTCCGACATATTGGCTTTCGACGGCCTCATGGACGACGGACGCGAGGCGGCGTTCATGGCTAATTCTTCTGCGTCTTGATGATTTCCGTCATGGTGATGCCCAGACGGTCATCCACCACGACGACTTCGCCGCGGGCCACGAGGCGGTCGTTCACATAAATGTCGATGGCTTCGCCGACCTTACGGTCGAGTTCCACGACCGCGCCGCGGCCGAGCTTCAGAAGCTCATTCACCTGCATCGACGACTTGCCGAGCACGGCGGAGACGCGCACCGGAATGTCATAGACGGCTTCGAGATCCTGCACCGAACGCGGCTTGTCCGGGATGTCCGCCGGCGGATCGTCCCAGGAATCGTCGCCCGTATCCTTCTTGGCGCGGGAGTCCCCCTCAATCTCATTGAGCGTCAAGGCGCTGACCTCGCGCTTCTTGGGGGCGTCGTCGTTCGGATTGTCTTCCGCCATCGCAATCTCCGTTGGCGCCTATGGGCGCGCATACGTGTCGAAGCGTTAAGTATTCCAGAAAGTCACTAACCTAGTCTTAAGCCGCCGGCGTTCCGCCGTCGGTTTGGGTATCTTGAGCGCTTTCCGCGGGTTGATCGGCCGCGTGGTCGAGAGCTTCGGTGTCGATATCGCCCAGGGTCGCGGCGATCTGTGCGCGCATTTCGCGCCAGATGCGGGCTTCGTTGCGTTCGGCGCCGCCGCCGTCCCACTCGATCCGGCAGTCGCCCGGTTGCAATTCGTAGTCCGGCACCACGGCGAACGTGCCGCGGAACCCGGCGCGATCGCCGATATCCTGAAGGCGGGACTCGAGGTCGGCGGTGATCATGCTATGCGCGCGCACCACCAGTTTCGGTTCCGAGATCGCCAGCGGCAACACCTGCTTGACGAACTCGCCGATGGTTTCGGCGGCATGGTTCTGCGCGACCGGCGGCAGCAGGCGTTTCACGATGGCATAAACGAGGCGCATCGCATCGTTGGCGAGCTGATCGTAGGCCTGCGTCTGCTGAACGCCAAGATTGTCGACGCCCTGGCCGATCAGGGTCATCGCTTCGGCGATATAATGTTCGCGGGCGGTCTCGGCTTCTTCCAGCGCCGCGGTGTGGCCCTGGACATAACCTTCTTCGCGCGCCGCCTCGAGTTTGCCCTTAAGCACTTCCTCGGCGGACGGCTCCGGCGGCAGCACGGTATCTATGTTGGTGTTGGCGCGCGTGGCTTCGGTTTCGCGCGAGGCGAGTTCGGCGGCGAGGAGTGCGCTTTCCGCCTCAACCTGGGCATTGCGACGCTCGCCGGGGAGATACAGTTTGCCGGGATCGTCGAACGACCGCTCGAACTGGAACTTCTTGAACCGCGTTTGTGGCGACATGATTGCCCGACCTTCTTAGTAGACGAGCTCGTCGTCGTCCTTGCCTTCCGAAATCTGGATCTGGCCGGAGTTCGACAGCTCTTTCGTCAGTGCCACGATTGCGTTCTGCGCTTCTTCCACGTCCTTGAGACGCACGGGGCCGACGGCCTCCATGTCGTCCCTGAGCATCTTGCCGGCGCGCTCGGACATGTTCTGGAAGAACAGATCCTTGATCGGGTCGGAGGCGCCCTTGAGGGCGACCGCCAGCTTGTCCTTCTCGACCGTGCGCAGCAAGGTCTGCGCGCCGGCCGCGTCGAGGCGGATGAGGTCCTCGAAGGTGAACATGAGCGCCTTGATCTTCTCGGCGGCTTCGCGATTGCGTTCTTCGAGCGCGGTGAGGAAACGCGCTTCGGTGTTGCGGTCGAGGCTGTTGAAGATTTCGGCCATCATCTCGTGGCTGTCGCGGCGCGCCGTGCGCGCGAGATTCGACATGAATTCCGTGCGCAGCGTCTTTTCGACGCTTTCCAGCACGTCCTTCTGCACCGCTTCCATGTGCAACATCCGCATGACCACTTCCATCGCAAAGCCTTCCGGCAGTAGCGCGAGCACGCGGCTGGCGTGGTCGGGCTTGATCTTCGACATCACGACCGCGACGGTCTGCGGGTATTCGTTCTTCAGGTAGTTCGCCAGCACCTGCTCGTGCACGTTGCCGAGCTTGTCCCACATCGTGCGACCGGCGGGACCACGGATTTCCTCCATGATCATGTTGACGCGGTCTTTGTCGAGGGACTTCAAAAGTAGGCGATGGGTGGACTCGAACGAGCCGACCAGCGAGCCGGTATTCGAGATCGCATCGGCGAAGTCGACGAAAAGGCGCTCGACGAGGTTGGCGCCGACCGTGCCCAAGTTGGCCATGATCTGCGACAGTTCCTTGATCTCGTCGTCTTCCATCATGGCGAACAGCTTGCCGGCCTGCTCTTCGCCGATGGACAGCATCATGATCGCCGCTTTCTGCGGCCCCGTCAGGCTGCGGTAGTCTTCCTTAATACGCGCCATCGTGTATTTCCGTCGTCGTCCGCGGCCGGCTTACTTTATCACGCTTCCTGATAAAGCCATGTGCGGACGATCGCGAGCGCTTCTTCCGGATGCTTGTCGACGATGTCGCTGATCTTGCGCAGCGACGAGGCTTTGACGCGGCCTTCGACCTTGTCGATGTCGATAAGCTCGTCGAGATCCTCTTCTTCCTCCGAGGTCGGCATCGGCACGCCGTCGGGGCCGGTGAGCTGCGCGACACCGTCGGTCGACATCAGGGCGTCTTCGCCCGTCGGCATCGACTCGAAGGCGCGGGTGACCAGCGGACGCACGACCAGCAGGATCACGAGAACCGCGACCACCGCCACGCCGAGGCCCTCGGCCATGCGCATGACTTCTTCTTTCGAGAAGCCGAGGAAGTTGAACGGCTCCGGACCACCGGCAAGAGCGTCGAAGTCGGTGAACTGCATGTTCACCACGTCGACCTGGTCGCCACGGTTACCGTCGAAGCCGATCGCCGACTTCACGAGGCCTTCGATCTTCTCACGCACGTCGTCAGGCAGAGGCGCGTAGACCCTTTTGCCTTCTTCGCCGGGCGTATACGTGCCGTCCACCAGCACCGCGACGGAAAGACGCTTCAGCGCGCCGTTCTCGCGGATCTGGTTCACGGTCTTCTTCGAGATTTCGAAGTTGGTCGTTTCTTCGGTGCGGCTTTCTTCGGTGTTGGCCTTGGAACCACCACCCGCGTTCTGACGCGCGTCCGGCAGGTTGTTGGACACCGAGACGTTGTCCGGCTCGCCTTCGCTCGACTTGTTCGCTTCCGTCACCGTGACGGTCGACCGCGGCACGCTGCCGTCCGGATTGTAGATTTCCTCGGCGATGACGACTTTGTCGAATTCCATTTCGGCGCGGACTTCGGCGCGCACTTTGCCCGGCCCCAGCGAACTTTCGACGAGCGAGACGATGGCCTGCGACAGACGCTGCTCGAGCTTGGTCTTCGCTTCGTCCTGCTGTTGGACGACCATCTGCTGGTCGTTCTGGTAGGAGCGCGACAGCAACGTCCCACGTTCGTCGACGATGGAGATGTTGGTGGGTTTCAGCTTCGGTACGGCCGCGGCGATCAGGTGCTGCACGGCGTTGACCTGATTGTCGCTCAGGCGGCCCGTCCGCATCTTGATGTAGACCGATGCTGTCGGTTCCTGCATCTCGCGCGTGAACATCTCACGCTGCGGCATGACGAGATGGACTCGGGCGTTCTGGATGCCTTCGATGGATTTGATCGTGCGCGCGAGTTCGCCTTCGAGCGCGCGGACCAAATTCACGTTCTGCATGAAGTTGGTGGTGCCGAGCGCATCCTGGTTATCGAAAAGCTCGTATCCCAACGCGCCGCCGGACGGCAGGCCTTGCTCGGCCATCTGCATACGGACGCCGGGAACCTTGTCGGCGGGGATCAGGATGTCCTTGTTATCGTTGCCCGGACGGAACGGAACGCCGGTCATCTCCAGCTGTTTCATGATCTCGCGGCTGTCGGTCGCCGACAGGTTGCTGTACAGCAACTCCATCTGCGGTCCTGAGAACCGTGTGGCGAAGAAAATGATGAAAGCGATCAGGCCAACGCCCACGCCGGCCATCGCGGCCAGCCGCGACGGGCCAAGGTTTTTCATCTGCTGCAGAAAAGGGTTCATCGCCCCGCGTTCCCCGCGTTCATCGAGTCCTTAACGGGCTCGGGTGGGACGCTATGTGGGCGCGCTGAAGAACTGGTTAACGATGGGAAATTTCTGCCGCCTGCTGTGGCAGGGTTGATACAAAGATTGCGCAAAAAATAGGCGTCGGGAATGCGGTCGGTCTCTGGGGTTGTCATCGAACTGTCTGCGGTCATCGTCGCCTTGAGCGACGACGCGCCGACAATTCTGCTTGTCCCCTCGGAAGATGTGGGCGCGCAGGGGCTTCCGTTTGGTCCTTTCGATCCGGTCGGCGATCGTACGCTGGAGGAGGGACTGCGCCGCGGGGTTGTGCAGCAAGCCGGCCTGACGCTGGGATATGCCGAGCAGCTTTATACGTTCGGCGATCGTTTTCGCGATCCGCAAGAGCGCAGCGGCGGCCCCCGGCCGGTGTCCGTGGGCTATCTCGCGCTCGCGCGGCAGGGCGACGATGCGCCGAGTCCCCGGGAATCGTGGACCGATTGGTATCGTTTCCTCCCCTGGGAAGACTGGCGCGGCGGCACGCCGGGGCTGATCGACAGTGTCATTGTCCCCCGGCTGGAAGCCTGGTGCGCCGCAGCCACCTCGAAAGCCGAGCAGCAGCGCCGGCGGGACCGCACGCACCTGACGTTCGCCCTGGGGGATGCGACCTGGGACAACGAACGTGTCCTTGAGCGCTACGAGCTCCTTTATGAAGCGCAACTCGTTGCCGAAAGCGCCCGCGATCAGGGCAAACCACTGCTTGGGGTCGCCACCGGCACGCCGCTGGCGAAAGATCATCGCCGCATTCTGGCGACCGCCATGGGCCGTCTGCGCGCCAAGATCAAATACCGTCCGGTGATCTTCGAGTTGATGCCGCCGGCCTTCACGCTGTTGCAGCTTCAGCGCGCGGCCGAAGCCCTGGCCGGCGGGCGGCTTCATAAGCAGAACTTCCGACGTCTCGTGGCACACGAAGGTTTGGTCGAACCGACGGGACAGATCTCAGTGCAAACCGGCGGTCGGCCGGCTGAGCTGTTCCGATTCCGCCGCGGGGTCGTCTTGGAGCGTCCTGCTCCCGGCGTGCGCCTGCCTGTGAAACGGGGCGGAAAGTCCAGCTAAGTAGCTGAATTTAAATAAATAATATTGAACGCACGGGCCGTGGACCTCACGTCGATTAGCCTGTGTTGTGCTTGACTTGAGCACTCTCGACCCATAGTTTCGCCGCTCCACGTTTACGAACGTGCTTTTTTTGGGGGCTTAATATACTCAAAATTAGCATAAGTTCATCGTAGCTTCATTGTTGAAGCAGCTCTGCGATCAGGAAGGGTCGTTGCCATGAACGTCGTCAGCCCCGCGACAGCGGATCTCCGCTACACGTCGGAAGTCGAGCGCAGCACGGCCCACCTTTACGACAAGGTGAAGAAGGTCATCCCGGAAGTGGAGTGGCCGGTCTTCGCGCCGCTGATCCATCGGATCAACCAGCTCAAAAAGCAGAAGAACGCCGTCATCCTCGGCCACAATTATATGACGCCGGAGATTTTCCACTGCGTCGCCGACATCACCGGTGATTCGCTGGCGCTTGCCCGCGCGGCCGCGAAGACCGACGCCGACATCATCGTCATGGCCGGCGTGCACTTCATGGCCGAAACGTCGAAGATCATGAACCCGAGCAAGAAGGTCCTGGTCCCGGACATGGGCGCGGGCTGCACGCTCGCCGAAGCGATCACCGCGGAAGACGTGCGCAAGCTGAAGGCCCAGTACCCGGGCGTTCCGGTCGTCACGTATGTGAACACCTCCGCCGACGTGAAGGCGGAATCGGACATCTGCTGCACGTCCGCCAATGCCGCGCAGATCGTCGAAGGCCTCGGCACGCCGCGCGTCATCATGCTGCCGGACGAGTACCTCGCGTTGAACACCGCGAAGCTGGTGAAGTGCGAAGTCATCACCTGGAAGGGCCGTTGCGTGGTCCACGAACAGTTCAGCCCCGCCGATATCCGCGGTCTGCGTGAAACCAATCCGGGCGTCGTCGTCCTGGCGCACCCCGAGTGCTCGCCCGAAGTGGTGGCCGAATGCGATTACACCGGCTCGACCGCCGGCATGATCGACTATGTCGCCAAGAACAAGCCGCCGAAGGTCGTGCTCGTGACGGAATGCTCGATGAGCGACAACGTTGCCGCCGATTTCCCGGAACTCGACTTCGTGAAGCCCTGCAACATGTGTCCGTTCATGAAGAAGATCGAGCTGTCGAACATCCTGCACGCGCTCGAGACGGAAACGCATGAAGTGCACATCGATCCGGTGATCTCCGCGAAGGCCCGGGTGTCGGTCGAGCGTATGATCAATGGCTGGAAATACGGCACCTGATCTCATGACAATCGCTCTGCCGCCGCAGGGCGGCATCGATGACGCCATTCGCCGCGCGCTCGCCGAGGATCTCGGCGACGCCGGAGATCTGACGTCGGTCGCGATCATCCCCGCCGCGAATCAGGCGCGCGCGGTCATCGCCGCCCGCAAAGCCGGCGTGATCGCCGGCGCGCCGATTGCGGCGCAGGTGTTCCGCGAGATCGATCCCAATGTGCAAGTTACGATTCGCGTCGCCGATGGCGGCCGGGTCGCGCCGGGTGCCGTGGTGCTCGAACTCGCCGGTTCGGCGCGTAGCATCACCACGGCCGAGCGCGTCGCATTGAATTTCCTCGGTCATCTTTCCGGCGTAGCGACCGCGACCGCCGAGATCGCCGATGCGATCAAGCACACGAAGGGGCGGGTCTGCTGCACGCGCAAGACGACTCCCGGGCTTCGCGCGCTGGAGAAGTACGCCGTTCGCTGCGGCGGCGGGCTGAATCACCGCTTCGGCCTATATGATGCGATCCTGATCAAGGACAACCACATCGCCGCCGCCGGCGGCGTGGCGCAGGCGATCCGCGCCGCCCGCAAGAATGCCGGCCACATGGTGAAAATCGAGGTCGAGGTCGACACGCTGGACCAGCTGGATGTCGCCTTGGGGGAGAAGGCCGACGTGGTGTTGCTCGACAACATGGGACCCGATGTCCTGCGCGAGGCCGTACGCCGGGTTGATGGACGCGCCATCACTGAAGCTTCCGGTTCCATCACCAAGGCGACCGCGCCTGCCCTGGCCGAGGCCGGCGTCGACCTGCTTTCCGCTGGCTGGATCACCCATTCGGCGGCCTGTCTCGATCTCGGGCTCGACTTCCTCTAACGTTCAAAGGCTCGATTAACCGCCGATCAACGCGCTGGTGTGATAGAGCAGGCCGGTGAGCCTCCAGACGCGAACGCAACAATGACGACGCCGGCTGAACAAACGCTGTCGCAAGAGCGGAAGACCGAAGAGTTCGTCCGCTATTTTACATCCGCGCTGAAACTCCACGAATCCGGCGATCTCGATAAGGCGATTGCGGGATATCGCACCGCGCTGGCGTTCAAGCCGGACGATGCCACGGCGCATACGAATATCGGGGTCGCGCTGTTCGCGCAGGGCAAGCTCGCCGACGCGACGACGATGCAACAAGCGGCGGTCAAGCTCGACCCTACCTCATCGATTTCGTTCAATAATCTCGGCGTTGTGCTGAATGCGCAGCATCGCTACCTCGAGGCGGTCGAGGCTTATGCGCGCGCTTGTGCGCTCGATCCCAGCAATAGCTCCGCTTTCAGCAATCACGGCGACGCGTTGAACAACGCCGGGCGCTACGACGAAGCCGCAGTGCAGATCCAGAAGGCGCTATGGCTCAAGCCCGACTATGCCGAAGCGCATAGCAATCTCGGCATGTCGTACTGGGGCATGGGCCGGCTCGACGCGGCGATCGCGGCGCTGCGGGTTGCGCTCGCGCTCAATCCCAAGCTCGCCATGGCACGCAAGAATCTGGGGATCGTCCTGCTGCTGTGCGGACGCTACGCCGAGGGTTGGCAGGAATACGATTGGCGCTGGCAGGCCGACCATATTCCGTTCCGGTTCTCCTACCCGCTGTGGCTCGGCCAAAAAATCGAGGGCGAACTGCTTCTGTGGGCGGAGCAGGGGCCCGGCGACGAAATCCTGCAGTCCAGCATGATCGAAGATCTATTGCTGAACGGCCTGAAGATCGTCTGGGAATGCGACAAGCGGTTGGTGCCGCTGATCCAAAGGTCTTATCCCACCGTGCGGGTGGTGCCGCGTCAAACGCCGCCGCGCGATATGGGGCCGAATATAAAAGCGCATCTGCCCGCCGGCAGCCTCGGTCACGTCGTGCGTCCCGACGCCAGCCGTTTTCCGATGAATCGCCAGGGGCATTTGAAAGCCGACCCGGAACGCACGGCGGCCTTGCGCGCGATCATCGCCCCGGCGGCCGGCAAGATTGTGGTCGGCATCTCCTGGTTCAGCCGCAACCTGGTGTTCGGCGAAAAGAAAAGCACGAAGCTCAGCGAGTGGGCCGACATCCTGCGGACGCCCGGGTGCAAGTTCGTCAATCTGCAGTACGGCGACACCGGCGTGGAACGGGGAGCCTTCACGCAGGAAACAGGTTTGCCGCTGACTCACATCGACGGACTCGACCTGCGGGACGATCTCGATGGGCTCGCGGCCCTGGTCGCGGCCTGCGATCAGGTGATCACGGTGTCCAACACCACGGCGCACATCGCGGGCGCCTTAGGTGTGCCGGCGTGGATTCTCGTCGCGTCCGGCGGCGGCAAACTTTGGTACTGGGGAACGGAAACCGTAGAGACTCCAGCGTGGTATCCGTCCGCGCGCATCATCCGTCAGGGCAAAGATCAACCCTGGGCAGCGTCGCTGAAGGTCGCCGCAGAGCGTCTGGTATCGCTCGCGCTCTGACGATCCTCGCCTGCGGCTTTCGTTTGATTTCAGCGCCTTGTGAATGTTTTGCGATTGCGCGGATCGATAAGCTGTTAGCGCGCGCCTGCCGCAGTAGAATTTTGCGAGATAGACCTACGCGACCCCGCAATTTTTGCAGGTCGTTAACGTCTCTCAACCATATACAGCACCATGAACCACGTCCCTGAAGTGCAGATGTCGGCGCATCTCGCGTCGTTGCGCGCCCTCTTCCTGGTCGCATTGCATCATGGCGTCCAGTTTCCACCTGAAGCCTTCGCCGTCTCCGACGAGAGCGACACCGTCGGCTCGCTGCTCAAGGTCATGCGCGAGGTCGGGCTGACCGGAAAGGTGCTGCGCGGCCGCAGCTGGGAACAGGTGGTGAATTTCGGCACGGCCTATCCGGCGCTTGCCGAATACCACGACGGCACTTGCGTCATCATGGTCGGCGCCATGCCGCAGGCCGGTGGCGACACCGTGCTTGCCGTGCTCGATCCGCGCGACGAAAAGGCCGGCGCGCAGCTGATGGCGCGCGAAAAGTTCGAGCAGCTGTGGACCGGCCGCGTCATACTCTGCAAGAAGCGCTTCAAGCTGCTCGACCAGGGGGTGCCGTTCGGCTTCCGCTGGTTCCTGCCCGATATCGTCCAGCAGGGCCGCTATTTCCGCGACATCGCCGTCGCCGCCATCATGGGCTCGCTGATCAGCTTCGGCATGCCGCTGCTGTTCCAGATCATGATCGACAAGGTCATCCCGCACCGCAGTCAGCAGACGCTGATCGCTGTCGGTGTGGTGTTCCTTTGCATCTTCGTCTTCGACGCGATTTTCGGTTACGTCCGTCAGTACCTGACGGTTTATGCGACGAATAAGATCGACGCCAGGCTGGCCTCGCGCACGTTCGCGCATATGTTGCGCCTGCCGATGACGTTCTTCGAAAGCCACACATCCGGTGTGCTGCTGCGTCACATGGGACAGACGGAAACCATCCGGAACTTCCTCACAGGGCGCGTCTTCCAGACCTTCCTCGACACGCTGACGGTGCCAATCCTCCTGGTCGGCCTGTTCATGTATTCGGCGCGACTGACGTTCGTCGTGCTCGCCTTCGCCTTGGTGCTCGGTGGCATCATCGCGATCATGGTGCCCGCGTTCCGCGGCTATCTTGAACAGCTCTACGCCGCCGAAGGCGCCAAGCAGACCGATCTCGTCGAGACCATCCACGGGATGCGCACGGTGAAGTCGCTGGCGCTGGAAAATTTGCGCGGAAAATCCTGGGACCAGAAGGTCGCCACCGCGATCCGCAAGCGCGCGGACGTCGGGTACTTCCTGGCGATCGCCGTTACGATCGTCAATTCGCTGCAAAGCCTGATGTCGATGACGCTGCTGTTTATCGGCGCGTTCCTGATGTTCGACGGCACTCTCAGCATGGGCACGCTCATCGCGTTCAACATGCTCTCCGGCCGTGTCACCGGCCCGCTGGTGCAACTGGCCGGCTTGATCAACGAATATCAACAGACTGAATTGTCGCTGCGCATGCTGGGCCAGGTGATGAACGCCAAGCCCGAGCGCGATCCGAACCAGCGCGGCGTCCGCCCGATGCTCACCGGCCAGTTGGAATTCGATAACATCAACTTCCAATACGAGGGCGCCTCCATGAAGGCGCTGAAGGACATCAGCTTCACTGTCGAGGAGGGCCAGACCATCGGCATCGTCGGTCGCTCCGGCTCGGGCAAGACCACGATTACCCGTTTGATCCAGGGCATCCACACGGCGCAGTCCGGCCTGATCAAGCTGAACGGTACGGACCTTCGCCACATCGATCTCTCGCACCTGCGGCGCAGCATCGGTGTGGTGTTGCAGGACAACATTCTGTTCCGCGGCACGATCCGCGACAACATCGCGGCGGCGAAACCGGATGCGTCTTTGCACGAAGTGATGGAAGCCGCCCGCCTCGCCGGCGCCGACGAATTCATCGACCGTCTGCCGATGTCCTACGAGACCTTCGTGGAAGAAGGTGCCAGCAACTTCTCCGGCGGCCAGCGCCAGCGGCTTGCCATCGCGCGCGCCCTTGTGTTGCGCCCGCGTCTTCTGTTGTTCGATGAAGCGACCAGCGCGCTCGATCCCGAGAGCGAGGCGATCGTGCAAACGAACCTGGCCGAAATCGGCCGTGGCCGGACGATGATCATCGTCTCGCACCGCCTGTCGTCGCTGGTGAAGTCGGACTCGATCCTGGTGCTGGAGCGCGGCGAGATCGTCGACTTCGCGCCCCACGCCACGCTGCTTGAGCGCTGCGAAATCTACCGTCATCTGTGGCAGCAGCAGACGGGACATTTGCAATGCTAAAGCTGCTGCCCTCACGTGTTCAGGACGCCGCACGCGACATTTCCAAGCGTATGCACGACACCGGCCTGAAGTTGTCGGGCGGTGTTTCACGCCCCAGCGTCACGCCGGATGCGGTGCCGTTCCTTGAGCCAATCGACGAGATCGTCGAGGAACCGCCGCCGCATGTGCTGCGCCGTCTGCACTACATCATCGCGGGCATGTTCCTGACGTTGCTGATCGTCACGGCTATCGTCAAAGTCGATGTCGTCGTCACCACCACCGGCCGTCTTTCCACTGAGACGCCGCCGGTCGTCATGCAGGCGATCGAACGCGCCATCATCCGTGACATGCCGGTGAAAGCCGGCGAGGTCGTCAAGAAGGGTCAGGTTCTGGCCACCCTCGATCCGACCTTTGCGCAAGCCGATTTCAGCTCGCTGACGGCCCAACGCCGAGCGATGCAGGCGCAGTTGGACCGCCTCGAAGCCGAAGCCCAAGAAAAGCCGTTCGAGATGACGGATAGCTCGAACGCCGACGAGCAGCTTCAGAAGACCCTCTACGATCAGCGCCAGGCGCAATACACCTCGCGCCTGCGTATTTTCGATGAGGAACTGTTGCGCCGCCGGGCCAACCTGCGCACGACCGAAGATCATCGTTCCTCACAGGCCAAGCAGCTCGATATCGCCAAGGACGTCGAGGGCATGCGCTCGCAGATGCTGGCCAAGCAGGTCGGCTCGCGTCTGAACTATCTCGAGGCCCAGGCTTCGCGGATGCGAATCGAGCAAGACCTGACCGATACGGTCAACCGCGGCAGCGAACAGAATCACGATCTGTCATCGAAGGAAGCCGAGCGCCAGGCCTTCATTGACGAGTGGCGCCATCAGATCATCGACTCTCTGGTCAACACGCGGACAGAGCTGACCAAAATCAGCGAGAACGTGAACAAGGCCTCCCTCGTGAAGGATCTTGTGGTGCTGACCGCGCCGGAGGACGGCGTCATTCTTGAGGTTATTCGCCGCGGCGTCGGGTCCATCGTCCGCGAGGGCGAGCCGATCGTCACCATGGTCGAGTCCGCCGCCAAGCTCGAAGCCGACATCACCATCGCATCCGGCGACGTCGGCTATGTCCAGGCGGGCGACGATGTGTTGGTGAAGATCGATGCTTTCCCCTACGCACGTCATGGTTACTTGAAGGGGAAGCTGCTGAACGTTAGCGAGGAATCGTTCACGAGTAACGGTTCGGGTACCGCTGGCGAAGTCCCTAGTTCCGGCGGGGCCGGAACCGGCGCGTTCCACCGCGGCCGGGTCGTGATCCCCGAGCCTAAGCTCGAGGCGATGCCCGAAGGTGCTCGTCTGATTCCCGGCATGACGCTCCGGGGCGAGATAAAGGTCGGACGTCGCAGCGTGCTCTCCTACTTCCTGAGTCCGATTACCCGAGTCGTTAACGAAAGTATTCGCGAGCCTTGAGGAGAAGAGCGCCGAGACCACCAGATATGGTGCCTGGGATCAAAATTAAACAGTCATAAAACTATAGCGTGTATCGCGGGAAACTAACTGCGTGGTCTTTGGTCAATGCTGCACAGCAAAAGTGGAAAACCTAAGCTTTAGTATACTGATAACGCTTGCAAAATTTGGGCTAAGAAGAGGGCGCTCGGAAAAGGCGAGAAGGGATGAGGGAACACCTCTAATTTCGCTTGTCGCCGTAGGGCTGTTAAGCTAAACCATAACGTGTGCGGGCCGAACGCCCACCATGCGTCTCTAGAATGGGGATATCAGATGGCTATCTGTGCGTGTGCGGGTCCGAATCGGGGCCGAGCGACAGGACGGTCCAAGACCGCAGCCATCACTAATCTCAATTCTTTTCGGCTGGCGAGCGAGTTGGGGGTCCAACTCCTTAGCGACAACAATATTGCTCTCCTGGGGAGTGCGACGCGATGGCTGAATTAAATTCGACGCAGGTTACCGGTATTACGACGACGGTAATATCGGCGCTCACAACCACTGACATCGCGGCATTCTCTACCACCGAGCTGAGCTATCTCAGCACGACGCAGGTTTCGGTGCTCAATACGACCTGCATCGCGGCGCTGTCGACCACGCAGGTCAAGGGTCTGACGACCACTCTGCTCGGTGCGCTGAGCACGACCCAGATCGTCGCTCTGACGACGACCGAGGTCGCGGCGCTGGCGGTGACCCAACTGAACGCGGTCGGGAGCACCAACGTTGCGGCCCTGACGACAACCGAGATCGCTGGCCTGTCGGCGGCCCAAGTCGCCGGCTTGAACACGACCAACATCGCCGCACTGACGACGACGCAGGTCACCGCGCTGTCGACGACGCAGGTTGCGGCGCTGACGGTGACGCAGCTGAACGCGATGGAGACCACCGACGTTGTCGCGCTGACGACGACCGAGGTCGCCGCGCTGACCGCGACTCAGATAAAGGGATTGAACACGACCAACATCGCCGTGCTGACGACGACGCAGGTCGCCGCGCTGTCGACGACGCAGGTTGCGGCGCTGACGGTGACGCAGCTGAACGCGATGGAGACCACCGACGTTGTCGCGCTGACGACGAC
>CANJRD010000013.1 GCA_947476695.1 Rhodospirillaceae bacterium
CAAGCCGGTGGCGGGCGAGGTGGTCGGCAAGCGACATGCGTCCGGCGAACACCAGGCGTTGCGGATCGACACCGCGTGCGGCGGCTTCCTTGCGGAGGTTCCGCGCAGCCGTGGGGTTGTCTTCCAGCAGCCACAACACACTTCCCTCGTCGGCTTTCAGCACGCGCATCCAGATCTCGAAGGTGGCCGGCAAAATCTTGTGGTTGTTGTTGAAGCAGCAGAAGACGAAACCCTGCGCGGGCAAACCCAACGCCGTCCGCGTGAACACGCGATCGGAAATCCGCCGCTTCGAGTCGTTGACCTGGTAGCAGTGCGGCATGGTGATCACCTTCTCGGTGAAATCCCCGTGCCGTTCGGATGGGATGACGGTCTTGTCCGCGACGATGTAATCGATGTAGTCCGCGCCCATCGTGCCCGGATAACTCAAGAAATTGACCTGCACTGGCGCGCAGCCCTCGGCGAAAATGCCGGGCCGTGAGTCTTGGGTATGCGCGTTCAAATCCACCGCGATGTCGATGCCGCGTTCGCGCGCCATCTGCGCGATGGCGAGATCGTTCTGCGCCCTGACATCCAGGAAGTGCTCGAACCCCGCTGCGATGCGCTTACGCATGTCGTCCTGTTTGTCCGGTCCAATCGAAAACCCAAAGATCTCGAACCGCGACCGGTCGTGGGATTCGAACAGCTCGGCCAGGAGGCAGGCCATCGGATGATTGCGATAGTCCGCGGAGAAGTAGCCGATCCGCAAGCGCTGGTGATGATCAGGTTTTGCGACCGGGCCGAGCGTCATGCGTCGCGGATGGCGCGTTTGCGTATAGAGCGTCGCGGCCTGCTTATGCAGTTGCGGCTCGTCGAACAACGTCAACAATGGGAACGGTGCCGACGCTTTTTTTCCGGCGGATACGGCCGCCCGCAGCGCATCGAGACGTTCGCCGTGAGCCGTCCAGTCGCACAACTTGGCGCGCGTGTAGGTCAGGAGGCCCGGCAGGAAATCGTAATCGGGTTTCAGCGCCAGGGCGCTCTCGTAGCCGGCGCAGGCTTCTTCAGGTCGATTGAGCGCGAGCAGCGTATTGGCGCGAGTGAAATGAGTCTCGGCCCGCTCCGGATTCAGCGCGAGCGCTTGATCGTAACTGGCGACGGCTTCCGGCAGGCGCCGCATCGCCGCGAGTGCCGCAGCGCGATTGATATAGACGCCGGCAAAATCGGGCTTGGCGGCAATGGCACGGTCATAGCTGGCCAGCGCTTCCGCGGGACGCTGCAGTTCGAGCAGTAAGTTGCCGCGGCTGAGGTGGGCATCGGCATACGCAGGGGCCAACGTCGCGGCCCGCTCAAAACTGGCGAGGGCCTCGTCCATGCGGCCGAGCCGGCGCAGCGCGCTGCCGCGATTGTGGTGCGCCTGGGGGAACTCAGGATTTCGCGAAAGCGCGGCGTCGTAGTCCGCCACGGCGTCCGTGAAGCGGCCGAGGGTGAAATTCTCGTTGCCGCGCGCGAGCGCGGCTTCGGGTGGGACGTCGGTCAGCGCTGTGATGAGATCCGCGATCACACCCGGCCAGTCCCCCGGCGTGCTCTGCCGGAACAGCCGCGCGGTGGGATACCAGGGGCTATCGCTGCGGCCGAGCTGCCAACGCCAATCGGGCACCATCGGCAACAATACCCATACGGGTTTGCCCAGCGCGCCGGCGAGGTGTGCGATGGCGGTGTCGACCGTGATCACCAAGTCCAGCGCGTCGATTGCGGCGGCGGTTTCGACAAACGAAGCCGGGCCGGCGGTGACCGGCAGGCCGGTGGCAATATCTTCCGCCGAGATATCGGGCTGCAATGCGACGAGACGTATGCCGGGGAGCGCGAACAACGGCGCGAGTGTGGCCAGTGGAATGCTGCGCGCGTGGTTATTGCGATGGGTCTTGCGCCCCGACCAGACGATTCCGATTCTGCGCTCGGCTGTGCTTTCCAATCGTGCACGCCAGGCATCGCGGCGGAATGCGTCGGCCGTCAGATACGGTACCGCGGTGGTTTCCGGCTGCGCCGCTGCGCCCAGCGCGAGCGGCAGGCTCATCAACGGGCACTGCACGTCGAACGGCGGCAACGCCTCGCCACGGCGGATCACCTGCGACACGCCCTTGAGGCCGCCCATGATCTCGGCGAGTTCATCCGGTACTTCGAGAAGAACGCGCGCGCCACGCGCGGCGACCACACTTGCGAACCGGCAGAATTGCAGCATGTCGCCGAATCCCTGTTCGGCCCACAGCAGGATGGTGCGCCCGGCGATGTCCTCGCCCGCCCAGCGGTTCTGCGCGAACTCGCGCCGCTGCGCCGCCATCATGCCGTCGATGCGCCAGCGCCATTCGTATTCGGACCAGCCGGCCGCGAAATCACCCGTGAGAAGATGGCTCTCGGCGAGCACAAGATGCGTCTCGGCGAAGTTCGGATTGAGTTGCAGCGCCGCATGGAACTGCGCGCGCGCGTCGTCGATCCGCCCGCTGCTGTGCAAAGCGCAGCCCAGGTTGTGATGCGCCTCGACCGACTGCGGCTGAATGATGCAGGCGCGGTTGTATGCGGCGACGGCTTCCGGCAACCGATTGAGGCGCTCAAGGGCGTTGCCGCGACCGATCTGCGCGCCGACATGATTCGGTGCGCCCGCAAGCGCCCGGTCGAAGCCGATCAGCGCGTCCGCCGGGCGGCGGAGGTCGAGCAACAGCAGCGCCCGGTTGAACTCCGTCTCGGGGTTGGCCTGCGCGGCGATGGCGCGGTCGAAGCAGGCGAGGGCCTCGTCAGGCTTGCTTTGCAGACGCAAGGCGAGCGCCAGATTGCTCAGCGCCGGTCCGTGGTTCGGATTGACGGCGAGCGCCTGCTTCATCAGCGCCTCGGCCGTCGGCAATTCATTGGTCTGCAGATGCAAGGCGCCGAACAGGTGCAAGGCATCGAAGTGCTGCGGTTCTCGCGCGAGGATTTGACGGTAGAGCACCGCCGCGGCGTCGAACTGACCGCGGCTGTGAAGCGCAAGCGCTTCATTCAGCAATACGGCGGTCTGCGGCGGCGTTTCACTCATGGCGCGGCGACAATAGGCGGGGTGCCAGCGCAGGAAAACAAAAAGCCGGCCAAGCTGACCGGCTTTTCATCTGCTTCACCGCGAAACGGCTTATTGGCCGGGGGCCATGACCTGTTCTTCGGCGATCTTCGTGGTCGGGGCCGGGCGCTTGCCACCCGCCGGTTCGATCCAGGCGACCTTCGTGCCATCGCCGTATGTTTGGACGAACTTCCAAACCAGCTCGGTGGGCTTGTCCGGGTTCTTCGCCGAGAACTTGAGTTCTTCGTTCTTGCCGGCGGCAATGTTCAGCGTCCAGGTCACCACGTTGCGTCCGTCGGCTTGCTTGACCGCGTACTTCCCGTCTTTCGACGGCTCAACTGTGACCCCAGCCGGCACGGCCAGTTCCAGCGCCACGGTCGGCGATGCGCTCTCGGTCGGCACCCTGGCGGTATAGACCTGTGTCTCGCCGGTCACCGATTCCTTCGGGCTAATGGTGACGTGCGCTTGGGCCGCGCTGCCGAAGGCAACCACGCTTGCCGCGAACAATGTCAGGAACCGCATCGCATCCTCCTTGAGGTCCGTCGATGGCGGCTATCGTACCTCAACAGGAGGCCGGAAAACCAGCAAGCCTATCGCACGGCGGCGGCAATATTCCCGCCGTCCACTGTGAGAATCGCACCCGTGGTCTTGTCCGCCAGGGCGAGGCTGACAAAAGCCTGAGCCACATCGTTGGCCGAGACTTCCTGGCCCAGCAGATTCCCGCTCATGTAGGACTTCTCCGTGAGGCCGCGCGCTTCCGAGCGCTTCGCGATCATGGTGTCCGTCAGCAATCCGGTGCGGATGCGGTCGGCATTCACCGCATTGGCGCGAATCCCATCCGGGCCGTGATCGATCGCATATTGGCGCATCAGCGCCAGAGTCGCGGCTTTAGGGAGACCATAGGGACCGAAGTCCGGGCCCGGATTGATCGCCTGTTTCGAGACGTTAAAAAGTAGCGCGCCGCCGAAGCCCTGCTTCGACATCACCGCCACGGCCGCCTGGGCCACGCGCTGATGGCCATAGAAGTTCAGCTCGAAGCTGTCGCGCAACACCTGCTCGTCCACCGTCCCGATCTTGCCTTGCCAGGCGGCACCCGCGTTGGAGACGACGATATCCACGCCGCCGAAGGTCTCGGCGACCTTGTCGAACGCGGCTTTTACAGAATTCGCATCGGTGACATTGCACGGCACGCCGACGCACTTCAGCGCTTTGGCCGCCGTATCGAGGCCTTCACCGGGAAGATCGAGGATGGCGATCTCCGCACCTTCCGCCTTGAAGGCTGCTGCGGTCGCCCGACCGATGCCCGACGCCCCGCCCGTGACGGCGACGACGTGACGCGCGAGGCGTGCCTCTTTGCCTTTGCCCAGTTTCGCCTGTTCGAGCGACCAGTATTCCATATCGAACAGGTCGGCCTCGGCGGCGCATTCATAGACACCGAGGGCTTCGGCGTCGGTGATGGACTGGATCGTGCTCTCGGCGATATCGGCGGCGATCTTCGCGGCCGATTTGCTGGCCCCGATGCCGAACAGGCCGAGCCCGGGAACCAGCGCCACGCGCGGCGTTGCGTCGAGTTCGATCTTCGGTGGGTCCTGGCGCTTATTATGCGTGGTGAAATAGGCGTGATAGCGCGCCGCGAATGTGTCGATGGCTTCCGCGGCGGCGGCCTTGAAAACGTCCATCTTCGTCGCATCCGGCGCCGGGATGATCACGGGCCAGTTCTTGGTGCGGATGGTGTGATCCGGCGTCACGACGCCGACCTGCGAATAGCGCGCCACATCGCGGCCGTTGACGTAGTTCAGGATCGCCGGCCCGGTGCGGAAGTCGAGGATCATGCGCTGCTCTGCGCCATCCTTGCCGCGCGCACGCAGCAGGCCGCGCAGGATCGGTGCGATATCGGCGACGGATGCGGTTTTCGTCGGCAGGCTGGCGGGCACGAACACCGGCTTGCGGTTCTTCTGCAAGCGGTCTTCGGCGGCGCTCACGTGCGTGATCATGCGCTCGTAAGCTTCGCGCGCGGTGTCGCCAAAGGTGAAGATGCCGTGCTTGGCGAGGATCAAGCCTTCGACCGTCGGGTCGGCCTCGTAAACTTCCGCTGCCTTCTTCGCCAACAGGAAGCCCGGCATGATGTAGGGCACGTGGCCCATGCGCTTGCCGTAGAGGTCCTGGCACAGCGAGATGCCGTCGGGCTGATCGCTCAGCGACAGCACGGCGATCGCGTGCGTGTGGTCGATGAACTTATGCGGCAGGAAGGCGTGCAGCAGCGTCTCGACGGAAGGATTGGGCGCCGATGAATCCAGCAGGTTGCAACGCTGCACGTTGACCATGTCCTCGTCGGTCAGCGACGTCAGCTTGCGCAGTTCAAGGATCGGCGCCATGCGCACCGCCGGCAGGCCGGCCGGCTCGATCTCGGCCATGTCCCAGCCGGAGCCCTTCACGCACAGCACGTCGGTGGGGCGGCCCAGCGCATCGTTCACCTGGGTCTTCACCGAGGTGTTGCCGCCGCCATGCAGCACCAGCGCCGGGTCGCGGCCGAGCAGGCGCGAGGTATAGACGCGCAAGGCGATATCGGCGTTCACGCCCTGCTGGGCATAGCGCTCGATATGGCGTTGCGCATCCTGGTCGGTCCACGTGCTCTTCATGCGTGTCGGTGTCCCTTGTTCGCCGCGCAGACCCACGTTAGCAAAAAGCCAGTCAACCCGGACGGGCTGACTGGCTTTTCATTTGGTCGGAGTAAGAGGATTTGAACCTCCGGCCCCTGCCTCCCGAAAGCAGTGCTCTACCAGGCTGAGCTATACTCCGGCATGGCTTCGCTGAAACGTGGGCGGTCGGGTCCTGCCCCGCGAAGGCGACGCTTATAACCTCTGGGGGTCCGGCCCGCAAGGCGCTGTGGACGGCAAAAAATCGGCCCTAAGTGCCTGAGGTGCCGTGGGTCTTGGCCAGCCTCAAGGCCGGGTAGCCGGGCCTAGTAAGCCCGCTCGATGCAGAAATCGATGATTTCCAGCAAAGCCGTCTTCACCGGGCTTTCCGGGAAGATGCCCAGGGCGTCGCGCGCGACGGCGCCGTAGTGGCGGGCGCGGTTGACGGTGTCCGACAGGCTCGAGTGGGCCTTCATCAGTTCCATCGCGCGGGGCAGGTCGCCGTCCTGCTGGTCCAGGCTTTCCAGCGTGCGCTTCCAGAAGGCGCGCTCGCCTTCGTCGCCGCGGCGGAAGGCCAGGATGACCGGCAGGGTGATCTTGCCCTCGCGGAAGTCGTCGCCGACGGTTTTGCCCAGTTCGGCCTGACGCGCGGAGTAATCCAGCACGTCGTCGATCAGCTGGAACGCGATGCCCAGATTGAGACCGTAGGCGCGTAACGCTTCTTCCTCGACATCCGGGCGGTCGGCGACCACGGCGCCGATGCGCGCGGCGGCGGCGAACAGTTCCGCGGTCTTGGACTGGATGACCTCCAGATACTGCGCTTCGCTGGTCTGCGTGTCGTTGGATGTGATCAGCTGGTGCACTTCACCTTCGGCGATGACCGAAGACGCGTGGCTCAGGATCTGCAGCACTTTCAGCGAACCGTCTTCGACCATCAGCTCGAAGGCGCGGCTGAACAGGAAGTCGCCGACCAGCACGCTCGACTGGTTGCCCCAGATGGCGTTGGCGCTGGACTGGCCGCGGCGCAACTCGCTGTCGTCCACGACGTCGTCATGCAGCAGCGTGGCGGTGTGGATGAACTCGACGCAGGTCGCGAGCTTGATGTGGCGTTCGCCGCCATAGCCGCAGAGCTTGGCGGCGGCGAGGGTCAGCAACGGACGCAGGCGCTTGCCGCCGGCGGCGACGATGTGGCCGGCCACCTGCGGGATCAGCGCCACCGGGCTGTGCATCCGCGCGACGATGGTATGATTTACGTCCTTAAGGTCGTGCTCGACCAGCGCCATCAGGGCGTCGAGCGCCTTCGGCGGTTTGCGTCGTTGGGAGTCTAAGCTGACAACGGTGGCCACGCGGGTACCCCGGGCTGAAAATCAAGACGGCTGAAAATCACGCGAGCCGGCCCCCCGGCCGAACTGGCCCAGAAAATAGGGGCAAGTAGCGAGGGCTGCAACACATCCACGCGCAACTGGGCGGCGAAACGGCGGATTTGCGCTACGGAAATGCTATGATCGCGTGAAATTGGGGAGGAGCGGGGCCATGGTCGAGCTGATGCGCACCGAAAACCCGGTCCTGCTGTCGGCCGTGAAAGCCGCTCTGGCGGCGCTCCGGATCGACGTGTTCGAATTCGACGGCCCAATAGCCGACCTTTATGTAGGGTATTTCTTTCCCCGCCGCCTGATGGTGCACGAGGACGACCTCGACGCCGCCCGCGACGTGGTTGCGGCGTTGAAGGCCGACGAACTGCCGCCGCTGCCGGAGGATTATGTCTCCTGACTTTACCGACGACGCGCTGCTGAACGGGCGCGTGAGGCTTCGCCAGCCGGTCACGGGCTACCGCGCCGCGATCGATCCGGTGTTGCTGGCCGCCGCCGCACGGGTGGGCGCGAACACGCGTGTGCTCGACGCCGGCTGTGGCACGGGTGCGGCGATGTTCTGCCTGGCGGCGCGCGTTCCGGCGGTGCGGATCACGGGCTTGGAGCGCAATCCGCAAGCGGCCGATTTCGCGCGCGCGGGCCTCGGGCTCAATCATTTCGGCGATCGGGTCGAGGTTGTCGAAGGCGATCTGGCGCAGCCGCCGGCGGTGTTGCACCAGGCTTTCGACACGGTGATCACCAATCCGCCCTTCGGCGCGGACGGCACGCCGCCCCCCGACGCGGGCCGCGCCGCCGCGCATCACGAATCCAATCTCGACCTCGCGGGCTGGATCGCGCGCTGCTTCTGGTGCCTGAAGCCGAAGGGGCGGCTGGTCGTCATCCATCGCGGCGAACGTGTGTCCGAACTCCTGGCCGAACTGCGCAAATTGGCCGGCGATCTGCGCATCCGGCCGATCCATTCCCGCCCGCACGACGCCGCGCGGCGCGTGATCGTGGACGCCGGCAAGGGGCGGCGCACGCCGGATATGCTGTTGCCGGCTTTGGTGATGCACGATGTCGACGGGTCTTACACCCCGGCGGCGCAAGCGGTGCTGCGGGACGCTGAATCGCTCCCCACGGGGTGAATTGCAATCGGTCCCTCCCGACCTTATCTTCGTTGCATGGCCATCGTCGACGTCATCAACGATATCTGGAACCGCTACGACCTGCCCGGGAGCCGCAATCCGGCGCCCGCGGTGGCGGTGATGCGCATGCGCGGCACCATCGGCAGCGGGCCGATGTCGCGCAGCGGGTTGTCGCTGGCGTCGCTGGAAGGCGCGATCAAACGCGCATTCTCCAAACGCGTGCGCGCGGTCTGTGTCGTCATCAATTCGCCGGGCGGCTCGCCGGTTCAATCGGCGCAGATCGCCGCGATGATCCGCCAGCTGTCGCAGGAAAAGAAGATCCCGGTCTTCGCGTTCACCGAAGACGTCGCCGCCTCGGGCGGCTACTGGCTCGCGCTGGCGGCCGATGAGATTTACGCGGACGCCATGTCGGTGGTCGGGTCCATCGGCGTCATCACGCAAAGCTTCGGCTTCCAGGAGCTGATCGCCAAGCTCGGCGTCGAGCGCCGCGTGTATACGCAAGGTACGCGCAAAGGCATGCTCGATCCGTTCCGCGCGGAAGACCCGGAGGACATCAAGCGCCTCTATGAAATCCAGGCCGACATCCATCGCCAGTTCATCGCGTTCGTGAAACAGCGTCGTGGCGACCGGCTGTCGAAGAACGATGAGTTGCTGTTCAACGGCGATATCTGGACCGGCGAGCGCGCGCTTGAACTCGGTCTGGTCGACGGCCTCGGCGACCTGCGTACCATCGTGCGCCGCAAATACGGGCCGGATGTGCGTTTCATCAACATCGAGCGTCCGGCCGGCTGGCTGCAACGCCGCTTCGGCCGCTTCCTGCCCTCCGACGTCGGCGCCGCGGTCGAGCACGGCGTGGCAGGCGGTTGGGCTGGCGATCTAATGGCCGCTGTCGAGGAACGCGCACTCTGGTCGCGGTTCGGCCTGTAAGTGGCCTCCGGATTCGAACGCTTCTTCTTCGCCCTGGGCCGAGGCGCCAAAGCCATCCGCAAGAGCGCCGTGGCGCGCGAGGCGACCGAGGCGCCCCCGGCCTCCGCGCCGCCGCCAGACACAGGCCAGGCCATCACCCTGGTCCGTTGCCCAAAATGCGGCGCTTATGCCACCGCTGACCATATCTGCGACGGTCCGGAAGGCCGAACGCCTTGAATTCCGAGGGGTTGGCCGGTAGTTTGCCGCGGCCTGTGGATATCCCGGGCGACCCCCTTCGGATCATCCCATGGCGCCCGCCAAGACCAGTTTCCAGAGCCTGCTGCTGACCCTCCAGAATTACTGGGCGGAGCAGGGCTGCGTCATCCTTCAGCCCTATGACATGGAGATGGGCGCGGGCACCTTCCATCCGGCGACGACCCTGCGCGCCCTGGGCCCACAGAGCTGGAACGCCGCCTATGTGCAGCCGTCGCGCCGCCCGACCGACGGTCGCTATGGCGAGAATCCGAACCGGCTGCAGCACTATTATCAGTTCCAAGTGATCATGAAGCCGTCGCCCCCGGACCCGCAGGCGCTGTACCTGGACAGCCTGCGCGCGCTCGGCATCGATCCGATGGCGCATGACATCCGCTTCGTCGAGGACGACTGGGAAAGCCCGACACTGGGCGCCTGGGGCCTCGGCTGGGAAGTCTGGTGCGACGGGATGGAGGTGACGCAGTTCACCTACTTCCAACAGGTCGGCGGCATCGATTGCGATCCGGTCGCGGTGGAACTCACCTACGGTCTCGAGCGCCTGGCGATGTACATCCAGGGCGTGAACTCGGTCTATGACCTCGACTTCAACGGCCGCGGCGTGAAGTACGGCGACGTCTTCCATCGCGCCGAGGTCGAGTACTCGAAGCACAACTTCGAGGTCGCCGACACCGAGATCCTGTTCCGCCGGTTCACCGATTGCGAGAAGGAGTGCAACGCGCTCCTGACGCACAAGTTGGCCCTGCCGGCCTACGACCAGTGCATCAAAGCCTCGCACACCTTCAATCTGCTGGATGCGCGCGGCGTCATCAGCGTGACCGAACGCGCCGCTTATATCGGACGCGTGCGCGCCTTGGCGAAGGCGTGTTGCGAAATGTGGCTCGCTGAAAGCGGGAGTAACGCCCGTGGCTGAGCTGCTTCTCGAACTCTTCTCCGAAGAAATCCCCGCGCGCATGCAGGCGAAGGCGGGCGAAGACCTCGTGCGTCTGCTGAGCGAAGCACTGAAGGCGCAAGCCCTCGCGCCCACCAGCATTGCGGCCTATGTGGGCCCGCGCCGCCTAGCCGTGGTCGCCGAAGGCATCCCCACGGCGCAAGCCGATGTCACGGAAGAACGCAAAGGCCCCGCGGTCGGCGCGCCCGAACAGGCGATCCAAGGCTTCCTGCGCGCCAGCGGTCTGACCAGCCTCGACCAGGCCGAACAGCGCGACATGCCCAAGGGCAAGTTCTACTTCGCCGTGGTGAAAAAGGCCGGGCGTCCGACGGCCGTCGTGCTGAAAGAAATAATCGAAGCCGCCATGGCCGCGCTGCCGTGGCCGAAGTCCATGCGCTGGGGCACGAACCCGACGCGCTGGGTGCGTCCGCTGCACAAAATCCTCTGCGTATTCGACGGCCAGGTGGTGAAGGTGAACTTCGCCGATGTCGCCGCGAGCGACGTGACCGTCGGCCATCGCTTCCTCGCGCCGGCCGAGATCAAGGTCGCCAACTTCGCCGAATACCGCGCGAAGCTGAAGCAGGGCGGATACGTGATGATCGACGGCACGGAACGCGCCGCGACGATCACCGAAGGCCTGAACAAGGCCGCAGCTGCCGAGAAGCTGACCGTCGCCGACGATCCGGGCCTGTTGAGCGAAGTCGTCGGCCTGGTCGAATGGCCGATGCCGCTGCTTGGCACCATCGATGCGCGCTTCATGGACGTGCCGGCGGAAGTGCTGACGTCCGCCATGCGCAAGCATCAGAAGTATTTCGCGCTGAAGACCGGCGACGGCAAGCTCGCCAACCGTTTCGGCGTGATCGCCAACATGGTGAATGCTGACGGCGGCGCTGAAGTGATCGCCGGCAACGAGAAGGTTTTGCGCGCCCGTTTGTCGGACGCGAAGTTCTTCTGGGATCAGGATCGTCAGAAGACATTGGAATCGCGTCTGCCGAAGCTGGACGAGCGCGTGTTCCAGGCCAAGCTTGGCACCATGCGCACCAAGGTCGAGCGCATCGCGCGTCTTGCTGCGGCGCTCGCGCCGTCGATCAAGGGCGCCGACCCCGCGCACGTCACGCGCGCGGCCTATCTGTGCAAAGCCGATCTGTCCTCCGATCTCGTGGGCGAGTTCCCGGACCTGCAGGGCGTGATGGGCCGCTATTACGCGCTTCATGACAAAGAGCAGCCCGTCGTTGCCGACGCGATCGCGGAGCACTATTCGCCGCTCGGCCCGAACGACAGCTGCCCGACCAAGCCGGTTAGCGTCGCGGTGGCGTTGGCCGACAAGATCGACACACTCGCCGGCTTCTTCGCCATCGACGAAAAGCCGACGGGCTCAAAAGACCCCTATGCGCTGCGCCGTGCGGCGCTGGGCGTCATCCGCCTGATCCTCGAGAACAAGCTGCGCCTCGCGCTGCGCCAGGTCTTCGCCACGGCTGTCGCCGGTTACGACGCCAAACTCGGCGCGAACGCCGGCAAGGTCGCGGGCGATCTGCTGGCCTTCTTCGCTGACCGTCTGAAGGTTTATCTGAAAGACCAGGGGCTGCGGCACGATCTCGTATCCGCCGTGTTCGCGCTCGGCGACGAGGACGATCTCGTGCGCCTGATTGCGCGCGTTGAAGCGCTGAAGGCCTTCCTTGGCACCGACGACGGCGCCAACCTGCTCACCGCCTTCAAACGCGCGGCCAACATCGTGCGTATCGAAGAGAAGAAAGACGGTAAGGCCTACAGCGGTAAGCCCACCGCCGCCGATCTCGGCGCGGCGGAAGCCGATGCCGTTCTCGCCGCGCTCGACAAGGCCGAGACCGCCGCCACACTCGCGCTTTCGAAAGACGATTTTGCCGGCGCCATGGCGGCACTCGCGACGCTGCGCCGCCCGGTCGATGCGATGTTCGACAAGGTGACCATCAACGCGCCCGACGCCACGCAGCGCACCGCGCGCCTGCAGTTGCTCGCGCGGATCGGTGCGGCCATGGGCAAGGTCGCGGACTTCAGCGTGGTCGAAGGCTAGCCGCCGTGGCCGCGCGCAAGCCGGTGAAGCGCAAGTTCGTGGGGAAGACCACGGCTAAAGCCGCGAAAATTCCGGGCTGGATGGCCTAAGCCGCGCGTGCGATACGGGCGGCCCAATCGTCTCGAATACGTGGCGCCGGAACGCGCCGCGCGAGGCAGTGTGATCAAAGGGACTTACGCATGAGCGATGACAACGCGCGGACCCTCGACCAGGCCTTTGAGCTGCTGAAGATATTCGGCGCCAACCTGACCATGACGCTCGAGCGCGTCAACGAGTTGAAGCAGTCGAACACCGCGCAGATGCATTTGATCGTCGCGTTGATCTCGACCTACTCGCGCGGCCAACCCGCCACGCTGGTGACGCTCGCGAACAACATCCGTTCCATGCAGGCCCTTCTCGAGGAAAGCCCCAACACCGCGCTGGCGCGCAAGGAACTCGACGACGTCGTTCAGGTGCTCGAAGGCGCGCTCGCCCACCCCAGCGCCGGTGGCGACATCCCCGACGTCGGGGACCTGGAAGAGCGCCTGCTGACGCTGCTGAAAGACTGGAGCGGCGGCACTCAGCACTAGGCGGGGATGCGATGAAAGAAGACGGCAAGATCGACTACGTGGAGCTTCCCGCCGGCGACCTCCCAGCGACGAAGAGCTTCTACGCCAGCGCGTTCGGCTGGACCTTCACCGACTACGGGCCGAGCTACGCGGCTATGTCGGAAGGTCTCGACGGTGGCTTCGACGCTGATACGGGCGGCCAACTCAAGGCGGCCTTGGTGGTGCTCTATGCGCACGATCTCGAAGCCATGGAGGCCAAGGTCCGCGCCGCCGGTGGGACCATCGTCCGCCCGATCTTCAAATTCCCTGGCGGCCGCAGGTTCCATTTCCGCGACCCCAGCGGAAATGAACTGGCCGTGTGGAGCGAAACCTAGGTGACCTCCCTAGCCATGAAGTGAGCCGTCGCGCGCCTTTCCGAACGGCTGCCCCGCCGAAATGCATGTGGCGCGACCCTTGGTGTCGCGCGCAGGATCACCGGGGGTGCTCTTGGATTGGTGACCGCCGTGCTGGATCTATTGCAATCCCGGGCCGCGCCACGCGCGCTGGCCATCGCTTCAAATGCCTGCTTCACACCCTTTCGAGGGCTGGCTGGTGTCCGCTTACGTCCCGCTGGGTGGCGTCAGCGTGCCTTCAATTTGCGATGTATCCGGCAAATTCCGACCCCCGCTAAACCGTCTCTAGCCTGTTATTTCCCTGCCAGAACAGGCTGTGCAGGGGCGGCGGGCGCATCGGCGCTGGCGCCGAATCGGCACGAGCCTCACGGTACATGTGGTAAGCTATGCACCCGGTTTTTGGTCAGCTTACCGATTTATCCCCATATTTCTCTCATTCCGACCCCTACTTGCCTCATTTTGGGAATTATCACCCTGACGTAGTAGCCGCCTAGGCTGTAGGGTGCTTCTTACCGGTTGGGACTCCCGCCGGGTAAGAGGGCCCTACGATGAGCGATTTCTCCAATCCGATCTTCCACGACGAAACAGCCGCCCGTGAGTGGCTGGAAGCACGGATTTGGCCCGAAGGCCCGACCTGCCCCCATTGCGGCACCATCGACCAAGCCACCCTTATGCGTGGCAAGTCGCACCGCCCGGGGCTGTACCAGTGCAACTCCTGCCGCGAGCCGTTCACCGTGACCGTGGGGACGCTGTACGAGCGTTCCAAGATTCCCCTGCACAAGTGGCTGGCCGCTACGCATCTGATGATGGCGAGCAAGAAGGGCATGAGCGCGCTTGAGATCGGCCGCTTGCTCGGCTTCTCCAAAAAGACGGCGTGGTTTGTCTGCCATCGCATCCGTGAGTCACTTCGCGAGCCGAAGGCTTCCAGTGAGCCGATGGGTGGCGAGGGCAAGACGGTCGAGATCGACGAAACGTTCGTTGGCGGCAAAGAGCGTAACAAGCACCGCAGCAAGCGCGTCCCGAAAGCCCAGGGCGGCGCTGCAATGGAGCCCGTGTTTGCGCTAGTGGAACGCGGTGGTCAGGTGCGCTCGCATCACGTCGAGACTGTGAACGCCAAGACGCTGGGCCCGATTGTGTAAAAGCAAATCCACGCTTCCAGCACAATCATGACGGACGAAAGCCACACGACGAAGCTCGCCGCGAAGGGCTTTGTCTCTCAGTCAGTCAATCACAGCGCTGGCGAATACGTCCGTGGCGGCGCACACACGAACACCATTGAGGGTTACTTCTCGATCCTCAAGCGCGGCATCATCGGCACGTATCACCACGTCAGCAGCACGCACTTGAAGCGCTACTTGGCGGAATTTGACTTCCGCTACAATCACCGTTCGTCGCTTGGTTTTAGCGATTCTGAAAGCTTTCACGCCGCGCTCCCCGGCATCGTTGGTAAGCGCATGACTTATCGGCGGACTGGTCAACAGCCCTCGTAATTCTAGGGCTTCTTTGAAGAAGCCTTAGGGGACTCTTTCTTCGGACTTGGCTTATGCTTTGGGCCGCCCTTGACCGCAGCGTCAACGGCGCGCTCGAAGCGTTGCCATGAATCAGTGCGTTTATCTTCGCGGGGAAGAGGGGGTTTGGTCATGGTCGCGTTAATCCGCAGTCAGGCAAATCGTCGGAAATATTCCGTTACCCTATACCAAGATGTTCACAAAATTCCGCCCGTCATGGCGAAGTTGATTGGCGACATCACGGCAAGGTTCGCGCTCGTTGAACACTTACTCAAAGAGATAACACGAAAACTTGTTGGGATGGACCCTAAGCTTGGCCGCGTCAGTGTTCGTCAACCGCGCCTAGAAGACTTCGTTGATATGATTAAGGAGATACTTGAAATCGAGCAAATCGCGCATCCAGCAAACCTTGACGCGTTGCGAACGCGCCTTAAACGGGCCGAGAGATACCGCGATATGGTCGCCCACACTGTCTGGCAGCGTCATCCCGAAACGAAGGAGATCTATGCTCGAAGGCTCTCGGGTCACTGGCCTAAAACCCACCCAAAACACGGAGGTGTTTCGCGCCGAATTGTCCCCGAGATTGTGCTGGTCACTCCCAAGCTAATGCGTATCGAACGCACCGAACTAGACAAGTTGGTTACCGATTTGAAGCGGATGGATCGTCTGCTGAATGTTGAGCTGCGAGCATTGCACAAAAGACTGTGCGAACGACTTCTGCAGGATCGTGGTCTTCCCGATCAAAGAGGTAGAAAGCGCTTAATCCGGCTTCTTCCATCTCAGGAGAAATATTAATGCCTAAGATTTTTGTCGCATCCGGTGCGAACATTGCCGTGAACCCGGTTACTCGCGATGTGCGCTTGGATTTCGAGGACAAAGACTTAGACGAAATCACGATTGAGCTCCCTCTTAGCAACCTTCAACATCTTGTTCGTGCGGCTGAAGACAAAATCGGACCTTCGCAGCGGCAACCCAGTTCGGACGATCCGGTTCCGTTGGGCAGCAAGTATCGCGTGACGGCGTACGCCACCGCGAAAACCGCTGAGGGGGTGTGCGTAACCATTCATCTGCAATCGGAGACGGGCACCCGTTTCGTAAAGCTAAACCTGAGCCCGAAAGAGGCGTCGGAGCTCGCTGACGACCTTTACCAGAAGATTGCTCCATAGCTTACCGCTCCGACATGCGTAGCTTACGTATGCGGTAACGAATTACCGCCGCTTACTATACGTCGGCCTGTCGCGGTATGTAAATACCACAAATATTACTACGTCAAGGTGATAATTCCCCTCAATTTCGCCTTTTCGGGAACTTACCAGGTAAGTATGAGTTACATGGTGCGTAAGTCGGCGGGGGCTTACGTAAGCAAACAAGGAATGACACCCATGCGGGACGAAGCTCTGGAGCGGGCCATCACTGAGGCTGGCGGCGTAGCGGCGCTGGCGCGCGCCATCAACGTGACGTCCCAGGCCATCAGCCAATGGGACCGCGTCCCGGCGGAGCGCGTCCTGGCCGTGGAAGGCGCCACCGGTGGCAAGGTCACCCGTCACGATCTGCGTCCCGACATCTACCCGGCGGGCGATGCCTCCAACGTCGCGTCCATCCGTCCCGGGAAGTGGGTCTTTGCGTTCGGCGACGGCAAGGCCGACGGCAACGCCGGCATGAAGAACCTGCTGGGCGGCAAGGGCGCGAACCTCGCGGAGATGAGCGCCATCGGCGTGCCGGTGCCGCCGGGCTTCACCATCACCACCGACGTCTGCACCGCGTACTACACCAACGGCAAGAACTACCCGGCCGAGCTGAAGGATCAGGTGACCCAAGCGCTCGCGGAAATCGAAAATCACGTCGGCGCGAAGTTCGGCGACCTGAAATCGCCGCTGCTGGTTTCCGTGCGCTCCGGCGCGCGCGCCTCGATGCCGGGGATGATGGATACCATCCTCAACCTCGGGCTCAACGACGAGACGGTCGAAGGCCTCGCCAAGCAATCGAACGACGCGCGTTTCGCCTACGACAGCTATCGCCGCTTCATCCAGATGTTCTCCGACGTCGTGCTCGGCGTCGATCACTACAACTTCGAGCACATCCTGGAGATCGCCAAGGAAGACAAGGGCGTCATGCTCGATACCGAGCTGACCGCCGACGATCTCAAGGCGCTGGTGCAAGCCTACAAGGCCAAGGTCCAGGAAGAGCTCGGCAAGCCGTTCCCGCAGGATGTGCATGAACAGCTGTGGGGGGCGATCGGCGCGGTGTTCTCAAGCTGGATGAACCAGCGGGCGATCACCTATCGCAAGCTGCACGATATTCCCGATGCCTGGGGCACCGCTGTCAACGTGCAGTCGATGGTGTTCGGCAACATGGGCGACGATTGCGCCACCGGCGTGTGCTTCAGCCGCGATCCGTCCACCGGCGCGAACGCCTTCTACGGCGAGTATCTTGTGAACGCGCAAGGCGAGGACGTCGTCGCCGGCATCCGTACGCCGCAACAGATCACCATCGCCGGCAAGAAGGCGCAGAATTCCGAGCTGCCCGCGATGGAAGAGGTGATGCCGGAATTGTATCGCCAGCTGGTCGAAGTGCGCGACAAGCTCGAGAAGCACTACACCGATATGCAGGACATGGAATTCACCATCCAGAAGGGCAAGCTCTGGATGCTGCAGACCCGCAACGGCAAGCGCACCTCCGCGGCCTCGCTGAAGATCGCGGTCGACATGGCGAAGGACGGCCTCATCAAGGAAGAAGAAGCCGTGCGCCGTATCGACCCGACCCAGCTGGACCAGCTCTTGCACCCGATGCTCGATCCGAAAGCGCCGCGTCAGCTGCTCGCGCGCGGCCTTCCGGCGTCTCCGGGCGCCGCCGCAGGTCGTATCGTGTTCACGGCGGAGGAAGCCGAGGACTGGGTGAAGCGCGGCGAGAAAGTCATTCTCGTGCGCCGCGAAACCTCGCCCGAAGACATCGGCGGGATGCATGTCAGCCAAGGCATCCTGACCTCGCGCGGCGGCATGACCAGTCACGCGGCGGTCGTCGCGCGCGGCATGGGCACGCCCTGCGTCTGCGGCGCCGGCGAGGTTCAGATCGATGTCGCCACCAAAACCTGCCGCGTGCGCGACAAGATCCTGGTCGAAGGCGACGTCATCACGCTCGACGGTTCGACCGGTGAAGTCTTCCTCGGCAAGGTCGCGACGGTTCAGCCGGAACTCACCGGCGATTTCGGCATCCTGATGGGCTGGGTGGATCGCATCCGCCGCCTGAAGGTGCGTGCCAACGCCGAGACGCCGCTGGACGCGACCACCGCCCGCAAGTTCGGCGCGGAAGGCATCGGTCTGTGCCGCACCGAGCACATGTTCTTCGACTCCAGCCGTATCCTCGCTATCCGCCAGATGATTCTGGCGAAGGACGCTGCCGGCCGTAAGTCCGCGCTGAGCAAGCTGCTGCCGCATCAACGCGCGGATTTCACCAAGCTGTTCACGATCATGGAAGGGCTGCCGGTCACCATCCGTCTGCTCGATCCGCCGTTGCACGAATTCCTGCCGAACTCGGAAAGCGAAATCGCCGAAGTCGCGGAAGCGGCCAACGTCTCCGTCGAAACGGTGCGCGACCTCATGGTGAAGCTGCACGAGACCAACCCGATGCTCGGTCATCGCGGCGTGCGCCTCGGCATCTCGCATCCGGAGATTTACGAGATGCAGGCCCGCGCCATCTTCGAGGCGGCGGTCGAGGTCGCCAAGCAGGGCAAGACCGTGCTGCCGGAAGTGATGATCCCGCTGGTTGGCACCAAGCGCGAGCTCGACTTGATGCGCGACGTGGTGGACGCCGCGGCGAAGTCGGTGTTCGAGGCGGCGGGCAAGTCGGTGAACTACACCGTCGGCACGATGATCGAGCTGCCGCGCGCGGCGTTGCAGGCGGCCAGCATCGCCGAGACGGCGGCGTTCTTCAGCTTCGGCACCAACGATCTGACGCAGACGACGCTCGGCCTGTCGCGTGACGACTGCGCGCCGTTGATCGAGACTTATCGCGCGAAGGGCATCTTCGAGAAGGACCCGTTCGCCAGCCTCGATCAGGAAGGCGTCGGCGAACTGATCAAGATCGCAACTGAGCGCGGTCGCAAGACGCGGCCAGATCTGAAGCTCGGCATTTGCGGCGAACATGGCGGCGATCCGGAGTCGATCGCGTTCTGCCACAACACCGGCCTCGACTATGTATCGTGCTCGCCGTACCGCGTGCCCGTTGCGCGCCTCGCGGCCGCACAGGCCGCGCTGAAGGAAGCCGCCAAGAAAGCCAGCAAAGCGGCTGCTTAAGCATCTGCGTCCCCACGTCCGCTGTCGCGCATTATGTGCGATAGCGGGCAGTGGGGGGAACCGGGCACGATCTCGTCCGTTGAATCGAACTCCTATTTCTGGTCCGTCGTCATCCGGCGGACGCTACAGTGGAGTTCGCTATGTTGAAGAACATTCTGCTTATGGGCGTCGTGGTTTGTGTCGTCGCCTCACCGGCAATGGCGCAAGTTGGTGTCGGCGCCGGTGGCACTGGTGGCGCGGGTCTGAGCACCGCTCCGGGCAGTGTCACGCCAATGGCGACGCCGCCGATCGCGCCGTCAGCCGCCGTTCCGCAAGCTGGCATCAACTCCTCAACGAGTGCGGGCGCGCAGGCAGAGAATAACTTGCGCGCGCGGAGCAATGACTCAAACAGCGTTCTGAATAACGCGGGCAACGCCGCCGCCAATGCTCAGTCCAACACGACAGGCACGCTGAACCAAGGTACCGGAGCTGTTGGTTCGGGTGGTGGTCTGTCAGGTTCGCTTAAAGGGTCCACCAATGCGACCGGACAGAGCGGCACGGCTGGCAGCACCCGCTAAGATAAAGCACGGGGCAAAGGGAACGCCGCCGCGAGCAGTCGCGGCCGCGTTTTCTCGTCAGCGCAGCCTCCAAAAGTTATCGGCAAATGCGGCGGAACCACCGCCCGCTGCGCCTCGTTCTGTTACCCGAGGAGTTGTCGTTCCTCAGCGCCTTTGCGCGCGCCCCTTCAATCAAAAGTCATCGGGAGACGGACAGTCATGATGAAGACCACTTTGCTGGCGACGACCGTCGCCATGTTCCTCGCGGTCCCGGCCATGGCGCAGCTTGGCGGCGCGGTCGGCGGTACAGTCGGCGGCGCGGCTGGCGCGGCCGGTGGCCTGGGCGCGGGTAGCGCGGCCGCGAGTGGTGCCGTGGGCGCCGGTGCGGCAAGCCGTGGCGCGATGGGTTCGACCAGCGGCTCGCTCGGCGCCGGTAGCCGCGCGGCCGCAGGCGCGACGACGAATGCACAAGGTCCTTTGAACGCCGCCGGTAACGGCAGCGCAACAGGCGCGGCTGGCACCTCGGCGGGCGTGTCCAACGGCCAGGGCAACTCCAGCACCAGCGGCAACGCGGGTCTCGGCGTGTCCGGCAACACCAGCGCGCGCTAGCCGCCGAAGCCTTTCTCAAACGTGATCACGCCGTCGCGAGCAATCGCGACGGCGTTGTCGTATCCGGGTTTAGGGTGCATCGCGAAAGCGTGGCGCAAGGCTTGCAACCCGCATGAGGTGGCATCCAAAATCCGCCAGATTACGTATACTTAGCGAACGACATCTCCTCTGTGAGGTCATCCTTTGCGTACGCTTTTGCAGATCGCGCGGCATTTCTCGCTGCCGTTGTGTCTGACCTTGCTCAGTGGTTGCGCCACGCCGCCCGATCCGAGCAGCCCGGAATTCAAGGCCAACTGGGGACTGTCGGCCGTGAACGCCGAGCCCGCATTCCGCGCCGGTGCGACCGGGCGCGGTGTGACCATCGGTCTCATCGATTGCGGCGCTGAGAACAGTGGCCGCGACGTGCAACGCAATCTCTCGCGCAAGTCGATCGATCTGCTGCCGGATCGCGCGCTGCCGCAACCGGAGCGCCATGCCACCTGGGTGGCGGGTCCGATGGATGCGGCCCTTGACGGCACCGGCCTTATGGGCGTCGCCTTCAATGCGAAGCTGCTGTCCATCCGCGCTGACTTCGACGGCGGTTACGAGGGTCAATGCGCCTTCTATGCGCGCGACATCGCGCGCGGCATCGACTACGCCCGCGAAAACGGCGCCCGCATCCTCGTCATGCCGCTGGTGACGCGCAAACCGATGGGACCGGTATTGGAATCCGCCTTGCAGCGCGCCATCGACGCCAACATCGCGGTGGTGATCGCCGCGGGCAACGACGGCAAGGCGCAGCCCGCATGGCCCGGCCGCTACGCGGCCGATCCCCGCTATGCGGGCGGCATCATCGTGGTGGGCGCGTCGCGCCGTGACGGCACGCTGGTGCCGTGGTCGAACCAGGCCGGTGAGGCTGGCAAGTATTTCGTCGCCGCCCCGGGTGAGGGCATCCTGACGGACTGCAGCAAGAAACTTTGCACGCGCGTCTCCGGCACGTCGTTCTCGACGTCCTTCGTCGCCGGCGCGCTGGCCCTGGTGATGGAAGGCCGACCGAACCTTCCCGCGCGCGATGCCATCAACATCGTTCTGCAATCCGCGCGACCGCTGCCGCTGCCCGACGACATCGCCGGGCGCGGTATCCTGGACATCGGCGAGGCCTTTGCCGAGCTCAGCAAGAAGCAGAACCCGGCTTAGGGCTTCGCCGCGCTGGCCGAGGCTGTGGGCATGATCTCGACGTTGAGCACCTTCAACGCGTCGTCGATGGGTATGAAGAAGTTCAAACCCTTCGCGTTCGGGTCGGGCGAACCAAGATCGGTCAACCCGATCACGTTGCCGAACTCGTCGAACATCGGGCCGCCGCTGTTGCCATGATTCACGGCCACATCGCTCTGGATGTACTTGCCGCTGTAAATGCTGCCCGTCGCCTCGAAATTACGGAAAGCGCTGACGATCCCGCTGCTCACGCTGCCTTGGAGAGCTTTGTCGATCGGGCTTCCGATCACGAACACGCGGTTACCGATAACGGGCGGTTCGAGACGCAACGGAAGGCCGCGCACAGGCATGACTTCCGTTTTCAGCAACGCGATGTCGCGCCGCGGATTGCTGGACAGCACTTCGCCCACGGTTTCCTTACCGTTCAGGAATTTCACCTTTACGTACTTTGAGCCCGCGATGACGTGGTGATTGGTCAGCAGCAAGTCCGGCGTGATGTAGAAGCCCGAGCCCATGCCGTCGCTCGAGAAGATCGTGACGACTTCCTCTCGCAGGGCATTGACGTGCTGGCCGAACGGTACTTGCGAGAGTGGCTGATTGGCGATCTTGCGGGCTTCCGCTTGTGGTGCGGCCGTCACGGGGGTGGGTGTATTTAGAGTCGCGCTCGCTGGCATTCCACCCGTCGCGATTGCGACAAATCCAGGATCGCGCAGCATCTTTTGGAGAGCGGGCCCTAACGTCGAAATAATCGGGGTGCCCACTAAGTCTACGTACCAGACGTCGCCGATTTCTTTTTTCTCACCAACGGAAATTTCGCCACGGCCTTTGTAGTAAGCAGTGAGTTCTTTCCGGTCGCTGGTTCCGTCGAAAATTCCGGTCCATACAACCTTGCGCTCCAAGGTATCGTAGACCTGGAATTCATAAACGACGTGTCCACTGCTCCAGCTCTTGGGGCAGACGATTGCGTTGTCGATGGATGTCACGATAGCGCCGAGCAGCAGCTGAGGCTTTTCGCCGCTATCGAAAAGTTGCCCTTTCGGATCGTAAGTGGTGTATCCGGCCTTACGTGCCTCATCGTTGAATATGTCGTTAAAACCGGTGTAGGTGAATTCCTGCGTCGCCGTGGTCGTGAGGATATCGGTACCGCCAAAGCCGAGGATGATGCACGTCCGTCCGATTCGCGTTCCGACGGGAAGGCGCGAAATCAGGCGGCCAAGCGCCATCATGCGCGTGCTTTGTCCCGGCGGCACGGCTGGCGGCAATTCCACAGGCGCGGGCTTCTCGATTTTCGCATCGTCCTTACCGCGCTTGCGATCGGCTGCCTGCGCGACGTCGCCGGTGCTCAGAACCGCAACGCTCAGCAGCGCGGCGGCGAAGGATAGAAGCTTACGCATGCGGATCACCGTGTCGCATTTGTCGCCGCACTCGTCGCGACATCAGGGGCGATATCGACATTCAACACCTTCAAGCCGTCCGCGATGGGAATGAAGAGGTTGAGGCCGGCGCCTTCAGCAAGACCCAGATCGGTCATCCCGATGACGTTGCCGAACTCGTCAAACATCGGCCCGCCGCTGTTGCCGTGGGTAACCGCGACGTCGCTTTGGATGTACTTGCCGGTGATGCCGGTGGGGGAGGGTGCGAAATCACGGAAGGCGCTGATGATGCCGCTCGTCACGCTGCCTTGCAGTGCTTCATCGAGTGGCGATCCGATCACGTAGACCGTGGTGCTCAGCGCCGGCGGCTGTAGCCGCAGGGGCAGTCCCGGCCACCCGATGCTTTCGGTTTTGAGCAGTGCGATATCGCGCTTAGCGTCGCGGGCGAGCACCTCGCCGGGAATCTCATGACCGTCCGAGAACTTCGCGCGGAAGGTCGTGAACCCACGGATGACGTGTTCATTCGTCAGCAGCAGGGTGTCAGTGATGTAGTATCCGGACCCTAAACGGCCCGAGGTTTTAATCGACACAACTTGCTTGCGCAGCGCTTCGACTTGCTGCGGGAAAGGCGTGGTCGAAAGGGCAACGTGCGGAATTTGCGTCGGTCCGGCGGACGGCGCTTTGGCGGCCTCCGCTTCGGGGAACAGCGCGTTCTGTTCGCTCGGCGGCTTGCCGTTGGGGTCGCGCACGGCGGCGGCGAATTCCGGCATCGCCAACACGGCTTTCGCGGCCTGCTGGAACGCCGCGCGCGCGACCTGAACAGTGATCAGATTCACCGGCGCACTGGCTTTTCCGGTCCCTGTCGTGGTCGCCTTGAACAGAACCTTCTTTTCGAGCGGATCAAACACCTGCCACTCAACCGTGATCGTGCCTTCGGCATTGCCGTCACCGACCTGCAGGATGATGTTCTTGTGGCAGCCGGAAACTTTCATGCTCTGCACGACGGCGCCGACAAGAATCTGCGGCGCGGTGGTGTCGGAACTGCGGAACAGGTCGCCGCTCGCGGCGCCTGCCATGCGGTATCCCGCGGTGCTCGCTTCGTTGTTGAAGTTCTCGGCGAGGTCTTGTGTCCGCAGGTCAGCGAACGCCTTGCGGCCATAGACCGGCAGTTCGGGCCGGCAGACGAGGAAGTCGCCGTATCTGCCGATCAAGTCCGAAGCGCCGACTGTCACGTTGGCGCGGTCCAACGCCATCGGACGCGTGGCTTCAGTGACGTGGAACTGCGGCGGCGGCGCTGGCGGCGCTTTTCGCTGCGCGCGTTGTGCGGCATCCGCCGTATTCACAAACGGCGTTGCGGCAATCAGGGCGATGCCGACCGATCCTGCGCTCCGCATGGGTACCCCCCGTAGCAGTTGTAGCAGGGCCAATTTTCGCGAGAGGGCGCGAAGTGTCAACGGCGGTTGTGATGACAGCGGGGTGATCGACTAAGGTGTTGAACGTTCACTATTGTAGTACAAGTGTACCGTGTTCTTGGCCTCGGCAAAGAACAGCCAGCGTTCGACAACCAGCCCTAGCATCATCACTAAGGCGGCGACTCCTGCGGCCATGGCCGCCAGGACGCCGGTCAGGCCCAGCGACAGAACCAGCAGCACTAGCGGTGCGACGAAGCCGGCGACGGTCGCGATGAGGCGTAGCCGCTTGGCGTGCTTGCGCGCGACGCGGTAGCCCATCTCCTTTCAGCAGATAGTTGGCCTCCGTATGCGGCCAGTCGACGCTGCGCACTTGTGCGGCGCTCAGGCCGGTCGCGGTTTGGATGGTGGGTCCGCCTGCGTCGTGATCGTGCAGCCATGCGGCGCGCTTGAGACTGTAATCAGCGTCGGCGCGTGCCATCAGGCACGATCCCGGGTCACGGTTTTCCACCGTCGCGTCGCAGACATCGGCTGGTTGGTCCCTAATGCAGTGTCAGTCTAGCCCGCAGTCAAGCGGTCTAACTCGGTCGGCGTCAGGTCGCCTGGTACCAGTGTCACGGGAATGCCGATCTTTCCGGCATTCTTGCCGGTGACGGCTTCGACAAGCGGACCGGGCTTGACGCCTGTCGCGGACCCCAGGACCAGCATGGAGATTTCCGGGTGATCCCTGACCAAGCCGAACAACTCGTCCTGACGTTGGCCTTTGCGCACGAACATCTCCGGCACGCGTCCGGACTCGCGCGCGATATCGAGCGCCTGACGCTTCAGGATGGCCTCGGCCTCGGCTTCGGCTTCCTTCTCCATCAGACGTCCGACGGAGGCGAAGTGCTGGAACTCGGTATCGAGTTCATAGACGTACAGCAGCGCGATGCGTCCACCGGTGCGGCGCGCGCGGTTGCAGGCATAGCGGATGGCCGCACCCAGTTCTTCGGTCTCGTCGACCACCAGCAGAAAGACGCGCTTCTCTTCGCGGCCGACCTCGAACGGTGCGGACGCGGGCTCGCTCATCAGCCGGTCTCGCTGTCGTAGCCGGCTGCGGACCAGGCGATGAAACCGCCTTCCATGCGTTTGATCACGCCCTTGTATCCGGCCTCGACCGCCTTCTCGGCGGCAAAGCCGCACCGGCGGCCGCTGCGGCAATGGAACACCAGATTCTTTGAACCGGGATCGGGGATTTCCTGGGGATCGAAGGTCGACAGCGGCATCAGGATGGCGCCTGGAATATGCGCCTCGTCCCATTCGTTCGCCTCGCGCACGTCGACGATCACGGCATCGTTGGCATCGCGCCACGCCTTGATCTGCGCCGGTGAGACATAGAACACCTGATTGGGAGGCAACGTCATAAAAGTCCTCAAGCTAACGCGGGGGCGAGGCTTGAACTTAAGCCGGACAGTGGCCGGGGGCAAACCCGGGCGCGAGGCGACTTAACGCGCGCGAAACACGAGGCGCAGGCCACCCCAGGGCGTACCGGCCTCAAGCGCGCGGATGCCCCAGACGCAGCCGACAAGCATGCCCGTCACGGCGATCAGCGGGCTCGCGGACAAGGTGGAGAAGGCGGCCAAGCCCTGGCCGAAGGTGCAGCCGTAAGCCATCGCCCCGCCGACGCCCATTAGCAGGCCGCCGACGACATGGCGTTCGACATCGGAACGGTCGGCGAAGCGGTCGAAGGCGAGATCGCCCCGCGCCGCGGCGACGATTCCAGAGCCGCCCGCGATGCCAACCAGGGCGCAGAATCCAAACACCGGGATCGTCCCGGTTACGCCGCTGGGGGCCGCAAGGGCGGTCACGCCAAGGTGAAGCAGCAGATTGAGGCCGATGTTAAACCCCTGGCTCTGGCTGAAGATCCAGGCTGCGGAAACCGCGAGGCCGATGGCCACCCCGCCCCACAGATGCGCCGGCGATTCCCGGAACCAACGGTCCTTGAGGCAGAAGACGATCAGTACAAGGGCCGCGGGGCCGACAAGGCTGAAAGCAAAGCGCGCCGGCAGCGTCACGCCGCCCTCGGCGGGGCTTGGCGCGATGGCCAGCGTCAGGGCCGCGGCGACGGCGATAAGCACCAGGGTCAACAGCGACTTGATCGATCCGGCGCCCGTACGTACCAGGGCGCGCTGAACGCAGCCGCCGGCCAGAGACATGCCGTAACCGAACGCGATGCTGCCCGCGGCCACCCAGGCCCAGCGGCTCGCCGGCAGGCCATAGGGCGTGCGGCTCAGGTCGGCGACGCCGATGGCGCTCAGAATTTGTGTGCCGAGCAGCGCGACGGCCAGCGCCATCATCCAACTGCGCGCGCGTCTCCAGTCGCCGGCCAGTACGATGTCGGCGACCGCACCGACGGAGCAGAAATTGCTTAACTGGGCCACGGCACCGACGATGCCGCCTAGCAGCAGACCTGCGATTCCGATGCCCCAGGGGCCGGCCATATCCACGTGCAAAATCCCCGCCCGATTGCTCCGCTAGGTTATATATCTCGCCGATGGCCGTAAATCACGCCGAGCTGAGAATCGTGGACGCCCGCGGACTTGCTTGTCCGCTGCCCGTCTTGAAGTTGCGCAAGGCTTTGCGACTCGCCGAGCCCGGCGCGATCTGGGTCCTGCTGGCCACCGATCCGGCGGCGGCGCGGGATGTGCCGTCGTTCTGCGCGTCGGCCGGCCATGAGGTGGTGGCGCAGTCCCGGGACGGCAAGGACCTGCGGTTTGAAATCCGGGTTGGCGCGCCGGCCTAGGCGACGTCGCGGTACTTGTACTGCAGCCCCACCATCAGCGCTTTGACGGGCCGCAGCGTGACGCCCACGGATGTGGCGATAAACACGGGCCAGACGATCAGGTGGACCCACATCGGCGGCATCACCGTGCGGTCGAACACTAGCGCCAAGCCGGCCGTGATGAAACAGAGCGGCAGCATAATGAAGAATGCCGGGCCGTCACCCGTATCGTTGTTGCCGAAGCTCAGGCCGCAGACTTCGCAGCGCTCGCGCACTTTCAGATAGCCCGCGAACAACGCGCCCTCGCCGCAGCGGGGACAGCGCGCACGCAGAGCGGTCTGGATCAGGGGGCGGCTGGAGGGTTCGTTCATCGCGTGAGGATAGCGCTTTTTGCAAACTAAAAGGGCCGAGATTGCTCCCGGCCCTTTCGGTGTGTTGCTGGTGGCTATCAGCCGCCGGTGGCGAAGTGGCGAACCGGCAGGCCCAGGATCCAGTAGACCCAGACGAACAGGAACAACCACACCACGTCGACGAAGTGCCAGTACCAGGCGGCGGCCTGGAAGCCGACGTGCTTGTGCGCGGTGAACTGATTGTTGGCGGCGCGGAAGCCGCACACGATCAGGAACACCGTACCCACGAACACGTGGAAGCCGTGGAAGCCCGTGGCCAGGTAGAAGGTCGACGGATAGATGCCGTCCGACAGCTTGTAGGTGGCGTGGGCGTATTCGTAGATCTGCATGCTGAGGAAGATCGCGCCCAGGGCGGCGCTGAGGAAGATCCAGAACGCCGCGCGCTTGTTGTCGCCGCGTTCCATCCACAGATGGCCGTAGGTGAGCGTGCCGCCCGAGGTCAGCAGGATCACGGTGTTGTAGAAGGGGATTTCCCAGGCATCGAGCACCGTGATGCCGGCGGGCGGCCATTGCACGGTCGAGTACGAGAAGCCCAGCGAGTGATGGAAGAACGCCCAGAAGAAGGCGAAGAAGAACATCACTTCCGATGCGATGAACAACACCATGCCCATGCGCAGGCCGTTGGCGACGGCTTCGGTATGCGCGTGCTGCACGACCGATTCCTTGATGACATCGCGCCACCACAGAACCATGGTCGCGATGACCAGCAGGAAGCCCGGGAGCAGCGTGCCCACGCCCAGGTTCATGCCGAACACCGGCGCCTTGTGGAAATACAAGACCGCGCCGACGGCGGTGACCAGGCCTGAGAAGGCGCCCAGCGCCGGCCACGGACTCGGGTCGACCATGTGGAAGGGATGTTTTGCTGGAGCGCTCATCGCTTGAGGTCCTTTGTGACGGGCTATTTCAGTGTGGCGGCGGCGGCGGCCGGGCTGATCAACGAAGCGCTTTTGGCTTCGCTCTCAACCGGGACCCCGTTCGCCGACGGGAAGAACGTGTAGGACAGCGTAACCGTGCGGACTTCGTTGGCGTGCTCGTCCTTGAGCAGGTCGGGATCGACAAAGAAGGTCACGGGTAATTCGGCGGTTTCGCCCGGCTTCAGCACCGTTTCCTGGAAGCAGAAGCAGGCGAGTTTGTTGAAGTAGATCCCGATCTTTTCCGGCGTGACGTTGAAAGTCGCGGTGCCGGCGATCGTGCGGTTGGAATTGTTCTTGGCGTGGTAGGTGACCGTCGCGGTCTCGCCCATCTTGAGCGTGATCGACTTCTGGTCGGGCTTGAACTCCCACGGCAGCGCCGGGTCGGTGTTGGAATCGAACCGAACCGTCACGGGCACGTCGGAGATGGTCTTGGGCGCCTCTGTCGCGATCTGCGTCGCGCCGTTGATGCCCAGAGCACGGCAGACCAGGCTGAACAGCGGCGACGACGCGTAGGCAAAGCCCACCATCCCGCCGACCACCGCGAGTGCGGCGACGGCGGTGGCGGCATTACGACGCTTGAGCTTGGTCTGCTCGCTCATTGGTCCAGTTTAGGTCAGCTCGGTTCTTACTCAGCCGGATGTGCGTGCGACACCGGGCCGACGACAGGCGGTTCCTCGAAGGTGTGGAACGGTGCCGGCGACGGCACGGTCCATTCCAGCGTGGTCGCGCCTTCGCCCCACGGGTTCGCCGCAGCCGGCTTGCCCGAACGCATGGCCGTGATGGTCATGATCAGGAAGAAGATGCTGGACGTGCCGGCGAGGTAGGCGCCGTAGGTGGAGACGACGTTCCAATCGGCGAAGATTTCCGGATAGTCGACGTAACGGCGCGGCATCCCGGCGAGGCCGAGGAAGTGCTGAGGGAAGAAGGTCACGTTGACGCCGATGAAGGTGGTCCAGAAGTGCAGCTTGCCGGCCCATTCCGGGAACTCGCGGCCGGTCATCTTCGGGAACCAGTAGTAGAAGCCCGCGAAGATCGCGAACACCGCACCGAGCGACAGCACATAATGGAAGTGCGCGACGACGTAGTAGGTGTCCTGCATCACGACATCGAGGCCGGCGTTCGCCAGCACGACGCCGGTGACGCCACCGACCGTGAACAGGAAGATGAAGCCGATCGCCCAGAGCATCGGCGTCTTGAACGAGATCGAGCCGCCCCACATCGTGGCGATCCAGCTGAAGATCTTGATGCCGGTCGGCACCGCGATCGCCATCGTCACCGCGATGAAGTAGGCGCGATAGTTCACGCCCAGACCCACCGTGTACATGTGGTGCGCCCACACGACGAAGCCCAGCACGCCGATCGACGCCATGGCGTAGGCCATGCCGAGATAGCCGAACACCGGCTTGCGCGAGAAGGTCGAGACGATGTGGCTGATGATGCCGAAGGCCGGCAGGATCATGATGTACACTTCGGGGTGGCCGAAGAACCAGAACAGGTGCTGCCACAGCAGGGGATCGCCACCGCCGCGCTGGTCGAAGAACGCCGTGCCGAAGTTACGATCCGTCAGCAGCATGGTCAGCGCGCCGGCGAGAACCGGGATCGCCAGCAACAGCAACACGGCCGTCACCAGGATCGACCACACGAATAGCGGCATGCGGTGCATGGTCATGCCGGGCGCGCGCATGTTCAGGATGGTGGTGATGAAGTTGGTGGCGCCGAGGATGGAGGAGGCGCCGGCGAGGTGGAGGGACAGGATGGCGAAGTCGACCGACATGTCCGGCTGACCGCCGATGCCCGCCAGCGGCGGATACAGCGTCCAGCCCGTGCCCGCGCCGTTGCCCATCAGCATCGACATGACCAGCAGGATCAGGGCCGGCGGCATCAGCCAGAACGAGATGTTGTTCATACGCGGGAACGCCATATCCGGCGCGCCGATCATCATGGGCATGAACCAGTTGCCGAAGCCGCCGATCAGCGCCGGCATCACGAAGAAGAACACCATCAGCAGCGCGTGCGCGGTGACGATGACGTTGTAGTAGTGCTTGTCCTTGAAGAACGAGAAGTCGATGCCCGGGTGCATCAGCTCGGCCCGGATCATCATCGACATGCCGCCACCGATCAGGGCGGCGAGGACGGCGAGCACCAGGTACATCGTGCCGATGTCCTTGTGGTTCGTCGAATTCATCCAGCGGGAGATGCCGTGCGGGTGATGACCGTGGTCGTCGTGGCCGTGGGCTTCTGCGTGAGAATGGCTTGCGCTCATGGACGTATCTCTTCCTTGGCGAATTCGATTAGTTCTGGGCGGACGCGAGCTGCGTCGTCGGCTCAGCGCTGGCCTGCTGCTTCTTCGACGCGACCCACTGCTGGTACTGTTCCTTGCTCACGACCTGCACGACGATCGGCATGAACGAATGGTCGACGCCGCAGAGTTCGGAGCACTGGCCGTAGAACTTGCCGATCTTGGTGGCGCGCACCCAGCTTTCGTTGGTGCGGCCGGGGACCGTGTCGGTCTTCACGCCGAAGGCCGGGATCGTCCAGGCGTGGATCACGTCCGTCGCCGTCATGATCAGGCGCACGGGGGTGTCGACGGGCAGCACGACCGGGTTGTCGACTTCGAGCAGACGATGCTGACCCTTTTTCGGGTCGATCTTGTTGTCCGGCACCGCGATGGCGTCGAAGCTGATCTCGGACTCAGGATACTCGTAGCTCCAGTACCACTGGTTCCCCGTGATCTTCAGCGTCATTTCCGCGTTTTCGATGCGATCCGCGAGGAACAGCAGGCGGTAGGACGGGATGGCGATCGCCGCGAGGATCAGCACCGGAACGGCGGTCCAGATCACTTCGATCAGCGTGTTGTGGGTGGTCTTGGAGGGCACCGGATTGACGCGTTCGTTGAACTTCAGGGCGCAGTAGATGAGCAGCCCGAGAACGAACAGCGAGATGATCGTGATGACCCACAGCAGCATGTTGTGGAAACTCACCATCTGCTCCATCACCGGGCTGGCCGGGGTCTGCAGATTGAGTTGCCAGCGATGTGGGAATGACGGCGTCGGTAGGTCGTCTGGGACTTGCGCCAGAGCCGTACCGAGGGGAAGGAAAACGCTAAGGACGGCTAGTGTCAGACGGTTCACTGTCTGTCTCCATTGCAAGCCACACGGCGCCCCCCGTTTAAGGGGGCGGGCCTATGGGTTCAACTGAATTTTCCCAGGCTTTTCAGATTTTTGCCGGGTATCCGGCGCCCCCGCCGAACCCCAACCAGAAGGTGTGTTGGGGTCAGCCAGAGATTAGCCGAAGGCGGTGCCAGGGTAAAGGCGCGCTGGGTTTATCAGTCGCTTCGTTAACGGTCTCTTTTCGCGCACGGCGATGTTTGGGATCGGGCATAGGGGGCTTCTGGGTTTCCCCCTAGGCCTGCGTGCGCTAGAAGGCCCCTGAATTATCCACACACCACACCCGTGGAGCGCGCGCTCATGTCGTCCCCTCTGCCGCCGACCGACCGCAAACTGCGCCTTTTCGCCTGGGGACTGCTGGGAGTCTCGGCCTTCATGTTCGTCAGCATCATCGTCAAGACGGCGATGCAAGGCCCATAAATCCGACATTTCTCCGCATAAGGCTCCCCCCCCCCATGCTTGCGACCGTCCTGCCGCACGTCAACGCGGTGCTGAATACCTTGTCGACCGTGCTTTTGGTCATTGCCTACGTAATGATTCGCAGCGGCCGGCGCGCCGCCCACCGCAAGGTCATGATCGCGGCGCTGATCGTGTCGAGCATCTTCCTCGGCTGTTATCTGACCTATCATTTCACGGCCCCGGTGTTCGTGTTCCCTGGCAAGGGTTGGGTTGTGCCGGTTTATTACGCGATGCTGATCAGTCACGTCGTGCTGGCGGTGCTGGTGACGCCCATGATCGCGATCACGGCGTGGCGCGCATTAGGTGCGTGGCGCGAAGGCGGCGCGAGTGCATCGACGGCCACGTTCGCGCGGCATCGTGCGATTGCACGATGGACGTTCCCCATCTGGCTCTACGTTACCGTGACGGGGGTGATCATCTATGTCACTCTCTATCACGTCTACGCCGCGCCCTAATCGGCAGCGCGGCCAATTTGGGCCGCCCGCGAGACACATGGACGAAAGACTCATCCTCGCCCGCGCACTGCCGCCGCCTGTCGACGTCGCCGTCGACGGCTTCTTCGCCGGTCGGCTGTCGCGCGAACTCAAACAGGAATTGCGCGGCTGGGTATTGATCGCCGTCGGCGCGCTCGCGCTCGCGGGATTCCTGGCGCTCATCCTGGCGCTGGCGCGCGTGCCCGGCGCGGATCGCGTGCCTTTCCTGGCGGGCGAATTTTTTAAACGCGGCCTGGTCGCGCACGTCACGTTTGCTTTCGTGGTCTGGTACCTCGGTGTTCAGGGCGCGATGACCGTGCTGGTGACCGCCGGTGCTCTTGAGTCACCCTTGCGCGCGGGTGGGGTATTGCTCGGCCGCGCCGCGTTGGTCGGCGCCGTCACGAGCTTCCTTCTGTTGCTCACACCGGTGCTCGTCGGCCTCGGCGCGCCATCGCTGAACAACTACATCCCGATGCTCACGCATCCGCTCTATTACGGCGGCCTCGGGCTGCTCGGTGCGAGCGTGATGCTGCCGGTGTTGCGTCTTCTTGCAGCCCTTGCGCACGCGCGCCATTCCGAAGCGACGACGTTCGGTGTTGCAGCGGCGGGCGTGATCTTTATCACGGCGCTGTGCTGTTTCGCGTTGGCCTGGATCATGCGGCCCGCGGGCTTCGACGCCGAAGGGTTGAACGAATTCGGCATGTGGGGCGGCGGTCACATCCTGCAATTCGCCAACACCGCACTGTTCCTCTGCGCGATCTATCTGCTGAGCCGCATCGCCTTCGGCGAGACGCCGTTGTCGCCCGGCCTGTTCAAGTTCTCGATGATGTTGATGGTCGCCGCCGCAGCGGTTGGACCGCTGCTCTACTTGACCTTCGAGGCAGGCGATCCGGCCCAGCGCCAGGCCTTCACCGATCTCTATCGTTTCGCGCTGCCGTTGCCCGCGGGCTTCGTCGGTGTCTGCGTTCTGATGCTGTTGTGGCGGCGGCGGACCGACCTTCTCGGCGGCGCGCCGGAGATCCGCGGATTGGTGGCGGCGATCGTGCTGTTCACCTATGGCGGCGTCATCGGTTTCTTAGAAAGCTCGGTCGATACGCGCACGCCTGCGCACTATCACGCGATGCTGATCGCCGTGACCCTGATGTTCATGGCGCTGACCTTCGCGGTGTTCCTGCCGCTGCTGGAGCGCCGCAGCAACCACCGCCGGTTGCGCAATGCGATGTACCTTACGCTCGGCGCCGGCCAGTTCCTGCACACCACAGGTCTGTTTGTGGCCGGGGCGCTGGGCGTGGCGCGCAAAACCGCGGGGGCGGCGCAGGGCCTGGATTCGGGCGAGAAGATTTTCGCCATGTCGCTCATGGGCTTAGGCGGCGTGATCGCGGTCGTCGGCGGCGTGATTTTCATCGTTCTGGCGGGGAAATTGTTGTTGGCGAAGCAGGCGCGGGGTATGACCGCCCCCGACCCGGCCGGCGCGCATCATGCGTGAAGGCCGCCAGCCCGGTTTTTTAATGACCCAGATCCGCAGCTATATCGTCCTGATGAAGCTCCGCATCGGCTTCCTGATCGCCGTGACGGCGATGGCAGGCTATGCCGCCGTGGCGATCGAGGTCGATGCGCGCAAGCTGGCGCTGCTGTTCATCGCCATGCTGCTCGGCTCATCGGGCTCGGCGGTGTTCAACCAATTCTACGATCGCGACATCGACCGGCTGATGCCCCGCACGGCGAATCGCCCGCTCGCCGCCGGTACGCTCGGCGATCCGCGTCGCGTGTTGTGGTTCGCCGGTCTGTTGCTGCTGTCGGGCTGCGCCATTGCGGTGCTGGCGTTCAACTGGCTCGTTGCGGCGCACTTGTTCCTCGGCGCCTTCGTCTACGGCATCGTCTACACGGTGTGGCTGAAGCGTAAGCACTGGACCAACATCATCATTGGCGGTGCGGCGGGCAGCTTTGCAATCCTCGGCGGCGCGGCCGCGGTCGACCCGCACATCTGGCTGCTGCCATTGCTGATGGCGATCACCTTGTTCCTGTGGACGCCGTCGCACTTCTGGGCGCTCGCGATCATGATCAAGGACGACTACGCCGCGGCGGGCGTGCCGATGCTGCCGGTTGTCGCGGGCGACAAAGCCACCGCGCGGTGGATTTTCGGCAATACCGTGCTGCTGGTCATTTCAACGCTGCTGCCGGTCTTTTTCGGCAAGCTCGGCCTGCTGTACGGCGTGATCGCGCTCGGCTTCGGCCTGCGTTTCCTGCAGCTCAACTGGCACCTGCTCAGGGACCAGAGCCGCGCGATGGCGAAGAAGAACTTCTTCTTCTCGATGCAGTATCTCGCCGGCGTGTTCCTGGCGATCGTGATCGACCGCCACGTCACTTTGGCGGACTTCGGTCTCTAACTAGCCCTTCGGCACCATCGCGAAGTACGGCTCGGCTTCTTTGAGCACCCGCGCGTACGACGGCCGATTCTTCAAACGTTCGAGATACGCGGCGACTCGGGGAAACTCCGGCGCAATCGGCATCATCATGTCGCCATAGAACAGCGCGGGCGCGGCTGCGCAGTCGGCCAGCGTGAACGTGTGGCCCATCGCCCAGGTTTTGCCGCTCAGCTGGTGTTCGATCAGTCCGTAAGCCTTGCGCAGGTTGGCCTTCATCTGTTCGACACCGAAAGCATCGCGCTTGTCGGCGGGACGCAGGCGGTCGGCGACGATCGCTTGCATCGGCGCATGAACATAATTGTCGAAGAAGCGATCCTGCATCCGCGTCTGCCACGCCAGATCGCGATCCTGGGGAATCAGGCTGGGCGCGAGATACTCGATGATGACGGTCGATTCCGCCACCGTATGGCCGCGTGCTTCGTCGCGGATGACCGGGAACTTCCCCAACGGCCAGATCTTCTGGAATGCCGCGCGCGACTCCTCATTGCCGAGATCGACCATCGCCGGCGTGAATGGCGTGTTCGTCTCATACAGCGCGATCAGCGCCTTATGGCAGTACGACGACAGGGGATGGAAATAGAACGTGACGGACATACGGACCTCCCAAGGTCCGCGAGATTATACGGCTGCGGCCGGGAAAGCTTGTTTGGCGCAGCTTAGTGTGGCGCGCGCGCAGCCTTCGCGGCTGCGAATCCGTCCATCCCCAGCCGCCACTGAATCGCGACCACAGCGCCTTTGATCGGCTGGATGAGCAGTACCGTCAGCAGTGCACCGGTGGGCAAGACCGTGACCATTGGCACCCAAAGCTCGGGCTTGATCAGCACTTCGATCCAATAGGTCATCGACAGCATCATATGTCCGACGATGGCCACCACGATGTAGGCGGGGAAGTCGTCGGCGCGGTGATGGTGTAGTTCCTCGCCGCAGGCAGGGCAGGTGTCCGCGACCTTGAGGAATTTGCGGAACATGCGGCCCTTGCCGCAGGCAGGGCAGCGACCATGCAGGCCCGAGGAAAGATCGTGCAGGAACGAGGACATGCCCCTTCCGTACGCCCTTGGCCGGCAGGCGACAATCGCAGAGGTCGCGGGGCAGGCGTGCGGAGGGCGGCATGGCGTGCCCCCCGGTTCATGCGGATCTTGAGAACGATTCACAAATAGCCTTGACTCCCTTTCCGGGTCCCGTAAATATGCAACTAAGAATTATTCGCAATTATGATGTACCAGGATGGAGGATCCCGTGAGAAAGCAACAGTCGCAGAACGCCGATGAAGTCGTGGAGGGACGCCGTCTCCGCACGATTGGGGCCTTCCAGACCTCGGAACTGTTCGTCCTGAGCGCCGTGCGCCTCTGGTGCGACCGCGTCGACATGCCTTGCCGCCGCGCCATGGTGCGAAACGGCTTCCAGGCTGTGGGCCTCAATGTGGCCGACTATCACCTGTTCGCCGAATTCATGGAAGCGATCACGACCACGGCGAGCCGACCGATGAGCACGGCGACGGTGGGCTGCGCCGCGCCGACACGCGATGAAACCTGGCTGCTTGAGTGCTTCGCGCTGAGCCAGCATCGGTTCTCGGAGGCGGAGACGTTCCTGGCGACGCGCCTGACGCCTTCATGCACCGGCGCTGTCAGCGGCGCGCTGCGCGCGTTCACCAACGCGCTGACTTCGGCGGGTCTGCATTTGCGCGTACGCTCGATGGAGGAAACGCGCAATCGCCCGCGTCCGGCGACGCTCTGGCGCCCGCGCAGCAGAGCCGTGCACTAGGCGTCAGGACTTCATCAGCTTGAATTGGCCGACGTTGATCGCACTCGCGCGGAATCCGCCTTCGCAGTAGGCGAGATACATTTCCCACGTCCGGCGGAAGCGTTCGTCGAAGCCGAGGGGCTCGATGTTCTTCCAAGCCTCCAGGAAACGGCCCCGCCACAGACTGAGTGTCTTGGCGTAGCTGTCGCCAAACAATTCAGTCTCGGCGAGGTGCAACTTGGCTTGCGAGAACTCGCGCTTCAGAGCGTCAACCGACGGCAGCATGCCGCCGGGGAAGATATAGCGCTGGATGAAGTCAGCGCTTTTGCGGTAGTCGCCAAAGCGGCTCTCGTCGATCGTGATGATCTGCAGTGCCGCGGCGCCGTCGGCTGCGAGCCGTTCGCGGACCATGCGGAAGTAATCCGGCCAATTGGCTTCTCCGACCGCCTCGAACATCTCGATCGACACGATCCGGTCGAAGGTGCCGGTGACGTCGCGATAATCCTGAAGCCGCAGGTCGACACGTTCGGAAAGCCCTTCGCGCTGCATGCGTTCGCGCGCGAACGAGAGTTGTTCCTTCGAAAGCGTAAGCCCGGTCAAACGACAGCCATACGTCTTCAGCGCGTACTCGGCAAATCCACCCCACCCAAAACCCACTTCCAGAACGCGATGTTCGGGCTTCAGGTCGAGCATCTGGGCGATACGGCGATACTTCTCGATCTGGCCGTCCGACAGCGACTGATCCGGTTTTGCGAAATAGGCCGACGAGTAGGTCATCGTCGGATCGAGCCATTGCCGATAGAAGTCGTTGCCGAGGTCGTAATGCGCGGCGATGTTGCGGCGGCTGCCCGACTTGGTGTTGGCGTGCAGGAGATGCGCGACGCGGTTGACGAGGTGGTGGAAAAATCCCTGCAAACGCGTCAGGTTCCAGCTCTCGTGATTGCGCGCGGCCAGTTCTATTACGTCGGCCAGTTCGGGGCTTTCCCAATCGCCATCGAGATAGCTTTCGACGAAGCCGAAATCGCCGCGCGTCGTCAGCCTTCGCAGCGCCCGCCAGCGGCGGACGCGGATGATCGCGTGTGGGCCCGTCGCCGTATTGCTGGAGAGCTGATACGTCGCGCCATCCGGCAAAGTGATCGTCAGCCGTCCAGCGATCAGTCGGCTGACAACATTGAGAACGCCTTGGATCAGGCGATTGCCGCGCGGCCGATCAGACGCGGACGAGACGGTGACGTCGACCATCGAAGTCTCCGGAAAACTCATTCGGTTCAATGACCGTGCGAAGGGGCGAGCGGTTGTCCGTCGCGCGACGTGACGATGCTCACTGCAGCGGCCGGAGGATGCGGACGTTGCACCAGCGGTATCCCCTTAAGCCACAATTTTAAAGCCTCCCAATGAATTCCGCCAAGAACCTTCAGGGTGAGAAGAGGGTACCTTAGGTACGTCAGAATCAGGTTGTACTTATGGAGTTCCAGCCGCTTCGCCGTGAACGCCGCTGTCAGCAACAGTCCATTTTCATCGCTCTCGGCAATGCTGACCGCTAGGCCTTGTGTCGGCGGGCGCACGCCGAACGCATAAGTCATATCCATCGGAACGAAGGGCGAGACGTAGAAGACCTTGCGGCACGTCTGCCGGATCATCGGTGCGTCAGGATCGCTGACCGGAATGACGTAAGTATGCCGTTGGCCGAACGTGTTGTTCACTTCGTAAAGCAGCGCGGCAATTTCGCCGTCCGGGCGATAGCAGAAGTAGACGCTGAGCGGATTGAAAACATAGCCGAGCAGGCGCGGATAACACATCAGCCTGATCGAACCGCCGGCAAGGTCTATGCCTGCCGCGTGCAATTGCGCTTCGACCCACGGACGCAGAGGCGCGTGCTCGCCCGCCCCATGATCGCGATCGTGGAACGACACCAGTCCGGAGCGATTGTAGGCAAATCCCGGGATCGACCTGTCGAGCGCGGAAAGTTCGTCGAGATCGAGCACCAGCGCGAACACGCGATAGCTGAGGTTGTGCGCGCGCGGGCGCAGTCGCCGATGCTCGACGATGCCGGCATAAATCGCGGATGTGAAGGTGCCGGTCACGCCGCCGTCTCGAGCGGTGGCGGCAAATGAATGCGTCCGGATTCGTCCGCCACGGACCACGGGCGCCGCAGACCGCCGAGATGCTCGGCCACGGCGAGACCCGCCTGCAGGCCGTCCTCGTGGAATCCGTGACCGAAGTAGGCGCCGCAGAACCATGTGCGGTTTTGCCCTTGCAGCGCCCACAGTTCACGTTGCGCCGCGAGCGCCTTAAGGTCGAAAATCGGATGTTCGTAGTCGAAGCGCGCGTGCTCCGTACCCGCGCGCGGTGCGCGGTGCGGGTTCAAGGTGACAAACACCGGCCCATCCGTTTCGAGCGACTGAAGCATATTCATCCAGTAGGTGACGCTCACAAGCCGACTGTCAACGCTATCGGCGGGCGTTGTGTAATTCCATGCCGCCCAGGCGCGCTTTCGCTTGGGCATGAGGCTAGTGTCGCCGTGCAGCACGGCGACATTCCGCTCATACCGAATCTGGCTGAGGAGGGCTTGTTCGCGCGCGGTCGGTTCCGCAAGGAGGCGCAGAGCCTGGTCGCTATGGGTGGCAATCACGACTTGATCGAAAGTCTCGGCGTGCCCCTTGTCGTCGACGATCTCGACGCCACTGCCGCCGCGCCGGATCGCGCGCACGCCGCAATTCAGCCGAATGTGCTGGGCGAAGGATGCACTCAACTTTGCCACGTAAGCGCGGCTGCCGCCCACGACGGTGCGCCATTGCGGGCGGCGGCTCTCGCGTGTCTCCAGCAAGCCGTGGTTGGCGAAGAACCGCACGAAAGCCGCCAGCGGGAAATCGTGCATGTCGGCCAGCGATGCGGACCAGATCGCGCCGCCCATCGGCAGAAGGTGATCGCGGATGAACGCCTCGCTGTAATTCTTGCGCGCCAGATAAGCGCCCAGTGACAGCTGCGCGTTTTCGGCGCGTGCCGCATCAGCGACCGCTTCGCGGTAGAAGCGCAGGATGTCGCGCACCATGTTCCAGAACCGTGGGCGCAGCAGATTGCGCTTCTGAGCGATCAGGCTGGCAAGGTTGTTGCCCGCGTACTCGAATCTCCCATCGCCGACGGAGGCCGAGAACGACATCTGGCTGGGGATCGTTGCCACGTCGATATGGGCGAACAGGGCGGTGAGGTTGGGGTATGTGCGCTCGTTGTAGACGATGAAGCCGGTGTCGACCGCTAGATGGCGCGTGGTTGCGCCCTCAACAACGGGAACATCGACCGTGTTGCAGTGGCCGCCGACCCAAGCACCCTGCTCATAGACCGTGATGTCGTGGCGTTGGTCCAGAAGCCATGCGGCTGCCAGGCCCGATATTCCTGTACCGATAATGGCAATGCGGTCGCGGCGACTCATGACCGCGCACCGGGGTTGGGGAACGCGGATTTCGGCGATCTCCCGGAAGGACGGGTCATATGGCGTTAAATCCCTGCACGGACTGCATTTCTCGTTGTACGTTCGCCGCCTGCGCGTGGTTCACTCATTTTTGCGAAAACGGCGCCCACGGGTGTTGGGCCGAAAATTCTTAGGCAGACGTAATCCGATGCGGGGAAAGGTACGTACACAGGCCATCAGCATCGAAGGTGCCGATTGGACGCTGCCGTCGCTCGAATTGATCTTTCATTTGCAGGGAATTGGCGCCGCTTGGTCGTCGATGCCATCGGTTGCGCGCGTTTACGCCCACAGGCTATCCGTAGAATGACCCTGGCCGATCCCTCCACTTTGACGCCGGCCGAGATGACCGCGCGCCTTGTCGCCGTGGGGCGGGAGCGTGACAAGGCCGCCTTCGCTGAACTGTTCTCCTATTACGCCCCGCGTATCAAGGCATATCTGATTCGTCACGGCGCTGGGGCGTCTCAAGCCGACGAGGTTGCACAGGAAGCTTTTATCACCGTCTGGCGCAAGGCGGCGATGTTCGATCCTGCCAAGGCATCGGCAGGCACCTGGATTTTCGCGATCGCGCGTAATCTGCGCATCGATTCCATCCGTCGCGGGCGTCGCCCGGAATTCGATCCCAACGATCCTGCATTCGTGCCGGATCCGGAGGCCCAGCCCGACGACACCCTGGAAGCGGAGCAGATGCGCGCGCGCATCACCGATGCCGTGAATCAGCTGCCGCCCGATCAGGCTGAAGTGATCAAGCTGTCCTTCTTCGAGGATAAGCCGCACAGCGAGATCGCGGCCAAACTGGCGTTGCCTCTGGGAACGGTGAAATCCCGCCTGCGTATGGCTATGCGCCGCATCAGATCGACGATCGAGGCTTCGTCATGAGCGCCCATCATCCCCACGACGAATTGCTGGTGTCCTACGCGGCGGGCACGTTGCCGGAAACGGCCTCCGTCATCGTTGCGACCCATCTTGCGCTGTGTCCGGCATGCCGGAAAAGCGTGAGCCGAGCGGAGTGCATCGGCGAAGCGTTGATTCAGGACATAGCGCCGGTACGGATGGAGGCGCTGGCGCTCGATTCGACATTGGCGCGGCTCGATGAAGAGCAGCCGTCCACCACCGTTGCTCCGCCCGTACCGTCTGGTGATCCTCTGCTCCCCCGACCTTTGCGCGATCTGGTGCCGCAAGGTCTTCAAGCGCTGAAGTGGAAAACGCTCGGCGGCGGCTTCCGTTATGCTGCGTTGAAGGCCGACGGTGCCGGTCGCTTGGGTCTTCTGGAAGGACAGCCCGGGAAGGCGACCCCCCATCATGGGCATCACGGCGACGAGTTCACCCTGGTGCTTTCCGGCGGCTACACGGATGAATTGGGCGCTTTCGCGCGTGGCGACTTACAGTGCGGCGATAGCACACTGATGCATCGCCAAGTCGTGGATGCAGGCGCAGCTTGCCTGTGTCTCGTACTGACGCGCGGTGGAATCCGGCCCTCTCATCCGGTATTGCGGCTGCTCGCGCGCTTCCTGCCGTTTTAAGAAGTGTCAGGTTGACTTGGCGAGACGCGGCACGACCTGCCGTATAAGCCTGTCGGCATCGACCCGGAAGTGCGGGTCGTCGGTTAGCGCATTCGGTGCCCGCCCGGTCGTTGGGACGGTCTCGAAATGCTGTCCAATCTGGAGCGAGATATTTTCTCTGAAGCGCTGCCCAGGGACTGACCGCTCGTCGATCAACTCGAAGACCGCGCAGGTTTGTGGGGCGAATATCAATCCTATCAGACAGTCGCCGTAGGGCCCCACAAGCAGGTCCGCATTCTGGAAGGCACGGCACCGGTCATTGAAGGACAAGGCGTCGGGGGTGACTTTCGTGAAGCCCAACTTCTGGAGGGCATCGAAAATCTCGTCTTCGTTCGCGAAACGCTGCCGCGGCGCCGTTGCATGAGATACGAAAATCCGCTGCGGCAGGCTGCGGTCTCGCGATTGTTCCACAAACTTGTCGCGCAGCCAATTTACAGCGTAAGGGTGGATGACGTCGACGATGCGCATGAGGCCCGGAACGATGAGTTCGCGGCAGGAGATGACTTCATCGTCTGCGCATCGCACCAATTGCTCGTCGCGTATTCCGAGTTCACGCAAGGACTGGATGTGCGCCTCTGGCTGATTGTCGTCGATCAGGATCAGGAACTGCCTGTAGTCGTACAGGCCCTCGATGGACCGCAACCGCGCAAGATTTGCGAGCCAATCGTCGAAGGCCTTTCCGCCGCCGAGCAAAATGCAAGGCTGATCGATCCGGCGGGTTTTGGCGGCGACGTTTATCAATGCACGCTTCGGCGAAGTTGCGATGATGGTCGGCGACTGTACCGTCCGCATGATTTGCGGGTTGTTCAGAAGTTCAACCGAACGCAGCGTGTCATCCAGATAGATGTGCTCGTCGTCGAACACGTACCATTCGCGAGGACGAACGTTGATGTCTTCGAGGATATAAAAGAGCGCGGTGTCCCAGTGGCGCGAAACGTCGGCCGGGCGGAGGGATTTGATGCGGCCGGTTGGGCCGAAGGTGTCCCTGATCGAAGGTGCAACGACGCTCGTCCGTTCTGACAGCGGCTCGCGGGTGCGGATCTGGAAGGACGCGGCGGCGTCGCGCGCGTAGCGGCTGCGGATATCGTCTTCCTTTAGGCTGCCAAGGAAGACGGCCGCGTGATTGACGACATCGACGTTGTTCCACTTGGCTTGCAGCATGGCGAACAACCCGCAGGCTATCGAAGCCTGGCTCGCGCCGTTCTTGCCGATGAACTCAAGCAGGAATCTGGCGGCGAAGTCGAACTCCTGGATGTGCCACTGGGCAACGAAGAAGAGCGTTGCCGCAGATTGCGAGGTGTGATCCACGCCCAGGGCTTGATTCGCGAATTGCGCCTGATCGTCAAATCTGCCCCGCGTGTAGGCGTTTTGAGCGCCGAGGATCAGTTTTTGGAGTTGTTCGTTCACGGCAGCACGCGCATCCAAGTTAATCCGGTCAAAAGTCGCCAAGTTGGCCAGCGCCAGGGCAATACGATATTCGCCGTCTGGCCGCAATGAACGAGTTTTTCATCGCGCCCACCGGGTCGGTGCGCAATGTAAACGTCAGAAGCAAGTTGGTCAGGATGCCTGCTGACGGCTGTCAGATCCTTCGGGCGACAGCATGTAACCCGTGCCCCGCATGGTGCGGATCATGGTCGGCCGCTTAGGGTCCAACTCGATCTTTTGACGCAGGCGGGTAACCAGCACGTCGATGCTGCGGTCCAGGGGATCCCAGCCGCGCTGGAGAACGGCCGACATCAGATCTTCCCGGCTCATCACCGTGCCCATGTGACGCGCAAGGTGTTCAAGCAGCCGCGCCTCGTTGTTCGTCAGCGAGATTTCCTCACCTTGCTGTGAGCGGAATTTCCCGGCCGCCGCGTCGAGGACACAGCCATGGAAGCTGATCGCGCCTTCGTTGACCGGGCGGTCGGTGATTGGCGCGCCGCGCCGCGTCGGCACCCGTCGCAGCACGCTGCGGATGCGTGCCAACAACTCACGCTCGGCAAAGGGCTTCACCACGTAGTCGTCGGCGCCGCATTCAAGGCCGGCAACGCGGTCGGTGGTCTCGCTGCGCGTGGTGAGAATGATGATGCCGCAATCATGATGTTCGCGCAGGTATCGCGTCAGCATGAAGCCGTCTTCACCCGGCAGGCGCAGGTCCATGAGGACGAGGTGGACGTTGGGTCCGGCGGCGAGGGCCGTCCGCATTTCCCGACCGTTCATGGCCGTGGTAACGCGATACCCCTCGTCGCGCAGGTAGACGCAAACGACATCTCGGACAAAATCGTCGTCTTCTACGACGAGGATGTGATGGTTGTTCGCCGCTTCTGCCATGACGGGCTTGCGCACACCGTTGGTTGTTCAGACGTCGCAACCACAGGTAACGCGTGCCGCAACGCCTTACCCGCGAATCCTGTTGCTAACACAGCTTAGTGCAAAGATTGATCGGGGTGGAGGGGGCATCGGGGGTAGGGTTCGTTTAAACCGCAGCGATGGACAACCGCCCTTCGGCGCCTGTAGCATTTCAACTTACCATTTCGGTCGTGCCCGCCAGGATGCCACTTCCTCCACAGCCTGAATTGCCCCCCGATCCAGCCCTCGACAGCCGGTTGAGCGAACTGCGCAGCCGCTTCCGCGCGGCCCTGCCGCCTCGGATTGCGGCCTTGCGTCAACGCATGGAAGCTTTGGGTCCTGGCGGTTGGTCCCCCGAGCAAACGGAGGACCTTCGCGCCGACGTGCACAGCCTGGCAGGCTCCTCGGGCCTGTTCGGCTTCGATCAGGTGGGGGCGGCCGCGAGCGCGCTTGAGCATCTGATCATCAAAGCGGCAAAGGGCGGTTCGCTATCTCACGCGCAGATCGAAGAGATGTTCCACGCCTTCGCGCAGCTAGAACAGGCGCAACTGAACGCCTATTGAAATAGCAATCGGACAAAAGGCCCGACGTCTGCCGTTCGCGCATCGCGGGCATTTCCGCACATCCGCGAAATCCTGAATACAATCATTCGTACGCCCTGCAACGCGGTGTTTCTCACAGGCGTTGCTGAGCCGTAGTGAAAGCCTCCCGTCGGGGGGACAGTGAAAGCTGTCAGCGACGGGAGACTAAAGTTCGCTTCGTATGGTGGGGGGACCCGGGGCAGAAGCCTCGGGGATTAGGGGGATGCTCAGTGTCGACCTCTTCGTGCGACCGTAACGCTCCTGCTTTCGCGGGACCGGGCGGGAACTCGCGATTTGCGTCCATTCTCTCGCGACGTCACGCGATCGGCGCCGACTTCGGCACTGTGGCCGGTGCCACGATGGTGCGCCATGCCGCCGCCGCGGGCACGCCTTTGCGGGCTGTCGTCACCGTCGATGGCCAGAACTTCGAGCACCGTGAAGACAGCGGACGCGATCTCGGCAATTTCGTCTCCGTCATCGGCGGCTTCACCCAGCGCTGCATCCGCGCCGACGTCGCGGGCTCTCCGCTGACGGTGCTTTTCCGGCCCGATGTCGACAGCGACCGCGCCGAAGTCGTCTTCGAACACGGCAGCGCGTTCACCAAAAATCCGGTCAATCTCGGCGCCTATAGCGTGACGATCTATCGCGGCGAGACCCAACTCGCGACCATCGCCGTGCCGGCGCACTATCACCTGTCGCGCTGGCGCTGGCAGTCGGCCATTCGGCCCGTCGTGGCGAAGATCGATCAATTGATCGCGCAAGGCCTGTTGCCGCCGTACGACCGTTCGGCGGTGCCGGGCGCGACGCCGGTCAGCCCGGCCACGCCAACGCTCGGGCCGACACCCGAGGTCCAAGTCCCGGACGCCTCCAATGCGCCGCCGCCGGAGGAGGCCTTCACGGTGAACCCCGGTGTGGCGGTGCCCTATGAGCCACCGCAATCGCTGATCGATTATTTGCGCGCGATGTTCGGGTCGACCTACTGGCTGCTATCGACCGGCGATCGCAAACCCGGCCTGCTTGAGAGCGCCGCGATCGGCACCGCAGTTGGCGCCTTGGCTGCCAAAGCGTTCCAGATGAGCAGCGCGCAGGGTGCGGAAGTACAGATCGCCGAAGTGCCGCGCGCCGATGCGCCGATCCTGAAAACCGCGCTGGCGAGTTCCGTCTACACCTACACGCCGATGAGCCTCGCCGGCGTCACGGCCTATATGCCGCAGACCGGCGAACGTGACGACATCGGCCTGCTGACCGAGCATCAAGCGCGGTATGTCTGCACCGAATCTGCGGATGCGCTCGAGATCGTGCGCGCCTGGGGCGAAGCGGCGGGCACGGTGCCGTGGCACATGCGTGACGACACGACCAATGCGCCGCTCGACTTCCGCACCTATCCGCGTGCCAGTTGGTATTGGGACCAGCGTGTCGCCGATCCCTGGGTCGTGACGACCACGACGCCCATAACGCCGGATGCGGCGCATCTGCCGGCGTTGTCGTATCTGCCATACGTGCTCACCGGCGATCCGTATCATCTCGAAGAGATGCAATTCACGGCCACGTGGACCTGGGGCGCCAATCCGCCGAACTATCGTCCTCAGATCACCCAGTCGCGGTCGTTCGCGTGGAGCATGCGCAATCTCGCGCAGACCGCTCGGATGACGCCGGCGAACGTGCCGTCATGGTTGCTGCCGCAAAGCTACTGGCTCGACATGCTCGAGAAGAACCGGCAGTTCCTGGAAAACGCCTACGTCAATAATCCCAAGCCGCAATTCGCGGTGTTCCGCTCCACCGGCGACATCGATAACGGGCGTGACGAGGCGCTGGCGCCGGCCGGTACCTGGGTCGATCCCTGGCAGGAAGAGTTTGTCGCAGCCGTCATCGGTTGGATCATCGATATGGGCTTCACCAATTGGAAGACAGCCTTCGATTGGAAGATCGGCTCGACCATCGCACGCACGGGAACGAGCAGCGGATGGGTGCGCGCCCAGGCGACGCCGTATCGCGTCATCCTGCGTAGCGTGCGCAATGGATCGGTTGTCGGCGCGTGGACCGAGGCGTGGTCGCTCAGCGCCCAGATCGCGAAGCTGACTTACGCTAGTGCGGATACGTGGGTGGGAACGGACCTCACCTATCTCGGCTACAGCCGCGGCGCATTGGTCTACGCCGCGAAGCACGGTGCGCAGGTCGGTGAAAACCTCTCGTGGGCGACCGGGCAGATCAATGCCAAGGGGTGGAAGTCGCCTTACAAGTGGCGCCTCGGCGACGGCCTGCGGTAGGGCCGCTGTACTACACGCAAGAAGCGGCGTCGCGAAAGCGGCGCCGTTTTTTTATGCGCGTAGCAGCAAGCGGGCTATACGTTCGCATATATCCAATTACGAGAACCACGAATGCCAGCAACGCCTGATTTATGGGCGGTTGTGAAGTTACGCGTCCCGGGATTGTTAAGTGCCTTAACAATTATAACGTGCTTTCGATTGGCAACCACATTTGGCGCACCGCGTAGGTGCAGTGGGGTTTCGATCACGTTTATTGGGGGCTTAAATGATCACACGCAGGACAGTACTCAGCGGTGCCGCAGCGGCCGGCATCGGTTTCGTCAGCGCTCGCGCTTCGGCGCAAACGCTTCCACCGCTTGCTGTCGTCATTCAACTCAGCACCGGCGCGCGTTACGTCTACGACGTCGCGAACGGCAGCGATCTTGGGGACTTCGCCTCCACGATCGGCGGCTTCACGCAGCGATGCATCCGCGTCGATCATCCTGGTTTTCCGCTGAGCGTCTTCTTCAGGCCGGATCGCAGCAGCAGCCGTGTCGAAGTCGTGTTCGAACTCGGTCGCGTTCTCGGGGGCTCGTTGCCCACGACGCTTCCTGCCTACACGGCGACGATCAATGCGGGCGACCAAACGCTCGCGACCGTGCAGGTGCCGGTTCACTACTGGTATTCGCGCTGGCGTTGGCAATCGAGCCCGCGTCCGATTGTCGGGAACGTCAATCAACTCATCAGTCAGGGGCTTCTGCCGCCTTACGACACTGTCGGCGGCATCAGCGCCACCAGCGTGACGCAGAAGTGCCTGCCATCGAGCTCGCCGTTCAAGAAGGCGGCGCCCTGCTTTGCGGTGAACACGACGACCTTCGTGCCGTCGCCAACGTTGCCCGCGCTCATGACCGGCTACAAGCCGTATACGGTGATGGGTACGTCCGACATCACGCCCTACATGCCGCGCACCGGCGAGCGTCCCGACATCGGTCTGGTGACGGAGCCCCAGGCGCAGTTCATCTGCACGGGGTCGCCGGTCGCGCTCGGCGCGTTGCGCGCCTGGGCCGAAGGCGCGGGTACGGTCCCGTGGCATATCCGCGATGAAGTCACGGGTGCGCCGCTCAATCTGCTGACCTATCCCAACGCCAGCTGGTATTGGGATCAGCGCGTCGGTGCGCCGTGGATTCCCCTCGGCGACAACCCGGTGACAATCGACACCGCGCACGCGCCGGCCCTTGGTTACGTGCCGTACATGCTCACGGGCGATCCGTACCATTTGGAAGACATGCAGTTCGCTGCAAACTGGGATCGCGGCGCGCTGCCGCCGAAGTACCGGCCCAGCATCGGCCAATCGCGATCCTTTGCCTGGTCTATCCGCAATCTGGCGCAGTGCGCGCGGGTCACGCCAGAGACCGTGCCCACGTGGCTTCTGCCGCGTAACTACTGGCTTGGGTTCCTCAGCGAAAGCCGCGCGTTCCTCGAAGCAAACTACGCGAACAATCCGTCGCCCGTGATGGCGATGTTCCGTTCGACCTCGGACATCAATTCCGGCCGCGATGAGGGCGTCTCCGCGCCGGGCGGCACGTGGATCGACCCTTGGCAGGACGAATTCGTTGCTACCGTGATCGGGTGGGTCATCCGCATGGGTTTCAACGATTGGCAGACCGCGTTCGATTGGAAGCTCGGCACGACCATCGCCCGCACCGGCAATACGAGCGGTTGGTGCCGTGCCTATGCCACGCCCTATCGCGTGATCTTGCGTTCCGCGTTGACGGCGCCGCTGGTCAGCACGTGGTCCGAGGCTTGGGCACTCACCAAGCAGGTGCGCGGCATCCCGACGGTCACGGATCCGGATACGTGGGTCGATCCTGATATGACCTACCTCGCTTACACGCGTGGCGTGTTGGCAATGGGGCAATCGCTTGAACGTCCAGGCACCGCGAATGGTCTGGAGTGGTCGACGCAGCAACTTCGCAGCAAAGGCTGGAAAACGGCATACAAGTGGCGGCTGGGCAGCGGTCTCTGATAGAGGTCTTTGTTCTCGGCGCATGAGAAGCGGCACGATTGCAAAAGCAGTCGTGCCGCTTGTGTCTGCGGTTCACGTACGCGCCCGCGCGCCGTAAAACAAATCAGTTATGCGAAAAGTAACCGCACCTATACGAACGAATCACGCGCAGGCCGGGCAATTTAACATGGCTTAAACATAATAAAATCAAGCGGCGCGCGCCCAACCTGCAAATACACGCGCTCCGCATCATTCAACGGAAAGATTATACCGACCGGCAACGGCGACTCATCGACGGCGTACCTGAAGTGAATCTCGATGCTCACACAGGGGAACCGACGTCATATGTTCACTCGCCGTTCCATACTAGGAAGTGTTTCAGCCGCGAGCTTCGTGCTCGCAAGCAACTCCGTCACGGCGCTCGCCGCGTCGCCTTTGTCTGCCGTCGTCACACTCAACGGGCAGACGTTTACCTACAATGAAACGTCAGGTCGGGACCTGGGGAATTTCGTCTCCGCGATCGGCGGCTTCACGCTGCGCTGCATTCGGTGCGATGTGGCCGGTTCGCCGCTGACGGTGCTCTTTCGCCCGGATGTAAACTCAGATCGCGCCGAAGTTGTCTTCGAACTCGGTCGCGTGTTCAGTGGCACTCCGGCCAATCTCCGCGCTTATTCCGTCAGCATCTATCGTGGCGGTGCCTTTCTCGCCAAGGTGGATGTGCCCGCGCACTACTGGTTCTCGCGCTGGCGCTGGCAGTCGAGCCAGCGTCCCATTGTCGGCAACGTCGAGCACTTGATCGGCCAAGGGCTGCTGCCGCCGTATCATCCGACCTCCGCCGCCGCGCCCTCCGTTCCCGCGCCCGTGACCTCGACGCTAAACTGCGTGCTTGATCTCTCGAAGCAGAAGGTCTGCAGCACGACCTCGTCGACGCCGCTCGTCGCGACGGCAGCCGACCTGCTGAAGAGCTTTGTCAGTTACACGGTCATGGGACTTGCGGGCATCACGGCCTATATGCCCCAGACCGGCGAGCGCGACGACATTGGTCTGGTGACGGAATCGCAGGCGCAATACCTCATCACCGGCGCGCAAGCGCCGCTCGATTGCTGGCGGGCGCAGGCGGAAGGCGCGGGCACCGTGCCGTGGCATCTGCGCGACGAGAACACGAATGCACCCGTCAACTTCCGCACCTATCCGACTGCCACCATGTATGCGACGGGCAGTGCAAATCCTCTGATCAAGCAAACCACGTCGCCGGTTACCGTCGATGCCGCGCATATGCCCGCGCTTGCCTACGTGCCGTATTTGCTGACCGGCGACCCGTACCATCGGGAGGATTTGCAGTTCCAAGCCAACTACTGCTGGGGTGCGCTGCCGCCGGGTTATCGCCCGAGCATTCCGCAGTCGCGTGCCTTCGCCTGGTATCTGCGCAGCCTCGCGCAATGGGCCCGCATCACACCGGCGGCGGTGCCGTCGTGGTTGCTGCCGCAGTCCTATTGGTTCGGCTTCCTGGAGCAGCACCGGCAGTATCTCGAAGCCAACTACGTCAACAGCCCTAACCCCGTGCGTGCGATGTTCCGTTCGACCGGTGACATCGACAATGGCCGCAACGAAGCGAGGGCGCCCGGCGGCACGTGGATCGACCCGTGGCAGGAAGAGTTCGTCGCGGCGGTCATCGGCTGGATTGTGTCGATGGGCTTCAGCAATTGGCAAACCACGTTCGACTGGAAGATCGGCTCGACCCTGGCACGTACGGGAACGAGCAGTGGTTGGATCCGCGCGCAGGCGACGCCCTATCGGGTGATTTTGCGCAGCTCCCCTAGGGCCCCCATTGTGGGGTCGTGGGCTGAAGCCTGGGCACTGACCGCGCAGGTCGCTCAGCTCAAGTACCGGAACCGGGATAGCTGGGTCGACACGGATATGACCTATCTCACTTACAGCCGGGGTGCCCTGGCGTATGCGAACAAGCTGGGCAATCCGGCAGTGACCGAAAATCTAAGCTGGGCCACAAACCAACTGGTCAGTAACGGGTGGAAGATTCCTTACAAATGGCGGTTCGGCCTCGGCTTCTAGCCCGGATGTAACGATTTAGGGCCGGAGGCACGCGGGAGTGCTTCCGGCTCGCTTCGTTTCGCGTGGAAAACGCGGTGCCGGCGCGGTCTTTCGCGGAACAGTTTTACACGTGCCGCGTTTGGGCCTTGCAGGTTCACGCCTGAAATCTGCGCCCCGAGCCCAAGGTCCGCTGCCATGTCATTGCGCACCACCGTTTCTCCCGAAACAGCGCCCAAGACGCCGCGCCGGCGGACGCCCGACGGCAAGCCGCGCGCCGCGGATGCCCATGTGGGGCACAAACTTCGGCGGCGCCGGACGGTGCTGGGCATGAGCCAGGAAAGTGTCGCCGCTGCTATCGGCCTGACGCTTCAACAAATTCAAAAGTACGAGAACGGCACCAATTGCGTCGGTGCTAGTCGCCTGTGGGACTTGGCCCAGGTGCTCGGTTGCGACGTCGCCTATTTCTTCGAGGGTTTGCAAGATGATGAAGAACGCCCCGGAGTGTCTAGCGCACCGGGCGCAACAAATTCGGTGGTGGCTCAGGTGCACGCCATCGAAGAAGGCCACCTACAAGATTCCACCACTGATCCAATGATGATCCGTCGCGAAACGTGGGAACTGGTGCGTGCTTACTACCTGATCAACGACGGTCGTGTGCGTCGTCGTCTGCGCAACCTTGCCTGCTCCCTCGCGGCCACAGAAGAGGCGTTGGCGCGCTGATGTAGTCTCATCGCACATTGCAGCATTGAAATGAGATCTTTGGGTCCGCGTGCAATCACGCCAAGCCCGCCGATCTCGTTGCATTTCCCAGCGGTCGCCCAGAGGATCTGCAGCTGCCGCGCGAGCCGATTTGTCGCGGAACACGTAAGAGCTTCATTGCAATTCTCAGGCGACTCATATGCCGAATCCGCAATTCAGAACCATTGACCGTCGCGGCGCGTTGACCTGAGGACGGCACGACAGTGCCGGGAATGGATGACGCCGTCCTTTAGGAGATGTTGATATGGCTAATCAGGGTGACACCTCGAAGCGTGGCTTCAGCGAGCATGGATCCCGCCAAGCAGCGCGAGATCGCGAGCAAAGGCGGACAGGCGAGCGGTGGAAATTTCAAGAACGATCCCACACGCGCGGCTCAGGCCGGCTCGAAGGGCGGCCAAGTGAGCGGCGGCAACTTTAAGAACAACCCCGAGCGGGCGGCTCAGGCGGGCTCGCAAGGTGGGCAGGCACGGAGCCAGCAGCAGCAACAGCTGCAACAGAATCAGCAGTCCGCGGGCGGACGCACCCAACAAGGCGAGCAGGGTGGCATAGATCAAGCCGGCCGCATCCAGCAGGGCGATCAGAACCGCTAACGCGGCGCTGCAGATAGTTTAGGCGATGGGCTCTCCCCAGGTGGGAGAGCCTATCTGCGTTCGTGTTCCCGCAGCTGGCAGCATGACTGAAGTCGCGCGACTGCGTTCATCCTCTCGCGTTAGAGCGAGCGGGCAACAGTGAGCAGGTCATGGCCAAACGCCGTCTGTCCCAACCCTCGCGGCCCTCGACCGGGCGCGCTCCGCTGATCCGCGAAGCCTCGGAACGGCGGAAGTTGATCGGCTTCGATGCCGAGACTTGGTGGCGCTTCAGCAGCTTGCGGGTGATCGCATGATGAGCCTGCAGGAACTCGCCGACGAAGCTTTTGCGGATTTGTTGATCAAACATCGGCACCCGACGGATTTAAGCCGTGCGTTGCGTGCAAGTGCGGAAGACGTCGGCCGCGTAAGGCGGCCCCGACGTAACTGAGCCGCGATCCGGTTGTTCAGGTCTGCTGCGGGCGCGGCGCCGGCCGGATGCCTTCGCTGTAGACCGCTTGGCCATTACGCCACAATTCGAAGCCTTTAAGCGTCGGAGTTTGGCGCACGGTGCTGCGCGCCTGGGCCACAGCGGCGCCGACGGTGTCGTGCAGCAAGGTCTCTTCGTTGCGCACCATTCCGGCCTCGTCGAGGTACCGGCAGATGAAATGAGACAGTCCCGTTCTCAAGCCAGACATGACGCGTCCACGAAAAAGGGGGCGGACCGGCAGAGGTCGGCGAAGGCCACAGTGGGCACGGAAATTGCGGACGTCAAAATGGGATCCTCTGTGGCCTGTTCTACCGTTTGGGTCTCGTCGCGGCAATGCGCCGGGGTGACCGACCGTTCGTTGGCAGTCGATTCTGTTTCGCCTCGGGCCATTTCAACTTACCAACCTTATCCCCAGCTCTGTTGCGGTTCCGAATCAATCGGAAAACGCATTATTTAACAAACAGTTAAGAAATCGATCCCAATCGCGCTTAGGTGGATGAATCTTCGAAAGTTCTCGTGTTAGGCTTTTCGCGCAGCAGAATGCCGCACCCCTCTCGGCCTGCCGGAAAGGTAGGCCCACCAGGAAGGGCTTAGGCAATGAGCGACATCGCGCTGAGCGCGGCGTCACGCACTAATCTGCTTGCGCTGCAACGAACCCAAATTGCGATCGATCGCACCCAGAACCGCCTGGCGTCGGGTCTGAAGGTTAATTCGGCCCTGGATGACGCGATGGCGTTCTTCACGGCGCGGAACCTGACCAGTCGGGCCGCAGACCTTTCGGCCATCAAGGACGGTATCAGCACCTCCCTGAGCGTTCTGACCACCGCGACGCAGGGACTGACCGCGATCGCCAACACGCTGAAGCAGATGAAGGCGCTGGCGCAGTCGGCGATCTCATCGCCTGAAAGCAGCACGCGCGCGAGCTTCGCCAGCCAGTTCAACGAACTGCGCAGTCAGGTCGACTCCATCGCCGAAGATGCAAGCTTCAACGGCGTCAATCTACTGAAGCGTGCGGCGACCGCCTTCACTGCCGGCGGCGACTATCTGACGATCCGCTTCAACGAACGCACAGACACCATCAACCAATTGGTCGTCAGTGGCCTCAGGGCCGCGGACTTCACCACTATCATGTCGACGTCCGTGACCGCGACAGGCACCGGCGGCAACACGACGGTGTGGGGACAAACCGGAAGCGCGGCGGTCACGGCCATTAATGCCGCCATCACGGCAATCGACAAGGCGCTCGACAGGGTCGAGTCCGCGTCACAAAGTTTCGGCACGAACGCCGCGTTACTCGGCATCCGGCAGGACTTTACCTCCAGCTTGGTGACGACACTCAACAACGGCGCTGCGGTTCTTGTGAATGCGGATCTCAACGAGGAGTCTGCCAATTTGTTGGCCGCGCAGACCCGCCAACAATTGGGTCTGATCTCCCTGTCCATCGCGCAGCGTTCGGAACAGGCAGTCCTGAGGATGTTCTAATCCGCTTCGGCTAGGCCATAAGTTTTTCAATGCCTTATGGTCTGTTTTAGCCGTGGCTACGCGTTACTACGTATACCCCGGCACGGTTGGCGGCCTTACGCTAGTCACTTCCCCCCGGGAGTCCATATGTTCGCTGCTGACAGTATGATCCATGTCGTCGACGACGACGACGCTGTGCGTGATTCCCTGCGGGTCTTGCTGGAGTCTTATGGCCTGCAGGTGGAGGAGTTTTCCTCGGCCGATGCTTATCTCGCAGCGCTGCCCCCCAATGATAAAGCCTGCCTGCTGCTCGACATCCACATGCCGGGCGCTTCGGGTGTCGAGCTGCTGAACAAGCTGCGGGCGCGGGGAAATAAAATCCCGGCGGTGATCGTCAGCGGGCGTGTGGACGACACTATCCAACAGGCCGCGCAGGCAAACGGCGCCGTCGCCGTGCTGCACAAGCCGGTGCGCGAAGCCGAGTTGATGGCATCGATCGTGGTGGCTCTGAGGGCTTCCGGACTAACGGCCGCCTAACGAACGGCCAGTCAATACGCACGCTGCTTATTTGAACGGCGGATCGTTGATATCCGCATTCGTGCCCGGCAGCAGCAGATTCAAGATCACGACCGGCACGTCGCTCAAGATGTTGCTGTGATGCAATGCACCCGGACGGACGTAATGGAATTCGCCGGGGCAAAGACGGATCGAGATGCCGTCCTGCATTGTGATCTCGTTGTGGCCGGCCATCACCGCGACGAAGTGCGGCGGCCCGCCGAGATGCATTTCATAAGCGCCGCCCGGTTTGGTGTAGCCCTTCTTGGTGCGCTGATCGGTCGTGGTCTGACGCCAGCCCATGCGCCATTCGATGCCGTCCTGTTTCGCGCTGATGGCTTCTGTCGCGCTGACCTCGTGGACCTTGCATTCGATGGTGTTCGTCATGCTGCGGCCGTTGGAGTCCAGGCCCATGGAATAGAACTTCATCGCGCACCCTCCCTGAAACGTGAGCAGAGCCTAGCCGCGAACCGCCGGCAAATACAGGCCGTCGCAGGCCGCCCGCGGTGGCCTGGTCCACGCGGTGAACGTTAGCCGGGCTTTCCCAGCACTTCGTCGAACAGCGCCAGCATTTCCGCCCAGGATCGGGCGTCGGCCCCCGCGTCGTAGCGCGCGAGTTCGGGCCTCCCCATCCGGTCGGCCTCGGGGTTGGTGAAGCTATGCAGCACGCCCCCGTAGACGTGCATGCGCCAGTCGACCTTCGCGTCGGTCATTTCCTTCTCGAAGTCCGCGCGTTGTTGCGCGGGTACGGCGGGATCGTCGGCGCCGGTGCAGATCAGCACTTTGCAGCGGATGTTTTTCGCATCCTGTGGATCTTTCGTCGCAAGCCCGCAATGGAATCCGACCACGGCGGCGATTTCCGCCCCGCTCCGCGCGAGATCAAGCGACATGGTGCCGCCGAAGCAGAAACCGATCGCCGCGATCTTCTGGGGATCGACCTGGGGCCGCGCGACCAAAGCCGCCAAAGCGCCCCCCGCGCGCGCGCGGATATGCACGGGATCGGCGCGCAAAGCCGCGATCATCGGCATCACCGCCGGCAGATCGCGGATGACCTTGCCATCGCCGTGCAGATCGCAAGCCAGCGCGATGTAGCCCATGTTGGCCAAGCGTTCCGCGCGCGATTTGGCGTGATCCTCAAGCCCGAACGCTTCCGGGAAGACCAGCACGCCCGGTCGGCGGCCGGGTAGCGTTTCATCCCAATATAGGTGGTTGACCATGTTGAGGCCGTCGGCCTGATAGGTAAGCGTCTCGGTGCGCATCACGGACTCCTAGGTGTTCTTGCAGACGGCGCGGATTTCCTTCACCAGCCGCAGCAGCGCCGGCGCGCGGTAGCCCTTGCGGCGCATCACGATCCCGATGTTGGGCGCACGTTTGCGGATCGGGCCTTTGATTTCGGCCAGCCGTCCGGCGGCCAGGTCGTCGGCCACCGCATGACGCGGCGTCACCGCGATGAACGGCGCCTGACGCACGAAGCGCGAGATGAACTGGGACGAACCGCTCAAGACCGGGAAATTGACCTCGTCGTCGTCGCCCGCTTCGAGTTCGCGGGAATTATAGAACTGCATGATCGAGTTCTTCTCGACCGGCAGCACCCAACGCTCCTTCATCATCTCCGCGCGCGTCACCGAGGCTTTCTTCGCCAGGGGATGATCCGGCCGGCATATGACGACGGAATCGCTTTCCATCAGTTTTTCGTAAACCAGCGCCGGGGCATGCACCGGGTCCTTGTAAGCCACGAACAGCAGATCGGCTTCGCCGCTGAGCAGGCGGTCGCAGAGTTCGTCGAGATATCCGTCGATAATCTCGACCCACAGGCCGGGGAAAGCGCCGATCAATCGCGCGGTCGCTTCCGGCAGCATATAGCCGCCGAGGTGCTTGCTGACGCCGACGACCACGTTGCCGGCGGCGCGGCCCTTGATCGAGGCCATCATCGCGATGGCGCGGTTGCGCTCGTTGATGATGACGTTGGCGTAGTCCAGAAGGCCGCGCCCGAACACCGTCAGCTGAACGCCCCGTGTGGTGCGCTCGAACAAAGTCGCGCTGAGGAACGCCTCGAGCCGTTTGATGCTTTTGCTCAGGGCCGATTGGGTGACGTGCAATTCGGCGGCCGCACGGCCGAAGTTGCCGCACTTGGCGACACTGACGAAGTGCTGCAGTTGGGTGATTTCCATGCAATCCCCCATGATCGAATGACTTTCCATCATGGCATGATTCCGTGACGATTAATCCATTGATTCGCTATGCTCCCGCGATGCCTGATACGCGTGGGATCGGGGAATTCGGGACTTTGAGGGGCACTATGATCGCGCCGTGGCGTGCGACCTGCATGCAGGTCATGAATTACATGGTCAACGACGCCACCAGTCGCGAAGGCGCGATGGAGATCGTCCATCGCAGCCTCGATCGCTGGGAGTTGTTCCTGCGGCGCGGCAATCGCGCCGGCGCGGGCGTGAAGCATCTGGTGTTGTTCCCGGAGTTCGCGCTCCAGGGTTTCCCGCTGCAAGAGACGGCGGCGCAATGGATCGCCAAGGCCTGCTTCCGTATCCCCGGGCCTGAGGTCGCCCGGCTGCAGAAGATCGCCCAGGACCTGAAGATCTACATCGGCGCGAATGCCTATGAGGAAACCGAGGAGTGGCCGGGCCGCTACTTCAATTGCAGTTTCCTGATCGATCCCAGCGGCGACGTCATCCTGAAGTATCGGCGGATCAACACGGTGCATTCGCCGTCGCCGCACGACTTCATGGATCGCTATCTCGACAAGCACGGCATCGAGGGCACGTTCCCGGTGGTGAAGACCGAACTGGGCAATATCGGCATGTTCCCCTGCGGCGAGATCATGTACCCGGAAGCAGCGCGCGTACTGATGTTCCGTGGCGCCGAAGTCATCCTGCATCCGACTAGCGACCATGGCGCGTCGGATGCCATCGGCTGGGAAGCCTGCAAGCGCGCGCGTGCAGCGGAGAACATGGTCTATCTGATCTCCGCCAATGCCGGCGGCGCGATCGGGCCGATCCCCGCCGCCGCCAACATGGGATTCTCAAAGATCATCGACTATAACGGCCTTGTGATCGCCAACACGAATGGTCCGGGCGAGAACACCAGCGCGACCGCGATGATCGATGTGTCGGGCTTGCGGCGTGCGCGACAGCAACCGGGGCCGCTCAACCGGCTCCTGCGCCAGCGCAACGAGATTTACATGCCCGTTTATAAGGACGCCGGGTTCTATCCGCCGAACAGTTTCCCCGACGGCGTCATGGATTCCAAGCAGCGCATCATGGAAATCCAGCAGGACACGCTGCGGCGTATGGGCGAACGTGGGATCATCAACGAGCCGTAATTCGCGCCTTACTTCATGTCCCAAGTTTCGGGATGCACCCAATCGAGGCTGGGCGTGAAGCTTTTCACTTTCGGTGAGAGGCCATCGAACTCGACCTGCTGCCACAGCACGATGCCCGCCGGAGCGTCACGTTCTAGCCTGGCGACTTCCCCGTAGAGCGCGGCGCGTTTGGTCAGGTCCTGCTCCAACATCGCTTGTTTGACCACGGCGACAATGTTGGCGTCGCAGTTGAACGGCTGCCGCTCGTTCACCGGATTGACGCAGGAACGGTGGCGGTAGTCGATGATCGGATCGCTGCCGCGCGTGAACATGTTGAACAGGTCGACGTTGAGGCGGCCGTTGAACAGATCCAGTTGCTGCTCAAGCGTCGGGCGGCTGAGGAGGTCGAGTTTCACGCCGATCTTGGCAAGGTCGCTGGCGACCAACTGGTAGGCCGAGAGAGGAATGGACTCGCCGTTGGCGACGCCCATCTTCAGGCTGAGCCCGTTGGCGAAGCCGGCTTCCGCCAACAGCTTCTTTGCGCCGGCGGGATCGTAGGGGATCGGCGTCAGCCTTGGATCGAAGCCGAAAGCGCCGGGATGTGTCAGCTGGCTCGCGGGCGCGGTGGCTTTCGCCATCACGGTGTCGGCAATGGTTTGCCGGTCCACGGCCATGTTGAGCGCGCGGCGAACGCGCGGGTCTTTCAGCGGCGACTTCGCCGCCGTCGAGACGAAGCCGAGGAAGTATACATTGGAACTGAGGCGGCGCTGGAACGTGCCGCCCAGCTGCTCGATGGTGCTTTTGGATTCCGGGTTGAGCAGGTAGGCGATATCCGCCGCGCCGGAGGCCAGGGCCTGCACGCGCGACAGTTCATCCGGCAGCAACATGAGGGTGAGCTTGTCTAACTTCGCCGGATGCCACGAGGTCTTGTTGGCGGTGAAGACAAGATTGGTATTGCCCATCTGTTCGAGCACGAAGGGGCCGGTGCCGATGGGCTTCTCGGCATAGCGTTCCGCGCCCAACTCGCGCCACAACTTCGGTGCCACCACGCGCCACACGGCGGCGTGCAACGGGAACAGCGGGTCGGGCTCGTTCAATTTGACCCGCACCGTCAACGCATCGACCGCCTCGGCGGACGCGACTTGATACAGCGTGCTGCCCAATGTCTGCGACCGCCCAATGGGCGAGGCGAGGAACTCCGCCGAAGTGACGATGGCGTCGGCGTCGAAGGCTTCCCCGTTCGAGAATTTGACGTTGGGGCGTAGTTTGAAAATCCAGGACGATGGATTTTCGGACTGCCACTCCATCGCCAGCGCCGGGACGATAGTGCCCTTGTCGTCGATGGTGGTGAGGGTGTCGTACAGCGCCTGTAATTGGATCGTCGCCGGCAGGCTGATGCCCTGATAAGGGCTGCGATGCTAGCCTGTGCCAATGGGCAGCACGCCCACGGCGATCCGCATATGTCCGCCCGCCTGTGCGTCGGCGACACTCAGGCCGAGGACGACGCAGCCTGCGACGAAGGCGCGGGCGAGCCGTCGCGTCATCTGATGCTTTTTATAGCGGAATGGTCTTGAAGCCTGTGTCTGCACGGGCGCTTCCGAAGGTCATGACCGCAGCGGGTGTATCAGCCACGGTATCCCCCCGGAAGCGCTCCGGGCAACGGTAGTTTAGAACTCGTAGGACGCGCGCACGCCGATCGAACGCTTGCGCGGGACCATCAGGAACACCGTCGGATACTGCGTGGTGACCGCCGGGCGCGGATCGATCGAAGTCGAGCCGCGGCGGCCGCCGCCCCACTGGTTGTTCTCGAACAGGTTGGTCACATAGGCCTCGACGCGCTTGTTGCCGCCCTGGGCACCGATGCGCAGGTTCACGTTGTTGGCCGAGCCGATCCAGCTCTGGTTGAACTCGTCGGTGTAGGTGCGGCCGGTGTAGGTGAGCTCGCCGCGAACGTACCAGCTGTACTCGTCGTTAATGGGGCGATGATACCCGGCAGTCAGCGAGGCGCTGGACGTCGGGTATTCGAACACCTTCAGGTTCGAGCCGAAGGTCATACCCGTGGCGGCGAAGGCGGTCGGCGAAGCGAAACCGTTGAAGCGCGAGCCGATGATGTCGAGCGAGCCGCCGATGTCGATGTTCTCGTTGACCGCGGCGTTGGCTTCGACTTCCAGACCGAGCAGCTTGCCGGTACGCACGGTGTAAACCGTGGCGAAGGGCGCGATGACCGTCGGGCCGCAAGCGTTCGCCGGGCAGGCGTAGTTGACCTGGTTCTTCAGGTTACTCCACTTGCCGTAGTAACCGGTGATCGCATAGCGGAACCAGCTGGTCTGCTGCTTGAGGCCGATTTCAAAGCTGTCGAGCGTTTCGGCGCCGGTCTTGTCGACATAGCCCGGGTCGGACTTGATCTGCGTCTGCAGCGCGGCGCTGTAGAGCGGCACGGCGGCGTTCGAGAAGCCCGGGTTGATGCCGCGAGCCCAGCTTGTATAGACCGTCATGTCCGACATCGGCTTGTAGCTCAGGATCACGCGCGGTGCGAAGCCGGTGAAGTTGAGCGTGACTTGCGCCGGCGTCCCGTAAGCGGTGGTCACCGAGTCACGCTGATAGCGGCCTTCGAGGTCGAGGCTGAGACTGTCGAGGATGCTGTAGTGCGCACCCGCGAACACGCCCCAGTACTTGACCTGCGACTGCGAGGCATAGATCTGCGGCGCGGCGTAGGTGATGCCCCCGGTCGTGTTGGCGCGCACCGCGAAGCCCGACGTCGGGATACCGAGTTCGGCCTGACGGAAGACGTTGCCGCCGACCAACCACGTGAATCGTTGATCCTGTGGCGACGACAGACGGACCTCGCCTTCGGTGTCTTCCCAGACGCCGGGTATGATGCTGGCCGATGCGCCGTCCAGCTGCGCTGATTGCACCGAAATGGAGCGCGACAGTGAATCGCCGAAAGCGCCATAGAGCGTGTAACCGTCGGCGAAATCATAGGTCGCTTCGGCGGTGATCCAATCGAACAGGCCGCGCTGGCCCATGTGGTTGAGCGATGGCAGGCGGTTGTGCAACGCGAAGTCCACCGCCGTCAGCGGGTTGGCTTTGTTGTTGTTCAGGATGTCGCGGATGATATTCGGCGACGTCGTTTGCGACAGCGCCTGGGTGACGAAGCTGGTGGGCACATCCCACAGGTTCTTCGGGATTCCGGGGCTGCCCATCTTCGGGATCTCGCCGCACCAGAACTGGAAGGTGCCGCGCAGACATTCCGTGCTGCCCTGGATGTTCGGCTTGCTGGCGTTCATGTCGACGATGAGCGCCGGGGAGTCATTGGTTTCCGTGTGCGTGTAGCGCACGCGGAGCTTCAAGTTATCGGTCGGGCGCAGCACCAGCTGCGCGTTCACGGTGTCAGTTTTCTGTTCGCCGATGCGGCCGCCGTCGCTCGAGCGGTACTGACCGGCGACCTGGTTCGAACTGCCCGAGAGGCGGAACGACGCCCAATCGGTCAGCGGGCCTTCGGCGCTGAGGTTGAAGGTATGGCCGTTATAGGACTCGATCGACCCCGACCCGCGCGCGGTGAAGTGATCCGCCGGCTGCTTGGTGATGAAGTTGATCGCGCCGCCGAAGGTGCTGCGCCCGAAGTAGGCGCTCTGCGGTCCCTTGATGACTTCGATGCGTTCCACGTCGTCGAAGGTCAGGTTCTGCGCGCCGCCGAGCAGATAGAGGCCATCGACGAACACCGCGCCCAGCTGGCCGAGCGATTGGCCGGCGCCGGCGTTCATGCCGCGGAAGCGGTAGGACGGCAGTGTGCGCGCCCCGTTCTGGGTGTTCATCTGGCGATAGCTGAAGCCCGGTGTGAACTTCTGCAGGTCCTGAATGTCTTTCAGCTGCGCCTGATCGATGCTCGCGGCCGAGAAGCTGGTGATTGCCAGCGGAATGTCGGTGAGGTTTTCCTCGCGCTGGCGGGCGGTGACGACGATTTCCTCCAGCACGCCTTGAGCGAATGCTGCGGCGCCCGGAACGGCGCAGAGAAGCGCGGTGTACGCCAACGCGTTGCGATAAGCCTTCAAGCGCATGAAAGTCCCCCTAAAGCGACTGTCCGAATCCGCTCCCCGCGGATGGCCGCCCCAACGGCCAAGACAGTCCAAAATCATAGTAATCGTCAGGTCCGCGGGAATAGCCAGCAAACGACTTTTGGGAAAAAGGCTATGCCCTTTTGGCAACGAGCTATCACGTCTGCGTTTGGTCCAGCGGCTCCGTTCAATTCGCGAGCGCGTGGCGAATGTCCACGCCGCGAGACGGTGTTTGCCGCGCCGCTTCAAAGAACATGACGCAGCCCCTTTCGCTCGCGCCGCATAAGCCGGATGATCGCTCGGGATTCGGGGATTCATAAGCGGGGAGATAACGATGCGCGTTTCCACACGGCGCCGGACACTGGCCATTGCCGCAATCTGCGCGGCCCTGAGCGCACCCTTGGGTGCCGCGCAGGCAGACGTCCTGTTCGAGAACGTCACACTGATCGACGGCACAGGCAATCAACCGCTCGCGGGCGCTTCCGTGCTGGTGAAGGGCGATCAGATCGACGTCGTCTCCGCCGGCCCGATCAAGCACGATCGCGGCGTGCAGGTGGTCGACGGCAAGGGCAAGTTCCTGATGCCCGGCCTGATTGACTCTCACGTCCATATCGGTGCCAACAAAATCACCGACGCGAATTCGGCCGAACAGCATCTGTGGGGCGTGCAGGCGCTGCAGAGCTACATCTACACGGGCGTCACCTCGATCTACGATTCCGGTAACGTCGCCGACTACATGTTCAAGCTCCGCGACGAGGAGCGGGCCGGTAAATTCCTCAGCCCGCGCGTGTTCGCCTCGGGCACGACCGTCGGCGCGCCGACAGGTTACGGCGCCACGCCGCGCGCGATGCAGGTGATCGAATGGGACAAGGCCAAGCCGGTGCTTGAGGCCTATTTCCGCGACCGTAAGCCGGATCTGCAGAAGATCGTCATCGACCGCCACAACTTCCCCATCGACAACCTGACCAAGGTCGTGCGCTTGGCGAACGAATACGGCATCCGCACCACCGTCCATGCGACGGCTGAGGAAGACTACAACGACGCGCTGGCGGCACATGTGGACGAGTTCGCCCACCAGATCCGCAGCGAGGTCTCGGCTCCGATGGTCCGGTTGCTGGCGACGCGCAAGATTCCGATGTCCACCACGGCCGCAGTGTTTGGTTACATCGAGCGCATCGGCGACGACGCGTCGTTCCTGGATCAGCCGCTGTGGAAGAACGCCGTCAACGCCGACATCATCACGGCGCAGAAGGGCCCGGAGCGCCAGCGCTATATCGAATCCGGCATGTCGGCGAACTTCAAGAAGACCAACCACATCGCCTTGGGCAACGCCAAGAAGCTGCATGATGCAGGCGCAGTGCTGGCGGCGGGAACCGACCGCGGCTGGGGGCCGGCGCTGCATATGGAACTGGAACTGCTGCACGGCGCGGGCATTTCGCTGCTCGACATCACCCGCATCGCCACGCTCAACAACGCCATCTATCTCGGCAGGGAGAACGACCTGGGTTCGATCCAGCGCGGCAAGCTTGCCGATCTCCTGCTTTTGAACGCCGATCCGACCAAGGATGTGAAAAACTTCCAGGCCATCGCGGCGGTCTACAAGGGCGGCGAGAAGGTCGACATGACCAAGCTCGATATCCCGGCCAACAAGAAATAAGCGACAGACAAGGCGGCGGCGCGAGCGATCGCGCCGTCGTTGTCGCGTCCTTTCTGAAACATCACTCGCGTATCATAAGGGATCTCGCGTGAACATCCGATCCTGGACCGCCGCATTGGCCATGTGCACGGCGCTGACGTTGCCGGTGGTGGGCGCATCGGCGGCCAACCTGCTGTTCGAGAACGTGACGCTGATCGACGGTACCGGTACGGCGCCTATCGTCGGGGCGTCCGTTCTCGTGAAGAATGACCGCATCGATCTCGTCTCGCCGGTACCGCTCAAGCATGAGGCGGGCGTGCAAGTGATCGACGGCACGGGCAAGTTCCTGATGCCGGGACTGATCGACTCTCACGTCCACATCGGCGCGAACGCGGTCACGGAAGACGAGTTCCAGAACCAACGCCTGATGGGCGTGAGGGCGCTGCACAGCTTCCTCTATCTGGGTGTCACGTCAGTTTACGATTCCGGCAACGTGCCGGACTACATCTTCAGCCTCCGCGCCGAGGAGCAGGGCGGCAAGCTGGTCTCGCCGCGCCTGTTCGCGACCGGTACGACGATCAACGTGTACGGCGGCCGTGGCGGCGGACGTATCCGCCCCGAAGGGACACCCAACAGCCCGATCCGGCTGAAGGAGGATTGGGCGGAATCCAAGCCGCTGCTCGAGAACTATTTCAAGACCCGCAAGCCGGATTTGCAAAAGATGGTCATCGACCGCCGGGGCGTGTTCGAGCCGCCGACGCCGATCATGTCCGTCGAACAGATGACGAGCGTCGTGCGTCTCGCGAATGAGAACGGCATCCGCACCACCATCCATGCCGCCTCGGAAGAAGACTACAGCGATGCGCTCGCCGCCGGCGTGGACGAATTCGCGCACGTCATCCGATACCCGGCCAGCGACGAACTGTTGAAGCTGTTGGCGGCGAAGAAAATCCCGATGTCGACCACGACCGTGGTGGCGAAGTTCATCGAACGCCTGATCGACGACCCGTCATTCCTGGACGAACCGGTGTGGAAGAACTCCGTCGATCCCGACGTGCTCGCCTATCAGAAATCCGATGAACGTCCGGCCTTCGCGAAGACCGGGCGCTCATTGACCGTGAAGGCGACGCATCACTTCCTGATGAACAACGTCAAGAAGCTGCACGAGCTCGGTGGCGTTCTGGTGGCCGGCACGGACCGGGGCTGGGGTCAGACACTGCACTGGGAACTTGAGCTCCTGCACGGGGCCGGCATCCCATTGCTCGATATCACGCGCATGGTGACGCTCAATGGCGCGATCTATCTCGGCAGGGAAAAGGACCTGGGCTCGATCCAGCGCGGCAAGCTTGCCGACCTGCTGCTGAACGCCGATCCGACCAAGGACGTCAAGAACTTCGCGGCGATCGCGGCCGTCTACAAAGGCGGCCAGAAGATCGACTTCGCGAAGCTCGACATCCCGATCAACAAGAAGAAGTAGCGCGCGAGGGTATGATGGTCATGAAAATGAAATCCTGGAGCGCGGCCCTGGCGGTCTGCACTGCTCTGAGTTTCCCGGTTGCAGGCGCGCGAGCCGATCTGCTGATCGAGAACGTCACCCTGATCGACGGCACCGGCACAACGCCCATCAAGGGCGCCTCGGTGTTGGTCAAAGGCGACCGTATCGAATTGGTGTCGCCGACTGCGTTGAAGCACGAGCCGGGCGTGGAAGTCGTCAACGGTGCGGGCAAGTTCCTGATGCCGGGCCTGATCGACTCCCACATTCATCTGGGCGCCAACACCATCACCGAGGACAATTTCAAGGAGCAGCGCCAAGTGGGCGTGCGTGCCTTGCACGGGTATCTGTATAGCGGCATCACGACGGTGTTCGATTCCGGCAATGTGCCGGACTACATCTTCGGCCTGCGCGATGAAGAGCGCAGCGGCAAGCTTCTCTCGCCGCGTCTGCTGGCGACCGGCACGACCGTGAATGTCGCCGGCGGCCGTGGCGGCGGTCCCATCCGTCCCGAAGGCACGCCCAACAGCCCAATCCGGTTGAAGGAGAAGTGGAGCGAGTCCAAGCCGGTCGTCGAGGCCTACTTCAAGAGCCGTAAGCCTGACGTGCAGAAACTCGTGATCGACCGCCGCGGCGTCTTTGAGCCGCCCACGCCGATCATGTCGGTGGAGCAGATGACCAACGTCATCCGCCTCGCCAACGAGAACGGTGTCCGCACGACGATCCATGCGGCCTCGGAAGAGGACTACAACGACGCACTCGCGGCCCATATCGACGAGTTCGCCCACGTGATCCGGTATCCGGCCAGCGATGCGCTGCTCAAGCTGCTCGCGACCAAGAAGGTGCCGCTGTCATCGACGATGATCGTGTTCAACTACATCGAACGCATCGCCGAGGACACGTCGTTCCTGGAAGCGCCGTTGTTCAAGGCGAGTGTCGATCCGGAAATCATCGCCAACCAGAAGGGACCGGAACGTCAGCGCTATATGTCCTCCGGTATGTCGGCGCAGTTTAAGATCACGCACAATTACGGCCTCAACAACGCCAAGAAGGTGCATGACATGGGCGGCATGATCGTGGCTGGCACCGACCGTGGCTGGGGTCCGACACTGCACATGGAGCTCGAGCTTCTGCATGGCGTGGGCATTCCGCTGCTCGATCTCACCCGTATCGTCACGCTCAACGGCGCGATCTATCTGAGCCGTGAGAAGGACCTCGGCTCGATCCAGCGTGGCAAGCTGGCCGATCTGCTGTTGCTGAACGCCGATCCGACCAAGGATGTGAAGAACTTCCAGGCCATCGCGGCGGTCTACAAGGGCGGCCAGAAAATCGACTTCAGCAAGCTCGACATTCCCGCTAATCGCAAATAGCCCGCGACGGCATTATTACGAGGAATATGTGGCGTGAAAATTAGATCCCTCGGCGTTGCAGTGACTTTGTGCACGGCGCTCTGTGTGCCCACTTTCAGCGTGCAGGCCGCCGATCTGTTGATCGAGAATGTCACCCTCATCGACGGTACCGGCACGCAGCCGCTGGCGGGCGCATCGGTGCTGGTGAAGGGCGACCGTATCGAACTTGTGTCGCCGATGCCGCTGAAGCATGAGCCGGGCGTGGAGGTGGTCGACGGCACTGGCAAGTTCCTGATGCCGGGGCTGATCGACAGCCACATTCATATCGGCGCCAACACCATCACCGAGCAGAAGATGAAGGAGCAGCACATCGACGGTGTGCGCGCCCTGCACAGCTTCCTGTATCTCGGCATTACATCTGTTTTGGATTCCGGCAACGTGCCGGACTACATCTTCGGCCTGCGCGAGGAAGAGCAGACCGGCAAGCTCATCAGCCCACGCTTGTTCGCGACCGGCACCAACGTCAATGTCGCCGGCGGTCGCGGCGGCGGGCCGATCCGTCCGCAGGGCTCGCCGAACAGCCCGATCCGCCTCACGGGCGATTGGGCGGCCGACGGCGCGCTTTTCGATCGGTACCTTAAGACGCGCAAGCCCGATGTGCAGAAGCTGCAGATCGACCGCCACGGCGTGTTCGATGCGCCAGCGCCGTACATGACGGTGGATCAGATGAGCAAGGTCGTGCGGATGGCCAACGAGAATGGTGTGCGCACGATGATCCACGCGGCGTCGGAAGAGGACTTCAACGAATCTCTTGAAGCCAACGTCGATCAGTTCGCGCACATGATCCGCTATGCTGCCAGCGATGCGCTGCTGAAGCGTCTGGCCACCAAGAAAATCCCGATCTCCACGACCACGGTCGTGTTCGCCTTCATCGAACGTCTGGCCTACGACCCGGAATTCTTGAATGCGCCGGTGTGGAAGAACTCGGTCGATCCCGACGTGATCGCCTTCCAAAAGAACGTGGAACGCCCGGGCTTCATCAAGAACGGTATGGCGCCGAACTTCAAAGCCACGCGCCATATCATCTTGGAGAATTCCAAGAAGGTGCATGATCTGGGCGGCCTACTTGTCGCCGGCACCGACCGTGGATGGGGGCAGACCTTGCATATGGAGCTGGAGCTTCTGCACGGCGCGGGCATCCCGTTGCTCGACCTGACGCGCATCGCGACGCTGAATGCCGCCATATATCTCGGCAAGGAGAAGGATCTGGGCTCGATCCAGCGCGGCAAATACGCCGATCTTCTGCTGCTGAATGCCGACCCAACGCAGGACGCGAAGAACTTCGCGGCCATCGCGGCGGTCTACAAAAGCGGCCAGAAGATCGACTTCGCGAAGCTCGACCTGCCGGTTAACAAGCGCGCGACAAAGCGGTGACCCTCGCGTCGTCGTATGCGGGGCCGATCTGGTGTATGCTGCGGAGGCTATTTGGCGGCTGAGGTGGTCACGACCGTGCGTCTTTCCGCGATGCGATTTTCCAACCGGACCTTAAGCTGAGATGGCCCCGCTCGACGCCGTCGGCAGCGATGTTGTTGGCAGCGTTCAAGCGGTTACCCGTTCACAAGCCGTCACGGCAGGACCGGTCGGCGGGTCCGATGGTTCGTCGCCGCTCGACGATTTTCTTCGCCAACACGCGACGGCCTGGCAGCATGACACAAGCCCACCCGTGCCCATCCCCTTGCGGGTGGACGACGACGAGCCTCGATTCGGGCGTGTCACGTTATCCGCGGGCGTTGGCGATGTCCTGATTTATTTGCAGGCCGAACGTCCGGTGGATGCGGAACTCTCGCCGGCTGAAAGCCAGCGCATCCATGCCGCCTATGCCGTCGTCCAGTCGCGAAGCGAAGCCCTGCGTCGGGGGATTGAGGAAGACCGGGCGCAGGGGGAGGGGTCCTTCTGGGGGGCGTCGACGGTTGCCAGGCCGTTTCCCGTATTGATCTAGCGACAGCCAAGCGTCACGGCCGCGCTGTAAAAGCGGCCGCTTTTCCTTTCGGCCATGCCGCGTCAAAATGCCGGAATGCATCCCGATCTCGACACGCAGGCCATCGGCATTATCTCGGTCATCCTCGCGCTACTGGTGGCGCGTGCGATTATCGCGATCTTTCACCGTCGCCAGCGGCGGCAGCATCCGCCGGAGTAGCTCCCGCGTAATAGCGCCGAAGAATGATGAGCGATCCCACCGCGCCCAGCAGTGAGATCAGGATCACCGCCGACAACGACACGCCCCGGCTGATCAGCAAGGCCATGACCAAGGCGGCGCTAGCGCCGCCGGCGTCCCAGCTGCCCTCGGTCGCCATCTGGAATCGCAAGGGGCAGGGCGACTGTTTGGACGGCGTATAGACCGCCGTCATGAAGGTCGGCATGTAGAGCGCATTCACCAGCGCGCCGAGCGCGTTGGCGGCAACCGCCCATGAAGGATGGCCGAGGCTCGCGGCCCGCATGGCGATGACGAACATCAGCAATCCCATCGCCACCCACACGGCCTTCAGGCCATGCCCGCTGTCGAGGGAACGGCCGAGCACCATGCCGCCGGCCGCGCCCACCAGCGCGGCCATCGCCAGGGCACCGCCATAGCTGACGTAGTTCTCGCCTAACGACAGAAACAAGCCCATCTGCCAGACGATCAGGTAGCCGGTCTGAATCCAGCCGTCGGCCAGGAACAGCAGCATCGCCGGACGGGCAGTCTTCAGCACGCCGGCGGCTTCGCGCCGCACGCTCACGTCGGGTGTTCCCAGCATCGGGACCGCGGCGAGGATCTGCACGACAGCGGTGAGTCCAAATGCCCAGCGCGGACCGAAGGCGACCAGTATCAGCCCCGTCGCCAGGGGGCTGATGATGCCCACCATCGTGGTCAGCGCCTCGCGCGCGCCGAGTTGATGGCCGCGATGTTCCTGATCCCCCAGCGCCGCGAAGTAGGCGTGATACGACGTCCAATAGATCGTGTCGCCGATCGCCGCGAGGATGCATAACGCATACAGCAGTGGCCCGACGCCGACGACCTCGGCCAGCAGCGGATATTGAATCGCGCCCACCAGCGTGCCGACGATGAGCAGTCGTCGCACGCCCCAGCGCACGCCGGCCGGCAGGATGAAGGGGCGCATCAGGAAGCGGCCCAACAGCACCGCGGCCACGAAGACCAGCACAGTCGCCGGCGAGAAGCCGTTTTTCAGGAAATAAACGAAATAGAACGCGCCGCCGCCCGACAGCGCCGCGGCATGGATGCCGTAGTGCAGATTCAGTAGGTTGACCGCGCGGTTGCGAAAATAGGCCATGCACACGTTACCGCTAACTTGGCGCACCGCTTTGGGCGTTCCCTCTGGCGAAGGCTCCGCGCCCGGCTATTATCGGGTCCGCTCGCATAGGCCATATCAGATACGCCGCGCCGGAAGAACAGATGTCCGATCCTCAGAAGCCAGGCAATGCGCGGCCCGCCACGGCGGATAGCTTGCATCAACGCGCGGCACAGCTGCATCGCCAAGGCGATTTGGAGGCCGCGCACGAGGCCTATGCGCAAATCCTGAAGGCGGCTCCCAACGACCTTGGGGCGCTGCACATGTCCGGCATCATCGCATATCAGACCGCCCGGCTTGAGGATGCGGCGCGCCTCCTTGCCCGAGCGGCGACGGCGCACCCGGGTGTTGCCGCCGTGCATATCGATCGCGCCCTGGTCCTCCAGGCGTTCAATCGGCCACGCGACGCCATCGCCAGCTTCGATCAGGCGCTGGCTTGCGTACCGAACGCCGCGGAGGTGCATGCGGCGCGCGGGGGTCTGCTCCAGGGTCTCAACCGGCTGGCCGAAGCGCTTGCGAGTTACGAACGCGCCATCGCGCTGAAGCCCGACAACGCCGATGTCCACTCCAATCGTGGCGTCGTGCTTCAAGCGCTGGGCCGCCTGGAAGACGCGCTTGAGAGCTACGAGAAGGCGGCCACGCTCCAGCCCAACGATTCCGACATCTTGCGCAACGGCGCCCTGGTCCTGCGCGCGCTTGGCCGGCCTGCAGAGGCGCTTGCGCGTCTCGACCGTGCCGCTGCCATCGCGCCCGCGTCAGGGGACCTGCAAGCCGATCGCGGGGCGATCTTGTTGGACATGCGCCGCCTGGACGAAGCGCTTGCCAGCTATGACCGGGCGATGTCTCTCAAGCCTCGCGATGCGGATGTCCTCGCCAATCGTGCGGCGGTCCTGCATGCCCTGGGCCGGTATGCCGAGGCTTTGGCGGCTTACGATCTGGCTGTCGAAATCGACGCCAATCATGCGCGGGCCTACAGCAATCGCGCAGGCACGCTGGTGGAACTCGGGCGCGACCGCGAGGCGAAGGCAAGCCTCGACCGCGCGCTGGCGATTGAACCGGATCAGCCCGAGGCCAACTTGAATCGCGCGCTCTTTCATTTGCGCGACGGCGAATTCCGCGAAGGCTGGCGGCGGTACGAATGGCGCGACGACAAAGGCCGGGCGCTGATGCAACGCCCCGGCATTCCGGTCTGGGATGGCGAGGATTCTCTCGCAGGGAAAACCATCCTGCTGCGCGCCGAACAGGGTTTTGGCGACGCCATACAATTCGTGCGCTACGCCGAGATGATTGCCGCGCTAGGCGCGCGGGTTGTGCTGGAAGTGCCGGCGCCGCTGGTGCGTTTGCTGTCGGGCGCGGCGGGTGTGATCGAGGTGCTTGCCACCGGAACCGCTCTGCCGCCGGCCGATTTCCAGAGCCGCCTGTTGTCGTTGCCGAAGCTGTTCGCGACCGAGCTGAACACGATCCCCGCGAAGCCGCGCTATCTCGCGGCCGATGCCGCTTCGCGTGCGAAGTGGAGCGACATGCTGGCGGAGCTGCCGCATCCGCGGATCGGGTTGGCGTGGGCCGGCCGTCCCACCCATAAGAACGACCGCAATCGTTCCATTTCTCTCGATGACTTCAGCACCTTGCTGACAGCCGACGCTGCGTATGTCGGATTGCAGCCCGACGTACGCGCGGCCGACAAGGATCAACTCGCGGCGCTGCCGATACGTCTGTTTGGCGAAGCGCTTTCTGATTTCGCTGAAACCGCCGCTTTGATCGAGAACCTCGATCTCGTGATCTCGGTCGATACGTCGGTGGCCCATCTCGCGGGCGCGCTCGGGAAGCCGGTTTGGGTGCTGTTGCCCTTCGATCCGGATTGGCGCTGGTTGCTCAACCGCGATGATAGTCCGTGGTATCCCAGCGCGCGCCTGTTCCGGCAGAAGACACCCGGCGATTGGGGCGGCGTGTTCAGCGATGTTCGTGCGGCCCTCCAGGAGCGCCTGACATCGTCATGAGCAATGATTCCGCAGATAAAAAGAATTTCGACCGGATCGGCTTCTGCTGGGCGCTGGGGACGCATAGCGGCTGGGGCACTTACGCGCTGAATTTCGCCGTGCAAAGCGCGCAGAAGGGCGTTGCGCCTGCGATCTTCTGGGCGGAGCCCGGCCTGATCCTCACGAAGAAGCAATTGGCCGTCATCGGCGGTGCATTGGATGAAATGCCACGCTGGCGCGCAATCCTCGATCAAGGACCGACGCGGCTCGATTTTCCCTTCCTGCATGCGATGGGGGGCGATTTCGACTTCATCTATCCCACCGCCGGCATCACAGGCGCGCCCAACATCGGCGTCACCTTTTTCGAGTCCGACGAATTCACTCCCGCCGGCATTGAACGCGCCCGGCGTTTCGATCTGATCATCGCGGGCTCGACATGGAACAAGGACGTGCTCGAACGTCATGGGCTGACGCGCGTGGCTTTCTGCCCACAAGGCGTCGACCTTGCGCGTTTTGTGCCGCGCGCGCGTCAGGGGCGTTTCGCGGGGCGTTTCGCCATCTTCAGCGGCGGCAAGCTGGAACTGCGCAAGGGACAGGACCTCGTCATCTCGGCGTTCAAAATCTTCCACGCGCGTCATGCGGATGCGCTGTTGATCGCCGCCTGGAACAGTCCTTGGCCGCAGATCGCCAAATCGATCGGTTTGTCCGGTCATGTGACGGGCGCGCCGAATATCAGCGCCGCCGGTGAACTCGAGGTCGCGCCGTGGCTTGTGGCGCAGGGCATCCCTGAAGATGCGTTTGTTGCCATCGACAAGCTTCCCAACACCAGCGTGCCGGACCTGTTGAAAGAGGTCGATCTCGCCGTGTTCCCGAACCGCTGCGAAGGCGGCACTAATCTGGTGGCGATGGAATGCATGGCGATGGGTGTGCCGGTGGTGCTGTCGCGCAACACGGGCCATCGCGATCTGATCAGCGGCGAGAATTGCTATACGCTCGATCAGCAACCGTCGCTGGGCGAGCTTGTCGGGCAGCCGGCGTATGACGACTGGGGCGAATCCTCGGTCGACGAAATCGTCGCGCGCATGGAACAGGCCTACAGCAACCGGGCTGACGCCGCAGCACGTGGGGCCGCCGGCCGCGCCTTTATGCAGTCTTGGGATTGGTCGCAGCAGATCGACCTTTGCCTGGAGGCGATCCGCCGGATTGCGTGACGACTGTCGCGGCCAGCAGTTTCCGCAGCTTGCGATCGCGCTTCAGGTGCCACTCCCGGCTCATCGCCGCGCGGCGATCGTCGTATTTCTCGGCGTAGAGCAGGCACCACAGGCGCCCGCGCGTCGAACGCGCCCCGCGCCCGCTGTTGTGCTGGGCCAGGCGGCGGTCGAGATCGAGCGTCCAGCCGACATATGTGCGCGGCCCGTCCGTGCAAGCGGCGCCGATGACGTAGACATAGCAAGCCGTCGTGTCGGACGCGGCGGTCATTTCCGGCGCTTTGTCCCGCGTGTTTGCAGATCCTCATGCGTCCGGCGGACGATGCGCAGGATCATCGCCGCAGCCTTGTCGTCGCCGCGCGCATCGAACGCGAGATCGAGCTTCTTGAGCGCCTCGAGCTTCGCCTCATGCGGTCGTGTGCCGAGATAGGCATTCAGCCAATTGGCAATCGCGCGCGGGTCCGGTGTCGCCTTCGCGAGGTCGAGTAGGGCAGGGATGGGATCGGTCGCCATGCCCCATGATTGACGTCAATCGAGCGTCCGCGCCAAGCGAATTCCGAGATAGCCGCTCCGATAATCGGGATTGAGGCGGTCGCGCGCGGCCGAGCGCAGATAGCGCGGATGGCTGACCCAGGCGCTGCCGCGGCTGACGAAGATCGGACGGCCGCACGAGGTGCGCGCTGTGCCATCCGTCGGTGCGCCCTCGTAGCTGGCCTCGTAGCAGTCCTCGATCCACTGCCAAGCGTTCCCGGCCATGTCGTAAAGCCCGAACGGATTGGGCGCAAGCGACGCGACGGGCGCGGTGTAAATCCACACGTCCTTGCCCTCGACCAGCGGCCCGCAGGCCGGACCCGCGCAATCGGCGCCGAAGTTGGCGTATTCATGGCTGATCGTGTCACCCCACCACGAACGCGTGGTCGTGCCGGCGCGTGTGGCGTATTCCCATTCAGCTTCGGACGGCAGGCGGTAGGGCGTGGCGTCGACCGGGAGCCTCAGCGCCCGGCGGACCTTCTCGTTGATCCATGCGACATAAGCATGCGCGTCGTCATAGTCGACGCAGACCACGGGATCGCGGTCGGTTTGCGGGAAGCCGGGATCGCGCCAGTTGCGGCTGGCGGTGGTGGTGCCCTTCTGCTGCTTGACGTCGAAGACGTTGCAGGCCGGGCCGCCGTAATGGCCAGTCTCGCGCACGAAGCGTGCGTACTCGGCGCGGGTGATGTGCGTGACGCCGAGCGCGAAGCTGCGACCGATGGTCACTTTGTGCTGCGGGCCCTCGATGTCCTCGCGCAGGTCCTCGCTCGCGGCCGAGCCCATGGTGAAAGACCCGGGCGGGATCACGATCATCTCCGGACATTCGGCGCAGTCGCGGAACTTGGCACCTACAGGCCGGGCCTTAGAGGCCGCGGCGGCGGGGTCTATCGCCCCTGCGGCCAGCAACAGAACGACAAACCCAAAAAGTAGGCGACTGAACATGGCCCGTCCTCCCCCAAGGTCGTACCGGGAAGCCTAACGCCAGGCCATCAACAAGCAAGGAAACGCGGATAGACCGTCCAAGACGTGACTCCGCGTGTCACGGCCGGCCGCTTAGTAGGCGCGCAGTGTGCGGATCGGCTTCAAGCTGATCTCGCTTGCCGATTCCGCGCGATGCTTGAAAAGCCAGAGCGCTCGCAGGTCTTCGGAAATCGTGCAGAAGGTGTCGAAGTCCTCCATCTCCCCGAACAGGTCTTCGGGCTTAATGGCGGCGAAGGTGCCGAGGAACAGCGCCGACATTTCCGAATCCTTTTTCTTCACAAGCCTGAAGGACGGGAAATTCCGCGTGGCGTAGACGCGGATCATCTGCAGCGCTTTGTAAACCAGCGAGCTGTCGTGGAACATCACGATGGCATCGGATTTCAGCAGCGGCAGCACGTAGAGAAAATCGCGGAAGCAGGCGAGGTCGGTGTGTTCGCCGTCGATGAAGGCAAGATCGTAACGACGCTCCACGCTCGCCAGCGTTTCGATCGAGTAATCGTACGTTGTCAGTTTGGTGGTCGGCACGCCGTGCTTGGTCAGGTTGTCGCGCATCGCCTGGCTGGTGATCGGCGTGTAGTCGACGTTGATCCCGCGCTCGTCCTTGATGGCATGGCCGCGGTCGTCGATGGACAGGACCGACAAACAATAACTGTCGAACAGGAACGGCGTCAGCGATCCGCCCATGAACGAGCCGATCTCGACGTAGTCATAAGGGCGCTGCAACGCCCCAAAGATGTTCTTCATCCTGAAGATGAAGTCCTTGTCGGTTTCGGACGTCTGCGATTGGATCGGGAATTCGTTCATGGCGTGCGTTTCAACCATTCTTCGGTTCAAAACCGTACCCGCGACTGGTTAACATCTCCTCCAGGGCGGCCCAGCTCTCACGATGGGCGGCCCTCGATAGCAGACTCGCCTTCGCGCGTTTTATGGTCGAAAAGATGTGACGCAGTTTGCGAATCAGCACGTTCGAGGCAGATGCATCCAATGGCTTGGGACTATTTGATTATCGGCGCCGGCACGGCGGGGATTCCGGCCGCGATTTTCGCCTCTCGTCGCGGCGCCCGTGTTCTGCTGATTGATGCAGCGCCAACCGTGGGTGGTACGCTGCATATCGCGCGTGGCCAGATCAGCGCCGCCGAAACGCATCTGCAGAAAGCAAAAGGGATCGCCGACAGCGTCGACGCGCACTACGACGACGTCATGCGTCTTTCGCAAGGCACGGCCGATCCGGAGATTGTGAAACTCGCGGTCCGAGAAGCATCGGGAACCGTCAACTGGCTGTTGGAGGCGGGCCTGGTTCCACTTCCCGACCAACCGGTGACCGGCGAAAGCCCCGGCCGGCTTGGATACGCGACGCCCCGGTATCTCTGGGGCGAGAAAATGGGCAAGGCCATCCTGGCCGTCCTGGAGAAGGAACTCGAGCCCGAGGTCAGCAGCGGAAGGATCGATATCCGCGTGAACGCGCGCGCGACCGAATTGCTGCGCGATGCGTCGGGTGGCGTCATCGGTGCGCGCGTCATGATCGACAATCGCGAGGAAGAGTTCCTTGCCCGATACACCCTGCTCACCACTGGCGGCTATTCGTTCAACCCCGAACTCTTCGAGGAACTGACCGGTGCGCCGGCCTACACCGGCGGCGCTTATCCTTTCGCACGCGGCGACGGCATCTTGTTGACCAAGTCTCTCGAAGCGGGTGTGCGCAATGGCGATCTGCACCGTCCCGGTCTTGGCGCGATCCTCTCCGGCGACAAGTTCCCCGCCACGATCTTCGCGCGCTTCAACACCATGCCTGAAGAGCGGATGCCCTGGGAGATCTGGGTCGACAGCAGCGGCCGCCGCTTCATGCGTGAGGACGAGGCGAACACCTACGACCGCGAGAAGATTTTCGCCAAGCTGCCGAAGCTTCGGTACTCCGTCGTGTTCGATGAGGACATTTTCCAAGCCGCGCCACCCGGGGTCGCCCAAGCGTACCCCGGCGTGGCCCAATGGACGCGCGAGCAGATCGCGGCGCAGTTCGACGCGCATCCCATGTTCATTCGCGCCGATACGCTTGCTGAACTTGCGGCGGGGATTGGGGTCGACCCGGATCGGCTCGAAGAAACCGTGCGGCGCTACAACGCCGGTGTCGCGAACAAGAGCGACGAATTCGGCCGGGCCTTCATGCCGATGCCCATCGTGCGTCCGCCGTTCTATGCGATCGTCTTGCTCGCGCATTCCGTGACATCGGCCGCCGGCCTCACCGTCGATGGTTCGTTGCGCGTTTTGAACAGCCGTGGCGTGCCGATCCCGGGTCTCTATGCGGCGGGCGAGCTTCTCGGAAGCGGTGCAACGCTCGGCAATGCCTTCGTGCCCGGCATGATGATCGGGCCGGCCATGTCGCTCGGCCGGATGTTGGGCATGCAGTTGCCGCTCTAACCGACTCTACTCGACGCTGATCGTCTCGTAGTTGATGCGCGTGTGCGCAGGCTCATACTTCTTGACCCGCGCCGCCACGCCGTCGAGCACGGGGATGTCGTACAGCAGGATGGCGGTTGCCTGATCGCGATAGAACTTCAGGATGTCGCGGGTGATCGCCGCCCGTTTGCCGTCGTCGAACTCGCGCAAGGCCGCTTCCAGTTTCGGCGTGACCGTGCGGTCGCAATACCAAGGCTTGGGCCACAAGCAGGAATGCAGACGCAACGTGCGCAGCGGATCCATCGTCGGCGTCGACCCGAAAATCTGCGAGAAGGAGTCGCCGCGCCAGCCGCCTTCGTTGATGATCTTCACCATCTGGGGCGTGGGGATCGGGATCAACTTCATGGTGACGCCAACGGCGGCGAGATCCGCCGCGACCATCTGATAGACGGCGCTGTCGCCCGCGTTCTGCGAAATCAGGATTTCTGTTTCCAGTGTCAGACCGCGCTCGTAGCCGGCCTCTTTCAGCAGCGCGCGCGCTTTCGCCGGATCGTAGGGATAGGGCTTGAGGTCGTCGTTATAGCCGAACAGTCCGTGCACAGCGCCCTGACTGGAAGGCTGGGACAAACCGTGCAGGATTTCGCGCGTGATGGCTTCGCGATTGACCGCGTAGTTCAACGCCTGTCGCACGCGGAGGTCGTCCACCGGCTTGCCGGCGCCGACGACGAATGTGACCGAAATCACGTCCATCGGCGCGCGCGCATGCAGGCGGCCGCCGGTCTTCTCGATTTGCGGTTTTTCCTCCGGCCCCATGCCCATCGCGATGTCGATGCCTTTGGTGACAAGGGCGTCAAGGCGCGCCGTCATCTCGGGCATGTTGAGCAATTCGAGCTTGGACAGGTTGGCGCGTCGCCAGCTTTTCGGATTGGCGGTGTAAGTGATGCGCGTCGCGCCCCAGGCGTCGAGAGTGAACGGGCCCGTGCCAATCGGCGCCTTCGAGAAACCTGTAGGTCCCAGGGTGTCCCACTGCTGCGGTTCGACAACATAGAATGCCGACATCTCGCGCGGCAGCAGAGCATCGGGCTTGGAGGTTGTGACCTCCACGGTCAGAGGATCGACGGCGCGAACGGAAGCGATGGCGTCGAGCATGCGGCCGACCACCGAGGTGCGGCCTTCCGGCGTCAACAGCCAGCGAATATTCGCGGCGACCGCTTCAGCATCGCAGGGGCGCCCGTTTGAGAACGTGACGTTAGGCCGCAGCTTGAAAATCCAGGTCGTCGGGTTCGGCGAGGTCCAAGACAGCGCGAGTTCGGGCTGAAGCTCGTTCGTCTCGGTGAAGCGGGTCAGCGAGTCAAAGATCGGAGACCAGGTATAATCGCCCATCGAGCTGACGATCTTGCGGGGATCCGCCCCGCCGGGCGGGAAGGCCACGACACCGACCTTGAGGGTTCCGTCGGCAAAGGCGGGCGTTGCGACGCTCCCCATCGCGGCCGCGATACATAACGCTCCGACAAGCAAGCGTTTGGAAAACGGGGCGCGGCGAAACAGGTTCAGCGACACGGGCAGCATCCTCCAAGCTTGAACGCGTTAAACGCGAAAGCCCACGTTAGCCTGCGGCGGGGGATTTGGGGATGGTTTGCTTGGGTCCGCGCGCGTGGCGGCGGGAGGGGGGTGGTGCCGGTTACACCGCTCAGGAGGCCTACGTGGGCAGCGTCATGGCGCGCGCGCCCTTGAGCAACACGCCCGGATACGGCACCGATCATCGACCAGACGGGCGTAGGGCACGTTGTGTTCGACATGTTTCGCGCCGCCGGCCTGCATCCCAAGGGCTGCACCATCACGGCGGGCGAGAATGAAACTTGGACCCCGGAAGGCTAGCGCGTGGCCAAGCTCCAGTTGGTGAGCCGGCTCCAGGCCATGCTTCATAGCGGTCAGTTGGAAATCGCGGCGGACCTGCCGGACCTCGCCGCCTTGAAGGTCGACTACAGAACTTCCGCGTCAACTTCACGGGCATTGGCAAGATGACCTTTGCCGCCCTCGTCGGCGCACATGACGACCTCATTTTAGCGGTGGCGATTGCACTTTGGTACGCGGTCTATCGTTCAACGCCGCGAAGATGGCAACGGGATCTCATGGCAGACATCTAATGCTATAGGCATTTGTAGAATTCATTGCGCATGACGTCCGCCCGCCCCATGCGTCACGAGTAATCCGCGCTGACTGCTATTCAAGATAGAACGCCCGCGTTCCAAGTGGTAGCGTTCGGGGACAGAGGCGCGCCATTCATCGGTCGGTTGTTGGCGGGGGAAAAATGCAGATCACCGCGTTTCAGGTCACGAATTTCCGGTCGATCAAAGATTCTGGGTGGGTAGACCTTGAGAATTTAACGGTGCTGGTCGGTAAGAATGAGTCCGGCAAAACATCACTGCTCAAGGCGCTTCATAAATTCAAGCCGTTTCAACCCGATCCCTATTCTTTGGATCGGGAATGGCCGAAAGGTGATCGCAAGAAGCGCGATCTCAAGGCAGTCGTTTGCCGCATCCGCGGTCAGTTGAACAAGGATGAGATAGCAGAACTTGTAGCGCAGCAAGTCGATCTCCCACTCGATGCGCCGTTCGTGATCGCCAAGAATTACGAAGGCAAGGTCTTCGTGGAGTTGGATGCCAACGTCTTCGTGCCACGCCCCTCAGCTACCGCGATTGCCCTAGCCTGTGCGCCGCTCCGGGTGGAAGTCCCTGATACGGACCAAGGGTTGCGGAGATCCCTTGAAGCCGCAATTTCTGACCTCATCACTCGAGCAAATAACGGACAATTACCAAACACTGCGGATGCAGGCGCTTGGGCAAGAGAACGAATGGCGCGCGTGTTGGTGATGGCGGACAACGAACCACAAACAGCCATTCGGACAGAATTCGCCACTAAGTTCGTCGCGGCAGCAATGGCGCTTAAGGCCCTGCCCCCGGTCACAAAAATTCTATCTGATTACCTTATCTCCAAAATTCCGACGTTCATCTACATGGATGACTACAAGTCGTTCCAAGGCACCGCGCGCTTGAATGAAGTGCAGCAGCGTAGGAAGGAAGGTCACACAACGCCGGAGGACAAGACGCTGTTGACGATTATGGCGCTGTCCGGCCTGGATTTGGATAACGAGGTCACGAAAGGAGGCAGCGCAGATACCGTCGTCAAGGAGCAACGGCAGTATGACATGAACGACGCCGGGCTTACTTTAACCAATGAGATTTCGGAAAGATGGAGTCAGCGCCGGTATGAAGTGCAGTTCCGTGCTGACGCGTACTCATTTTTCACAATGGTGAAGGACCAATCCGGCGAACATTTGATTCCACTTGAGGACCGCTCAAAAGGTTTCCAGTGGTTTTTCTCGTTTGACCTACTCTTTATGTACGAGAGTAAGGGCGACTTTAAGGGCTGCGTCTTGCTCTTGGATGAACCCGGCCTACACCTTCATCCAGACGCACAACGCGACCTGCTGAATCGTCTGGAGGCTTACGCGAAGGGGAATACCCTGGTCTATTCGACCCATCTCCCGTTCATGATCGATCTGCGCAAGCCAGAGCGCATCCGCACGATTAGCGAGACGAAGGACAAGGGCACGATCGTGGACAAAGATCTCAACCTGAGCCAGCCCGAGGCGAAGTTCACACTCCAAGCCGCGTTAGGAATGACCGCTTCCCAAAGCCATCTGATCGCGCAGCGCAATGTGGTGGTGGAAGGTGCGGACGACTTTTGGATCGTTAGCGAGTTGTCCGATCTGATGATTCGTTCCGGGATGACGGCGTTGCCCGATGATGTCATTGTCACAGCTGCTGGGGGCGCTTCAGAAGCGGCCTATGAGGGTCGCGAAATCGCCGAGGTCGCAGCCCCGGCTCAGGCACTTTCGATCCGACGCCGGTGCCAATGATCGAGGACGTCACGTCCTAAGGAATGTGCTGGCCCGCTTCGAGGACCTAGGAAATTCCGCCGCGTTCGCCCTGGTCCCTAGGAAAAACGCCTTTCGGTTTGGAAGAGCCTGGGTGAAATGAATCCCTGTTAGTCCACGCCTAGGAATTTCACGTCGTATATCAAGACATCGCGTCCGCCCGCCACCCCGGCGAGCGGCTCAAGGCCGTGAAAGGCCCCGGACGAATTGGCGAAGGCGAGCATCGTGTTCGGCCTATAGGGGATCGTCTTCACCAGATCAAAATCCTCGCGCGCGAATTGCGTGCCCATTTCCGAGACGTCGGCGCGATTTCGGATCCGATAGAGCGAGGTGCCGAGCGACGGCCGATCATCCGACCGCGGGAGGTAGAACAGCGCGGTGACGGCCTTCTTTCTGGCGTCCATGTGCGGCGTCAGGAGGAAGCTATTCTTGTCCCGCATCAGAAAAACTTCGGGATAGAGCATCAATTTGTCGCCGCGGACTTCGGGGAGATCGGTCGTGAGACGTTGGCGGATCACGGACTCGAAGCGCCGAAGCCAGGCCCCCATGAAGCCCCGGTCCATGAAGATGGCGAACAGTTCATTCCAGAACAGTGCCTGTGGCGTCGCGGCGGACGTCGCGTCTCCCCCGCCCATGAAGCACAACCGATTGCGATTGTAGTTCTCCGTGACCCGACCCGTCTCAACGAGTGGCGTGTACGCGTCATCGGAAAGGAGATTATCTTGGATCGACTGGTAGAATTCGGGCGGGAAAACCTGTTCGATCACTACGTGCGGAAACGGGTCCGGCACGATGCGCGCATCCGCAATTTTGGCTAGCAGATGATCCTTAACGTTCAAAGACATACTCGCCCGTGCCTTTGAAGAAGCCCTCGGTGCGTTGCGCTTTCTCGAATTGCGCCGGGTCGTGCCTAAAACCAAGCGCGGCGAGGTGATCGACGATGACGCGATGCTCGTCAAGGCCGGAATTGATCTCGATGATGATCGAGCGCACGCGATTATCCTTCAGCGTTGCTGCCGCACCCTTGATCACCTTGTGCTCCAGTCCGTCGACATCGATCTTGATGTACTCCGGCACCTCCATCGCGCCAGCAGCGATGACTGCGTCAACGGTGGTCGCAAAACAGCCCTGGGTAAAAGGCAGCTTGGCGGGCTGGAGGTTCGGATCAAGGGCCGCGCCGAACGTATGACAGGATCCGCCGACGTCGCCGTCGGAAAGATAGATCTTGTCAAACTTGATCTCGTCCGACAGCGCGGCACTCCAGGCTATCACGCGATGACTAAGCTCATTAAGCCGAATGTTGCCAGACAGAACCGCATAGTTCTGCGCTTCCGGCTCAAAGGCATAGACGCGCGCTTTTCGGACGGCACCGGCATAGACCGTGTACATCCCCACGTTTGCGCCGATGTCGAGCAGACAAGCACCGCTGGGGATACGGTTGAGCCACTGTAGCGTAACCGGCTCCTTGGTCGCGAGCGTCTGAACGCGCCAGAGACACCTGAGGTTCGGCGTCAGATAGCGCAGCGCGACGCCTCCGACGTCGACATGGAGCGTAGGCTGCTGCCCGTGCCGTTCGACGACACTCGTGAACTCGACAAGATCCATGGCCGCCCTCATTGTATCTCGCTGCAAAATTAGCTGCTCGCGTCCTGCGAGACCAGCCGGAATGCGGCGCTAGCTTCTGCGATTGACCCACCAGCCTCGCACAGTCCGAAATTGTCGCGTTCCAGGTCGACGAGGCCTCAGGGAGTACACCCCGCACCATCAGCACTAGCGGCGCGGTCGCCCCGAGGGCCTCGGTTGCAGGTGATCAGGTAGCCGGTACGGCCCTGCATCCTCGCAGGTTTTCATGAAGTAAGCCCCGGCGCGCAAATTATCGATCCGGCCGCGACGGCCAGGAAACTGCGCCCGCCAATGATCGGCTTCATCTCACAAGGCCATCAAAAACGGTTTGCCGAAAAGTTCCCACCGGCGAAAGCTGCGAAACTCGGCGCCGACTGCGAAGCAATATCGTGGCTCGCTCCCACGGCTCTGGGCGATGCCGAGTGCTTTGAAGAGTGGTAATCCCGCTGGCGGGCCCATATTCCCCTCGCGTGCGCGCGCGAAATTTTATCACACCGGCGCCGGTAGATCATCCTGATCGGCAAAATCGACGCGCAGGATTCAATTCGCGCAACCGTGCGGCTTCACCGTGCGCATTCGGGCTGCGGAGGCCGCTGGAGCACATCGTGCGCCGTGCGCTAGGCATGTAGCCAGCGGACACGACCCAGGCATCGGCGACGGCTTCTTGCCAAATATCCCGACACATTTCCCGGAAAGGAGCGCAGCACGATCGCACAGGCGATCAGAAAGGCCGTGAAGCAACTTCCTGCCGAAAGCTGAAAGTTCGTTCACGCGGACTATTGGAACTCCAAGAGATATGCGCTTACTGGATGGGGCCTCGACCAACTCCGAACGAGGCCATCGATGCTCCCATCTGAAAAAGACGCGAACTTTTGCACTCCGATTGCAAGTCGCAGGGTAAAGACCGAGCGTGCTGCAAGACATATTGGACTTGCTACCGCCACTCTCGAAACCGATCGAGCCACCGGTAAACTCGGCATACCCTTCTACAAGATCGGCCGGGCCGTCATATACGATCTCGACGAGTTAGATGCCTGGCTCGCCGCGCGTCGCCACACCGCTGAGGTCGTGGCGTAATGCACCAGCCCTCAAAAACGAAACTGCCGCCCACTGGTGAGGTGAGCGGCGTTTCAACTTCGGTATCGAGCGACGTGGAATATCGCAACGATATTGAAGACGCGGTTTCTCCGCAAACATCTTTTGTTGGCGCATACAGTCGAAGCGGTCGAAACGACATTGAGCCATTTGCCGATGTCCTCGCCCGTGTCATTCGTCACGCCGAACGCGAGCGTGCTTTGCAAGAGGGCCGGCAATGACCGACCTCTTGCAGGAATACGTAAGCTACTCCCCGACCGATGCTCAGGTCGCGTGGATGCAGGGCACGCTCGACATCCCCGCGGACATCTTCTTCTCCGGCGCGACGCTGTGCGGCGTCGGAAAGGTCGCATTCGACGGCGGTACGTTTGTTCCTGATACTCAACGCGGCGCTCCAAGCATCATCGCTCCCTGCGGGTTCCGTGGACCGAACAGGCTCGGTTGGCAGACGGTCGACGACATGGTCGCGTTTCGACCGAGTTCGCCAAACGATTGGGCGTGTCGGTCGAGATTGTGTCCCATCCTCGGTGAGGAATCGGTAGAGGTCGCGCGGTGGAACCGGATTCCTCTCCTTCTGCATAGCAACCCGTTGGACTGGTTGCGTGCTGGAGGACAAGGCGCCGTCATCCTTAATTGGCATCGATCCCCGCGCCTCTGGTTGAGCGACGTCTCCGTGATCATCTGCGACACGGTCGCGCTTGGCCGTCGTCTGTCTGATGCCCTACGGCAAGCCTCGCTCGCGACCCCCGAAATCCGAATTTCCAGAGAGGTGCATCGTGCAGTCGCTTAAGCATCCGCTCATGGAGGCCAGTGTCCCGCTGGTTCTCGTGGAGAAGCCTCGCCTTCGAGCCGTCGGTATCCACGAGTTTATGAGCATGGAGATACCGCCGCGCGAGACCGTGCTCGATCCCATCCTGAAGGTTGGTGGGCTCGGTATGTGCTACGCGCCGCGTGGAATCGGAAAGACCTTCTTTAGTCTTAGCTTCGCCTACCCCGTATGACAGCACCGCGGGCGAAGTGAAGGAGTTGCGGCTTCGGCACTTGGAGCGCCTTCCGCTCAGTGCGTCATACCCCGACCTCGCCAAACGCTTGCGCGAAGTTCATGACGGCCTGAAGCAATATGAACAGGCGGAACGTTCTGCCCTTGTTGTCGACATCACCGGCACCGGCCGGAGCGTTGTCGAATATTTCCGCAAAGCAAGCCTGTCACCGATCGAGGCTTGGATAAGCGCAGGCATGGGCGAGAAGGAAATGGAGCCTAATGCGTGGCGTATCGCCAAGGTGGAGCTTGTCGGCCAACTTCAAGTCCTAATGCACTCCGACAAGTTCAAAGTCGCGTCGGGGCTGGATCTGGTTCCGGTTCTTAAGGAGGAATTGACCAACTTCCGCATGAGAGCGCCGTCAACATCAGGCGATGACGTCGAGTCCTGGCGTGTCGGGCGAGCCGACGATCTTGTCTTCGCTGCGGCGCTGGCTACCTGGCGCGGACAGAAAGACATTCCCATGCACAAGCACGCGGCGCAGGAGATGGCTCGGAAGATCGACGAAATGAACGAGGACCTCTGCAAGTGGGTTGTCTGACAATCGGCGTTGACCTCGGCCAGGCCAATGATCCAACCGCAATAGCGATCAGTGATCGACGCGAGACAGAAATACATATCCGGCACCTTGCGCGCCTACCTTTGGGAACGCCTTACCCCAAAGTCTGCGAACACATTAAGGTCATAAAACGTCGTCGGATCACGGGGATGTAGACCGGCTATCGTACAAAAGTAGTCCAAGTCTATATCTAGGATATACCCCCCGGCGCCTGGGAAGCCTGGTACGCGTTCTTCGATATTTTCCACTATGGGTCGCAGCTTCTCGGCCTCTAGCGCCGCATCCGCTAACTTCCGCTTTTGTTGGTCGGTTCTGTAGTTATCCGAGAACCCAACAGCGCGTTCCTCGTTCGGCATTACTTCGCTGCCTATGGAGGGACCCAGCACAATGAACGCGGGTACCTGAATTATGCCGGCCCGCTGGGCGCAGTCTATTTGCTCGTCGTACCGCAAATGCGATACCGCCATGTCAATCGTGGCCTCGTCATTGAAATGCACCGAAGCCATTTCTGAAGCCACTATCTTCTCGGCTTCCACCTCGTTCGGGGAACCGGGATAAAACTTGCCATAGGCGTGGCCGACAAAGGCGCGATGTAGATCTGTATGCGCATCAAGGGTGACTAAGGTCGGTGCGGCACTAGTTTGCCTTCGCAATTCGGCCCAAGGCCAAAGGGCGTAGTGGTGCTTTTCAAATACGTACACCGCTTTGTCGCCAATGCTGTGTCGCACGACATAGTCGGTTGCTCGGGACACGCGTGAGGGGGCGCGCAGGTCGGGATTGTTCATCTATCCCTCGCGGTTGCGGTGCTTACTGGGTGCTTACTATGCGGATCCCACCGAAAAGTTCGGTAGAAAAATGTTCTCGTAAGTCATTGAAATGTAAATGGTGCCGGTTACGTGACTCGAACACGTGACCCCCTGATTACAAATCAGGTGCTCTACCAGCTGAGCTAAACCGGCTATGTCCGCCGGACCTTATGTCCGGCGGGTCGAAAGGGCAAGCGCACGCCCGCTGACGAAACGTCGGCGGATGCTATGTGTTCGCGGGCGTCTGGCGCGTCCACTCATACAGTGCGACGGCGGCGGCATTGGAGACGTTCAGGCTTTCCATGGGCCCGCGCATCGGAAGGTGGGCGAGGTGGTCGCAGGTCTCGCGTACGAGGCGGCGCAGGCCTTCGCCTTCGGCGCCCACCAGCAGCGCGATGCGACCGGTGAGATCGACGGCGCTGAGTTCCTGCGGTGCGTCGGCGGCAAGGCCGACCATCCAGAAGCCGTGTTCCTTCAGCTGCTCCAGCACACGCACAAGGTTGCCGCCCTTGATGTACGGCGTGACATCGAGCGCACCCGATGCCGCTTTCGCCATTGTGCCGGTTTCCTCCGGCGCGCCGCGCTCGGGTGCGATCACCGCCGCGGCGCCGAAGGCGGCGGCTGAGCGCATCACCGCGCCCACGTTATGCGGATCGGTCACTTGATCGAGGATCATCAGGCAGACGCTCTTGCGGTCGCCGAGAGCTTCGAGCACCTCGCCGAGGTCCGGCTCCAGCGTGCGTGCGAGCACAGCGATGCCTTGGTGCACCGCGTTAGGGCCGACCAGGGAATCGATTTCACTGCGACCGCTTGTCTGCGCGTGCGCGAGGCCGGGCACGTCGATCTCGGGATCGTTGCGCAAGATCGCCAGCGCTTCGGCCGTGCCGGCGATGCGCAGGATCTTGCGGGCCGGGTTGCGCAACGCGGCGGTGACCGCATGCAGGCCGTGGATCCAGACCTCGCCGGCGACGGCCCTTTGTTGACCGTCATGGCCGCGTCCCGGCCGTGCCTCGCGCCGCTTGGGTAACGCCTCGGTGTCGCGTTGCTTGCTGGGTGCGTGGCTCTCGCGCGCCTCCCGGGGCTCTTGATGCTTCGCGGGTGGCGTGTGCGCGCGCGCCTCGCGGTGCTTGACGAACGGGGTGTTCTCACGCGGGTCGCGGCGCTTGTCCGCAGCGGTGTTCTCGCGGGGCGCTTGGCGCTTTCCGGCCTTGTCGTTGTCACGGGCAGCGTTGCGCTTGCCGGAGGTATGGTTCGCGCGCGGGTCGCGGTCGCGTCCCTTACCGAACGCGTCGTTCGCGCGCGGATCGCGGCGCTGACCGGACGCTTCGTTGTCGCGCCGGCCGCGAGGCGCTTGCGGGCGCGCCGGTCCCGATCCGCGATGCGTCTTCTTGGCCATGGCGCTTCCCTTTAAACGTGATGGGCTTGGCCTACCGGGCTTTTCAAGCCGTGACAAGGCGGGGCCTGAAAATGTGCCGCCCGCACGCCATTTTATGCGGTGCTATCGTCGTTTTCTCATTGGCCCAGCGGCCTTTTTCACGTTGACAAGGTCCGGCCCACCGCATACTTGGAGCACCTTCCCGCGACCCGGGAAGCTCCTTCGCCGTGGGTTTAGGAGGGGTGGCCGAGCGGTCAATGGCAGCAGACTGTAAATCTGCCGACTTCACGTCTACGAAGGTTCGAATCCTTCCCCCTCCACCACTGCCCCGCAGTTAGATCCGCCCATGACCGACACCTTGCCTGATCGCCTTTCGACCAACCCCAGCAGCCCTCACTACAACGAGGAACTGCTTCAGCGCGGCATCGGTATCCGTTTCAACGGGGCCGAAAAGACGACGGTCGAGGAATACTGTGTCAGCGAGGGTTGGATCCGTGTCGCCGCAGGCAAAAGCCTGGACCGCAACGGCAACCCGATGACCATCATGCTGCGCGGCAAAGTCGAACCCTATCTGCGTGGGCCGGACGCCGCTTCGGAGTAGATCCGACAAAGCCCTTGCTGGCCGGTAAACGGCCTGCGAATACTCAAGGCGCGCGGGTGTAGCTCAATGGTAGAGCAGAAGCCTTCCAAGCTTACGACGAGGGTTCGATTCCCTTCACCCGCTCCATACTAGCTTTCGTTAACGCGCGTAGAGCGTTTACGAAAGCTGTACCGCTTCGAGCTTTCGCGTAGCGAAAGCGAGGGCGGCCGGTCGCATAGAACGCAAGCGCCTGTGAGCTTCGGCTCAGCAAGTCCAACGCGGTTCTTCACCACTTCCAACACCAAACCGCAGCAGCGATTGCTTGAAGGTACTGTCGCGGTGTGTTTGTCGCTGCGACGAACGCGCGCCTGCAGGCGACGACAAGGGTGCTGCGGGTGGATGGATGGGATTTTCGCAAGCTGACGTAGGCGTCATCCTCCCGGGCTTGATGGGATTGATATTTAAGGGTACACGGCTTGCCGCGGTCGGGTGCGTTAACCAAGTAACCTAGCCGCTAAAAGTCGCCGCAAAAGTCTATGTGCATCGCCCTCCAGAACCGGGACCAGCGCCATGGGTAAAGAGAAATTCCAACGTAACAAGCCGCACTGCAACATCGGCACCATTGGTCACGTTGACCATGGCAAGACCTCGCTGACGGCTGCGATCACGAAGGTGCTGGCTGAGACGGGCGGCGCGACGTTCACGGCGTACGACCAGATCGACAAGGCGCCGGAAGAGAAGGCGCGCGGCATCACGATCTCGACGGCGCACGTTGAGTACGAGACGGCGAACCGCCACTACGCGCACGTCGATTGCCCGGGCCACGCGGACTACGTGAAGAACATGATCACGGGTGCGGCGCAGATGGACGGCGCGATCCTGGTTGTGTCGGCTGCCGACGGCCCGATGCCGCAGACGCGCGAACACATCCTTCTGGCGCGCCAGGTCGGCGTGCCGTCGATGGTGGTTTTCCTGAACAAGGTCGACCAGGTTGACGATCCGGAGCTGCTCGAGCTGGTTGAGCTCGAAGTTCGCGAACTGTTGAGCAAGTACGAATTCCCGGGCGACAAGATCCCGATCATCAAGGGCTCGGCACTGGCCGCGCTCACCGACAAGGACCCGAAGATCGGTCACGACGCGATCCTGGAGCTGATGAAGGCGGTGGACGATTACATCCCGCAGCCGGAACGCCCGAAGGACAAGCCGTTCCTGATGCCGATCGAAGACGTGTTCTCGATCTCGGGCCGCGGCACGGTTGTGACCGGTCGCGTCGAGCGCGGCATCGTGAAGGTTGGCGAAGAAATCGAAATCGTCGGCCTGAAGGACACCCAGAAGACGATCGTCACGGGCGTCGAAATGTTCCGCAAGCTGCTCGACCAGGGTGAAGCCGGCGACAACATCGGCGCGCTGCTGCGCGGCACGAAGCGTGAAGATGTTGAGCGCGGCCAGGTTTTGGCCAAGCCGGGCTCGATCAAGCCGCACACGAAGTTCTCTTGCAACTGCTACATCCTGACGAAGGACGAAGGCGGCCGTCACACGCCGTTCTTTGCGAACTATCGTCCGCAGTTCTACTTCCGCACCACCGACGTCACCGGCACGGTTGAGCTTCCGGCCGGCACGGAAATGGTGATGCCGGGCGACAACATTCAGATGAACGTCAATCTGATCGCCCCGATCGCCATGGACGAAGGCCTGCGTTTCGCCATCCGTGAAGGCGGCCGTACCGTCGGTTCGGGCGTCGTCGCGAAGATCATTGAATAAATTACAACTTTTGCGGTTTCGGGCCATTTGGCCCTGTCGCACGGGTGGGCCGTTAAGGGCCCTTGATTCAGGCGACCGGCGCGGGGTATACCCCGTCGCCGGTCGGCACCTCCCGTGTCGACCGGTACTTTCGTATTGCCTAAAGGCAACAGCGGTTTAGCGGCGGTGACAGACGTGACGTGCGCAGTGAGCCCAGGAGGTCGGGTTCATTCGTGCCACTTCATGTGAAGATAGCAGAATCAAGGTCTTAGGGGTGTAGCTCAACTGGTAGAGCACCGGTCTCCAAAACCGGGGGTTGTAGGTTCGACCCCTATCGCCCCTGCCACCTTGGATCGGCTTGTTACTCCTGAAGGGGGCCCGCGAGGGCTCTAAGACCGCCGCTAGAGAACGCGACGAGAGTCAAAGATTGTAACGTTGGATTCGTGAATTTCGACTGATGGCAAACCCGTCCCCAGGTCTTTTCGTCCGGCAGGTCCGCCAGGAGCTGGCAAAGGTCACGTGGCCGAGCCGTCGCGAGACGGTCCAGGCCATCGTGGCGATCTTCGTCTTCTGCATTCTGATCGGCGCTTACTTCCTCGTCGTGGACAAAGTCCTGGCGTGGGGCGTGTCGATGATCTTCGGCTGAGGGGCTAAGCCATGGCGGCGAAGTGGTACGTGCTGCACGTGTATTCGGGCTTCGAGAATAAGGTTGCCGCGTCGATCCGCGAGCAAGCCGCTCAGCATGGCATGAGCGACAAGATCGAAGAAGTGCTCGTCCCGATGGAAGAGGTCGTCGAGGTCCGTCGCGGCGCGAAGGTGAAGGCGGAGCGGAAGTTCTTCCCCGGCTACGTCCTGATCAAAGTCGATCTCACGGACGAAGCCTGGCACTTGGTGAAGAACACGCCGAAGGTCACCGGTTTCCTCGGCGGCAACAAGCCGCGGCCGATGTCGGCTTCCGAGGCGGACCGCATTCAGAAGCAGGTCCAGGAAGGCATCGAGCGGCCCAAGCCCTCGATCGTCTTCGAGGTGGGCGAACAGGTGCGCGTCTCCGATGGTCCGTTCTCGTCGTTCAACGGCGTGGTCGAGGACGTCGACGAGGAGAAGGCGCGTCTCAAGGTGTCGGTGTCGATCTTCGGTCGATCCACGCCTGTGGAATTGGAATACAGCCAGGTCGAGAAGCTCTGACCTGACTGAGGAGACGTCTTTGCGCTGTAAAGGCGCGGAGGCGAAAGCTTCTGTGGAAGGTTAGCCTCAAAGTCCAAGGGGCGCCGTACCACGGAACCCGGCCCGTCGGAGGGTGATCCGGCGCTTTTTGGCTAGAGGAAGCTATGGCAAAGAAAATTGAAGCCTACGTAAAACTCGAAATTCCATCGGGCAAAGCGAATCCGTCGCCGCCCGTTGGTCCGGCGCTCGGTCAGCGCGGCGTGAACATCATGCAGTTCTGCAAAGAGTTCAACGCGGCGACCCAGGGCGGCGAGATCGGCGTTCCGACCCCGGTCGTGATCACGGTCTACTCCGACCGTACCTTCACGTTCGTCACGAAGACCCCTCCGACGAGCTTCTTCCTGAAGCGCGCCGCGAAGATCGAAAAGGGTTCGGGCACCACCGGCCGCGGTACCGCGGGCAAGGTGACCAAAGCTCAGATTCGCGAAATCGCTGAGAAGAAGATGCCGGACCTGAACTGCGCGACCGTTGAATCGGCGATGGCGCAGGTCGAAGGATCGGCGCGTTCTATGGGCCTCGAGGTGGTGGGTTAACGATCATGGCAATTGGAAAGCGTTTGAAGGCGGGCCTCGCCACTGTCGACCGTGAAACGATCTACTCGGTCGCGGATGCGGTGAATCTGGTGAAGGGTGCCGCCAAGGCAAAGTTCGACGAGACGATCGAAGTCGCGATCAATCTCGGCGTCGATCCGAAGCATGCGGATCAGATGGTGCGTGGCGTTGTCGCCCTGCCGCACGGCACGGGTAAGACGATGCGCGTCGCCGTGTTCGCGAAGGGCGACAAGGCGAAGGAAGCGACCGACGCCGGTGCCGATCTCGTCGGCGCGGAAGATCTGGCTGAGAAGATCACCGCCGGCGAAATGGGCTTCGACCGCGTGATCGCGACCCCGGACATGATGGGCGTCGTCGGCCGTCTCGGTAAGGTGCTCGGCCCCCGCGGCCTGATGCCGAACCCGAAGCTTGGCACCGTCACTGCGGACGTGAAGACCGCCGTGAAGAACGCCAAGGCCGGTGAAGTTCAGTTCCGCGTCGAGAAGGCGGGCATCGTGCACGCCGGTATCGGCAAGGCCAGCTTCAGTGCGCAGCAGCTGCAGGAAAACGTGAAGGCGTTCGTCGACGCGATCCTGAAGGCGAAGCCCACCGGCGCGAAGGGCACGTACCTCAACAAGATTTCCATCAGCTCCACCATGGGGCCTGGTGTGAAGGTGAATCTCTCCGACGCGAGCAATCGCTAAGGGGAGCGATACCGCCGCGAGAGATCGCGGCGGGAGACCTGTCCGAGACTGATGGTGCCAAAGTCTGCTTGCAGACGGCGGCATAAAGGCAAGACCGCCATCACAGACGGGAGTTGGCAAGACGCTAACGTTCGGTTGCTGTCTATCGCGGCCTAACTCGGCGACTTGGAGCTTCTGGGGCAGGAGAGAACCGATGGATGCGGTTTTCCTCGTCCGTCGGCATTGCAACCGGTCCGCATATCGCAAGATGCGCGGACCTCAGGAGCGGAGACCAAGGTGAACCGAGAGCAAAAGCAGGAGCTGATTTCCAGCTTGAACGCGCTGCTCGCGGGCCAGATGACCGTGGTCGTCACCCATAATCTTGGGCTGACGGTCTCGGAAACTCAGGCCCTGCGTAAGCAGATGCGTGAAGCTGGTGCCAGCTTCAAAGTCGCTAAGAACCGGCTCGCGCGTCTCGCTCTTGCCGGCACGAAGTTCGAAGGCCTGGCCGATCTGCTGAAGGGCCCGACGGGTATCGCTTACTCGACGGATCCGGTGGCACCGGCGAAGGTCGCTGCGAAGTTCGCGAAGGACAATAAGAAGTTTGTGATCCTTGGCGGGTCACTCGATGGGCAAACGATGAACGTTGCGGGCATTGAAAGCCTCGCCACGCTCCCGTCGCTCAACGAGCTGCGCGCCAAGCTGGTCGGCATGATCCAGACGCCGGCCACGCGTATCGCTGGGGTGCTTGCTGCTCCCGGCGGTCAGATCGCTCGTGTCCTGAGCGCTCGTGCCAAGCAGGGCGAAGCCGCCTAGAGCCTATTGCAACCGAAACAAACAGAACTCATCCAGGAGAACTAAAATGGCCGATCTTGCCAAAATCGTTGACGATCTTTCTGCCCTGACCGTGTTGGAAGCCGCTGAGCTGTCGAAGCTTCTCGAAGAGAAGTGGGGCGTCTCCGCCGCTGCTCCGGTCGCCGTTGCCGCTGCTGGTGGCGCTGCCGCCCCGGCCGCTGAAGTGAAGGACACGTTCGACGTGATCCTCGCCGAAGCCGGCGCGAACAAGATCAACGTGATCAAAGAAGTCCGCGGCATCACCAACCTCGGCCTGAAGGAAGCCAAGGACCTCGTCGAAGGCGCTCCGAAGCCGGTGAAGGAAGGCGTGAACAAGGACGAAGCCGAACAGATCAAGAAGAAGCTCGAAGACGCCGGCGCGAAAGTCACCATTAAGTAGTTTTCGCTTCGCCGAATACCGAAGGGGCCGGGCCGCAAAACCAGCTTTTGCGACCCGGCCCATCGGCGTTCAACGCGAGGCTGCGTTTTCATAGGCAGCGCAAGTTCAAGTTCGCTGCGGATGTAAGTGCAGAAACGAGTTTTCGGAGTGGGCGAGCGAAAGTTTGCCGCGGTCACTATATGGACCGGCTCCGCCAAGTTTTTTTGAGGTAGCCGCCGGGCAATCGCGTGCCCGGACGGCGGATCGGACAAGGACGAGGAACGGGTATGGCCAAATCTCTCACCGGTCGGAAGCGTGTTCGTAAGGACTTCGGGCGTATCCCCGTGGTCGCCCCGATGCCGAACCTCATCGAGGTTCAAAAGAGCTCGTACGACAAATTCTTGCAGGCGAATTCCCCCCTGGACGTGCGTCAGCGCTCCGGGCTGTGGGACGTCTTCAAGTCCGTCTTCCCGATCAAGGACTTCGCCGGGAAGGGCGAGCTTGAGTTCGTCGCTTACGAACTCGAAGCGCCGAAGTACGACGTTGAAGAATGCCAACAGCGCGGCATGACGTTCTCCGCGCCGCTGAAGGTCACGCTGCGCCTTGTGGTGTGGGACATCGACGAAGACACCGGCGCCCGCTCCGTTCGCGACATCAAGGAGCAAGACGTTTACATGGGCGATATGCCGCTCATGACCGATCACGGCACGTTCATCATCAACGGCACCGAGCGCGTCATCGTCTCGCAGATGCACCGTTCGCCGGGCGTGTTCTTCGATCACGACAAGGGCAAGACCCACTCGTCGGGCAAGTACCTGTTCGCCGCGCGCGTGATCCCGTATCGCGGTTCGTGGCTCGACTTCGAATTCGACGCCAAGGATCTGGTTTACGTGCGCATCGATCGCCGCCGTAAGCTGCCGGTCACGACGCTGCTGTACGCGCTCGACGGCAAGGACACCGAAGCTCTGCGCGGCAAGCGTGCCAAGCAGTCGAAGTCTGTCGATCCGCAGGAAGTGCAGGGGATGTCGGCGGAAGAGATCCTCAACTACTTCTACGAAACGCAGACCTTCACCCGCGAGAAGAAGGGCTGGCGTACCGACTTCATGCCGAACAAGCTTCGCAACGTGAAGCTGCTGTTCGACCTGGTCGACGCGAAGACCGGCAAGGTGCGCCTCGAGGCCGGCGAGAAGCTGAGCCCGCGCATCGCCGCCAAGCTCGAAAAGGACGGCCTGAAGGAACTGCGTATCAACCCGGAAGAGTTGATCGGCCGCTTCATCGCCGAAGACGTGGTCAACACCAAGACCGGCGAGATCTACATCGAAGCCGGTGACGAGATCACAGCCGACACGCTGCAGGCCTTCGAAGACAACAACGTCGACAGCTTCCACACGCTGTTCATCGACGGCGTCAACGTCGGCCCGTACATTCGCAACACGCTGTCGCTCGACAAGAACACCAACCGCGACGAAGCGCTGGTCGATATCTATCGCGTGATGCGTCCGGGCGAACCGCCCACGCTGGAAACCGCCGAAGCGCTGTTCCAGGGGCTGTTCTTCGACTCCGAACGCTACGACCTCTCGGCCGTGGGCCGCGTGAAGATGAACGCGCGCCTGAACCTCACCAACGATGAAGTGCCGGATACCATCCGTCACCTGCGCAAGGACGACATCCTGCGCATCATCAAGGTGCTGACGGAATTGAAGGACGGTCGCGGTGAAATCGACGACATCGATCACCTCGGCAACCGTCGCGTCCGTTCGGTCGGCGAGCTGATGGAAAACCAGTATCGCGTCGGCTTGCTCCGCATGGAGCGCGCCATTCGCGAACGCATGAGCTCGGTCGACATCGACACCGTGATGCCGCACGACCTGATCAACGCGAAGCCGGCCGCTGCGGCCGTGCGCGAGTTCTTCGGCTCGTCGCAGCTGTCGCAGTTCATGGATCAAACCAATCCGCTGTCGGAAATCACGCACAAGCGTCGCCTCTCGGCCCTCGGGCCGGGCGGTCTGACGCGCGAACGCGCGGGCTTCGAAGTCCGTGACGTGCACCCGACGCACTATGGCCGCATCTGCCCGATTGAAACGCCGGAAGGCCCGAACATCGGTCTGATCAACAGCCTCGCGACCTATGCCCGCGTGAACCAGTACGGCTTCATCGAAAGCCCGTACCGCAAGGTCATCGACAACCGCGTCACCAACGAAGTGGTCTACCTCTCCGCGATGGAAGAGGGCCGCTACAACATCGCCCAGGCGAATGAAGTGGTGGATGCGAAGAACCACCTCGTGCACGACCTGATCAACGTGCGTCGCTCGGGTGACAACCACCTCGTGCCGCCGACGGAAGTCCAATACATGGACGTTTCGCCGAAGCAGCTCGTGTCGGTCGCCGCCGCGCTCATCCCGTTCCTTGAGAACGATGACGCGAACCGCGCGCTGATGGGCTCGAACATGCAACGTCAGGCGGTGCCGCTGCTCCGCGCCGAAGCGCCGCTCGTCGGCACCGGTGTCGAAGAAGCTGTCGCGCGTGACTCCGGCGCGGCCACCGTCGCTCGTCGTACCGGCATTGTTCAGCAGGTCGACGCGACCCGTATCGTCGTGCGTGCGACGGAAGACGCCTCGGCCACCGCGCCGGGCGTGGACATCTATCGCTTGTTGAAGTTCCAGCGCTCCAACCAGAACACCTGCATCACGCAAAAGCCGTTGGTGAAGGTGGGTGACGAAGTCGCACGCGGCGACATCATCGCCGATGGTCCGTCGACGGAGTTCGGCGAACTCGCGCTCGGCCGTAACGTGCTCGTCGCGTTCATGCCGTGGAATGGCTACAACTTCGAAGACTCGATCCTGATCTCCGAACGCATCGTGCGCGATGACGTGTTCACTTCGATCCATATCGAAGAGTTCGAAGTCATGGCCCGCGACACCAAGCTCGGCCAGGAAGAAATCACGCGCGATATCCCGAACGTCGGTGAAGAAGCGCTTAAGAACCTCGACGAAGCCGGCATCGTCTACGTCGGCGCCGAAGTGAAGGCGGGCGACATTCTCGTCGGCAAGGTCACGCCGAAGGGTGAAAGCCCGGTCACGCCGGAAGAGAAGCTGCTGCGCGCCATCTTCGGCGAAAAGGCCTCCGACGTGCGCGACACCAGCTTGCGCGTGCCGCCGGGTGCGCAAGGCACCATCGTTGAAGTGCGTGTGTTCAACCGCCGCGGCGTCGACAAGGACGAGCGCGCGTTGGCCATCGAGCGCATGGAAATCGAACGCCTCGCCAAGGACCGCGACGACGAAAAAGCCATTCTGGAACGCTCGTTCAACGAGCGCTTCAAGGGCCTCGTCATGGGCAAAAAGACCGTTGCCGGTCCGAAGGGATTCAAGGCCGGCGGCAAGGTGACGGACGAACTGCTCGCCGAGGTCCCGCCAGGCCAGTGGAAGCAGATCGCGGTCGAACACGACAAGGCGATGAAAGAAATCGAGGACATGAAGAAGTCCCTCGAGACCAGCCTTGGCCTGATCGACAAGCGCTTCGAAGACAAGGTTGAGAAGCTGCAGCGCGGCGATGAACTGCCGCCGGGCGTTCTGAAGATGGTCAAAGTGTTTGTCGCGGTGAAGCGCAAGCTGCAGCCGGGCGACAAGATGGCCGGCCGTCACGGCAACAAGGGTGTCATTTCCAAGATCCTGCCGATCGAGGACATGCCCTATCTCGCCGACGGCACGCACGTCGACATCGTGCTGAACCCGCTCGGCGTGCCGAGCCGCATGAACGTCGGTCAGATTCTCGAGACGCACCTGGGCTGGGCTTGTAACAACCTGGGCCGTCAGGTCGGTCAGATGCTCGATGCGCATCGTGCCGGCCGTTCGGAACGCGATCTCCGCAGCCTGATGAAGAAGATCTACGGCGAAAAGACCTACGCGAACGAGTTCCAGTCGCTCGAAGACGATCAGCTGCACGAACTCGCCGACAACCTGCGCAACGGTATCCCGATCGCCACGCCGGTGTTCGACGGTGCGCACGAAGTCGACATCGTCGAGATGCTGACGATGGCGGGCCTCGGTTCGTCCGGTCAGGTGACGCTGTATGACGGCACCACCGGTGAGTCGTTCGATCGTCAGGTGACCGTCGGCTACATCTACATGCTGAAGCTCCACCACCTGGTCGACGACAAGATCCACGCGCGTTCGATCGGTCCGTACAGCCTCGTCACCCAGCAGCCGCTGGGCGGTAAGGCGCAGTTCGGCGGACAGCGCTTCGGTGAAATGGAAGTCTGGGCGCTCGAAGCTTACGGCGCGGCCTACACACTGCAGGAAATGCTGACGGTGAAGTCCGACGACGTGTCGGGCCGCACCAAGGTCTACGAGGCGATCGTCCGTGGCGACGACACCTTCGAGGCCGGCATCCCCGAATCCTTCAACGTGCTTGTGAAGGAAATGCGGTCGCTGGGTCTCGACGTGGAATTGAGCCACGCGGCCGAGTAGTCCGCGACTGCCTTTGATTTGAAAACGCGCGATGCGCCTTTCCGGGCGCATCGCACCCTCCTTCAGGAGAGCTTGTTATGAATGAACTGACGAAGATCTTCGGCCAGGTTACTGGCACCGAATCCTTCGACCAGATCCGCATTTCGCTGGCCAGCCCGGAGAAGATCCGTTCCTGGTCCTACGGCGAGATCAAGAAGCCGGAAACCATCAACTACCGCACGTTCAAGCCGGAGCGCGATGGTCTGTTCTGCGCCCGCATCTTCGGGCCGATCAAGGACTACGAATGCTTGTGCGGCAAGTACAAGCGTATGAAGTACAAGGGCATCATCTGCGAGAAGTGCGGCGTTGAAGTCACGCTCTCGAAGGTGCGCCGCGAGCGCATGGGCCACATCGAGCTGGCCGCGCCGGTCGCCCACATCTGGTTCATGAAGTCGCTGCCGAGCCGCATCGGCTTGCTGCTCGACATGACGCTGAAGAATCTCGAACGCGTTCTCTATTTCGAGAACTACGTCGTGATCGAGCCGGGCATGACTCCGCTGCAGCGCCTCGAACTGCTGAGCGAAGACGCCTACGCCAATGCCGTTGAAGAATACGGCGAAGACTCGTTCCGCTATGGCATCGGCGCCGAAGCGATCCGCGAGCTGCTGACCACGATCGATCTGGAAGAACTGAAGGGCGAGCTGCGCATCGACCTGAAGGAAACCGGTTCGGAAGCCAAGCGTAAGAAGCTCGTGAAGCGCCTGAAGCTCGTCGAGAGCTTCATGCTGTCGGGCGCGCGTCCGGAATGGATGATCCTGGAAGTCATTCCGGTGATCCCGCCCGAACTGCGTCCGCTTGTGCCGCTCGACGGCGGCCGCTTCGCCACCTCGGATCTGAACGATCTCTATCGCCGCGTCATCAACCGCAATAACCGTCTGAAGCGGCTGATCGAACTGCGCGCGCCGGAAATCATCATCCGCAACGAAAAGCGCATGCTGCAGGAATCGGTCGACGCTCTGTTCGACAACGGCCGCCGTGGCCGCGCGATCACCGGCGCCAACAAGCGTCCGCTGAAGTCGCTGTCCGACATGCTGAAGGGCAAGCAGGGCCGCTTCCGTCAGAACCTGCTCGGCAAGCGCGTCGATTACTCCGGCCGTTCGGTCATCGTCGTCGGTCCGGAACTCAAGCTGCACCAGTGCGGCCTCCCGAAGAAGATGGCGCTCGAGCTGTTCAAGCCGTTCGTCTACTCGAAGCTCGAACTGTACGGCATGGCCACCACCATCAAGGCCGCGAAGCGCATGGTGGAAAAGGAACGTCCCGAAGTCTGGGACATCCTGGAAGAAGTCATCCGCGAGCATCCGGTGATGCTGAACCGCGCGCCGACGCTGCACCGTCTGGGCATCCAGGCGTTCGAGCCCGTGCTGATCGAAGGCAAGGCGATCCAGCTGCATCCGCTGGTCTGCACCGCCTTCAACGCCGACTTCGACGGCGACCAGATGGCCGTGCACGTGCCGCTGTCGCTGGAAGCCCAGCTGGAAACCCGCGTGCTGATGATGTCCACGAACAACATCCTCAGCCCCGCCAACGGCAAGCCGATCATCGTGCCGACGCAGGATATGATCCTGGGTCTGTACTACGCCTCGATGGAAGTGCCGGGCGAAAAGGGTGAAGGCACCCTGTTCACCAACGTCGCCGAAATCGAGCACGCCCTGAACGCCAAGGCGGTGTCGCTGCATGCCAAGGTGAAGGCGCGTTACAAGACGGTCGATAGCGAAGGCAAGCCGGTCACCCTCGTCGTCGATACGACGCCGGGCCGCATGCTGCTCGCCGAAGAGCTGCCGCGTCACCAGAATGTGCCGTTCTCGCTGATCAACCGTCTGCTGCGTAAGAAGGAAATCACTGAGGTCATCGATATCGTCTATCGCCACTGTGGTCAGAAGCAGACCGTGATCTTCTGCGATCACATCATGGCGCTCGGCTTCCGCAACTCCGCGAAGGCCGGCATCTCGTTCGGCAAGGATGACTTGATCATCCCGAAGTCGAAGGAAGGCATGATCAAGCGCACCGAAGGTCAGGTGAAGGAATTCGAGCAGCAGTATCAGGACGGTCTGATCACGCAGGGCGAAAAGTACAACAAGGTTGTCGACGCCTGGTCGCACTGCACCGAAGAAGTCGCGGAAGCGATGATGAAGGAGATCTCGAAGATCCAGTCGGGCGAGAAGGTCAACTCGGTCTACATGATGGCGCACTCAGGCGCCCGCGGTTCCGCGGCGCAGATGAAGCAGCTCGCCGGCATGCGCGGCCTGATGGCCAAGCCGTCGGGCGAAATCATCGAGACGCCGATCATCTCGAACTTCAAGGAAGGCCTGACCGTGTTGGAGTACTTCAACTCCACCCACGGTGCGCGTAAAGGCCTCGCCGATACCGCGCTCAAGACCGCCAACTCGGGTTACCTCACGCGTCGTCTCGTCGACGTCGCGCAGGACGCGATCATCATCGAAGAAGATTGCGGCACCCATCTGGGCGTCACGGCCAATGCACTGGTCGAAGGTGGCGACGTGGTCGTCAGCCTCGGCGAGCGCGTGCTGGGCCGCGTGACCAACGAAGACCTGGTCGACACCGAAACCGGCAAAGTGCTCATCAAGAAGGGCAAGATGCTGGACGAAGCCGACATCGAGAAGGTCGAGAGCTCTGGCGCGTCGAAGCTGAAAGTCCGTTCGGCCCTGACCTGCGAAACGGTCGGCGGCGTGTGCGGCAAGTGCTATGGCCGCGATCTCGCACGCGGCACCACGGTCAACGTCGGTGAAGCTGTCGGCGTCATCGCCGCGCAGTCGATCGGTGAGCCGGGCACGCAGCTGACGATGCGCACGTTCCACATCGGCGGCGCTGCGCAGCGTGGCGCGGAAGTCTCGAACGTCGAAGCGGCGTTCGATGCCCGCGTGAAGCTGCTCAACAAGGTCACCGTTAGAAACAGCAACAAGATCAACATCGTCATGTCGCGTAACTGCGAACTCATCCTTGAGGACGCGCAGGGCCGCGAGAAGGCACGTCACCGCATTCCCTACGGCGCGAAGTTGCTGGTCGATGACAAGCAGCAGGTCACCAAGGCGCAGAAGCTGGCCGAGTGGGATCCGTACACCTTGCCGGTCGTCAGCGAAAAGGCGGGCGTGGTGCACTTCATGGATCTCATGGAAGGCTTCTCGGTCCGCGAGTCGATGGACGAAGCCACCGGCATCACCTCGAAGGTGGTTATCGATTGGAAGAACCAGCCCAAGGGCGCCGATCTGAAGCCCTCGATCATGCTGCGCGACAAGGCGATCGATCAGGGCGGCAAGCCGCTCACCCTCGATAGCGGTGCCGAAGCGCGTTACTTCCTGTCGGTCGACTCGGTCCTTTCGGTCGAGAACGGTCAGAAGGTGAACGCCGGCGACATCATCGCGCGTATTCCGCGCGAAGGCTCGAAGACCCGCGACATCACGGGTGGTCTGCCGCGAGTCGCCGAACTGTTCGAGGCGCGCAAGCCGAAGGACTACGCGATCATCGCCGAAATCGAAGGCCGCGTGGAATTCGGCAAGGACTACAAGTCCAAGCGCCGCATCATCGTGAAGCCTGAGAAGGGTAACCCGGTCGAGTACATGGTTCCGAAGGGCAAGCACCTCGCGGTCCAGGAAGGCGACTACGTCCGCAAGGGCGACCCGCTGATGGACGGCAGCCCGGTGCCGCACGACATCCTGCGCGTGATGGGTGTGGAAGCGCTCGCCGACTACCTCATCAAGGAGATCCAGGACGTCTATCGACTCCAGGGCGTGAAGATCAACGACAAGCACATCGAGGTGATCGTTCGCCAGATGCTGCAGAAGGTCGAGATCGTCGACGCCGGCGACACGACGTTCCTGGTCGGCGAATTGCCGGATCGACTCGAGTACGACGCCGAGAACGCGAAGACCAAGGCCGAGGGCGGAAAGCCCGCGCGTGGCCTGCCGGTGCTGCAGGGCATCACCAAAGCGTCTCTGCAGACCCAGTCGTTCGTTTCGGCCGCTTCGTTCCAGGAAACCACCCGCGTCCTCACGGAAGCGGCGGTCACTGGTAAGGTGGACAGCCTTGTGGGCCTCAAGGAGAACGTCATCGTCGGCCGACTCATCCCGGCCGGTACGGGCGCTCTCATGAATCGCCTCAAGGCTCTGGCCGCCACGCGCGATGCCGAGCTGCAGAAGGCGAAGGAGCCGCCCCCGGCGCTGCCGGCCGCGACTCCGGACGCACCGCCACCACCGGCGGCGGAATAAGACAGCCGCCATACTAGATATGGTGAGGAAAAGGGGGCCAGGCGGCCCCCTTTTTCATGCTTGGGCGGCTGATGTCGTGGGCCGTCGCGATGGCGTTGAGGTGGTGGAGATGCGCGATAGCCGTCGTCGCGCGTTCTGGGCGACCTCACACAAACCCCCGAAAAATAGGCGAAAAATCGTCATAAACGTCGCTTGACCGGGGGGGAACCCGTCCGTATATTCCGCGCCGTTCTTGAAGGCGTCCGGTGGTAGAGCCCAAGCGAAAGCTGGCGTTCTAGACGCGGATAGCAATCGAGCACCAAGGCACATAGGGCGCTTAGGCGCCATTTGGAAAAGCGGGCGCGCACCCCCATTCGGTGCGCCGCATTCGTTTTTTTCGCGTCATAGCGAGTGTCATGCAGACCGGCCCTAAAGCCGCGCTGCGCTGGTGTTTGGATGTTATTCCCCACCTGATCCCGACAAGACGAACGCAGGAATGAGTGGAGAGTTCGGTCGATGCCGACAATCAACCAAATGGTCCGTAAGGGCCGCCAGAGCCCGGCGCAACGCGATAAAGTGCCGGCGCTTCAGAGCTGCCCCCAGAAGCGTGGTGTTTGCACCCGCGTGTACACGACGACTCCGAAGAAGCCGAACTCGGCGCTTCGTAAAGTCGCCCGCGTGCGTCTGACCAATGGCTTCGAAGTCACGAGCTACATCCCGGGCGAAGGCCACAACCTACAGGAACACTCGGTGGTGATGATCCGCGGCGGCCGCGTGAAGGATCTTCCCGGTGTTCGCTATCACATCATCCGCGGCACGTTGGACACGCAGGGCGTCGGCGATCGCCGCCAGCGTCGTTCGAAGTACGGCGCGAAGCGTCCGAAATAAGCCTCAAGGCAAGGGATTACGCATATGTCGCGTCGTCGCGCAGCAGAGAAGCGGGAAGTCATTCCGGACGCCAAGTACGGCGATACGGTTCTCGCGAAGTTCATTAATTCCGTTATGGAACACGGCAAGAAGGGCGTTGCCGAGCGCATCGTCTATGGCGCCTTGGAAAAGATCTCCAAGAAGGTCAGTCAGGATGCGGTTCGCGTGTTCCATGACGCGATCGAAAACGTGAAGCCGACCGTCGAAGTCCGTTCGCGCCGGGTTGGTGGTGCGACGTACCAGGTTCCGGTCGAAGTCCGTCCGGAGCGTCGTCAGGCTCTGGCGTTCCGCTGGCTCGTCACGAATGCCCGCGGTCGTAACGAATCGACGATGATCGATCGTCTGTCGGCCGAGTTGCTCGATGCGGCCTCTAATCGCGGCGGCGCCGTGAAGAAGCGCGAAGACACGCACCGCATGGCGGAAGCCAACCGCGCCTTCTCGCATTACCGCTGGTAGTTAATCCACGACGGCCGAAAGTCCGTCCCAAAGAGAATTGTCGTCATGGCTAACGAAATCACTTCGATCGATCGGTACCGCAACATCGGCATCATGGCGCACATCGACGCTGGTAAAACCACGACGACGGAACGCATTCTCTATTACACCGGCCGCTCGCATAAGATCGGCGAAGTCCACGATGGCATGGCCACGATGGATTGGATGGAGCAGGAGCAGGAGCGCGGCATCACCATCACGTCCGCCGCGACGACGTGCTTCTGGAAAGACCACCGCATCAACATCATCGACACCCCGGGCCACGTCGACTTCACGATCGAAGTCGAACGTTCGCTGCGCGTGCTCGATGGCGCCGTCACCTGTTTCGACGGTGTTGCTGGCGTTGAGCCGCAGTCCGAAACCGTGTGGCGTCAGGCTGACAAGTACAACGTTCCGCGTATGTGCTTCGTCAACAAGATGGACCGCATGGGCGCGAACTTCTATCGCTGCGTCCAGATGATCATCGACCGCCTCGGCGCGAAGCCGCTCGTGCTGACGCTGCCGATCGGCGTCGAAGCCGAATTCGCCGGCGTCGTCGACCTGGTCAAGATGAAGGCGCTGGTCTGGAAGAGCGAAGACCTCGGCGCGAAGTTCGAGGAAGTCGAAATTCCGGCCGACCTGGCTGAGAAGGCCAAAGAATACCGTCACGCACTGCTCGAAACCGCCGTCGAAATGGACGATGCGGCGATGGAAGCGTACCTCGAAGGCAAAGAGCCGGACGAAGAAACGCTGCACGCCTGCATCCGCAAGGGCACGATCGCCCAGAAGTTTGTGCCCGTGATCTGCGGCTCCGCGTTCAAGAACAAGGGCGTGCAGGTTCTTCTCGACTGCGTCATCCGCTATCTGCCGTCCCCGCTCGATCTGCCGGAAGTCCGTGGCGTTCTGCCCGGTAAGGACGAGGTCGAAGCCTTCCGCAAGCGTCTCCCGGAAGAGCCTTTCTCGGGCATCGCCTTCAAGATCATGAACGATCCGTTCGTCGGCTCGCTCACCTTCGTGCGCATCTACTCCGGCAAGCTGGAAAGCGGCACCGGCGTGCTGAACAGCGTGAAGGAAAAGAAAGAGCGCATCGGCCGCATGCTGCTGATGCATGCCAACAACCGCGAAGAAATCAAAACAGCCTCGGCCGGCGACATCGTCGCGCTCGTGGGCATGAAGGACACGACGACCGGCGACACGCTCTGCGATACGATCAAGCCGATCATTCTCGAGCGCATGATTTTCCCGGAGCCGGTCATCGAAGTCGCCGTCGAACCGAAGTCCAAGCCGGACGTCGAAAAGATGGGTATGGCGCTGGCACGTCTCGCCGCCGAAGACCCGTCGCTGCGCATCTCGACCGATCACGAGAGCGGCCAGACCATCCTCAAGGGCATGGGCGAACTGCACCTCGAAATCATCGTCGACCGTATGCGTCGCGAATTCAAAGTCGAAGCCAACGTCGGCGCGCCGCAGGTGGCTTATCGTGAGACGATCTCGAAGACCTTCGAGTGCGACTACACGCACAAGAAGCAATCGGGCGGTTCGGGCCAGTACGCCCGCGTCAAGATCCGCTTCGAGCCACTGCCGCCGGGTTCGGGCTACCAGTTCGAGAACGACATCATCGGCGGCAGCGTGCCGAAGGAATACGTTCCGGGCGTGATCAAAGGTCTTGAAGGTTCGCTGGACTCCGGTCCGATCGCGGGCTTCCCGATCGTCGACATGAAGGCCACCCTTTATGACGGCGCCTACCATGACGTCGACTCCTCGGCGCTCGCCTTCGAAATCGCCGCGCGCGCTGCGGTGCGCGAAGCGATCCCTAAGGCCGGCCCGAAGCTGCTCGAGCCGATTATGAAGGTCGAAGTCGTGACCCCGGAAGACTACATGGGCGACGTCATCGGCGACTTGAACAGCCGTCGCGGTCAGGTCAGCGGCATGGATAGCCGCGGTAATGCCCGCGTGATTGCCGCGATGGTGCCGCTCGCCAACATGTTCGGTTACGTCAATACGCTGCGCTCCATGAGCCAGGGGCGCGCGCAGTTCACGATGGAGTTCGATCACTACGAGATCGTGCCGAACAACGTGTCCGACGAAATCAAAGCGAAGATGGCGGGCTAAGCCCGTCTTTTTGAAAACACTGCTGCTGCTGAATGGAGTGAGTCATGGGTAAAGAGAAATTCCAACGTAACAAGCCGCACTGCAACATCGGCACCATTGGTCACGTTGACCATGGCAAGACCTCGCTGACGGCTGCGATCACGAAGGTGCTGGCTGAGACGGGCGGCGCGAC
>CANJRD010000014.1 GCA_947476695.1 Rhodospirillaceae bacterium
GCCGTATCTGGCCGATAACATCCACGCCAATCATCCCCCCAGCATCCTTCCCGGCAAAAGGAAGGGACGCTGACACAAAGTCAGAGGGGGTCAGAATTGGACGCGAAAATCGCCCCTCAGGGGGTCAAAATTGCACGCGATTTTGCACGTTGAGGCGCAATAAGTTACGCGTTTGGTGTCGCATCCTCGGACATGGGCTGGTTTGTCAGATCCGGCATTAATAGGGCTGCGATAAAGCTGATGACAGCACAGACCAGGATATATCCCGAGATCGACCACCCACTCCCCGTACTGGCCAACAAAGCTGTCGCGATGATTGGCGCCGGCCCCCCCGCGAACACTGAAGCAAGCTGGTAACCTAGCGATGCACCCGAGTACCGAAGGCGTGCGGGAAACGCTTCAGCGATCAGCGCTGCTTGTGGGCCATACATCATATCATGTGGGATGAGGGAGAGTGCGATCGCCACAAAGATGAGCGTCGTCGAGCCGGTGTTAAGCAGTGCGATGTAAGCAAATGCGTAGATGCCGGTCGTGATTGCGCCGAGTAGGTAGATGCGACGGCGGCCGAAGCGGTCTGACAGGTGTCCGAATAGCGGTATTGCGACAAAGGAAATTGCAGAGGCAACGAGCACACCCGTCAACAGCAAGTCTCGCGAGACGTTAAGCGTTCCTGTTCCATATGCGAAAATGAACGCCGTGAAGACATAGAATGGTGATTGCTCGCCGGTTCGAGCCAATGCGGCCAGGATAATCTCTTTTGGATGCTTCTTGATCACATCCGATACGGGGGTGCGAGCAATTTGGCCCCGGGCCGCGAGCTTGCTGAAAGCAGGGCTTTCCTCGATCCCAACGCGGATGTAGAGGCCAATGCCTACGAGCACGATGCTGGCCAAGAACGGTATACGCCATCCCCAGGTCAGAAAGTCCGGACCGGACAGAGCGCTAAAGCCGAGTACCGCGAAGTTTGCTAGGAACAAACCAGCCGGAACGCCGAATTGCGGCCATGAAGCGATGAAGCCGCGATGAGCGTTGGTTTTGGCCCATTCCATCGACAGCAGCACCGACCCGCCCCACTCGCCACCAACCCCGATACCTTGGATAAAGCGGAGCACGGTGAGTAATACCGCGCCGTAAATGCCAATCTCGGCATAGGACGGAATTAATCCTACGAGAAAAGTCGCTACGCCCATCAATATCAGCGTGACGACGAGTGTCGACTTGCGGCCCAACCGGTCGCCGAAATGGCCAAAGATTGCTGCGCCGATGGGCCTGGCGAAGAACCCCACAGCATAAACCGCGAACGCCTGAAGCGTGCCAACGAGAGGCTCGGACTCTGGGAAATAGAGCTTCCCGAACACGAGCCCCGTTACGGTACTGTATAGGAAGAAGTCATACCATTCGATCGTGGTGCCGATGGTGGCGGCGACGATTGCGCGACGCAATTGCTTGGCATTTTGCGCCGACAGATCGAGTTCTCCTGACATCGTTCCCCCTCTGCGTCCGGTCGGTATGGACGCGTCCCTTAATTAGGCTTACCCCAAGGCAGGCATGGTATCAGCCTATGAGGTTGCCGGTCTATTTGCCCGTCTCTGAAAGGATATGGACCGGACTCAGCCAGGATTTGGCGACGCCAGGAACTAACCTGCGGAGCGCGCGTTCAGCTGCTGGGAGGTCGTTCCGAGTGGTCGCGCTATGTCAATCATCCTCATCTGCCTTCTTGTCGCCTTCTGGGCACTAACCGTCATCGCCGGGTTTGGCGCCGCCTACCTTGTCGAGCGTTGGCTGCCCTTCCATTAGGCAGCAGCTGCATTGCGAATGGCTTGGGCGGATATCGCCTGAAGCTTCCAGCCTGTAGAATCCTTGCTATTCTCCGTTAGGAGGGGCTGGGGCAGGCCGCCGACTTGAAGAGTCGGCCATCACCAGATCCCAAATTCTCTGTATACCTGCGAACCGAATACGGTTAGCGGCGACTTTCCGGGCGATAATGCGGTGTCGTGAAAACATAGCGGGGATGGACGGCCGCGCGCAGCTGCTTCTGCTGACGCTTGTGGTGATTCTCCTGCGTGCCGCATTCCTCAATAGTCCCGCAGTCCATATCGATGAGCAATTCTATCTCACAGTAGCGGACAAATGGATTCATCACGGTCTTATCCCGTTCGTAGACATCTGGGATCGAAAGCCGCTTGGCACTTTCGTGCTGTACGCGCTGCCGGCACTCTTCGCGAACGGCATTCTCGCATACCAAGTCTTGGCGATCGGTTTTGTTGTCGCGACGTGCCTTATTGTTGTTCGCATCGGCCAACAGCTGTGTTTTGAACCCGACACGTCGTTTGCCGCAGCTGTTATTTACGCAATCGCCACCGTGCTCATGGAAGGTGCGGGTGCTCAGACTCCAATTTTTTACAATCTTTTCGTTGCCGCCGCCGTCCTCTTCTTGCTGACGGATATGGCGCGGGAAAACGCGTCGGGGGCTATTCAAGCTGCACTCTCATCGAGCGCTCTTTTCGGCATCGCAATTCAGATAAAATATATATGCGCGATTGAAAGTGCGGTTCTTTCCCTGGTCTACCTCATCCATTTGTATCTGCGTCGACGGCAAAGCGTTGCGCTCCTTGCCGTACTTGCCGTTGGCATGATGGTGCTGGGTATTTTGCCGACCGCTGCGGTCGCTTTGTACTATTTAGAAATAGGTCACTTTGCCGAATTCTTTGCTTCCAACTTCGCATCAATTTTCGCAAAGCGACTCTGGAATCTCGAAACTACGGAGTACTTGCGTCGGTTTATTGAGTCGTCGCTGTTTTGCATTTTCTTTCTTCCGTTCGCGGCTTACGCATTGGTGTCTGTCCACCGCGACCAGGCGGAGGCTCGGGGCGGTCGTATCGTCATCTTTATCTGGCTAGTGGCGGCTCTGCCGGGTGCTCTGGGCTTGGGAAATCCGACACGCCATTATTTCTTACCGACGCTTGCGCCGCTGTCGCTCATGGCCGCGCTTGGCTGGCAAAAAATCTGTCTTGCTCTGGGCGTGTCTCGTCGCCGCCTTGTCGTGCTGGCCGCGATCTTGCTCGTGCCGGTTATTGGCTGCCTTGTGATCGCCGTCGAGAATCCGCTTGAGCGCGGCGAGGCGCATGATGTGCGTGCGGTGGCGAGCTACATCGGAAGTCATACACCAGGCAATTCATGCGCTTTCGTTTTTAACCGCCTGCCGATTCTCTACTATCTCGCCGACGTCTGCGCGCCGTCGGTATACCTTTTCCCGAATCATTTGTCCGAGATCGCCGAGGTACAGACACCTGGTCGAGAGCGGCTTATAGAGCTTCAGCGTGTGTTGGAGTCGAAGCCGCCGGTTATCTACGTTCGTCGTCCGTACTCCAGTGATGTGGATGCGGAAGCCATGTCGATGCTGGAGAAGAAGCTAGACGCTGACTACGTCCTGAAATACGTGCGGCGCGGTGATCGCCAATTTCACGATGTATATGAGGCAAAGCCCCGGCGTTAGGACCGGTTGGTCGTGGCGGCCGCTGTGGACATATGTGTCCAAAGCGTGCTTAGGATGGCTCCGGCAGCGCCAGCCAGCCACCACATGCGGGTCTCATTATAGAGAACGCCAGCCAAGCTAAGATTTCCCGCTAACCCCACGCTTGCCGTCATCAAGAACGAGAATAGGTCGACGATAGCCGCGGTGCTGTCGGTGCGACGGCGCTTGAATGACGCCGTAAGGATGTAACTTACCACGACGCCAAAAATAGAGGCGACAGCTTGGGCTACCCCAAACTCAAGCCAACGGAGAGCGCCAGACAGCAGTCCTAGATGTATGACAACGGCCCCAACAAGAAGCCCGGCCAGGAAAAGCGGTCTCACCGGTACGTATTGGCCTACCGCCTTTTTTGCGAGCAGTAATGCGTGCTCAATGACGACCTGTGAATCCAATTTGCTCTCGCCGTGCATACGAGCACGAAACTGGTAGGGAAGCTCAGCTACGCGCAGGGCGTCAGGCGATGATGCGAGCAAGTCGAGAAGTATTTTGTAGCCGTTGCCGGCGAGGCGATGGGTTGCGTTTAGGAAACATTCCCGGCGCACCATGAAGAAACCGCTCATCGGGTCGGTCAGTCGTGTGCGGACCACGAGCTGGCTGAGCGAGGTCGCTAGTCGGCTCATCATGTGTCTGGTTTTTGACCACTCTCCGACGCTGCCTCCATTCGTGTAGCGCGAGCCAACAACAAGGTCGGTTTCACGGGCCTCAAGAAGTCGCAGCATTGGGACGAGCAAAGATTCGTCGTGCTGTAAATCAGCGTCCATGATCGCCACGTATGGCGCGTTTACACTGAGCACGCCTTCGATAACGGCGGACGAAAGTCCCCGGCGTCCTACGCGCTGAATGCAGCGGATGTGGGGAAGGGTGCGTCCGATTTGGTTGACAACTTCAGCCGTGCCGTCCGGGGAGTCATCGTCAACGAAGATGACTTCCCACGCATGGCCCACAAGCGCTGCTTCGAGCTTCTCGACTAAGAGAGGAATGTTTGCGGACTCATTGTATGTCGGCACAATGATCGCGAGATCTGCCGGCAGGCGGGCTCGCAGAATTCCAGTTGCGGGCAGTAAAGTGGGATCAAGGGTTAGCATCGGTACCGCACGCCACTCACACAAATTGCTGATTCATGCTCAAAGCTTCGCAACCACAGCAGCACTAGGCGCCCCGTCGTCGCGCGTTATGCAATTCGCAGTCTTCGGAAGCCCCCAAACTCAACGTAACTGCCAGCCTAAGCCAATCTCAAAGGTGGCACAATTGCTGTTCGGCCAAACGCAAGGTTGTGGGCCAGGGTTGTCGCGTCGCATTAAGGGTTGCCTGTCCGGGCGAAGCACCGAAAAACGTGCGACGGGGCGTTGGGCACATCGACGGAACCATAGAACACAAAAGACGTTGGTCAGGCGAACCCGCAGGCTGGTTGCTGGGACCCCGAATCGCACTCCGGAAATGCAGCTACGGGACGTCATTCACAAGGCAGCGCAGGATTCAATCTCTTCAGTATGTTGCTTGCGATCGTCGGAGCCATCGATGTGCTTGTGGTCTATCGCGCCGTGAGGCGCGTTTAGCATTCAGATACGAAGCGCGCATGCGCGGTAATAGGGGCGCGGCCCAATTCGGGGTCGTGCCTCTTCCTTCATTTCGAAGGGTCGCCTAGTGTCTGTGGACAGGGTCTGGTGAGGTTATTGAATGACGACTCTCGAAATCCGACAGCTTCCGATCTTGAGTGACAACTACATTTACCTAATTCGGGATCCGTCCAGCGGTGCCGTAGGGGTCGTCGACCCTGCTGGGGTGACGCCGGTGCTGCGTGAGGTCGAGCGCTCGGGTTGGAAGATCACTCACGTATTGAACACACATCATCATCAAGATCATGTTGGCGGTAATTATGAACTCAAGTGGCTGACCGGCTGCAAGATCGTAGGGCCAGCGGTCGACGACCGGCGTATTCCCGGCATCGACTTCCGCGTGAATGATGGCGATGTTTTTCTGTTTGGCGATGCCAAGGCCGAGATCATTTTCGTTCCTGGCCATACGACAGGCCATATCGCCTATTGGTTCCGGGACTCTAATGCCCTGTTTTGCGGCGATACGCTTTTTTCGATCGGGTGTGGACGGGTGTTCGAAGGCACGCCGGCGCAGATGTGGCAAAGCCTGCTCCGCTTAAGAGCCTTGCCCCCCGAAACGCGTGTTTACTGTGCACATGAGTATACGCAGGCCAACATTCAGTTTGCTCTTACAGTGGATGCTGAGAATGAAGCCTTGCGTCGTCGCGCTGCGGATGTGAACGACGCCCGTGCGCACGGTCGCCCCACGGTGCCATCATTGTTGAGTGATGAGATTGCCGCAAATCCCTTCCTTCGTGCGGATCAACCAGAATTGGCGGAGGCCGTAGGCATGGTGGGCAAGGATGCAGCGGAAGTCTTCGCCGAGATTCGACGTAGGAAGGATATATTCAAAGCGGCCTGATTAGGCAGACGGATCGATCGCGTCCGCCACGCGATTTTTTGTGGCGTGCGGCAAGAGTTTCATTGTCAGGATGAATGCCGACAAGATCAGGCAAATCGCGTTGGTCGCGATAAGTGGCCACTGGCTCGTGAGGATCCCGTAGGCGGTCCACAAAGCAAAGCCCGTAACCGTTAGGATGTACATGCCTGATGAGATGTCCTTCGTCTCGCGGGATTTGATGATTTTCCAAGCCTGCGGCGTGAAGCTGATTGTGGACGCGCAGGCCGCCAAAGTCCCAATCACCGCAATCAAATCCACGTCCGCCTCCAGATCACGCCTCAGATAGCGAAACGCCGCAATCGGTAGAGGTGTCGCGGCGAGGCCACCCAAGGGCCTAAGCACGCAAAAGCTGCAAACAGTTAGGGTCATTCCCGTTCCCTTTTCTTGCAGCGTCCTGGACTTCCCGCGCGTTAGTCCCTCGCCAGGAACCGCCAAAAAGGGCCAGTCGATGCACGTTGTGCTCGCCGACGACCACGATCTCGTTCGGGATGGGCTAAGGGCGCATCTTGAGGCCATCGGCGGCGAGATCGTCATCACCGAAGCCGGATCTTGCGGGGATGTCTTGGCGCTTGTTGGAACTGGCGCTCAGCCCGATATCATCCTGCTGGACCTGAACATGCCTGGCATGGGCGCTGCCGGCGGTACCGGGGACGGCATGCAGGGATTGCGCACCATCACCGGAGCCTTCCCGGGCGTCCCCGTGATTATCGTGTCTGGGTACTCGGATACTGCGACCGTCGCGGCGGCCATGAGGAATGGCGCGCGCGGCTTTGTGCCCAAGACCAGCGGTGGCCGAAGTGTGATAGCAGCGCTTCACCAAGTGTTGGACGGTGGCATTTTTGTGCCCGAAGTACCAACCATCGACCCCAATGCGGTTTGGCCGCCCTCGGCGGCCGGTCAAATGTCGACGGGTTCCGGCCATCCCTTGAGCCTTGTAAGTGCCCGGGAAGGGATGGTTCTCCAACTCCTCGTTCGTGGGCTTACGAATAAGGAAATTGCGCTGCAACTAGGCGTAAAAGAGATCACGGTGAAGGTCCACCTTCAGCATGCATATCGTAAGATTGGTGCATCCAATCGGGCAGATGCCGTGCGGATTGTGCTGCATGCTGCCCCCCCCGGAGGATAAAGGGCTGCTTAGAGCTCTGGGTTAGCCAGCGTAGGGCTAGATATCGACGGGTAAGATGCCCCCATAAGTAGGGGTATGAGGGGCTCCACAGCGTTGTTCATTAACCGCGCGCGCGCGTGGTTCACGAGGGCGACGCCACGGCGTTGAGAAATAGCCTGCGTCCGTGGCCGAAGCGAAAAGCCTGAAAATATTAACGAATTTCGGCTACAAAGAACTCTCCAGCGGGTCGGGGCAACGCTAACGCGAAGTCTCGAATGCCTGCCGTTAGTCGTTGGTATGGGCGCGACGTGACTGGCCGCTTTACAGCCGGAAATAGCAATAGCTCGCCGATCCGTAACCATCCGGTAGTACGGAGGTCGCGGTGACCGACGCTGCGGAAAAACCTGCCGAGAAAGAAGCTCCGCCAGAAGCGAAGGGCGGTGATGATCGCGACACGCTGCACACATTACGCCTGTCGGATATGCCCCTGACGCATCCGACGCTTAGGCGGTCGCGAATGATCAAGAACGCGAAGCTCGACAGCGTGATAGAGCTGTATCGCGACCAGGACACCGGCTCCGGGCAAATAGAGGTTACGAAGGTCCCGGCAAAATTTGGTCTTCAGATGTCGCATCCCGACATGAGGATCCTTTTCGTCTTGGCCGAGATGCCGAGCTACGACGTCTATAGCTTGCGCGTTGCACTTCGTCAGGCGGGCATAGAAGTAAACTCGCAAGATGCGCTCAAGCTCTCGCCTGCGAAAGTCGCGGAACTCGGTGGCTTCATGAAGCGCTTCACCCACCCGCTTCTCATGCAGGTCTACGGTGATGAAGGCGTGAAAATGGAAACGTTTGCCGACGTTATCCAGCTCTTCCGCGATCCGGATGTGCAAAAAGCTAAGCACAAGCTTACGCTTTTGGCAGGCAAGCTCGGCATCGAAATCATGGCGATTCCCCGCTTCCTCGAGGACTATGCCGACATCTTCATGTCGATCTCGTATTACCGACAGTGCCTCGATCGGGTCACCCCACACGTCGAAGATTTCTTCGTTGCCCTGAACGATCTGCGCAAGAATTTTCAGATGAAGAACAATCCGCAGTTCATCGTCGCGGCGAAAGAGATGGAGATGACCTTCGGATCGCTGTTGAGCTCGATGCACAAGAAGCTCGATAGCTTCGATCGGCGGACGCAAGATATGTGGAACGACCTCTCCGCTGAACGGTTCCGGAAAATCGAAGCGATTATCAAGACGTTCCATCAAATGATGGGCGGTATCCTCTGCGCCCTCACCGTAAAAATGGATGCCTGGGTCGAACTGTTTCCTAACCGCAACGTGGGTGGCCCCGGTCGGCGTGGCGACTTCATCCTTGGCGAGATGCGAACCGGTTTGCAGCGAATTCGAGACATTGAGGCGAGCGTTCTGTCTACCGACTAATTAAGCGCGAACGCCTCTGGCGATATGCGCGCCGATGCTTATATCGATCCCATGGCATCCGATCCGTTGCATATCGTCTGTCCACATTGCGACGCGGTGAATCGCGTGCCTACAGCTCGCCTGGCAGATGGCGGCGTCTGCGGCGCTTGCCGGAAGCCGCTCTTCGACGGTCACCCGGCTGCTGTTTCGGAAGCGCAATTTGAGCGCCATATTTCACGAAACACGATTCCAATTGTGGTTGATTTCTGGGCGCCATGGTGCGGCCCCTGCCGCAGCATGGCGCCGGTATTTGAGCGGGTCGCGGCGGAATTCGAACCGCAAATGCGGTTTTTGAAATTAAACACCGACGAGGCGCAAACCGTCGCGAGTCGTTTGGGAATAGCAAGCATTCCGACGCTGATGATGTTCAGCGGTGGTCGCGTGACCGCACGAGTTGCGGGCGCATTGCCCTTGCAGCAATTGCGCCAGTGGATCGACGAGGCGAGATCAGGCCGCGCGGGTGGCAGCGCTTGAAGCTTCAAATGCAATCGGCCTGCTTCCAAGGAAGCAGGCCGATGACCTTCGTCGCCAGCATTGGACAGATGCGGGCGCGGTTAAATTTTGGGCCTAGGCCGACTTGAGGTTCGCTGCGGCAGTCTTGCCGCGCTCCGTAACGAGGTCGTAGGAAACGCGCTGGCCTTCAACTAGCGTGTCCATTCCCGCGCGCTCCACCGCGGTGATGTGGACGAACACGTCCTTACCGCCATCGCTCGGCTGAACAAAGCCGTAGCCCTTCACCTTGTTGAACCACTTTACCGTACCGACAGCCATCTTGGCCTCCTGAGATGCAGGAGGCGCGTTCCCGGTGCCGCCTCCTGCGGTTTACCGCGCACACGTCGCGCGGCCGCCGACAACCTGAGTTTTTGCGGAGACTTGAGAGACGCCCGGTCGAAAAGGCTCAGTCAGCAAGGTCGTGGCAAAACGTCGATTGCCCAGGAATTAACGCATAGGATCGCGGAGAAAGTCAACTTTACGAGCGGTTTGGTTGAATTTGTCGACGCAAAAGTCCGCTTCTTGCCAGGACTCATAACTATTAGTTGATGCTGCCAGAGCAAATATTCTTAGCGGCTTGGGGTGGGTGGAGGCGTTTCGGGACGCGGTGGTTTTTCCGGCCGTAGAGTTGGTTCGACGCGCGGCGGAATCCCCCGATCCGGTCGCGTAAGAAGAGGATCAGGCCGCGAGCCGGCTCGGTCGCGCCGGAGGTCCAAGTTTGGATCGCGCACAATCCGCTCGGGAAGATTCGGAAGAACCGGGCGAACCGAAGGTGTAGGCCTTTGCATCTCTGGGGTCTGCACTCGGTTTGGTGCGAATGAGGATCCGATCCGCACCTGGCCGTCGGCCTGCATGGGGTTCGTGGCGCCGATGGCTTGCCGGAACTCGGCAGCATCCAGCCGCACGGGCGCCCCACTGGCTCGGCTGAGTGCCGCTTCAAGCAGTCTTCCCTCTGCCTGCACCGAAAGTGTGCGAACCGCGCCGGAAAACGGCGTGCCAGTGTCGACACGGGCATCGCGAACCGCCATGACCCCGGCGGTCAGATCACCACGCAATGTCACGGAGTCTCCGGCCCGAAGCGCGGCCCCGGTGATCTTCAACCCCCCAACCCTAAATTCGCCGGCGTTGTCTTGTTCAATCTTGCCACTGACGACCACGCGGCGTCCGCCCGTAGGTAGGCGCGCGATCGATGTTCCCAGAATAGTGCCGTCGTCTTGGCGTAACCCGGATACGACAACCCAATCGTTGCGCATGAGGCGCGACCGGTTCCGTGGATCCAGAGGTGCGACTTTTACAGTCTGCCCAGCGACGCGCATTTGCTGGCTGTCCTCGCCGAGAAACTCGATTGGTCCCGCCACTTGTACCCGAACCGCGACATGACGCGCGAACAGCTTGCCGTTCCGTGGGTAGGCCTCGATCTCCACGAGTTGTCCCAGCTGAACGTCGGCGCGCTTTGCTGCGATGCCCTCGATCGTGATGGCACTATTGCGGTCGACTTCGACCTCGAAGCCGTTCACGCAGACAGAGCCAAAGCCGGTCACCACGCCGATGATGCCTGTGCCGCCGAGGCCCCGCTCTTCCGCGCGCGCCACAACGCCCGTGCCTCCTAGCCCGCGCTGTTCGGAAAAACCCGTCTGGCCGACCAACTCACGCAATGCATTCGAGGCACCACCGCGCGCTTCTTTCGGCGTCAAGCTGCAGCTTTTGGTTTGAGCAAGGACGGGTGAGAGCCCGCACGCCAGCCAGCCGAAAAGTACAAGCTGGAGCAATGAAGAACGCATCTAGCGGCTCTTCTCCGAGGCCGCCTCGTCCGGACCTTCGAAGAAGTAGATGCCGAGCGCCATGCGTTGCTTCGCATCGACGCGCTCCGCGTCGCCGTCGGCGCGTCGCAAGGCTTCGTTGTTCAGCGCCAGCAACGTTTTCATGCCGAGTTCGTTCGCGCGCTTCCTTAGGTAGGCGATGCTCTCTGGCGTAAGCCGATCGTAATAGACCGCGCGTTCAAACCATGGCGTTCCGTCGCTCAGCAAATTGTGAACGCTCGTAGCGATATGATCCGCCACGTTGCGGCCCAGATAGTATGCTTTCTCGTCGAAGCCTTGTTGAGGCACGAAGGCGTCGGAATTGAGGCGTATCGACCCTTCTGGGTCGACCGTGACAATTCCGAGGCGAAGCCACTCATCAAGAATGACTCTCGGCCTGATATCGGTGGAGACGGTGCGAACCAATTCGTCGAACGACGGCTTGCGTGAACCTTCCGACGTGCGCGGCAAGACCAGCGGCTCACCAGTCTTCTTGGCACGAAAACGCGCGTTGCCTGTCCAGATTCCAATAAGACGTGCGCCGATGGAAATGGCCGGCGGCGCCGCCGCATCCGGCGGCGGCTCACTCTGGATGCGGCGAATATCCTTCCGTTGCAATCCCGTCACGACGCTGACGCGGCTGGTCGTGGCATCTTCTCCCAGCGATTCCGTCGCGACGGCCACGTAGACGGTCTTCAGAAGATTTGCGAGATACGGATAGGTAATGCCGCGGGTGATCAGCAGGTGTACGAGGGGGCGCGCCAGACGCGTGATCGCGCGGACCAATGCTGTTGACGGTTCACCCGGTCCTGTGCGGCTTGTGCGAGAGTGAATCATGTTTGGAATTACCTTGCGCCTATCATACGTTATGTGGGGAAAAAGCCCACATTTTTCGCGATTGACGGGTGCCAGGGTGACTCCCTAAGTTGAGCTGTGGGGAAATAACCCACGTTAAGACATCGGCCGCGCGCGAGAACATTATCTAAGTCCATACGCCGGAGGAAGCGGGGTCACTTGTCTACCTGCGTCGTTTAGACTGACCACGAAGACCGCCGAGCTACGCTTCAGAACAGTGTGAATGGTGAGACAATGAAGGATTTGGCTGGTATCGGCCGCGATGCAATCGGAATGACTCCGGTAACGCCCGACCTATCGATCATCATTCCGACATTCAATGAGGCGGAAAATGTTCGGCCGTTGATTGCGCGTCTCGAGGCCACGCTCGCCGGACACGCGTGGGAAGCCATAGTTGTCGACGATGATTCTCCGGATCAGACCGCTCAAGTCGTGTCTGAAATTGGTGAGGCCAGTCCTCACATCCATTGTATTCGGCGCATCGGACGCCGAGGGCTTTCATCGGCAGTTATAGAGGGCGTGCTGAGCGCCACGGCGCCGTGCATCGCGGTAATCGATGCTGATCTCCAGCACGATGAACGCATTCTGCCGACGATGTTACGCGAGCTTGGTAGCGGCAAAGTCGATCTTGCGATTAGTTCACGCTATGTGGCCGGTGGCGAAGTCGGAAGTTGGTCAGGCGTTCGCCACGCGATGAGCCGCCTGGCGACGCACCTCAGCCGACTTGTGATCAATCAACCCTTGAATGATCCAATGAGCGGTTTCTTCATGGTGCGGCGCGCCAGTTTTCTTGCGGCGATCAACCACCTCTCCGGAACAGGTTATAAAATCCTGCTCGACCTGCTGGCGTCTTCGCCGCAGCCGTTGCGGTTCGTGGAAATTCCGTACGAGTTCCGACCCCGCGTTCATGGGGAAAGCAAGCTAAGCGCGCGTGTGCTCGCCGAGTATGCAATTATGCTCGTTCAGAAAAGGGCGGCCGCCCGCCGCCGCGTCGGATAATCGCGACTGCCGCCCGCGTCCGGGACCGGCTATGCGTGCTGGCGGCACGATTTCGCGCCCTGTCGGGCGAACCCACGACATAAAGAGCGCCGTTCCTGGCCCCTCACTGTCATGGTTGTCGCCGGTGGCGAGGCCGTCTAAAACGTGCGGGAATGTGCGGAGGTGGCCTGTGATGCGCCGGCGCGAGGGGATCTGGGCGTGCGCGGCTACCGTGCTCTGGCCCTCCGCTATTTCGTTCGCAGCCTCAAAGTCAGCGTCGCGTATAGCGGATGCGCCGCAGCCACTAACACATGCCAACTACAAGATTGAAGTAATCGGGCAGCCGTCTGTCATGCACGGCATCCAGGGTCTTGCCATAGGGCCCGATGGTGCAATCTATGCCGGCAGTTTGACCGGCGGATCGATTTATCGCATCGATATCGCATCGGGGGCCGTGACGACATTCCTTGGCCCCCCGCGCGGCGGCGCGGACGATCTTGCCTTCGCGCCGAATGGTGCAATCTTCTGGACCGGTCTGGGAAGCGGCAATGTCCTAACGCGCGGCAAGGATGGGCGCGTGCGCACGCTCGCGCAGGATATGCCGGGCGCCAACGCGGTGGGCTTCAGTCGCGATGGCCGCCTTTTTGTTTCGCGCATTTTCGGCGGCGATGGTCTCTATGAACTCGATCCGGCCGGTGTCAAGCCACGGCGCACGGTGGCCGAACAGATTGGAGGCCTCAACGCCTTCCAAATCGGCGATGACGGTGGGCTTTACGGGCCGCTGTTCCATCTCGGCAAGATCGTGCGGATAGATATCGAAACGGGAGCGATGACCGACATCGCGGACGGCTTCGAGAGCCCGTCCGCGGTGAAGATTGAAGCGGATGGAAAGCTTATCGCACTCGACTACTTGCGGGGCGAGGTGGTGCGGGTCGATCCCAAATCCGGCGAGAAAGCAGCAATCGCGAAACTTCCGCCACCGGTCGACAATCTCGCGATTGGTAAAGATGGCACCATTTACGTCTCATCGACGGCCTATAACGGCATCACCGCGATTGACCCGAAGACCCTGGCGCAGAGGCGCGTGACTTGGGGTGACTTCAGCGCTCCGGGGCTTTTGACAGTCCTCGATGGCGAAGAGTCCGAAGAATTGCTCGTGGCTGATATCTGGGGGCCTCGCATTTTCGATCCATCCACCGGTGAGAGCAGGCTGATCAAGCGCATGCCCGGCGTTCTTGGCGCCACCAGCATCGTCGCGCATGGAAAGACTTACATACTTGGCATTGCTGGCGGCTCATCGTCGGGGTCCGTTCAAGTGGTTGAGCGTGCAACCGGCCGCCTTCTGGCCAACTACATAAACTTCGGTACGCCTTATGACATCAAGCCGATTGCTGATGGCGTTGTGGTCGCCGACTATAGCGTCGGACGCCTGACGAAGATTGGGAATGATGAGCACCACACGCGAACGATTTATGCGTGGGACTTCGACGGGCCGGTTGGTTTGGCCGACGCCGGCAATGGCGCTCTCTACGTTTCCGAATATCGCGGTGGCCGTATCACGCGTGTCGACCCGAAGACGAACGATCAGGATGTCGTCATCGATGGTCTTAAAGCCCCGGAGGGTATCGCGCTCGGATCCGATGGCCGACTTATCGTTGCGGAAGTCGGGCGGAAGCGCGTCATTGCGGTGGATACCGCCACCAGAACAGCGCAAATTTTGGCCGATAATCTCGCGATTGGACCCGTCGGCGGATCCCAGACGCAGGCGCCATCCTTGCCGACGGGTGTGGCCTTGGGCAAAAGTGGTGCGATCTATGTCACAAGTGACATCGCCAATGTCATTTATCGCCTGACACCGCCGTGATGGATCAGCCTTTCAAGACAACGCTGCGGATCATCGAGATCGGTGCGATTGGCACACGCGTGACCTTGGAGCAACTCGGCGCGCCCGGTGGTCCGCCCATCAGCTTTGCGATTTCTGATCACGTATCTCCGCTTGATCTGCCGCAGCCAGTGTTTCTAAGCGACGAGAAGTTCGCCAAAGTATTTCCGTCAGGTCCGGTCACGCGGCACAGCAAGATGGCATGCAGCGTTCAGAACGGCTTCATGTTCAGCCCGTTCGGCGCGATTGTACTGCCCGATGGCTCGATCGTGCGTGAGTCGCTGCTTCACACAGACGCCAGCGCGATGTCCTTCATGTATGCGCAGTTCAAAGGGCAATTTCCGGGACATCACATTCTCTGGAACACCGCCGACGCACCGCTGTTGTCGCTGAATACATATTCCACCAACAACTATTTCCATTTCCTCATCGATGCGCTCGGCCAGCTGCATTGGCGCGATAGGATTCCAGCAATCCAGCATTCGCCCCTCATCGTCAGTGGCTATCATCCTGAGGCCGCTAAAGCGTTGCCCTATATCGAGGCGGCCCAGTCTCTTGCGGGCCTCTCATCCGGCGAACTCATTCCCTATGACGGCACAATGATGCTGTGCCGTCATGTGGTGTTCCCCGCGCGCGACACCGGTGCCAACCCGGCCAAGATCGCCGAACTGCGCGGCAGATTTGGCCTTGATGACAAGCGGGCTGGTACTAAGCGCCTTTATATCACGCGGCCGAACGCGGGGCGTCGCCGCTTGATGAACGACGCCGAAATCGCGGCGCGATTGACGAAGCGTGGCTTTGTCGCAATCGATCCCGGTGCGATGTCGTTCCAGCAACAGGTTGAGACGTTCGCAGAGGCCGCCGTCATTGTCGGGCCTCACGGCGCGGCGTTGACCAATGGGGCATTCATGCCGCCGGGCGGTGCGCTGGTCGAACTCACGCACGACGCCCGTGTGGTCTGGACCTTCCATGAGATCGCCGCCGCTGCACGCCTCAGTTTCGCCTGCGTGATCGGTAAGCGTACAAGCGAGAGCGAAAATCCGCTGTTTGCGGATTTTAGTGTCGATATCGATACGGTCGATGCGGCCGTTGATGCGGCGCTGAAGGCGGTGCGGGCATGAACGGTCCCATTCCCGGAAAGAATCTGCGGGTTGTCGATATCGAGGCCATCGGTACCGAGGTGACGCCCGAAGCCTTCGGCCAGCCCGGCATGCCGCCGATTGCCTATGCCCGCCTTCGCGGTTTACCGCAGATGGTGCTGACAGAGCCGATCTATTTGAACCGCCCCCAGTACGCCAACGTCTTTCCGTACGGACCGGTCAATCGCTATACGCCGACAATGTGCGCGGTGCAGGCCTGTTTCCTGGCCGGCCCGTTTGGATTGGTGTGCTTTCCGGATGGAACATTGCTTCGGCAATCCGTTCTGCGTCTTGAAGAAACGATCCTTCGCTATGCTCTCGAGCACATGAAGGAAGCATTCCCGGGTCGCTACGGTGTGTGGACTTGGGCGCAGGATCCGGTGCTGTCGCTGAACGGATTCGGTACCGACAACTATTTCCACTTCCTCACCGACACCATCAGCCAGATGTTCCTGGAAGAGCAGATGCCTGCGCTGTCGCGCGCAAAGCTTGTGCTTAGCGGATTTTCGCCGGACCAGCAGGCGCGCTTCCATTTTATGGGCCAGGCGATCACGCGTGCGGGCATCCCCGGCGCGCGTTTCCAGCCCTACGACGGTACGCTCATGCTGTGCCAGCAGCTGATGTTCCCGAAGCGTGAGAGTGGGCCGACGCCGTGGCGGCGCGCGCATTTGCGCAAGATGTTCAACATAACGCCCCACCCAAATCCTAAGCGCCGTCTCTACATTGGGCGCCCCGGCGGTTGGCGACGGCGCATTGAGACGGAACCGCAGATACGTAAGATGCTCGAAGGCTACGGCTTCGAGACGATCAATCCCGGGGCGCTTAGTTTCGAAGGACAGATCGAAGCATTTCGTGAGGCACGCATCGTTGCCGGCCCGCACGGGGCGGCAATGACGAATTCCTACTTTATGAATCCGGGCGGCGCGATGGTCGAGTTGACGCACGATCGGCGCGTCATCGTGGCATTCCACGAACTCGCATCCATGGCGGAGCTGCAATTTGCCTGCGTCGTGGGCGACATGCTGGAAACGCCTGGCCAGCCCTCGCTATTCTCCGACTTCACTATCAATGTCGATGAGGTCGAGATGGCGGTGAAGACGGCAATCGCGGCGACAGAATGAATCGCATCGCGTACCTGCTTTGTGAGCTGAAGGCCCGCGACTTCGCGGCGCGATTGATGATCGCGGAAGAAATCCTGAATCGGGGATGCCCCGTTGTCGTCGGTCAGCGCTGGTCTATCGTTTTCAATGCGCCCTACGCCCCGCGCGGGGCTTACCTATTCCCGACTTCCAATGCCATCCAGGCCGCCAGCATGGAGGGCGTGAAGTCTGCCGGGCACGTCATCGCCGCGGCGGATGAAGAAGCCCTCGCACTATCCGGCGACGCGGTTCTTCTGAACGTGGCGCCTGCGACACTCGATCGGGCGGTCTTCTTCACTCACAGCACCGCCCAGCATGAGGTGCTGCAGAAGAGATATCCCAAGGCCGATTTTCGTCTGACCGGATCCGCACGCGTCGATCTATTGCTGCGTGAAGCGGCTGAGCCCGTTAGAGAGACGGGCTATATCCTGTTCAACACGAACTTCCCGATGACGAACGGTCTTTGGGGTGATCGCGCCGCCTCGGCCGAGCCGCTGCGTCAGGCGGGTCTGACGGACATCGAGGAGCGCTTTGCCTTCGAGGAAGCGCGTAAGGCGGGGCTGATTCCCGTAATCGAGAATGCTCTGAAATCGCTCTCGGTCCCGATTGTCATCAGGCCGCACCCGGCGGAAAGCCCCGCCATGTGGCATGAGCTCGCCAAAGACTATCCGCAAGCGCGCGTGATCGTCGGTGAACAGCCCGGGCCGTGGATCGCGGGCGCAAGCATCGTCGTGCATGCCGACTGCACGACTGGCCTCGAGGCCGCGCTGATGGGCAGGCCGGTGCTCAACATCAGCACGCACGGCTGGGGCCACAAATTCCTGATGCGTACCGTCAATCCGACCGTGACGTCGGCGGCGGCCGGATGGGACGCCCTGCGCGCCTTTCTCGCGGGCGCTCCCTTACCGGCACCCATCCAGGCGACTGTCACAACGCTTCCCCCCGGTGGGGCGCGGCAAACGGCCGTGACCATGCTCGCGCTGCTTGACGCAGCCGGTGCTAAGCCGCTCGGCGGACAGTTCCGCTGGGAAAAGGTCACGCGCCCCGATGTGCTGAAGCATAAGTTCAGCGCAAGCCGATCCGAGGTGGAGCAGCAGATGAAGGGTCTTTGCGCTGCGATCCATGAGATCGACGATTCCACCTTTCTTCTTCTGCCCAAGACATAAAAAAGGGCGCCTTATCGGGCGCCCTTTTTGTCGTCTTGTGGATGCTGCGCGCTACTTGCGTGCCCCGAACACGAACCAACCGCCCTGGCCGTGCTTCGGCGCTTCGATCTCGCCAGCGAAGAACTTCGTATAGTTTTCTTCGCCGAAGGTGCCGAGGTTCGGCACGGTGGTCTCGAAGCAGTTCTCGGCCACGAAGCCCGCGCGCGCCATGATCTCCATGGGGTCCTGCGACCGGAACATGGTGTAGGCGGGCTCGTTGTTGTTTTCTGTGTCCCAATTCCAGAAGAAGTTGTCCCAAGCTGTCGTGGACTTCTCCGGTGGTAGTTCCATGTGGACCATGATCCCACCCGGGGCCAGCAGACGATAGCACTCCTGGATGATACGGCGCGTCACCGGCACCGGAACTTCGTGGAAGAAGAAGCTCGACGTGATCAGGTCGAAGGACCCGTCGGCGAAATTGGTCTTCTCGGCGTTCTGCTGGCTGAAGTGCACCGGATAGCCGCGATACTCCGCCATGGCATGCCCATAGCGTAAAACCGGGGCCCCCACATCGATCGCATAAGCTTCAAGGCCGGGGTAATAGTCGATGTAGGGGAAGAAGTTTTTGCCCGACGTCGTTCCCATGTCGAGGGCGCGTTTCGGCTTGAAATCGGGATACTTACCCTTCAGCCAGCGGCCGATCGACATCGCCACCCCGCCGCCCGGGGTTTCTTTGCGATGGGGCAGGGCACCGCTGAAGACCTTGCCGCCCCACTCGGTCACCGCGCCTTGCGCGACATCATCCGACGTCCATTCCGAATGGAAGCATCCTGGGATCAAGTGCACGTCCTGTGTGGTGACGTACTTGGGGACCTCGAAATTCGGATCGACCGTGAGCGAGCCGCCCGCCGGATTATGCGCGTTTGCAAACTGCCCTGCCGAGATCATCTCCGGTAGCGCGCGTTCCACGGTGTCCTGCACGGAGTTGAAACTCATCTCCTGCGCGTTGTAACGCATGCTCGAATAGAAGCGGTATGACGGCTGCGGCTCCATCGACTTCTCGATCTCGCGCCAGGTCTCCGGCGACGTCCCGGTCTTCGCCGCGGTCTGCGGCTTCACGTGTTCATAGAAATCGCGGCGCATATCCTCGCGCATGTCGAGGATGACATGCTTGCGCAGCATACTGACGAGGCGCATCCGCGCGAACTCGTCGTGCGTCGGCGCGAAGGCGGCGTCGATATTCGGAACGTTGGCCAACGGGGCTTCAGGCATTGCGGCACTCCTCGAAACATTCCCGACGGGGCTATCTTACGGCTGCCGGCGGGGACAGTCATTGATATGGGTTGCCCCATGATACAATAAAAGCTCGACGCGCTGCATCGGTTCGACGCAAGGCAGGGGCGCGGTAACAGCGGGCCGTTTATGGCCGATCCGGGGTGCGATGTTCACGCTAAAGCCTTGGTGCGGCGCGCTCCGTGAGCGATCCTTTCGATGTTTTAAGGCCTGTGCTTTAAGTACACCGTCATGAACGCCTGGATCGCCTTCCTGCGCACGAATGCGCGACTGCTCAGCTTCGGCTTTACGTTCAATCTCTGTCTGGCCTGCGGACAGACGTATTTCATTTCTTTGTTCAACGGCGAGATGCAGGCGGCGCTGGGCCTCAATCACGGTCAGATGGCCAGCCTCTTCGGCATGGCAACGCTTGTCGGGTCGTTCGGGATCGCGCCGGCCGGGCGTCTATTGGATCGTCTCGACCTACGGGTTTTCGTCGCCGGGCTTCTGATCGGGAGTGCAGGCTCGTTCGCGCTGGTGGCCGCGGCGAAGTCATCCTTCATGCTGTTCCTCGGCCTGGTTGGCGTGCGCATGATGGCCGGCTCCGTGATGATGCTATGCACCATGGCGACAATGGCCCGCTATTTCGAGGCGACGCGCGGCCGGGCGGCGGCGGTGGCCAATATGGGCTTCACCGCCGGGTATGCGATCTTCCCGTTTATCATCGCCATTCTTCTGAATACAGTCGGATGGCGCGAGGCCTGGGCGATATTCGCGATCGCCTTTGTCGTTGTCGTGTTGCCACTGACAATGTGGCAGCTGCGCGGACATGGTGAGCGGCATCGCCAGTATCTCAAACATCTCGAATCACTAAGCACGGCCAATGCGGCGGACACGCGCGAGCACTACACTCTCGGCCAGGTGCTGCGCGACAGCAGGTTTTATCTGATCATTCCCGGCCTGCTCGTCGTGCCCTGCATTCTATTTACGTTCCAGTATCACCAGCTCGCGCTGGTGGAGGAAAAGCACTGGGATCTGCACGCCTTTGCCGGCGCATATCTCCTGTTCGCGGCGACGTCGTTTGTCGCGAATGTCATCGCGGGTGTCTTGGTGGACCGATGGGGATCGCGTGCGCTAACCGAAATCTATCTGTGGCCGATGGTGCCCGCCTTGGCTTTGGTGGCCTGGGTGGGTGGCAGTTGGGCGATCCCGTTCTATATGATCTTCACCGCCCTTACTTTTGGCCTCAATCTTGTGACGGGAATCACGGTGTGGTCCGAGCTTTATGGCACGCGCCATATCGGTGCGATCCGCGGGTTCAATGCGATGTTGAACACGCTGGTCGCGTCCTTGGGTGGCGTTGTTGTTGGCTTCCTGATCGACCGCGGCGTTTTGCTTGCGACCCAGGCGATCTACAGCATGGCGCTCGTGATTGCGGCGGCGCTGTTACTGCACAAAGTCGGAAGCAAGTTGCCGCGCAAGCATCGCGCGGGCTAGCCGGAAGCTAAATCAACGATTCAGCGCGCCTTAGTTGGCGGCGTTTACGGCGCGGCGGCTCGACAGGTGCGGGCGGCGCTGTGAAGAAAGTCTCTTCCGGCTCCTCGGGCTCGGGCTCCGGGGGAATGTACAGAACGAACTTCTGCTGGAACGCGCGCCACCAATCCTGAATGCCGACAGCCAGCGGTTCGCCAAGGGTGTGGCGAAACGCCTTGTCCAGCATCAGATCGCGCGTTGCTTCGTTCTGATGCAGTTCAAGGTGCCGAAGGATGGCCTTCGTGACGAGGTCATAGGGCTTTTTCTGCTGCGCCCCTGTGCTCGCCGCTTCGATGCGTCCGATCAGGTCGAACAGCATATCCGACATAAGCCGATCGTTGCGGCCGGCCGCCATATCCAGCTGGTCGCCAATCGCGGCCAGCAGTTCGTTGGCCTCTGCTGGCGTGTAAACCTGACGGATGCGCGCTGACTCAAGCGCGACGACGCCGGTCAGGTAATAATCTTCCACCGGGTACAGATCGAAGAATTGCTTGCGGGCATCGACCCCAAGACAGTCGGCGAGAGCGTTCTCGAGATGCTGCCGCCATAATCCGCTGGTGCGCGCGGCGGTCGAGGCCATGGTACCCAGGAAAGTCTTTGCGGCTTCGTCCGCGGTCACGGCGTTCTCGGGCAGTTGGTGGCGGAAGGGGAAAATCATGCGCAGCGCCGCGCGTCGCAGCGTACCCACAAGGCCGCTCTTGGCTTTGTGGCTGGACTGTTCAGGAGCAGATGAAGACGGCTCTGGCGCCTTTGCGCCTCGGCCTTGTGTCGCAAACTTCAAGGGTATCCCCCAGCCCGAGCGCGCATCATTAAGCGGTGCGCTTGTCGGGCACGTGAATCTGCCACGATTACAACGAGCAGACCAGCGCTGCAGACTTCGACAGATTCGTCGCGCAACGCTTTTGGGCCGAAACGACACGCACTTTTCCGCCATTTCTTGGCGGCATGATTCCCTGCGTAGCGGAAAATATTGAGCGACACCGCCGCGATATCGACCGCCATATTCCCGCCGGGTTCGCGGCCGATACTGATACGCGTTCAAGGAGCATGACGATGAAGCTGATTGTGATCGCGATGTTGCTGACAACCTCTACGACAATGGCCGTCGCCGCCGAACCGTCGGCGCCATCTCTGCGCGAGAAGTGCGGCGACGACATTAAAAAGCTCTGTGCTGCCGTACCGCAGGGCGAAGGTCGCATCATTCAGTGCTTGGTCCAGAATACTGACAAGCTTTCGCAAGGCTGTCGCAACTCGCTAGATGCGATGCGTCGGCCGCTAGAACGGCCAAATAGCATCAGCCCGAACAGCGCGCGACCGAACTGAAGTCGGTCGCTAAATTTTCTGAAACGCGGCGTCACGTCCGAAGAAGGTGGACGCCAATGGTGTGATCTCTTCCGCGTCACCGCTTGTCAGGAACGACACCTTCCCGCGCTTGCGCGGTACATCGATGTCCGGCCGCCGCCTCAGGTAGTCGCTAAGGCTCGCGGCAACGAGATCGGGCTGAGATACGACCTCAATTCCCTGCGGCAAGGCGTCAACGAACATGTCCGCGACCAGCGGATAGTGTGTGCAGCCCAGCATCACTGCATCCGGCTCGTGCCCGTTCAGTTCGCTCATCAAAGTGCTGACGTGCCCCCGCACGGCCTCGCGCAAGACGGCACGTGACGCCCCGGCCTCAATCAATTGCACCAGTCCCGTGCAAGCGTGCTGGATCACGTTGATCTCCGGCGCGCGCTTGTGAATTTCTTCGGGATAGGCGTTGCTCGCGACCGTCCGGCGCGTCGCGAATACGATCAGTCTGCGCGTCGCTTGCTCGCGTGGCGTTTGCGTGCGGTCTTCCATGCGCCAGGGCTCGCCGGTCACACCTTCGACGGTCGGTACCAGCACGCCCAGAATGCGGTGATCGGGTGCATGCATCGGCAGCCAGTCCTGCTGCAGCGTTCGTAACGCCACCGCGGCCGCGGTATTGCAGGCAAGCAGGACCAGCCTGCATCCACGCGCGAAAAGCGCGGCGACTGCGTCTCGGGTCAAGGCGATGACTTCCGCAGGCGTACGATCTCCATAAGGCGCGTTCGCGTGATCCCCAAAGTAGAGGAAGTCGCGGTCAGGGAGGCGCTCGGTCAAAGCGCGCAGGATCGTCAAACCACCGTGACCGGAATCGAAAACGCCGATCATCCGAGCACCAGCGCGCCGACTTCAGCGATGGAGTCGAGGACAAACGCGGCGCCCAGGCTGTCCACCGGTTCCCGGCTGTAACCATGCCGTAAGATGGCGACGGGGCACCCGGCCGCCTGTGCGGTGCGGGCATCGGTCCCGGAATCGCCGACCATTAATACGCGCGCGGGCGCGACGCCGATGAGGCGACAGGCTTCCAACAGCGGCTCGGCTGCGGGCTTCAGTCCGAACCTGCCATCGCCGCCGATCACCGCCACAAAGCATGCCTCTAACTGGAACTGTGCTAGTACCTGGTGGGTGATGGCCGTCGGCTTGTTGGTGCAGATGGCCATCGGGATATCATGGCGACGCAAGGTGCCGATCATCTCCGCAGCACCGGGATACAGGGCAGTGTCGGGCGATCCGCGGCGTTCGTAGGTCGCGACATATCGCGCGGTTAACGCGTGGACCTGTGCGACGTCCAGCGGGCGGCCGCGTGCGGCGAATGAGTCACCGATCAATCGTTCTGCGCCCGTGCCGATGAACCGTCCCGCTTCGGGGATTGTGAAGGGCGCCAGGCCCTCTTCGACCAGCACGATATTCAAGGCCGCCGCGATATCGGGCGAGGAGTGGATCAATGTGCCGTCGAGATCGAAGACGACGCCGGCGAACCGGCAGGCTTTCTGAGACACGTTCAGGATATCCAATTTTAACCGGCGATCTCGCGGCTGCTGGCGAGGGCCCGGACATTCGCCAGGGCGCGGTCGCCAGGCAGCGTGATGGTCACGGTTGTGCCGCGCCCAGGCGCGCTGTCGAGTTCGAGCGTGCCGCCATGCATGCGCATGATTTCATCGGCGAGGGGAAGGCCCAGGCCCGTTCCCGGCGTTTGCCGTCGTTCCGCCTCTCGGCTTTGCACGAAGGGCTTCAGTACCTCTTGGAGTTCGTCGGCGGGGATGCCGATGCCGCGATCCACGACCTCCATCACAATCGGTCGCGGCGCATCTGGTGGGGCCGGTCCCAGAAATGCACGCAACGTCACGGTGCTGCCGCGGTTCGAGAACTTCACCGCGTTGGACAGCAGATTGATCAGAACTTGCGTCATGCGTCGCGCATCGACAAAGACGTCGGGCAGATCCTGCGCAAGATCGATCTCGATCTTCATACCGGCTCTTTGGCTTACCGGGTTCATTACCAAAATCGCGCGGTCGACGATGGCCGGAATTGCGCTCGCGCTTTCGTCGATGTCATGACCGCTTGCCTGGATTTTCGACAGGTCGAGGATGTCGTTGATGATGTCGACCAGATGACGTCCGCTTTGGTCGATGGCGCGGGCAAACTCGGCGTAGTGGGTGGATACCGGGCCTTTCACTTGCTCATGAATCATCTCGGAGAAGCCGATGATGGCATTCAACGGCGTGCGCAGTTCGTGGCTCATGTTGGCCAGGAAGCGGCTCTTGGCGCGGCTTGCCGTCTCCGCGTCGTCTGCGAGGCGCGCGATGCCGAGACGCAAGCGTAAGTGATCCAGAAATGCCAAGTAGTCACGTCGCGCCGTCGTTCCTAAGAATACGGCACATATGATGAGAACGATGGCGATTGTTGCGCCAAAGTCATAAGGCGATACGGCAGCCGCGACGGCGGCCGGCGCGATCGCCAAAGCCAGAAAGGCCATCGATGCTGCCGGCAGGCCCGCCAACATGTTGACCCCGCCGGCCGCCATGCCGATGAGAATCATACAGGTCGGTGCGCGACCGCCTTCGGGTGCCACAGACATCAGGACGTAGGCAAAGCCGCCCCAGATTGCGCCCCAGACGAGTGACGACACCACAATGCGGTTCATCGTCCGGGCGCTGGCGTGGCTCGGCCGTACCTTGTGGCGGTGTCGCAGCCAAATCCAGAACTGGAGGCAAGCCAATCCTTGGATCGCCACCGTGAAGGCGGTGATCAAGGTCGGTGCCAATTCGAAATAAGTGATCGCAAGTACAAGGGAAGAGAGCGAATGCGCTGCCGCCGACACTGGCTGGTGCCGCGCAATCGTCATCAGGCGCTCGATGTTGACTTCGCGTTCGAACTCCGGCGTTTGGGCCGGTGCCATCCATAAGCCGTGCCAGCGCGCCACGCGTCCCCCGATTTCGCTAACGACGCTTCGAGCGAAGTAACGTCAGTCTAGCGAGACTTGCGCGGCGGTACATCCCCTCTGTCGCTATCCTTCTGTCACCGCGCCGACGCGGCGCGCGGTGTCGTTACACCGCCGTGCCGCCCACGGTCATGCTTTCGATCTTCAGCGTCGGTTGACCGACGCCGCAGGGCACGCCCTGACCTTCCTTGCCGCAGGTGCCGATGCCCGGATCGAGCATCAGGTCGTTGCCGATCATCGACACTTTGCGCATCACTTCTGGTCCGCTGCCGACCAGCGTGGCGCCTTTCACGGCCGGACCGATCTTGCCGTTTTCGATCAGGTACGCTTCGGTGGCGGAGAAGGTGAACTTGCCGGAGGTGATATCCACCTGGCCGCCACCGAAGTTGACGGCGTACAGGCCTTTCTTCACCGAGCCGATGATCTCCTCGCGGCTCTTGTCGCCGGCCAGCATGAAGGTATTCGTCATGCGCGGCATCGGTGAATGCGCGTGGCTCTCACGGCGACCGTTGCCGGTCGGCTTCATGTTCATCAGGCGCGCGTTCAGGCGGTCCTGCAGATAGCCGACGAGGATGCCGTCTTCGATCAGCGTCGTGCGCGACGTCGGCGTACCTTCGTCGTCGATGGTCAGCGAACCGCGACGGTCGGCGAAAGTGCCGTCGTCGATCACAGTCACGCCTTTCGCCGCGACGCGCTCACCCATCGCATTGGAGAACGCGGAAGTCTTCTTGCGATTGAAGTCCCCTTCGAGGCCGTGACCGACCGCTTCATGCAGCAGCACGCCGGGCCAACCCGGCCCCAGCACCACCGGCATTTCGCCGCCGGGCGCGTCGATCGACGACAGGTTCACAAGCGCCTGGCGAATGGCCTCATCCACTGCCGCGCGCCAAGTCTCTTCCTTCAGGAACTCGCCATAGGTCGCGCGGCCGCCCGCGCCGTACGAACCGGTTTCCATGCGCACGCCATCGGTGACGACGACCGACACGTTCAACCGCACCAGCGGCCGGATGTCGGCGACCGATTGACCGTTGGCGCGCATGATCTGCACCGCTTGCCAGGAACCGGCCAGCGAAGCGGTCACCTGCTTCACCTTTGGCTCTTTCTTGCGCGCATAAGCATCGATGGCGGCCAGCGTCTCGACCTTGATATCGAACGGCACCATCGGCAGCGGATTGGCATCCGTATAAAGCTGCTGGTTCGTGCCCTGCGGCGGATCGGCGAGCACGCCGCCACGGCCGCCGCGCACCGCCTTCACGGTGTTCGCCGCGCGCAGGATCGCCTGCTCGTTCAATGTCGAGGAATGGGAATAGCCGGTCGTTTCCCCGGACACCGCGCGCAAGCCAAAGCCCTGCGACGTATCGAACGACGCATTCTTGATGCGCCCGTCGTCGAACAGGAAGCTTTCGGACTGGGCATACTCAAGGAACAATTCGCCGTCGTCGCAGCCCTTCAACGCCTCGCCGACGATGCGGTTGACCGCAGACTTGTCCATCCCGGTCTTGCCGAAGAACAGCGTATCGACGGTTTTCATGTCGGCCATGGACTACTCCGCGGGATGTGTAGCGGGACTCAATGAAGTCTGAACGTCTGTGCGCGGTACCCGAACCGCATGCGCGAAACAAATCGCGAGCGTGAACAGGATCAGCGCACCGGCCTGGTGGGCCAAGGCGACCAGCAGCGGCACCACCAGAACTAAGGTAGTGATGCCGAGGGCGGCTTGCACGAAAGCCATCGTCAGCAGGGCGTTCGCCCAAGCGAGCGCTTGGGGGCTCTCCAATTTGCGGCTGCGCCACCACACGGCGGCGATGCCCGCGACCAGCGTGATTGCCAGAAGGCGGTGCTGGAACTGCACCGTCATCACGTTCTCGAACATATTTAGCCACCAGGGCTGCAGGTCGCTGAGTCCGTCCGGGATCAGCTGGCCGTCCATCAGCGGGAAGGTGTTGTAGATCAGTCCGGCATGCAGGCCTGCGACCAGCGCGCCCGCGCCCACCAGCAATAGCACGCCGGCGACGATCCACAGGCTCGTGCGCGCCAGCCCGCGATCGGTATTCACAACCTCATCCTCATCCGCGACGAACAGGTCGAGTGCGACCCACACGATCATGCCGTACAGCACGAACGCGCTCAGCAGATGCGCCGCCAGCCGGTAATGGCTGACGCTCGGACGGTCGGCGAGCCCGCTCGCCACCATGAACCAGCCCAGTGCGCCCTGCAGACCGCCCAGCACGAACAAGCCCGCCAGCTTCCAGCCGAGCGTACGGTCGATCATGCGCTTTGCCGCGAAGTACACGAAGGGCAGTAAGAACGCGAAGCCGATCATCCGGCCCCAGAGGCGGTGTAGGTACTCTAGCCAGAAAATCTCTTTGAAATCCTCGACCGTCATCCAGGCATTGGTCTTGAGGAACTGCGGCGTCAGTTGATAGTGCGCGAATTCCTGCTGCCACTGTTCGGCTGACATCGGCGGCAACAGGGTCAGCGGCTTCCACTGCACCATCGACAGGCCCGATTGGGTCAGGCGCGTGGCGCCGCCCAGCACCACCATGACGAAGATCATCGCCGCGCAGGCGATCAGCCACCAGGCCACGGGGCGCAGGTTCGTCGATGCGGGGGCGGCGGGCGGCATGGGGGCCTGGAACAGGGTTTTATATAAGTGGGCTCGGTGGATGTAGGCGAAGCCTGCGCCTCAAACAATAGTGCAAACAATAGCCTTACCGATGGGCTGCGTGTATCACCTCAACGAGCGGAACGGCCCGCTTTTCGCCTAAGGAGACACCATGAGTTGGTTCATCGCCTGGTTCGCCTCCATGAACCTGATGAAGACCGTCGGCCTGATGGGCCAGGTGATCTTCGGCTCCCGGTTCTTCGTCCAGTGGCTGGCCAGCGAACGGGCCAAGAAAAGCGTGATTCCTGTCGCCTTCTGGTACATCAGCTTCTTTGGCGGCTTGCTGACGATGATCTATGCCATTTACATCCAGGAGCCGATTTTCATCCTCTCTCAGGTGGGCGGGATGGTGATTTATGGCCGGAATCTGATGCTGATTTATCGCGACCGCAGCCGCAGCCACGACCTGCTGGCCCCCGACCGCTAGGCTCGACAGCCCCCTTTTTCCGCGCCTTCTGGCCCCTTTGTCATGGCCGGGAGCTTGACTCCCGCTGCTACCGGGACTACGTAGCTGGCACTCGCGAGCGTGGAGTGCTAACAGGGCTTTGCCCTGTGGGGCCCGCCGCGAAAAAACCGTTAAATTCTAATGCGATAATGGAGGGTCTCATGAAGTTTCGGCCGTTGCATGACCGGGTGCTGGTAAAGCGCCTGGAGGGCGATGAGAAGACCAAGGGCGGGATCATCATCCCGGATACCGCCAAGGAAAAGCCGAGCGAAGGCAAAGTGATCGCGGTCGGCGCTGGCGTGCGTGGCGAAGACGGCAAGCTCGTCCCGCTCGACGTCAAGAAGGGCGACAAGATCATCTTCGGCAAGTGGTCGGGCACGGAAGTGAAGATCGACGGCGACGAGCTGTTGATCATGAAAGAGTCCGACATCATGGGGATCGTGGAGTAACTCCGACCCCCGCCGTCCACGGTGGCTCAGAAGCCGCCGTTTCCGTTTAAGACAATCAAGGAACAGCAATCATGGCTGCTAAAGACGTGAAATTCTCGGCGGACGCGCGCGATCGCATGCTGCGCGGCGTCGACATTCTCGCCAACGCGGTGAAGGTCACCCTCGGCCCCAAGGGCCGTAACGTCGTCATCGAAAAGTCCTTCGGCGCTCCGCGCATCACGAAGGACGGTGTGACGGTCGCCAAGGAAATCGAACTGAAGGACAAGTTCGAGAACATGGGCGCCCAGATGGTCAAGGAAGTCGCTTCCAAGACCAACGACCTCGCCGGTGACGGCACCACCACCGCCACCGTTCTCGCCCAGGCCATCGTGCGCGAAGGCGCCAAATCGGTCGCGGCCGGCATGAACCCGATGGATCTGAAGCGCGGCATCGACAAGGCGGTCGAAGTTGTCGTCGCCGAACTCATCAAGATGTCGAAGAAGATCAAGACCTCGGAAGAGATCAACCAGGTCGGCACCATCTCGGCCAATGGCGACGCCACGATCGGCGACATCATTGCCAAGGCGATGGAAAAGGTCGGCAAGGAAGGCGTGATCACGGTTGAAGAAGCCAAGGGCCTCGACACCGAACTCGACGTCGTCGAAGGCATGCAGTTCGATCGCGGCTACCTGTCGCCGTACTTCATCACCAACGCCGACAAGATGACGGTTGAACTCCAGAACCCGTACATCCTGATCCACGAAAAGAAGCTCTCCAGCCTGCAGCCGCTGCTGCCGGTGCTGGAAGCTGTCGTGCAGACCAGCCGTCCGCTGCTCATCGTTGCGGAAGACATCGAAGGTGAAGCGCTTGCCACCCTCGTCGTCAACAAGCTGCGCGGCGGCCTGAAGGTCGCGGCCGTGAAGGCCCCGGGCTTCGGCGATCGCCGTAAGGCCATGCTGGAAGATATCGCCGTCCTCACCTCGGGCGAAGTCATCAGCGAAGACACGGGCATCAAGCTCGAGAACGTCACGCTGCAGATGCTCGGCCAGGCCAAGCAAGTCACCATCGACAAGGACAACACCACCATCGTCGACGGCGCCGGCAAGAAGGCGGAGATCAACTCGCGTTGCGAACAGATCCGTCGTCAAGTCGAAGACACCACGTCGGACTACGATCGTGAGAAGCTGCAAGAACGTCTGGCGAAGCTCGCCGGCGGTGTTGCGGTGATCAAGGTCGGCGGTGCGACCGAAGTCGAAGTGAAGGAAAAGAAGGACCGCGTCGACGACGCCCTGCACGCGACCCGTGCGGCCGTCGAAGAAGGCATCGTCCCGGGCGGCGGCGTAGCTCTGCTGCGCGCGTCCAAGGCGCTCGCCAAGCTCGACACCGGTCACGACGACCAGAAGGTCGGTGTTGAGATCGTGCGCCGCGCGCTGCATGTGCCGCTGCGTCAGATCGCCGAGAACGCCGGTGAAGATGGCGCCGTGATCGCTGGCAAGGTCAGCGAGAACCCCACCATCAACTTCGGCTTCGACGCGCAGAGCGGCAAGTACGTGGACATGGTGAAGGCCGGTATCGTCGACCCGACCAAGGTCGTGCGTATCGCCCTGCAGGACGCGGCCTCGGTCGCCGGTCTGCTGATCACCACCGAAGCGATGATCGCCGACCTGCCCAAGAAGGACGACTCTCCGATGGGCCCGCCGGGCGGCGGTGGCATGGGCGGCATGGACTTCTAAGTCCACGCGACCAAGCACCACTCAAGACGATCAGAGCCGCGGGGCATCCCCCCGCGGCTCTTTTCTTTTGCCGCTGGCCACGCCCTCACTTGTCACCCCGGCGCAGGCCGGGGGCCACGGCTCCTCCGCAGGGACCCTATTTGATGCGCGGTGGATCCCGGCCCTACGGCCGGGATGACAGCGCTGCATATTGCAAGCCGCCCGTCCTTCATCTACTCACGGAGGATGTCCTGGAAACCTTCCCCCTCGTTCGTAAAAGTCGGCGCGCTGCTGGCGCTGTTCGCGCTCGCGCCGATCACGCTGTCGATCGTCTACTATCACTTCGGCGGCCTGCCTTCTGAGAACGAGCAGCGGCTCCAGCGCAACCTGCGCTTCGCCTTCATGCGCGGGGGCGACATCGTCGATCTCGACCCACTGATGCCGGGGAAGTGGAACAAGGTCTGTGCCATCACCACCGGCCTCAGCCGTGAGGACGTCGACAAGGTCGTCGGCTTCTCGTACACGCGGTACCGCGATATCCGTTGGGTCGATCGCGCCGATTTCTGGACATTGCTGTTCATCGATCCGCCCGAGGAACTGAACGCGGGTACGGTAACGACTGTGCTGCCCATCCGCGTCAATCGGCGTGAGGTGGCCCAGCTGTTGTTACCCCCCGGTGTGAAGGGTGTTTGTGCCCGGCGTCAGGGGGCTCACCTCAATCTCGCTCGCCGCCTGGATACGCCGGTCGACGCATCGCCGATCCTCGCCCGCCTGGTCGACTTCCTGATCCAATAGCCCGCGCAAAGACGCCCGCTTCGGCTGGAACACCTCTGCTTCGCTTGCGTTAGCCCTGTATCGGGACACGCCGCAGCCATCACGCGCGGCCTTTCCGCATATTTGCAGGAGGTTGCACATGGGACAATTCACGGCGGACATTGAAAAAATCCGCGATCAGGCGCGCGCGCATATGGAAAAAGGCGCCGTCACCGTCGGCTATAAGGCCGACCGCAAGCAAGTCATCGCCGTCCTGAACGACGTTTTGGCGACAGAAATCCTCTGCAATCTGCGCTATCGCCGCCACTACTACATGGCCAAGGGCATGAACGCGGAGTCCATCAAGGCTGAATTCCTCGAGCACGCCCAACAGGAACTGGAACACGCCGATTGGGTGGCGGAACGCATCACCCAACTCGGCGGTGAACCGAACTTCAACCCGGAAGGTCTCGCCACCCGCAGTCACGCGCAGTATGTCGAGGGAACCTCGCTGCGCGAGATGGTGCAGGAAAATCTGGTCGCCGAACGTATCGCGGTCGCGACCTACTCCGAAATCGCGCGCTGGCTCAACAGTGACGATCCGACGACTGAAAAGCTGATCAAGGACATCCTGAAAGTCGAAGAAGAGCACGCCGACGACATGCTCAACTTCCTCGAAAGTATGCCGGGCGACGACGTGCCGGCCAGGTTGGCGGATCCGAACCAGAAATAAGCTTTCTCGTCGCCGACCTCGCGTCGGCGTTGACCGTCAACCCTCACGGCGCCTGCAGAAATTGCAGGCGCCGTGAGTCTTCTCGCAATCCCGAATCCTGCACATGATTTTTCCAACGCGCCGCACGCGCGATGAACAGGAAAGGATTGGCATGGCCCGGAAAGACAGCCTCGACGCCCGCGCGGATGAGATACTGCGCATTCTCGACGAAACGCCTGAGACACCCGCGACCCGCGCCGCTGCGGCGCTAGCCCAGGCGCGAGACGCCGGCGATGGCGCACTGCGTCAACAGCATGTGCAGGAAGCGCAGGCGTATCTTGCGCAGATCAATCCCCGCGATGGACGCACTGTCCAGAGGCTGCAAGCGCAGGTCCTGGCTCTGCAAGGCCGTGGTGGCGACACGCGTATTGCCCTGTCACCCCGGGCGAGATCGTGGTGCCGCTGTCAGTGCTCTCACCGGATCTGCGCCGCAAACTCGCCGACGCGGCGCGCAACGTCGGTATCGATCCGCGCAGCCTGATCGTCGGCAGCGACCGCAACGCCATCAACCCGCGCCGGGGCAGCTGGAGTTTGCGGCCCAAATCCCGGAGATTGAGGATATCTATATCGAAGGTCGTCAAATGCCTGCTGTCGATATGCAGCGGGAGGGCGAGATCGGCCGGAGAGCGGCGGCAATCTATGGCGAAACGTCATCGCTATATCCGCAGCTGATTGACCAAAGCAAAGGGCCATACAAGGCCGACAATTGGGATCAGCAATCCGCGCAGAATCTTCACGATGGTCGGAAGACTCTTGCTTCAATGTACGGCGGCCCCAATCCTGACATGCACTCCGGATTGCCACGTCAGCCCGGTAATGCGATCGAAGAACAGCAGTGGAGCCAGGCAGTTAAGGCCGCTGCGGACTCGATGGGCAACCCAATCGATTCGCGCCTGACCAATATGGGAATGCACCAGCAAGGTTATCCGCTTCCCAAGGGAATGCAGGATTTGGAGGGGCGTGGTGGCCCGCCAGTTGCGCAGTTCGGTCCTTTCATCAATGCTAGCAAAACAGATCCTGAAAAAGTTAGCAGAGGCGAAGAAATTGCCGCGGGACCAAAAGCCTACCTCGACTTCTATAACGTGCCTCCGCGTAAGCGCCGTTAGGGATGCCGTCCTGCGAGGTTTTGGATTTTTTTCCTCACGGCAGCGATTGCTTCCCCAGCGCTCCCGCAGCAAGCCTCTCAAGCACAAGCCTCCAACGACGAATGGATAAAGACCGCAAAGCACTTCGACCCTACGCCCTGCCGGCCGAAACTTGTGGTTCGTGCGGACAACGACATCGATTTGGAGTTCGATGCAAATAACGTTGTTGGAGATGCACCGCTGCCGGATGTCATCGCTGACGGTATTGCCTCATTCGCAAAAATAATTGTCGATCGCCAAGATTGGGAAGTTTACGCCGGCCGCGACTGCGAGAGTTTTGTGCCGAAGGCGTTCAGGATCGCGATTTCCCCAGACCGCGATCTGTACGTCGTGATGTTTAGGGAAGCCTATGATGATTCATTGGGTCTCCTGATCCACGACAAAATACGGAATGTGCGTTCAGCCCACTTCGAGGTGTCCTATCGCCCAATGAACGTTCCCGGGGTGATTATGCGTCGCCCGTACATCGCCTTTGCAGACCTGCGGGGCGACGGCGGGAAACAGAACGTCATTCAACAGCCCGCTTACGTTGTGACCTTCAGCTATAGCGTCGAGTACCATTTCTACGAAATTGGCCCTCAGATGCAGTTCATGCATGTCTTCGCTTACGAAACGCGCATGAGCAATTATGAGGATGGGTGGGAGACAACTTTTGTACGCGAGGTTACGCAGCCGTCGAAAGTCCGCGTTAAGGTGACGACTAAAGTCGGCCCCAAAGACAGCAAGAGGCCACTCAAAGAAGTTGGCGATGTTATTTTTGAAAGCCGCGGCAAAGGCGATCCGTTTTGGATTGTTCAGCGTCACGTCAAAAATCGTCAATTTGACAACAAGCTAGTGACGATCGGTGCGCATAGTCGCGAAGATGAAAACAATTTCGTTGCTGGGCGTTAACGCTCGCCCGCATCCGGCTTCATGACCTGTCAATCCAGACCAGGCGCGGGAAGCAATTCCGAAAGCCCAATCAGCACTTGCTGCAACGAAGGAACGCATCGCCGCGCTCGCTCGAATTTGCGATGCAAACGCATGAGTTCTATTTGTTTGCGAGAAGCATCCGTCAAATTTTGGCGGGGAGCCCTAATTCGCTGTTTTCGTTGCTGGTAGGCGCGACGGGCTCTTCTGCGTCGGCATAGTAGATTGTGGTGGCCCAAAGTCTCGCAGAGGAACTCCCCATAGAGCTTTAGGCCCGCACTTGCCATTTTCGAGCACGCTCTTGATCAGCTCTTCGAGTTTTTCACGCGACTCTTCAATGGGCATCGTTCCAGGTGTTCCGTTAACGACAGGCCAGTTTGGGCCATGAACGATATAGTAAAGATCTTCCAATGCGGCCTTTGATTTGTCGTAGTCGGCAGGCGTACCGACGCCCGTGCCGAAATAGCTAATGAGCAAGGCCTTTGCCTCAAGCATTCCACGTCGAGCCCCGATCTGGGCGTGTTGAAGCGCCGCAGGATATCGATCTCTGTCTCCGGAAGCGTAGATTGCGCAGGCCAACCCATAGTCTGCATGCGCAAGGCCAAGGCGTGCGGCCTCGTTGAAGGGCTTTTCCACTGCGCTGTAGTCGGTAATTGTGGACGGGACTAAGACCGGCTTCGCGCCGAGTTGAGACGGCGTTGTGGCATCGAATAATCGCATGCCCTCTTGATACGCAGCTAAAGCTTCGGGGGAGGCCGCATCTTGTGATGCCAACGCATTCGCGGTGACGAGTGCTCCGGAAAAAATACCGATGAGGACGGTGTGCATGTGCTGCCCCTCCCAAGCGTCGTGGTTCAGACTACCTTATTCCAAAAACGCTTTCACCTCTCTCACAGCGTCCGCCAGGCCCAGGCGGTCGAAAGGCACGTCCGGCGGGAACGCGCCCTTGAGGCGCGAGGGCATCATCGGGTCCAGGAGCACGAAGACGCCGCGGTCGGTGGCGCGGCGGATCAGGCGGCCGAACGCCTGCTTGAGGCGCAGGCGGGTGATCGCGTCGTCGTAACGGCGCGAGCCGAACATCGCGCGGCGCGCTTTGTGCAGGATGTCCGGACGCGGCCACGGCACGCGGTCGAATACCACCATGCGCAGCGAGCGCCCCGGAACATCCACGCCCTCGCGCACGGCGTCCGTGCCGAGCAAGCAGGCATCTTCCTCGGCGCGGAAGATGTCGACGAGTGTGGAGATATCCATCGCGTCGACATGCTGCGCGTAGAGCGGGATGCCGACCTGGTCGAGGAATGGCGCGATGCGGCCATGCACTTCGCGCAGGCGCGAGATCGCGGTGAACAGCCCGAGCGCGCCACCGTTGGCCGCGAGAAATAGCTCACGATAGGCCGCGGAGACTTGCGCGAGATCGTCCTTGCGCACATCGATCACGACGATGATGCGCGTGCGATGCGGGTAATCGAACGGCGAGATGACGCTGGTGCGTTCCACTGGTCCGGCGAGATGTAGTGCGCCCACGCGTGCGTCCGCATCCGCCCAGTCGAGCGCCGCGTCCTCGTCGCCGTTCCGCAGCGTGGCCGAGGTCACGACGATGCCGTGCGCGTGATCGGCCAGTGATCGGGCGAAGGGCAGGGTGGGGTCCACCCAATGCCGGTGCAGGCCGACGTCGATGTCCTGGCCGTTGGCCCGGCCGACGGAAAACCAGTCGACAAATTCCGCCGGCGTGGCGCTCGACAGCGCGCTCAGCATCGCACGCCACGCGCCGACCTGGATAAGCCCGCGCCGCTCCAGCGCGCGCATCAGCGCCTCGATGCGGCTGCGGATCTGGCTTTCGAGATCCTTGGCTTCGGCGTCCAGCTTGCGCGCGAAACCGGCGATCAGTTGCCGCAGCGGTCGCTCGAGATCGGCCAGCGCGCTGTTGAGTTCGCTCGCCGCCTTGGCCAGCCCTTCGACTGGCGCCACCGTGTCGGCTTCAAGCGAGTAGGGCGACGACGTATCTGTGCGCGCGAGGACGTGCTGGCGCGCCAACGCCAGAAAATCCTCGGTCGGGCCATTGGGCTGGCCGTCCTTGATACGGTTGCGCCAGCCGGCGGCCGGCAGCACGCGGGCGGCCTGCAACGTCTCATCGAGCAGCCGGGCCAGGCCCGTATCCTCGCCCTTGCCGCTGGCGATTAAGTCTTCCACGCGGCGACGCAGCCCGCGCGCGCGGCTGCGCATGCCGGTCGCTTCCGCGCCGAGCAGCCAGCGCCGCAGGTCAGCCGTTTCCAATCCACTCAGCTCGGATGAGAACGCGGAATCCGCCGCCTCGAAAATGTGATGACCTTCATCGAAGACGTAGCGCGTCGGCCGCGTGCCGTCGTCCAGTCCGCCGAGCGCGGCCTGCACCATCACCAGGGCATGGTTGGCGACGACGATATCGGCATGTCGCGCGCGCCGTATGGTGCGCTCGATGTAGCATTTCTGATAATGCGCGCAGGCGGCATAGATGCATTCGCCGCGCCGGTCGGCCATGCCCAGCGTGCGCTCGCGGCTGATGATCTCCGGCAGCCAGCCCGGCAGGTCGCCGCCGATCATGTCGCCGTTGCGCGTTGCCCCCGCCCAGCGTGCGACCAGCCCCAGCCCGATCGCTTCCTGCGGCTGAAGCTGCAGCCGGTTCAACGCCTCTTCGTAGTTCAGCAGGCAGAAGTAATTCTCGCGGCCTTTGCGGATCACCACTTTGCGCGCCTTGTCGTGCGGGTCGGGATGCAGCCGGTCGAGTTCCTGATCCAACTGCCGTTGCAGATTGCGCGTGAAGGTCGACAGCCAGACCGTGCCGGAATTCTTCTCCGCCCACACGCTCGCCGGCGCGACATAACCCAGCGTCTTTCCGACGCCCGTACCGGCTTCCGCCAGCACCAACAACGGTTGATCCGGCGCCGGGCGCGGCTGGAACGCAGCCGTCACGCTGCGCGCATAGTCGCGCTGCTGCTCGCGCCGCTCAGCACCTTCGCCGAGCAGGCGCACAAGGCGTGCGTCGATTTCCGCCACGGGGATGGGGTCGGTGCCCGGCGGCGGCGGCGGCGCGCGTTCCTCCCAGTCCGGTAGGCGCAACCACACGCGCAAGCCTTGCGCCGCGCCCACGCCTTTCGTCGGCATCGCCGCGGTGCCCAGCGCCGTCATCACCGATGGGCCCCAACTCCAGCCGCCGCGCGCCATCGCGGCCGCGATCTCGCCGATGCCCTTGGCTTCCATATCGGGAATGCGCGTGAGTTCGCTCAGTAACTGCCGCGCCGACTCCACCAGGCTCAGCGCGCGATCCTCCAGCGCATGGGGAACCGGCAAGCCCAGCGCCTGCGCAAGGCCCGCCACTGTCGGCAGGCAGAACTGCGCCGGCCGCACGAAGGCGAACAGCTCCAGCACGTCGTAAGCGTTGAGCGCTTCCACCCGAAGCCGTGCCGCCGTCGCTGGCGCATGGCATACCAGCGGCTTCAGGCTGCGCGCGCGCCCGCCGACCTTGTTGGCCGGTGCGGTATGCACCTCGCCCTCGGCATCCAGCAGTGCGGCCGTCGTCCAGTCGGCCACCAGCGCGGGCGCATCCGGCAAGGCCACGCGGCGGGTCAGGATGGGGGCGGCGGGCGAAGAAATGGCGGCGTCCTACTCGCGAGGCGGAGCAGGAGAACTAAACGTGACCACGGGCCGCCGCAAGCGGCGCTTCGCACCCGTTGTCCGGGCGCCGCCCCGATTTATCGCCTAGCTGGTGGGCTGATCGCCGGCGGCCATCCAGCTGTCCAGCGCCTTGGTCTCGGCGGTGGCGGCAGTTGCCGGTTCGGCCGTGCCGATATGGCGGTATTCCACCGCGGCTGTTTCGGCGGCGCGCGCGCGCGTCCAGGCGATGGAGAACACTGGCGGCAAGCCCTCGGTGTCTTCGCCGAAGGCTTCCGGCGTGAATTCCTCCGAACCCACATGGCTCGACTGCACCGGCGCGGTGCACAGGATCTGGTTGGGCTGTGTCAGGCGTAAAAGGCGCGTGGCGCGCCCTTGTGCGACAGAGATCACGTTGCCGCCGATCTCTAACCCCAGCGCGGTGTCGATGCCAATTTCGATCGAGATCGTATGCGGCTTCCAGTTGCGCGCCCAGATATCGCTCTGCTCCTGCAGCTCGACGGCTGTGCGCACGGCCAGCTCTGGCGTATCGAACGCCAAGGCAACGCCGGTCGTGATTTCCTGCAAGACCTTGCCGCCGCTGCTTGCAATCAACTCAGCACAGAAATTCTTGTGATTGCGCAAGATCGAACGCCAGACCTCCGGCACCGTCTCCACGCCCTCTTGCGGTTTTAGGTTTACCGCCATCACCAACACCGTATGCGGCTCCGGCAGCGGCACATCTTGCTGCAGCAGGTTCCAGGAATTCAGCAATACCGGCAGCGTCGCGAATTTGTCCTGGGCTTCGCCCAGGCGGGCGTTCATCTCGGCAATGCCGCCATCGATCATAAAGCGGAAGCTCTCCACCTGCGCGAAGGTGTTCGCGGCCGTCGCGTAATCCTCGGCCTGTTGCGGCGGGGCGCCCAGCGCGATGCCAGCCGCGATCAGCTCCTGCCGGCCTTGTGTCTCGGTCCATGCGTTGTGACGCGCGAGTTCGCCGGCCGCGCCGGATATGAATAACTGCAGACCAAACCGCACGAAGGCATCGACGTCGATCAGATGGCCTTGCGTATATTCGATGGTTTCCTGAGCCATCGCGGCCAGCGTTCCATCGATGCCGACGCCCGTGTCATCGCCTTGCGGCACTTCATCCCACACGGCGGCATCGATCGCGGCTGACGTCGGTACCGGGATCGCGCCATGCGCGGTCGCCAGCGGCTTCGGCTCGATGAACTTCACGGAGCGAATGCGTGCCGGATTGCTGTCAAACGGCACGTGGCCTGTGTGATCCAAAGGCCGGGTGCTCGGTACGTTCGCACGCTCCGCCTGCACGACGGCGCCGCCCTCGTTGCGGTCCTCGAAAATCTGCTCGTAGGGGGTGGGCTTTTGTTCCATTGCCGCTTCCCACGTCATGGGCGCGGCTGGGCGCGGCGCGGGCGCCTGTCGTGCGGCTTGGGCGTGATCGATGCGCTGCTGCTGCACCAGGCGCATCACCAGGAACGACGTCAGGAAGCTGACGGCGAATACCAATCCGAGGAAGCCTGCGAACCGGATGAGGTCGTCGAATTCAGTGAAGTTGCGGGCGCTGCGCGGCATCGCGAACAGAACAGCGCATACGGCGCAGATTGCGACTCAACTGCTGTGACGAAGATGTGTGCCGATCGACCGTTCGGGCAGTGCGTCCGCGCTGCGGCGCCCAGCCTCTGGTTCGGGCCGCGTCGATTGCCGGCGGGTCGGTGTTTCGCGCCGTTCCTGCACGTGTTTGGCGGGCGCTTCCGGGCCCGCTCCCGAGGTCAGGGTTTATCGCGCCGAACGCCAAGGCAGGCAGTGTCGGCTCGCTGCGATAATCTTGCATGCCCGAATTCGTTTTTTACTCACTCAAATCGGGGATGAACGATGACAATTTCCCCAGCAATCCCCGCGCCGTATTGGTCATATAAAGTTTCACTCAAAAATGAGGCGGGGGCGGGCCCTCATGCGCGTAGTGCGGGAAAGTCTAATTATACCAATGCACAATGAATGATTGTGAACGCATATTATTGCTCGTCGAATTGACAACGTTTCGACCCTTTATCATCATCCTTATGCGCCGCAGCGGTCCGGTTCGCCAGCCACCTCGCCGCAGGGAGGCTCAATGGATAACAAGCCAATTCGGGTTAACGGCGCCGACTATCGCCTGCGCTGGACGGCCTGCGTTCCGCTCACGGCGACCGGTCACTTCTTCAGCGTCACTGACGCCGCGCTGAAAGCCGTCCCGCTGAATGGCACCGGCGTCTATCTCTTCTGCCGTCGCCAGGGCGCGCAGCTGATCCCCCAGTACATCGGCCGCAGCAAGCGCGTGCGTCAGCGCATCCGCGAACACCTGGAACGGGTCAGCCTCGTGCGCGCTCGGCGAAGGCACCGGCAAACGCTGTGTGCTGGTGGCGATGGTGCAAACCTGCCGCGGTCAATCCGCCGTGCGTGTCGCGCACGAGGTGGAGCACTGCCTCATCCGCCGCTTCCGCGATCTCGGCTATCCACTGGTCAACGAACGCGGCATGCGCACCGGAACCCGCACCGTGCGCTGGGAAGGCACGAGCGCTTACAGCAAGCTCATTCCCAGGGAGATGAAGCTGTAGCGCGATCAGGGATTCGTCGCTTCGCCTTTCGCGAAGATGATCGTGATGCCGACCACGCGCGCAGCAGCGCGGGCTGGGCGAGCGTGAGTGCCTAAAGCAAGCTCGCTATGTCGGGGGTGAATCCCTAGTCGGCGGTGTCGTTGAGTCCTTGTGACCGTCCATGAAAGTAGTCCGCGCACTCCACGCGATTCCGCCATACACAACTGCATTCGCGAGAAGTGCCACAGTGGCGGCTATTAGATCTGGACTACGCCAAGGAAGAACTGAAAGCGCCGCGCCAGCCAGCAGCGGTACGATGTTCAAAATCAATAAAATTTTAAAAACGGTATTGGCGAGAGCGGATGAACCTGTGTCGTTCGGAAAGCCAGTAATCTCAATTGCGATCCCGAAAGCGACGGTTAGAAGCATACCGATGACCGCCCAGATTAGGGCAGTCCTCTGGGGAGCGGAAAGTCGCGACATCATCGTTTCGATCCGTGATGGTGCAGTCTCCAACTCTAACACTTTCCGATGAGGAATGCTGGACCGCTAGGGCTGGTATCGGCGTCTTAAACTAGGAAAAAATCTGTTGGGGATCAGGTCATCATAAGGGTCTTCGGTCGAGTCAGATGGCACCTCAACTCCGGCGGCATTCAAAACGCCATCAACAAAGCCGGTACATTGACGAGTGAAAAGGCCATAGTTGCCAGGAGTGGATTTGCGGTTGTTGATGTAGGCTTCCGCCGCCGTATCTTGTTCTGGTGTTGTAGGAATCCTTAGCATGTCATGTGGCAAGTTCGGGTCGTCTGACCTAACTTCGCCAGGGGTCTCGAATCCCATGCGCCATGTATTTTCTCGGGGATAGAATCCCTCTGTATTTTCAGTGTTCACGCCAACTCCGACATGACCAAACCCGCTCGCGGCATTGGGAAAGCGGCTTACGTATAGGTCTGCAACTTGCTGACCTGGCGGAAGATTGCGGAAATCCGTTTCGTCATTGGCCGTGCCTCCAAACGCAAACTCCGGCCGCCCCGTCCGCGGATTGACCGAATTACGGCCATCGCCCACCACCAAGCTTCGCGGATCGATTCCGGCGTTCCGCACTGCAGCGGCTAACGCCTGTCGCAGTTTAGGGGTCAGCACCGATAGCGGCACCACGAACTCTCCCGGCGTCACATGCGCGATCTGCGTGTCGCCATTGCGACCCTGCAGCGCCAGCGCCGCGCTTTGCAGTTGGTTGATCATTCGGCCGTGGCGCGCCGGGTCCAGCTTCGCGATCTCGCGCTGGGCGTCTTGCAGATAGGCTGCCCGGAGATCGCCGCTGCCGGCGTCGCTGGCTTGCTGCAACAGGCCTTGCGCCTTCGCGCCGGGATACCGCTCCCGGTCGCCTTCGGCGTCGAGTTGGGTGCCGATCTCGTCGGCCAGTTCGTGATCGGATTTGCGGCGTTTCATGGCGGCTCCTTTTCCAGAACTTGGGCAAGCGAATGCGGCCGCGCGCGCGGCGGCGCGGGCGGGGTGGGCAGGGGAATGTCAGGATTGAATTCGCAGTTTAGGGGCGGGCTGCGGGGTCCCGCCACCTGCATCTCCGGCCGCATTCGATCGGCGCGTCCTGTCGCCGCCCTAGGCCGGACGCGGCTTTCTTGCTATGGGGAGCCTCACCATGCTCAACCTTCAGGCCCGTTCCCATGTCCGCTTCCGAACACGCCCGCACCAGCAACGCCTGGCCCTTCGCCGAGGCCCGCGCCCTGTGGGACGACCGCCTGAAAGCGAAGACGCCGGACAAGGGCTACGTCCTGTTCGAGACGGGCTACGGCCCCTCGGGCCTGCCGCATATCGGCACCTTCGGCGAGGTCGTGCGCACCACCATGGTGCGCCGTGCGTTCGAGGCGCTGAACCCCGGCGTGCCGACGCGCCTCTTTGCGTTCTCCGACGACATGGACGGCCTGCGCAAGGTGCCCGACAACGTGCCCAACAAGGACATGGTAGCGCAGCATCTCGGCAAGCCGCTCACCGCCATTCCTGATCCGTTCGGCACGCACGAGAGCTTCGGTGCGCATAACAACGCGCGCCTGCGCGCCTTCCTGGACTCCTTCGGTTTCGAATACGAATTCCAGAGCGCGACCCAGATGTACAAGTCCGGCGCGTTCGACAAGGCGCTGCTGCGCGTGCTCGAGAAGTACGACGACGTCATCAACGTCATCCTGCCGACGTTGGGGCCGGAACGCCGCGCGACCTATTCGCCGTTCCTACCTGTCGACGCCAAGACCGGCGTGGTGTTGCAGGTGCCGATCATCCATCGCGATCTCGCCGCCGGCACGGTGGTCTATGAAGACGACGGCAAGAAGGTCGAGGTGCCCGTCACCGGCGGTCATTGCAAGCTGCAATGGAAGTGCGACTGGGCGATGCGCTGGTACGCGCTGGGCGTCGACTATGAGATGTCCGGCAAGGATCTGATCGATTCCGTGCGCCTCTCGGGCCAGATCTGCCGCATCCTCGGCGCCACGCCGCCGATGAATCTGACCTATGAACTGTTCCTCGATGAGGAAGGCCAGAAGATCTCGAAGTCGAAAGGCAACGGCCTCTCGGTCGAGGATTGGCTGAAGTACGCGCCGGCGGAAAGCCTCGCGCTCTACATGTATCAAAAGCCCAAGACGGCGAAGCGGCTGTTCTTCGACGTGATCCCCAAGACCGTCGACGAATACCTCGACTTCCTCGCGAAGTACCCGACGGAAGCGCCGGAAGCCCAGGTCAACAATCCCGCCTACCACATCCACCACGGCAAGCCGCCGATCGAACCGGCGCACCTCAGCTTCGGCATCCTGCTGAACCTCGTCGGCGTGGCCCATGCGGAAGACCCGGCGATCCTGTGGCAGTACATCACCCGCTACGCGCCCGACGCGACGCCGGAAAAAGCGCCGCTGCTCGACCGCATGGTCAAGCACGCGCTCAGCTATTACCGCGACTTCGTGAAGCCGACGAAGAAGTTCAAAACGCCGTCGGCCGAAGAGACCGCCGCGCTGAAGGACCTGCGCGACGCGCTTGCCGCGCATACCGGCGAACGCTCGCCGGAAGCGCTGCAGAACCTCGTTTTCGAGATCGGCAAGAAGCATCCGCTGTTCGCCAACCTGCGCGACTGGTTCAAGGCGCTGTACCAGATCCTGCTGGGTCAGGAACAAGGCCCGCGCATGGGCTCGTTCATCGCGCTTTACGGCGTGCCGGAAACCGTGCGCCTCATCGACCGCGTACTGGCCGGCGAGAACCTGGCGGCCTAGGCGACGAGCTGCTTATCCAGCCCGTCGTATTGGGCGAGGACAGCCGTGAATTCAGGCTTCGGACTCGTGAATCCGATGAGCTGCATCAGCTCGTCGGTCGGGACGCTGCGGCCCTTCTGCACGAATAGTGTCTTGCACAGGGTGATCGACGCGGTTTGTCCGCCGGCGACGATACGCTGTTCCATGTACAGCCACCGGTCGTCCCACGAGACAATGCGCGTCAGCACCTGGAACGCTTGAAACGGATTGATCGGCCGCCCGTAACGCGTGGCCAGCGAGCCCAGTACCGGCAACATTCCGGCGCGGCGCAGCTTGTCCCAGCCGCCGATGCGGATCATGAAATTGATCCGCCCGATATCCATGAAGCTGTTGTAGCGGCTGTTGGTCATATGGAGGTTGATGTCGAGATCGTGCGGCCAGCAGCGGAACGTCATCACGCTCGTGCCGGCCACAGCCTCGGACCCTTGCGCAAGATGCGCCCGGATCAGCATCCAGATGAACCGGAAGATGAGGTTCATGCGAGGGCGCTGACGACGCGGCTTACGCCGCGTCGAACAGCTTGTCCTCGATGTCCATGATCGTGCTGCCGCCCGCCAGAATCTGCGACAGCAGTGCCCCGGTGATCGGCATCACGCGCGCCATATAGAACTTGGCGGTTTTCAGCTTTGACAGATAGAAGCCGGTCGGATCGTCGTTGCTCTTGCCCAGCGCGATCTTGGCCGCCTTCGCCCACATGAAGCCGATGGCGACGTAGGAGAACAGCTTCAGCAGATCGCTCGCCGCCGCACCTGCTTCGTCCGGGTTCGACATGCCCTTCTGCGCGGTCGCGCCGACGGCTTGCTGCAACCGACCGACGGCCTTCGCCAGGCCCATCACGATGTCTTCCATCGCTGCATCGCTCGCGTTCTCTTCGATGAACGCCTGCACCGGGTGGAAGAAGGCGCGCAGGTAACGGCCATAGTGCTGACCCATCTTGCGGCCGACCAAATCCAGCGCCTGGATGCCGTTGGTGCCTTCGTAGATCTGCGTGATGCGCGCATCGCGCACGTACTGCTCCATGCCGTGCTCGCGGATGTAGCCATGTCCGCCGAAAATCTGCACGCCCAGGTTCGCCACATCGAAGCCCGTATCCGTGCCCATCGCCTTGGCAACAGGCGTCAACAGCTGCACGAGATCGTCGGCGTCCTGGCGTTCTTCTTCCGTCGCGGCATGCGAGGCCTTGTCCTGGCTGATCGCGATCCACATCGACAAAGCGCGCACGCCTTCGGTCAGCGACTTCATGGTCAGCAGGTTCTTGCGCACGTCCGGATGCACGATCAGCGGATCGGCCGGCTTCTCCGGCGCCGCCGCACCTTTCAGGGCGCGGCCCTGCAAGCGTTCACGCGCATACAGCAGGCCGTTCTGCAATGCGACTTCGGCGAGGCCGAGGCCCTGCACGCCGACGCCGAGACGCGCGGTGTTCATCATCGCGAACATGGCGCGCATGCCTTTGTGCTTCTCGCCGACCAGCCAGCCCGTGGCGTTGTCGAAGTTCATCACGCAGGTCGATGAGGCCTTGATGCCCATCTTGTGTTCAATCGAGCCGCAGGCCACGCCATTCCGCGCGCCGACGCTACCGTCGGGCTTGGGCATGAACTTCGGCACGATGAACAGGCTGATGCCTTTCACCCCCGGCGGCGCGTCCGGCAGTTTCGCCAGCACGAGGTGGCAGATGTTCTGCGTTAGGTCGTGTTCGCCGGCGGAGATGAAGATTTTCGTGCCGCTCACTTGCACGCTGCCGTCGGCCTGCGGCACGGCCTTGGTGCGGATCAGGCCCAGATCGGTGCCGCAATGCGGCTCCGTCAGGCACATCGTTCCGCTCCAGGTGCCTTCGACGAACTTCGGCAGATAAGTCTGCTTCTGTTCGTCCGTGCCGTAGAGATCGATGGCGTTATAGGCGCCGTGCGTCAGACCGGGGTACATCGCGAACGCCATGTTGGCCGAGCAGAGCATCTCCTCCACCAGCATGTTCACGGCTTTCGGCAAACCTTGCCCGCCGTATTCCGGACTGGCGGCGATGCCGGTCCAGCCGCCTTCGATGAACTGCTTATAGGCGTCCTTGAAGCCCGCCGGCGTGCGCACCACGCCGTTCTCGTAAATACAGCCTTCCTCGTCGCCGGAGCGGTTCAGCGGGAACAGCACCTCGGTGCAGAGCTTGCCCGCTTCCTCCAGCACGGCATCCACGACGTCATCCGAGAAGTCGCCGTAGCCTTCGAGGTTCTGCAGCTTCGAGCCGTCGAACAATTCGCGCAGCACGAACTTCATGTCGCGCAAGGGTGCGTTATAGACGCCCATGGTAGTGCTCCCTAATTCCGCAGCGGTTTGCCGGTGTCGAGCATATGCTCAATGCGTGCCAAGGTTTGGCGCGTATGAGCCAGCTCGATGAACGCGGCGCGTTCGAGCTTCAGCAGGTCTTTCTCTGTCACCGTCTCGGTGTGATCGGTCTTGCCGCCGGTCAGCACCTTTGCAAGTGCCAGCGACACCGTACGATCGTGCGGCGTCAACTTGCCCTGGTGCTCGAAGCCTTCGAGCGCCAGCTTCAGCGCCGCGATGCCCGTCGCGCCGGACAGCGAGATGACCTGCTCCTTCGGCGGGGTGTAGTTTGCCGCGAGCTTCAAGGCTTTTGCCTTCGCATCGGCCAACAACCGGTCGCGGTTCATGGTGATTTGATCGTCCTTACGCAGGATGCCCATCTCCTTGGCCTCTTGCGCCGACTTCGAGACCTGCGCGGTGCCGATCATCTCGAATGCCTTCGCCACCGCCGGCATCGGGCCTTTCGGCATGCGCGGGTCGTTCTTCATGCGCAGCAGCATCTCCTTGCAGCCGCCCCATCCCGGGATCACGCCAACACCGACCTCGACCAGGCCGGTGTAAAGCTCGGCATGCGCCTGGATGGCATCCGCATGCAGCAACGCCTCGCAGCCGCCGCCCAGCGCCATGCCCAAGGGGGCCGCGACGACGGGGAAGGGGGCCTGCTTCAGGGCAAGGTAAGTCTTCTGCCCATCCTCGATCTGGCTCTCGATCTCGCCCCATACCGCGATGTTGGCGGCGAACAGCACCAGGCCGACGTTGGCGCCGACCGAGAAGTTCGGGCCTTCGTTATGGATGACTAGTGCCTTGTAGCTGGTGTTCGCCTTGAACAGCTTCAGGACGTCCTTGTAGGCGGCCATCGTCAGCGGATCGAGGCTGTTCATCTTCGAGGTGAACTCGAAGCACAGCACGCCGTCGCCGATGTCCCACACCTTCGCCGACGGGTTCTTGATCACCGGCTTGGACGCACGCTTGATGTCCGAAAGCTTCAGCACGCCCGGCGCACGCACAACGTCGGTATAGCTGCCGCTCGTCGTCAGGAACTGCAGCTTGCCGTTCTCGACGCGATAGAAGCCGCCTTTCTCTGCCGCCAGCTTCAACATAGGCGGCACGGCGATCTTCGCTTTCGTCAGTTCGGCCGCGAACCAGTCCGCGCCGATCTTATCGATGATCTCGAACGGGCCCAGATTCCAGCCATAGCCGTCCTTCATCGCTTCATCGACGTCATAAATCGTGTCGGCAATTTCCGGCACCAGCGACGCCGCGTAGGTCAGGCCCTGGCTCGCCATCGCCCAGGCATACCGTCCGCCCTTGTCCGGGTGCTGCACCAGGGCTTTCAGGCCGCCCTTCTTCGACACTTCGAGGCTTTCGAGAGCCGCCTTCTCCGACGTCTTGTAGGTCGCCGTTTTCAGGTCGATGCTTTCCTTGATGCGATCTGGGCCTTTCTTCGTCAGGCGATAGAATCCGCTGACGCCTTTGCGGCCGATCCACTTGTTGGCGATCATCGTCTTGATCACCTCCGGCTCGCCGTGGATGCGCTGATAGTCGTCATCCTTCGTCAGGCGCTGGTGCATCGACGCCGCCACATGCGGCATCAGATCGAGGCCGACGAGATCGATCAGTCCAAAGGTGCCGGTCTTCGGGATGCCGAACGGACGCGAGCCGACCGCATCGGCTTCCTCGACCGTCAGGCCGCCTTTGACCGCTTCGACGACGCCCAGCTGAATCCAATAGGTGCCGACACGGTTGCCGATGAAGCCTGGCGTGTCCTTGCAATGCACCACACCCTTGCCCAGGCGCACGTCACCGAAGGTGGTGATCGTCTGCAGAATGTCCGGACGCGTTTTGGGCGAGGTGACGACTTCCAGCAGCCGCATGTAACGCGGTGGGTTGAAGAAGTGCGTGATGATCAGTTCGGACGCCAGATCGTCGGGCAGATTGGCCACCAAGTCCTTCAGTGGGATCGTCGAGGTGTTGGATGCGACGATCGAGCCCTTCTTGCGGAAATCGTGGATGCGCTTGTACAGCGACTGCTTGATGTCCAGGCGTTCGACCACCGCCTCGATGATCAGATCGCAATCCTTCAACAGGTCGAGGTTGTCCTCGATGTTGCCGGTCGTGATCAGGCCCGCGTTCTTCTTCGACATGAACGGGGCCGGGTCGGTCTTCAGCAACTTCGCCACCGCGCCTTCGGCGATCGCGTTCCGGTTCGTGCCCTCTTTGGGCACGATGTCCAACAGTACCACCGGCACGCCGGCGTTGGTGATGTGCGCGGCAATGCCGGCTCCCATCACGCCCGCACCGATCACCGCGGCTTTTTTGATCTCTGCCATGAGCGTCGCTCCCTGTGGCTGCGGTTAGATCGCCTCGAGGATGGTTGCGATACCCTGACCGCCGCCGATGCACTGGGTCGCCAGCGCGTACTTCTTCTTTTCACGCACCATGATCTGCGCCGCCTTGCCGGTGATGCGTGCACCGGTGGCACCCAGCGGATGGCCGATCGCAATCGCGCCGCCGTCGATATTTGTCTTCGACAGATCCACACCGAGTTCCTGAATCACTGCCAGGCTCTGCGCGGCGAAGGCTTCGTTCAGTTCGATCACGTCGATCTGCTCAAGTTTCAGGCCGGCACGCGCCAGGGCCTTCTTGCTTGCGACCACCGGTCCGATGCCCATGATCTCGGGGGCGCAGCCCGAAACCGCAATCGACTTGATGCGCGCGAGCGGCTTCAGGCCATGTTTCGCCGCATATTCTTCCGAGCAGACCAGCACGGCAGAGGCACCGTCCGTTAGCGGCGAAGACGTGCCCGCCGTGACGGTGCCCTTTTCGCTGAAAGCCGGCTTCAGACCGGCCAGCACTTCAACGGCCGTGTCGGGTCGGATCGTGCCATCGCTGTCCACCGTGCCGCCCTCTGCCGCGATGCTGACAATCTCATCCTTGAACTTACCGGCGGCTTGAGCCGCCGCGGCGCGCTTCTGGCTCTCGGCGGCGAAGGCGTCTTGTTTCTCGCGCGTGATCGAATACTTCTTGGCGAGGTTTTCCGCAGTGTCGCCCATCGAGATATAGGCCTGATGCCCCGCGTCGATCAGCTTTGGGTTCGGCATCGGATTGTAGCCGCCCATGGGCACGCGGCTCATGCTCTCGACGCCCGCGCAGATGAAGGCTTCACCCGCGCCCATCTTGATCGCGCCGGCGGCGGAGTGGATCGACTGCATCGAAGAACCGCAGAAGCGATTGATCGTCGTCGCGGCGACCGAGATCGGTAGTCCGGCAAGGAACACGATCTGGCGGGCCACGTTGAGGCCTTGCTCGCCTTCGGGGAAGGCGCAGCCCAGCAGCAGGTCTTCGATGTCGTCCGGATTGACCTTGGTGCGCTCGACCAGGCTCTTCACCACGGCCGCGCAAAGATCGTCGGGCCGCACCTTACGGAGCGCGCCCTTGTTGGCGAGATGGAACGGCGAACGGGCATAGCCCGCGATGACGACGTTGCTCATTGGTGTCTACCTAAGTCGCGGCTCTGCGGGCCGTTGGAATGAGTGTGCAAATAGTCGTTTGCCTGCTTCTCGATCTGACGCAGCTCAGACAGCGTCTCTTGCAGGTCGTGAAGTTTCTCTTCGAGTTCGGCGATGCGAGCATGGGCTTTGCCGCGCAGCAGGCGCATCTGTTCGGCGTGCTTCGGGTCGGTGCCGTAAAGCTCAAGCACCTCGGCAATATCGGTCAGGGAGAATCCCAACCGCTTGCCACGACGGATCAGCGCGAGTTTGGCGCGGTCGCGGTAGTTGTAGACGCGCATCGCGCCGGCGCGCTGCGGCTTCAACAAGCCCTGCATCTCGTAGAAGCGCACCGTGCGGGGCGTGACGCCGGCCGCGGCGGCCAGTTCCGTCGTGCTGTAAAGCTTGCGGCGATCTTCGTCGGCGATCGTCATGAATCCGCCTTCGGCTGGGCCGCGGCTTTGGCAGCTTCTTCAGCTTCCAGTTCCTTTTTCGACAGCTTCCCGATCAGCGTTTTCGGCAGTGAGTCACGGAACTCGTAGTATTCCGGGCGTTCTACGGCAGACAGCTTGTCCTTCAGGAAGGCGCGCAGATCCCCTTCGGTCAGCGTCGCACCCTGGCGCAGCTTGATGAAGGCCTTGGGCGCCTGGCCGCGATAGGGGTGAGGCACGCCGATCACGATCACTTCCTCGACGGCCGGATTCAGATAGATCGCCTCTTCGACCATGCGCGGATAGATCTTGTAGCCGGAGGCGTTGATCATGTCCTTGATACGGTCGACGATATAAACATAGCCGTCCGCATCCATGGTGCCGATGTCACCTGTGTGAAATGCGCCGCCCTTCATCACTTCCGCGGTGGCGTCGGGGCGCTTCCAATAGCCCTTCATCACCTGCGGGCCGCGCACGCAAATCTCGCCTTTCTCGCCGATGCCCATCAGATGATCGTCATCAAGTCCGTGGATTTCGACAATCGTGCCCGGCATCGGAAGGCCGACCGATCCGTCGCGGTTTGGCGCGGCTGTCGGGTTGGTGCAGACCACCGGCGACGTTTCGCTCAAGCCGTAACCTTCGACCACGACGCACTTGGTCAGCGCCTCGAACTGGTGCTTGACCTCGACGGGCAACGGCGCGCCACCGGAAATGCACAGCTTTATCGAGGTGAGGTCGTATTTGTTCACGTCCGGCGCGCTGCTGATGGCCGTGTAGATCGTCGGTACCGCCGGGAAGAACGTCGGCTTCTTCTTGTGGATTGTCTTCAGGCAATCTTTCAGATCGAAGCGCGGCAGCATGATGATCTCAGCGCCGTACTCGAAGGCGACAAGCATGGCTACGTTCATCGCGAAGACGTGGAAGAAGGGGATCGCCGCCAGGAAACGCTCATGTCCACGATGCGGCGTGCCGTACCACGAGGAAACCTGACGCACGTTGGCCGTCACGTTGGCATGGGTCAGCATCGCGCCTTTGGGCTCGCCGGTCGTGCCGCCGGTGTATTGCAGCACCGCCACATCCTGGTGCGGATCGATCTTCACGGCGGCATACTTGCCATCGTTGGCGGTGAGCTCGCGGAACTGCGTGTGCCGCGCGTCGTGCCTTACCTCTGCGATCAACCTGCGCTGGAACAGCCGGAACAGAATGCTGGTGAGCGGCGGCAAAGCTTCCGCCATCGGGCAGACGACCACGTGCTTGCAAATCCCGCGATCGAGCAGATCGAGTGCCTTGGGGTAGACCGCTTTCAGGTCCATCGTCACGATGATCTCGGCCCCGGAATCCTGTGCCAGTCGATCAAGTTCGCGTGCCGCGTAAAGCGGGTTCATGTTGACGACCGTCGCACCTGCCATCAGCGCGCCGCAGTAGCTGGCGATGTAATAGGGCGAGTTCGGCAATAACAGGCCGACATGCGTGCCCTTGGTCACGCCCATTTTTTGCAAGCCGACAGCAACGCGCGCCGCCATCTCGGCGGTTTCGCGGTAGGTCCAGCGGCGTCCGAGGAATTCCATCGCCGGGCGCTCGGCGAATTGCGCGGCAGCGTCCAGCAGCAGCTGATACACGGGCACGGCGGGCAGCGGCATGTCCCACGGGGCAAATGCCGGATAATTCCGCAGCCACGGATACTGACTGGAATCAGCGTTCACTTGGCCTGCCCCCGCTTGCGCTTCCTGCGCGTTTCGTTATCCGCACGCCTCTGCGCGGTATAACCCTAACGTTAAGGACTGCCCCAGATTATGCAATGCTTGGATGTGACGTTAACGTCACAACCCCTACACATTGGTAGGGCAGTCAAAACTACATCTAGGGGCGGCGCGGGAAAGCGCAATGAGGGGTTAGCTGTCGAGCAGACCGGCCAGCTTTAGGGCGATGCCCTTGGATCCAAAGATCTTCAAGCGACCCATTGTGAAAGCCACCATGGGATTGAGGTCGCCCTCGATCAACTTGGCCATATTCGCGGCTGACAACGCCAGGGTCGTCTCGGCATCGTCGTTCTCGGGATTTGGCGTGACTTTCACCTCGTCGCCGGTCGCGTCGAGCAGTATTTTTCCGTCATCGCCCAGGTCGAACAGCACGGTGTGGTGAAGTTCTTTGAGCTTGTCGGACTGCGATTTGACCGCATCCACCAATTCGTCGAATCCCATGGCCTGTTCCCCAACCGGTGAGCGACATCGCGCTCATTTTGGGCTAAGCAGCGCGCGAACGGAACCCAGGAAAAAAGGGACACCCTATGCCCACAGCACTCATCACCGGCGCAAACCGCGGCCTCGGCTTCGGTCTGACCGAACTCTACGCTGCCGATGGCTGGAACGTGATCGCATGCGCGCGTGAGCCTGAAAAAGCGACTGCGCTGCAGAAGCTCGCTGCCAGCGGCAAAGGCAAGGTGACGGTCAAGAAACTCGACATCGAGGACCATGCCTCGATCGAAGCGCTGGCGAAGGAACTCAAGGGCCAGCCGATCGACTTGCTGCTCAACGTCGCCGGCTTCTACGGCAAGCGCATCGTCAGCGATCCGGGCGGGTTGGGTGCGTTCGGTGAGTCCGACTACGCGGAATGGGATCGCATCAACCGCATCAATGTCCTCGGTCCGATGAAGATCGCCGAGGCGTTCGTCGAGAACGTCGCGGCCAGCGGCCAGAAGAAGATTGTCTCACTCTCCAGCATCATCGGATCCATCGGCGGCAACCCGGGTGGCCACATGTACGCCTACCGGTCTTCCAAAGCCGCGCTGAACGCCGTGATGAAGGCCATGTCGGTCGACCTGAAGGACCGCGGCATCACCGCGATCCCGATTCACCCGGGCTGGGTCCGTACGGACATGGGCGGCCCGAACGCCGACCTGTCGCCGGAAGAATCCGTGACCGGCATGAAAAAGGTCATCGACGGCCTGACCCCGGCGGATAGCGGCAAGTTCCTGACCTACAGCGGCGAAACGCTGCCCTGGTAATCTAACCGGCACCCGGGGTCGTACCGCATCTTGTCGGGTGCGACTCCGGCCGCACTATGCTTTAACATTCCCCTGCGTGGGGTCACTTCGGTTGCGCCCTGCGCGGAAGAAAGTAGAGTGTAATCAAAGCAGTTGGGAAGGATCGCGGCGATCATGCCGGAGCCCGCCGGGATGGGTGATGCTGCGCCTACGCCGATTTGCGCGCGCTCGTGCAGGACATGTCGGAATGGCGCAAGGCGCCGACCTCTGACACCAGTCTCATCGCCATCAGTGTCAACAACGCGCTGCCCGAAGCGAAGCGTACGCCGGAGCTGATCGAGGCGCTTGCGCAGTCGATGGGTAAGCTGGCCGCGCGCGTGCGGGCGCGCTTCTACAAGGCCACGCCCGGCGACTTCGTGCTGATCGCGAACGCCAAGGAAGGCGCGATGGTCGCCATCGTGCGCGATCTGAAAATCGATCTGCTGCGCACGGTCGAAGGTCACTTCCCAGGCAGCTTCGGCACCATCGACCAGACGCGCCTCGTCGTCGCTTACGACTTGCTTCACAACTATCGCTCGGCGGCGGACCGGGTCACGCGCTTCGCCCAGAGTTTGGCGCCGCAGCAGTCGGCCGAGGGTGACGGCAAGCTTCGTCCGCTCACCGGCACCGATATCGAACGCGTAATGGCGGCCTATAAGAAGTTCGGCACGGATCGTTTCGTGAAGGCCTTCGTACGCTATCAGGATGCGGTGATCCGCACGCCCGGTCAGCCGATGCGCAAGCTGATGACGGAGTACTTCATCAGCATGGACCTGCTGCGCAAGCCGCTGTTCATCGATGTCGAGATGCGCGGCTCCGGCCGTTTGTTCAACGAATTCACGTTGATGCTCGACCAGATCATGCTGGAGGCTTTCCCGTTGATCGCGCCGCCCGAAGGCGATTGCTCGATCAATCTGAACGTTCAGAGCGTATTCACGCCGGTCTTCGAGGAGTTCTTCTCCAAGGCGCCGGCCGAGCGAATCAAGAACGTCGTCTTTGAATTCCGCCAGGCGAACATCGTCGAGCACTTCGACGAGTACCAGGTCGCGCGCAGTCTGATCAAGGAACGTGGTGCCCGGATCGGCGTCGACCAGATCTTTCCGCAGACCGTCGGGCTGGTCGATATCGACTATCTTGGCGCCAGCGTCGCCAAGATTCATTGGCGCGCGGGCGCGGACGAAATACTCGAGCAGCGCCGCCGCGCCCTGAAGTACATGATCGACTGCGGCGTGCAGCCGATCCTGATCCGGGTCGACGACCCGCGCGCCCTGGATGCCGGCGAGGCGAATGGGATCAACGCATTCCAGGGGTTCTTGATCGACAGCCAGATCAAGGACCAGTTCGCCGCCGCGCAATAAAGCCCACAACAAAGCCACACATTTGAGGCTTATGTTGTATGCCGCGCCTGGATTTGGGGCTGCGGTCGGCGCAAGATGATTCCGCTGTCTCTCCGGTAGCCCGCTCGGGCGTTTGGCCTCTGCCGCAATGCGTATCCATACCAAGCTGTTCCTGTTGTTGCTGATGATCTCCGTGCTGCCGTTGGTGGCATTGAGCCTGCGGAGTCAGCGTGCGACCGAGAACCTGGGACAAACGATCGCTGACCGCGGGCGCGAGGCCGTCTGGGGCCAGATCGAACTCCAGCTTCAGCAGGCCATCGGGTTCTCGTCCGATATCCTGTCCGCTGAACAGCGGCAGGTGGAAGACGTGCTTCGCCTTCAGGCGCGCGAGGCCGCCGTCCGCCTTGCCGCTCCGCCGCCGGATGGCGAACAGCCGGTCTATTTCGATCGCAGCTTCGACTCGCCCGACACCTGGCCGCCCGGAACGGAACTCGCGCTCGATCACGTGATGGTGTCGCCATCGCGCGAAGTGAAGGCCGTACCGGTGTCGCGTCAGCATCAGGCCTTCTACATCTCTCCGGCTACGCCCCAGCCGGATGCGATCCCGGCCGCGCTAAAATCCGACATGCAACGCCTGAGTGGCTTGGACGATGTTTACCGCACGCTTTCGGAAGCCAACCCCAACCTTTTCTATTGGCAGTACGTCAGCCTGCAAAACGGCGTCCACTCCGTTTACCCGGGGCACGGTGGTTATCCGGAGGGCTTCGATCCGCGCACACGCGCTTGGTATGAAGCGGCGGTGAAAGCGAAAGCCCCGACCTGGGGGCCGCCGCGCCTCGATGCCTCGACACGCCGTCTGCTGCTTACCGCTTCGATGCCGATCATGCGCGACGACGGTCAGCTGGTCGGCGTCACCGGCATCGATGTCGACATTCTTGCGCGTCTTACAGCGATACAGGCCCGCGTGCGTCTCGGGCCGAATGCCGCGAGTTACATCGTGCGTCTCGCCGATCCCGACGGCAACCCGATCTCTAACGACACCAAAGCAGGCGACGTCAAATTGCACGTCGTCGCGGCCAGCACCTACAACGACACCGGCGCCTCCTGGGACGCGGCGGTCGATGAGCCTCTGCTCGACACCGGTACGGCCACGGGCCTGACGGAGATGATCGGCGATCTGCGCGCGGGGCGCGGTGGCCTGCGCACGATGCCGCACAATGCCAACGACGCCATATGGGTTTACGGCCCCTTGCCGCGCCTGGGCGCCGCGCTGCTCTACGTCATGCCAGCGGAGGATGTCGCTGCGATTGCCGATGCTTCGCAAGGCTCCGTCTTGGGCGCGACAATGGAGCAGGTGCGGCTCGCGGGCCTCGCCTCGATCGTGCTGATCGGTGTGGTCGCTTTCGTCTCGGCCTTTGCCGCGCGGTCGGTGACCCGACCGCTGCGCGATCTCGCTGCTGCCGCGCAGGACCTTGCCCGCGGCCAGCTCGACACGCGCGCGGTCGTCGCCAGCCGTGACGAGGTCGGCGAACTCGCCGCCGCTTTCAATGCCATGGTGCCGGAACTGCAAAGCCACATCAAGACGAAGGAAGGCCTCGCGCTGGCGCATGAGGTGCAGCAAAAGCTGCTGCCGTCCGCGCCGCCGATGTTGACGGGCTACGACATCGCCGGCATGTGCCTTTACAGCGAGGATGTGGGTGGCGATTACTACGACTTCCTCGACCTTGTGGACTACGATAGCGGCGAACATCGCGTGGGCGTCATCGTCGGCGACGTTGCCGGACACGGTGTTGTGGCCGCGCTGACCATGACCTCGGTGCGCGCGCTGTTGCGCAGCTATGCCAGTGGCGGGCAGCAAATCCTGCCGGTGATGCGCGCGGTGAACCACCACCTCACCGCCGATGCGTCGGGCGGGCGGTTCATCACGCTGGTTTATCTCGTGATCGATCCCGACCTTCAGCCACGCCGGATGCGCTGGATCAGCGCCGGGCATGGGCCGCTCATCTTCTACGATGCCGACGCGCATCGCTTCGGGGAACTGGCGGTCGCAGATATCCCGCTCGGCGTCCAGGGCGACTGGGCGTTCCACGAAACCGAACGCAGCGAATGGCCGCAGAAAGGCGTGCTCGTCATCGGCACCGACGGCATCTGGGAAACGCAGAACGCCGAAGGCCGCGCGTTCGGCAAGGAAGGCTTCTTGGCCGTCATCCGCGCCACGGCGGCTTTGAGCGCCAAGGAGATCTGCGCGGCGGTGGAAGAACGTTTGCGCGAATTCAGCGGCGGAATCCCGCAGAAGGACGACGTGACTCTGGTGGTCGTGAAGTTCGTCTAGCGCTAGATTGCGCCCGCCATGCCGCTCAACATCATTAAACTTGCCGTCGGCATCGACGATGTCGAACATCTCGCCGAGCGTCAGAAGCGCTTTAAGAACAGCCGCGGCAACTTCCAGCATCGCACGCGCATGATGCCGTCGCGGGCCTCCGAGATATTGCCCGGCGGATCGATGTACTGGGTGATCAAGCGCCTGATCCAGGTACGCCAGCCCATCGTCGCCTTCCATCAGGAGAAGGACGACAATGGCCGGGCCTTCTGCATGATCGAGATGGAGCCGAAGCACTTCATCGTCGACGCCACCGCGAAACGCCCTTTCCAAGGCTGGCGCTATCTCAAGGCAGAGGACGCGCCGGCAGACGTTCGCCACGGCGGCAAAGTGTATATCGATCCGAAGATGCCGGCGGATATGAAGGACGAGTTGCGGCGATTGGGTTTGCTGTAGCGTCGTCTGGCTCCGATTCGCCTGTTCTAGGAGGAAAAGAACAGGTGGATAATATCCACCGCCTAATAGGACGGCGGCATCTTGTGTTCTCGCCAAGCCTAGGCGCGCAGCGTGGACTCGCGCCACATACATTTCCTGCCGTGGGGGCCGCTTGACCGGTCCTAGCCGCATGCCCATCTTTCTCGAAACCAGACAGGAGCGCGCCATGGCCAAGATCACCAAGACCGACGACGAGTGGCGCAAAGAGCTGTCGCCGGAGCAGTTCTATGTGCTGCGCCAAAAAGGCACCGAGCGTCCTGGCACCGGTGAGCTTTTGAACAGCAAGGGTCCGGGCACCTTCGTCTGCGCCGGTTGCGGCAACGCGCTGTTCGACGCGCAGACGAAGTACGATTCCGGCTCCGGCTGGCCCAGCTTCACCGCGCCTATCGAAGGCCAGGCGGTCGATGAACATCGCGATACCACGCTTGGCATGGTCCGTACCGAAGTCACTTGCGCGAAGTGCGGCGGCCATCTCGGTCACGTCTTTCCGGACGGCCCCGCCGAGAACGGCCTGCGCTATTGCATCAATTCGCTGTCGCTGAAGAAAGAGGCGAAGTAAGTCCTCAGATGTCGCCCTGGACCCCGGATCACGCCGCTGCGCGGCTGTCCGGGGTGACAACCTTTATCACTCCACCAACTTCGCCACGTTCTCCAGATTGTCGGCTTCCGCCGCCGGCTTGTCCCAGCGGATGCGCGAGACGCGCGGGAAGCGCAGCGCGATCCCGGACTTGTGCCGGGACGATTTCTGCGCGGCGTCGAAGGCGACCTCCAACACCAGTCCCGGCGCGACCGCGCGCACAGGCCCGAAGCGTTCGGTGGTGTTGTTGCGCACCCAGCTGTCGATCTGCTTCAGCTCAGCATCGGTGAATCCGAAGTACGCTTTGCCAATCGGCACCAGATCGTCGGCGCTCCAGACGCCGAAGGTATAGTCCGAATAGAACGAGCTGCGCTTGCCGTGGCCGCGCTGGGCGTACATCAGGACCGCATCGACGGTGAGCGGATCGCGCTTCCATTTGAACCACGGGCCCTTGGGTCGCCCGCCGGTATAGGCCGCGTCGCGGCGCTTGAGCATCAGGCCTTCCATGCCGGCGCCGCGCGACGAGGCGCGAATGGTCGTCAGTTCGTCCCAGGTCTTGAAGTCGACCACGGGCGATAGATCGAATTGCGGCGGCACGTTCGCCATGAAGGCTTCGAGCCTTTTGCGCCGCTCCGTCCACGGCAACGCGCGCAGGTCCTCGCCCTCCACGAACAGGATATCGTAGACGCGCACAAAGGCGGGATAACTCTCCAGCATCTTGCGCGTGACGGTCTTGCGGTTCAGTCGTTGCTGCAAATCGCCGAACGACGCAGGGTTGGTGCCGGTGCCCCGCACCAGCAACTCTCCGTCGAGTACCGCATCGAAACGCGCCGCGCCGACGACGTCGGGGAAGGTGTGCGAGATGTCGTCGCCCGAGCGGGCAAACAGGCGCGCCTGACCCAGGATCGACCCCGCGACTTGCACGCGGATGCCGTCCCACTTCCATTCGGCGACGAATTCCGCCGGCTCCAGCGCGGCGAATTCATGGTCCTCAATCGCATGTGACAGCATGAACGGCCTGAACGTATTCGCCGCCATCGCCGCCGGCTTCGGCCCGCGCTTTTCGGCCCAGGCGAAGATCTCGGTGTAAGGCGGCGCGTGCCCATGCCACAGCTCTTCGATGTCGGCGATGTCGAGGTTGCCCCACTGCGCCAGCGCGGTCTTCGCCAACCGCGCGGACACGCCGATCCGCAAGCCGCCGGTCAGCACCTTGAGCAAGGCCCAGCGGGCGGTGGCGTCGAGGCCATCGAGCCATCCGGCGATGACGGCCGGTATGGCCGCTTTGGGCGTGGCTTTCAGCTTGGCGACAATCTCGCCGAGCCGGGGCGCGGGTTCGACGTTTTCGGATGCGGATGGCCACATCAGCGCGATGGTCTCGGCGAGGTCGCCGACGTAGTCGTAGGAGTAGGCGAACAGCGCCGGGTCGACGCGCGCCATGATCAGGTCGCGCAGCATCGCGGGCTTCGCATGCGGAATGTCGAGCGTGCCCGTCAGGGCGGCCAAACCATATCCGCGATCAGGGTCCGGCGTTGTGGCGAAGTAATCCGCGAGCAGCCGCAGCTTGCCGTTGCGCGACGGCTGATAGATCAGGTGGTCGAGCAGGGCCGCGAAGGCTTTCATGCGGCGGTGCCCGGCGGGGTGGCCCCGGTCAAATCGTCGTCGTTCTCGTCTTCATAGCCAACCAACGACAAAGCTTTTGCCGGCACCCCCATCGTACCGAGTGCGTGCGCCAGCGCTTCCTCGCGGCCGTGCGTGATCCAGACTTCGCCGGGCTTTACCTCGCGCACTGTTTGCAGCAGTTCGTTCCAGTCCGCATGATCGGAGATCACCAGCGGCAATTCGACACCGCGCTGCTTCGCGCGCTGGCGGATGCGCATCCAGCCCGAGGCCATCGCGGAGACGGGCTCATGCATGCGCCGCGACCAGCGGTCGGCAAGCGCGCCCGGCGGGCATAAGACGATCTGTCCGACGAGATCGGCCGGTTTGGTGCTGGACACCAAACGCAAGTCTCCGAGGTCTACGCCGAAGCGTTGATACATCTCGCAAAGCCCAAGCATCGCGCCGTGCAGGTAGAGGGGTGCGTCGTATCCAAGCTCGCGCAGCAGCATGATCACGCGCTGCGCCTTTCCCAGCGCATAGGCGCCGACGAGATGCGTACGCTCCGGGAACAGTTTCAGCGATTGCAGCAGCCGTCCAATCTCGCCGTGATCGTCGGGATGACAGAACACGGGCAGGGCAAAGGTCGCTTCGGTGATGAATACGTCGCAAGGCGTGACGACGAAAGGCGGGCAGGTGGGGTCGCGCCGCCGTTTGTAGTCGCCGGACACCACAACGCGCGTTCCGCCGTATTCGAGCAGAATTTGCGCGCTGCCGAGCACATGTCCCGCCGGCACAAATGTAACGCGCACATCGCCCACCGTGATGGGCTCGTCATAGGCGGCCGTCTGGGTGCCGCTGTTCGGGCCGAAGCGCTCCCTCATGATCCCCAGGGTTTCGGCGGTCGCGAGCACCGTTTTATTACCGCCGCGGGCGTGATCGCCGTGGCCGTGGGTAATGACGGCGCGTTCCACCGGCCGCACCGGGTCAATCGTGAACCCACCCGGAACGACGTGCAGGCCGTCCGAGGTTACTTTGATCCAATTCGAAGCTGGGACGGACGGCATCGCGCCCTTCGGTCTAAGGAGTCGTCGGTGTTTCAGATGGGATCAACGCCCGATGGTGCAATCCGGGCCGTTGATTTCTCATTCGTTTGGCCGAGAATCTTTTGCCCGCAAAAGTCAACCGGGAATCCAACACGCGAGAGTGTAAGGCGCGACAACCTGTGCGCGGAAAACCCCTTTTATGCCGAAGTTTCCTCGCGAGTGTGCTCTCGGTGCACTAGTCGAGGCCGCAGGCTTACGCAATTCTATCAGTCCATGCTGCGGCCCATGACGCAGCGGGAGTCCTCGGGGGAGGGCGTTTCGATGCCTCGGCTGCCGCAAGGCGCTATGCATCGAAGCCGGGCCAAAAAGGGGCCGGGATGTAAATCCCGGCCCCTTTTCTTTTCGCCTCATGCCCGGTCTCAAGCCTTACTGCGGATCAAGCGGTATTGCCGCCGTCCACCGCGAGATCGGCGCCGGTCATGAATGACGCTTCGTCCGACGCCAGGAAAACCACCGCGTCGGCGATTTCCTTCGGCGTTCCAATGCGGCCGATGGGATGGCGCTTCACCAGCTGGCTGAAATAGTCGTCGTCGCTTTGGCCGGGGCGGATGTTCTTGCGCAGCATGTCGGTCGCGATCGCGCCGGGCTGGACCGCGTTCACCCTGATCCGATACCCCGCCTGCGCGCAATGCAGGGCAACGGATTTGGTGAGCGCGCGCACCGCCGCTTTCGTGGCGCTGTAGGCCGCGTGCTGGGGCGTGAAATTAACCGCCAGGCTGGAGGTGAAGTTGATGATCGCGGCGACGGGTTGATCCGCGCCGCGCGTCTTCATGATCTCGACTGCGTGTTTGCAGCCGAGGAACGCGCTTTCGGCATTCACGGCCATCAGCTTGCGCCAGTTGTCCAGGGTCGCGTCCTCGATGGTCGAGGGGATCATGATGCCGGCCGTATTCACCAAGATATCGAGACCGCCGAATTGCGATGTCACGGTTTCCACGGCCGCGCGCCACTGATCGTCCTGCGTGACGTCCAACTTCACGAAGAGCGCCGACTTCCCCAAGGCGCGCGCCAGGCGCACCCCTTTCATCTCGTCGATATCGGCGACAGCGACCCATGCGCCTTCGTCCACCAGGCGCCGGCAGATCGCTTCGCCAATCCCGCCCGCGGCCCCGGTCACCAGGGCCGTTCGTCCGTCCAATCGCGACATCGCACACCTTTTCTGAAGCCCGCCCGCGCGGGTCGATATAAGCTCGCGAGCTTAGAGGATATCACCATGGCCGCCTTCACCGTTTATTGGCAACCCGGCTGTTCGAGCTGTTTGCGGGCGAAGGAATTCCTGACCGCCAACGGGGTCGATTTCGTATCGGTCAACGTGCGCGAGGACATCGCGGGCGCCGAAGCGCTGACGAAAAGCGGTATCATGACGGTGCCCATCGTGACGCGCGGCGACGACTATGTGCATGGCCAGGATCTGGATGAACTCGCGCGTTTCATCGGCGTCGATCCGAAACGCGAGAAATTGCCGGCGGACGAACTCGCGGGCCGCATCGGGATCGTCCTCAACGCGGCCTCACGTTATGTCCGCCAGATTCCGGACGACGTGCTGACCCGCCCGTTGCCGGGCCGTGACCGCACCGCCCTCGATCTCGCCTATCATGTCGCGATGGTGGTGCGCGCCTTCCTCGACGCGACCGAAGGCGGTTCGATCAACTATGAGCACTTCGAGCGGCGCACGCCGAGCGGCGCGAAGGCGAAGACGGTGGGGTTCGTCCTTCAGCAGACGGCCGCGGAATTCGCCCGCTGGTACGCGTCGGCTGAGAAGCCCGCGACACTGCGCACTTATTACGGTCCGCAGCCGTTCCACAATATTCTCGAACGCACCTGCTGGCACACCGCGCAACACACGCGCCAGCTGATGACCTTAGTCTCACTCGCGGGCCTTGCCCCCGATGGACCGCTGGCGAGTGCCGATTTTGCCGGTTTGCCGATGCCGCAAGAAATCTACGACGATCAGGTCAAGCTCGCGGGTTAAGCTGCCGGGATGACCGAGCTTCCGCCGCTTTTTCAGGCGTGGTTCGCCGCCCGCGGCTGGCGGCCGCACGCCCATCAGAAGCAACTTCTCACAGCCGCCCGCAAGCGCGAGTCTGTGCTGTTGATCGCGCCGACCGGCGGCGGCAAGACGCTGTCGGGCTTTCTGCCCAGCCTCATCGAACTCGCCGCGCATCCGCACAAAGGACTGCACACGCTGTATGTGTCGCCACTGAAAGCGCTGGCGGTGGATGTGCACCGCAATCTCGAACGGCCGGTGGCGGAGATGAATCTGCCGATTGTCGCCGAGAGCCGCACCGGCGACACGCCGATGGCGAAGAAGCAGCGCCAGCGCAAACGTCCGCCGCACATCCTGATGACGACCCCGGAATCGCTGTCGTTGCTGCTCGCGACCCCCGATGCGGAGGCAATGTTCGCCAATCTGTCGCGCCTCATCGTCGACGAAGTGCATGCACTGGCGGGAACCAAGCGTGGTGATCTGCTGTCGCTGGGCATGGCGCGCCTGCGCCGGATCAATCCGGGCCTTCATTGCATCGGGCTCTCTGCGACCGTCGCTTTCCCGGAGCCCTTGCGCGACTACGTCCATCCGAATGCGCGCATCGTGCAGGTGAAGGGCGGCCACAAGCCAAAGGTCGAAATTGTCCATGCCGCCGACCGCATGCCGTGGTCGGGACACATGGGACTTTATGCGATTCCGGAGGTCTACGCGGCGGTCAAAGCGCATACGACGACGCTGATCTTCGTGAACACCCGCGCGACGGCGGAGCTTGTGTTCCAGGCGTTGTGGCGCGCCAACGACGACAATCTCCCCATCGCGCTCCATCACGGCTCGCTCGACCGGGAGCAGCGCCGCAAGGTGGAGGCCGCGATGGCGGCGGGACGTTTGCGCGCCGTCGTGGCGACATCCTCGCTCGATCTCGGCATCGACTGGGGCGCGATCGATCTCGTCATTCAGATGGGTGCGCCCAAGGGCACCGCGCGCCTGATCCAGCGCATTGGCCGGTCCAACCACCGCTTCGACACGCCGTCGGAGGCGTTGCTCGTGCCGGGCAATCGCTTCGAGGCGCTGGAATGCACGGTCGCCAAGCACGGCGTCGAAGCGGGTGTGCTGGACGGCGATCCGCCGCGTCCGGGCACACTCGACGTGCTGTGCCAGCACATCATGGGAATGGCCTGCGCCGGACCTTTCACGGTCGACGACCTGTATGCGGAGATTATCGGCGCCGCGCCCTATCGCGATCTCACGCGCCAGGACTTCGACGAAGCGCTCGCCTTTGTCGAGAACGGCGGTTATGCGCTGCGGGCCTATGAACGCTATGCCAAGCTCGTGCGCGATAGCTCGGGTTTCTATCACGTCCGCAATCCGCGCTTTGTGCGCCAGTTCCGCATGAACGCCGGCGTGATCGTCGAGGCGGATCACATCAAGGTGCGCCTGGGCGGCCGTATCCTCGGTCAGGTCGAGGAATATTTCATTCTCGGTCTTGTGCCGGGCGACACGTTCATCTTCGGCGGGCGTCTTCTGAAGTTCGAATCCATCCGCGAAGGTGTGGCGATCACCAGCAAAGGCAAGGGCGAGGAGCCGAAGGTGCCGGCCTACATGGGCGGGCGTCTGCCGCTCACCACCACGCTCGCGGAAGCGGTGCAACGTTATTTCCATACGCCGGAGCGATGGAACGAACTCGGGCCCGAAGTGCATGAGTGGCTGGATGCGCAAGCCGAACGTTCGACGTTCCCGGAGCCGGGGCGTCTTCTGGTCGAGACCTTCCCGCGCGGCGCGCGCTGGTTCGTGGTGGTTCACGGCTTTGCCGGGCGCAATGCCCATCAGACCCTCGGGCTGCTGCTCACCCGCCGCATGATGCGCCTTAAATATAAGCCGCTGGGATTCGTGGCCGGCGACTACGCCGTCGCGGTCTGGTGCGGTGAAGAGCCGACCGACATCGACGGCCTGCTCGACCAGGACATCCTCGGCGACGAGTTGGAGGAATGGATCACCGAATCCAACATGATGAAGCGCATGTTCCGCAACGTCGCGGTGATCTCGGGGCTGATCGAGCGCAAAGGCCCCGGCGACGAGAAGACCGGGCGTCAGGTGACGTTCAACTCCGACATCATCTATGACGTGCTGCGCAAGCATGAGCCGCACCACATTCTGCTACGCGCCACCCGCAGCGACGCCGCTGGGGGTCTTATCGACCTGAAGCGCCTGGCGGGCTTGCTGCAATCGGTGCACGGTAAGATTGACCACCGCCGGCTTGATCGCGTCAGCCCCTTGGCGGTACCTGTGATGCTCAGCATCGGCAAGGAGTCGGTCGGCCACGCGCAGGTCGACGAGTTCCTCGACGACGCGGGCGAGGGGCTGATCGCCGACGCCATGGCCGTCCGGAAAGCAAAATGATCGTTCTCAACGGCGTGGCGCTCACGCCTGATTTGTCGGGCGTGCTGTACTGGGACGACAGGCGCACGCTGGTCGTCGCGGATCTGCATTTCGAAAAGGCGTCGCACTTCGCCGCGCGCGGCCAGCCGCTTCCGCGTTACGACACCGCCCTGACGCTGGCGGCCTTGACGGACGTCATCGCGCGCCGCGCGCCCGAGCGCGTGATCTGCCTGGGCGACAGCTTCCACGATTCGCAGGCGGGCGAACGCCTCGAGACCGAGAACGCGGACGCCCTGCGCGCGCTGACGGCGCGGTACGATTGGATCTGGGTCGCCGGCAATCACGATCCGGCGCCGCCGGAAAACCTCGGCGGCACGGTCGTGCATGATTTCTGTATGGGGCCGCTGACCTTCCGTCACATCGCCCATGCGGATGCGCGGGCAGGCGAGATCTCCGGGCACTTCCATCCCAAGGCCGCCGTGCCGACGCGCTGGCGCCGCGTGGTGCGGCCCTGCTTTGCGGTGAACGCGACGCGCGTGATCCTGCCGGCCTTTGGCTCGTTCACCGGCGGCCTGAATGTCTGGGACCCGGCCATCGCCTCGCTGCTCGAACCGGAGTTCGAGGTGGTGATGCTCGGCAACGACAAACTGCACCGCTTCGGATGCGGCGCGCTCGATAGCGCGGTCTATTACCGCTAACCGCGACCGCGATAAGGCTGCACGCCCTGATCGGGCAGCCACAGGCCTTCCGGCGCTTTGCCGGTCTGCCAGAACACGTCGATGGGTATCCCACCGCGCGGATACCAATAGCCGCCGATCCGCAGCCACTTCGGCTCCGTCACCTCGACGATTCGTTTGGCGATCGTCAGCGTGCAATCCTCGTGGAAGGCGCCGTGATTGCGGAACGAGGTCAGGAACAGCTTCAGCGACTTTGATTCGACGATCACCGCTTCCGGCACATAGTCGATCACCAGATGCGCGAAATCCGGCTGGCCCGTCACCGGGCATAGGGACGTGAACTCCGGCGCGGTGAAGCGAATGAGGTAGTCGGTTTCCTGATGCGGATTCGGTACCGTTTCCAGCACCGCGGTATCGGGCGAGGCCGGGATTCGGCTGTCGCCGCCCAATTGGCTCAACGTCATGTGGATAAGTCCTCCGTGCCGGCCTTTTTAGCGCAGGTTTGGCGACCCGCGCACGCCTTCATCGCAGCGCCCGTCTTGCGCGTCGGCGGGCGGCCCGCTACCTCTGCCTGCATGAACCTGCCTTTGCCGCCCGCCGAAGACTATGTCGCCTCGCCCTGCGTGAGCGTTTGCGTGGTCGATCAGGCCACCAAATCCTGTGTCGGCTGTCTTCGCACGATCAAGGAAATCGGCGCTTGGCGCGTGATGACGGTCGAAGAAAAGCGAGCGGTCGTCGCGGCTTGCGAGGAACGGGCCAAGACGCGGCCGCGCCGCGGCCGGGACCGCAAGCCTCTGAGTCCCTGAAGCCGGGGAACAAGCCGGCGTCGCCAGCGTTGTCATCTTCTGCGGAGATATGGGCAGCGGGAGATAGGGCGATGGCTATTCAGGGTCGGATTGCTTCGGAATCGATGCCAGCCATGTTAGCGAGCGCCTTCGGCAGTCAAAGCGTCCCGCATCAGGACCTTCAGGGTGTTGTCGGCCGGGTGTTGCGTCTGGCGCGAGCGTCAGGCCGCGATTATCTCGGCCAGACGGAAGCCGCCGCTCGCGCGGTCGTTTCGGTCCGTCCGGACATGACCATGTCGCAGGCGATGCGCGCGGTGAACTGGCTCCGCGACCACGAATAGCGACGCTCAGCCCGCGCGACGGGCGAGGATAAACAGCCGCCGCATATCGAATAGGACCGTGCCATCGACTTGGCGCGGGTAAGCGCGTTCCGTCTCGGCGTCGTAGTCGGCGATGAATTCCGGCTGCTCGGCTTCCGTCAGCACGCCCAGCACCGTGCGGAGACTCGTCCCCAGCATCCAGTCACGCACCGGATGCGCGCCCGGCAGCACGTGATTGTAGTTGGTCTCCCAGACTTCCGCCTCGGCGGCAAAGGGCGCGATCGCGTCGTAATAGAAAGCGGCTGGGCGCGGATCAGGGTGCAGCGACATGTCGCCGACCTTGGCTTTCCACCGCGGCGAACGCATCACGTTGTAGATGCAACGGCTGTATTTCGATTCGGCGGTCTGCGGCATCTGCACCGCGAGCGTCCCGCCCGGGGCCAACTGCTGCAACAGATTCGGCACGAGAGTCTGGTGATCGTCGAGCCAGTGCAGCGACGCATTGGCGAAGATCAAGGCCGGCGGCTTGTCGGCGCGCCATGTGGCGATATCGCCCTCGCGCCACGCGATGAGGTTGTCCTTGTCCCGTGCACGCGCAGCTTCCAGCATTTCGCGCGAGGAGTCGACGCCGATCACCTGCCGATCCGGCCAGCGCTGTTTCAATTGCAGTGTGAGATTGCCGGGGCCGCAGCCCAGATCGCAGATGTCACCGGCAACGGTGACTTTCAGCTGCGCCATCAGGTCTTCGGCCGGTCGCGCGCGATAGGCCGCGAAACGCAGGTAGATGTCGGGATTCCAATTCGAACCGCTGGCGACTGTCATATGTATTCCCCGCGTCTTGATCTTGCGCCTGTATAGGCGCGAGCGCGGGGAATGGCGAGGCCGCGGCTCTACTGAAGACGCGAGACCGCGACCTCGGAGATGCCGCGCATGCGGCTCTGCTGCTTGGCCGTCATCATCGCGTGGCTGGCCTGTTGCATCAGGCGATCCACCATCTGGCTGTTGACGACCGAGGGCACCGTTAACGTCGCGACGCCGCCGGCGATCGACACTTGGTGTTCGCCGTCGCAGGTTTCGATTCCACCTGTCACCGCCAGCACCAGCCGCCGGGCGGCATCGAACGCATCCTTCGCCAGGACCGATTTCGTCATCAGCAATCCGAACTCGTCGCCGCCCAGGCGGGCGAACAGATCGCCCGCGACGGTTTGCATGCGCATCCGCTTGGCCACCGCACGGATGATGTCGTCTCCGACGGCGATGCCGAACGATTCGTTGATGAACTTGGTGCCGTTGATGTTGAACAGCGCGAGGCCGACGATGCCGCTGCGGCCGGCGCCGTCCATGATCGCGGTGGAGAGGCGGTCGTAAAAGGCCTTACGATTCGGCAGACCCGTCAGCCCATCGACCAGCGCATCCTGCGCCAGGCGCGCGGTGCGCTGATGCTGCACCAACGCATAGCGGATCGAGCGCTCGAGTCCCTCGACGGTGAGGTCGCCTTTCACGAGGAAACCGTATGCGCCGCGCTGTAATGCGCCTTCGTCAACGGTGCGGTCATCCATCGCCGTCAACATGATGAACGGCACATCGAGATCGTAACGGCGCGCTTCGTCCATCAAATCGAGGCCGGTGCTCGGCCGCAAGAAGTAGTCGGCAAGGCAGATATGCACATTCTCGCGCGCGAGGATCTGCAGCGCGGAGGGGATTGTGTCGACATGATGAATATTTGCCGGGCGAATACCGACCGTGTGCAGGTATTTTTTGATCAACGCGGCATCGAGCGCGCTGTCCTCGAACAGCAGTACGCGAAGGCTTTCTGGCGGATATGGCTGGGCAACGTTCATGGGCGGCGCGGTTCAAAAAAAAGGTGATCGCGGAGCCTAGGGGCGATGCATTGAGACTTGGTGAATCTATCCTGACGAAATCAGGCCCGCGCGGGCGCGAATTCGGTGGTTTTGACGCCGGGACTCGCAAAAGTTATCCCGATATCCGTTCCCGGAAGAGGCCCAGGCATCGAGTTTCGAGACCACACTACGCGGCAAAGATCAGGTACCTGTTGGAGTTAGCGCTTGCGCGATCTGTGGCGACGCATTCTTCTGATGCGTGCGGCCATCCCTTGGTCGCAGAGATCACGTTGCCATCGTGCAAATGAGGGATGACACGTACCGTTGGTCGAAATGCTGCGATGTCGTCCGGAAAACCCACGACAACGGTGCAAAGGCTTGTTGGTACAAAGAGATTGGCCTTGACACCGAACCGGGCATGCCCTTGGTTAATGGCCTTCCGAAGGGCGCAATACTTGGGGGACAGAGGGGCGTCTCGGCGGGCTCGAAGGACCGATCTTTATGTCGGTCTGTGAGCCAGCGAGTATTGCCAAGGGCGGGGAGGCCCTGTTAAGTGCCACCGACGTTTTGCGCCCCAATTAGGGCTTAATTTTTGAGTGCAGGCGGATCAACCGCCTCAGCTTCACTGATATCAACGAGATGAACTGAACATGGCTAAAGTCAAGAAATCTCCGTTACGCGGGCCTCTCGGATTTATCCTGGTCGTCCTCGTACACGTGGTCATCATCTGGGGGTTCCAGAACGGTCTGGCCAGCTTCATGGTCAATCTTGTGAACGGCCCGATGGAAGCTTCGCTCGTTGAAGAGACGAAGCCGGAATCCGAAGCGCCACCGCCGCCGCCGCCGAAGTTCCAGGCGCTGCCGCCGCCCGTCGTCATTCCGGTCGACATCGCGGTTGAAGCCGCGCCGGTGAACAACAGCAGCTCGATCGACGCGCGTAATCAGAACCGCGTCGCGACGCCGGCACCGGCCGCGGTCTCGAAAGACGTTGTCATTCCGCCGAAGTCCAACCCGCGTCGTCCCGTCACGCAGCCCGAATATCCGCCGACGTCCAAGCGTCTCGGCGAAGCCGGCACGGTCGTCATGCTCCTGACGGTCAGCGAAGACGGCAAGGTGACGGAAGCAAAAGTCGACAAGAGCAGCGGCTTCGAGCGTCTCGATGAAGCTGCGTTGAAGGAAGCCTTGAACCGTTGGCGTCTGATGCCGGGTACGATCAACGGCAAACCGCAGGCGATGCAGTATCGGTTCCAGGTGACCTTCAAGCTGACAGATAACTAAGTCGCAGTTCGGCGGCCGTTTACGCACCCGTTCCCTGCAAGGGAGTGGCGGGTAATCGGCTCAGGTATTGACTACTGAATAACCAAGCTGGTCCGCGGGCCAGTCCTAGGGGAAGCGAAAGGCGTATAGTGAGGAACACAATGAATACTATTGAAAAGTCTTTTGGCGTCCGGACGTGGCTCGCTGCCGCTTCCGTGGCGGCTGCTCTCGCGCTCGGCTCGGTCTCCGTGCAGGCGCAGGGCGATGCGGCTGCCCCGGCGGCTCCGGCTGCCGATGCGACCGCTGCTCCGGCCGCTGCTCCGGCCGCTGCTGCTCCTGCTGCCGCTCCGGCCGCCGGAATGGCCGCTGACCCGGGTCTCGTTGCTGCTGAAAACCCGTATGGTCCCGAACACCTTTGGGAAGAGGCTGACATCGTCGGTAAGGGCGTTGCGATCGTTCTCGTCCTGATGTCGATGGGCACCTGGTACATCCTGATCGTCCGCCTCTGGGACCAGGCCAAGCTGATGAACCAAGCCAAGACGGTTCGTGCGAAGTTCTGGACCGCTGGCAGCCTGAAGGAAGGCGTGACCAAGCTCGAAAAGAACAGCGCCTATCGTTCGCTGGTGGAAGACGGCCTGCGCGCCTCTGAACACCACGACGGCAAGATGACCGACCGTATCGATCTGAACGAGTGGGTCACCATGTCGCTGCAGCGTTCCTACGACGCCGTCGCCGGCGAAATGCAGGAAGGCCTGGCGTTCCTCGCGTCGGTCGGCTCGACCGCTCCGTTCGTCGGTCTGCTCGGCACCGTGTGGGGCATCATCAAGGCGCTCGTCGCGATCGGCATCTCCGGTCAGGCCTCGATCGATAAGGTCGCGGGTCCGGTCGGTGAAGCGCTCATCATGACCGCCTTCGGTCTGTTCGTCGCGATCCCGGCCGTGCTGGCCTACAACTGGCTGGTGCGTCGTAACAAGGTCGCGCTCGAAGACGTCCGTAACTTCAGCGCCGATATCCATGCGGTGCTGGTCGCTGGTTCGCGCGTCGCTGCTTAACGCGCGCCTCCAGCGCCATTGAAGGAGGCGTAACATGTCGATGAGCGTTGGCTCTCCCGACGGTGAAGATGAAGTAAACTCGAGCATCAATACGACGCCGCTCGTCGACGTCATGTTGGTCATGCTGATCATCTTCTTGATCACCATTCCGGTGGTGATCAAGACGGTGCCGGTGAAGTTGCCAGTTGTTTCCAACCAGGTCACTGAAACCAAGCCACAGAATATCGTGCTGGCCATTGACGGGGACGGAGGCATCTTCTGGAACAACGAACCGATCGCCGATACCACCGCGTTGTTCGACAAGCTCGCGCCCATGGCAACGATGGTGCCGCAGCCCGAAGTCCATATCCGTGGCGACAAAGCCGCGCGTTATGAATTCATCGGCCGCGTCATCGTCACCTGTCAGCGCGCGGGTATCGCGAAAGTGGGCTTCATCACCAATCCTCAGCTGCCAGGAATGTCAGCTGAGTAAGGTGAAGCGGCTCGATCGCAACTGATGCTACGTCGGAGAATTTGAGATGAGTATGAGTGTTGGGTCGTCGAGTGATGGCGACGTCGTTCCGGATATGAACACCACGCCGTTGATCGACGTGATGTTGGTGCTCCTGACGATGTTGATCATGTCGCTGCCGATCCAGACGCATGCGGTGAAGCTCGATATGCCGCGTCCGAACAACAACCCGACCAATGATCAACCGCGTGACGTGGTGGATCTCGAAATCGACTTCGATGGTACGGTGTTGTGGAACGGTAACGTGGTTCCTAACGAGCGGACCTTGCAGGGCTACCTGATCGATACCGCCGGCCGCGAACCGCAGCCGGAAATCCATCTGCGCCCGAATCGTCTGGTGAAGTACGACGTCGTCGCTCGCGTTTTGGCCATGGCTCAACGTCTTGGTGTCAAGCGTATGGGCTTCGTCGGAAACGAGCAGTTCCTATAGTTCTAGTTCTAACGGGGCACGCCGTAAACGTGCCCCGTTTTGTCTTTAACTTCAGGAACGCCACTCGGATTTTCCGGTGGCGTTTCTCTTGCGTCTGAGAGGGTTCCGATGACCAAAACCACAGTTGTATCCGTTCTGGCCCTTTCCGCGGCCCTCGCCACGGCCGGAATGAACCTCGAATCCCCGCTGTCCCCGAAGGCGGCCTTCGCCGCCGAAGCGGGCAAGAAGACGGTCAGCAACGCGCTCGGCAAGCAATTCACAGACGCCAATGCCCTGGTCCAACAGAAGAAATTCAAAGAAGCGATCGCCAAGCTCGATGAGCTGAAGGCTGCTCCCAACAAGACCGCGTACGAAACCTTCCTGATGAACGAGCTGTACAGCGCCGCGTACATCGGCGTGCAGGACTACGCGAAGGCCGCGGCCGCCATGGACGCGTCGCTCGACACCGGCCAGGCGCCCGAAAACACCAAGCAAGCCCGGCGCAAGAACATCGTCACGATGTACTTCACGGCGAAGAACTATCCGAAGTTCAACGAAGAAAGCGCGAAGTTCCAGAAGGACTTCGGCACCGACCTCGACATGCAGAGCCTGCAGGTCCAGTTGCTGTATCAGCAGAACAACTTCAAGGGTGCGGCGGAAGCCGGCCGCGCGCTCGTCAAGGCCGCCGAAACCAAAGGCGCGCCGGTGAAGGAAGATTGGCTCAAGCTGGTCCGTTTCTCCGAACACGAAGCGGGTAACGCCGCCGGCGAATCCGCCGCGCTCGACCAGCTCCTGCAGAAGTTCCCGAGCCAGCAGTACTGGAGCGACGCGCTCATCATGGCGCAGCGCAACATCAAGGGCAGCACCAAGGTGCAGCTCGAGATTTACCGCCTGATGAACCAGACCAACACGCTGACCAAGCCGGATGACTATGTCTCGATGGCGCAGCTGTCGCTGCAGGCCAACGTGCCGGGCGAAGCCAAGAAGGTCGTCGACGCCGGTATCCAGAAGAAGGTGCTGGGCGAAGGCAATCAGCGCGACCGTCACCTGCGTCTGCAGAACATGGCGAACACCACGACCGACGAAGCGAACAAGGGCCTGGCCGCGGCCGAAACCGAAGCCAAGGCTGCCGCCACGGGCGACGCCGAACTGCACATGGGCGAGGTCTATTGGGCCGCCGGTCAGCAGGATAAGGCCGTCGCGGCCATCCAGAGCGGTCTCAAGAAGGGCGTGAAGGACAAGGACGAGGCCCAGCTGCGCCTCGGCGTTGCCCACCTCGCCCAGAACAAGAAGCCGCAGGCGACCGAAGCCTTCAAGGCGATCACGCCGAATTCACCGTGGGCGCAGCTTGCGCGCCTTTGGACGCTTGCCAGCGCGACGAAGCAGTCGTAATTCGTCGCCTACAAATTGACGAAATTTGCCCGGATGCTCTGAGTATCCGGGCAAAGCTTTTGCGGATTGTTGCCGCAGGACTTCCCCGTTCATGACTCGAGAGGATGCCATGAAAACCCCCCGCCTTACGCTTACTCTCGCTCTCGCGGCCGCTCTGTTGAGCAGCACCGCGATCCCCGCCACGCATTTCGGAATCAGCGTCGCCAACGCCGCTGACAAGAAAGACGAAAAGAAGCCGCCTTCGATCAGCGCGAAAGTCGCCAAGCCGCTGAAGGAGGTCCAGGACCTTCTCGCGAAGAAGGACTATCAGGCCGCGCTGCCGAAGGTTCAGGAAGCCCAGGCGCTCGAGGGCAAGTCGCCGTACGAGTCGTACGTCACTGAGGAAATGGCCGGCATCGTTTATGTGAACCTCCAGGATTACCCGAACGCCGCGAAGGCGTTCGAGGGCACCGTCGCCTCGGGCCAGATGGAAGCGGACAAGGTCGGCGCGCGCATGAAGGCCGTCGCCAGCCTGTACTATCAGGCCAAGAACTACCCGAAGGCCGCCGAGTGGGCCGAAAAGACCGCCACCGAGACCAACGACGCTGAAATGCTCGTGCTCGCCGGCCAGTCGTACTACCTGCAAAAGCAGTTCAAGCCGGCCGCCGACGATCTGCGCAAAGCGATCGCGATGACCGATGCGAAGAGCGTGGTGCCGAAGGAAGATTGGCTCCAGGTGTTGATGAGCGCCGAGTTCGAGCAGCAGAACACCCCGGGCGTCGAAGCCGCGCTTGAGCGTCTGGTGCAGAGCTATCCGAAGCCGAAGTACTGGGAAGATCTGCTTGGCATCAGCCAGCGCAGCTTCAAGGACTCGGCCAAGTACAGCCTCGACATCTATCGTCTGATGCTGGTGACCGGCGCTATGTCCAAGCCGGAGGAATTCTCCGAAATGGCTGAAATCGCGCTCAAGCAGGGCCAGCCGGGCGAAGCCAAGGTCGTCCTGGAAAAGGCGGCTGCCGCTGGTGCGATAAAAGACCAAGCACAGAAGACCAAGATCGATGCCGCGGCCGCGGCTGACCAGAAGGAACTCGCCGCTGGCGCCGCTGCGGCCAAAGCGCAAAAGACTGGCGACGCCGAAGTTAAGTTCGGTGAGGCCTACGCCAGCTATGGCCAGTACGACAAGGCCATCGCGGCGATCCGGAATGCGATCAGCAAAGGCGTGAAGGATAAGGACGACGCCCAACTTCGTCTCGGTCAGGCCTACCTCGGCGCGGGTCAGCGTCAGCAGGCCCTGGACGCGTTCAAGCAGATCACGCCGAACACGCCGTCGGCCAAGATCGCGCGTCTGTGGGAACTGCAGAGCGCCAGCCGCCAGGGCTAAGGCGCCGCGTCATAGCGTTCACGAGAACGCCGGGTCCGCGAGGGCCCGGCGTTTTTGCGTCTAGCGGGTTCAAGCGCGCAAAGCCAACAACCTTGTCATCGCCACGGCGTGTTCGTCAGGCTCGCCGCCCTCCGCGCCGGCCAGGGATCGTGGTACGCTTCGCTGCGACATGGCGCGGTGTGCCGCGTTGTACTCTCGGAATGGAGTTGAAGCATGCTGATCCGCCTCGCCAAGCGCTCCGATGTGAAGAGTTCCGAGATCACGCCCAAGGCGCTGTATCTCAATCGCCGCAGCCTCATCGCCGGCGCCGGTGCGATTGCCGGCGCGACCGTTTTCGGCTGTGACTCGAAAGCTGAACTCAACAAAGGTCCGGGCAAGACGACGAAGCTCGAGAACGTCAAGGAAGGCTATCGCAAGGTCGGCGAGAAAGACGCGCTGACCGCCTATGAGGCGGTGACCGGCTACAACAACTTCTATGAATTCGGCACTGACAAGGGCGACCCCGCCCAGGAGGCGCATCGTCTGAAGACGCGGCCCTGGACCGTCAAGGTCGACGGCTTGTGCAACAAGCCCGGTACGGTCGATATCGACGACATCCTGAAATCGAATCCGCTCGAAGAACGCATACTGCGCCACCGCTGCGTCGAAGGCTGGTCGATGGTGATGCCTTGGGTCGGCTTCTCGCTCGGCGACTTCTTGAACAGCTTCGAGCCGCAAGGCAGCGCGAAGTTCGTTCAGTTCGAGACGTTGGTGCGGCCGGAAGAAATGATCGCCCAGAAGTCCAGATTTGAAATCCTGCCGTGGCCCTATGTCGAAGGGTTGCGCATGGACGAGGCGATGAACCCACTCGCGACGCTGGTGGTCGGTCTCTATGGCGAGGTGCTCCCGAATCAGAACGGCGCCCCGCTGCGACTCGAAGTGCCGTGGAAGTACGGCTTCAAGTCGATCAAATCCATCGTGCGCGTCAGCTTCGTCGAGAAAGAGCCCCGGAACACCTGGAAGGCGATGCAATCGAGCGAGTACGGCTTCTACGCGAACGTAAATCCCAATGTCGATCATCCGCGCTGGAGCCAGGCCACGGAACGGCGCATCGGCGATGTAGCCCGACGCAAAACGCTGATGTTCAACGGCTATGAAGAGGAAGTCGCATCCCTTTACGCCGGTATGGATTTGAAGAAGTACTACTGAGCCCGCGCCGGAGCGCCGATCGCATGACGGATCTCGCGGCGCAGCCGCCATCGCGAAATCTTCAGAAGAGAGCGTTGAAGCCTGTTGTCTTCGTGCTCTGCCTGTTGCCGTTGGCGTGGCTGGGATTCCGCGCCGCCACCAACGATCTCGGCTTCAATCCCATCGAGACCATCGTCCGCGATCTCGGCGATTGGGCTCTGCGTTTCCTGATTATCGGGCTGGCAGTGACGCCGGTGCGTCGTTTCACCGGTTTGAACGCCGTGGGCCGCTTGCGGCGGATGCTCGGCTTGTTCGCCTTCTTTTACGTCACGCTGCATCTCGTCGCGTTCATCGGTCTCGATCAGCAATTCGATTTCGCGGCGGTGTGGCGCGAGATTCTGAAGCGGAAGTTCATCACCATCGGCATGCTGGCGTTCGTGATCCTGCTGCCGCTGGCGATCACGTCGACGGATGGAATGGTGCGGCGCCTGGGCGGGCGGGCGTGGCGGCGGCTGCATCGTGGGGTGTACCTCGCCGGTGTGCTCGGCGTGATCCACTACTTCATGATGGTGAAGGCGGGCCTACAGCAGCCGACGATCTACGCTGTGATTCTGGCGGCGCTGCTGCTCGCACGTTTGATGCCCGCTAAGGCTTGAGATCACGCCTTCCATCCAGCTCGCAAATCCCGCGGCATTGCGGCCGGGGCTGAGGGTGACGGTGCTGCTGGCTGCGAAGCTGGCCCACAGCTGGAAGCGCGGATGGAGCGCGCGAATCCGCCCGGGTCGTGCGAGAGTGCGGTGAGTGCAGGTCTGTCCGTCGGCGGCGTGCATGACTTATCCACAGGCTGCGATGTGGCCATAACGCTGCAACCGTTAGGCGGGTTCCGCCTAGGTTTTCTGTCCGCCGCCCGATAGACTCGATGTCAATTTTCCGCAAAAATCAGACGGTTGCGCCTTTTGATCCGCCCTCTGTCGGGTTTCCTGTCACCGCCGTCCGCTGCTGAACCCATGGCCCGTTCGCCCGTCCGCCGTTCTGCCAAGCCGAAGCCCCGTCCGCGCGCCGCAACGGTGCTGAAGGGCGCGACCGCGAGTGCCTTGGCGCCGTGGGCCGACCTCGTCACGGATGCGGTGATCGCCACGCGCGCCGGGCGGATTGAAGCCCTCAACCGCGTCGGACGCGACATCCTCGGAATCGGCCGCAATGCCCGTCTCGGGCAGCCTCTTGCCGGCTTTTTCACGGGCCCTGAAGGGGCGCGGCTTGTGTCGCGGGGGCTTCGCGACAGCCTCGGGACGGGACGCCAGCCCAAGGCGCTGACCGTGGTGGGAAAGGGCGGCAAGACCACGCCGGTCGCGTTGCGCGCCCTGCGTCTCGACAAGGCCAAGAACGGCCGCCTGATGATCGTGATCCGGGACGCGACCGATCAAGCCGCGGCCCAGGCTCAGGCCGAACAACTGACCCGCCACGCCGAGCAGCGCACGGCCGAGGTTCAGGCGCTGTGGCGCCAGCATCAACGCATCCTGGAATCGGCGTCGGACGGCATTGTCTCCGTTGGGCTCGACGGCGCCATCCAGTCGGCCAACCGCGCCGCCGCCGATATGCTCAACCGCGACATCAGCGGCCTGAACGGGTTGCCGGTCGACCGCGCGTTCATTCATGGCGATGGCGCCACCACGGGCACCGTCGGACGGTCGGCGCCGGTGCGCGCCCAACTGTGGACGGGGCCGCACCACGTACCGCTGGAAGTGCGTCTCGCGCGCACGGACGGGCAGTCCTTCGACGCCGAATACACCATCGCGCCCATCACCGAGGGCCGGCAGACCCAAGGGTATGTGATCACGTTCCGCGACATCACAGCGCGCAAGCGGGCCGAGGCAGAAATGCGCCTGTCGGCCACGGTGTTCGAGCATGCGCGTGAAGGCCTGCTGATCGCGGACGCGCGCGGGCGTATCGCAAAGACCAACCCCGCCTTCTGCCGCATCACCGGCTTCGATAAGCGGGAAGTGATCGGCCAATCCATCGGCGATGTGCTGTTCGCGGAAGCCAAGGCCTCGCCCGGCGTGATGGACCCCTTGCGCACCATCAACCAGACCGAATGGGAACAGTGGTGCAAGAACAAGTCCGGCAAACGCTATGCCGCGCGCATCACGATGTCGGTCGTGCGCGATCCCGACGGCCAGGTGCAACAGTACGCGGCGATCATCACCGACATCACCCAGCGCAAGATGGATGAGGAGAAAATCCTCTATCAGGCGAACTACGACCAGCTCACGGGGCTCGCGAACCGCACGCTGTTCATGGACCGCCTGACGCGCCTGGTCGTGGAAAGCAAACGCGGTCTCAAGAACGTCGGCCTGATGTTCATCGATCTCGACGGCTTCAAGGCGATCAACGACACGCTCGGCCACGATGCCGGCGATCTCCTGCTGAAGGGCTGCGCGCGCCGCCTTGAGAAGTGCGTGCGCGAAAGCGACACGGTCGCCCGCCTTGGCGGTGACGAGTTCACCGTCATCATGCCGATGATCGACAGCCTCGAAGCCGCCGCAGTGGTCGCCGACCGTATCATCCGCTCGCTCGAGGAGCCTTTCGACCTCGATGGCAAGGAGGGGCGAATCTCGTCCTCGATCGGCATTTCGGTGCTGCCGAGCCAGGCCTCCGACGCCGCCAGCCTGCTGCATAACGCGGACGTGGCCATGTATCACGCCAAGCGTTCGGGCAAGGCGAAGTACCAGTTCTACAAGCCCGGTCTCGAGGCCAATCCGGCGCGCCCCTAAGCCATTGCGGATTCGCAACGATTTCCCCCGGATTCCGGCCTTGCAATCGGGGGAGGGGTCCGCCACAAGCAACCCCACGCCGGGGGTGTACCGGCAGGTCCCCCTCGCTCGCGGATGCCGATGAACGCCACCCTGAATGCTTCCCACGCCGATCTCGCCAACGCGATCCGGTTTCTGTCCGTCGATGCGGTTGAGAAAGCCAATTCCGGCCATCCCGGCATGCCGATGGGCATGGCCGATGTGGCGACGGTGCTGTTCACCCAGGAACTGAAATACGACCCGAGCGCGCCGCGCTGGGCCGACCGCGACCGCTTCGTGCTGTCCGCCGGCCACGGCTCGATGCTGCTCTACAGCCTGATGTACCTGACCGGCTATGCCGACATCACGCTCGACCAGATCAAGAACTTCCGCCAGCTCGGCGCGCGTACCGCGGGCCATCCCGAGTTCGGCCATGTCGCGGGTGCGGAGACCACCACGGGTCCGCTCGGCCAAGGTCTCGCGAACGCCGTCGGCATGGCGCTGGCGGAGCGTCTGCTCGCCGCGCGTTACGGCAACGATGTGGTCGATCACCGCACGTTCGTCATCGCCGGCGACGGCTGCCTGATGGAAGGCATCAGCCACGAGGCGATCTCTCTCGCCGGCCACCTCAAGCTCAACAAGCTCATCGTCCTATGGGACGACAACCGCATCTCGATCGACGGTCCCACGGATCTCACGGTGTCCGACGATCAGCGCAAGCGTTTCGAGGCCAGCGGCTGGAACACCGCCGCTGTCGACGGCCATGATCCGGCGGCCATTGCCGCGGCGCTGAAGCAGGCCCGCAGCAGCGACAAGCCGACGTTGATCGCTTGCCGCACGACCATTGGGTACGGTGCGCCGAAGCTCGCCGGCACGTCGAAGACGCATGGTTCGCCGCTCGGAGCCGAAGAGATCGCCGGCGCGCGCGCCAAGCTGGGCTGGGCTGCGGCGCCGTTCGAGGTTCCCGACGCCGTGCTGAAGGCCTGGCGCGATGCCGGTGCGCGCGGCCAGGGCGCGCACCGCGACTGGAACGCCCGCCTCGGCAAGCTCGATGCGGCCAAGCGCGCGGAGTTCGAGCGCGTCCAATCCGGAAAGCTGCCGGCCGGCTGGGAAGACACGATCAACGCGCTGAAGAAGAAGACATCGGACGAGAAGCCGAAGGTCGCCACGCGCGTCTCCTCGCAGACCGTGCTCGAAGCCATCACGCCGGTGATCCCGGAGATGATCGGCGGTTCCGCCGATCTGACCGGTTCGAACAACACCAAGGTGGCGGCGACGAAGCCGATCAGCGCGACCGACTTCTCCGGCCGCTATGTCTATTACGGCGTGCGCGAGCACGGCATGGCCGCGGCGATGAACGGCATGGCGCTGCATGGCGGCATCATCCCGTACGGCGGCACGTTCCTGGTGTTCACCGATTACTGCCGTCCGTCGATCCGTCTGTCGGCGTTGATGCAGCAGCGCGTGATCTACGTGATGACGCACGATTCCATCGGCCTGGGCGAAGACGGCCCGACGCATCAGCCGGTCGAACATCTCGCGGCGCTGCGCGTGATTCCCAATCTCCTGACCATGCGCCCCTGCGACACGGTCGAGACCGCCGAATGCTGGGCGATCGCCTTGCAGCAAGAGAAGCGTCCGTCCGTCCTGGCGCTCACGCGCCAAGGCCTGCCGACGCTGCGCACCCAGCACACCGACGAAAACCTCTGCGCGCGTGGCGCTTATGTTCTGATCGAGGCCGAAGGCAAGCGTCAGGCGACGCTGATCGCCACCGGCAGCGAAGGCATGCTCGCGGTCGAGGCGCGCAAGCAGCTGGCGGAGCAGGGCATCGCGGCCGCCGTCGTCTCGATGCCGTCATGGGAACTGTTCGCCGAACAGCCGGAAAGCTATCAGCACCAGGTTCTTGGCGACGGCGTGCGTGTCGCTTGCGAAGCGGCTGGCACCTTCGGCTGGAACCGTTGGGTCGGCGACAAGGGCGCGGTGATCGGCATGAACAGCTTCGGCGCTTCCGCGCCGGCGCCGGAACTCTACAAGCACTTCGGCATCACCACCGATGCCATCGTCGCTGCGGTGAAGCAGCGGCTCTAAGACAGAGGCGACGGGATCACATGGCGGTCAAGATCGCACCCAGCATTCTGTCGGCGGACTTCGCGCGTCTTGGCGAGGAAGTGCGCGCGATCGATGCCGCCGGCGCGGATTACATCCACGTCGACGTGATGGACGGCCACTTCGTGCCCAATCTCACCATCGGCCCGATGGTGGTGAAGGCGCTGCGCGGCCACACCAAGAAGCCGCTCGACGTGCATCTGATGATCGCGCCGGTGGACCCGTACATCGCCGCCTTCGCCGAGGCCGGCGCCGACATCATCACCGTGCATGCCGAAGCCACGCCGCATCTCGATCGCTCGTTGCAGGTGATCCGCGCGCTCGGCAAGAAGGCCGGCGTGTCGCTGAATCCCTCGACCCCCGAGAGCGCCATCGCCTACGTGCTCGACAAGATCGATCTGGTGCTGGCGATGACCGTGAACCCTGGATTCGGCGGTCAGTCGTTCATCGCGAGCCAGCTGCCAAAGCTCGCCGCGCTGAAGAAGATGTTCGCGGGCCGCGCCATCGAACTCGAGGTCGACGGCGGCATTAACGCCGAAACCGCCAAGCAGTGCATCGCGGCTGGGGCGGACGTGCTGGTCGCCGGCACCGCGGTCTTCGGCACTGGCGATTACGCCGGCAACATCGCCAAGCTGCGGTAAACCTGCGCACGTTGGGAAAATTTCCCAACATCCTGGCGTCGGTCCGGGCGAATTCGAGCCGGGGCCAGACATGTGTGTCTTGGGACGAGCCCGTCTCTGCGAACTTCAGCGGTAAAGAGAAACCCCTGACGCCCGAATGAACGGATGTCAGGGGCCCTATCGGAGGGGGAAGCTTAGGCGCGCCGTCGCCCGCCTATGGGCAAAGCTCTCCGCTGCTGCCCATACGCAATTGTATGCGTCACGCTTTCGAGAGCCACGCTTGATTCACGTAAGGGAGTAAGAAAATCCACATGTCCGCACGGCGGGCGAGAGGGCGAGATTCCGCGCCCGCACCCGGGATGCTTGCGGAGAAATAGGACAACCTGGACGCCCCCCTGAGAGACGATGAATTTGGGCAGTATTCTCAGCAATTTAGGACACTTACGCTGTCGAGCCTGCGAAAGCAGCCAGCCCCTCGTCGGGCTGCAACAAAAGCTTCACAGTTCTGTCACAAAAGGTTTGGGAACGGCCGGTATCCATGGCCCGTCACAGCGCCACAAAAGCGCGTTTGCGGGAGGCACCTCCATGAACCAGTCCAACATTTTCAAGTTCGCCATCGCGGCCTTGGCCAGCTCAGTCGCCGCCGGCGAGGCTGGAGCGCTTGATGTCGACGCGGCCATTCCGTCTTACACCAAGAGCGCGGGTGTCGACGGCAGCCTGAAGTCCATCGGCTCCGATACGCTGAACAATTTGATGACGCTGTGGGCCGAGGGCTTCAGCAAGCAATATCCGAACGTGAAGATCGAGATCGAAGGCAAGGGCTCGGGCACCGCGCCGCCGGCGCTGATCGCGGGAACCTCGCAGTTCGGACCGATGTCGCGCCCGATGAAGGCCGGTGAGTCCGACGACTTCGAACGCAAGTACGGCTACAAGCCGACGGCGATCCGTACGGCCGTCGACTCCCTCGCGGTGTTCGTCCACAAGGACAACCCGGTGAAGTGCCTGTCGCTCACCCAGGTCGACGCGATGTTCTCCAAGACCCGCAAGAAGGGCGCGAAGGCCGATGCGGTGAAGTGGGGTGACGTCGGTGTCACCGGCGAATGGGCCGACAAGCCGATCTCGCTCTACGGCCGTAACTCCGCCTCGGGCACCTATGGCTACTTCAAGGAAGTCGCCCTGGGTGATGGCGACTACAAGGACACCGTGAAGGAACAGCCGGGCTCTTCTGCCGTCGTGCAGGGTATTTCTTCCGACAAGTACGCGATCGGCTACTCGGGCGTCGGCTACAAGACCGCCGACGTGAAGACGGTTCCGATCGCGGCCAAGGATGCCGGCGCCTGCTACGACGCCAGCCCGGAAAACGCCTACGCCGGCAACTATCCGATCACCCGCTTCCTCTACGTCTACGTAAACAAGAATCCGCAGAAGCCGCTCGAGCCGGTGCGTGCGGAGTTCGTGAAGTACGTGCTGTCGAAGCAGGGTCAAGAAGGCGTGATCAAGGACGGCTTCTATCCGCTGCCGCCCAAGGTCGCCGCGGACGACAAGAAGACCCTCGGCCTGAACTAGTTCAGGCCCGGGTAACTCGCTGCGACGTGGCGCCGGCGGCCGTCAAACGCTGGCGCCATTTCGCGTATCAAGTTCGCGTAGAGGATGGACATGGCTGAAGTCACGCAGGGAAATGGGCCGGTATCGCCGCGCCTTCTGCCGACCAAACGCCGGGCCAAGACGACGCCGCGTTCGGTCATTATCGCCGACAAGATCGCCGACTGGACCATCCGCATCGGCGGCATCGGCGTGATTGTCGCCGTGTTCGGCATCATGTTCTTCCTGATGCAAACCGTCGTGCCGTTGTTCACCGGCGGCCACGCCGGCGAACTTCACACCATCTCGCGTCCCGCGGCGCATCAGGCCCTGATGGACGTGATTGACGAATACCAGACAATGGCCGTTTCGGTCGAAGACGACGGCACCATCACCGCCTTCCATATCGCCACCGGCACGCAACTGACTGTGCCGACGTTCGATTTCCAGGGCCGTAAGATCACCGGCTTCGGCCGCACGCTGAACGGCCGCGACGTCGCCTTCGGCTTCGATGACGGCAGCCTGCGCCTTGGCACCATTAGCGTGCCAGCCGTGCTGGTGGACGCCGCGCCCGCCGACGCCACCAAGCTCGCCAACAACGATCTCACCGACGGCAAGTCCGTCTACAGCCAGACTGGCGCCGGTCAGGTGCGCAAGGTCTTGGTCGAAGCGGAGCTGAGTGAGGCCCAACAGATCGCGCCGCAAGGCACGGCGATCATTGCGGTCGACTATCGCAAGGGCGGCACGGCGGAACGTCCGGAAAGCTCTTTCGTGACCGTGGACGCGGCCGGCATCGGCCGTCTCAGCCGCGCCGAATCCAAATCCAACATGATGACGGGCGAGGTTACGACCTCGCTCACCTCGACTGAACTTCCCGGCTTGCCGCAGGGCGTCAGCGTCGCACGCGTGCTGATGAACACGGCCGCGGACACCGTGCTGGTCGCCGACACGGCGGGCACCATCTACCGCTACAACACCCGCAGCTTCGACGCCCCCACGCTGGAGGAAACGGTGAAGCTGCTGCCGGACGGCGTTTCGCTGACCACGCTCAATTACTTGATCGGCGAACAGTCGATCGTGGTGGGCGGCTCGGATGGTTCGGTTTCGATCTACTACAAGCTCGCGCGGCAAGACGCGAAGACCGAAGACGGCACCATGCTCGTACATGCCAAGACGCTCGAGCCGCATAAGGGGGCGGTCGTCGCCGTGGACTCCAGCCAGCGCGGCAAGATGTTCGTGACCGCGGATGCGACCGGCGAGATCTGGGTGCGCCACGCCACAAGTGAACAGGTGGTGCTGCGTCTGAAGCCGGCCGATTTCGCCGGTAAGTACCAGACGGTCGCCCTCGCGCCGCGTGAGAACGGCATCCTCGCGATCAGTGACGCCGGCAAGGTCTATAGCTGGCCGATTTCCGCGCCCCATCCCGAGACCACCTTGAAGACGATCTTCGGCAAGGTCTGGTACGAAGGATACCCGGGGCCGTCGTACACGTGGCAGTCCTCGTCGGGCACCGACGCCTTTGAGCCCAAGTTCTCGTTGATGCCGCTGGTCTTCGGCACCATCAAGGCGACGTTCTACTCGTTGCTGTTCGCGGTGCCGATTGCGTTGGGTGCGGCCATCTTCACCTCAGAATTCGTCCACCCGCGCGTGCGCGCGGTGGTCAAGCCGGTGATGGAGATGATGGCGTCCCTGCCGTCGGTCGTGTTGGGTTTCATCGCGGCGTTGATCCTGGCGCCGCTGGTCGAGAACTGGATCGGCTCGGTTGTCCTGGCCGCATTCCTGATCCCGACGTCGTGGCTGATCTCGGCGCTCCTCTGGCAGATGTTGCCAGCCCCGTTGGCCTTGCGTTACAGCGGCTGGCCGAAGTTGGCGCTGATGGTCGCGGTGCTGTTCATCGGCTTCAACTTGGCTGAAGCGCTCGCGCCCGCTTTCGAGGCGTTCTTCTTCGCCGGCGACTTCAAGGCCTGGGTCAATGGTTCGGCCGGCAGCAGCCGTCCGTTCACCGCCCTGCTGCTGCTGCCCCTCATGATGGGCGCGCTCTACTTCGCGATGGCGCGAACGCTGCCGGCCTCTTGGCGCACAATCGTCCGCTCGCCCAATCGTGTCGTTGCCGGCACGGCCGAATTTGTCCGCTGGATCGCCACGCTTGTCGTCGGCTGGGTGCTCTGCTGGCTCCTGGCCGACATCCTGATCGCCATCGGCCTCGATCCGCGCGGCGGCTTCCTCGATACCTATGTCCAGCGCAATACGCTGATCGTCGGCTTCGCGATGGGCTTCGCGGTGATCCCGATCATCTACACCATCGCCGAAGACGCGTTGAACTCCGTGCCGGAACACCTGCGCGGGGCGAGCCTCGGCTGCGGCGCCACCCAATGGCAAACGGCCACCATGGTGATCCTGCCGACCGCGATGAGCGGCGTGTTCGCGGGGATCATGGTCGGCATGGGGCGCGCCGTGGGCGAGACCATGATCGTCGTGATGGCCGCCGGCAACACGCCGGTGATGGATTGGAACCTGTTCAACGGTCTGCGCGCGCTCTCGGCCAATATCGCCGTGGAACTGCCGGAAGCCGTGAAGGACGGTACGCTCTATCGCATGCTGTTCCTTGCCGCGCTGTCGCTGTTCGCGGTCACGTTCATCGTGAACACGCTCGCCGAGGTCGTACGCCAGCGCTTCCGTAAGCGGACGGCGCAGCTGTGAAGGACGAGGGACGTATGGAAATGGCCGCGACTGCGCCCGACTCCCCGCTCGAACGCGCGGCGGCTCGCGCCTCGAACCATCGCGTCACCGATCTGCGCGCGCGGGGCGAGCCGTTCACCTGGTTGCTGGGCGGTTGCCTATCCCTCGGCGTGGTGATGATCATCGGCTTCCTGCTGCTGGTGCTGTGGAACGGCTTCCTGACCTTCGTGCCGCAGAAGATCGCGGTCGTGACCAGCAAGGACGGCAAGGTCATTGCCGGCGAAGCTTTCCGCGCGGAGCGTTTCCGCCCGGCACCCGACGTGCTCGCGGCGCTGACGCCCGACGAACGTTCCGCCGTCGCCAAGGGCGACGGCATGATCGGCCGCACGCTTTATCGTGTCGCCAATTTCGATCTCTACGGCGAAGACTTCAAATGGGTCATCGACCCCGACGTGAAGTCGGTCGAATACCCGGCGGATATGGTGATCGTCGAGCGCCTGGAGTGGGGCCCGTTCATCGGCCGCGTCGAGGCGATCACGCTCGACGGCAAGGCCGTGGAAGGCAACGACCTGAAGGCGCCCGCGGTGGTGAAGGCGCACGAAGAGGCGCGTGAGCGCTGGGCGCGCATGCGCGAAATCGAACGCGATGAAATTGGCGCCCTCAACCACGACCTCGAAGTCGCGCGGCTGGACGTGCGCCGGGCCGAGTTGAAGTACGGCGCGGATAGCCCGCAACAGCGCGCGGCGCTGACTGAACTCGACCGCGTCACCAAAGACATGCAGAGCCAGTTCGCGCGCTTGACGGCCGAAGTGCAGGCGTTGCGTAGCACAAGCGACAAGTACAGCGTGACCTTCGCCGACATCGGGGATCGCGAGAAAGTCGTTCCGCTGGCCAACATCGTGCGGGCCTATCGCCCAAACGCGCTGACCTTCGGCGAGCAGGTTGGCGTCTATTTCTCCCGCTGGGGTGAATTCCTCACCGCCGAACCGCGTGAAGCCAACACCGAAGGCGGCGTGATGCCGGCGATCTTCGGTACGCTCGCCATGACCTTGCTGATGGTGATCGTGGTGGCGCCGTTCGGAGTCATCACCGCGCTTTACCTGCGCGAATACGCCAAGCAGGGGCGTCTGGTCTCGTTCGTCCGCATCTCGGTCAACAACCTGGCCGGCGTGCCGTCGATCGTCTACGGCGTGTTCGGCCTGGGGTTCTTCGCCTATGTCGTCGGCGGCACCATCGATAGTCTGTTCTTCCCCGAGCGCTTGCCGAACCCGACCTTCGGGACGGGCGGTCTGATGTGGGCGGCCTTCACGTTGGCCCTTCTGACCGTGCCCGTCGTCATCGTCGCCACAGAAGAAGCGCTCGCCGCAGTGCCGCGTTCCATGCGCGAAGGCTCTCTCGCCTGCGGCGCCTCGAAGTGGCAGACCATTCGCAACATCGTCCTGCCGCGCGCCATGCCGGGCGTCATGACCGGGATCATCCTGGCCATGGCCCGTGGCGCCGGTGAAGTCGCGCCCCTGATGCTGGTCGGCGTCGTCAAGCTGGCACCGGGCCTGCCGATCGACGGTATCTTCCCTTATGTGCACCTGGAGCGCAGCTTCATGCACCTCGGCTTCCACATCTTCGACGTCGGCTTCCAGTCGCGAAACTCCGAAGCCGGCAAGCCGATGGTGTTCGTCACCACCGTTCTGCTGATCACGCTGGTCGCCGTTATGAATGCCGCCGCGATCGTCATCCGCAGTCGCCTGAAGCGCCGCTTCGCCGGCAGCCAATTCTAAATCGGGAATTTTTCATGAGCCCCGCAACGGTAACGACGGCCAGGACCGGTAACGGAATTTCGCCGCAACTTCAGTTCGGCGAGACCGTCACGCACATCAAGCGCGGTCAGCAAGGCATCGTTCTCGACATCAAGAATTTGAACCTGTGGTACGGCGCCGCCCAGGCGCTGCATGACGTCAGCCTGTCGGTCGAACAAGGGATGGTAACGTCGCTGATCGGCCCGTCGGGCTGCGGCAAGTCGACGCTGCTGCGCTGCATCAACCGCATGAACGATCTGGTCGACAACCTGAAGATCACCGGCGCGATTTCGCTGCACGGCGAGGATATCTACGCCAAAGCCGCGGATGTGATCGCGTTGCGCAAGCGCATGGGCATGGTGTTCCAGAAACCGAACCCGTTTCCGATGTCGATCTTCGAGAATGTCGTGTACCCGCTGCGCATCGACGGCGTGCGCGACAAGACCGTCCTGCAGGAAACGTGCGAGCGCGCCTTGCAAGGCGCGGCATTGTGGAACGAGGTGAAGGATCGCCTCGACCAGAACGCGCTTGGAATGTCCGGCGGCCAGCAGCAGCGCCTCTGCATTGCGCGCGCCATCGCCGCGGATCCGGAAGTGTTGTTGATGGACGAGCCCTGCTCGGCGCTCGACCCGATTGCGACGGCAAAGGTGGAAGAGCTGATCCATCAGCTGTCCGGCACCTACACCATCGTGATCGTGACCCACAACATGCAGCAAGCGGCGCGCGTGTCCGACAACACCGCGTTCATGTACCTCGGCCGCCTGATCGAGTACGGCGATACCGAGGTGATGTTCCAGTCGCCGCTGGCTGAACGTACGCAAGACTACATCACTGGCCGTTTTGGCTGATAAGTCGGAGGAATAAACCGATGAAGCCCGTTGTATTGGTCGTCGAAGACGAGACCTCGTTGATGACGATGCTGCGTTATAACCTCGAGAAGGAAGGTTATCGCGTTACCGAAGCTGCCGATGGCGAGGAGGCGATCACGGTCGCCAACGAAACGCCGCCGGATGCGGTCATCCTCGATTGGATGCTACCGCGCATGTCCGGTGTCGAGGTCTGCCGGCAGCTGCGCCGTAAGACCGAGACCCGCAATACGCCGATCATCATGCTGACGGCACGCACCGAGGAAGCCGACAAGGTTCGCGGCTTGAACGTCGGTGCCGACGACTACATGACCAAGCCGTTCTCCATGGTCGAACTGCTCGCCCGAATCCGCGCGCTGCTGCGCCGGTCCAAGCCGTCACAGGCCAAGGGCCAGCTCACTTTCGCGGACATCGTGATGGATCTCGATGCCCATCGCGTCAGCCGCGGCGGCAAGTACGTTCATCTCGGCCCCACCGAATTCCGTCTGCTCCAGTTCCTGATGGAGCGTCCGGGTACTGTGTTCAGCCGCGAAGAGCTGCTCAACGGCGTCTGGGGTCCGGATATCTACGTCGAGCCGCGAACGGTCGACGTGCATATCCGCCGCCTGCGCAAGGCCCTGAACGGCATCGAAGGCGCGGACGTCATCCGTACGGTGCGTGCGGCGGGTTACGCGCTCGACTCAGACGCCTCCGAGGCCGCCTAGGCCTTTTCTGCGCCTCCGCTGGCTGGCTTGTGAGCCGGCCGGCGGATGCATCGCTTCCCTGAGCGCGCCGGCGATGTCATGTTCCTTCGGGAGCAGGGGGCAACCGGCATGTCGCGTATCACCACCTGGGTCATCGTCGCGCTCGTGGCCGGCATCGCTGTCGGCGCGATCCTGCGCGAGACTCTGGACGCCGAGAGCGTCAAGCAGGCCGCGGGCTACCTCGGCCTGCTCACCGAGCTTTTCCTGCGTCTGATCCGCATGGTCATCGCGCCCTTGGTGCTGACGACCTTGATCGTCGGCATCGCCAACATGGGCGGCACCGGCACCATGGGGCGTGTCGGCTTGCGGGCGATCACGTGGTTCGTCGCCGCGTCGATGGTGTCGCTCACCCTCGGCCTGGTTCTGGTGAACCTGCTTCAGCCGGGCGTCGGGTTGAACCTCGAGCTCCCCACTGGCGACGCCGCCGCGGTGCGCGGGAGAGGCCTGTCGTTACGGGACTTCATCACTCACCTCGTGCCGCGTTCGGCGGTCGAGGCGATGGCGCAGAACGAGATCCTGCAGATCGTCGTCTTCTCCAGCTTCGTCGGTGTGGCCTGCGCGGCGCTCGGCGCGCGCGCCAAGCCGGTGGTCGATCTGGCCGACGCCGGCGCGCAGGTGATGCTTAAGGTCACGGGCTACGTGATGATCTTCGCCCCGGTCGCGGTGTTCGCCGCCATTGGTGGCGCGGTGGCGACCCAAGGGGCGGGCATCCTCGCCACCTTCGGCTATTTCATGGGCGGCTTCTATGCCGGCCTTGGCCTGCTGTGGCTCTTGCTGTTCCTTGCGGCCTTCGCGGTGGTCGGCCCGCGCGCGGTGACGTTGTTCCGCGCCATCCGCATGCCGGCGCTGTTGGCATTCTCCACCGCCAGTTCGGAAGCGGCCTACCCGAAGACGCTGGAACGGCTCGAGCGCTTCGGCATCTCCAACCGCATCGCCAGCTTCGTGCTGCCGCTGGGCTACTCGTTCAATCTCGACGGCTCGATGATGTACTGCACCTTCGCGGCGATGTTCATCGCACAGGCCTACGGCATCGAGCTTTCCATCGGTCAGCAGGTGACGATGCTGTTGATCTTCATGGTCACCAGCAAGGGCATGGCGGGCGTGCCGCGCGCCTCGTTGGTGGTCATCGCCGCGATGCTGGATAACTTCAACATCCCGCAGGCGGGGCTGCTGATGATCCTGGGCGTCGATCAGTTCCTCGACATGGGGCGCAGCGCCACCAACGTCATCGGCAACTCAGTCGCCACGGCGGTGGTCGCGAAATGGGAAGACGAGATCGCCACACCCGCGCCGGACGGGGATACGCCTAATCAGAGTCGTAGCTGAGCAGCGTCTGAACCGGCACGTCGAGCTTGGCGCGCCCGTTCAGGAACGCGAGCTCGATCAGGCAGGCCGCGCCGACGACCTGGGCGCCCGAGGAACTCAACAGCTTGATCGCCGCCGCCAGCGTGCCGCCGGTGGCCAACAGATCGTCCACCACGGCGACGCGCTTTCCGGCCGGCACGGCATCGTGCTGAATCTCGATGGTGTCGGTGCCGTACTCCAGTTCGTAGGCGTGTGACTTCACCTTCCCCGGCAGTTTGCCGGGCTTGCGGACCATCACCACACCGCAGTTCAGCGGGATGGCGACCGCGGCGGCCACCAGGAATCCGCGCGCGTCCACGGCCGCCAGGTAATCCGGCTTCCAGGGTCCGACCAGCGCCGCCATGCGCTCGACGGTCGTCCGCCAGGCCTCGGCATGGCCGATCAGGGTCGAAATGTCGAAAAAGTTGATGCCGGGCTTCGGAAAATCAGGGATTTGCCGAACGTGCTTCTTGAGATCCATCGCCTTGTCCTGCCCCCGCCCCGGCGCAAACGCAGCGCGCCTTATGACTTAGCTATCAATCGGTTGTGACCTTTTTTAGTCACGAATAAGAGTTACACAAGAGAGCAACAAATGTCGCCTTTCTCGTGTTACGTTTACGGCACGTGATAGATTCAGTTGCGAGTCGCTATCTCTGCTGTCTCAATAGGTGTGCGGTGTGCACCCGGGACTTGGCATAATCGACGGTGGGTCCTCGGGCCGCCGGCAGACGGAGGTGGAGACGCCTTGCCAGGGTTAAAGATGGAAGATGTGAACGATCTGGCCCGCGATCCCTCGGCGACCGCGCGGATTGGCACTGCGGCCAAACTGGCCCAGCAGTTCAATACGTCCGGCTTCGCGCCCGCGGAGATCAAGCTGGCGGAAGAGATCTTCCGCGTCATGGCCAAGGATGCCGAAATTCGCGTCCGCGAGGCCCTGGCGGTTAACCTGAAATCCAATCCGAATATCCCGCGCGATGTCGCGGTGACGCTGGCGCGCGACGTGGAATCGGTCGCGCTGCCGATCCTGAAATTCTCCGACGTGCTGACCGCGGAAGACCTGGTCGCCATCGTCAACACCCAGTCTTCGCTGACCAAGATGGAAGCGATCGCCGGTCGCAAATCGGTCGATGAGACGGTCTCGGCGGCCTTGGTCGAGCATGGCTCCGAACGCGTGGTTGCATCCCTGCTGAATAACGCCGGCGCCGCGCTTTCCGAACCCAGCCTGCATCGGGCGGTGGATCGTTTCGGCGACAGCGAAGCGGTTCAGACGACGATCGTGCATCGCGCTCAGCTACCGGCGACGGTGACCGAACGCCTGATCAGCCATGTGGCCGATCATCTGCGCATGCATCTGCTGGCGAAGCATCAGGTCTCCGCCGACGTGGCGATGGATATCATCCTGCACAGCCGCGAACGTGCGACTGTGCGCATGGCGATGGGCTTGAGCGACGAAGGGATTGCCGCCCTGGTCCGTCAGATCAAGGAAAACGACCGCCTGACCGCGTCGCTGGTCTTGCGCGCGATATGCATGGGTAACCTCGGCTTCTTCGATCACGCGTTGGCCGGCCTCGCCAGTATTCCCGTGCGCAATGCGCGCATGCTGGTTCACGAAGCCTCCGGTGCGGGATTGCGGGCGCTCTGGGCGAAGAGCGACCTGCCGGAAGCGATGCTGCCGGCCATTCGCGCGGCGGTGTCGGTCGTCGATCAAACCGAGTTCGAGTTGGGCGGCGACGGCGCTGAACGCTATTCGCGCCGCATCCTCGAGCGCGTCCTCACGCAGTACGAGACGTTCGGCGTGGAGTTCGAGGTCGATGATCTCGAGTATCTGCTCGCGCGCGTGTCGCAGCTGCCGGCGTCATTCGGCGCAACCATCCACTAATACCGATCGCGATTATTTCGCGGGCGCGGCTGGCTTTGCGGCCGGGGCTGGCGTTGCCGGTTTGGGGGCCGCTTGCGGCGGCGCCACGTAACCTTCGCGCGGCGGCTGTTCGGTCATTTTCGTGATCTTGGTCACGTCGCACTGATGACGCTCGATGATCACGCCGCTGTAGCGCAAGCCCGCGGTGTCGGTCAGCGTGACGAAGGTCGGGTCCTTGCCGGGATACAAGTCCATGCACGGCTCGACGGTCTCGACCTTGAACCACTGATCGTTGGAGTCCTTGAGATAGAGCATCCGCGGGCCGCCCGGCTTCCAGCTTTTCACTTTGCCGATATCGACCAGTTGGAAATCTTTCGGATTCGGAACCTTCTGCGCAATCACCGGAACCTGCGCGAGCGCAGGGCCCGCCATCAACAGCAGCGCCACAGCCGTCACGCGTGCGAAGATCGGTGCCATCTCACCAAACTCCCGTATTCGGCATCGAAGCCCAGGGCTCCTGTGGCGGCAGGCGCTCGCCCTTCTGCAACAGCTCGATCGAGATATTGTCGGGCGAGCGGACGAAGGCCATATGGCCGTCGCGCGGCGGGCGGTTGATGGTGACGCCTTTGTCCATCAGGCGCTGGCACAGCGCGTAGATGTCGTCGACCTCGTAGGCCAAGTGTCCGAAGTTCCGGCCACCGGTGTAGACCTCCGGATCCCAGTTGTAGGTCAATTCGACCGCGGCGGCGTCCTCGTTGCCTGGAGCCGACAGAAAGACCAGCGTGAAGCGGCCTTTTTCGTTCTCGATCCGTCGGGTCTCCCGGAGCCCCAGCTTGTCGACATAGAACTCGATCGATTTGTCGAGGTCCGTGACCCGGACCATGGTGTGCAAGTATTTCATGACGGCAGCTCCGCAGGCGCGCGTTATATAACGTGACGCCACATTAAGGCGGATTTCGGCTCATGCAAGATGGGCGGACGTGCTGAAAGCTTGGATATGAAACACCCGGCTCCGATCCATCCCCAGCTCGGCGAAGGCTTTTTCGATACGGTCGCGCCGGCATCGTTCCCCAAGCTGACGCTACGCTATCGCAATGACCGCTGGGCGGCGCGGATGGGGCTGGATGGCCTCGACGACGTGGCCTGGCTTGCGCATTTCGGGCGCTTCGAACCGCTGCCCGGCAATCTCCCCGCGCCATTGGCGCTGCGTTATCACGGGCACCAATTCCGTGTGTACAACCCGAACATCGGCGACGGCCGCGGCTTTCTGTTCGCGCAACTGCACAGTGACGGCGGCCGCATTCTCGACCTCGGTACCAAGGGCAGCGGACAGACGCCCTATTCGCGTACGGGCGATGGACGTCTCACGCTGAAAGGCGGCGTGCGCGAAGTGCTCGCCACCACGATGCTGGAGGCGCTCGGCGTCGATACGTCCAAGACCTTCAGTCTGGTTGAGACCGGCGAGCAGTTGGCCCGCAACGACGAACCGTCGCCGACGCGTTCCAGCGTGCTGACGCGGCTCAGCCACTCGCATATCCGCATCGGCACGTTCCAACGCCTGGCCTTCGAGCAGGACGATGCGCGCATCGCCACGCTGGTGGACCATGTGCTGAAGCACTACATGCCCGATGTATCGCGCGACGGCGATATCGCCGTGCGTGCGGCGGCGCTGTTGGCGGAAACCACCGCGCGGGTCGCGCGCACCGGCGCGCAGTGGATGGCAGCCGGCTTCGTGCACGGCGTGCTGAACACCGACAACATCAACATCACCGGCGAGAGTTTCGACTACGGCCCCTATCGCTTCCTGCCGCACTACGAGCCGGCATTCACCGCCGCCTACTTCGATCACAGCGGCCTTTATGCCTATGGCCGTCAACCCGGCACGCTGATGTGGAACCTGCAGCGGCTGGCGGAATGCCTGCGTCTGGTCGCCGACGAGGCGGTGCTCCTGCCCGTACTGCAGACGTTCCCGCAGCACTTCGAGACCGCGTTGGTGAAGGCGCTATTCGCCCGCCTCAATCTCGCGCACAGGGAACACGAGGCCGACCTCGATACCGTCGGCGCGATCTTCCAGTTCATGCACGACAGCAAAATTCCGTTCGAACAGTTCTTCTTCGATTGGCAGGGCGGGGCGGCCAGTCTTGCGCGCGCCAGCCAGAGCCCGGCGGCGGAATTCTATGCCCGCGACGATTTCGCGGATTTGCGCGAGGTGTTGGCAACCTATGCCGCCGCCGTGTCCCAACGCCTGGCGCATCCCTACTTCGCCGACGCCGAACCCTGCACCCTGCTGATCGATGAGATCGAAACGCTCTGGAGCGCCATCGACGAACGCGACGACTGGCAACCGCTGTACGACAAGCTAGCCGCTATCACGCGGGCGGGGCAGGCGTTCGGGAATATCGAAGAGGCTTAGGCCTTTTCGATATCGCTGCGCGGATTGTAGGGGTGCTTCGCGCCCCAGGTCTTGGCGAATTCCTCAAGTTCCGCGTCGCCGCTCGGCAGCATCACTTTCAGCGTGACGTATTGATCGCCGGCTGCCGCGTTCTTGCCGCCGGCGATGCCCTTGCCCTTCAGCCGCAGCGTCGTTCCCGAGTTCGCGCCCTTCGGCACGGTCACGGTGACGGCGCCATGGATGGTCGGCACTTCGATCTTCGCCCCCAGCACGGCTTCCTGCAGCGTCACGGGGAGTTCGATACGGATGTTGTGACCGTCGCGCTTGTACAGCGCGTGGTCGCGGATCTTGATCTCAAGCAGCGCGTCGCCCGGCTGACCGCCGATGCCCGGCGCGCCCTGGCCTTTCAGCCGAATGGTCTGACCGTCGGCGATGCCCGCCGGGATGTTGACGTCGAGTGATTTGCCGCTGGGTAAGGTCAGGCGCTGCTTGCCGCCGCGCACGGCGTCCAGGAAGTCGACATCCAGACGGAATTGCTGATCCTCGCCATGCATGGCGGTCTGTTGCTGACGGAAGCCTCCGGGACCCCCGGGGCCGCCCCGGCCCCCGCCGCCAAAGATGCCGCCGAACAGATCGCTGATATCCTCGAACGCAAAGCCGCCCTGGGGCCCGCCTTGCGGTCCGCCACGGAATCCGCCCTGGCCGCCGCGGCCGCCCTGGCCGAACGGGTTCTGGCGGATCTCGGTGCCGGAGGCGTCGATCTCGCCACGGTCGAAGCGCGCGCGTTTGGCCGCATCGCCCACGATGTCGTAGGCGGTGTTGAGTTCCTTGAAGCGGTCCTCGGCCTTCTTGTCCCCCGGGTTCAAGTCCGGGTGGAATTTCTTGGCCTGCTTGCGGAACGCCTTTTGGATGTCCTCGTCCTTGGCATCGCGCGCCACGCCGAGGAGGGAATAAGGGTCTTTCGCCATTCGCTACATTACCAGCAAAGATTGCTGTCCATTAGGTCGGGTGCGCTCGCCCGTTTGTAAAGCCCCGCGAAATCCCCCGGGACGAACACTATAAACGGGTTTGCTCAGGTCTTGGGCTGCCGCAAGACCAGGAAATTGCCCGCCAGTACGACCGTTCCGCCGATGACCGTGTCCCAGGTGATCTGGAAATCTTCCAGCAGGGCCGAAATCGCTAGGGCGACCACCGGGAAGGCCACGGCCACGTAGGCAACCCGTTGCGGGCCGATGCGGTTCAGCAGGGTCAGATACATCGCGAAGGCCGCGACCGAGGCGAACAGCGCCAGATAAATCAGGCCGCCGAGGTAGGGCGCGGTCATGGCGATACCCAAGCTGTCGCCCTTGAGCAGCGCCAGTCCGAAGATCAGCGCCGCGCCGTACATCATGCCCCAGGCATTCGCCTGAAGGATGCTGACACCCGCGCGCTGGACCTTCACCGCCCAGATGTTGCCCAGCGAGGCGAGGTAGGTACCCGCAAGACTGAAGCCGATGCCCGCGACCGTGCCGGCGCTGGCCGCGCCGTTCCACAGCATCGTCAGGTCCTGGCGGAAAACGATCCCGAGACCGACCAGACCGAGGCCGGCGGCGACCCAGACGGTCGGCGGGCTGGAGGTCTTCAGGACGAGCTGGTTGTTGACGATGTTGAGGACGGTGATGATCGAGAACGCTACTGACACCAATCCGCTCGAGAGCGTGGTGGTGGCGTAGTACATCAGCAGCAGATTGACGCCGAACAACAAGGCTCCAAGCGGCAGCACGGCGCGATGCTGCGTCCAGGTCATCCGAATCGGACGATGAGCCGCAAGCGCCCAGGCGAATTGGCATAGCGAGGCCAAGCCGAAGCGATAGGCGACGGAAACCTCCGGCGCGACATCGGCGCCGACCTGCAGCTTGATCGCGTACCAGCTCGTCCCCCAGACGAATACGGTCGCAAGATAGAGGAGGACGGTGGTCACGGGTGGCGGCTGCGCCTTATTTCTTCAGATGGCTGTCGAAGAACTTCCACAGCACGTCATAGGTGATCGCAGATTCCGGCGTCCCCGGGAAGGCGAAGAAGTGCCCGTGGCCGAGACCCTCGTTCACCAACAGCCGCGCATCCACGCCGGCTTTCAACAGCGCAGTGTGGGTGGCGATGGCGTTGCTCATGGCGATATCGCGCGTGCCGGTGATGATCATTGTCGGCGGAAACTGCGCCAATACCTCCGGATAAAGCCCGGGTGTGACCAACCGGCTCTTCTGATCCACGCCCGCGAAGTAGCCGCGCGGCGCGCCCGGCGGCGGGCTGGCGGGTGGAGCGCTCTGCGGCGGGCTCGCGTTCAGGATCGGCGTGACGGTTTGGGCGTCGCCGCCGAACCAGAAGCTCGGCATCGCGCCCGAGCACTGGATGCTGATCGCCGACGGCAGCGGCAGTTTCTTGTCGAGGAACCAGGCCATGCTCTGGGCGACCAACGTACCGCCGGCGGAGCAACCGAAGATGCCGATATTGGCCGGCTTGGCGGTCTTCAAGACCTCGCGGTAGACCGCTTCCATGTCCTCGCTGGCGGCGGGGAACGTGAATTCGGGCGCGAGCCGATAGTCGACCGCGATCACCTTGATCTTGCCACGGCCGGCAAGGGGCACGGCTTCCTGAAGACCGCCGTATCGCGATCCGACGACAAAGCCGCCCATATGCGCATTGATCAAGACGCGGTTCTTGTTCTCCGGCGCGACACCGCCTTCGGGCGTGACGATGTGAACGTGCACGCCGCCGATCTTTGTATCCTCGATCTTCGACGGATAGATCTTCAGCCAACCGTCGAGCGCGTCCTTCGCCAGGCCGTCGGAATATTCGCGCGATCCCTTCAGGTCCTTAAGTTGGCTGGGACCGGGCGGCAGGGCCAGGCGCTTGGTCAGCGCGGCCTTGGCTTCGGGGCTGGCGAAGCTCGACATCGGCGCGGTCGTCAGATTGCCGCCGTGGACGGTGCCCTCGGCATCGATCGTGGGCCGCGGCGTCTCCTGCGCCAGAACCGGCGCGGCCAGTAAGCCGCTGGCAAGGCTCGTGAACATCAGGGACCGGAGAAAACCTGCGCCGCGCATGCTGACCTCCCCAAAGGAATGGATGGGCAGCTTGCTGGGTTAGGACGGCGAGCGCAACAGCCCTGCCATGCACGCACAGGCCTTGACCTGATGCCGCGCGACAGGTGCAACTAGGTCCATGGCAGAGTCACTGCATCACGCCTGTGGTCACGATCATGGCGATGGACCGGCGAAGGTCCGCGATCCCGTGTGCGGGATGACGGTCGACCCCGCCGCCGGCAAGCCTTCCGCGATGCATGACAACGTGACCTATCATTTCTGCGGCAACGGCTGCCGTACGAAGTTTGTCGCGAACCCTGAGAAGTATCTCGCGCCCCAGGACGCGGCCGCGCCGGTGTCGGCGCAAGACGCGCGTGCGATCTATACCTGCCCGATGCATCCGGAGGTGCGGCAACGCGGACCCGGAAGCTGCCCGATGTGCGGCATGGCCCTGGAGCCGGTGGAATTCACCGCGAGCGACGAACCGAACGCCGAGCTGGCCGATATGGCGCGCCGCTTTTGGCTTGGCCTCGCGTTGGCCGTCCCGGTCATCGCGCTCGACATGGCCGGGCACATACCGGCCCTGGAAGCGCTTGTCGCCAGCGTGCCAATGATGCTGCGGCCCTATGTGCAACTCGCGTTTGCCGGTCCGGTGGTATTCGCCGTCGGCTGGCCTTTGCTGCAGCGGGCTTGGCAATCCGTGCGCAACCGCAGCCTCAACATGTTCTCGTTGATCGGTCTGGGCGTCGGTGTGGCGTTTGCCTACAGCCTGATCGCGACCGTCGCCCCCGGCGTGTTTCCGCCGGAATTTCACGATGCGCACGGTATGATCCCGGTTTACTACGAGTCCGCGAGCATCATCACGGTTTTGGTGATTCTCGGACAAGTGCTCGAACTGCGCGCCCGCGCCGTCACCGGCGATGCTATCCGGGCTCTTTTGATCCTGGCCCCCAAGACCGCCCATCGCCTCGTCACCAACGGCAGCGACATCGAGGTTCCGCTCGACAGCCTGCAGATCGACGATCGCCTGCGCGTGCGCCCCGGCGACGCGGTGCCGGTGGACGGCACGGTGCTCGACGGCGAAAGCAGCGTCGACGAATCCATGCTGACCGGTGAGGCGATGCCGGTCACAAAGCGTAAAGGCGACGCGGTGACCGGGGGGACGATCAATCAATCGGCCGCCTTCGTGATGCGCGCGACCCATGTGGGCCGCGATACGGTCCTGGCCCGCATCGTCGCCTTGGTGAACGAGGCCCAGCGGTCACGCGCGCCTATTCAACGTTTAGCGGATCATGTCTCCGGCTGGTTCGTACCGGCTGTGATCTTCGCGGCCTTGCTGGCCTTCGGCGCGTGGTTTGTCTGGGGACCGTCGCCGTCGCTCAGCTACGCGACCGTGGCCGCCGTCTCCGTGTTGATCATCGCTTGTCCTTGCGCGTTGGGTCTGGCGACGCCGATGTCGGTGATGGTCGGTGTTGGCCGGGGCGCGCAAAACGGCGTGCTGGTGCGCTCGGCCGAGGCGTTGGAACGCCTGGAACGCGTGGAAATACTGATCGTCGACAAAACGGGCACGCTGACTGAGGGCCTGCCTTGGGCGATCCAGATCACCGTCCGCGAAGGCTTTGAAAAAGCCGATGTTGTCGGACGTGCGGCCAGCCTCGAACAATCCAGCGCGCATCCGCTGGCGCGTGCCATCCTACGCGCGGCGCAGGAGCGCAACGTGCCGCTGTCCGATGCGACGGATGTCCGTTCCGTCGTGGGGCACGGGATTGCGGGCAGGGTCGACGGCGCCGCCGTGGTCGTCGGCACGGCGGCCTTCCTCAGCGACGAGGGTGTCGGGACCGGTGGCCTCGCCAATGAGGCGGAACGCCTGCGCACCGAGGGCGCGACCGCGGTCTTTGTCGCCATCGGCGGCAAGCTGGCCGGGTTGATCGCGATTGCCGATCCCGTCAAAGCCTCGGCGCGCCAGGCGGTGATGCATCTTCAACAGGCGGGCGTCACGGTCGTCATGGCAACGGGCGATCATCGCACCACGGCCGAAGCCGTCGCCAGGCAGCTGGGCATCGCGGATTTTCATGCCGAGGTCCTGCCGGAAGACAAACATCGCCTGGTTCGCGATCTGCGCGCGCAAGGCCATGTGGTGGCGATGGCGGGCGACGGGGTGAACGATGCGCCCGCGCTGGCGGAGGCCGATGTCGGCATCGCGATGGGCACGGGGACGGAAATCGCGATGCAAAGCGCGGGCATCACGCTGGTCAAAGGCGATCTCACCGGTCTCATCCGGGCGCGCAAGCTGAGCCGGGCGACCATGCGCAATATTCGCCAGAACTTGTTCCTGGCATTCGCCTACAACGCGCTCGGCGTGCCCATCGCGGCAGGCGTGCTGTATCCGGCCTTGGGCTGGACGTTGAGCCCCATTGTCGCGGCGGCGGCGATGGCTTTGAGCTCCGTCAGCGTGATTGGGAACGCGCTACGGCTGCGCTGGGTCAGTCTCGCGGACTGATCACCGCGAGCGGCAATTGCGCGAACAGCGCCGCGGCGGCGACGTCGCCGCCATGCAGCGCGCCGGTGAGGACATCGCGTCCCGACCAATCCGGCGGCAGCGCAATCCGCGTCTCTCCCCAGGCGGACGGTGGCGGCAGTGTGGCCTCCACGGGAGTCAACGCACCAAGATGACGCGCGACGGCGACGACCACGCGCGTATCGGCGGTGTGACGCATGAAGGCGCAAACAGGCTCCGCATGCGGCCCTGATACCTCGAGCGGCTCATAGGCGCCGTCGGTGAATACGTCCGGATATTGGTTGCGCAATGCCAGCAAGCGCAGCATCACGAACATCTTGATACGGCCATCTCGCCAGTTTTCGCGCAGGGCCGATGCACGCGCCGCGCCGAGTCCTTCCATCACCGCGATGCGGGCCGTGAAGTCGACCGGGCGCCTGTTGTCGGGGTCGACCAGGCTGAAGTCCCAGAGCTCCGTGCCTTGGTAAATGTCAGGCACGCCAGGAACCGTGAGCTTCAAGCCGAGCTGCACAAGGCTGTTCAGCATGCCCAGCCGCGCGACGCGGCGTTGCAGCGGTTGGAACCGGTTGAGGAAGGCGCGTCCGAATTTCGGATCGAGCAGCCGGTCGATGAAAGCCAGCGTCGCGGCCTCATAGGCTTCGTTGGGATTGTCCCACGACGTCTGCTGCTTGGCTTCGCGCAGCGCTTTTGTCATGTAAGCATGGATGCGGTCTCTGAACGCGGCCAAGGCCTGGGGTTCGCGCATCCGGTCGAGCTCAGCGGGCCAAGCGCCGACCAGGGTCTGATAAATCAGGTACTCGTCGTTGGCGTCGGGTGCGGGATGGCCGTCGACTTCGGTCTTGTGGCGCGCGTTCAGCTCGGCCCAACTGCGGGCGGCCTGCGACCAGTCTTGCGGAATCTCCGACAACACGTGAATGCGCGCCCGCGTGTCTTCCCCGCGTTTGGTGTCGTGGGTCGCCGTCGCCAGCATCGCATGCGGCAACGTGCGGGCGCGTTCCCGATTAATATGGTGGAACGCCGCGACGGACGCGCCGAACAGGCGGGGGTCGCCGCCAACCTCGTTCAACGAGACCAGGCGTTGGTAGCGATAGAACGCCGTATCCTCCAGGCTCTTGGCCATGACCGGTGCGGTGAGCTGCGGAAAGCGCTTGGCGAAGCGGATGACCGCATCCGCCGGATAGTTGCCGTCGCCGCGCGCCAGATCGCCCGTGATGACATCGCGCACAAAGTCGAGCACGTCCTGTCCGGCAAGGCACCAGGACTTGCGGGCGCGGGCCACGGCCCAATCGATGTCGCGGCGGTCGTCCGCTGTGATCTCCTCGCCGACATAGGTGCGGTAGACCGGGAAGTGCATCACGATCGCGCGTAAGGCCTGGCGCAGGCCGTCGACGGTGTAGTCGCGGCTGCGCCAATGGCGCTGGGCGACACGATGCAGACGGCGCGCCAGCACGCGCAACTCGCTGCGGAACATGGTGTCCATCACCAGAGCCTTCGAGTCCGCGAGAAGGGCCTCGAAGTCCACGGCGCTGCCGACGAAGCGATGGTAGGCGCGCGTCATCGCGGCTTCGTTGTCCGCGACGACCAGCAGGTTGCTGACTTGGCTGATGAACTCGTAACCGGTGGTGCCTGCCACCGGCCAATCGCCGCGCAGGCGTTCGTGCCGCGCGAGGATCTTCTCGACCACCAGATACAGCGGCGGCGCATTCTTGGGCTGCAGGCGGTCTGCCAGGGCGAGCAGATCGCGGCAATAGCCGAGCGGATCATAGAGGCCGTCAACATGGTCGATGCGCAGGCCGTGCAGTTTGCCTTCGCTCAACATCCGGCCGATGAGGGCATGCGCGGACTTGAACAGGCGCGGGCTTTCCATCCGCACCGCGGCAAGTTCGTTGACGTTGAAAAACCGGCGATAGTTGATCTCGTCCGCCGCCGCCGCCCAGTGCGCGGGGTGATAGTGCTGGCGCTCGAGCAGTCGGTGCAACGTCTCAGGCCTGCCGCCAACCTCGGCAATGGCGGCGTCCAGCGCCAGCCGGGCCGCATCATGGTTTGCCACAAGCTGCGTCAGGCGTTGCTCAAGGCTGCGCGCGGCGGCAAGCCGGATGGCCGGGCGCATCCGCGCGCCCTTCAGGCCGGCGTAGTCTTCGGCGATGCCCCGCAGGATGTTCTGGGGAATAGGGTCCGCGCAGCGACGCACGGCACGCGCAATCAGGTCGCCGTAATCGTCGGGATTAATGGGCAGACGATCACGGAAATACCAGACCGCGATTTCCCCGGTGCCGGGATCGAAATGCAGCTTGAGCTCACCGGATTCCAGCGCGTCGCCATAGTGCTTGCCGAGGATCGGCAGGAGCACCTTGTTGTGCAGGTGCGGCGCGCTGCTGTTCCATTCGATGTCGAAGAAACTCGCCGCCGCCGCGCCACGGCCGAATTCCAGCACGTCCTGCCACCAGGCATTCGAACTGCCGCCGATCCCCATATGATTGGGCACGAAATCGAGAATGTGGCCGATGCCGTCCCGACCGATCACGCGCGCAAGGTTCTCTAGTCCTTCCGGGCCGCCGAGTTCCGGGTTGACGGTCGCGTGATCGACCACGTCATAACCGTGGCTCGATCCGGCGCGGGCGCGCATCCAGGGCGAGGCGTAGATGTGCGAGATGCCCAAGCGCCGCAGATAAGGTGCGAACCGCGCCGCGTCATCGAAACCGAATTGATCGCTGAATTGCAGGCGATAGGTCGCACGCGGTATCGCAGGCACCGGGGCGGATGCCGGCGCCGCGATGCAGGCACGGTCATCGCGGGCGGACAATGCGCTCGCCAATGCCGCAAAGGCGGTACTGTCGAGGATGCGCTCGAGTGTCTCACTAAGACGCACACGCCAGTTCGGATACTCATGCCACGTGCCGGGCACGTTGACCTGCTCGACCTGGCCGATGATGTCTTCGATCTGCACCATGAACAACTTCGCCGGCGCTGCATTCAAACGCGCGTACAGCGCGTGCGTCGGCGGTGTCTCCGAAGCGGGGTCGATATCCAACAGAGCCGCCAGACGCTGACGGTCGGCGGTGCGGTGGGCGGCCTCGTCGGCGGCCTGTGTCGGCGCGCTCCAGAGATCGAGCCGGCTGCGCAGCGCGATGTCGGCGCCGCGCCAGTAGGCCGCCAGCGTCGGCAGATCGTGCGTGCCCACGGTCAACAGCGCGTCCGCCGGATAGGCTTCCGGTGCTTTGAAATCGCCGCCGGTGTTGCGCTCAAAATAGAACACGCGCGTCGACAGGATGCCCGCCGCGTTCAAGGCTTCGCTGAAGCCTTCGGGCACAGTGCCCAGGTCCTCGCCGATGACGAGGCATTGGTGGCGATGGCTTTCGAGCCGCAGCACCGCCATCATCTCGGTCCAGGGATAGGTGACGTAAGCCCCTTCCTGCGGACTGGCGCCGGCGGGAATCCAAAATAGCCGCATGAAGCCGAGGATATGATCGATCCGCAGCGCGCCGCCGTGGCGCATGTTCGCCGACACTAGCTCGCGCAGCGGCCGGTAAGCCGCGCGGCGCAACCGAGCGGGATCGAACGGCGGCAAGCCCCAGTCCTGGCCCTTGACGTTCAGCAGATCGGGCGGCGCGCCCACTTGTGCGCCGTTGACGATGCAGTCCTGGTTCGACCAAGCCTCCGCGCCGCCGCCGCTGGTGCCAACTGCAAGGTCGCGATAAAGCCCGATGGTCATGCCGAGGCGCTTGGCGGACTCCTGCGCGAGACCGAGCTGGCGGTCGGCTTCCCACTGCAGGTATTCGTGAAACTCGACTTCCTCCAGATGCGCATCGGCGAAAGCCGCGACGGCCTCGCTGCGCGGATCGTGCAGTTCGGGTTGCGTGCGCCAATCGCCGCCGTGGGACTGCAGGGCCTGGAACGTCGCGAAGCGCCGCAGGCTGTCGCCACCATGGCGTTGAAAAGCACGGAAAGCCGTTGCGCGGCTGATCTGCCCCCTTTGAAGTGGTCCTCCCTTAGGTATGATTTTGCCATGAAGGAGGAAAGCGATGGCAAGGAAGAGGCACACAGCCGAAGAGATCGTTGCGAAGCTGCGGCAGGTTGATGTTCTGAGCGCCCAAGGACGGTCGATTGCGGATGCGATCCGAGCAATTGGGGTTACCGAAGTGACCTACTACCGCTGGCGTAACGAGTACGGCGGACTGAAGGGCGACCAGGTTAAGCGTCTGAAGGAACTTGAGTCGGAGAATGCTCGGCTGCGCCGCGCGGTCTCTGAACTAACGCTGGACAAGCAGATCCTTCGTGAGGCCGCCAAGGGAAACTTCTAAGCCCC
>CANJRD010000015.1 GCA_947476695.1 Rhodospirillaceae bacterium
AACACGACCAACATCGCCGCACTGACGACGACGCAGGTCACCGCGCTGAACACCACGCAGGTTGCGGCGCTGACGGTGACTCAGCTGAACGCGATGGAGACCACCGACGTTGTCGCGCTGACGACGACCTCGGTCGTCGCACTCAAGACGTCGCAAGTCGCGGGCCTGAATACGACCAACATCGCCGCACTGACGACGACGCAGGTCACCGCGCTGACGTCGACGCAGGTTGCGGCGCTGACGACCGCGCAGATCGTGGCGCTCGAAACCACGGACGTGGCTGCACTCACTACGACGGAGATTGGCGGCCTATCGTCCGCGCAGGTCGGTGCGCTCAACAGCACACAGGTGGCAGTGCTTACGACCACCGTGCTATCGGCTCTGACGGCGGCGCAGGTGAAAGGTATCAGCACGGCCGGCATGAGTGCGCTGAGCACGACCCAGGTCGTGTCTCTGACGACGACCGAGGTCGCGGCGCTGACGACCGCGCAGCTGAATGCGCTCGGCACGACCAACGTAGTCGCGCTGACTACGACGGAGATCGACGCGCTGACCGCGGCCCAAGTCGCCGGCCTGAACACGACAAATATCAGCGTCCTGACAACGACGCAGGTCATCGCGCTGAACACCACGCAGGTTGCGGCATTGACCACGGCGCAGCTGAACACTCTGACGACGACCGGTGTGTCAGTGATCGAGACGACGGATATCGCTGTGCTGAAAGCCACGCAGATCGCGGGTCTGAACACGACGAATATCGGTGCGCTTACCACGACGCAGTTTACGTCGCTAACGACGACGCAGGTGGCGGCGCTGACGACGGGTCAAATTTCGAGCTTGAGCACGACGAATGTCTTCGCGCTCACTACCACCGAGATCGGCGCGCTGTCGGCTACGCAGCTTGGAAGCCTGACATCAACGCAGATTAGCGCAGTGTGGTCGACAACCTCGATCGCCTCTCTGTCGACTACACAGATCAAGGGTCTGTCGACGACGGTTATCAGCTCGCTGTCCACCACGCAGATCAGCGGTCTGTCGACCACCGAACTGCAGGGTCTGACTCAAGCTCAGGTGAGCGCCCTCACGACCACGCAGATCGCCTCGATGACCGGGGCTCAGTTCAGCGCGCTGCTCTAATCGAAGGCTTCACGGCCATTAAAAGGGGCTGGATTCGAAACCGAATCCAGCCCCTTGGCTTTCCCGATCAGCGTATCAATCGGTCAATTGGACGGCTGCGGCGATATCCGCGAACGGCCGCCGGTGAAGAAGACTGTGGGCCGCCCTAGCTGCGATCCGTCACGCACGTAATTTGATCTTGGGGTAATACAGTCTACAGGATCACCGGGAGTTGCCGACCGTCGCTCGGCTCAGCGGTTCCGAAGGTAGAACGACCAATAGGTATCTTTGCCGCATGTGAGTGTGAACTCAGTGGCGTACTTTCTTTCGACGGTGAAGCCAGCTTGAGCGAACAGATGCAACCACGCCGATGCCGGAAGCACGCTGTAATGGTTACTGTTTTCCTGGTGTTTAGCCGAAGTGTCGGGGGCCGGCACTTCGACGTAAGCCAACCCGCCCGGTTTCAGAACCCGCTTGTATTCTGAAAGGGTGAAGAGTGGAGCCACGCTGTGCTCGAGAACATGGCGGCACCAGAGGAAATCGAACTCCTGCGCCGAGAAGGTCATGAAGTTCTGATCCATCTCCAGAACCGCCAGCCCCTTCGCACGACAGGTCGCCACATCAGGTCCAAGCGTGATTCCAACCACATCGACGCCTAATGCCCTGAATTTCTCGAGTGCAAGGCCCTGGCCGCACCCGATATCAAGCGCGCGCATGCCTGGACGCAGAAGGCCCTCCGAGTGCAGCGCTTGAAGGGTGTTTTGGGTAATCAAATTGTGGATGTCGCTCGGCGGCTCCGCGTATACGTCGTGAACCAACCGGCTGATGAATTGGTCGAAGCGCCGATAATCCCGCTCAAGAACAATGTTTTCGTTCACTTGATCCATTTGACTCGGGCTCCGGCCGGAAGTGTTCCATCGCACTGAGCTACGCGAACAATTGGCAAGCTGTTCTAGCTCGTTTCAAAGAGTATGGCCGAGAGGTTAAAGATCGATATCCAGGCTCGGCCAAAGCCGCGAGAGTTGGGTGCCTGTTGTTCGCGAAATGAGTGGAATAGCAGCAAGGTAGCCGATGGGTGCCTTGGTCAGGATCAAGCAGCCCGATGCATTTCGTTGGAACATTTGCTGGAAGAGGTCCATGAGCGAAGATGTCGACTTCTTCGTATGGATGTCGGGGCCTAGCCCTCGCGGGAGGTCTTTTCGATCATGGCGCAAAGCTTACCGCGCTTCTCCGAGTGCTTGGCGTAGAGAGTCGCGGTGAATTCCACGAAGGCAACGCGAGCCTCGCGCAGCGTGTTTTCGGCACCGCCGCTTCACCAGCACCTCTTCCTGGAAGACCTGGCACAACTCGCCGAATTGCATATGTATGCACGGATTACCACCGATAATCGCGATTACAGCCGAATAGCCGCGCAATCTGCGCAGGGCGAGGCGGAACTTATCCAGCGTCATGTCCCAGAACCCGGTCTGGTTATGCGGGAAGCGCATGCAGCTCGAGCACTGGAGGTCGCGCTTGTTCCTCACAGATGATGTGCATGTCCCTAGGCGAGCATATCTTGGTGATCGCTTGGTCGGCATGCTCGTTAGAGCGATCATGTTGCGTAGGTCGTCCACTGCCCTCTCGGAACTAACGCCGAGGCCACTGGCTGGCAAAGTCCTAGATCAGTTTAACATATCAGACACAAGCAGTTCTGAGAATCTGGAATTTTGCCGCCAAGATCGGTACTTGAGGTTATATAGTAGCTCGCTCGTTGCAGATTCAGTTTGATTGTCGTACCAGCCCTGGTCACGAAAGAATTGACATCGGATAGTGATCTACTGAATTGCCCTCTACTTAAGAACGAGAGGCTAGTGAGCCTGGGCCCTCTAGGGAGAAATCGATGTCGGATTTTGAATTTACGAACAATTGGTTTGAACAATCATCCAGAGCAAGATGGGATCTGCTGTTTACAGAATTAAAGATCAAACGTGTGCTAGAAGTGGGAGCCTACGAAGGGGCAGGTACATGCTACTTGATCAATAAGCTGGCTAAGGCGGGAGGTGGTGAAATCTACACAGTGGATACTTGGGGAGGGGGAAAAGAACATCTTAAATCGGGCATCGATATGTCCGCAGTTGAAGGCCGTTTCCGCCAAAATATATCTCGTGCAGTGACGAAGGCTGGGCCTGACGTCAAGTTAGTTACGCTCAAGGGCCCATCCGATTTCATGCTGTCAGCACTCGTGGCTCAGCAGAAGGCGGGCTATTTTGATTTTGCTTATATAGATGGCTCGCATATGGCATCGGACGTCCTTTGCGATGCCGTTCTTGGCTTCAAGCTCCTCAAGATCGGTGGAGTAATTGGCTTCGACGATTACGGATGGATGGAACAGCCACCCAGCGTTCGCAATCCACTTCTCAGTCCGAAACTTGCAATAGATTCTTTCATAAATATTAATATCAACAAGGTAACGTTGCTGCAATCCTCGCCCAGTCAAGTCTACGCACAAAAGGCTTCAGACTAGAGATAGTAAAATTTTGTCGGCCTATAGCGCGCCAAGCCAGTAACGCAACGACTCTTTCTCAGTGACCGTTAGCAGGTCGATTGGCGCAAGTACTACAACGAAGAGCGCCCCCATGGCGCAATCGGGCACAAAGCCGCGATTTCGTTGCTGAACTACGATGGCGCAGCCAGCCCGCCATCATGACGAAGTCGGAAAACTCCACCGTCCGGCGGTCCAATGTTCGGGAGCGGACCAGACCCAGAACAGACTCTCCTCATAAACGATGGTATCAGGGGCAGCAGGTTAGGACGCGCGGCACCCCACTCCCGCTACACCGCTTACTGTCGCGAAAAGAAGAAATCCTGGCCGGGTTATCGAGCAGTCGTCTATTCAATATCTTCAGGCTTACACTTCCTCAAGACTAGCGCGCAGCTTGTCGAACTTCACGCGGCCGTCGGTCTCGCGGACGTACTCCTCGTTGATCTGGGCGCCGGAATACTTCTTCAGGGCCTTCTCACGAGACAGGGTGTGCAGCGGCGTGCCCTCGATCTCCGCGGTGCCGGATTCTTGGAAGGTATCGAGGCCCAGGGAGTCCCTATAGCGCCTCGTCTCAAGCATCTGCTCGTGCGTTTCGCCGGGCAGGCCGTAGGTGAAGGTGCCGTGGACAGTCAAGCCGACGCGCTTGCACTCGGCCACCGCCTTGCGGGCGTATTCCAGATCGAGGTGCTTGTTGACGATATTGTCGACCACTTGCTGGTTGCCGCTCTCGAAGCCCAGCTTCACGCCGAAGCAGCCGCTGTCCTTCATCTCTTTCCAGAGTTCCATGCGCGAGGTGTCCGCGCGGCACATGGCCGACCAGGGGACATTAAGCTTGCGCATGATGGCGCACATCTTCTCGACGTGCTTGTCGCCGAGATTGAAGGTGTCGTCATCGAAGTAGATCGAGCGGTAGCCGTACTTCTGGACCAGCTCGGTCAGGAACGCTTCCATGTAGTCGCCCGAATAGTGGCGCACGGTACGCTTGCCGGTGCCGGTCGGGTCGTTGCCGGTCATGGTCGCCGGCCACACGCAGAAAATGCACTTATAGGGACAACCGCGGCTGCTCCACACATGCGCCTGGGGCGTCTGCACGCCGCGCGGATTCATGTCGATGTAGCGATGCGCGATCACATCGTCGAAATACGGGAACGGCGAGGCGTTCATCTCGTCGACGGTCAGCAGGTCGTGGTCGATCAGGCCGGTGGCACCGTTCAGCACCTTTGCCACGCCCTTTTCGTACTCGCCGCACACGCCGGCGTGGATCGGCACTTCGTCGAAGATCGCCTTGCCGATCGAGGCGATCGGCCCGGTGATGATGACCTTGGTCTTGGGTGAGAAACGCTCGATCTGCTGAATGATGACCTTGTCGTGCGACCAGCTGGGTGTCGCGGACTCGATCACGATGAAATTGAACTGCTCCTGCATCAGGAAGGCGAAATACCGCTCATAGGACTCCCGCAGGGCAATGCTGTCGCGGAATACCATTTGCGCGCCGGTCATTTTCTGCGCGTAGGTCGCGGCATAGCCCATGAAGAACGGATAGGGCAGGTAGCTGCCGAAGCCGTATTGGTCGGGCGGATTGGCGATCTGCATGGTGAAGGGCCAGCGTGAACCCGCGCGCACACCCGCGATGTAGCCCGTCGTATCCTGACCAGCTGCGTTCTTGTATTGGAACGAACCGTCCCACCACGGCGGATTGCTGAACAGAACCTTCATGGCGATACCCCGTACTGCGGCCCGCGCCTGGGCCCCCTGATTTTAGCGAAATTCGATCAGGCACGATAGGTGAGGTGGCGTAAAGCGCCGTTAACCGAGAATTCTGTCTACCAACAAGGCCTTACGGTCTCGGCTGTTCCAAGCCTCGGCGGCGGCGAAAGCGCGGTCCGCCAGGGCGTCATAGGACAGGATTGCCGTGCTCGTCGCGTCGCTGATTGATTGCGCGGTGTAATCGTTGAACGCGATGCCGGCGCCACCGTGGTCGGCTAGGAACCGCGACAGCGATGTTCCGCCCGGCACGACGACCGGAAGCCCGTTCGCGAGTGCTTCGGCGACGATCGCCGAATAGGCGGTCAGGTAGCGCGACGGTTGATAGGGGCACAGGACGATGTCCGTGCCGGCGAACAGGTAGTGCCATAGTTTGTCGTTGGCGGGCCGCTCGTCGACGATCACGCGCGAACTCATGGCGGCTAGTTGGCGGATAGACTGTTGCACATCCGGCATCTGATCCGGCGCCGCGTTGTGCGCGAGGACGTGGATGTCGTGGTGCCGCGTGATCAGGGTGTGGATGATCTCGGGCATAAAGTGATAGCCCTTGTCGGCACGCTGGTGACCCATAACCGCCACAGTGATCGGCCGCTTGCCGGTCTTGCGGCGCAGCGGCGCGTAGGCGGCCTGAGGCAGCGGCAGCACGCCGATCTGGTGGCCGATGATGAACTGATAGCCCTGCGACGCCATCGGATCAAAGGTCATCAGGAACAGGTGCTTGCGCACGTCCGCAGGCGTGTTTTCGCCGACATAGCGATACAGCACGCTGCGCGGATCGAGGCGCGGGTCCATCGGCAGGAAGGTGAGCTGGTCGCCCTCCTGCTTGACCTCGAGGCCGGCGTCGGTGCCGAACTCGGTGACCACGCGCGGTCGCCGGTCTTTCGGCATGTTGTGCAGCCAGTTCACGAGGGACATCAGCTGAACGGGTTGCGTCGAGTTCAAGTACACGACGTCGCCCGCGGTCGGTTGTGGCAGTCGCGTGAGGTCGTGGGTAGTGATAGTCACGCCTTGCATGAAGACCGTCAGCCAGCCGGCGATCGGGTCGCGGTTGCGCGACCAATAGGTGAAGAAGTTGAAGAGCGGGATGGTGCCGAATTCCGTCTTCAGTTCGCCCGAGATATCAACGTTCCCCGCGATGATCGTCTCTATCCCACGGCGCCGCAGCTCGCCCGTTACGTTGCGACAGGTGTTGGCGTGGTGGCCAATATTGTCCTTCAGGCCGGGATCGAGATAGTAGAATCGCATCCGCGAGATCCGGCTAGCCGGCCGTGCGTTCAGTCTGTATGCGTGACTGCACCATCTCTTCGATGATGCGGTTGATGTCGTATTCCTGCTTCCAGGTCGGATAGTGTCGCGCGAACTTCCGCGTATCGCTGACGTACCAGATGTGATCGCCGATCCGGTTCTCGGCTTTGTACGACCAATTCATCGGCTTGCCGGTAAGGCGTTCGATTGCCCCGATCGCTTCCAGCATCGAGCAGTTCGAGAAGCGTCCGCCACCGATGTTGTAGACTTCGCCGTTCCGTGGGGCTTTAAAGAACTCCCAGAACGCCGCAACAAGATCATGCGCGTGGATGTTGTCGCGCACCTGCTTGCCCTTGTAGCCAAGCACAGTGTACGGGGCGCTCGAAACGCCGCACTTGATCAGGTAGGCCAGGAAGCCGTGCAGCGGCGCGCCTGCATGCGTCGGGCCGGTCAGGCAGCCGCCGCGGAAGGCCCCGGTCTTCATGCCGAAATAGCGGCCGTACTCCTGCACCAGGATGTCGGCCGCGACCTTCGAGGCACCAAAAATGCTGTGCGTGGACTGATCAATCGTGAAGTTTTCGTCGAAGCCGTGTTCTGCGCAAGTCTGGTTCGTTTCCGGCTCATAGCGCAGATCGAGCTCGCGCAACGGCACCAGGTTCGGCGCGTCGCCGTAGACCTTGTTGGTGCTGGTGAATATGAATACCGCCTCCGGGCAGTGCTGACGCGTGGCTTCCAGCATGTTGAGCGTGCCGGTGGCATTGATGCCGAAATCGGTGAACGGCTCGCGCGCGGCCCAATCGTGCGATGGCTGGGCCGCGGTGTGAATGACGACGGCGATGTCCTTGCCGTACTTCTTGAAGATCGCACTGACGCGCTCGAAGTCGCGGATGTCGACCTCTTCGTGCTTGTAGCCTTTGATCTCGCGCTTGAGGTCTTCGGCGGCCGACTTGGTGCTGGCTTCCTTGCCGAAGAAGTACGCACGCATGTCGTTGTCGATGCCGACGATATCCATCCCCCGCTCGGCGAACATTCGCACGGTCTCGGATCCGATCAATCCTGCGGAACCGGTAACGATGGCAATAGACATTGGTCGAAGTCTCCTCTGGTCTCTTAAGCAGTCAGAATCGGCTCAAGCTGTGCGCGGTTTGTGCGCAGCCACGCGAACACGTCTCCGACGAGGGTGGGGATGTCTCTTTGTGGTCGCCAGCCAAAAGCGGCGGTAACGGCCGCATTATCGGTCACGTACCACGGAATGTCAGCCGCCTTGGTCGTCGGGTCTGCGCCGATCTGTAGTTCCAGCGCGCCCGCCTGCTGGCGACAGAGGTCGGTCAATTCGGATGGGGAGATCGCGTTCCCGTTGCCGCCGCCGGCATTATACAGAGCATATGACCCAGGATTGAGCGCGGCGACTTGTTTAGCCAAAAGGTCATACAAATCGTCCACGTGCAGCACATCGCGCACCTGATAGCCCTGGCCGCCGAAGCCGGTGTACATCAGTTTCCCGCCGTAGATATGGCGTATGCACCACAGCGACAGAAACCCCTGATCGACCTTGCCCATCTGCCACGGTCCGGCCAGCACCCCGCAACGATTCACGATGATTCCCAGGCCGTAAATGGCTGCGTATTCCTCGGCCAAGTGCTCGGAGCAAAGCTTGGTGGCGCCGTATAGCGAGCGCGATCCGCTCAACGGGAAATCGGTGGTGATGCCCTGTTCGGACCAGCCGGGGCCGCTTGCGCCCGGCTTGATGACCAGGCGCTTGCCGGACTCTTGCAACGGCAGGGCCTGGACGGCGGCGATCGGGTATACGCGGCTGGTGGAGAGGAACACGACACGGGCGCCGTGGCGTCGCGCCGCCTCGAGGCAGTTGTAGGTGCCGACGAGATTGGTCTGCACGACATAGTCGGGCGAGCCGCCATATCCGGCGTGAACGGAAGGCTCGGCCGAGCATTCGAGCAATAGGTCAAACGGCCCGCAGGCTTCGATATCCGACAGCACCCGCACGTCGCCGTGCACGAAGGCGACGCCGGCGGCGCGCAAGCGCGCCAGGATTAATTCCGAGCCGCGACGTTTGAGATTATCGCAGGCGGTGACCGTCGCCGTCGGGTTCGCCGCCTTGAACCGGCATGCGAGAGACGATCCGACAAATCCTGCCCCACCAGTGATGACGATGTTCATGCCAGTTCACTCCATGCCCATAGGGCGGCTAGAGCCAACCAAGCTGCATCGTCAGCAGTTTGGAGAAAATGCCCTGGAAGGCTTGAACATCCTTGGTGATGATGGTCTCGCCCGGCGCCAATTCTTCGTTCGGCGGACCGGCACCCATCCAGACCAGGCGGCGGAAGGCGTTTATGACAACGTCCTGCGTAACGCGCTCTTCGGCATACTGGACCTGGGAGAGATCGCCCGTCTTTGCGACCGTGGTCAGGAACGGATAAGTCATGAAGCCTTTGAGAAAACCATCAGTCACCAGCTTACGCAAATAGAGATCGAATGCGATGGGTATGAAGCCAAGGTCGCACATCTCAACAAATCTCCTAAGCTGTGAATTATTGACGATGTAGGAGCCCGCACCGGCAAAATCCCGCGGGAATTTGAACAGCGGCAGGATTCCGACGCTTGTTTCACGGAAACACTTGGCGCGCGCCTTGAAGAACCACGGCATATCGACGGCGTTGGTAATGAAGGCGTCCAGATACAGGACATCCCATTGTGTCGGGTCGACGTTGTTGAGGATGCCGTTCACCCAATATTCTGTCACGGGTGAGAACTCGGTGTCGTCTTCGGCGATTAGGATATGTGAAGTCAATCCTCGCGCCAGCGCGGACTTCGCGCAACCCATGTGACTCAACCAATTTGCCTTCAAGGCATTGATGACAGGCCCTTGGCGATGCCTCACTTCGTCCGACGAGGCATCGATTGCCTCGAACCGGTTAAGCCGCCAGGATGAAGAGAACCTGCTGTCGGCATAGCTCTGCTCGATCGCCTGACGCCGCTGCGTAGCGCGCGCGAGGTTGATGTAGAAGACGTCGACCCCGTTCATCTGTCCCTCACGCCGGACGACGCAGGATGAACGACCAGAACGCGTCCGCGCCGGTCGACATATTGAAGTTGATGACCCAACCCTTCTCAACCGTGCAGTTGATGCGGGCGAACAGGTTCATCCACGCATTCTTCGCCAGCGCGCTGTAGCGGTTGGGATCGTTTTCATGATGCGCGGACGTTTCAGGCGCCGCGACCTCGACATAGATAATGCCGCCCGGCTTGGTCACGCGGCGATATTCGCTCAATGTGAACATCGGCACGATGCTGGCGTCGGCGGAGTGCCGGCACCAGAGTACGTCGAAGCTGCTGTCGGCGAAGTCCATGAAATTCTGGTCCATGTCGACGACATCAAGACCTTTGGCTTTGCAAATCTCAAGATCCGAGCCCCGCGCCAGGCCTTTGCCTTGCAGTCCCAAACTCTGGAACAGCTCGAGGGCCTGGCCCTGGCTGCTGTTCACATCCAGCACCCGGTCACCGGCTTTCAGGAAGCCGTCCTTGTGCAAGGTTTCGATGGTCGATTGGGTAATGGAGACGTGCGGTTCGATGGGAAGCTGCGGCGTGTAGGCGTTGTCGACCTCATTGAGGAAGTGGATGAAACGTGTGAAATCGCCCGCCGGACGCGGGCCGCGTGGTGCTGGCGCGGGCATGACAGAGTCCGCGGCTGCCGCGGCTGCCGCGGTGGCGGCGGGGCGGGCGAGGGTCAGGGGCGCGCCATTGCGCAAGTGATCCTGCAGCGCGGTCACCATCGCGGCAAAGGCGCCTTGCCAATCGCCGATCGCGGGCTGACGGAACAGGCGGGCGTTCGGATACCAAGGATTGGTTTCACCCTTGTCTTCCCAACGCCAGTCGGGCGCGAGCTTGATCGCGATCCAGACCGGGGCGCCGAGCGCGCCGGCCAAATGGGCGACGGACGTGTCGATGGTTACGACCAGATCGAGGTTCCGAATCACCGCGGCTGTGTCCATGAAGGCGCCCGGGCCGGTGTCGAAGTCCTCGCCCAGGCTTTCGACCTTGAACGAAGCTGACGAAATATCGGCGCCCTTCTGCAGGCTGATCAGGCGTACGCCGTCGATGGCCGCGAGGCCGGCAAAGCTCTCCAACGTGGTGGAGCGGGTGCGTTGCGACGGCGTTTCCGCTTTGCCTTCCCAGACGATGCCGACCTTGAAGCCGTGGCTGCCGAGGCGCGCGCGCCAGGAGGCGACTTTCGTCGCGTCGGGCTCGATGTAGGGGATCGGCACTGGCACGTTGCTGCCGTTGATGCCCATCACATGCGGCAGGCTCATGATCGCCTGATAGGTATCGCAAGCCGGTGGCGGCGAACCCAATTCGACGACTTGAGAGACGCCTTTAAGGTTCCGCATCAGCGGCACCAGCGGCTTGTGAACCTCGAGGATGACGCGCGCGCCTTGTTCCGCCAGAACCGGAACGAAGCGGGCAAACTGAAGCGCATCGCCGAGCCCTTGCTCGGTATAGAGCAGGATGGTCTTGCCGTTCAGCGGCTGGCCCTGCCACAGCGGCAGCGGATAATCGCGCGGCGGGATGCCGTCGGCACGCCAGCGCCATTCGTATTCCTGCCAGCCACGCCGGAACTCGCCGCTGCGCAACAGTGCGAGGCCAAGGTTCTTGTGCGGCATGGGCATGGCGGGCGCGATCGCCACAGCGCGTTCGAATGCTTTAACCGCTTCTTGAGTCCGTCCGGCTGCCGAAAGCACGGCGCCCAAATTGCTTTGCGCTTCGGGATACTCTGACTTCAATTCGATGGCCTTGCGCACGGCGGCCAGCGCTTCGTCGATCTTTCCGGTGTCGAGGAAGCACGTCGCGAGATTGTTGTAGGCTTCGGGATACTCAGGCTGGATCTTCAGCGCTTTGCCCAAAGCCTCATGCGCCAGGTCGTACTTTCGCATGTCGGTGTAGACGCTGCCGAGATTGCTGTAGGCCATCGCCATGGTCGGATCGAGGACGATGGCGCGTTTGAACGCTGCGGCGGATTCCTCCAGCTTATGCTGAGCCTTGAGAACCGAACCCAGATTGTTTTGCGGCAGCGCGTGTTTGGGATTGAGCTTCGCCGCCTTTTGAAAAGCCGCGATGGCGTCGTCCATGCGACCGGCGCCGTGTGCCGCGATGCCGTCATTGACGGCTGCGACGAACGCAGGGGCGAGCGGGGCTTCTTTGGCGTTCCGGTTCATGCGTTGCCGTGTCTCTTGTTGTGCCACTTCCACGCCGATGTGATGACGTTGTTCAGATCGGAGTGCTGGGGCGTGAAGCCGAGGTGTTGCTTGATCTTCGTTGCGTCGGCGACCAATTCAGGCGGATCGCCAGCCCGTCGCGGGCCTTTCACGGCTGCGAAGCTGCGTCCCGAGGCCCCTTCGATCGCTTTCAGGACGTCGAGAACGCTGTGGCCTTCGCCGCTACCGACGTTGAACGCCTCGCTGTTCGCCCCACCCTGAAGCGCCTTGAGGGCGGCGATATGCGCGGTCGCAAGGTCGGTGACGTGGATGTAGTCGCGGACGGCCGTGCCGTCGGGCGTGGGATAGTCGTTACCGAAGACCTCAAAATCATCGATGCGCCCGAGTGCACTCAAGATGGCGCGGGGGATCAGATGGGTCTCGTTCCCATGATCTTCGCCGATCTCGGCATCCGCATCGGCGCCGCTGGCGTTGAAATAGCGCAACAAAGAAACGCTGAGGTCGTGAGTTCGTGCAAAATCGAATGCGATCCGCTCGCACATCAGCTTGCTGGAGCCGTAGGGATTGATGGGGCGCTGCAGCGTGTCCTCGGTGATCGGCACCTGATCCGGCGCGCCGTAGGTCGCGCAGGACGACGAGAAGACCAGGTTCTTGACACCGGCTTGTCGCATGGCTTCGAGCACGTTCAAGGTGCCAGTCACGTTCGTGCGGTAATAATCCTCGGGCCGCTTCATGCTGTCACCGACCAGCGCAAGCGCCGCAAAGTGAATGACCGCGGATATATTGAACCGGCGGAGAGTGTCGCTCAGCGCCCGGAAGTCGACAATGTCGCCCTGCACGGACGGACCCCATTTGAGGAAGTCCGCGTGGCCGGTGCTCAAATTGTCGAAGGCCACGGGCAGATACCCCTGCGCGGCCAGCGCTTTACAGGTGTGGCTGCCGATGTATCCGGCGCCACCGGTGACAAGGATCGCGTTGGAGGGGGAGGCCATGCCTATGCGCCTCAAGCCGAGGTGAGGACGCGATAGAGCTTGTCGACCTGATTGGCCCAGCTCCAGTCAGCCATCGCCGCGGCGCCGGCGGCGCCCCGGCGACGCGCTTCGTCACGATTGCGATAGACGGTCTCGAGCGCTTCCACGATCTCTTCCACGTCGCTTTCGCCCCAGCCGTCGGTGCCCAAGTCCGGCACGCTTACGCCGCTTTGACGGCCGAGGGTATAAACCGCGCCCGTATTGACCAGATCTTTCTGGCCGGTGTTGTTGGCGACGATCGCCGGCACACCGCAGGCCATGCATTCCATCGCAACCAGGTTGGTGCCGCCTTCGCAGCGGTTGGGGAATACCGCGACATCCATCTCGCGCAGGTTCTGCCCCATGAAGTGGTTCGGCACGCTGCCCAGGTCGATGAACTGTTCCGGGCGAATTCCATTCGCCGCGGCCCAGGCGGCTGGCGAAACCGTGTTCTCGGGCGTCAGCGTAATGGGGGCGATCCGTTGATTGCGGTTCAGGCTCAAGGCACCCGCGTGCCAGGGCGAATTCCAGGCCGTCACCAGCAGGGCGTCGGGGTGACGCTCCGCGAAGGCGCGGAACGCCAGCAGGACGAGGTCTTGGCCTTTGCGGTGCTCGAGCTTGCCGCCGCTGAAGACCGCGAAGCGATCCTCGTTCGCGCCGAAGGCCGGGCCCGGGTGGAACAGGGACGGGTCGATCCCCTGGATGACGGTCGTGACGTTGGTCACCCCATTCGCGCGCAGCAGTTCTTCGTTCCAGGTCGATCCGGCGACAACGAGGTTGAATCGATCGGCCAGATCTTTCGCCTGCGGTAGAAAAGTGTCCTCGATAAAGGTCGCGCCGAAGGTCTTCAGGCCGCGCAGGTGTGTCGAGCCCGGGCCGGCGGAGCCTGAGAACCGGTTGCCGATCGAGTGCAGCACCAGGCCGTTGAAGGTGTCACCACGGCCGGCCATCTCCATCAGATGGCGCTTCATCTGATCGGCATGTACCAGGATCGGCGCCAGCGTGCGCAGGCGCATCGCGTCCATGCCGCGGAAGCTGTCGAGCTGGATCTCGGCCGCGCAATAGGCAGGCTTACCGCTGACGCGCGGCCAATGGCGCAGCAGGTTGAGGCCGTAAACGCCCCAGCCGAAGACGGTTGCGACGCCCCATTGGAAGGCGAGCGGAGAAGTCATAGGGACGCAACCTTACGTGACGGTGTGAAGTGTTGGGCTTGGCTCAATACGCCGCGTAGGACTTTTCCTCGACCAGATCGGAATCGAGGAGCGTGTTGATCTCGCGCTTGGCGTTGGCGCGCTGGTCGTTGGTGACATACACGGCACGGGCGAGGCGGATGAATTCCGGGCCGAAGTCCTTGGCGCGTTCACAATCGCGAATATCGTCTTCGATCACCCAAAGCGCCGCGTTTATTTCGCGAAGCTTCGTGGTCAGCGCTTTCAAGCCTGCGTGATCGGCGTGCTCGCGATTGACGATGGCCGTGAGCATATTGAGCTCGCGACGGACGTTCTCAAGCTTGGCCTGGTCGGTCAGGCGCTCGTTCTTCAGCTCAAGAATCGTAATCTTATCAATAAGTTCCCCCCAGGAAACGGGGACAGTGACCGCCATGGGAGATCTCCATTGCTCGATGGCGCTTTGCCCACCTGCCAGCGCCCCGCGGATCGTAGGTGCCGCGATGTTAAGGCGGGGTTAGCACACCGCCCGCGGTTGGTCGCGCATGTAACGGCAGCTTAAGGAAATTTAGCTATTCGCAAAGCTCTCCTGCGTCCGATTCCTTCTGGGGCTGTTCCAATGCACGAAGTCTTGTTTGCCAATGCCATGAACCGCGCGGTCGAGCGTCAGCTCGGCGGCATGGAATTGCTCACCGTCGTCGGTCAGCTACGGGATGCAGGTCAGCCCAACTTGGTCATATCGCTATATCGGACCTGGCTCGATCACAATGCTACCGACCCCTTGGCGCCTGCGGTTCACTTCAATTACGGCGTGTGTCTCGGCGAGATCGGCGATCAGAAGGGCGCGGAGACGGCGTTCAAGGAAGCGATCCGGATCAACCCGGATTTCTATCCGCCCTACATCAACCTCGGCGGCGTCTACGACCGCCATGGCGCGGGCGGCGAAGCGGTGCAGCTTTGGTTCCAGATGGTGGCGCGCCTGCCGGCAATCACGGGCGACAACATCAATTATAAAGCGACGGCCTTGAAGCAAATCGGCCGCGTGCTTGAACGTGGCAATCTCGACGCGCATGCCGAAGATACGTTGCGCCAATGCCTAGAGATAGACAGCCACCAGAACGACGTGATCCAGCACTACGTCAGCCTGCGTCAACGCCAATGCAAATGGCCGGTCATTGCGCCGTGGGGCAACATCGGGCGGAAGACGCTGCTGGGCGGCATCTCCGCGCTGTCGCTGGGCGCTTACACCGACGATCCGCTGCTCCAACTGGGCAATGCATATATGTACAACCGGCATGTCGTCGGCGCGCCGCCCGCCACCCTCGTCGCCGCGCATAGCAAGCTGCGAACCGAGCCGGCGCCGGCCCGCCGCCGCATCGGTTATCTCTCATCCGACTTGCGCGAACACGCGATCGGTTATCTGACGGCCGAAGTTTACGAGCTGCACAACCGCGAGAATGTCGAGGTGTTCGCCTATTATTGCGGCATCAAATCGCCGGACGGCTTGCAGCAACGCATTCGCGTGGCCGTGGAGCACTGGGTCGACATCTCGGAGATGAGCGACGAAGCCGCCGCGCAGCGGATGGTGGACGACGGGCTCGAGATCCTGATCGACGTCAACGGCTACACCAATGGCCAGCGGTCCAAGCTGCTGGCGATGCGGCCGGCGCCGATCATCGTCAATTGGCTTGGGTATCCGGGCACGGTGGGAACGCCGTATCACAACTACATCATCGCCGACGATTTCATCATCCCGCCCGCCCATGAGATTTTCTTCTCGGAAAAAGTGATGCGGGTTCCCTGCTATCAGTCGAACGACCGCAAGCGGGTGATTTCGCTGCGGCAGCCGACGCGGGCCGAAGCCGGCCTGCCGGACGATGCGTTCGTGTTCTGCTGCTTCAATGCACTCCATAAGATTTCCCGGTTCACCTGGAAGCGGTGGATGGACATTCTCGCCCGCGTGCCGAACGGCGTGTTGTGGCTGCTGGATGGGCCGCAGACCACGATGGAGCGTCTGCACCAGATGGCGGTGGACGTCGGCATCGCGAAGGAGCGCGTGATTTTCGCGCCCAAGATGCGCAACGCGGATCACCTGGCGCGCTATCCGCTGGCGGATCTGTTCTTGGACACCTCGCCTTACGGCGCGCATACGACGTCTTCGGACGCGCTGTGGACCGGCGTTCCGCTGCTCACGCTGCCGGGACGTTCGTTTGCGTCCCGTGTCTGCGGCAGCCTGGTCAAGGCCGCCGGGATGGAGGAGCTGATTTGTGCAACGCCGGAAGCTTATGTGAATCTCGCCATCGAACTGGCGAACGATCCGCAGCGCCTCGCGGCCTTGCGTCAGAAGCTGAAAGCCAACCGCGATACCTGCACGTTGTTCAATACGCCGCTGCTGGTGGAAAAGCTCGAAGGGCTTTACGCGGAGATGTGGGCCGAGTATCGCGCGGGCAAGCTGCCGATGCCGAACCTCACCAATCTCGATATCTATAACGAGATTGGGATGGAACTCGATCGAGACGATGTCGAGATGCTGGCGCAGGCGGATTATCTGGGCATGTATCGGCGCGCCCTGGCGGAAAAGTCGTCATCGATCTTCGTCGGTGCCGATCCGCGCTTGTGGCCGGGGACGCCGTCGCCCTAAACGGGGCGCCTCACAGCTTGCCAAGAATGCAGTCCAGCAGCATTGCCTTGCGGTCGTGGAGATTCCACGCTGCCGCAGCATCGAAAGCCGCTTCGGCCAGGGCATCGAAATTCTGAATGGCGTGCTGTGTCGCTCCGATGATCGCGGCAGCTTCGTAGGGGCCGAATGTCGCCATCGCCCCGCTGTTATCGGCGGCGAAGCGCGACAGCGTCGTGTTCGCGGGTCCAACCATGGGGATGCCGTTGGCCAAGGCCTCGACCGCCACGGCGGAATAAGAGGCAACGTATCTGGTTGGATTGTAGGGGCACAGCATCAGGTCTGTGTCGGACAGCAGCGACTGCCACAACGCGCCGTCGGCCGGCCGTTCATCAACCGTCACGCGCGCATCGGCCTTCGCGATTTCGCGCACAAGGTCCTGCGTACCCGGCATGCCGGTCGGTGCGGCGTTGTGGACCAGGAACCGGATGTGCTCATGCCGGGCGAGAAGCGCGGTCATGATGGCCGGGACCTTTTTATAGCCCTTGTCGGGGCGCTGATCTCCGAGGATGCCGATGACGATTGGGCGCTTGCCCGCCTTCTTCCGCAGCGGGGCGTGCGCCTGTTGCGGGAGCGGAAGAACGCCCGTCTCCAAGCCCGTGATGAACGCGTAACCCTGTGAGGCGAAGGGATCGAATGTCTTCAGGAACAGATGCGGTCGTATGCTCGGCGGTATGCTGAGGCCGACATAGCGATAGAGGATACCGCGCGGGTCATCGCGCGCAGGCTCGAAGGTGAGCATCCCTTCCGTCTGTTTGACTTCGAGCCCCGCATCCAGCCCGAACTCGATCACCGCGCGCGGTCGTTCCGGGGCCGGCAATCGATTCAGCCAAGTCACGAGCGACATGAACTGGGTCGGCTGCGCCGTGTTCAGGAAAACGACGTCGTCCGGAGTCATTGCGGGCAAACGCGAAAGATCCTTCACCGTCGCGCCGACGCCGCGCTGGAAGACGCTCAGCCAGTCGGCGATCGGATCGCCCGCTGTCACATGATAAGTGTAGAAGTTGAAGAATGGGCGGGCGCCAAGCTCGGATTGAAGTTCGGGCGTGAGAAAAACCGATCCCGCGACGGTCGTCTCGATTCCGCGCCGGCGCAGCTCGGTCGTGATGACACGGCAGGTATTGGCGTGATGGCCGACGTGGCTGTGCAGGCCCGGATCGAGATAAAAGAAACGCATGTCCACTAGCGCGCTGCTGCGACCTGAATCGGTAACGTCCCGAGGATGGAATCGACAAGCTGCGCTTTTCGATCCTGACTATTCCATGCTTCTGCCGCGGCGCGGGCAGCCACAGCCAGTCGCTCGTACTGCGCGATAGCGCTGCTGGTGGCGTCGACGATTTGCGGCGCGGTGAAAGTGCCGAAGGGCACTATCGCGCCTTTATGTCCGGCGACGAACCAGTGCGGAACCGTTCCTTCCGGTGCCACAATGGGAATTCCATTCGCAAGGGCTTCGACAGCGAGCGCCGAATAGCACGCAAGATATCGCTCGCTCCGATAGGGGCAAAGGATGACATCGCTTTGCGCCAGCAAACCCTGCCAATGAGTGCTGTTTGCCGGGCCTTCGTCCAATGTTATGCGCGCGTCGCTTTGCGCAATTTCGCGCAGCTTTTGCTGCACCGGCGGCATGTCGTCGGGATTGGCATTGTGTACCAATATATTTATCTCGGCATGCCGCGCCAGCAACGCCGGGAGAATCTCCGGCAAGAGCTGATAGCCCTTATCGAAGTCTTGACGCCCGAGCACGCCGATGGTGATCGACCCTTGTGCCTTCTTGCGCGCTAACCCGTATGTCTGCTGCGGCAACGGAAGCACGCCGATTTCGTAGTCGAGAAGGAGCTGGTGGATTTTCGAAGCACCGGCGTCGAAGGTTTTCAGAAACAGGTTGCGCCGAAACTCGGGCGGAATGTTTTGGCCGACGTGGCGCAACAGCACGCTACGGGGGTTCTCGCGCGGATCGACGGCTTCCAGGGTGTATCCGGCTTCGGTGCGCGTCAGGTTGACGCCGGCATCGGTTCCGAATTCAACGACGACCCTTGGACGACTCTCCGCCGCGATACCGTTCAGCCACGTCATGACCGCCATCAGCTGGGTGGGCTGCGCGGAATTCACGAATACAACGTCGTCCGCCATTGGTGCGGGCAACCGCGCCAAATCCTGGGTGGTCATCGCCACGCCTTCGAGGAATGTCTTGAGCCAGCCCGCGATCGGGTCGGGGTGCTGCGGGGTGTAGGTGTAGACCGCGAAGAAAGGGGACGCGCCCAGCTCGGTCGCGAGTTCCGGTGTCAGCTGTGTCGACGCCGCGATCAACGTCTCGATTCCGCGGCGACGCAATTCTCCGGTCACGACGCGGCAGGTGCTCGCGTGATGGCCAGCATTGGATTTGAGGCCGGGATCTAAGTAGTAAAATCGCATTCCGTTCTTCCCATCGCCTGGGTGTTTTACGCCCGTCCGAGAATGCAATCCACCAGCAGCGCCTTGCGGTCCTGCCGATTCCAGGTGGTCGCCGCGCTGAACGCCGTGTCCGCCAGTTTGTCGAAATTATCCAGCGCCTCGAGGGTCGCGCTGGCAATCGCTTCCGCATTATCATTCGGGAACGTCACCACCGCGCCGTCATGCTGCTCGGCGAAGCGGGAGAGGGACGTCGCGGCGGGGGCCACCATCGGCACGCCGTTCGCCAGGGCTTCGACCGCAATGGCCGAATAGGAGTGCCGGTACACGGCCGCAGTGTAGGGGCACAAAACGATGTCGGTCGCGGCGAACAAGGCCTTCCAGATGCGTTCGTCTGCCGGACGTTCATCGAGTGTGATGCGGTGGCTCGACCCGGCCAGTCGGCGAATCGCTCGTTGTGTGGCCGGCATTCCATTTGGTGTGGCGTTGTGCACAAGGAATAGCGCGTTCCTGTGACGGGACAGCACCGTGGAAATCACTTCGGGCACGAACTCGTATCCTTTGTCGGGGCGCTGGTGGCCCAGCACGCCGACGACAATCGGACGTTTCCCGACCTTGTGCCGCAGGGACCGGTAGGTGCCTTGCGGTAAGGGCAGCACGCCTATCTTGTGGCCGATAATGAATTCGTATTCCTGCGACGACATGGGATCGAAGGTCATCAGGACCAGGTGTTTGCGCAGCGCATCCGGGATCGTCAGGCCGGCGTAGCGGTACAGGACGCTCCGGGGTTCGTGGCGGGGATCGGCCGATGTGATTTGCAGTTTGTCACCGACCATCACGGATTCGACGCCTGCCCTGGTCCCGAATTCGATCACCACGCGTGGCCGGTTCTTGGCCGGCATGTTGTGCAGCCAGCTGATGATCGACATCAATTGCGCCGGCAGGGCGGAGTTCACGTACACGACATCTTCCGCCGTTGTCGCCGGCAGCTGCGCCAGCTCGCCGGTGGTGATGGCGACACCTTGAAGGAACACCGAGATCCATCCGGCGATAGGCTCGCCGTTGCCGGTCCGGTAGGTGTAAAAGGAAAAAAGGGGCCAGGCCCCCAGTTCGTGTTTCAGCACCGGCGTAATATTCACCGAACTGGCGACGATGACCTCGATACCGCGGCGTCGCATCTCCGACGTGATGACGCGGCACGAGTTGGCATGGTGACCGACGTCATTCTGTAGGCCGGGATCCAGATAGAAGAACCGCATATTGCCCGCCCGCAGGGATGCCGAGCATTCGCCTGCTGAACTCAGGTCCCGGTGCGCCGATGTTAGTGGAGCTTAGGTCTTGGGGCCAGCGCGTTCGGCGTCGCGCATCGGCCGGACAATGCAAAAAGCCCGGCGCCGTTGTGCGGCGCCGGGCTCTTGTCAGGCGAGGGATTAAGTCTAGCGCTTGATCTGCAGAAGTTCGTCAAGCATCTGGTCCGAGGTCGTGATGACCTTCGCGGCGGACGAGTAGGCACGCTGCGTGGTGATCATCTTCGTGAACTCGGTACCAAGGTCGACGGTCGAGGCTTCGAGCGCGGCGGCGTTGACCTGGCCGGCGCCGGCGTCGCCCGGCTGACGCAGGGTCGGGTTGCCGGAATAGTCGGTCGAGATCCACACGTTGCCGGACAGCGACTTCAGGCCGTTCGGGTTGGTGAAGGTCGCCACCGGGATCTGGTACACCGGGCGGGTCACACCGTTGTCGAACAGCGCGGTGACCACGCCGTCCTTGCCGATCGACACGCCCGAGAAATTGCCGAACTTCGCACCGTTCTGCTGCAGGAAGTTCAGCTGGAACGAACCGGCGAGCTGGGTGATGCCGTCGGGCGTGCTGTAATTGCCCTGGCTGATGAGGATGGCGGGACTCTTCGTGTTGCCCTCCTGCATCGGTTCGGCGCCGTTTGACCACACGACTTCGACCGAGCTCTTCGGGTTCGGCGATGCCCCGGCATCGCGGCCGAAGAAGCTCAGCGGCGTACCGTTGCCGTTGAATTCGACGGCATTGGTCAGCACGGTCGTGACGTTCGGCGGGCCGACCGTCAGATTGTAGAGGCCGTAGGTCGTGTCCAGCGGATCCAAGGTATAGCCGGCCACCGCATTCTGCGAGATCAGCTGCACGCCATTGCTGTCTTTTGCGCTGGCGTCGAACGTGAAGTTGTTGACGTTGTCGGCCTGGTCGAAAGTGATGCCGTTCTCGCCGGCGATGCGGCGCGCCCAAGTGCCGGGAGGCGTCGGCGCGGTGCCGAACATGGTGTCGTCGCTCAGGACGCCATTCAGCTCTTCAGCGATCTTGTCGATAATCTGACTGACCGTACGGCCGCCCGTGGTGTTGACGACGAACGGGCTGTTGCCGGGCTGATAAGGTGCCGTGCTGTCCGCAGCGGTCGGGTCGAGGTTGATTGTGAAGGCCACGCCCGCAGCGCTGATGTTGATCGTGCCGGTGATCTGACCATTGGCGTTCGGCGAGAAGTCGAGGCGGCCTGAGGTCTGATAGACCTCGCCCTTTTGCGTCTTCTGCGTAATCACCGCGGCATCGGCCGGCGGCTCAACCGAGCTCGTCCACTTGTTGGCGGCGGACTTGGCATAGGTGATGCCGAGGTTGTGCGCGTTGCCCAAGCTGTCGAAGATCAGGCCGTTGACCTGTTCCGTTCCACCAACGAGTTCGGCGGCGGGCAGGTTGGCGCCCAGCGACAGCGTGGTGGTCGGCGACGCAGTGCCGCCGATGGTCTGCAGGTTCAGCGGCTGCAAATTCTGGTTGTTGATGACGTTGTTGTTGATCAGCACCTTGTTGCCCGTGCCGTTGGTGAAGGCACGCATGAAGGTGTTGCCGCCGATGTCGATGGTCGAGGCGCCCGCGCTGCCGTCATAAACGGTCAGGGGCCAGCCTTGCATGTAAGCGCCGGCGGAATTCTGCAGATAGCCTTCCTTGTCGACCTGGAACGAACCGGCGCGGGTGTAGGTGAACAGCCCGTTGTTGTCCGGGTTCGCGACCTGGTTCGAGACGAAGAACCCTTGTCCGGAGATGGCCACGTCGGTTGCCGAGGTTGTCGCCTGCAGCAGGCCCTGCAAGTCGACCGCCTGGCGCGGCGCGGACTGCACACCACCCGGCGAGTACTGGGTGCTGGACACCTGTGCGGTGATCAACGTCTTAAAGTTGACGTTGGTGTTCTTGTAACCAACGGTGCTGACGTTGGTCACGTTGTCGGCGATGGCGCCCATGGCGCTCGATTGCGACTGCAGGCCCGAAACGCCCGAATACAATGCACCGAACAGTGACATTCTCGTCTCCTTACGTGGCGCGCGCTCTTCTTGCTTTTACAGCGCGCGGGTTAATTCTGTACTTCCGGCCCGTTAGCCGACGGCAACAACTTTGCTCAGCGGGATGCTTACGCTTCCCATATTCAACTTGGTCTCGCTGGTCGTCTGGTCGATCGTCGCGCTGGTCACGGTGCCGTACACCGTGGTCGTCGCGTCGACCGGCGTACCGTCCGAACCCAGCGCCGTAACGGTGAGCGTGTAGGCGCCGTCTGGCATCTGCTGACCGCCAGCCGTCTTGCCGTCCCATTGGAACAGGTGCTTGCCGGCTTTCGTTTCGCCCTGTTGGGAGTAAACGACCGCGCCGGTCGCATCCCGCACCACGATGGTGCTGCTGTCGGCGTTGCCGCTGAGGTCGTACGAGGCATTCATCGAACCGCTTTGCAGCGGCGCCTGGTCGCTGCTCGCCTGGATCGCCTTGCCGACGTAGGCCGACGCCCCCGCCAGCACGTTCTGCTGGCCCAGGGTGATAAGCGTGCCGAGGTTTGCGTTGATGCTGATCTGCTGCTCGACCGCTGAATACTGGACGAGCTGGTTGGTGAACTCGGTCGAGTCCATCGGCGACAACGGGTCCTGGTTCTTCAGCTGCGCCGTGAGCAGCGTCAGGAACTGGGTCTTGTCGGTCGTCAGCTTTTTCTGACTGGCGGCGGCCGCGGCAGCGGCGTCCGTACCAGCAGTTCCTGAGACTTGAGTAACCATCGTCGTCGTTCCTAAAGGCCGCAGTTAGACGTAGGTGTCCACGCCGCCGCGCAGCGAGGCCGCGCGGTCGTAGTCGTAAATCGGTTCATCGGTGGCTTCGCCGTTCGCGGTCTGCGCGCCGGTACGGTCGCCGCCGTTCTGCGCGTTCCCGCCGTTCTGCGAACCGGATTCACCACGCAGCGAGAATTGCAGGGCATTGGCGTCGGTGCGAAGGCCAGCGTCATTGAGTGCCTGCTCAAGGCCGCGTGCGTCGCTTTGCATCAGGTCGAGTGTTTCTTTGTTGTCCGCGATGATCATCGCGTGGACCTTGCCGTCCTGCGCCATGTCGAGCTTTACTTCGACGCGGCCGAGATCGTCCGGACGCAGCTGGATCGTGACCTGATCGTTGCCGGCCTTGGTCGCGCGGGTGATGTGCACCTTGATCTGTTCGAAGATCTGCGCGGGCGTGAACGCCTGCTTCGGCGCGTTGGTGCCGTTGGCCGCATTCGTCTGGTTCGCACTATTGGTGCCGACCTGGCCCTGGCCGACGCCGCCTTGCGCCGAGGCGTCGCCCTGCGCCGCGCCGCCACTGCGGGCTGCGGACACTTCGCCGATGGCCGGGGTCTCGGCCTGCGTCGGCGCAGCGGTCGTGGTCGTCGGCGTGGTGGTCGGGGTCGTGATCATGCTGGCGAGCGCGGCGGTGGTCGCGCCCTGGCCGGGCAGGTTGCTGGCCGCATCTTCAGCCTTGGCGTCGAGCACGGCGTCGGCATCGACGTCGTTGCCCAAGCCGCCGTTGGCCAGTGAGTTCGCGGTGTCGGCCATCGTGTAGCCGACGAAGTGGTTGTAGGGGTTCAGCGTCGGCGTCGCCGGCCTCGCGGTTTCGACCTGGACGTTGACGCGGATCTGGTTGTCGCTGCCGAGAAGACGCGACAGGGAGTCGGACTGCGACTTCGCGCCCTGGGTTTGATTGCCGGCCGACGCGCGGACCTGGTCGGCCGTCGGGTCGACCTTCGCGGTCGTCGCGGCCTGGGTGAAGGCCGGCGTGTTATCGGCGGTGGTGTCTTCGGTCGCAACCTGCTGCGCGCCTGCGGTGACCGTTTCGGTCGCGGCGGCGGCCTGCTGGGTGACGTTCTGGTTGGCGAGGATCTGCGCGACCGGCGTGGCCTGGTCGGACTTCACCGTGTTCGCGTCGGCTTGCGCATTCGGGTCGACGGCGGCAACGACAGGCGTCGCGACGACGGCGGCGACTTCCTGCACTACCGTCTGAATCTGCACGGCCTGCTGAACCGGCGTGGTGTTGGCGGCGATGAGCTGCGCCTGGATCGCGGCCAGTTGCACGGCCTGCTGAACCGGCGTGGTGTTGGCGGCGATGAGCTGCGCCTGGATCGCGGCCAGTTGCGCGGCCTGAACCGCGTCGACCTGGTCCTGCGCGGCCTGCGCCTTGTCGTCGCCGTTGTTCGTCGCGGCCGGTTTGGTGTCGGCCTTGTCGTTGGTCTGGGCCTTATCGCTGTCGTCGGTCTTCTTGTCGGCCGCATCGGCCTTCTTGTCGTCGCGGCTGTCGGTCTTGGTGTCGCGGGGCGCCTTGGCCTTCTGGTCCGGGGCTGGCGTGGTCTGCACGATGTTCGCATCGAGCGGGCTCGTCCCGGCCTTCATGCGGTTGCCGAGCGACTGTAGCAGGGTTGCGAAAGCATCGCCCTGGGCGGCCGTTTCGTCGGCGCGCACGGTGGCGGCCGCAGCGGCAGCGGCTACGGCGGTGGCGGAAACTTGCGTCGGGCTCGTGACCATCGGTTCGTACTCCAAAGGCTGCACACTGGGGTGCGCACAATCATCCGGACCAATCTAAGCAAGGGGTGTGCCAGACGGGGTCGGCCGAACGAGATCGTTGATTTTATTGTGTATTTTTAGGAGGGGCTGCGCGTCGGGCCCCGCCTGCCGCGGGTGTGCAGGCAGGAATTGCCCAGTCGGATCAGGCAACTTGTGCCCGGCGTTACCCGGCCCGCAGGGCTTCCGCGATAGCGGCGACGACGCCCGGCCAATCACCGCGGGTGGACTGACGGAAAAGCCGCAAGGAGGGATACCAGGCGGTCGTGTCGCCTTTGGCGAGCCAACGATAGTCCGGCGCGGCCGGGATCATCATCCAGGCCGGCTTACCCAAGGCGCCGGCGAGATGAAGGACGGCGGTGTCCACGCCGATCACCAGATCGAGTTGATCGATGATCGCCGCCGTATCCGCGAAGTCGCCGACCACGCCGGCAATGTCGAAAACGAAGCCGTCGCCCGCCTCTGCGCGCTGGGTGGCGGCGGGGCCGGCCTGGAGGCTGACGAAGTCGGCATCCACGGCCTTAAGCAAGGGGCGCAGCAGGGCGGGCGGGATCGACCGCTGGCGATCGATGCGGTTCTCCGGCGAGCCGGCCCACACCAGCCCAATCAGGCGCTTGCCACGGCGCGGGACGCTCAGCGCGAGGGAGGCATCGGCCGGTGGTGCCAGATAGACCGGCCAGGCGGGCACGGTCGCGGTGGTCGTCCCCAACAACCCCGGCAGTGACATGAAGGGTGCCTGCGCGCTGAGTTCGGGCAGGGGATCGCGGAAGGCGATCACCTCACCCGGCAGAAGCCCGGCTTCGGTCGCGCGCCGGAACAGGGTGACGAGCGCGCGCGGCGCTTCGATCACCAGCCGGTCGCACAGGGCCGCCGCCAGTTTTGCGTAGCGCACGAACTGGATCGCATCCCCCATGCCTTGCTCCGCGTGGATCAACAGCGTGCCCCGCACGGCTTTGCCGTCCCACAGCGGAGCGGGAATGCTGCGCTTGCGCGAACTGAACGTGGGCATCTGCCAGCGCCATTCGTACTCGGCCCAGCCCTCCGGCCAGCGGCCGGTCAGCAGCAGCAGCCAGGCAAGGTCGTAGTGCGCTTCGGGATTGCCGGCTTTCAGGGCGAGCGCCTGGCGATAGCAGGTCTCGGCCTCAACCAGTTCGCCCAAGGAGACCAGCGCGACCCCAAGGTTGGTCAGGGCATCCCAACGCTTCGGATCGCGGTCCAGAACGCGACGCAGGATCGGGACGGCGGCCTCGGGGTGGTCGAACCGCACAAGGTGCGCACCGAGGTTATAGAGGCCGTCGATGGACTCCGGATCGAGCGCGATGGCGCGGCGCAGATGGATCTCCGCTTCTGCTTCCTCGCCCAACTCGCCCAGCACGTTGCCGAGATTGCGCAGCAGGTGTGCCTGTTCGGGGGTGATCGCCAGCGCCGCGCGATAAGCCGCGGCGGCTTCGGGCAAGCGGCGTTGACTGCGCAGCAGCACACCCAGGTTGTTCAGCACTTCCGTATCGTTGGGCGTCAGGTCCAGTGCGCGTCGCCAGGATTGCTCCGCATCGCCGGGGCGATTGATCTCCCGCGCGGCACGCCCGCGCCAGGACCAGAGTTCGGGCGCGTCCGGAAAGAACACAGTCGTTTCCACCATGATGGCGTGCGCTTCCTGCCAGCGGCCCATCCCCCCAAGCGCGCGGGCGAGCAGAAGGCGGGCTTCCATGCGGACGGGTTTCGCATTGGCGGCCGGCAACAAGGCGACGGCGGCGGCCTCGGCGCGGCCCATGCTCAAGGCCACCATGCCCACGCTGATCCGATAGGTGACGTTCTCCGGCTCGAAGGCCATGCAGCGCGCCAGCAGCGGCAGTGCGCGCTCAGGAAAGCCGAGATCGTTGGTCACGAGCCCCAGGCCATGAAGGGCGGGGCGGTAGGAGTCATCCTGCGCCACCAGTTCGCGATAGATCGCCGCCGCGTCGGCGAGGCGGCCTTCACGGTGCGCGGCAAAAGCCTGCGCGAGTTGGGCTTCGCGCTCAGTGTGGCTTGTATGGGTGGGGTCGGAAGGCATAATTATCGCGCAGCATGCCGAATAACAGCGCCGAACGCGAGATCATCGACGGCCTCCTCCAGGATGCCGAGGGCGCAATTGCCGCCGGCGCCATGCGCAAGGCCATGGCCATCTACAGCGGCATCCTGATGCAGGAGCCGGAACATCGACTGGCCTTGCGGCAATTGGGCAGCCTTGCCGTCGATCTCGGCGAATATGAAAACGCGATCGCCGTGCTGCGTCAGGCGATCGCGTTGGAACCCACCGACCCGGATCTCTATCACGGTATCGGCACCGCTTTGCGTCTGATGGGTCTTGAGGAGGAGGCGCTTGCGGCGTGGCAGGGCGCGCTGCAGGGCGATCCGACGCATGCGCCCACCCTGCACGACAGCGGGATGTTGTTGCAGAAGCGTGGCGACCTCGCGCGCGCGGGCGAGATGTTCCAGCGGCTGGCGGCCGCGCATACCAATCACTTCGAGGCCGTCTTCAACCGCGCGGTCGTGCTTTACAAGCAGGACAACCTGCTCGCCGCGGAACGCTGGTTTCACCAAGCCTCACGCTTGAAGGCCGACGATCCGCGTCCACTGATCAATCTGGCGATGATCTATCGCGTCTGGGGTTTTCCAGATCGCGCCATCGCCTGCCTGGAGCACGCCATCCCGCTCGACCCTGCGCGGCCGGAGACACAGTGGAACCTCGCCAACGTGCTGCTGCTCAGCGGCGACTACGCCAAAGGCTTTGCGGCGTACGAAAGCCGCTTCCGGCGCGCTGGTTTCACGGAACGCAGCTATCCTATGCCGCGCTGGCGCGGCGAGGACTTGAACGGAAAGACGATCTTCCTCGCAACCGAGCAGGGTCTGGGCGATGTGCTGCAGTTCGTGCGGTTCGCCAAGCCGCTGGCCGACATGGGCGCGCGGGTCATTGTCGAATGCCTGCCGGGGCTTGAGCGCATGGTCGCCACGGCGCCGGGCGTGTCCGCCACCGCGAAATGGAAGGACGTGCCGGCGGCGGATTATGTGCTGCCGCTCTTGAGCGTGCCGCATCTATTGGGCACGACCCTCGAAACGCTCCCGGCGACGGTGCCCTATCTCGGCGTGCCGCCGGGGACGCCCGTTCCATCGCTGGAGTCGCCGGGCTTCAAGGTCGGTATCGCCTGGCGGGGCAATCCGCATCACGAAAACGATCGCCATCGCTCGCTTCCCCTGGAGATACTGGCGCCGTTGCTCGCCGTGCCGGGCGTTGCCTGGTACAGCCTGCAGATCGGGCCGGGTGAGGGCGAACCACAGACGTCGATCTGGTCCGGCAAACTCAAGAAGCTGTCGCCGCTGAAAGACTTCAGCGTGACGGCGGGCATCATGACCGAACTTGATCTCGTCATCTCGGTCGATACCGCGGTCGCGCATCTGGCCGGCGCGCTTGGCCGGCCGATCTGGACACTGCTGCCGCGCAACAACGATTGGCGTTGGCTGCTGGAGCGTCGCGACAGCCCCTGGTACCCGACCATGCGGTTGTTCCGTCAGCATTACCCTTACGACTGGGCGCCGACGGTTGCATCGATGGCGAAGGCGCTGGCTGAAGCGGTTGCCCGGAAGCGCGCGTGATGTCACGCTGACGCCCATGAGTGAACATACATGAGCGACGATATCCCCCTGATCTTTGCCGACGAACTCACGCGTTCGACCGCGCGCCGGCGCGCGGTGTTTCTGTCGGCGATGTCGGCGGCGCAGATGCAGCAGTACGCCAGCGCGCAATGGGACGTGATCGCGGGGCCGGGTTTCCAGGCCCGTGCCGACATCGACCTTGCCGGCGTGCCGGCGCGCGAAGGCGGCGAGGATCAACTCGCCGGGGCCGATCTCATCTCGCTCGAAGCGCCAACCTGGCCGGCCGACGCCGAGCCGCATTTCCGCCGTTGGGCGGCCCGCGCCATCAAAGTGAACGCGGCGTTCCACAATCTGGATGGCGCGAAGGTCGAAGCGATCGCTGCGGCGCTGGGCCGGATGGGCTATCACATCGTCATCAGCCATTGGCGCGACGACAACATCTACGGCCTGCGCAGTCTGTCGCGTGTCGACCGCCTGGAGGGCTACGGCGCGCCTGACTGGAATCACAGCAACCTGATCGCGTTACGCGATGCGGCGCTGGTGCCCGCGCTGCTGACGGTGAGCCGTCTTTACGTCGGCGAAGAACGGCGCATCGCAGAACTCAAGCTCAGCCACACCGTCCGCGGCGACCACATCGCGCGTCTGGAAGATGCGATGTCGACGCTCCAAAAGCGGGCTGCGTCTTAGGACTGTCTTCATGCGATTTTCAGTCGCAGTGTTTTTTGCCGCCGCGGCGATGTCGGGCAACGCGGCTGCGCAGATCGATGATCTGCAAGCCAGCTACGATTTTCTCGTGAACGAACGCGCCGCGGACGGCGCGCTCCTGAAGTTCTCGATCTCCGGCGGGACGTATCTGCTGCCCAGCAGCTACTACGACACCGCCGCGTATTGGGGCGCGTATGTCTGCGCCGGGTCCAAGGACACCTGCGGGATCGACGACGCCTACAACATTCTCGACTATCAGTTCTCGCCCGCCCCGAGTGCGGCCGGAAAGCTCCAGGTGGAGCGCGTGAATACGCACAACGGCGCGAATATCTACGACGCCGCGACATGGCAGATTGCGGTGATGCTGGGTTACGTGAAGAACAAGCTGCGGCTGCCGTCACCGACCAGCGCCTATGCTTTAGCCTCGGGCCTGAGCACTTTTCTGCGCGAAAGCGGTGTGCCGTCGGAGATGAATACGGCGCCAGGTACAAGGCGCGCCGCCACGACGGGCGGTACCTTCATCTACAACGGCAAGGTCCTCAGCAGCAGCCGCGCTTATTCTTTCCGTGCCTTGGCGCCGGAATGGCTCGCGCGCGATCCTCTGATGGGTTCGCAATATGCTGCGTTTGTCACCGCTAGCAATCTGCCGGCCTTGAACGCGGCCTATGAAGTCGGACGCGTCAGCTGGAGCGATTGGAAGCCCATCACCGGAGAGAACGCCTGGGCGTTCCTGATCGGTCCCCTCCAAGCCGCGCACATCCACTACATTGATTTCTTGAAGGATCGATTCATTCCCTTCGATGCCCCGGCGGTGCAGAACGCTCTGGATGTTCTGCCGACCTTCGCGGCTATGCAGTCCGCTGTCGGCGGGGTGTACTATGCTCCGACTGGAACTGTCGGCAACGACGGCGATGCTGTCGTCAACCCACATGAGATTTCGGTCGAGAATAATTTCTCGCTCTATGCGGGACTTCGGTTACTGCGCGCGACGCTGCGCGCGGAACAAGCGAACGAGGTTTGGCTCGACACCGACAGAAAGAAGAAGATCTCCGACGCGCTCCAACTCGTGGACGTGATGATTTCCGGTGGGCGTCTCGACACGGATCGACAAACGAGGGGTTTGCTGTCGTTCTTCAAGAATGAGGCCTGGCGGGACGGCGCCTTTGTTCAAGGCGGCTTGGCAAACGATCCCAAGCAAGGCCGCGAATGGGTTCCCGCGACGTCGCCGCTGGCCGTGGACGTGCAGACCTGGGGCATCGCGGCGCTGGGTGCGCAGCAGATCGATCAGTGGTTCGGGACAGGTGCATCATTTGCGCTGTGGCAGAAGACGAAAAACTGGGGTGCTTACGGCACAGAGAGAACGCTGTGGGGTGTCGGCTATTCGGACAAGGACGGTAACGGCGCCGATCAGAGCGGTGCGTTCAGACAAGGCGTGCTGTCGGGGGAGTGGACGGCGGGCGCGATCAACGCCGTGCGCAACATGATCCGTTTCTATGGCGCCGATCCAAAATACACCACTGCTTTGAGGCAGGACGAAGCGGCGATGGTGAAAGCCATCGGGACGTTGCGTATTGATCGGTATGCGTCGACGGACTTCCCGGGCAAGGCCGCCGGTTACGGAAACCTCATTTCCCTGAAAACGAAACCGTATTTGTATGCCAGCCGTCGCTATCGCATCCCGTTCGGCTGGTATGCCAATCCGCTGCCGAGTACGGCATCGACGGCCTGGATGCTGATGATCGCGAACGCCTACGATCCATTTGGAATCGGTGGGACGCCGAATTAAGCGATTGAACGCCGTACCGCCTTGCCAAACAATGCACGCTCGTAAACCGCAGATGGGTGATTCCAATTCTAAGTTCTCAACTCAGGGCGTTTATTTCGGGCGAGGCGATCGGCGGTATCGTCCTGATGGTGGCCGCGGCGCTTGCGATGGCCGTCGCCAATAGCCCTGGATCGGACGCTTATTTTCAGGCTCTCGCCGCTTACGTAGGCCCGCTCTCTGTTCTTCACTGGATCAACGACGTCTTGATGTCGGGGTTCTTCTTCCTGGTGGGACTGGAGATCAAGCGCGAGTTCGTGGGTGGTGAGCTTTCGACATGGGCGCAACGGAGACTGCCGGTGATTGCGGCATTCGCGGGCATGGCGGTTCCGGCGCTCGTCTACCTGAGCGTTGCGAGGTCGGCACCGGAGCTGGTGCGCGGTTGGGCTATTCCGGCGGCGACGGACATCGCCTTCGCGATCGGCGTCCTGACCTTGCTTGGCTCCCGGGTGCCGTCGTCGCTCAAGCTCTTTCTGACGACTGTGGCCATTGTCGACGATGTTGGGGCGGTCGCGATCATCGCGATTGCCTACACGACGCATATCGACGTAACGGCCTTGGCGCTCGCGGCGGCGGCGCTGATCGCCCTGATGACGCTGAACCACCGCAAGGTCATGGCGCTGTGGCCTTATACATTGTTGTCGCTGTGTCTATGGCTGGCCGTGTTCTTTTCGGGTGTGCACGCGACAATCGCGGGCGTGCTTGCGGCGCTCACCATTCCGATCCGAAATAACGGCGACGCGGTTTCAGACTCACCGTTGCACCGGCTGGAGCATGCTCTGCATCCTTGGGTAACCTACGCCATCGTGCCGATCTTCGGTTTTGCCAATGCCGGCGTTTCCGTCGCCGGCATGAATCTGGCGTCATTGATCGCGCCGCTTCCCATCGCTGTCGCGCTGGGCCTGTTCCTCGGAAAGCAGATCGGGATTTTTGGAAGTGTCGGCCTGGCGGTGGCCTGCAAGGTCGCGGTCAAGCCGGAGGGTGCGTCGTGGCTTCAGGTTTACGGGGTCGCGTTGCTGTGCGGCATCGGATTTACGATGAGTTTGTTCATCGGCGGTCTCGCGTTCGTCGATCCTGAGCTGATGCGCGAGGTCAAGATCGGCGTGCTGATGGGCTCGCTCGCCTCCGCTGTGGTGGGGTTTGGTGTGCTGCGCAGCGCGCGAACACAGGCCGCCACGCCTTAGAAGCTGGCGTTTCCCAGCTTCCGCCGCAGCGCTTCCTTCAACGCGGGGCCGACGCGGTCGCCGATGCCGGTGTTGTTGCCGAAGGCGCTATGCCGCGCGACGTCACGCACCGCTTCGCGCATCTCGCGGCGCAGGACGTGATCCTGCAGCAGACGCGTGGCGAGCGTGATGTAATGCTCGGTCGTGCGCGTGACCATCACCTCGAGGCCGAACTCGCGCAGCATGGCCGCACTCTGACGGCAGCGCGCGGTGTGACCTTCACGCACGATCGGTGGACAGCCGACAGTGAGGGGATCGACCAGCGAGACCGCGCCTGAATAAGGGAAGCTGTCGAGATAGAGATCGGCCAGCGCCAGCACCCCGAGGATCGGCGCGCGATTGGCTTGCGGCTCCAGCACATGCAGCCGTTCGATGCCCACGCCACGCTCGGCGAAACGTTCCTGCACAAAGCGCAGGAAGCCTTCCTTGTGCGGATAGTGGGTCATCCAGTTCGGATTGAACGGATACATTAGCAGGTGCACGTTCGGCGACGCCTCCAGGATGCGCGCCCAGGCGTCGATGAGATCCGGCCCAATCTTGAAGAAATTCGCCCCCGAGACGGCGAGGATCGCCGCATCCGGCACGCCGATCTGTTCGCGTGTCACAGCTTCCGGCGCAATCGCGGGGCCTGGCATCAGATAGTGATTGGATGAGCCGGCGAACAGCGCCAGCTCTTCGGTGTAATCGCTCGCGGTGTCATCGGGTTCGTTCAACGCGCCGTTCAGGTATACGTCGACTGTCTCGAAGCCTGTCGTGAGGCTGCTGGCGTGCATGACGGCTTGTAACGGCGCCAGCCGTTGCGCCATCAACAGCGTCCACGGAAAGCGGGAGATGTTGGTGATGTTGGCGCCGCAGAGCAGGATATCGAGTTCCTGCGCGGCAACGATCTGAGCGGCTTGCGCGATGTCGCCTACCGGCAAGGCCAGGAATTTATCGACCAGACCTTCAAAACCGGCGCCGACGGCAGCGGCGGCTTCGTCGGGGACGAAGGCGGTGATCTGAAACTCGTTGCGGTTCAGCCCTTTGAGGTGGCCGCGCAATGCGGATGTCTCGCTGTAGGCGCCCGGACACAATACGCCAAGGCGGATGACGCCGTGATCGTGCGGGCGCGCAGGGATGTCGCGGGCAAGGTCGAAGGTCTCGATATAAAGCCGGATGAGTGCGGCGCGGCGCTGCGCGAGCTGCTTCAGCGGCACGTCCTCGGCATAGATCGAGATCGCGCTGTAGCCGTCCATGAATCCGGTCAGGATTTCGCGGCGGAATTCCGCTTCGTCGATCACGGTCGCTGCTTTGTAGATTTCCTGCACCGTCGCTTCGACATGGGCGAGCGCACGCCGTCGTGCGCCGTCGCGCGTGAAGAACATCGGCACGGCCAGCTGTGCCTTGACGACGGTCGCGATCAACGGCGTCGGCACGTCGACGATGTCGAAGCTGCGGTCGATGCTGTGCGGAAAGGCAAACAGGTTGAGCGCGAGATAGGCCGCGACCTTGCGCGTGACATCATGCTCGACGCTGAGGATGCGATGACAGCGCTCGGCGACGGCCTGGTCGTTCTTCGCCATGGCGAGGTGGCGGACGCCGGAGTTGATCATCGTCATCAGCGCGTCGCCGGACGGATTGCGGCACAGGCTGGCGATGCGGTCCACCCGCCCCTCAAGGCAGATTTCCGCAAGGTTCAGCCGCAGATCGCGCAGACGGTTTTCGGAACTCGCATCCATGTCAGCCGCAATCTATAGGATTTGTGAGGTGCGGTTCCAGGATGGTGAGCGTGGCGCTCAAAGCCGTGTCGCCGGACGCCATGAAAGCCGCGCCGGCCTGGCCCTGACGCCGGCGGGCTGCGGGGTCCCCGAGCAAGTGTGCGACGGCGGCGCTGAGTTCGGCGAGGCTGTTGACGTTCGTCAGTGCGCCGGCTTCGGCCATCGCAGCCGTCAGCTCGCGGAAATTGCTCATGTCGGGCCCGCAAATCACCGCGCAGCCGAGCTTGGCCGGCTCCGCCGGATTCTGGCCGCCGCCGACCGCGAAGGATTTTCCCATGATCACGAGATCGCAGGCGCGGTACAGCGCGCCGAGTTCGCCGAGCGTGTCGGCGATATAGATCGCCGTGCCGGATGTGACGGGTTCGCGACGGCTCCGGTATGCCACCGCAAGACCGCGTGCGGCGAAGGTCGCGCCCATGGCCTCGGCCTTGGGCGGATGGCGTGGCGCGACCACCGTGAGCAGATCGGGGAACTGCGCCCGCAGGCCCGCATGAATCTCGGCAACGATTGCGTCCTCGCCGGGATGGATGCTGGCCGCCAGCCAGCACGGGCGCGCGCCGATGGCCGCTTTCAGCGCCGTGACATCAGCCTCGTGCGCGGGCAGCGCCGGCGCGGCCAGTTTGAGATTGCCGAGGGCGCGTACGTCGCTTGCGCCCAATGTGGCGAAGCGGCGGGCGTCCTCGGGCGATTGCGCGAGCACAGCCGTGAAATGCGACATGACCCGGCGCGCGAATCCCGGCCAGCGCCGCCATCCGCGTAGGGCGCGATCCGATAGGCGCGCATTGGCGAGATACAGCGGGATGCCGCGGACGGCGATCTCCGCCAGCGTGTTCGGCCACAGTTCGGATTCCGACCAGACCACGAGATGCGGCCGCCAATGGGTGAGGAACCGGCGTACCCAGCGGCCATGATCGAGCGGTAGATATTGATGGATCGCGCCGGCGGGCAGGCGATCCGCCATCAGGGCGGCGGAGGTGACGGTGCCGGTCGTCAGCACCACGGTTTGCCCACGCGCGGTCAGGGTGGCGATGAGGGTGAGCAGGGTCTGCGCTTCGCCGACGCTGGCGCCGTGGCACCAGACGACGGGGCCTGCGGGCCGCGCGCGGTCCGTGAGGCCATAGCGTTCGCGCAGGCGTGCCGCGTCTTCCTTGCCGTTGTTGCGGCGACAACTGAGCCACAGCGGTGCGACCAATGACAATGCACCCGTCAGCAACCGGTAAAGTGGCGCAACGACGGAGAAGGGCGCGTGGGTCATGCACGCACGCGGCAGCAATCGCCGCACGACAGGCGGCGGCGACGGCTCAAGGCGGAGAAGCGGATTATTTGGTCGATTCGACCAGCAGATCGACGACCTGAATCGCCTTCGGGGCGTTCGGTGCGCCGCCGGCCTGCTTGGCGATCCAAGCCTTGGCGCCTTCCGCGTCGACGTTCTTGTCTTTCATCAGCATGCACAGCAGGGCCTGCGTCGCAAACAGATTGGCCGCAAGATCATCGATGGCGCCGAGCACGGTGTCCATCTGGGCATGGGATTGCTTGCCCATCTTGTCCAGATCGTCCTGCACACGGGTCAGAAGCCCCTGCACTTGGCTCAGCATGAAATCCGACATCAGACGTCCTTCCCCTTAGCAAACGATGGGCTGTGGCCTGTCGTTTGCCACGCTACTCTACCCCACAGGTACGATTCATTGGTAAACAACGCTTTAAGCCGAAGTTTTGTCAGATTTTTTGAATGTCCAGGCGTCTCGGTCTCGGTTGGCAGGTCGGCGTTCCCAGCGGATGGGGGACTTACGGCGTTAACCTGGCCGTGGAACTGACGCGCAAAGGCGTTGCGCCAGTGCTGCCGTTCATTGAGGACAAGCCCTGCTTTACGCCGGAACAGGCGGCTATTCTGGCGGAACCGCTGGCGGACCATCCCCGTTGGGCCGACCTCACGAGAGCGCCTGCGACTCTGGATTTCCCCCTCCTGCACGCTTTGGGCGATGAACTGGCTTGGCCGGCGCGCCTGGTTCAGTTGATGGGTAAGCCCGATGTCGGGGTCGTGTTCTTCGAATCCGCCAAGATTCCGGAAGCGAACCTCAAAGCGGCCGAGCGCTTGGCCCTCATCGTTACGGGCTCGAACTGGAATGCCGAGGTGCTGAGGCGCCATGGCTTCGACCGGGTGGTGAATTGCCCGCAAGGGGTCGATGTCTCTCTGTTCAGCCCCGGGCCGCGCGCTGGGACTTATGCCGGGCGCTTTACGGTCTTTTCGGGCGGGAAGTTGGAATACCGCAAAGGTCAGGACCTGGTTGTCGCCGCCTTCAAGCGCTTCCGCGCGCGGTGTCCCGAAGCCTTGCTCGTGACGGCCTGGCACAACCCCTGGCCCGCGGCGGCGCTGTCGATTGCTAAGTCGCCGCACGTTACCGGGGCGCCTGTGAAAGACGGCCGGCTGGATGTGGCCGGATGGCTGCGGGCGAACGGCCTGCCGGATGACTCCTTTGTCGATCTCGGGCCGTTATCGAACATCGCGACGCCACCGGTGCTGCGCGGGATGGACCTCGCGGTCCTTCCCAGCCGCTGCGAGGGCGGCACCAATTTGGTCGCGATGGAATGCATGGCTTGCGGTGTGCCGGTCGTGTTGTCGCGCAATACCGGCCATCTCGATCTGATCGCCGCCGACAACTGTTATCCGCTGGAAATGCAAATCCCCATCGGAGCCGTGACCGGCCGTGCCGATCTCGAAGGATGGGGCGAATCCTCTATCGATGAATTGGCGCGCCGTATGCAGGAAGCCTATGACGACCGCGCCGGCGCAAAGGCGCGCGGCGCTACGGCCGCGCAATTCATGCAACGCTGGGATTGGTCGACGCAGGTCGACCGTCTGCTCGACGCGTTGCGGCCTTACCTTTGACACCAGTCGCGCCAGATGGCGCGCAAGCCGGCGGTGAAGTCGGCGGCGAAAGCCGGGCCATCGCAGACGCGCGATCTGCGCATCTGTTCGCGTAATCCGGCGCGCAGTTTTCCAAGCGCGCCAAGATCGGACGCACGCGCCACGGCGAGGTCTTCAGCAGAGGCGCGATCCGGCGCAATCCAGTCCGCGAGCCCGGCATTGGCGAGGTATGTCGCCGCATGACGTCCGGCGAACGTCGCGCCGGGCGAGGTGACGACAGGGCAGCCCATCCACAACGCCTCGCAGGTGGTCAGGCCGCCGCCGTAGGGGAAGGGATCGAGGGCGATATCAACTTTGCCGTAAGCGCCCAGGAATTCCGGCGGCGCATCGCGGCCTTCGATCAGGATGCGTTCGCCGGCGATACCGCGCGCGGCGAAAGCATCGCGAAGGTGTGTTTGCACGCGCGCATCTTCGAGGCCGCGGAACTTCAGCAGTAAGCGGCTGTCCCGCACGCGCGCCAGGATGCGGGCGAAAGAGGCGACGACCTCGTCGTTAAGCTTCGACGGATTGTTGAAACAGCCGAACGTCACGAACCCAGTCCGCAAGGCCGGAAGCGTCGTGACATCGGGCGCGTAAGCCGGCGGATCGAAGCAGGCGTAGCAGCCGGGCAGGCGCAGGATGCGCTCGACATAGCTGGCTTCTGTGCCTGGCGGCGTCTCGACCGCGTCGCCTAGGACGTAGTCGATCGCCGGAACGCCGGTCGTGCCGACATAGCCGAACCACGACACGGCGAGTGGCGCGGGCTTGCGCGCGAACATCTTCAGGCGGTGCCCGGCGGTGTGACCCGAGAGGTCGAACAAGATGTCGACCTTGGCGTCGCCGATCGTCGCGGCGAGCGCTTCGTCGTCCATGCCATCGACACGTCGCCAATCGCAGGCGGCGCGGATGCGCGCGCTGATCGCGTCTTCGCGGTTCTCCGGCCGCGTGCTGAAAACGACGGCGCGCATCTGGTGGCGGTCGAGGTTCTCGATCATCCGCACGGTCATGATGCCGACGGGATGTTGTCCCAGGTCGGGCGAGACGAAGCCGATGACGAGCGGTCGCGCCGGATCGCGCGTGTTGCCGTGAGGGCGCTGCGCCGGAATCGCGGCGGTATGCGCCCGATGCCATTGCTTGTGCGCGGCGAGCAGCGCGGCTTCCGTGATGCCGGGCAAGTACTGCTGCGCGCTCAGCCAGTTGCTCCCGGCGGGCATCCAGGTGGGATCGGCGGCCATGGCGGCGGCAAAAGCGGCGACGGCTTCCGCCGTCCGGCCCGCGTCACCAAGAATATTGCCGAGCGCATTATGCGCCTTGGCGTGTTGCGGCTCTTTGGCCAGCAGCGCGCGAATTTCCCGCTCGGCGTCGTCAAGGCGGCCGAGATCGCGATAGCAATTGGCGAGGTTGTACCGCGCGTCTGTGTAGTTGGGATCCACCGCCAGCGCCGCCGCGAATGCCGCCGTCGCGCCGTCGATGTCATCGAGGTCGCGCAGCACGATCCCGCGATTGGTGATCGCTTGCGGATAGTGCGGCAGGAGGCGCAGCGCGGTGTCGTAGGCCGCAATCGCTTCTCGCAAGTGGCCGAGTTTGCTCAGCGCATTACCGCGATTGAAGTGGATCACGGCATTGTCGGGCGCCAGCTCTGCCGCCCGTTGCAAGTTCGCCAACGCCTCGCCGTGCTTGCCGAGCGCTTGTTGCGCGGTCGCGAGATTGCTCAGCGCATCGACGTAGTCGGGCTTCAAGGTCAGCGCGCGGCCGATCAGACGTTCGGCGCCTTCCAGGTCGCCGACCTGGATCGCCACGACCCCGAGCAGATGCACCGGCTCGGGGTTCTGGGGTTCCGCGCGCGCGGCATCTTGATAGGCGGTCGCGGCCGCGTTGAGATCGCCGCGTCCATGCGCCTCGAGACCGCGCCGCAGCGCCTCAGTCGCGCTCATGCGGATAGCGTGAAATTCACGGCGCGCGATTTGATGTGATGCACCGCGACTTCCTGAAAGCGATCGTAAAAGGCGGCCAGCCCTTCGACGGCGTCCGGCAATACGTTGCCGTCCGCACCGGTCTTGGTGCCGCGCGCGAAGGCGTCTTTGTAGAGATGGCCGAGGGCATCCAGCATTAGATCGAACTGACGGCCATACGCGCTGGTGTCCTGTCCGCGTGAGGCCTCGCAGGCTTCGAGCACGGCGGTCATCAGGGCGTGGAAATACACATAGATCGTGTCGTCCCAGCGCGTCTCATGGGCGATGTGCAAGGCGACCGGGGATCGCAACGCTTTCAGCGGGCGACCCTTCAGCAGCGCGACCAGCGGCATCCAGTAGTCCCAGAAGGGCATGCCGACGCAGAACGGGGTGTCGCCGAAGTCATCGAGCAGATCGCCCGACATTAGGAAAAAGTCGTAGCCGGTGGAGTAGGTCTCATCGCCGGCCGCGCGGAAGCCGCCAAGCGCGGTGGCATCCGCGACGTCCACGCGCGCGCCCAGCACGAGGCTGCCTTGCGCGGCGGCGGCGATCTCGGCCATCTGCGCCGGTGAAAGACGAAAGTGAATGTCGTCGTTGACGATGCCCACGATGCAATCGGTCAGCCCCGCGCCGCTGGTCGCGGCATCAGCGCGCAGCGCTTTCAGCAAGTCGTGGATGTAAGGCACGGGCTTGCGTGCGACCCGCTCGCCGGTCTTTGCCGCGGTGACAAAGGTGACGTCGGGATGATCCCGGGTCAGTTGCGGCAGTTCCGCCGCGGCATTCACCGACAGCATCTTGAAGCCGGCGGCGCGCCACGACGTGACGGCGGCCCGCTGTGCCGCAACGTCTCGGCCGGGTGCAAGGCTGGTGGCGATGAAAAGCGGCGCGGTCATGCGATGTGCAGTGTAAGGGAAGGGCGCGCGCGCATCTAATGTCCCTTGGACAAAGTTTCCGTCAGAACAACAAAGCGGAACTGGCCGCGATCCATCGGTGTCAGGCCGTTTTCGCGGCGCAGTTTGTCGGCCAGTTCGAAATACGTTTCCATCGGCGATAGGCCGCAGAAGTGGCACAGCACGCCGGCCCACAGTTCCGGGGCGACTCCCGGCGTCTGTTTCACGATGCGCAGGTCGGCGGTGTCGATGTCCATCACCGCCTCGACCAGGTTGGGCGTCGTCACCTGAAGGCGGTTGTTCGCCGGCGGTTCCTGGGGCGGAATGTTCATGCTGCCCAACACCACGCCGAAGAACGGCTCGTCGGCGTATTCGCCGGCGTGTTTGTAGGTGTAACTGATGCGATCGCGATCCGGCCCGGCGTGCAGGGCTTTGACCCTGGCGAAAATCTCGGCGGCGACCGGGCCGCGTTCGAAATAGATCACGCCCGCGTTGAATACGGTGAGATAGGGCAGGCTGTAGGCGGCGCAGAGTTCTGCGGCGTCTTTGGCGCCGAGCGAGCAGGCGAAAGCCGGGCCTGTGGTTTGCTTGTGGCCTTCGACCACGAACGGTTGCCCGCGATAGCGGTGCCAGAACAGTTCGATGCGCGGGCTGAACAGCAGACAATCCGCGTCGACATACATCGTGCGGTCATACGGCGTGAGGTCGAGCAGGCGGGCCTTGTTCATCGCGCCTTTCAGCGCGCCATCCGGCTGCGCAGTGATCACGCGATCGAACAGCGCCGCTGCGTCGCCAGACGGTTCATGGCCGGGCGAAACCACGATACTGACCGGACGGTTCTCCCAGCGGCGGAAGGACAGGGCGAGGTTGATCGCCAGTTCCACGTAGCGCCGGTCGTCCAAAGCGAGGATAAGATAGCCTTCGTCCAAAGCGCCGTTCCTTCGAGACTCGCCAGCTCGGCTCGTAAGGGTTGTAGATCCGCCGACCCTGCGTACCGCTTATCTAAATATTTGAAACTAAAGGTTAATTTTCTGGATTCGCGTGGTATTTGACATTTTGTCGGCCGAACTATTATAAATGCTGTAGTTCGGCGTGTCCCCAGAAGGGGCTTGGCCTCACGGCTACGTCGGGCTGGACAGAAATGTCTTTCGACCCATCCTAGAAAAGGAAAACACAATGGCTGACGTTACGCTTGGTTCTGCGACACGCACGAACCTGCTCTCACTCCAGAACACCCAGGGCCTCATCGATCGGACCCAAGGCCGTCTTGCGACGGGCCTGAAGATCAATAGCGCCCTCGACGACGCGCTCGCGTTCTTCAAAGCGCGTAACCTGAACGACCGCGCAGCTGACCTCTCCGCGATCAAAGACGTAATCGCCGGCGCGGTGAGCGTGCTGACGGCCGCGACTCAGGGCCTGGTCTCGATCGAAGACACGCTGAAGCAGATGAAAGCGTTGGCTCAGTCGGCGATTTCGTCGCCGGAAAGCATGACGCGCGCCAAGCTGGCCAGCCAGTTCAACGAACTGCGCAGCCAGGTGGACAACCTCGCCGAAGACGCGAGCTTCAACGGCGTCAACCTGCTGAAGAACCAGAGCGGTGCCTTCTCTGCCGGCGCCGACTACTTGACTGTGAAGTTCAACGAGCGTTCGCAGGCCTCGACTGTCAACCAGCTGGTCGTCTCGGGCCTCAAGGCTGCCGACTTCAACACCATCATGGCAACCTCCGCGTCGGCCACCGGCACCGCGGGCGTCACCACGGTGTGGGGCCAGACCGGCACCGCGGCGATCTTCGCGATCAACGCCTCGATCAAAGCGATCGACTCCGCGCTGGTCACCGTGCGTCAGATCTCGCAGGCCTTCGGTACCAACGCGTCGTTGCTCGGCATTCGCCAGGACTTCACGGCGAACCTGATCAACACCCTCAAGGGCGGCGCCTCTGACCTGGTCAACGCCGACCTCAACGAAGAATCCGCCAACCTGCTGTCGCTGCAGACTCGTCAGCAGTTGGGCACGATCTCGCTGTCGATCGCGCAGAAGTCGGAACAGTCGGTCTTGCGTCTGTTCTAAGCGCTTACAGCGGTTCACTTTTGAACGGCGGGCCCCGCGGGGTCCGCCGTTTTATTTTCGAAATCCGGCAATTTTTGGCAAGGCCGCAAAAGGATCACCCCGGCAACCCCTCATTAACCACTTCCTGGCAATGGTTAGCTGTAGCTTGCGTGTGGATTGCATTCTGCGCGCGCGAAAATGGCATCGACCAGAAGGGGCATAGGCCATGAGTGAGAATCCGCCGGGCGGCATTACGCTTGGATCTGCGACACGCACAAACCTGCTGTCGCTGCAGAACACCCAGACGCTGATCGATCGCACGCAGGGCCGTCTCGCGACGGGCTTGAAGGTCAACAGCGCGCTCGACGATGCGCTCGCGTTCTTCAAAGCGCGTAACCTGAATGACCGCGCTTCTGACCTCTCCGCGATCAAGGATCAAATCGCCGGCGCCGTGAGCGTGCTCACCGCCGCGACGCAAGGTTTGACGTCGATCGAGTCGACGCTGAAACAAATGAAAGCGCTGGCGCAGTCCGCGGTGTCTGCGCCGGAAAGCTCCACCCGCGCCAAGCTCGCCAGCCAGTTCAACGAACTGCGTAGTCAGATCGATAACTTGGCGGAAGATGCAAGCTTCAACGGCGTCAACCTGCTGAAGAACCAGACCGGCGCATTCGCGCAGGGCGCCGATTATTTGACCGTGAAATTCAACGAACGCACGCAGGCTACGGCGCTCAACCAGTTGGTCGTCTCCGGTCTGAGGGCGACGGATTTCAACACGATCATGGCCAGCTCCGCCGCTGTCACCGGTACGGCGGGTGCGACCACGCACTGGGGCCAAACAGGCGTCGCTGCGATCTTCGCGATCAATGCTTCGATCAAGGCCATCGACTCGGCGCTGGTTACCGTGCGTCAGGTCGCGCAGGCTTTCGGTACCAATGCGTCGATGCTTGGCATTCGTCAGGAATTCACGTCGAACTTGATCAACACCTTGAAGGGCGGCGCTTCGGACCTGGTCAACGCCGACCTCAACGAAGAATCCGCGAACCTGCTTTCGTTGCAGACTCGTCAGCAGCTCGGCACGATCTCGCTGTCGATCGCGCAGAAGTCGGAACAGTCGGTCCTCCGTCTGTTCTAAGACGCCGCTTTTCCAGCGGCTTGAGTTTTTATTTTACGGAAAGCGGCGGGCTTATGTCCGCCGCTTTTCATTTCGAACGATCGTCAACGAACCCATTAACCATTCATTTGCATTTGCCACTTACAAGGGCAGCACGAACGCCACTGCTCGTATGGCGGCTGATAGCCATTGGGCAGAGAAACTGGGCGGCTCGCCACTCGTTCCTAGAAAGGGTCAAGCATGGCTGACGATATTTCTCTCGGTAGTGCGACGCGGTCAAACCTGCTGTCGCTGCAATCCACCACCACCATGATCGACCGCACGCAGCAGCGTCTTGCGACGGGCCTGAAGGTCAATAGTGCGCTCGACGACGCGCTCGCGTTCTTCAAAGCGCGTAACCTCAATGACCGCGCCGGCGATTTGTCGGCGATCAAAGACGGCATCGCTGGTTCGATCAGCGTGCTCACCGCCGCGACGCAGGGCCTCGAGTCGATTGAATCGACGCTGAAGCAGATGAAGGCGCTCGCGCAGTCCGCGGTTTCCGCGCCGGAAAGCTCCACGCGCGCCAAGCTCGCCAGCCAGTTCAACGAACTGCGCAGTCAGGTCGACAACATCGCGGAAGACGCCAGCTTCAACGGCGTCAACTTGCTCAAGAACGGCACCGGCGCGTTCCTGCCGGGCGCTGACTACCTCACCGTGAAATTCAACGAACGTACCGATGCCGCTGGCGTCAACCAGCTGGTCGTTTCCGGTCTGCGTTCGTCCGACTTCAATTCGATCATGGCCACCTCGGCCACGGTTTCCGGCACGCCCGGCGCGACGACCCACTGGGGTCAGACCGGCGTCGCCGCGATCTTCGCGATCACCGCGTCGCTCAAGGCGATCGACTCGGCGCTGGTTACCGTGCGTCAGGTCGCGCAGGCTTTCGGTACCAATGCGTCGATGCTCGGTATCCGTCAGGACTTCACCAACAATCTGATCAACACCTTGAAGGGTGGCGCTTCGGACCTGGTCAACGCCGACCTCAACGAAGAATCGGCCAACCTGCTTTCGCTGCAGACTCGCCAGCAGCTCGGCACGATCTCGCTGTCGATCGCGCAGAAGTCGGAACAGTCGGTCCTCCGTCTGTTCTAATTCTAAAGTTTCCTTCGTACGACTTGCGGGGCGGCCTTATGGGCCGCCCCTCTTTTTTTTCGAATACGCGACCTTACTGGTTGCTCCTCCTTTTTCGAAACGTCTGCGTGCGCTCGGTCACGAATTGTCGCGGGTGTTAACCATTTATTTGCCGCCCTTGCGCAATGCTCGCAATGGACGATCAGAAGATTCGTCTGCAGCGATGCTATGCGCACTGCAACCCGAAGCTTGATGGCACGCAAAGGTGCAAGCCCAGCTTCTTTGATTGAGGTAGGCCCATGGCGGGAACAATCAATCTTTCCTCTGCGACACGCACAAATCTGCTGTCGTTGCAGGGCACGAGCAACCTGATCGGCCGCACGCAGGAACGTCTTGCGACAGGCTTGAAGGTCAACAGCGCGCTCGATGACGCGCTCGCCTTCTTCAAGGCGCGCAATCTCAACAGCCGTGCATCGGATCTTGCGTCGATCAAGACCGGAATCACTGACGGCATCAACATCATCAAGGCCGGTATTCAAGGCCTGACGTCGATCGAAGACACGATCAAGCAAATGAAAGCGCTGGCGCAGTCCGCGGTTTCGGCGCCGGAAAGCTCGACACGTGCGGCCCTCGCAAGCCAGTTCAACGAACTGCGCAGCCAGATCGACAACATCGCCGAAGACGCCAGCTTCAACGGCGTCAACCTGCTCAAGAACAATCAAGGTGCCTTCGTTGGCGGCGCGGACTATCTGACGGTGAAGTTCAACGAACGCACCGAGCAGAAGGCCGTCAACCAGCTCGTCGTTTCGGGTCTGAGGGCCACAGAATTCCAGTCGATCATGGCCAGCTCCGCGCAGGTGCACGGCACCGCCGGCGTCACGACCGTATGGGGCCAGACCGGCGTGGCGGCGATCTTCGCCATCAACGCGTCGATCCGCGCTCTCGACTCGGCGCTTGTCACCGTGCGTTCGGCCGCGACCGGCTTCGGTACGCGTTCGGCCCTGCTGTCCATCCGCGATGAATTCACCAGTAATCTGGTGAACACGCTGAAGGGTGGCGCCTCGGATCTCGTGAACGCGGATCTGAACGAAGAATCGGCCAACCTGCTCTCGCTGCAGACCCGCCAGCAGCTCGGCACGATCTCGCTCCAGATCGCGCAGAAGTCCGAAGAAGCGGTCCTACGTCTGTTCTAACCCGTGCACGGGCGCGCCTAGCGCGTCCGGGCCGGCGCCCTTCACGAGTCGGGCAATTCGCTCCATACTCCGCCGGTTACCGCCGGCGAGCGGCAGGCATCGGCCGACGCAGGCAACCGTGGGGTGGCAATCGGGGGGACCGATCCATCGCGCGGCGTAAAAGGCCCCGGCCTCACGGCCGGCAACATCGAGTTTGATGAGCGTTTAAAATGCCGCTGAAGCTAACCCTCAAGCCCAACGAAAAGGTGCTGATCGGCACCTCTGTCATCGCCAACGGCCCGGCGAAGACGGAATTCGTGGTGCTGAATCGGGTACCCGTAGTACGGGAAAAAGACATCATCACCGAGGAGCAGGCCGATACTGTCGGTAAAAAGCTCTATGTGACGATCCTGAACATGTACATCAATCCCGCCCGCGAAAAGGATTTTCACGGTATTTACTTCGCTTTAATGCGGGAAATGATCATCTTACCAGTCGATGCGCGTGCCGTGGAATTGATGGTCGAGATGTCGCAAAACATTCTCGGCGGCGATCACTACCGAGCGCTGAAATTGTGCCGGCAGCTAATCAAGATGGAGTCGGAGGCCTTGGCCAATGTCAAAAGATAAGATTGCCGCTTATGCGCAGCAGCAGAAGCGCAACTTGTCGCCGCGCGAAGTGGAGGCCATGGCCTTCACCAAAGCCGCGCTCATGCTCGAAGACGCCAAGAATCTGACGAATAACATCGCCGAGTTCTCGAAGGCGCTGCGCTTCAACCATCTTCTCTGGACGATCATCCAGGCGGATCTGACCGATCCGGAAAATCAGTTGCCGCCGGAGATCAAGGCGAACGTGATGAGCCTGTCGATCTTCGTCGACAAGCAGACCACGAAAGCGCTGCGCTCCAGCGCCGCCAACGATCTCGACGTGCTGATCAATATCAACCGCAACCTCGCGGCCGGCCTGCGTACTTCGCCGCAGTCGGCAGCGCCCGCGCAAGCCGGAGCCGGCTGATTTCCGGCTTCTAGCGGCGCAGGAAGACAGCTGACGCCGCCGGCATATCCATGACTTCGCCCGAAGCAGCTCCCGCGCACGCAGCAGCCTCGCCGTTGCTCATCCAGGGCTTGCGGTTTCTTGAAGCCGGCGACGCCGCCGGCGCCGATTTCCTCCTCCAGACCTACCTGGGCCAAACGCCCGACGATCCCGACGGCCATAACCTGGCCGGCCTCGCCAAGCGTCACCTTGGTGACGACGCGGCCGCACGCAGTCACCTTGAGCGTGCCGTCGCCCTGAGGCCCGCGGAGCCGCTGTATGCGGCCAACCTCGCCATGCTGTTGAGCGACACCGGTGCGGGCGACGAAGCTTTGACGGTCGTCGAGAACGGCCTGCGCCTGGTGTCGGGCCAACCCGATCTTTTGCTGATCCGCGTGCAGGTGCTGCAGCGTCTGGGGCGCGGCGCCGACGCAATGGCGGGGGCGCAGATGGCGGTCGCCTTCAATCCGCGCCATGCGCGCAGCCGGCACGCCTTGGGGCTGGCTCTGTTCCGCAGTGGCGACATCGCGGCGGCGGCGGAGAACTTCACGGTCGCGGTCGAGATCGACCCGGATTACGCGGAAGCCTGGCTCAATCGCGGTGTGGCGCTGAAGGAAATCGGCGACTTGGCCACGGCCGAGGCCAGCTATCGCAAGGCGCTGTCGCTGGCGCCGCAAGATCCGACAATTCACAACAACCTTGGCAATCTCCTATCCAATGCCGGTCGCGGCGATGAGGCTATCGCTGCGTTCCTTCAGGCGCTTGTGCTCGATCCTGCCTACGCCGATGCGAAGGCGAACCTCGGGCTGGCGATGCGTGAGGCCGGTGACGTCGATGGGGCTGTCGCTGTTCTTGCGCAGGCGGTGAGCGAACACCCGACGCATGTCGTGCTGTGGAACGCTTACGGCAACACGTTACGCCAGGCCGATCGCCTAGACGAAGCCGTGGCCGCGCTTGAGAAAGCGGTTGCGCTCGATCCCAATCACTCCGAGGCCCACAACAATCTCGGTCTGGCTCTGGCCTTGCAATTCAAGCTCGATGAGGCTGCGGAACACCTGGGGCGTGCCGCGGCCTTGAAGCCGCAGGTGGCGGTCATCAGCAACAATTATGGTGCGCTGCTGTTGCGTCTGTTCCGCTTCGAGAGCGCGGTGAAGGCGCTGGAGAATGCCATCGCGCGCGATCCGAATTACGACGAGGCCCTGACCAATCTTGGCATCGCCTATTACATGCTCGGCCAGGCCGACGAGGCAATCGGCGTTTACAAACGTGTGATCTCGCGCAACCCGGATTCCAGCTTCGCGCGCTACAGCCTCGGCGTGGCTTATCTTGAAGATCAACGTCTCACCGAGGCCGAGGTCGAGATCAAGCGCGCGCTGGAACTCGATCCGGGCAATGCGCTGGCGCAGAACACGCTGGGTGTGCTGTTGCTCGACCAGCATCGGATCAAGGATGCCTGCGCGGCAATGCGCGCGGCGGCCGATATCAATACCGCCTCGGCGCCGGTGTTCTATAGCAACTATGCGTTCGCGAGCCTGTATGAGGCGGACACCTCGAACAGCGAGATTTTTGAGATCCACAAGGAATTCGGACGCCGCTACGCCATGACCGTTCCGGATGTCAGCCGCCCGCATGCTAACGTCCGCGATCCAAATCGCAGACTGCGGCTGGCCTATCTTTCGCCGGATTTCCGCGCGCACTCGGTGGCGTACTTCTTCGAGGCGCTGCTCGAGAAACATGACCGCCGCCAGTTCGAGGTGCTGCTCTATTCCGATACGACCCGCAAAGACAAGGTGACGGATTGCATGCGCGCCGCGGCGGACGGCTGGATCGAAAGCGGCGGCCTCACGACCGAGGTTCTGGCCAACCGTCTGCGCGAGGATAAAATCGACATTCTTGTGAATCTGGGCGGGCATACATCGAGCAATCGCCTGCCGGCCTGCGCGCTGGGACCTGCGCCGGTGCAGATCGAGTACCTCGGCTATCCCGATACCAGCGGCGTCCCCGCGATGAAGTACCGACTTTCGGACAAGCGGGCGGACCCGACGAACGAATGGTGCACCGAGGAGTTGGTCCACCTTCCGCACTGCTTCCATCTTTACCGTCCGAACGGCGCGGCGCCGGCTGTCGCGCCGTCACCGGCGGCGCGTAAGGGCTATGTCACTTTCGCGTCGTTCAACGTCCTGCCGAAAGTCACAGATCGCGTCATCGCGGCCTGGGCGCAGATCCTGAAGCAGGTTCCGGGTTCGCGTTTCTATCTGAAGTGCAAGCAACTGCGCGAAGAGCCCGTGCGCAACTATGTGCGAGGCATCTTCGCGGACCATGGCGTGAGCGCCGACCGCATCGATATGGACGCCTTCGTGCCCTCCGTCGCGGATCATCTCGGCAAGTATGCCAACGTCGATCTCGCCCTCGATCCATTCCCCTACAACGGCACGACCACCAGCTGCGAAGCGATGTGGATGGGCGTGCCGGTCCTGACGATGCGCGGCAGCAACCATCGCGGCCGGGTGGGTTACAGTCTGCTGCACGCGGTCGGCCTGGCGGACGCCTTCGTTGCGGACAATCTTGAGGATTACATCGCCCGCGCTGTGGTGTTCGGCCGCGACCCGGCGCCATTGGCGACTGTCCGTGCTGGCCTGCGCGAACGCATGGCGGCGTCGCCCTTGCGCGACGAAATCGGCTTCACGCGCACGCTCGAGGCGACCTACCGCGATCTGTGGCGCAAGTGGTGCGAGGGGCCTGAGACTTTCATGTTCAAGCCGCCGACCGTGTTGCGCGCTGAGGATTCAATCCAGGGCGTTCTGGTGAAGACGCTGTGACGCCCGGCGATCCGCATTTCGCGCTGGCCGCCAAATATGCGGAGAGCGGCCTCGCAGCGCAGGCCTGGGACTTGATCAAGGATCGACTTGCGGCCCCCGACGTGACGCCCGACGTGCTCGGCTTCGGCGCGGGCATCGCCTATGCCGCCGGCGAGCCGGCCACAGCGCTCGCGCTGACGGATGCCGCGATATCGGCGGGCGGCGAGGGTGCCAGCCTCTGGTTCGTGCGCGGCGCGACCTTGCGCCTTCTGAACCGGCTCGAAGAATCGGCGGCGGCCTATGAGCGTGCGACCGGGGAAGCGCCGGGTGTTCCCGAAGCTTGGAACGATCTCGGCTTGGTGCGTGAGGCCTTGGGCGATCTCGCCGGCGCTACGGCGGCGCTTGAGCAGGCGATCGCCGTTCAACCCGATTTCGCGCCGGCCCATGCCAATCTTGGCGCGCTATATGCCGATGCCGGACAATTTGCCGCGGCGGCGGAATATTGCAGGAAGGCGCTGGCCTCTGAGCCAAGCAATATCGGCGCGCGCATCAACCTCGCCGCCGCGCAGATCGAGCGGGGACGTCACGACGAAGCGGCGGATGCCCTCGCGCCGATTGCGGCCGATCCGGCTGCGGCCGATACCGGGCTTTATTTGCTGCACTATTGCAGCAACCATCCTGCCGCTATCTTTCGCGCGCATGCCGGTTGGGGCGCTCGCGCGCCCGCGCCGGAAACGCTGACGTACTCCGAGACGAATGGTGCGCGCCAGCGTATTGGTTATGTCAGCCACGACTTCCGGCGGCATTCGGTGAGCTATTTCTTCGAGCCCTTACTGCGTCATCACGACCGCGCGCGTGTCGAGGTGTTCTGCTACAGCACCGGCGGACAACCCGACGCGGTGACCGCGCGATTGCGCGCTCATGCCGATCACTGGCACGACATTTCCGGTCTGAGCGACGACGAAGCCTGCCAGCTGATTCGGGGTCATGGCCTCGACGTGCTGATCGATCTCAGCGGACATACCAAGGGCAACCGCCTGGGCATATTCGCGCGTCGCGCGGCCGCGGTGCAGATCACCGCCTTGGGCTACCCCGGAACCACCGGCCTCACCCAAATCGATGGCCGTTTTGTCGACGCGATCACCGATCCGGGCGGCGCCGAGGCCTTTGCGACGGAACGTCTGCTGCGTCTGCCGCGATTGCATTGTTACCAGCCTGAAGAGACGGCTCCCGCCGTCGCGCCGTTGCCGGCCGCGGCTGCCGGTCACATCACGTTCGGCTCGTTCAACAAGCTGGGCAAAGTGTCGGACGCGACCGTGGCGCTGTGGAGCGCGGTCTTGCACGCGGTGCCGCAGTCGAAGCTGTTCATCAAGAGTAAGGCGCTGGCGGAAGAAACAACCCGTCAAGCAACCGCGGCGCGGTTTGCGGCGCATGATGTTGCGGCGGATCGCCTGATGCTGGTCGGCTGGGTGCCGGAGGACGCGGGACATCTGGCGACCTACGGTCGCATCGACGTCGCCCTCGACACTTTTCCCTACAGCGGCACCACGACCACCTGCGAAGCCTTGTGGATGGGTGTGCCGGTGCTGACGCTGGCTGGCGCCACCCATGCGAGCCGTGTCAGTGCGAGCCTGCTGACATCTGTGGGACTGACGGAATGGATTGCCGGCACAGCTGAGGAATTCGTCGTCAAAGCGGTGACCATCGCCGCGGAGCTCGAAGGCCTTGCGATGCTGCGGTCAGGCTTGCGGGCGCAGATAGCATCGTCGCCGCTATGTGACGGCCCGGGATACGCCGCCGCGGTCGAAGCGGCTTATCGTGCCTATTGAATCGCTTCGGACGGTAATTTTTCGGCGGTGATGCGCCACGCGACAGCGCCGTAGGCTTTCACGATGACCGGTTTGGTGTCAGTCACCTTGAAGCCCATCAGTGTCATCGCGCGCCGCATATCCTCAAGGCCGGCATCGCTGATGGCGGCTTTGGTCTGGGCTTGCGCGCGCGCGCGCCGTATTCCGCCAGGCGCGTGCGCAGGGTCTGGATGGCGACGATCTGTTCCTCGACCGAGGTTTCTTTGCGGGTGATCAACACCTTCTGCAGGCCGAGTACCATGGCCAACACCACGTCGCAATCTTCGGGGCCGAAACGGCGGACGGTTTGCTCAACCTCGACATTGAAGGGCGTCATGATCATGCCGTGATCCGCATCCGGCGACATCTTATGGGCGTGGTCGAGATCGCGGCATATCTGGATAGCGAAGTCGAACAAACGAGACTCGCGCAACATGAAGCGGCACTGCTTCAGGTTCTTGGACGATGAATGCACCGCCATGCTGCGCGCCGGCATGATCATGGCGCTCAACAATCCGTGTGGCTTCAGCACGCGCAGGACTTCCGTCAACGATTCGCGCATATTGCTGTATTCGAGCGCGAACTGGGCGATCACGAGATCGAACGTCGCGGTGTCGAAGGGAAGCGATTCCATGCGGACCATCGCACGGAACTCGATCTTCTTCAGGATATCGGCCTGCTCCGGCACATAGCGCGGCGGATCGATGGCGGCGACGTCGATGCCGACGACGGAAATATCGATGCCGGCCTTGTAAGCGCCGCGCAACAGTGCGATCGAAGCCGCGCCGTTTCCGCAGCCGACGTCGAGCACGCGCGCGCCTTCCGGCAGCGATGCGGCGATAATGGCCCACTGTTGGTCAAGCGCGTCGGAGATTTGAGTATCGTTATCGACGCCAGCGGAATGAATGCGGCTGTCGCGCCAATAGCTATCCCAAATGCGATATTTTTCGTCGCCACCCGCCACGAAGCGCGCCCTAATCGTCTCTAACGAATTTCCCCAGGCATTGTGTATTAACCCCAAGCGAGCCGCTAGGGCCATAGGGGTAAGCCCTTCTGCAACAAGAATTTTGTTGGAGCTTATCGGCCTATGGATGGCAAACCAAGGCGTAGGGCGGCTTCAAAGAGACGGTTTGCGTAGTGAGAATCACTCGCTCTTGCGATCGGTGCCGTCGCGCTATCACCCCGTTGGGTTTGACCCGCTACGAACGCTACCGTTCGCGGGATTCCGGGAATGATTTGTCGTGGATCAAATCGTCGGTCCAACCCTCTGGGCCACACGGCCGGCGCAAAGTTCGGATCGGCTAACCCAATGCGCTCGCAGGTAGAATTCCCATTGTGGAATCCCAATTTACGAATTTGGCTGGAGAGCTTGTCCTGTTCATCTACGCTGCGAGCGGGGAAGGCGGCGTATCCAGAGTGAGGTCTGCCGCAGCCGGGGAAGGGGGGCGGCCACTATGGTGAAACGGCTCCGCGTCAGCGTGGCGGCGGTGCTGTCTCTCATCGCGATGGCGGCGCCGGCGGCGGCCCAGTCCATCAATCGCTCCGTGACCGAGCTTCTCGGGGCGATGGAAGTCCCGATCGAACAGCAGAGCAAAGGCAACGTCACGCTGCGGGTCGGCCTCGGCGCGATTGTTACCTCGCGCCTCGATGCGCCCAGCAATCTCAAGGTCTACCCGCTGCCGCTGATAGGCTTCGAGTATCACAACTGGCTTTCCATCGATGAGACGCAGGTCCGCGTGAATCTGATCAATTCGGACTCGCCTTTCCGCGCGGGCCCGATGGTGCGTTTCGATCCGGGCCGCGGGAATTTCGGCAACCCCGGGATTCCGGGTCTCGGCAAAACCCCAGTCAGCCTCGAAGCCGGCGGGTTCGTCAGCTACAGCTACGGGCCAGCGCGCATTCGCCTGCGGCTGCGACACAATGTCACCAGTTCGAACGGCGGTTCGGTCGGCGAACTCGACCTACGCAGCGGCGTCTATAAATCCGGCCCCGTCGGCGTCGCGGTTCAGGTGCAGACGGTCTGGGCGAGCAAGAACTACATGGAGCGGATTTACGGCGTGACAGCGACGCAATCGGTCAAAGCGCATCTGCCGGCCTTCTATCTCGGCCCCGGCATGAAAGACGTCAACGTCACGATCTATTCGGAATATAAATTCTCGACACGATGGTCGGCGGTCGGCGCGGTGCAATATGTGCACGTGCTTGGCGATGCGGCCGACAGCCCGATCGTGCGCGTGCGCGGATCGGGCAACCGCGTCAACGTCGGCATGTTTGTCGTCTACGCCTTCGGAACGCCGAACGCCTAAGGCCGCCCCCAGCCCGATTTCGGCCTAGAGGTAATCCAGCAGGGTCATCTTCGAGACACGCGACAGGGTGGCATAGGACACCTGCAGCGCCTGCGATTCCGCGTTCAGACGTACCGCCGTCTCGGTGGGGTCGGCCTTGTCGATGGCATCCGCGCGGTTCTGCAGGAAGGCCACAAACTCCGTCTGCTGCTGCTTGGTTTCGGAAAGCTGCTTCAGGTTGAGGCTGATGCGATCCTGAACGCCCTGCAGATCGCTCGGCAATTCGGTGGGCTGCAGCGATGAATGCTCAAGCGCGTCGTTGATCAGGCGCAGCGCATCGTCCACGCGTGACTGATTGTTGATCAGGTCGCCCTCGGCAAGGATGCCAAGGCCGCGGATCACCTTTTCGAACGCCGGGTCGAGGCCGGTGACGTCCATCTTGATCTGCTGTGTGTCGCTGATCTTCTGCTGCGTCGTCAGGTTCGAGCCGGTGAGGAACGAGGTCGAGTTGAACGAAACCGTCTCGGCGGTGGTCGAGACCAGCGGCGGGTCGGTGAACAGTGTGCCGCCATCCACGATCTGGCCCGTCGTCAGGCTGTAGCCCGCCGCGACCAATTCGGCGTTGGTCGGCCACTTCATCGTATAGGCGCCATTGTTGCCGTTGGTGGAGCCGGTCAACGCCATGGTGGTACCGTTCGGCACCAGCAGATTGATCTCGGTCCCGGCATAGCTTTCCGTACCGGCATTGACGTTCTGGTCCAGCGTAACCGTGCTGCCGTCCAGCGAGATGTCGGTGATGGTGTAGACGCCGTTGTTGGCCGTGCCGCCGCCCTGGCTGGGGTCGGTGTTGTTCAGCGAGATCGTCTGGCCGATTTGCAGGCTCTTGAATGCACCCGGGGTCAGCGACTGCATTTTGCCGTTCGTGCCGACGTTCGAGAAGATGAGCGAGCCGAAGCTCGACGGTGTCATCGTCTGCGTCTTGAATGTACCCGGTGCGCCGCCGCTGACTTCGCCATAGGCCTTGCCGCCGATGGTCGGGCTGCCATAGGTGACGCCGTTGTTGTTGAAAGACATGTTCACCAGGTTCGCTACGCGCGTCGAGGGGAACACGGCGCTGACACCGTCGTAGGTTTCCTGGAAATCCTTCAGGCTATCGAACGGGAAGCTGACGGGAGGCTGATCGTTCTTTCCGCCGCCGAACACGTACTTGCCGTCGACCTTCTGGTTCAGGAAATAGGCGATCTGGGACAGCGCGTTGAAGGCGCGGGTTTGGATGTTGTTGACCTCGGTCACGGTGATCGGCGAGGCGCCGGTTAAGTCGTGCCCGGAGAATGTGATCAGTTCCGAACGCATGTCGCGCGCGGACTGATCGATGCCGGTGGCTGCGGACAGCTGCACGTTCAGCGTCGTGGCGACGATGTCGTTGTTTCTGATGTAGTTCGAAAGGCGCCCAATTTCGGCCTGGGTATTCAGAAGGCGCGCGGCGTCGGGTGCAAGGCCGACATAGTCGTCGGACTTGTAGCCTGTGCCGATCTGGCGTTGCAGATCGTTGACGCTCGTCTGCTGATCGAGCATCCGCGATACGAGTGCGTTGACGTTCGCTGCCGTTGAGATGCGGGTTACCATCGCGGGCTCCTAGATCTCTCGCGATCAATCGATCAGGTTGTTGAGGATGTCGAACAGCGACTTGGTCGCCGATATCACCTTGGCGGATGCGGCGTAGCTGTTCTGATAGATCATCAGCTGGCTCATCTCTTCGTCAAGGTTGACGCCGGAAAGCTGCGACTGTTTTTGCTCCAACGCAGATGCGAGGTCCCGCTGCTGTTGCAAATTGGTTTTGGTGACGGCGGCCTGGCTGGCGCTGCGGGCGATGATCGTGCTGGCGTAGTCGCCGAGCGTGATGCTACCGGCCGCGAGCGAACCTGCTGCCTCAATGGTCACCTGGGATGTCATCATTTGCGACAGCTCCAACGCGTTGGCGTTGTCGGCGTTCGCCATGAAGTAGGTGCCCAGAAGCGGGTCGAGCTGGATCTTGCCGTGCGCGATCGCGGCCGGGTTATAGACCAGCGTCTGATTGACTTTCAGCGACTGCGACCGCGCGGCATCGGTCAGATCAAGGCCGAGGGCGTCGATGGCATCGGTGCCGCCCTGTTGGGTGACCGCGATCTGGCGACCCAGAACGCTGGTGACGCGCAGGCGTTCCCCGGCGCCTTCCGGAACGACGCTGGCGGTGATGGTCCCCTGCAGCGCAGCGTTACTGTTGATCTTGTCGCGGATGGTTTTGAGTGAGTCGCCCGGATTGACGGTGATGGTGCCGCCGGCGATGCCGGTGACGTTCGCCGTGTCGATGAACGACAGCGTGGCCGCGCTGGTCGTGGTCAGCGTGTAGTTCGCCGGCTTGAAGTCCGACGACCATTCGGTGAGCTTCGGCCCGCTGGTATAGAAGTCGTTCAATCCCAGGAAGTTCGAGAATCCCTTGTAGGACTTGTCGATCTGGCCGTCGCCTTCGAAGTCGAGACCAACGGAGACGTCAGTCTGCGTGCTGCCCTTGGTCGCGGTCTGCTCGTCGCGGAAGCCGATGCCGAAGCCGTCGGTGCCCAGGTTGATCGCCAGCTGACCGTCCGCAGTGAAGGACACGCTGGCGTTTGCCAACTGCGGATCTTGCGTTTGAATCCAGCTCTGGACCTGGCTCGCCATGCTAGCGAGCGTGCCGCCGTTGGTGAAATTGATCGCACCGGCGTCGAGCAGGCGACTGGAGGAGAGCTCCGTGCCGTCGGGCTTGAACAGCACGACGTTAGTCTCCGCGCCGGAGAAGGTCACCGTCTGGGTGTTCGGGTCCAGGAACTTGGTGTTACCCGTCACGTTGTTGACCATCGACGGGAAGCCGACGCCGCGGTTGTGAACCAGGTTGATCTGCTGCTGCAGGGCGCTCGCCATCTCGTCGATCTGCGACTGCAGATCCGGCAGGATGTCGTCGCGCAGGTCGACCAAGCCTTTGAGCTTGCCCGAACGCAGCGAATTGGTGACGTCGCGAATTCCGACGGTGATGGCGTTGAAGGTGCCGGCGGCATAGGCATCCGTCGGGTTCACGATCGTCAACGGCGTATGCGACACGTTGGTCGGCGAACTGTCGACCAGCGTCGTGCCGTCGGTGGTGAACACCGTGGCCGTGCCGTTGGCATTGTTGAAGTAGCGAATGTCCATCAGATCGGCGAGTTGGTTCAAGGCCACGTCGCGCTTGTCTTCCAAGTCCGCGACGCCGCGATTGGTGGCCTGGTTGAGCGCGATGCCGTCGTTCAGCTTTGAAATGTTGGAGAGAATGCTGTTGATCTGCGACATCGCGCCGGCGATCTCGCGGTCGGCATTCACGCGCAACTGTTGGATCGTGTTGCCCAGGTTGTTGATCGTGCTGGCCAGCGCCTGACCCGACTGCAGAACTTGCAGCTGGCCCGTCGCGGTCGTCGGATCGGTCGCGAACGTCGTCAAGTCCTGCGCGAGCTGGCTGACCTTGGCGGCGAGCGAGCTCTGCGAAGCCGTGGTCCCGAAGGTGTCCTGAATCTGTTGCAGGTAGGTGTTCAGCACCGTCGAATTCGCCGACGCGCTGCGCTCGGTGCGCATGGTCTGCAGAAGGTTCTGGTCGACGTTGTTGCGGATCTGCGAGACCTGCACGCCGGCGCCCTTGCCGGCGAGAACGAGCGTGTTCTGGTCGAAGACCTTGCGGGTGTAGCCTTCGGTATTGACGTTCGCGATGTTGCTGGAAATGACGTCCAGTCCCGCCTGAGCTGTGCTCAGGCCGGTTACCGCCGCGTTCAATGCCAAGGTCAACGACATAATAAGAACTCCACGCCGCCTGAAATCAGGTGGTCCGGTTGTAGCTGACGGCCAGGTTGCGTTTAATCGACGCATAGCCGTTCAAGACTCCGGCACGCGAGTACGACGCCGACTTCTTTTCTTCGCGATCGCGCACCGCGTCGTTGACCGCCTGGAAGAAGGTGTCGATCGACCGGATGTTGGCGCGCAGCATGCTGGCATTGTCGCGCATCAGTTCGGCCAGGCGCGCCGCCATCTGCACCAGGGTCGTGCGCTTGCTGGTGTCGAGGCTTTTGAGCGCGGTCGGGTCGCGGCCAACGGTGGCCATATGCGCGTGATAGAGATTGGCCAACTGTTCCTTGCGTTCGGTCAGCGCCTTCACCTCGTCGGTGCGATAGCGCTTAAGCGCGGCATTCTCCTTGGTGAGCAGTTCGCACAGCTGGCGCATCACCATGAACAGTTCGTCGGCCTTCGCGCCGACCGCCTGCGGGCTCAAAGGTTGCGGCGGCGCCGGGCGCACCTGTGTCGGCTGCGGACGGCCTTGCGCTTGCGGGATCGGCGCGGCGCGGCCACTGACCGGGGAGGGCTGAGCCGGACGGGTCAACGGCACACCGCCACGCATCGTCGGCGCGACGACGCGCTGCGGCGCGCCTTGGGTGTTGGCGGTCGGTTGCGGGCCGGGGCTTTGCTGGCCGGGACGGGGTGGTTGGCGGTTCATCATGTTCATGGTCGTATCCTTACGCCACGATTGATCGGCTACGCGCCGTCGATCCCGCGAGCGCCGCGGCGGCGGCGTTCATGGCGGGGTCGGCTTCATTGACTGATTCGTTCGCGCCGGCGTCGATGCCTTGCGTTGCGCTCTGGGCCTGCGTGCGCTTTTCCTGCATCTGCAGCATCGACTTCATCACGGAGTCCGCGATATTCAGCTTGCCGGACTTGGCTATCTCCTTGCCGTATTCCTGGTTCAGAAGGCTGCGCCAGGTTTCTTCCGCCTGACCGCCGCCGAACACGCCGTCGGCTTTCAGGCCGGCCGACATGTATTCCATCATCTGACCGACGAAGAATCCCTCGAACTGTTTCGCGGCTTCCTTGGTTTTGTCCTTGCCAGCATTCGAGGCAACGTTCGCCGTCTTCGCGGCAAGCGCGTCAGCGACGACGTCTTGGGTGTTTTTGGTGGATAGGCTGAGGGCGTCCATGGTCAACCTCACATCACCTGAAGCTCGGCCTGCAACGCACCGGCCGACTTGATCGCCTGAAGGATGGAGATCATGTCGCGGGGCGTCACGCCGAGCGAGTTCAAGCCATCGACGAGTTCCTGCAAGGACACGCCGCCGCTGACGACGGCCAGCTTCTTGCCCTGGCCTTCGTCGACTTCGATATCGGTTCGCGGGACGACGACCGTCGTGCCGGTCTCCGAGAACGGCGCCGGCTGAGACACCTGCGGCGTTTCGGTAATACGGATCGTCAAGTTGCCCTGGGCAATAGCGACCGTTGAGATGCGGACGTCGTCGCCAATCACGACAAGGCCGGTGCTCTCATCGATCACCACGCGTGCCGGGCGATCCGGCTCGACCTGCAGCTGTTCGATCTTGGTCATCAGATCGACGTTGGTGCCGGCGAAGCCTTCGGGAATGCGCAACAGCACGGTGCCCGGATCCAGCGACATCGAGGCCGAGGTCCCGAGCAAAGCGTTGATCGCGTCGGAGATGCGTTGCGCGGTGGTGAAATCCGGATTGCGCAGCGCGATCTTCATCTCCGGCAGATCCAGTTCGCGGAAGTCGATTTCGCGTTCGACGATCGCGCCCGAAGGGATGCGGCCGGTCGTCGGCACGCCACGCACGATCGAAGCGCCGGCGCCCTGCGCCGCGAAGCCGCCAACCTGCAGTTCGCCTTGCGCGACGGCATAGACTTCGCCGTCGGCGCCCAGCAGCGGGGTGACGACAAGCGTGCCGCCCTGCAGCGAGCTGGCATTGCCGAGCGAACTAACGGTGATGTCGATGCGATTGCCGCGGCGCGAGAACGGCGGCATTGTCGCGGTCACCATCACCGCGGCGACGTTCTGCGTATCGAGAATGTCGGTGCGGACGTTGATGCCCAAGCGCTCGAGCATGCCGATCAAGCTTTCCTTGGTCGGCGCGATTTTCTTGATGTCGTCGCCGGTGTTCTTCAAGCCGGTGACAAGGCCGTAGCCCACCAGCGTGTTCTCGCGAACGCCCTCGAACTGCGCGATGTCCTTGATGCGCGAAGTCGCGGCTTGGGCCTGGCTGGCCGTCAGCATCAGCAGCGCGAACATGATCACGTGAATGCCGACGAACCACACCCGGTCGATCAGGTGGGTGGCATCAGTGGAAGCAACCGGACGACGCATCGTATCAACCTCGTTTTTTGTACGCCGAACACGCCTTGCGGGCGACGCACACACAATTCCGAAGAGGTAGATGCGAAAATCGTGCCAAAGATTGGGGCCCGTAACCCACTGAAAACGTGAATATTTATGGGCCGTTAAGAGCCGCCGCGGGGGCGCATGAGGGCATAAGCGTCCGACAACCCGGCAACTCTTGCCCGGTTGCATGGCGGGAAGGCCTAGGCGAGGATGATTCCGCCGTGACCTCAGAGGGTTGCGGGCCAGAATCTACGATGTGGGCGGAAGGCCCAGCTTCCTTGAAGGTCGAAGGTCCCAAGTCCTCATCCGCCGCCTCCGGTGCGCGCAAGACGCAAGGGCCCAGCCGCGCGTCGTCGGGTGAATTCGCTTCGGAACTCGACCGCGTCTCCGGTGCCGATGAAGCCGAATCGGCTCCGGCGGTGGAAGGCGGGGCCGGCGTTGCCGGCGTGGTGGGTATCCTGGCGGCGCAGAATGTCGACGATCGCGATGCCAGCCCTCAGGAGCGTCGCCGTCGCGCGCAGCGCGGCATGGAACTGCTGGATCGTCTGGAAGAAGTTCGCCGCGGTCTGTTGCTGGGGACCATCCCAAAAGATCGCTTGGCCGAACTCGCGCGCATGGTGCGCGACAAGCGCGAACGCGGTGCCGATCCCATGATCTCGCGCCTGTTGGATGAAATCGAATTGCGGGCTTCGGTCGAATTGGCGAAGCTCGGTCTCCCGGTCGGCTGAGGCCGAAACAATAAAATCGTTTTGTAACAATGCCTTAATACGCCAGGTGGTGCCCGCCTGGCGGTAAAGCCGTACTTGCGGCGGGACGGGCGGCCACATATATTCCGCCGCGCTCAGGGCTGCGGTTCCTAGGGGTACTCTCGTCGATGAACATCACGGTGGCACACGATTACCGACCCTCGGAAAAAGAACCATTCATGAACCCGAAACAGCAGGAGTACTTCCGTCGGAAGCTCCTGTCGTGGCGGGCGGAACTCTTGAAAGAGTCGGAAGAGACTCTTGAGAGTCTTCAGGAAGGTAATCTTCAGGAACCGGACATGGCCGATCGCGCCTCCGCCGAGATGGAGCGTGCCTTCGAACTGCGGACGCGGGATCGCGCGCGCAAGCTCATCTCCAAGATCGACGCTGCGCTGGGCCGCATCGAAGACGGCTCTTACGGATACTGCGAAGAGACCGGTGAACCGATCAGCCTCAAGCGCCTTGAAGCGCGCCCGATCGCCACACTCAGCCTCGAAGCGCAGGAGCGTCACGAGCGCATGGAACGCACGCACCGCAGCGACTGATCGCGATCCCCCGGAGGGACGGTGTACAGACTGGATTTTCAAGGGCGCCTCATGTGGCGCCCTTTTTATATGTGACGAGTAAGCCGGCCATGAAGAAAGCTCACGCCTCCGCGCTCGGTCGCATCGAATTGGTGCGAAACAGAAGCGGCGCGCTCACCTATCGCCAACGCGGCGGCAATCAGACCACCGTCGATGCCAGGGGTGTGAGCGTCGATACCTACATTCACCTGCTGTACGGCCTGTTGATGCAGACGTCGGCGCGGCGGATTCTGATGATCGGCTGCGGCGGGGGCACACTTGCTACGATGATGGCGGCCGAAGGCCGCGCGGTGACGGTCATCGATATCGATCCGGTCGCATTCAAACTGGCGCGCAAACACTTCGGCCTGCCGCGCGGTGTCGACTGCAAGGTCGCCGATGGGCTCGCCTTCATGCAGGTCACCCGCGCGCGGTTCGACGCGGTCGTGCTCGACGCCTTCATCGGCGAAGACATCCCAAAGCAATTCCTCGGGCCGGACTTCAGCCACGCCGCGCGGCGGTGTCTTCGCAAAGACGGCGTGCTGTTCGTCAATGTCTGCCTCGGGCGCGGGCAGCGCACGGCCGACGATCTGACTTTGATGCTGAAGCGTGACGGCTGGAAAGCGCGTTTGCTGGATCGCCACCGCAGTTCGGAACGCAACGCCATCGTGATGGCCGGCGCGGTACAAAGCTTGCGCCCGCCCAGGCTGACGATTGTGCCTGAAGTGGAAGTGGCGCGGCTGAAGGCGGAAATGAGGGCGATGAAGTTCCGTCGCCCGAAAGCCAAAAAGGCGTCCCGCTAAGGACGCCTTTTCAGCAACGGTAAGTTCGGCAGGGTCCCGCCTTAGGCGGAGCGCTTTTCGAGCAGGCCTTCGGAAATCTGCAGGTTCGCGTTCGTCAGCGCGTCAATCGTCTTGGCGTTCGCGCCGTTCTGCATTTCGAAGGTCTTCTGAACAACGAAGCTGGAGAGGCGGATCAAGTTGTCCTTGATCGAGATCGGGAGCGGGTTTTCCGCCTGGGAGACCAGGGTGCGGATGCCGACCCAAACTTGAAGATTGTGGTCCAACGCGGCGGCGAGGCGCTTTTCATCCTTCGCCTCAAACGCGCGGGAAATATCGAGGGCGGCCTGGGTGAGTGCGAGCGCGTCTTCTTCGAAGACGGTCAGCTCGGCATTCCAGCTCTGCGTCATCATGTTCATGGGTGTATCCCCTGCTAGTGAACTTACCGTGTGAGCGCGGTTCATGCCCGTTCCCACGGGTGCCAATCTGGCGGGGAATGGTTAACAAACGGTTTTACGATTACGGGTCACTTACGCCCTGCCGCCCGCCGAGGTTGCGACCTCCAGCGGCCGATAAAGTGCTGTTAATACTCGTAAAAATCACCGCAAAGCACGGAAAATCTTAGGTTTAGTAAGGCTGTTATGAACGGCAAAGATTGGATTACGGGTTCCCGAAAAGGCGAAAATCAGGATTTTCCGCACATCCGATTGGTAGAATCGCGCCCGGAAACAGAGAAAGGCCTCTCGCCGAAGCCCGGGGCGGCGAGACTCGGGGAATGCGGGTGGCGGCTTGTATAGCGACTCTACGCACGCGGTCGCGCGTGCTGTCGCTCGATGTGGGTGCCTAGTTGAGAACCGAAAATGCTCTCACAATCTCATCCAACAGTTTGTCTGCTGCATCCTTGTTCGCGCGGTGAACGTCCGCGCTGATGACGTACGAGTTCCCGTTGAACGCGGGATTTGGGCGAAACGCGAGGTAGGCCTTTGCATTACGACGATGGTCAGCCCTGGCCGACCGTCAAGACTCACGCCATATGCACAAAAAAGAAGCCGGTGGGACGTGCCCACCGGCTTGAGTTTGCTTCTGTGCCGCGGCCATGGTGTGCGGCGATGCAGAAGGGTCGACGGGCGCGGCGATGAACGCCGTGGCCGTCGAAAGGAAACTTCAGGTCTAGAACGGGAACAGGATGTCGAAGATCTGCTGGCCGTAGCGGGGCTGCTGCACATCGGTGAGCGTGCCGCGGCCGCCGTACGAGATCCGCGCTTCGGCGATCTTGTTCCACGGAATGGTATTGTCGGAAGCGATGTCTTCCGGACGGATGACGCCGGCGACGAGCAGTTCGCGCAGTTCGCCGTTCACGCGCACTTCCTGGCGGCCCGCGATGGCGAGGTTGCCGTTCGGCAGCGTCTGCAGCACGACGGCGGCGAGGCTGATGTTCACGGATTCACTGCGGCCGATTGCACCCTGGCCCTGGTAGTTGCTGGTCGACGTCCCGCTGACGGCCGGCGTGGCCTGCGTCGCCGCGGCGCCCGCCGTGGTGCCGGTGCCGAACGCGGTGATGGTCTTGCCGAGGAAGTTTGGCAGGCTTGCGCCTTCGGTCGTCGCGCGTGTGCGGGTGGTATTGTTCTGCAGCGTGGCGGACTCGTTGTTGATCGCCACGGTCACGGTTAGTACGTCGCCGACCTGCTTCGCGCGTTGGTCCTTGAAGAAGGCGCGTGCGCCCGGACGCCACAGCGAGTTGGCGTTCGGCTCCAGTATCATCGGCGTCGGCATAGGCATGCTGACCGGACGATAGTCCTTCTGCTCCGTCGGATTGGTGATCGGCGAGATCGCCGGGTTCTGGCCGACGCGTGACAGGCGTTCGGCGGCCGAGCAGGCGCACAGGCTGGTGGCAGCGAGCAGCGCGAGGACGAGGCGGGCGGGAGACTTCTTCATGGCACTATCCTTTTTGGACTTTTTTGTAGCTTTGTCGTTGCGGCTTATTGCATCGCGCTTTGTTGCGCGCCGATCTTCACGGTGTTGCTGTCGATGACGGTGGCTTCGACGGTGTTCTGGCTCTTGATGTTGGTGACGCGGATCGCTTCCGACACGCCGCCGTCTTCCATCGCCTTGCCTTGAACCGTCAGTTTCATGCCGCCGACCTGATAGATGATGGTGACGAGCGAGCCGCGCGCTACGACCTTCGGACGCACCACATCGATGGCGCGCAACGGCTGACCGGCGCGGATCGGACGGGTGACTGCACGGCCGCTGAGCAGGTTGGCGTCGGTGATGACGCCGTATTCGAGTTGGTTGTCGGTCACGGACACCCAGTTGATGTCGCTTTTGGCGACCACGGTGCCGTTCGGAATGTCGCGCGCGGCGACCGCCATCGACACTTGACGCACGGAGAGCACGTCGCCGCGGCGGATCGCAACGCCGGCCGGGACGAAGCTGCGCGGCGATTTGCCCAGCAGGTATTCCTTGTCGACCACGGCATCGGCCGGGAGGTCGGCCGCGTTCAGTGTGGTCCACATGATCGCGGCTTCGCCGATGACGCCGTCGCGGCGCATGTCGCTACGCAGCACCGGCACGTCGACCAGCGACAGACGTGCAACGTCGGTCTGGCGGATCGGGCGATGCGGCTGCACGTAGACCTTGGGAGTCTTGCCGATCAGGAAGGCAGCGTCGGTCACGAAGTCGCCTTTGATCTGCTCTTCGGGCACATCCATCATTTCGATGGCGTCCTGGGTGATGACGCCGGTGCGGGTCAGCTCAGCTTTCAGCACGGGCACCGACACGGTCGGGATCGCGCTGCCGCGCAGCTGCAGGAACTGCGGGTTGCCATCAGAGCCGGCGATTTCGAGCACCGCGTTGAAAGCCTTCGTCGCGCTGTCGAAGTAGGATTCACGCACGACGACCGGCGGCATCGCTTCGGCTGGCACGACCATCGTGGGCAGAACGCCGACCGGCTTCAGACCGAAGCGTTCCGGCATACCCTTCAGGATCAGGTCGCCCTTCAGGCTCGCGAGGATGTCGGTCGGAGACACCGTCTGTCCCGGGCGGAACACGACCGCACGGTCAAACTGATCCCCCGGTTTCCACTCGACGCTGTAGGTGCGCGCCAGGTTGGCGAGCACGTCCGGAGCCAGCACCAGACGTTGGCCCGGGCGCGGGCTCTGGGCGACGACGCGGTCCTGATAGCTGGTCAGGCCCGTGAACAGGTCCCCCAACCGAACGCCCGGTCGGGTGACCGTGACGTTCGTGTTGAGATGCACCACTTCCGTCGGTTCCGGGCCGAGATTGGCGCCCGTCGCAGCGGCGGAAAACAGAGCGATCGTTGCGGCGATCGTGGTGATGAAGCGGACCATATTCACAAACCTATCCCGACCTATTAGCCGCCAAGCCGTGACAGGGTGGACGACATCTCGTCGGCCGCGGTGACGACCTTCGAGTTCATTTCGTACGCACGCTGGGCGCTGATCAGGTTCGTGATTTCGGATACGACGTTGACGTTCGAGCTTTCCAGGAAGCCCTGGAGCAGCGAGCCGTAACCGGCCTTGCCCGGGGTCGAGATCGTCGGCTGGCCGGACGCAGGCGTCTGAAGCAGCAAGTTGTTGCCGATGGCGTCGAGACCGGCTTCGTTCGGGAAGATGGCGAGCTGGACCTGGCCGGCCTGCGAGGGGGCGACGACGCCGTCCTGCTTGTAGAAGATCTGACCCTGCGGGTTGATGGTGATCGAGGTCGCGTCCGTCGGGATCGCGCCGACGCCCTGCACGGTGAAGCCGTCGTGCGTGACGACCTGGCCGGTGGGCGACAGCTGGAACGAACCGTCGCGGGTGTAGGCAATCTGGCCCGTCGGCATCTGGATCTGGAAGTAGCCCTTGCCCTGGATGGCGACGTCGAGCGAATTGTCGGTCGACTGCAGGCTGCCCTGCTCGTTGATGCGGTACACGGCGGCGGTCTTCACGCCGAGGCCGAGCTGCACACCCGCCGGGACGATGGTGCCGGTGTCCGACGAGGTCGAACCGATGCGGCGCAGATCCTGGTACAGCAGGTCATTGAACTCTGTACGGCGGCGTGTGTACGCCGTCGTGTTCATGTTCGCGATGTTGTTCGAGATCACTTCGACGTTGGTCTGCTGAGCTTGCATACCGGTGGCGGCGATCGAAAGAGCGCGGATTGCCATGGCTGTGGTCCTTTTCTTTCCGTTCTCTAGTCTTAGGCGGTCTGGCGGGTGAAGGTGTCAGCCGCCTGACGCTTACGTTGATGTTCTTCGTCGACGAGCTTCGCGACGTCGGCATAGGCGCGATTGACGTTGATCAGGCGGGTCATTTCGGAGATCGCGTTGACGTTGCTGTCTTCCAGCACGCCCTGCGCGACCTTGGCCTGCGCGATGTCGATCGGCTGCTGACCGTCGGCGCGGAAGGCGGTGCCGTCCACAGCCTTCAGGTCGCGCTCGGAATCGAAGCGCACGACGCGCATCTTGCCGACGGTGCGGCCGTCCTTGGTATGGATGGAGCCGTCGCCGTGGACGCTGATGTTCGCCGCGTTGTCGGGGATGGTAATCGGCTGACCGTCGCTGCCCAGCACCGGCTGTCCCACCTGGGTGACAAGCTGGGAATTGTTGTTGATCGTGAACGAGCCGGCACGGGTGTACTGCTCTTCGCCATTGGCGCCCTGCACCACGAAGTAGCCTTCACCCTGCAGCGCGAAGTCGAACGTGTTGCCGGTGTAATTGAATGTGCCCTGGGCCCGGTTGCGCACCAGGCCGAAGTCGTGGGTGAACGCCACCTTGTCCGCGAAGGTGCGGTCGTCGTTGCGCGACTTGACGAGGTACTGGGAAAACAGCGTGTCCGACCCTTTGAATCCGGTCGTGTTCACGTTGGCGAGGTTATTGGCGATAACCTCGAGCTGATTCCACAAGCCCTGCTGCCGCGAGAGCGCGATATATGTTGTGTTATCCATGGCCTCATTCCCGCGCTTATGCGCAGTTCGTTTGGTCCCTTCTATGCAGGGGGCGTGCCAAATCTGAATTGCGGGGGATTTCAGGGGGTTGGGCCGTACCGATGGCCGGCAGGCAGGGACGATCGGCCCACTTGCGCCAAGCTTGCCCGGCAACTATTGCCGCGGCGGGCCGGGTCTTGCCGATCCGATGTACCCGGGGCCGGCAAGGGGGCAAGATATTGTTAACGGGTGAGGGCTAGCCTAGCAGGAAGGCTTTAAAAGCACTGGCCGCGATGGCCTGAAGTGTACGCGTTCGGCGTCGCTTCTCAGTACATCGTCGGCAGTGACAAGGGGCGGGCATGGCGGACGGCGAAGAAGATGACGAAGGCGGCGATAGCGAAGCCGAATTCGACGGCGGCGGAGGCAGCAGCAAAAAGAAGAAGATGCTGCTGATCGCGTTGCCGATCATCCTGGTCCTCGGCGGCGGCGCGGTGGCTTACTTCACCGGCCTCGCCAAGCCGTTGCTCGCCATGTTCGGCAAGCAGGACGAAGCGGCGGCCGAAGGCGACGAACATGGTGGCGGCGAACACGGCGCACCGAAGAAAGAAGCCGCGAAAGCTCCGGGCGAAGGCAAGGAAGGCACCGCCAACGCCGTGTTCTATGACCTTCCCGAGATGCTCGTGAACATCAACGCCGGCCGCAAGCGCAACGTCCTTAAAGTGCGCGTGAGCCTGGAACTGACGAACGAGCAGGACATCGCCAAGGTCGAGAACGTCCTGCCGCGTATCATCGACAGCTTCCAAGTCTATCTGCGCGAGCTGCGCCTTGAAGACTTACAAGGTGCGGCGGGCATGTTCCGCCTGCGCGAGGAATTGCTGACTCGCGTCAACGCGGCAGTTCGCCCGGCGCAGGTTCGCGACGTTCTATTTAAAGACATGCTCGTCCAGTAGGTCAGGGTAATGGCGCCTCCGAGCGAAACCGACGAACTCGCCGCAGCTCTCGCGGAAGCCAGCACCGGCGCCAGTGCGGCGCCGTCCGCGGCCGATCCCGATGCGGACGCGATGGCGGCCGAATGGGAAGCCATGCTCGGCGGCGGCGACGATGGCGGCATCGGCGGCGGCGGGCGCGAATCCACCCGCGTTCTGAACCAGGACGAAATCGACAGTCTGCTGGGCTTCGACGAAGCCAGCGATACGGGCGCGGATCGCGCCGGTATCCAAGCCATCCTCAACTCGGCCCTCGTTTCTTACGAACGTCTGCCGATGCTCGAAGTCGTCTTCGACCGCCTGGTCCGTATGATGACGACCTCGTTGCGTAACTTCACCTCGGATAACGTCGAAGTATCGCTGGACGACATCTTGTCGCAGCGCTTCGGCGACTATCTGAACTCGATCCCGCTGCCGGCCATGTTGACCGTGTTCAAGGCCGAAGAGTGGGACAACTTCGGTCTGATGACTGTGGACAGCTCGATGATCTACTCGATCGTCGACGTGCTGCTCGGCGGACGCCGCGGTACCGCGGCGATGCGCGTCGAAGGCCGTCCATACACCACCATCGAACGTACGCTGGTCGAGCGCATGATCCACGTCGTGCTGGCCGACTTGTCGGCCGCCTTCGACCCGCTGTCGCCGGTCACGTTCCGTTTCGATCGCCTGGAAACGAACCCGCGTTTCGCCACGATTTCCCAGCCGTCGAACGCCGCCATCGTCGCGCGTCTGCGCATCGACATGGAAGACCGCGGCGGACGCCTCGAGATCCTGATCCCGTTCGCGACCCTCGAACCGGTCCGCGAGCTGTTGCTGCAGATGTTCATGGGCGAAAAGTTCGGCCGTGACTCCATCTGGGAAACGCACTTGGCCGAAGAGATGTGGATCACCGAGGTCGAACTCGAAGCCGTCCTCGATACCCAGATCATGCCGCTCAGCCGCGCCCTCAATATGAAGGTCGGCTCGAAACTCCTGCTGAATGCGTCCGCCGAAAGCCCGATCATCCTGCGCTGTGGCGATCAGCCCATGTTCGTGGGCAAGATGGGCCGAAAGGGAAATAATATTGCAATCCGCGTCGATCATCGACGGAGACCCGACAACACCTCGTCGGGCTGAGACTCTTAACCCATTCTCAAGCGGCCTAAGGCAGAAGTAGGGTTAACGACGTGACGGCGGCCTCGACGACGATGAACCCGCCGGTTACTGGGAGCTGAACCAGATGACGACACAAACGATCCTCGACCTTGTCGTGATCTTACTCCTGATCCCGACCATCGTTTACGCGGTCATCCTGAACCGGAAACTGAGTTCGCTGCGCCGTTCGCGCGACGAGTTGGCGAAGATCGTCGCCAGCTTCAACGACGCGACCCTGCGCGCTGAAGCCGGTATTCCGAAACTCAAGAAGGCGACCACCGAGGCCAATCAGACTTTGAAGGAACGCGTCGATAAGGCGCAGACCCTGCGCGACGACCTGGCTTTCATGGTTCAGCGCGCCGAGGAACTCGCCAACCGTCTCGAATCGGGCGTCCGCGCCGCGCGTCACGACGCGCCGGCCGCGCCGGCCCAGAACTTTGCCGTTGCCCCGCCGCCGGTTGCTCCGGCCCGGACATTCGCCGCCGAGCCGCCGCCGCGCACGCTTGCGGCCAATAGCCTGGCCGCCGCGACCGCCAATCCGCAAATGGCCGAGGCGGCTGCCGAACTTCGCTCTGTCCTGGGCGCGGCCCGCGCCGAGGCGCGTTCGCCGGCCCCATCTGTGCGTAACCGCCGTGCGGTCGGCGTCCAGACCTTGTCGCCCGAAGAAGCGGCGATGGAGGAAGAACGTTCCGAAGCGGAACGCGAACTGCTGAAGGCTTTGCAGGCTGCGCGCTAATTCGGTAATCCTGTCGTGACCATGGCATCTGATCTCCCCGGTTTGCGTACCCGCAATCGCCCCGAAAAGGGCGAGGGCCGGGGCATGCCTGCGCTGCGTCTGCTGCCCGTCGTGATCCTGGCTGCGGTCTGCATGCTGGGGCTGCGTATCGAGGTCGTCGTCCAGAACATCGCCGACGCGCGCAAGGCTTCGCTGCAGGTCGGCGGCGCGCCCGCGCTTGCCCAGACCCAACCGCCTGCGGCCACTGCCGCGCCGGGGCCGCAGGTCGCCGCCGCCGAAAAACCAGCTGAGAAGGCGGCCGAAGGCCAGGAGGCGCCGAAAGACGGCGCTGAAACGTCTTCCTCCTTCAATCCGGCGAACCTGACGAAATCCGAGATTGAGACGCTGCAGCGTTTGTCCGAGCGCCGCACCCAGATCGAAAAGCGCGAACAGGAAGTCTCCACCCGCGAAGCCGTGATGAAGGCTGGCGAAGCCCGCATCGACGGCAAAGTCACCCAGCTCCAGGAGCTGGAAAAGAACATCCAGGCGCTGACCGCCAAGTACGACAAGCAGAAGCAGGTCGAGATCGACAACCTGGTCAAGATTTATGAAGCCATGAAGCCCCGTGAGGCCGCCGGCATCTTCGATACCCTGGATATGCCGATCCTGGTTTCCGTGGCCCAGAACATGAAGACCGCCAAGGTCGCTCCGATCATGGCCGTGATGAACAAAGAAAAGGCGCGGCTCCTCACCGAGGAACTGTCCCAAAAGAAGCAAATCGGGTCCGCGAACTAAAACAGTTCGTTTCGGCTAACCCCGCGAAATTGCTTCGCTTTAACGCCTCATTCACTCCTTAAAGCCTAGGCTGCGGAAACGACGTGTCGATGGCTTTTTGCTGTCGGGGTGGAGCTGTGGCGCAAGCCAACCATTTCACACTGCTGAACTCGTGCGCGAGCACACCGGAGTCAACGCGATGACCGCGTCGACGCCCGATGTCGCTTTGCGTGGACTTGCGCGTGCGCCGCGTCTCGTGCGGCCGCGCAAGGCTTTCGTCGCGCCGCCGCCGGCGGACTCGGGTGATCGCATCTTCGTCACGTTGCTCTCGCTGAACTTCATGTTGCTCGCCTTCTTCGTTGTGTTGGGCACGGCGTCGACGTTCGACGAGCCGCGTGTCCTGTCCGTCGCGCGCAGCATGCATGAAACGTTCGACACGCGGACAAAGGTTGTGAATTCCGCAAGCGCGATCCGTCTCACGGCGCGCCAGGCACTGCAGGCCGGCGTTTCGGATGCGTTCGCGGAAGTGCTTCCGCTTGCCAAGCGCGTCACCGGCGACAACGGCGATCGCGTCGATGTTGTGCTTCCGTCCGAAGCGCTGACGATGTCGGATCGCACGCGCGACAGTCTGCTCGATGCGATCGCGACGCTGATGCGCTTGGCGCCCGCCGGTGTGCATTATCAGCTTGTGATCGATGGCGGCGACGATGCCGTGACGATGGCGACAGATCTGCTCGCGCGCGGCGTACCCGCAACGCAACTCATGACCGGCAGCGATGCCGATGCCGAACGCGTCAGTTTTTCGTTCCTGCTTTTGGAAGGCGATGACGAAGCGTTGTTCACGCGCTTGATGCCTGCCGACCAGACCGCGTCGCAGGCCGTCACATCCCAGACTGTCACATCCCAGACCGGCGCGGTGGCGCCATGACCACGCTCGCACCGACGCCGCTATCGAATGCCGCGCCGCGCCGCTTGTGGCTTATCACCTTCGTCGATCTGGTGATGCTGCTGCTGGCGTTCTTTGTGCTGATGTTCTCGATGTCGCGCGTCGACAGCGACCGCTTCGGCGCGATGGCGAAAGGCTACGCTGCGGCGTTCAGCAAGCTCGGCGGCACCCAGGACGTTTTTGTCGGCCCGCAGCACCTACCTGCGGGCGAGCGGACTCCGGGAGACGACCTGGGTTACCTGGAAACCGTGCTCAAGACAGCTTTTGCGCGCGATCCCGACCTTGCCGACGTCCAGTTTCGGCTGACGGCGCAATACCTTATGATAGAGCTCCCGATCGCGGCGCGTCGCGAGGAGGGGTGGGTGCTTGATCCTGCGATCCGCCAACAGGTTTTTGAGATCGGCGGTGTGTTGACCAATTTGCCGAACCGTATCGCTGTGCTTGTCCCGTCTGCCGGCAAGGGCCGTGTCAGCTGGGGTGAAGCGCGTGCGCAAAGCCAGCTCGTGCGCCAGGCGTTGATGAGCGCCGGCTATCCGCGCGCGATCGCGGCCTGGGTGCGCGGTCCTGAATCCGATACGCCGGATACCGCGTCGATTGCCATTCTCGTCATGCCGGAAGCGGAGGCGCGTCCATGATGCGCGCCCGCTTCCTCGTCGCTTCGGCTTTCTGTGGCGCGCTGCTGTTGAGCGGCGCGACGATGGCGGCCGAAGGGATGCGCGCGGCGCAGCGCGATGGGTACGGCCGTATCGTGTTCGATTGGGACTCGCCGGTGCGCTATGCGGCAGAGGTCGTGAACGGCCAGTTGGTCGTGCAGTTCGATCGCGCGGTGGGCGGTAACGTCGCCGCGTCCGATGAGGCGCTGGCAGCCTATGTCGTTGGCGCGGGCCGATTGAGCGCCGATGGCCGCACGCTGACCTATGCCCTGCGTCCGAACGTGACGATGCGCACCTTCCCGGTGGGCAACGCGGTCGTGATCGACCTGACGCCGGCGGCGACGCCAGCGGCACAGGCCACCCCAACGCCGCCGCAAGCCGCGCGTCCTGCCGCCGCAACGCCCGCGACGCGTCCCGCTGCTCCGGCCGCCGCCGCTGCTCCGGCCACTGCCGCTGCTGCGACCGACGCGCCAAAGCCCGGCACCAATGGCGCCGCGACGCCGCCGCCGGCTTCGAACCTGCCGCCGCTGAGCAGCACGGTGGCCGTGCGCACCGGCGCGCATCCCGACTATTTTCGCATGGCGTTCGATTGGCCGGGCTCGACCAAGTATTCGGTCGAGCGCAAGGGCGACAAGGTCATCGTGACGTTCGATCGCGCCGCGCCGATCAACGCCGATGCGCTGAACCGTACGCTCCCGGCGGCCAATCGCCCCGCTACGGTCGGTGCGGACAACGGCCGCACTGTTGTCACGGTGCCGATCAGCGCCGAAACTCAGCTGCGCGATTTCACCAGCGGCAATTCGATCGTGGTCGACTTGTTGCCGCAGGCGAAGGACAAGCCGGTCCCGGAGACCAAGGCCGCTGCCGCGACACCTGAAAAAACTGATGCCAAGACCGATCCCAAAGCGACGGCCGCGGCAGCGAAGCCCGCGACAGCCGCAGCGCGAACCGCCACCAACGGCAAGCCTGCGCAGAAGCCCGCCGACGCGCCGCCCGTGGGTGCGGTCAGCGTCACGCTTCCCTGGGACGAACCGACGGCAGCGGCCGTCTTCCGTCGCGCCGAATTCACCTGGGTGGTGTTCGACCGCTACAAGCAGGTCGATACCGCCGCGTTGCAGAAGGCCGGGGCGCCGCACATCACATTCATCGAACAGGTCCCTGTTCGTAACAACACCATCCTGCGCCTGCTGACGCCGCCGGATGTGAATGCCTCCGTACGCCGCGAAGGCTTGTCCTGGGTTCTGGATTTCCGCACCTCGCCGTCGCGTCCGACCCGCGCGATCGAGATCCGTCCGCAGCTGGTGCGCGATGAAGCAAGCCTCTATCTCGCCGTCAACGAAGCCGGACGCACCATCCCCATCGAAGATCCCGAAGTTGGCGACATGATGCTGGTCGTGCCGGTTATCCCGATCAGTTCGGGTGTGTTCCCGGAACGCAATTTCGCCGACCTCGAATTGCCGGTGACGGCGCAGGGCATCGTCGTGATTCCGAAGACCGACACGGTGCGCGCGCAAGCTATCCGCAACGGCGTCGAGATCGCGGTCGACGGCGGTATGGTCATTTCAAAGGATATCGCGGAGAAGGGCGAGGCGTTGACCGCCCAGGTCGATACCAACCGCACGCTCGATATCAGCAACTGGCAGGTTGGCCGCGCCGAGGACTATTGGCGTAACAAACAGACGCTCGAGGCGGGGTTGGTCGACGACCGTCCGGAAGTGAAGCAGGAAGCGCGCCTGCGCCTGGCGCGGTTTGAGTTCGCCAACGGCTTCTATCCGGAAGCGCTGGGCATTCTCGACGTTATGATGGCGACCGATCCGGAAGTCGAGAACACCGCGCCCTACCGCGCCTTGCGCGGCGCGACGCATATGATGATGCGGCGTTGGCCGGAAGCGGCGGACGATCTCAACCATCTGACGCTGGCCAACGACGAAGAAGCGCGCTTCTGGCTCGCCGCCGCGCGCGCGCAAGTTGGTAAGCCCGAAGTCCAGGCGGCGCAGCTGATCCAGACCGGCACCGTATTGCGGGACTATCCGCTGAAGGTGCGCAACACCCTGGCGCTGATCGCGCTCGAGTCCGCGACCGCGTCCGGAGACGAGTTCGGCGCGCGCGGCTTCCTCGATATGCTGCGCAAGGAGCAGGCCGACAAGCTCCAGGCGCCGATGATCGACTATCTCGATGCCAAGCTGAACCTGAAGTTCGGTGATCAGCAGGTCGCGCTGCAGCAGTACCGCAAGGCGGAAGCCGGCGGAAACATGCTGTACTCGGTCATGGCCCAGCGCGAGCGCATGGACCTCGAGCATCAGCTCGGCACGCTCTCGACGCCCGACATGATCGAAGCGCTCGAGAAGCTGCGCTATCGCTGGCGCGGCGACGAGATCGAACTCGGCATGTTGCTCCGTCTCGCTGACTTGTATGGCGAGCAGAAGGATTACGGCACCGCCCTGCGTACGCTGAAGATCGCGACGGAATATTTCCGTGACGATCCGCGTGTGGAAGATGCGGGCGTGAAGATGGCCGATATGTTCGAGGAGCTCTATCTGGCCGGGGGCAGCGAGAAGTTGCCGCCTGTCCAGGCCATCGGCCTGTTCGACGAATTCCGCAGTCTCGTGCCGCCCGGCGAGAAGGGCGACGAGATGATCCGCAAGCTCGCCGACCGCCTGGTGTCCGTCGACCTGCTTGAACAGGCTGAGCTCTTGCTCGATCGCCAGGTCCAATTCCGCGTCACGGGCGCGGAACGCGCGCGTATCGGCGCCCGCCTTGCGCTGGTTTACTTGCTTGATCGTCAGCCGCAGAAGGCCATCGACACGTTGCATGAAACGCAGGTCGGCGACGCCGGCCGCGATGTGAATGCCCAGCGCCGTCGTCTGGAAGCGCGCGCGCTGACGGATATCAACAAGGTCGATGAAGCCATTCTCATGCTCGGCGCGGACACCTCGCCGGAATCCCGCCAGCTGCGTGCGGAGATCTACTGGCGTGCGCAAGATTGGAACAACGCCGCCAAGGCGCTGGGCGATCTCGCACCGGAAGCCGAGCAGGTCACGGCGGACAATGCTTCGGTGGTGCTCGATTGGGCGACGGCGCTAACGCTCGCGGGCGACGACCGCACGATCACGCGCTTGCGCCAACGGTACGGCACGCCGATGGGTACGACGCCTTATAAAGACGCCTTCGCCCTGATCACGACACCCAAGGAGAAGGGGGTGCTGGACGTGAAAACCGTCCGCTCCCAGATCGAGCAGGCGGAACATTTCAAATCCTTCATGGTCGAGTACAGGGATATGCTCGGCCAGAAGCCCTTGAGTGCCATCAACTAGATAGGCCGTCGGCGCAGGTGAGCCCTGCTTTTCTCCTTTTCGACCGACCGGCGAACCTTCTCACGCGCTTGCGCGTTCTAGTAGATGTGAGGATGCCATGGGTGAATTAATCGATCTGCGGATGGTGTTTGAGGAGAAGCGCATGATCGATGCGACTGTCCGCATCGAGCGTTGCTCCACCGAACTCCTGGTCAAAGCGCTCGGGCAGCCGGGCCGGTCGACCGAAGCGGCACGGCCACCAGGCCAGCTTATCCGCCTGGCGCAGCGTCACAAGTTCGGGCCAGCGCACTAGCAGCGCGGCCCGTGTCGCGCGGCATAGCGACGTCTCAAACAGGCATTTGAACAACTAATTCGGCGCGCACGCATTTGTGTCCGTCTGCTCGTGGGCGGTTAACACAACGCGGCCATCGAGCAGGTCATTCAGTCGTTCCCGAACGAAAGAAGTTTGACCAATGCTCACACGCTGCGTTCCGCCCATCCCTCTGGAGACACCCTTCGGTCGCGGCATGGCCGAGTTCGTCATCGACTATGGCCCTGACTGGCACCTTCTCTGGGTTGTCTTCATCGATGCCACGGGCGAGTGCAGAACGGTGCAAAATCCCGAGGTACGCCTCCAGCGCAATGAAACGCTCGGCACCCGTCAGGCCGCAAAGAATGTGAGACCGGCCATGGCGGTCGCCTCCGCCGCAAGCAATGAACAGTAAGCGCATGTCGAAGATGGGGGCGGCCATCAAGCACGCGGTCGTTCTGCCGGCGCAAAGACAAGCCCTTCTCACCGACCATCGGCGACGACCGCGATAAACCTGTCGCGGACGGGGGCCTTGAACTCAGCCGCCCGCGCGCATCCGATATTGGCGGCGATCATCATTACCTGCCTCGCGGGGCTTCCCCAGCAGGTGGGCGCGCATCCTGGGCAGCGAGCCGAGGCATAGCGCTGCGGTTGAGCGCCGTGTAGAATTTGGCCACGCGCCGATATCGGTCGCACAGGAACACAGGGGGCATTCATGGTCGGGTTACGCGCAGCCTTGGTAATTGCCGTCGGCACACTTCTGCCGGTAGCCGCTTCGGCCCACTTCTATCTCGTCGAACCGGCCAGCACGCTGGTGCAAAGCGAACGCGGCGATCCGCAGAAGATTGCCCCCTGCGGTGGCACCACCAAGGAACCCGGCGTGCAGAGCAACGCCGAGACCAACGTGAAAGGCGGCTCCAGCCTTCACATCAAAGTGAAGGAAACGATCTATCACCCCGGTCACTACCGGATTGCCCTGGCGGAGTCGGTTTACGGGCTGCCGAAGGACCCGGAGACGACAACGAAGCCCACCGACAAGGGGCCCTGGTCCGTCTCGGCGAAGATCGATCCCAATCCCAAAGCGCCGGTGTTGGCCGATGGCCTGTTCGTGCACACCGAGCGCGTGCCGTCCGGTCAGATTTGGGAAACCGACGTAAAAATCCCCAACGTCAATTGCAAGCGCTGCCTCATCCAGGTCGTGCAGTGGATGGGTGAGCACGGCTTCAATCCGGATGGCGACTACAGCTACCATCACTGCGCCGCCCTCAACATCACCGCCGACCCCTCCAAGCCGATCGACAAGGATTGGCTGAAGACGAGCAAGTAGCGGGATTAAGCTTTGTCCTTGCGCGCCGAAAGGTGCGCGAGGACAAGGCCCGCCGCTGCGGCGGGGCTGATGTCGGTCGTATCGACTTTGACATCGTAGTCGAAGCCACGGTGGACGAGGGGCGCTTCCCGTTCCGCTGTGCCGATGGCCCGGTCGCCACGTTTGGCTTCGCGCGCGCGCAGCATCGCGACATCGCAATACACGCCCACCCACAGTGCATCGTAGCCGCTGAGGTTCTGGACGAGGTCCTCGCGCCAGGCTTCGCGCGTTGTGGCGTTGTCGATGATGACGCGAATGCCGGTCTTGAGCAGCGCGGCCGCAGCCGCGTGATATCCACGGATCAGTCCGGTGAAGCTGTAGCCTGGCCGTTGAATCTGCCAGCCCTGACGCATCAACGCCAAGTCGGCCGGCGGCACGGCATAGAGAATGCTGTCGACGCTGAAGTTCAGATAGAACTCAGGCAGGGTGTCCTGAAGGCAATGGGCAAGGGCAGTCTTTCCGGAACTGCTTGTCCCGTTCAGAACGATGACCTGGGGCAGATGCAGGCCTTCGGGCCTATGACCCGGTGTCGTCATCAGCCCTGGAAGCTCTGCACCAGACTGCCGACCAGGACGTACCAGCCGTCGACCAGCACGAAGAAGATCAGCTTGAACGGCAAGGCCAACATCGTTGGCGGTAGCATCATCATACCCATCGACATCAGCACCGAGGCGATGACCATGTCGATGATGATGAACGGGATGTAGATCAGGAAGCCGATCTCGAACGATCGGCGCAGTTCCGAGATCATGAAGGCGGGGATCAAGGCTTGCAGCGGGGTGTCCTCGGGCTTCTCGACTTGCGGCGTGCGCGCCATGTTCATGAACAGGCCCAGATCCTTCTCGCGCACGTGCTTCATCATGAACTGATGGAACGGCGCGGCCACGCGGTCGAAGGCCTGCGTTTCATTGATCTGGCCCGAGATCAGCGGCTTCACGCCGGTATCCCAGGCGGCATCGAAGGTCGGCATCATGATGAAGGCGGTCATGAAGATCGCCAGCGACATGATCACGGTGTTTGGCGGCGCGGTGTTGGTCGCCAGCGCGTGGCGCAGGATCGACAGCACCACGACAATGCGCGTGAAGGCCGTGACCATCATCAGCATCGCCGGCGCGACGCTCAACACCGTCATCAGCAGGAAAATCTGAATGATGCGCGAGGTCGACGAACCGTCGCCTTTCGCGCCCAAGTCGATGTTGATGCTCTGGGCCGCGGCCGGATGCACGATCAGCGCAAGACCGATCAGCGCGGCGGCGATCGATGCCGCACGGCGGAGGAGGAGGGCGCGATTCATGGCTGCGGCTCGTTCTTCGAGAGCATCTGGCGGAAGGTCATGCCCAGCGATTGCGGCGGTGGGGCGGAGGGATCTTCTGCCGGGGCAGAAATACCGCGCTCGATCACCTGGCTCGTATTCGGGCCGATAAGAACGAGATGCTCGACGTCGTCGCGGCGGATCAGCACCGCGCGATGACGGCCGTCGATCATGCTGGATTCGATGATGCGCACACGCTTGCGGCGGGCCAGCGCGCCAGCCGCGCCCACGCCGAAGCCCAGACGCTTCATGGCCCAGGACAAGCCCAGGATGATCCCGAGCACCAGGATCAGCGTCAGAATGAAGCGGATGTAGATGGTGGCGTCCATGGCCGGGCGTCGCTTCCGGGGCTACGGGAAATGTTTGAGCAATTGCGCGTAGGCGGCCGCGGCGCCGCCGTGGCTCGGCATCACCGGCATGTCGCCGTAGCGGGATTGCAACGACATGCTCAAGCCATCGAGCGTGTCGAGCAGGCCTTGGAGTCTGTGGATGGTGGCGCGGGCTTCCGGCCCTTGCAGGCCGAGAACACCTTCGCAGACGCTCTGCACCTTGCCCTCGAGCGCGCTGAGGTCGATCAGGCGGCCTTCGGTCACGAGACGATGCGCGCCTTCGATCAGCGATTCGATCTTGGAGAGTTCGAGGGTCACGCTCTCGGCCTGGGCGGCGGTGGTCATGGATGCGTGTCCGTTCCTGGAGTGGTATGACGTGTGGCGAAGCCTTGAGGGGCCTGGCCGTTGGCGCGGTAGACGTAGCTGAGGATCTCCGCCACGGCCGCGAAGGCTTCGGTCGGGATCGGGCTATCGACGTCGACGGCGGATAGAATTTGCACGAGGTCCGCGTCCTCGCGGACTTTGACCCCGTTGGCGAAGGCTATGTTCAGGATCTGCTCGGCAACCGCGCCCCGGCCCGTCGCGAGCACATGCGGGGTCCCAGCGCCGGCGCGCTCTTCCAGCGCGATCGCGACCTGGGTCTTTTGCTTGTCGGCGGACGGGTCTTTGGACATCAAAACCGAAACCGGCTTTTGGAAGGGCGTGGCGGACAGGTCACAGGGCTTGCCCGAGTCAGGCAAGAATTGCCCGCGCCCGTTTAAGAAACACTTAAGTGCGGAGCGGTTAGGAGCTCGCTAACCCACGGAAAAGTCGCAGCTTCTTGCCCGTTAACCAAGATTCACGGGTTGTTAAGGTTCCTGGGCCAATTTTGCCCATCTGCTCTCAAAACGCGTAAGCGGTGGGCCGGCCATGGACTTCAGCAATCTCAAGCTTTTCCAGATGGCGATGACCAAGATGGATTGGGCATCGACGCGTCAGAAAGTGCTGTCGCAGAACATCGCCAATGCCGACACGCCTGACTACCGCGAGAAGGACGTGAAAAAGGTCGACTTCAAGCATGTCCTGCGCGAAGTCGCCCCGGTGAAGGTCGCGCGCACCAACGACCAGCATCTGGCCGGCACGATCCCGGAGCAGCAGAAGTTCAACGGCAAGGCCGATCGCCGCACCTACGAAGTCTCGCCCGACGGCAACAAGGTCGTGATCGAAGAGCAGATGGAAAAGGTCGGCGAGACCTCGAGCCAGTATGCGACCGCGCTCGTGCTGATGCAGGCGCAGATGAAAATGTTCCGCACCGCCCTCGACAAGGGCGGGAGCTGAGGAGGTATAGGCCATGGATGATCTCAAGATCAGTTCGCAGATCGCCTCCAAGGGCATGAAGGCCCAGGCCACGCGCTTGCGCGTGATCTCGGAAAACCTTGCCAACGCCGACTCTACCGCCGAAAGCGCGGGCGGCGATCCGTACCGCCGCAAGATCGTCACCTTCCGCAACCAGCTCGACAAGGCGCTGGAGGCCGACACCGTGAAAGTGAAGAAGATCTCGAACGACATGAGCAAGCTGACGTCGAAGTACGATCCGACGCATCCCGGCGCCGATGACAAGGGCTATGTGCTGATGCCCAACGTCAATCCGCTGGTGGAAATGATGGACATGCGCGAAGCGCAGCGATCCTACGAGGCCAACATGAACGTCATCACCACCTCGCGTCAGATGGTGGCGAAGACGCTCGAGCTGTTGAAGTAATCGGCTAGGTATCGGGGGAAACGGTCATGGCGATCGACTTCAGCACTGCAGTCAACGCATACAAGGCGGCGGCGAAAAGCGTCGCGAACGGTCAGCCTGCGAAATCGTCCGATCACATCGCGAGCGGACCATCCTCTTTCGCCGGACTGGTCAACGACAGCCTCAAGGCGGCCGTGAAGACCGGCTACGAAGCTGAAACGCTGAGCTTGAAGCAGATCGCCGGCGAAGCCGATCTGAAGGACGTCATCACCGCCGTCGCCAACGCCGAACAGACGTTGGAGACCGTGGTCGCCGTGCGCGACAAGGTGCTCAGCGCCTACAACGAAATCCTGAAGATGCCGATCTAACGACGCGGGCGGGGGCATCATGAACGAAATCGAGGTCATCGATATCGCGCGCGACGCGATGTGGACCATGCTGCTGGTCTCCGCGCCTGTGCTGCTGGTGGGTCTGATCATCGGCCTGGCGATCTCGATCTTCCAGACGCTGACCCACATCCAAGAACAGACGCTCACGTTCATCCCGAAGATCACGGCGGTGTTCGCGGTGTCGATCATCGCGCTGCCGTGGATGCTGCGCCATCTGACGGAATTCACCGAACGCTTGATGGACAAGATCGTCGCGCTGGGCTGAGACGCGGCCGGCGACCGTCGCTCCCTGACGGAACGCCCTGGGGTTTGTGGGACGATGCTGCAAGACCTACTGACCCTGAACATCTTCCAGTACATGCTGGTCTTCAGCCGGTTCTCCATCATTTTCCTGCTGTTTCCGGGCATTTCCGCGGCCTATGTGCCTGTGCGCCTGCGCCTGGTCGTGGGCCTGATGGTGGCCCTGGTCGCGATGCCGCTGGTCAAGCCGATGCTGCCGGCCCAGCCGGAGAACGTCGCCGACCTGGTCGGCTTGATCGTTCAGGAATTCCTGATCGGCGGCTTCCTCGGCGCTGTGACGCAAACCGTGATGAGCACGCTGCAGCTCGCGGGCGAAGTCATCGCCCAGGCCAGCGGCCTGACCAATGCCCTGGTCGACGATCCGGTGACCCAGGAACAAAGCGCCATTGTCATCGGACTGCTCGACATCATCGCCGTGCTGATGATCTTCATCACCGGCGCTCATCACCTGCTGCTGACGGCGGCGGTCGAAAGTTACAGCATGCTGGGCGCGGGCAAGCCGCTTATCAGCGGCGATATGCTGACGACGTTGTCCACGCTGCTCAATCAGACCTTTAACATGGGCATCCGTCTGGCGGCGCCGTTCCTGGTGTTCCAACTCGTGTTCCAGGTTGCGTCGGGTGTGCTTGCGCGCCTGTCGCCGCAGCTGAACGTGTATTTCGTCGCTATGCCGGCGCAGATCGCGCTCGGCCTTACGATTTTGATGATCACGTTGCCGACCATCATGCTCGTCTTCATGCGGTTCCTGGATAACAGCGTCCGCAATTTCCTCATTCCGACAAACTAGGGGTCGGGAATGTCTGAGGATAAAGACGCCAAAACTGAAGACCCTACGAGTAAACGCCTTTCGAAGGCGCGCGAAGAAGGCGACATCCCGGTCTCGCAGGAGATCAAGAGCGTCGCCATGCTGCTCGCCGGACTGGTCGTTATCGGCACGTTGGCGCCCTGGGTGGCGAAGGAACTGACCGTCTACCTGCGGCAGTTCATCGAACGCCCCCACACGATGCATACCGACGTCATCGCCTTGCGCGCGCTGATGGCGCAGCTCACCTGGCGCGTCTCGCTGCTGATGGCGTTCCCGATGGCCGTCTTGGTGGTCGCAGCCCTGGTGTCGAACATCGCGCAGAGCGGCTTGAATTTCACGCCGAACAAGCTGATGCCGAAGCTGTCGAACATGAACCCGATCGCGGGCGCGAAGCAGCTGTTCTCGATGCGCTCGCTGATCGAGGCGGGGAAAGGCGTGATCAAGATCGCGGTGGTGGGCGCCTTGGTAGGTGCGTTCGTCGTGCCCACGATCAACCATCCCGAGCAGATCATCGATCAGGACATCGTCACGACCATGAAGGAGATCCACTGGGTCATCGTCATGGTTTTCTTCGTGGTGGTGCTGGCGATGTCCGTGCTGGCGGCCGGCGACCTGCTGTATCAGCGCTGGGCGCACAACGAAAAGCTCAAGATGACCAAGCAAGAGGTCAAGGATGAGCACAAGGAATCCGAAGGCGATCCGAAGATCAAAGGCAAGATCCGCGCCTTGCGCATGGCGCGCCATCGCAACCGCATGATGGCCAACGTGCCCAAGGCCAGCGTGATCATCACCAACCCGACCCATTACGCGGTCGCGTTGCAGTACGACATGGACGGCGCGGGGGCGCCGAAAGTCGTCGCCAAGGGCGTCGACTACATCGCCAAGCGCATCCGCCAGCTCGCCCAGGACAACGACGTGCCGATCGTGGAGAGCCCGCCGCTCGCCCGCGCGCTCTATGCCGCCGTCGAGGTTGATCAGGAGATTCCGCAAGAGCACTATAAGGCTGTCGCGGAAATCATCGGATACGTAATGCGCCTGAAGAAGCAGCCCTTTGCCACGCCGCCGCCAGTGCTGAACTGATCGCGCTGTGCCGGCCGCCGCCATGCCCGACCTGTTCACCATAGTGTCCTTCAGCGGAGCGATCGTTGTCGCTGCCGTTGTGGTGACCATCGTCGTCATGGCGATCAGGCGGGCGCGCAGCGGACCTGCGCGACCCATCGCCGAGGTGCTGGCCGGGACGCTGGACGGCGCCCCGCGTGCCTGCATCGTCACCTCGGCTGACGGGATCGTGATCTATCGCAACGCCCGGGGCCGCGAATGGCTGGGCGACGAGGACCCGATCGGCTTCCTGTCCGGTCGCGGTATGCGCGACTTCGACCGCGAGGAGGGCATCACCCGTCTCGTCCAGGCGGCAAGCGCGCGGCTGGTGCTCACGACGGACATCCCGCTGGCGGCGCCCGGCTCCGTGCCCGGCGACGAGCCGGAGTGGTACCGCGTCGGCTTGCGACCGCTCGATCTCGGCCTCCCGACGGGCCGCAAACTCCTGCTGTGGACGGCGGAAGACATCACCGCGCACCGAACGATCAACGAGATCATCGGGCAGGAGCGGCAGGACGTCTCCGACTTCCTGTATTACCTGCCGATCGGCGTCTACTCGACGGATGTCGACGGCGTGTTCGGTTACGTCAACCAGCGCTTCGCCGAGTGGCTGGGCTTCACCCCCGACGATCTCACCGGCAAGAAACTCGACGATACCATCGCGGGCGCCACGCGGCCGCAGATCGAAGGCGAGTGGCAGGGCGAGGTCCAGTTCAAGAGCCGTAGCGGCGAGACCATCCCGGCCTTCGTGATGCAGTCGACCTATGACGACGCCGGTGCGACGCGCACGCGCACCACCGTGGTGCGGGATATGGCGCGGCCGCAAGCCAGCAACAACAACGCCGAGCGGTTCCGCGCGCTGTTCGACGGGGCGCCGGTGGCGATCGCGTTGACGGACGAGGAAGGCCACATCACCGATTGCAATCACGCCTTCGAGCGCTTGGTCGGCCAAGCCCGCGTGGCGTTGATCGGCATGCCGCTGACCGAACGCCTGGTGGAGGACGATCGGCGCAGCTTTGCCGCCGAGGTCGACAAGATCCTGACGGGCGAGGGCGACGGGCTGCGGCTCGATGTCAGTGTCACCGCGCCGTCGCGTCGCGACGGCACGGCGCAGGCGTCCGTGTTCCTAGGCGCGCTGGGCGGCGAGGCGGGTATCGGCACCGAAGGTGTGGTGGCGCACTTCATCGACGTCACCGACCAGAAAAGTCTCGAGGTCCAGTTCGCCCAGGCCCAGAAGATGCAGGCCATGGGCCAGCTCGCCGGGGGCGTCGCGCACGACTTCAACAACCTGCTGACGGCGATGATCGGCTTCTGCGATCTGCTGCTCCAGCGGCATGGCGCCGGCGATCCCTCGTTCGCCGACATCATGCAGATCAAGCAGAATTCCAATCGCGCCGCCAATCTCGTGCGCCAGCTGCTGGCGTTCTCGCGCAAGCAGCCGTTGCTGCCCAAGGAACTCAACGTCACCGACGAACTCACCGAACTCTCGCACCTGCTGACGCGCCTGATCGGTGAGTCGATCAAGTTCCGTTTGGTGCACGGGCGCGAACTGGGTCTGATCCGCGTCGACCCCGGCCAGTTCGATCAGATGATCATCAATCTCGCCGTCAACGCGCGCGATGCGATGCCGGGCGGCGGCACGCTGACGATCTCCACCGGCGGCGAAACGTTCGATGCGCCCCGGCAGATCGGTGCCGAGCAGGTGCCGGCGGGTCGCTATGTGCGCATCTCCGTCGAGGACACAGGCCAGGGCATCGCGCCCGAAAATCTGGGCCGCATCTTCGAGCCGTTCTTCTCGACCAAAAAGGAAATCCCCGGCGCCGGCACCGGCCTCGGGCTTGCCACGGTCTACGGCATCGTGCGTCAGACCGGCGGCTTCATTCAGGTGGACTCATCGCCGGGCGAGGGCGCGAAGTTCGCCATCTACCTGCCGCGCTATGCGCCCGATCCCGAAGAAGGCGAGCAGCGCGCGAAAGCCGCGGCGCCCGTCGCTGCGTCCGAGGAACCGTCGCGCGTGGAACTCACCCGTCCCGCCAACGTGCTGTTGGTGGAAGACGAAGACGCCGTGCGCGTCTTCGCCGCGCGCGCGCTGAAAAGCAAAGGCTACAAGGTGTTCGAGGCGCGCACCGGCGAACAGGCGCTGGAGATGCTGAAGGAACAGGCGTCGGTCGACATCATGGTCACCGACATGATGATGCCCGGTATGGATGGCGGTACGCTGGCCCGCATGGTCCGCGCCGAACGCCCCGAGATCAAAATCCTGCTGATCTCCGGCTACTCCGAGGAAGTCGCCCGTGGCGACATCGTCGACACCACGAACTTCCACTTCCTGCCCAAGCCCTTCAGCCTCGGTCAGCTCACCGCGAAGGTGAAAGATGTGCTGAAGGAAGCGGAGAGCGTGGCTTAGCGCGCGATCCCGCCGCGCTTCGCGAGGGCCCTCGGCAGGGTGAGTGTTGCGGGGTGACTTTTCCGTTCCGCCCGCACTCTTCCGTCACAGCCGACATTGAGGCAAAGTGCCTGCGGCTTCGGTGGCGATGAACGCCGTGAGTCTCGTTGAGTGCGCAGTCTGAAGGTGTTGGTATGAGAACGCTTACAATTTCTTTGTGTGCAATTGGTCTGCTGGTCTCGCACGCCGCTGACGCCGCAGAGCCTGTCTCGGCGACCGCGCGCAACGGCCTCTGCGCCGTCGCGCTGCCGGAAGTGAATCTCACCGCCGACAACTTTGCCCAGCGCATCCTCGATGCCGATGTGAAGGTCGCGACGGCCACGCCAAAGGCCGATCCCGCCGGGGACCTGACCTGGGAGATGTTCCGGCAGATCGACAAGCAGAAGACCGGCGCTTTCGAGATCCTCGATCGCAAAGCCAAGCAGATCGTTGGAAAGTCCGTCGGTGACTTGAAAGTCGATCCCGTCGCGGTGGCCTTCGCCCGCGGCGAGGTCAACATGATGATCGGCTATTGCAGCGCAGCGCCCGATCAGGTGCGCAACGTGCCGGGTGCCCAGATCGTGCGTATTCCCACCAGCCTCGCACCGCCGCCCCAATAGACTTCGGTAAGACCGGGAACGGGCGCCTTACTTCGCCCGGCCGGAGTCTTTGATGGGCTTCGTCGCGGCGTTCGACGGGTGATAGCCGCTCTGCTGCGCTTTGCCCTGGGCTTGGCCTGGCGGGCCGCCACGGCCTTGCTGCTGTTGCGCTGCCTGCTTCGCACGGCGTTCGCGTTCGCGGTCGGACGTCTCGGTTTTTTTCTGGGTCATGCGGCCACCCTATCACAATCGTCAGGGAGAACGCCGTGGACTCCTGTTCCATGCGCGGCATAGGCTAAACAAGCCATAGGGTTATCTGTCCTTTCGGATACCAGGCGTTGTACTGGATGTATTTGTTTTGTTCTCTTTTTGATCTTGTTTTTGAGAACATGACGTGTACATTAGGTGCACGCGCTGGGGAACAGCGGCGCCGGATTGAACCGGTTGTCCAACCTGAATAGACAGAGGAGCGCCTTATGGCCGAACCCGCCCTTAAACTGGTCGAAAGAGACAGGGACTCAATGGACAAGAACAAGGCCCTGGACGCGGCGCTCACCCAGATCGAGCGCGCCTTCGGCAAAGGCTCCATCATGCGGATGGGCCAGGAAGGGGCGGCGGTCGATATCGCCTCCATTCCCACCGGCTCCCTCGGGCTCGACCTCGCGCTCGGCATCGGCGGTCTGCCGCGCGGACGCATCGTCGAGATCTACGGCCCGGAAAGCTCGGGCAAGACCACCCTTGCACTGCACGTCATTGCCGAAGCCCAGAAGAAGGGCGGCACTTGCGCCTTCATCGACGCGGAACACGCCCTCGATCCGGGCTATGCCCGCAAGCTCGGCGTCGACCTCGACGGCCTGCTCATCTCACAGCCCGACGCCGGCGAACAGGCGCTCGAGATCGCCGACACCCTGGTCCGCTCCGGCGCGATCGACGTGCTCGTGGTTGACTCGGTCGCAGCCCTGACGCCGCGCGCCGAACTCGAAGGCGAGATGGGCGACAACCACATGGGCCTGCATGCGCGCCTGATGAGCCAAGCTTTGCGCAAGCTGACCTCTTCGGTGTCGCGTTCCAATACCCTCATCA
>CANJRD010000016.1 GCA_947476695.1 Rhodospirillaceae bacterium
TGCCGACCTTGTAGCCCGAGAAGTTCGAAATCGTCGCGCCGGTCGCGCCCGTCGAGGTCTGGATCGAAGCGGCAGAGACCGTTCCGCTCACAAGAGCGGTCGTCGCGAGCAGCGTGCTGCCTGCGAGGAAAGTGGAGTACTTATTCATAGATTGGGATCCCCTTTGGTTATAACGAGACACCTGCAGTCCATGCAGGTGCCAGTCGCGCCCGTCAGCGCTCGCGGATAACACCTCCTTTGCCCTACCTTGTCAAGCAAAGACGTGGCCCTTCCCGGTGCCAAAAAGCACCTGAAATTATGGATTTGTTTAGGTTTATGGGTGCCGGCGCGGCTTAACAGGCTTCGGCAGCCTGAGGTGCTAACAAGCGTTGGCGAGCGCCTGCATATGGGCTCGGATGAGTTTATAGGTTTTGACCGGAGCGACCTCGCCTTGCAGTCTAGAAAAAGGGCGACGATTGCGGCGGATTTGATAAAATCTTTGATTTTCAGATACTTGATCTGCATATTCGAGCCGAGGTCAGCCAGTGTCACAACCTAAGGAAAAGTTAGCGGCAGCAATACAACTTCATAAGCTGGGGGAGTTTGCCGCAGCGGCCGGGATTTACCGGGACATCCTCATAAGCCATCCGGCTCAGCCGGACGCCCTCCATCTCTTGGGTCTAACGCAACACCAACGAGGCGAGCACGCCGCAGCCGTTGCGACGATTTCCGAAGCGATTGCCGTCCATCCCCGTGAAAGTGGCTTCTATGCCAACCGTGGCGAGGCTTTGCGCGCACTTGGACAATTCGCTGCGGCCGAGGCCGACTTTCGCCATGCACTCAAACTCGCGCCCAGCGCGGCGGCGCAGAGCAACCTTGGTCTTGTCCTGAGGGCCCAGGAGCAATTCACGCAGGCGCAAGCGGCTTTTGCGCAGGCGATTGCGATAAAGCCCGCGTTCCCCGAGGCGCATAACAACTTGGCTCTGTTGCTCCAGGATATGGGCGACATCGAGGGCGCGATCCGCGCTTTCGAACATGCGGTCGCTCTCCGCGAAGGCTTCTGGGAGGCGAACAATAACCTCGGTGCCGCTCTGCGCCTTGCCGGACGCAAAGACGAAGCCTTGGCCGCTTTCGAGGCCGGCCTGGCGGCAAACCCGCCGCCGCGCAACAGAGCCGATCTCATGCACCACATCGCGGAGATCGTCTCGGAAAACGGTGATCATCGGCGTGCGGCGGACATTCTTGAGCAAGCGATCACGCTCGATCCCGAAAGTTCGCTCGCTTTCAATAATCTCGCGGCCAACCAAATGCGCCTCGACGCGATCGAGGCGGCAATCGCCAACGGGCGGCGTGCGATCGAACTTCACCCCGACAATGCGGATGCGCATCGCAATCTCGGCATCAATCTCCTTCTGCTGCAGCGCTTCGAGGAGGGGTGGCGTGAGTATGCTTGGCGCCGGAAGTGCCGCGATTTCATGCAGCAAAGCCGGCCATTTGTGCAGCCTTATTGGACTGGGGAGGGGCTCGCGGGATTGCCTTTGCTTGTGTTCGGCGAGCAAGGGGTTGGCGATGAGATCTTCTATGCGGCGATGGTTCCCGATCTGCTTCAGGAAGGCATGTCGGCCATTATCGAAGTTGATCCCAGGCTCGTCCCCCTGTTCGCGCGATCATTCCCGGCGGCGCGTGTTGTCGCGCGCAGCGTGCCACCTGCAGCGATCACTGGGGAAGCTGCAGCGCAAATTGCGATCGGCGATCTTGGCTCAAGGTATCGCAACGGCATCGCGCAGTTTGCGCTGCAGCCGGGCTACCTTGTGGCGGATGCGGAGCGATCGGCGCGGGTGCGGCGGGAACTCGGCGTGCCTGACGGGCATCGGCTGGTCGGCATTTCGTGGTCCAGCAGCAAGGACGGGATCGGTCGCGCGAAGTCCGCGCCGCTTTCGTTGTGGGGGGCGATCTTGCGAACGCCATCAATGTTCTTCGTTGACCTCCAATACGGCGATACGGCGGCGGAGCGAACTGCCGTCGCGGATGCTCTGGGCGTAAGCGTTCACAAGCCCGACCATCTCGACCCTTTCCACGATATCGACGGGCTGGCCGCCGTCATCTCGGCTTGCGATCTCGTGGTCACCGTGTCGAATACCACCGCCCATCTGGCTGGGGCGCTTGGGAAGCCCACCTGGGTCCTGCTCGGCGCCCATGCCGGCCGGTTCTGGTATTGGGGTCGGGCATCGACCCACACGCCCTGGTATCCGTCGGTCGTGCTATTTCGCCAGACTCATGATGGCGCCTGGGATGAGGTCATTGCGGCCGTGGCGTCGCGTTTGCGGGAGCAGGCTTAAGGGCCCGCCGTTACACGGTTTTCACTATGTCGACCGGAGCGCGCCCCCTTAGAGTGCGCCGGCAATGACCCGCGCGGCAACACGTGCTCATATCGTGGTTTCCGTGTCGCGGGACCAGAAGGAAGATCAAGGCTCACCACGATGACAAACGCCATGCGTTCGTCTTCCGGCTTTATCCTGCCCCTAACGCTGTGGATCGTCGCGATCATGGGTTTGGTCGTGGCGACCATGAACATGTGGGTGCAGACGGCTGTCGCGAATGCACGCAGCCTGCGGGAGAAAACGGACTCGCAGTTGGCTATGTCCGATATCCGCAACGAGTTGATATATGCGCTTGCCGCGCGGCCAAAATCTTCGCGAGGGCTGGAAGTCGGCACCGGATTGCCGGTGCTCAATAACTCGGACTTTATGGCGGCGCTGTCGACGACCATCGTCTCCAGCCGGTCGATTGCCCTCGATCATCGACCCTACGTCACGCAATCCCATCCCGACTATGTCATCCAGATCCAGGACGGACGCGGGCTGTTCCAGATGAACTTCAACAATCAAGTCTCGCTGCGGCGCTTTCTCAGCGCCATGAAGTTTCCCGAGGCCGAACGCAATCGCCTGACCGATACGCTTCTCGATTATACCGATGAAGATAACTACACCCGTTTGGCCGGAGCTGAAGCGATCGACTATCAAAGGCTGGGACTGCCTCCGCCGGCCAACGAGTCATTGCTCACGCCTTATGAGGCGAAGCGCGTGATGGCCTGGTCCGAAGAAAAGCTTTTGTGGGAAGCCGACATGCGGTCCCCGCTGCTCACGACCTGCGAAATCGCAGGGTTCAATCCGAATACCGCGCCGGTACCGGTTTTGATGGCGCAGATGCCGCGGTTGTCGGCCGACGCGATTGCGCGTCTGATCGAGGCCCGCAGGACAAAGACGTTCGCCAATCAAGCACAGCTCACGCAGGCTGCGGGAGAACTGGTGTATGACGAAGCCTTCTTCTACAGCTTCGTTCCGAGCGAATGCCTTATCGTGGATCTACTCAATACTAAGTCCGGGGAACACAACAGGTTCTCCCTCACGCTCCGCCCGCTCGGGAAGGGCCAACCATGGCGCTACGACTATGAACTCAGAATCCCTGCGCAGTACGCTCTTCGCGCTGACCAAATCGATGGAACAGCGTTTTTCCCAGCCCCAGAAAGTCTACATACAGGCGCTGACGAACAGCCGCTGCTTAACGCCGGGCGGTAAGAGGGTTCTTTGGGTCGTCGGGCGTGGTTTGCTGAAGCACGAGGTCTTCAAGGTCGCGGCTGATCTTTCGCAAGCAAAGCGCCGGTCGGCGCTCGAACTTCAAATACGTCGTTGGTTGCCGTTCAAGAATTCGCGCTATGCCGTGCAGTGGGTCGGGAATCGCGCGAGTGTTTTCGCCTGGGACTCGGAACGTGTCCGCGCCGCGATCGAGGGGGAATCTCTCGATCCTATCCGGGCCAAGATTGTGCCGGAGCCATTCATGAGGACTGCGGGCCAGAACGGAATCCGACTTGTCGCCGTGAGCGATGGTTATGAAGCCCAGATATGGGACGAAGGCTTACTCGCCGCAAGCCGTTGGTGGCCTGCGATGCCCACGTTGACGGATTGGGCGATGATGCTGCGTCTTGCGCGCGCCACCGGCGCCGGCCAAGCGGTCAAATTGCCAGCGCCTGTAGAGGCCCCGATTCTGTCGGAGTCCTGGGCGCTGCGTCGCGATGTGTTCGAGGATACGTTGAGTTTGCTGGAAGTGCCGCGGTATCGGATCGCTGCGGCGATTGCTGTTGGCGCGCTGCCGCTATTTCTCGGAACGCAATGGGTCACGACGGCGACGGCGAATGCGACCCTGACGAACGCGCGCGCACGTGTGCTGCAAGCGAGCGACGGTGTGCGCCGTGAACGTCAGGCGGCGTTGGCGAACCTCGATGAGATTGACGACTTGCTGGCGCTTGAACCTTATCCCTCGCAGTTTGCTGTCATGACGCGCGCCGCGCAACTCATCCAACCTGTTCAGGGAAAGGTCGTCGACTGGTCGTTTGATGGCGGCGCCGTTGAATTCTCGGTCCAGGGCGCGGGGCCTGGCGAAATGGATGCGACGTTCGTGATCGAATCGTTCGAGAAGGATGATTTGTTCGAGAGCGTCAGCGCAAAAACGTTATCTCAGCCCACGTCGGTGTTGCGTGTGCACGCAAGCATCAGTCGACTTCCGGGGCGCGGCTAAATGGCATCGCCTCTTTTGAAAATGAAGGTCGAGGATGTCGTCCGCGCGACAATTGCGCGTCTTCGCCTCGACGCGGCGGCGGTCGAGCACAGTCGTTGGCTGATTCTGGGTGTCGGCGCTCTTGCATGGGTAATGCTGAACGCCTACCTCGCGGCGAACGTTTTCGCCGCCCATCGCGGTCACCGCGACTTGCAGGCCGAGATGACGCGTCTCACCAGTCTCATCGGCGACACGTCTTGGCAGGGCCATCTTCAGCAAAGCGATGCGCTTAAGCTGCAGTTGAATGAGCGTCTATGGAGCGCTGCGACCCCTGGTCTTGCCGAGGCCGGATTTGAACGGTGGATAAGAGAGCACGTCGCCAAGCAGGGGCTTGAAACGCCGCAGATTCAAATCACGCGCGCGCCAGCATCGATACAGGCGGGCGGCACGACGCGCACGTTGGCAGGCTTGCAAAGAATGACTGCTAAAGTCACCACGTCGTTCAACGCCGCGGGGTTGGCGGGACTTGCTGCGGACATGGTAGAGAGCGACAAGACAATTCTTGTCGACCAGTTGATTGTCAGAACGCAGCGTAATTCCCGCATGGAACTCAATCTCTCGACCTTCGCGCGTCTGGAATAGATCGGTGCGAGCAGACCAATGAACAAGTTTCAGAAATTCAGGGAATATGCGCCACACATCGGCGTTGTTGCCGCCATTCTAATAGGGGCCGTCTTGTTCGGTTTGCGGGAGGGCGCGCCCAAAGACGACGGCAAGGCCGGCGCCGACCGATGGAGCCTGCCGCCCGTGCCCGCTCATATCGCCGTTCCGCCAACCGATATCGCATCCGTCGCCGCGCTCTTCTACGACGATGGCGCTGGCAAGCCTAAAGCGGCGAAAGCAAACGCAGCCGATCAGAAGTGGCAGTTCGTGGGAACCGCGCGTACAGGCAACAGCATCACGGCGATCGTGGTTTTGCCAAAGCGGACAGGCGTGCTTCGTTTATCGCAAGGCTCACAGCTGCCCGGCGGTGAACAAATTGTCGCCGTTGATAATGGCTTGATGCGTTATACCGATGAAAACGGACAGCACGAACTGCGCGCGTTCATGCCGCCACCGTCTCCTAGCAAGGAAGAAAAGTAGCTATGCAGCTTGGAATGCGTTTGCGGTGTTTGCCCCGCCCTCAAGTATCGCTTTTCGTCGCGGTGTGTCTTTTTGCCATCGGAGGCTGCAGTTACAACGCGGGCGATATCAATATTCCCCGACCGCTGGCCAAGCCTGCCAGTAAGTCGAACGATGTTACGCTTTTGGCGGGCCAGGTGAATCCGTCCGAGCGGCAGACAGGCACCGAGGTTACCCCTGCGCCATCCCCGCCGCTGGGCAACACGGTCTCCCAGCCGCTGACGTCTCAGGCGATGCCTCATCTTACCGGTGAGAACGTCAGCGTGAATTTCGACGGCATCAATGTTGGCGCATTTATCAATACGGTATTCGGGGAGTTGCTGAAGGTCTCGTTCGAGATCAGTCCGCAGGTCGTGCAAAAAGACGTGATGGTCCATCTTCGGACGGCTGAACCGATGACGCCCGATGCTTTCCTCCGGCTCGTGGTCGAGGTCTTGCGCAACTACAATATCGGCGTCGTCTATCAAAACAGTGTCTTTCGCGTCATTGAATCGGCGAGCGTGAAGCAGGACGTGCCGCGCATCATCCGTGCGCGTTCAGTCCCTAACCTGCCGGACGACATGCGGCCGACGTTCCTGTTTGTGCAGCTTCACAACGTGTCGTCGGGTTTCATGCTTCCGTGGCTTGGCATGGCGTTCAAGGATCGCCTGCAGTTCCAGGGCGTAAATGATCTGAACGGTGTTCTGATCATCGGCATGGCTGAAGACGTCCGCGCGGCGATTGGCGCCATCGAGGTTCTGGATCAGCCGGGTATGGCTGGCAGCCGCAGCACGAAAATAATGCCCGCCTATTGGAGCGCGCAGAAGCTCGTCGAACAGCTTGCCCTTGTTCTGAAGGCGGAAGGTTATGCTGTAGGTGTCGGTGCTGAAGGCGGCGCCTCGATCAAGTTGGTGCCGATCCCCGCGCTTAACTACATCATCGTCTTCTCGCCTGACGAAAAGTCGACTCAGCATATTCTCGAATGGGTGTCGCAGCTTGATCAGCCGGGGCAAACCGTCAACGCCAAGCAAACGTATTATTACCCGGTCCAAAACACGTCCGCGAAGCTGTTGGCGGAGACCTTGAGCCGCGTCATGGGCGGCGGAGACTCCGGCGGCTCGACTGCGGCCCCTATGGCCTCCCAAACGAACATGGCCGGCGCGAATGCGCCCGGCGCGTTGCCGAGCTTCGGCCAGCCGGCCGGCAACAATGTGGTGGCTCCGCCGCTTTTGTTCGCGGGGACCCGCCAGATCGCGGTGGATGCCTCGCATAACGCCATTATCTTCACCGGCACGGCAGAGGAATTCTCGCAATTTCGCGCCCTGGCGCAGCAGATGGATCGTGCGCCGTTTGAAGTATTGATCGAAGCCACGATCGCGGAAGTGACGCTGACGGAAGGCGAGAATATTGGCGTCACGTTGAACTATGACGACAACAACGCGCTGATTCCCATTACCTCCGCTGTCAGGTCTGACGAAGGGCTTCTCGTCAACCTTGTTCGCGACCGCGGACGCTTCATCGCGAACCTCACGGCTGCCGCGAACATGAACAAAGTCAGCATCCTTTCCAGTCCCCGTGTTGTTGCCAGCAGCGGACAGAAAGCGCAGATCAAAGTCGGTACCGACGTTCCGATTCTAACCACACAACAGCAGTCCCCGGGTACCCAGGTCGGCGGAACAAGCACGATTTTGCAGGATGTTCAGTATCGCAGTACGGGCGTGCTGCTCACGATCGACCCGACCGTCAATTCGAATCGCCGCGTCGAATTGGTCGTCGCGCAGGAGGTCAGTGAGGCGCAGGCCAACAAAATCTCCGATGTCGGCAGTCCCGCCATTTTCACCCGCAGCATTCAGACCACCCTCTCGTTGAGAGACGGCGAAACGGTTCTCCTCGGTGGCTTGATTTCCGAAAACTACAGCCGCGGCAACACCGGCGTTCCCTATCTCAAGGATATTCCGGTCCTCGGCAACTTGTTCAAAAACAGTTCGCGAGGCCGCACGCGGATCGAACTGGTGGTTCTTTTGACGCCCTACATCATCGACGGCCCGGATGCCTCGAATGCGGTACGCGATGCATTCGTCCAGGAGTTGACGCAATTGCCCCCAATCCCCATGGCCAACGGCGTCGGCGCCCCATGATCCCAACCTCTTCATACGGAAACGTCATGACTGTTTTTCGCCGTCTTGCGTCGATCCTGACGCTGGCTCTCTATGTGGCCGGCTCGCCGGGCGCCGTCTTCGCGGCCGACAATTCGGCGGCGGAATTCAAGAAACTTGCTGAACTGGATTTCGCGGGTGTTCAGAAACGCGCGGATGCCGGTCAGGAAAACGCGAAACTGGAACTGGCGACCCGCTACGTCGCCGGCAAAGACGTCGCGAAGGATGATCGCAAGGCTATCGAAATCATCACCGCCCTGGCGGATAGGAACGCGCAGGCGACGTACCTGATGGGTTCGGCCTATGCGAACGGTGTCGGTGTCGAAAAAAGCGATGCGAAGGCCGTCGAGTGGTTCCGGCGGTCCGCGGAAAAGGGCAACGTCAACGGCCAGTATTGGCTCGGCAACATGATGGCGATCGGCCGTGCCGGCGGCCCCGCCGACGCGAAAGCGGCGAAGCCTTGGTTCGAGAAGGCGGCGCAGCAGGGCGATCCCGGAAGCCAGTATGCGCTTGCGCTCATCTTCGGCAACGGCCTGGCGGGCGATCCGCCGAGTTGGGAGAAGGCGGTTCCCTTGCTCAAGAAGGCTGCCGAAAAACGTGAGTCCGCGGCGGCGATGGTGCTGGGCATGCTCTATACGAATGGAACCGGCGTGAAGAAGAACCCCGATGAGGCGGCGAAGTGGTTTCGGCATTCCATCTCCATCGATCGCAATGCCCAGTCGCAGGTCAATCTGACCCGGTTGATAACCGATGGTTTGGTCAAGCGCCTGCCCGGTGATCCGCTCCTTGACCTCAGCCCGGAAGCTCTTGGCATCAGCGCCGATGTCTCGGCGAAAAATTGAGATTGATCCATGTATGCGCATTCAAGCGGAGAGAAGTCGATGGCTATGAAGTTCAATCGCGGTCTAGCTTTGGTGGCTATGTTTGCCGGCCTCGGCGTGTTGACCGGGTGCGGACAAGCTGCCCCAAAATTTGAAGCTGAGGCCTCGGGGAACAAGGTCACACTCTTCGTGACCGCGACCGCGCCCGACGTGTGCCAAATTCAAACGATGTTCTCGTACCTCAAAGAAGGCGAGCGCAAGATGGCGGGCAACTACTGCAACGACTGTAAAATCCCGGTCGGCAAGCACCTGGAGCTCAACAGCATTGAGGACGCGATCATCATCGAGCCGAAGATCGAGAGCGTTAAGGCGGAATGTCAGAGCGATAACGCCGGCAAAGCCAGCAAGAAATAGTTGCCGGACGAATGCCGAAGCCCGCCATCCAAATCGGTCAGCAGGTGTTCCAGACGCTGCAGTCTGCTCAGCAGCACCATGTTCGCGGCGCCCTCGATCAGGCGATAAAGCTGTACAAGGATGTGCTGCGGGCGGCGCCTAACCTTCCCGATGCGCTGCACCTGCTCGGTGTTGCCGAGCTTCAAAAAGGTAATTTTGAGAAATCCGAGCAGCTGCTGACACGCGCGGCGAAATTGCTGCCGGAAAATGCGGAGGTGCATACAAATCTGGGCGCCGTTCTCCGCAAGCGTTCGGAGACGGATCGCGCCATTCACAGTTACCGTGAAGCGATCCGTATCAATCCGCGGCTTATCGAAGCGCACTACAATCTCGGCCTCCTTTACTACGATCAGAAGGAGTTCGAGCTTGCGGTGGCGAGCTATGAAGCGGCGCTGAAATACGAACCCGGTAACGTTGAGGTTCTTGTCAATCTTGGCGCGGCTTTCAAAGCACTGGCGCAGGCGGGCAAGCAGCACTGGACCAAAGTCGTCGCGTGCTACGAAAGGGCGTTGTTCTATAAGCCCGATCTTGTCGAAGCTTACGCGAACATTGGTGCTGTCTGTCAGGATCGGGATTGGGTCTATTCCGCGGTGCTGATGTATGACAAAGCGCTGTCGATCGACCCCAAGAAGGTTCAGTACCATTTCCGACGTGCGCCGAATGCACTCGCTCTAGGTGACCTTCAGAAGGGCTGGTCGGACTATGAATATCGCTTCCAATCCGAGGATCGTCCCTACGCCAGGCGCGCAGGGCCGCCTTACTGGGCTGGCGAGGATCTCGCGGGCAAAAAGGTATTTGTCTGGCCGGAACAGGGACTGGGCGAACAGATCCTGTTCGGCAGTATGTTGCCGGAGCTGGCAGAACGAGGTTGCAAAGTCGTGGTCGAGAGCAAGCCGCGACTTGCCAAGGTGTTTGAACGCTCTTTCCCGACGGTGGAAATCATTTCGCGCGACTGCGACACGAACGGCCACGTCGATCCTGGCGATGCGGATGTGCAGCAATGTCTGACCAGCCTTGGTCAGTTTTTCCGTCCGAATTTTGAAAGCTTTCCGCCTGTGGGCGGCTTTCTCAAAGCCGATCCGGAGAAAAGAGCGGCCATGCTTTCGCGGTACCGCGAGATGGCCGCGGGTCGAAAGATTGTCGGGATTTCCTGGCTGAGCAGGAATGAAAAGTTTGGCCAGCTCAAAAGCACCGATCTCATAGATTGGGCGCCGATCTTGAAAGCTCCGGGCGTGTTCTTCGTCAATCTCCAGTACGGCGACTGTCGGGAGGCGCTGGCGAAGGTGCGCGATCAGCTTGGCGTCGAAATCTATCAAGATGCGGACGTCGACCCCATGGGCGATCTCGACGACTTCTTCACGCAGGTCAGCGTGATGGATCTCGTGATTTCGACATCGAATACCACCGTGCACGTGTCGGGGGCTCTCAACGTGCCGACGTGGCTGGTCCTGCCGCGTGGTCCCGGGGCATTATGGTATTGGTTCCGGGGGCGCGAGACCAGTCCATGGTATCCATCTTTCCGCATCTTCCGGCAGCTCGATCGAGTGGATGTAAATGCGCCCTGGGCGGAGCTTTTGGAGCGCCTCGCGACGGCACTCAGCCGCTGGAACAGTGCCCCCGCAGGGGCGCCAGGCGTCGGCCCGGTCCAATGACAAGAATTTTGTAGAGCAGTCATGGCCATCGATCTCAGGGCGCTGCTGGTCAAGGGCGTCGAAGCGCAGCACGCGGGCCGTTTCGAGGAAGCGGTGGAAACCTATCGGCGGGTGCTGAAGGTGGATCCGAACAATTCTGACGCCTTGAATTTACTCGGCGTGTTGGCCTCGGCGGCGGGCCGCAGCGAGGAAGCTCTCGATCTGCATGAGCGTGCCATCGCCGGCAATCCGCACTTCGCCGACGCGCACTACAACAAGGGCGTGGCGCTGCGCGCGCTGAAGCGGATGGATGCCGCGATCGCAGCGTTCGCCCAGGCCGTCGCCCTAAACGACCGCTTCGCCGAGGCTTATCTCAATCTGGGTACGGCGCTCGCCGATGCCGGTGAGCTTGCGCGTGCCGTTGACACATTTACGTCCATGGCCGAGGCGTTCCCACAGGATGCGCGCGCTTTTTACAATCTCGGCCATTGTCTCGCCCGCGTGGAGCGTCGGGCAGAAGCAAAGGCAGCCTTCGCGACGGCGGCGCGGTTGCAGCCGGATAATACTGAGTTTCAAATCGCGCTTGCCGACCTTGACGAGGCGTGTGGTGATCCTGCGGATGCGATCGCCATTCTCGAGCGCGTGTTGCAACGCGAGCCCAATTCAATCGACGTGCACGACCGGCTGCCGGGCCTTCTGGTGAAGGCAGGTCGGCCGCAAGAGGCTGTGGCCGCTTACGATGTCGCCATCAGGGTCGCCCATGCCGCCGGAGATGTGCAGCGGCGATCCGCGCGTATGGCCGGTCTTGGCGATGCCTATCGTGCGCTCGGCGACTGGGGGCAGGCGATCTCGTCCTACGAGCATGCCCTGCTGGGTGTCGCACCTTCGCCCGAAGTGCTCAGCAACATCGCTGAACTGATGGCGGAGCGCGAATGGATGGCCGCGGCAGGCGTGCTGGCCGAAGATGCCTCCCGGCTTCGACCGGATGATCATCGCTACATGCATAATCGCGCCATGTTCGAGCTCAAGCGCGGGCATCTGGCGTCGGGCTGGGAAAAGTACGAAGCCCGTATCAAAGCTAATAACGCGCCGGACACGCGTGCGGAACCCAGGTGGGCGGGGCAAGATCTCTCCGGCCGTCGCATCCTGATCTGGCCCGAGCAAGGCCTTGGCGACCAGATCCTTTATTGCGGCCTTCTGCCCGATCTGGTGCTGCGGGCGCGCGAAGTCGTGGTCGAGGTCGAACCGCGCTTGGTCGGTGTTTTGACGCGCTCGTTCCCGCGTGCCCGAATATTCGCCGGCACGGGCGACGGATCGACCGCGATTCCCGGTTCGATCGACTTTCAGATTCCGATGGGAAGCTTGCCGCGCATCCTGCGGCGTGAGTTCCGACAGTTCCCCAGGCGCGGTGCCTACCTTAAGCCCGACGCCGAACGGGCCGTCGCACTGCGGCGGCGTTACGAAGAAAAGGCGGCAGGGCGTCGGATCGTCGGACTGTCCTGGCGTAGTCGCAACGCGCAATTCGGCGCGGCCAAAAGTCTTGACCTCAAGGACCTGACCGAGGTCCTGCGCACACCGGGCGTGATGTTCGTAAATCTGCAATACGGGGATTGCGCCGAGGAGATCGCCTGGGCGAAGCAAGAGCTTGGCGTGGATATCTTCGTCGACACCGATATCAACGCGGTTGACGATGTCGACGAATTCTTCGCTCAGGTCGCGGCGATGGATCTTGTCGTCAGCACGTCCAATACAACGGTCCATGTCGGTGGCGCCCTGGATGTGCCGACATGGCTGATGCTGCCCCGTGGCGGCGGTTCGCTGTGGTATTGGTTCATGGATCGCAACGACAGTCCTTGGTATCCGTCGGTGCGCCTGTTCCGGCAACCGGAAGGCAATGACGCGCCGCCATGGCCGCAGGAAGTCGCCAAGGCCGTCGGCGACGAGCTACAACGTTGGTTGACGCGGCCCTTGGCCGCCACCGCGTTCAGCGGTGCAGGCATCGCTAGGGGCTGATGGGCGCCAAGGTGACAGATACGGCGGCGGCGCTGGTGACCGAGGCGACCGCGCGCTTCGCGCGCCGGCAGTTTGCTGACGCCAAAAATCTCTGTCAAAAGGCACTGGCCACGTCAGCCGACACTGCGGAGGCCTGGCATGTCCTCGGCATGATCGCGATTCAGGAACTGCGCGATTCCGAAGCGGTCGAGATGATCTCGCGGGCCGTGGCGCTCGCGCCTGGCGTGGGTCCGGCCTATGCCAATCTCGGCGTGGCGTATCAGAACATCGGCAATCTCGCGCAGGCGATTGCGAACTTCCGTCAGGCCGCGGCGCTGACGCCGCGCTCTGCGCCGGTGCATGTCTTCCTGGCGCACGCTCAGTTGCGCGCGGAGCGGTGGCAGGAAGCGGCAGATGCCTATGCCAAAGCCCTGGCACTCGGCGCTCGCGGCTTTGAACTGCACGGCAGCTACGGACAGGCTTTGCGCAATCTCGGCCAGCTACCCGCCGCCGCCAACCAATTCTTGCGTGCCCGCAAGCTCAATCCGAAGGACCCCGTCGCGGCGGTCGAGTTGGGCGAGGTTAGGCTGGCGCTGGGCGACCACGCCGGTGCGGTGAAAGCCCTCAAGGATGCCGCCACCCTGCTTCCGCACGTGGCCTCGGTTGCCAACAATCTCGGCCTTGCGTTCAAAGGCATGGGTTCATATCCCGAAGCGGAAGCCGCGTTGCAGCGGGCGATCGCGCTGCAGCCGCAACTCGCCGATGCGTGGCTGAACCTGGGCGGTGTGCGTCAAGCGCAGGAGCGGTTCGACGAGGCGCTGGCCGACTATGCGCATGCGCGTAGCTTGGGATCGCGCGGCGCCGAGGCGCTTTACAACATGGCCACCGTTCACGACGCAAAGGGCGATCTGCCGGGCGCCATAGAGCTCTATCGGCAAGCGCTGGCCGAAAAGCCCGATTACCCCGACGCCCGCCGCAACAAGGGTCTCGACCAACTGAAGCTCGGTCAGTTGAGCGAGGGTTGGGTCGACTACGAGGCGCGCTGGGATTGCGCCGACTACGCGGCGGTGCGGGGGCGCTTCTCACAACCGTCGTGGGACGGCGCGCGGGACCTTGACGGGGCGCTGCTGGTTTGGGGCGAGCAAGGCCTCGGCGATGAGATCCTCTACGGCACAATGGTGCCGGAATTGATGGATGCCGGAATGCGGATCGTGCGGGAGCTCGATCCGCGTCTGGTTCCGCTCGTGCAACGCAGTTGGCCAGACATGCGCGCGATTGCGCGCCAGCCGCAGTCCGATCCCGCAACGCGAGCCTCCGACATCGCGGCGCAGATACCACTCGGAAATCTTGGTCGATATCTGCGCGCTCACGATGCGGCCTTTCCGGCGCACCCGCCTGCTTTCAAGCCAGACCCCGAACGCGTTGCCGCGTATCGAAAACAGCTGCGGCCGGAAGGCACGCCCAGCTTCGTAGTCGGCATTTCGTGGGTCAGCCGGAACCTCGAAATCGGCGCCCAAAAAAGCACCTCCCTGGCGGATTGGTCGGGCGTGCTGCAGGTTCCCGGCGTTCGGTTCGTGAACCTGCAGTATGGTGACACGGCTCGCGATCTGACGAAGTTCGCGCGGACGAGCGGCGTCTCGGTGCAAACACTTCCAAATCTCGATCTGACCAACGATATCGACGGTCTTGCGGCGTTGATCGCCGCTTGCGATCTCGTCGTGACCGTGTCGAACACCACGGCCCATCTTGCCGGCGCGCTGGGTGTGCCCGCCTGGGTGCTTGTGCCGACCGGAAATGCAAAGCTTTGGTATTGGGGACAATCGGGCGCGACAACGCCGTGGTACCCGTCGCTTCGCCTGTTTCGCCAGGTCGAACCCCGCAAATGGGACGCGCCGATCGCCGCCATCGCAGACGCGCTCGCAAACGATGCCAGTCGGAACGCGGGTGCGCATTCATGACGGCGCCCGCGCCCCCGATGAGTCTGGCGAGCGCGCAGCAGCTTCATGCCGCGGGACGCGCGACAGAGGCCGAGCGGGCCTATGCGCAAATTCTCACCGCGGATCCGTCGAATGGCGATGCGTGGTTCCTGTTCGGGGCGCTCGCTCTGGAAACCGGGCGTCCGGCCAAGGCCGTCGACCGCCTGGAGAATGCGATAAAGCTGAAGGCGATTTCGGCCCCGTGCTTCATCAACTTGGGTCTCGCCTACCAAGGGGTCGCGAAACTCGACAAGGCACATAAGGCCTTCGCCCAAGCGGTGACGCTCGATCCCAATCTGCCCGAAGCGCATAACAGCCTCGGTGTTGTATTGCTTGCGCTGCACCGGCGCGATGAGGCGATTGCTGCCTTCAGGCGCGCGATCGCGTTACGCCCGCAATATCCGCGCGCGCATTACAACTTGGGCAATGCCTTGCGCGAGAACGGCGCTCTGCGCGACGCAGCCGCGTCGTTCACGGAGGCGGCGCGTCTTGAACCCCGCCTTACGCAGGCGCATGCCAACCTCGGTGTCGTGCTTCAGGAGCTTGAAGACCGCGAGGGCGCGGAAGCCGCCTACCAGCGGGCGTTGGCGCTCAATTCCGATGAGCCCGAAACGCTGAACAACCTCGGCACCCTGCGGCGCGGCGCGCTCGCGTTCGTGGAGGCGCAACGGCTGTTCGAGAAGGCGATTGCTGTCAGACCGGATTTCGCCGAGGCACACCTTAATTTGGGTACGGCCTACCAAGGTCAATTTCGGCTGGACGAAGCGCTCGCGCAGTATCGCCGGGCCCTCGCGCTCGGCGCGAAGCGCGACGCGGTGTTCTACAACATCGGGCTCGCGAGCGAATACAAGGGTGAGTTCGGGGATGCGATCGACGCTTATCGCCAATCGCTGCACGGCAATCCCGACTACGTGGAATCGCGCTGGAATAAGGCGATCCTTCACTTGCTGTCGGGCGAATACGGTGAGGGCTGGCGCGAATATGAGTGCCGCTTCGATCCGCGCCGGAAGAAGCAGCCGCGCGGACCTTTCCCGCAAGTCCGCTGGGATGGACGCCGCGACTTGCCGGGCCCGCTCCTGGTCTGGGCGGAACAAGGTCTTGGCGACGAAGTGCTGTATTGCCGCATGGCGGGGGAACTCGCTGCGGCGGGCGTTGACGTAGTGTGCGAAGTCGACCGCCGGCTGATGCCGCTGGTGAATCGCAGTTGGCCGACGCTGCGGACCATTCCCAAAAGCGCAGCGCCGGACGCGGCGACGCGATCTCCGGAAATTGCCGCGCAAATCCCGATGGGCAGTCTCGGCGGTTTCATGCGGCCCGATCTTGCCTCCTTTGCCGCCGCGCCGGCGGCATATCTGCGTCCCGATGCAATCCGTCGTGAAACCTATGCGCGGCGGTTGCGTGACGGTGCGCCGCCGTCCGAGATCGTTATCGGCATCTCGTGGGCGAGCGCGAACCGCGATCTTGGCCCGCACAAAAGTGTGTCGTTGCTGGATTGGGCGCCGATCCTGCAACAACCCGGTATTCGGTGGGTCGATCTCCAGTATGGGGAAACGGTCACTGAACGCGCGGATGCGGAAGCAGCGCTGGGCGTGAAGATCGAACACATGCCCGATCTTGACCTGTACAAGGATATCGACGGCATTGCGGCGTTGATCGCGGCTTGCGATCTCGTGATCACGGTATCGAACACCACGGCGCATCTGGCTGCAGCTATAGGCGTGCCGGTATGGGTCCTGTTGCCGCGCGGCTATGGCAAGCTGTGGTACTGGGGCATGCGCGAGACGACGCCCTGGTATCCGTCCGCGCGCCTCTTCCGTCAGGCGAGGGCGGGTAAATGGAAGGAAGTGGTGGACGCTGTCGCGGAAGCCTTGCGCTCTAACCCGCGAACAGCATTGCGTCGCGTTCCTTGAACCACTGGTCGGCGTAGCCGCAATTCTTGTACGGCTCGAAATACGGGCCGCCTTCGGTGAAATGGATCAGGGACACGTCGCTCACCGGCAGGGGCGGATCGTAGTCGACAAGGTGGTTCCAGCGATGCGGGATCTCGCCAATCCGCTCGTCGTTCTCCAGCCATTTGAATTGGTGCAGCTGAAGGCCGGTCGCCGTATTGACGTACTCCGGCGTCAGGGCGCGGCACTGGGCATTGTTGAACAGGATCACGCTCGACCAGTTCTTCTTTTCGTATTTGGTCTGCGGCTGATCGAGGAACTTGATCGCCTCGTTGGGCTTGTGGTCGTGCTTCACGACCTGCACCGCATATCGATCGTCGCGCAGCGCCCATAGCTTCGCGATGTCGTCGAGCATCAGCATGTCGCAATCGCAGAACATGCTCCAGCCGGAATAGTCCGACAGGTACGGCACCAGAAAGCGTGAAAACGAAAATTCCGTCGACTGCAGCGGGTTGCGTTCGCGATGGAACACCCCGGTCAGCTGCGAGAGCATCAGCGGCGCAATCGTCACGGGCGCGGAGGCGCGCGCCTGAATGCTGAAGGACAGCACGTTGAAGGCCGCCGCTTCGTGCGGGTCGTATCCGATGAACACGCGCATCATAGGTAAGGGTCCCTTTGCGGGAATATTCGGTGACGCCGCTATCAGCCGTACTTACTGGTACGCGGCTTGACCTGCTGGCCGGTGCTCAGGCTGATCACGTGGGCGGCCGTCGCCAGGCCCAGAACGGCGACCATTCCCATGATCGCGCCATAGGGCAGAAGACGCGGGCGCGCCAGGTTCACCGGGCGCTTCTGCGCGAAATAGCAGGCGACAAGAACGGCGGCCTCAAGCACGAGCGCCCCGACGGTTAGCATCATTTCCAGACTCAAGACTTACTCCGCCAAGTTTGTCGCTGCGCGGCGAAACGCCTCACCCGGTCATACCGAGGTCGGCGCGGAGGGGGAAGACCCTTTGTATTCCCGGCCCCGGCCCTCGTGGGACGTGGATATCCAGCCAACCCCGTCGTACGCAAGATATGGCCGGCGCAACGACGTTAAGAAGCTGTCATTGCTTATATAAACCGGGGCTTTGGCGGTGGCGCGGCCGCACCGGGAAAGTTATTCAATGCGCTCTCATTTCCCCGCCGGGAGGGGGCTGCTTGCGTGGGCTTTGGTAGACCTTCGCGCCCCACCGCGGCAGCGCCGTCGGACACTGGCCGGTTCCCCACCGGCGATTGTGGTATCCTTCGGCCAAACGGCTAGGTCTCAGTAAGGGTACCGTGGAACACAACGCAGCAGGATCGAGCGGCCCCGTGCCGGTGCCGGCGGCACTTCATGCCGAGGCCGGGCTGACGTCCGTCGCCGTGGATGAGGTTTTACTGCTTCAGCCCCAGCTCGGCCAAATCCTCCTCGCGCGCAAAGCGATCAGCGAAGCGGACTTGGCTAAAGGTCTCTCGTTTCAGGCCAGCTTCGATGGCCGTCTCGGCGCGATTCTCGTGCGTATCGGCGCGGTGTCCGAGGACGTCGTGATCGATGCTTTGGCGCAGCAGCTCGGCCTCGGCGTGGTGTCCGTCGATACCTTGCCGCAAGACCCTGAGGACTATCTCGCGGCGATCAAAGCCTCGGGTCTCGAGGTTGACTGGTGGATCGATCAAGCCACCCTGGCCTGGTTCGGCACCGATGGCGCGGTGCATTGCATCAGTCGCGATCCGCTCGTGCCCAGCCTGCAGGAAGTGCTGACCGAGGTTTATCCCGGCAAGGCCTTGCGCTGGTGGTTGGTGCGCAATCGCGATCTGGATTTCATGATGGACCTCGTTCGCCGCGCGGCGAGCGGCACGGACGGGGCAACGGACGATATCACCCATCTACGCGAACTGGCGGAGGAAGCGCCGGTTGTCGAACTGGTCTCGAACGCCCTGTCGCAGGCGGTGAATGAAGGCGCATCCGACATTCACGTCGAGCCGCGAGAGCACGAGTTCGACATCCGCTACCGCATCGACGGTGTGCTGCAGAACCGCCTCACGCTCCCGCGTTCGCGTTTCGACGCGGTGGCCTCGCGCATCAAACTGATCTCTGGCCTCGACATCGCTGAACGCCGGCTGCCGCAGGACGGCCGCATCGGCCTGCGCATCTCCGGCAAGGATCTCGACGTCCGCGTGTCGTGCTTGCCGGGCGTGTGGGGCGAGTCCATCGTCATGCGTATTCTGCTCAAGGAGCAGAAGGATTTCACGCTGACCAAGATCGGCATGGCGCAGGATCACTACGATATCTTCGCCAAGCTCGCGACGGAACCCTACGGCATCATTCTCGTCACCGGCCCGACGGGATCTGGTAAGTCGACGACGCTGAAAGCAACGCTTGAAGTCGTGAAGGACGGCAAGCGTAAGATCATTACCGTCGAGGATCCGGTCGAATACAACATCGTGGGCGTCACGCAGGTCCAGACGAAGGCCGACATCGGCTACACCTTCGCCCGGGCGCTGCGCTCGATCCTGCGCCAGGACCCCGACACGATCATGATCGGCGAAATCCGCGATCTTGAGACCGCGCAGATCGCGGTCCAGGCCTCGCTCACCGGTCACATGGTGTTCTCGACGCTGCATACCAACGACGCGCTGACGGCCTTTGCCCGCCTTGTCGATATGGGCGTGGAACCGTTCCTGGTCGCGTCCTCGGTGCGTGCGGTCATGGCCCAGCGCCTGGTGCGCCGCCTGTGTCCGCACTGCCGTCAGCCGCACGAGCCGCCCTTGCCAATTCGTGAGAAGAGCAAGCAGTTGCAGACTCTGTTCCCGCAGCTGATGGACAAGCCGCCGCAGTGGTTCATGGCCAAGGGCTGCCCAAAGTGTCAGAACACCGGCTATCGCGGACGTCTCGGCATCTACGAGCTCGCCGTCGTGACCGACGAGCTGTCGGACATGGTGCAACACCAGAAGCCGGCACATGAGATGATCGCCGTGGCGCGCAAGAACGGCTTCCGCGATCTGCTCGAAGATGGCTTGATCAAGGCCTGGCTGGGCGAGACCAGCGTCGAGGAGACGCTGCGCGTCGCCGGTCAAGCCGGCGTCGAGGACTAGTAAATCCCGTTGGTTCGGGCCGGCCCATACGTCATGCCGATCACCGTGTACTCATGACCACGCCAGCGGGCTCGCCGAAGAGCAAAGAAGCGCGGGCGCATGCCGCCCAAGCGCGTGCCGTCTTTCTTGAGGGGCGGCCGGCCGATGCCGAGCGCTTCGCGCGTCGCGCGCTCGACCTCGCGCCGTTGGACATCGAGGCGAACTATCTTCTGGCCAACGCGCTGCGGGTTCAGGCCCGGCATGACGAGGCGGCGATTGTGTATGGCCGCGTCGTCACCATCGATCCCAAGCACGCCGGGGCTTTCAACGAATACGGCGCTGTGCTGTTCGCGCTGAACCGCCTGACCGAGGCCGAGGCGGCGATCGGCCGCGCCATTGCGATCAATCCGAAGGATGCCAGCGCTTTCAACAATCTGGCGCGATTGTATTTCCCAGATCCCGCCAAGGCCGCGTGGGCGCTGGCGCAGGCCGACAAAGCCATCGCGCTCAAACCGACGATGGCCGAGGCTCACAGCAATCGCGGCACGGCGCTTTATCTGCTGGGGCGTTTCGTGGAGGCTGCCGAGAGCCATCGCCGCGCCATCGCGCTGAAGCCTAATCTGGCGGAAGCGCACAACAACCTCGGCAACGACCTGCAAAAGCTGGGCGATGTCGTGGGCGCCGTTGCGGCCTATCGCGCCGCGCTCGTGTGCGCACCTGGGTATGCCGACGCGCATCTCAACCTCGCGCTCGCGCTTCTGGCCGTGGGCGATCTGGCCGAGGGCTGGCAAGCCTATGAGCATCGCTGGCAGAGCGCGAGTTTCGCCGGCACCGCAAGGCCGTTCACGCAGCCGCGCTGGAATGGCAAGGATCCAACGTCGCTCCTGATCTGGGGCGAGCAGGGCATCGGCGACGAGGTTCTCTACGCCGGTCTGGTCGCCGATCTTGCCACTGATCTTGCAGCGGGCCGGGACATCGTCTGGGAGATGGATGCGCGCCTCGTGCCGCTGATGCAGCGGAGTTTCCCGCATGCCACGGCCGTGGGCCGCAGCGATCCGCCGGACGCGAAGACGACCGCGCCCACAGCCCAAATCCCGGCTGCCAGCCTGGGGCAATTCCTGCGGCCCACCAGCGACGCATTCCCCGCGCGGGCCGCGTACCTGACGCCCGATCCGGCGCGGCGCGGGCGGTACCGCGAGGCGCTGGTCGGCGCCAGCGGCCTGCGCCTGGTCGGGCTTTCATGGATCAGCAAGAACCCCGACATCGGCGTGCACAAGACGCTGGCCCTGGCCGCTCTCGCGCCGATCCTGAAACTGCCCGGCATCCGCTTCGTCGATCTTCAGTATGGTGACACGGCGGAGGCGCGCGCCGAGATCGCGCACACGCTCGGGGTCGAGATCCATCATCTGCCGGAGCTCGATCTGCGCGACGACATCGACGGCCTCGCGGCCCTGCTTGCGGCTTGCGATACCTGCGTCACGGTCTCCAACACCACCGCGCACCTTGCGGGTGCGCTCGGCGTGCCGACGGCCGTGTTGGTGCCGTCGGGCAACGGCAAGCTGTGGTACTGGGGATCGGAAGCGCGCACGCCTTGGTATCCCTCGCTGCATCTCTATCGCCAACCCCATGCGGGCAATTGGACACCGGCCATCGACGCGGTTGCTGCTGACCTTGCTCAGGGCGTTGTCGCGCCCCAAAGTGCGGGACGATGAGCACGCCGTCGCCAGCCCTCGCCCAAAGCCTTCAGTCCGCTCAGGCGCTTGCGCAGGCGGGGCGCGTGGCCGAGGCCGAGCGGCTCTACGCGCAAATCGTTCAGGCCGATCCGGCCTACGCCGACGCCTGGTTCCTTTACGGGACCGTAGCCCTGCAAAGCGGCCGGCCGGCCGAAGCCATTCCCCGGTTCGAGGCGGCGTTGCGTCTGAACCGCCGCGCGGTGCCGTACTTGTTCAACGCGGCTTTGGCGCACCAGGCCGTCGGTGCGCTGGACACCGCCGCCGACTTTTTCCGCAAGACATTACGCGCCGATCCCAAGCTGGCGCAGGCGCACAACAGCCTGGGCGCGGTGCTGCAGGCACAGGGCAATGCCAAAGAGGCGGCGTTCGCCTTCAAGAAGGCCTTGGCGTTGCAACCCAAGTACGGACGCGCGCACTACAACCTCGGCACTGTCCTGCATGGCCAGTGCAAGTTCGCCGATGCCGCGCTCTCGTTCCGCGAGGCCATCAAGTTCGAGCCGACGCTCGCGCAAGCACACACCAATCTCGGCGTGATGTTGCAGGAACTGGGCGACCTTCCCGGCGCGGCGGAAGCCTATGCCCAGGCGCTCGTGCTCAATCCGCAGGATGCCGAAACACTCAACAATCGCGGGACGCTTCTGCGTGAGACGGGGGATTTTCCGGCGGCCGCGCAATCCTTTGCCGCCGCCATCGAAACCCGTCCGCAGTTCGCCGAAGCGCATCGCAATAAGGCGCTGCTGCATCTGATGCGCGGCGACTATGCGGAAGGCTGGCGCGACTATGCCTGGCGCTGGCAGTGTCCCGATCTTGGCCCGACGCGGCGACCGTTCACGCAGGCATCGTGGGATGGGCAAGCGAGCAATGCTCCCGTGCTTGTCTGGGGCGAACAGGGCGTTGGCGACGAGATCCTCTACGCCGGCATGATGCCCGACCTCGCCGCGCGCGGGATCGACGTGATTTGGGAGGCGGACGCGCGGCTGGTATCGCTGCTCCAGCGATCCTGCCCAACCGTGCGCGTGATCGCGCGGGCGACGCCGCCGGACCCGCTCGCGGCCACGGCGACCTATCAAGTGCCGGCCGCGGACTTGGGCCAGTTTTTTCGCGCGCTAGCCTCCGACTTCCCCCGCGACCGCCTTGCGTACCTAAAAGCCGATCCGCAGCGCGCGGCGGACCTAAGGGCGCAGTGCGGGGTACAGCCCGGCCAGCGCCTCGTGGGGTTGTCCTGGCGCAGCTACAACGCTGTGTTCGGCGCGCACAAAAGCACGGACCTCGCGGACTGGGCACCCCTGCTGGCCATGCCGGGCCTGCGCTTCGTGAACCTGCAGTACGGCGATACGGCGCGGGAGCGTGCCGGCCAGCCCCTGATCCAGCCTGATATCGATCTCCGGGACGATCTGGATGGCGTGGCGGCGCTGACTTCCGCCTGCGATCTGGTAATCACGGTGTCCAACACGACGGCTCACCTTGCCGGGGCGCTCGGACGCCCGGTCTGGGTCCTCGTGCCCGCGGGCGGCGGAAAGCTGTGGTATTGGGGGCATGGCAGCGCGCAATCGCCGTGGTATCCCTCGGCGACGATCTTCCGTCAGGCGGCGGACGGTTCCTGGGCGGAACCGATCGCCGCGATGGCTACTCGGCTCGCGGCCCCATGAACCGTTTTTCCAACGCACCTCCCTCAGGCTCCAATAGCGCCGTGCTCGCGGTGCTCATCGAGGCCATGCGTCTCGAGAAGGAAGGCCGCTATGAGGATTCCCTGGCGCGGTGCCAGGCATTCCTGAAGCTCAGTCCACGCCATCCGGATGCGATGCATTTGCTCGGCGTGTTGGCCATGCATCAGGGGCGGCTCGATGAAGCCGCCGACACCTTGCGCAAAACGGTGAAGCTGTCGCCGAAGTTGGCGGACGCCTACATCAATCTCGCGCATGTCTATTCGCTGCAGCAGCGGTGGCGCGAACGCGCCGACACGCTCAAGGCGGCGTTGACGCTATTGCCGGGGCATCCGCAGATCCTGTCCGACATCGGCAAGTGCTACGAATATCTCTCGCGGTGGTCTGAGGCTGCGGACTTCTATCAAAAAGCCCTCGCCGCCGGCGCCGACCCGGTCGGTACCTGGGTCAACCTCAGCGCCGTTCTACTGCGCATCGGCCGATATGACGAGACCGAGGCGGCGATCGCGTCGGCCCTCGCGCGCGACCCGGGCAATGCCATGGCCCACGTCAACCGCGCTGTTCTGCGCGACCTCCAGGGTGATCTGGATGCGGCGCTGCCCGCGATCGACGCCGCGATCGCCGCGCATCCCGATCATGTCGATGCCCACTATCACCGGGCTCTGGCGCTGCTCGCGCGCGGTCGGTTCAAGGAAGGCTGGGAAGAATTCGACTGGCGCTTCAAACGGCCGGCTGGGCAGACGCATCACGCGAGCTATCCACTGCCGTATTGGCAGGGCGAATCCCTCGCAGGACGCTCGCTGCTGATCTGGACGGAGCAGGGGCCCGGCGATGAGATCCTCCTCGGGACCATGATTCCCGATGTCATCGGGCAGGCGGACCACGTTGTCATTGCCTGCACCCCGCGCCTGATTCCGCTTTTCGCGCGGGCGTTCCCGACCGCCAGCGTTGTCTCGCTCGGCGCGGCCGATGCGGCCATGGCCATCACGCCGCGCCCTGACGTGCAGGCCTCGCTGTCGCACCTGGGCCGATATCTGCGCCCCTCATTCGAAAGCTTCCCGACGCAGGCCGGCTACTTGAAAGCCGATTCCGCGCGCGCCGCAGCCCTGCGGGAGCGATACCTGTCGCGTGCTGCCGGCAAGCGCCTTGTCGGCATCTCATGGCGCAGCGCCGCTGTGCTTGCGTCCGGCGAGAAAAGCACCGAGCTGCGCGATTGGCACAAGCTGCTCAAGCAGCCGAACGTCCAGTTCGTGTCATTGCAATATGGCGATGTGAAGTCCGAAGTCGCGCGCGCCGCCAAGGACTCCGGCATCGACATCATTCACGACAGCAGCATCGATCCGCTGAAGGACCTCGACGCGTTCACCGCGCAGGTCGCTGCGATGGATGACGTCATTTCTGTCAGCAATACCACCGTCCATGTCGCCGGCGGCTTGGGAAAGCCGGTGTCGGTGCTCGTGCCCGCATCTTACGGCCGCATCTGGTATTGGTTCCTCGATCGCACCGACAGTCCCTGGTATCCCTCTCTGCGGTTGTTCCGCCAGGGTCGCGGGCAGCCGTGGTCGGAAGTTGTCGACGCCGTCGTCGATCAGACTGCGCGCGCGACATGAGCGCCCGTGACCTCGAAGAGGCGCTTGCTCTCCATCAGCGGGGCGATCTTGCTCAGGCGGAGCGGCGCTACGACGCCATCCTCGCGCGCCAGCCCGGCAATGCGGAGGCGCTCGCGCTTCTCGGCGCGCTTTATTTGCAACGTGGCGATCACGACCGTGCGCTGAAGCGCCTGCAGGACGCGTTGTCTTTGCGGCCCAGCTTGGCGCCGGCCCATCAAAATATCGCGCAGGCATATCTTGCGCGGAACGATGTCGCCAAGGCCGAGGCGCATTTGCTGAAAGCCATCAAACTCGAGCCGCGCCGGTCCGATGCGCATAAGTCGCTGGCGAAGATTTATTACGCCCAAGGCCGGCGTGCCGAGGCGATCAAGGCGTTGAACGCCGTCGTGGCCCTCGATCCGAACAATCTCGGTGAGATGCTGACGATCCTGAAACTTCATCGCGACAGCGACGATCTTGCCGCGGTTCTCGCGATCGCAGATCGCGTCCTGGCCAAGCATCCTTCCAATGCCGATTTCCACATCGCGCGGTCGGAAGTCTACTTTGAGCAAGGACGGCTGGCGGAAGGGTGGCGCGAACTTGAGTGGCGCTTCGCCGCGAGCCAGATTCCCGTACCCCGCAAAAACCTGCCGTTTCCCGAATGGCAGGGGCAGCCGCTGGCCGGAAAGACCTTGCTCGTGTGGCGCGAGCAGGGCGTCGGTGACGAGATCATGTACGCGAGCATGTTCGCGGATCTGATCGCGGCCGGCGCGCGCGTCGTAGCGGAATGCAACGCGCGCTTGATCCCGCTGTTCGCGCGCGCGTTCCCCGACATCGCGCTCGTCGAGGAGAATGTGCGGCCGGCTGCGGACGAGCGCTTCGATTTTCACATTCCGCTCGGCAGTCTCGGCCGTTGGCTGCGCGCCGATTTCGCGGCTTTCCCGCGCCGCGCGGCGTACTTGCGTGCTGACGTCGATAAAGTCGCGGCGTTGCGCGCGAAATACACGGCTGGGCTCGAGAAGCCGTTCCTTGTCGGAATCGCCTGGAAGAGCCTTGGCGTGGAATTCGCAGCCGCGAAATCCGCCGCGCTGGCGGAATGGGGCCCGATCTTCGGCATCCCGGGCGTGCGCTTCGTAAACGTGCAGTATGGCGACTGTCGTGCCGAGATTGCTTCCGCGCGCCAAGGCTTCGGCGCCGACATCGTCGAAGATGCCGATGTAGATGTGCTCAAGGATCTCGACGCCGCCGCCGCGCAGATCGCAGCGCTCGACATGGTGGTCACCACCAGCAATACGGCAGCGCATCTGGCCGGCGCGTTGGGTGTGCCGACGCAGATGCTGCTGCCCAAGACCTTGGGCATGGGACGCCGATGGTACTGGTTCACGCATCAACCGGAATGTCCGTGGTACCCGCGGCTTGAACGTCATGTTCAGGCGGTCGAGCGCCAGTGGGCCGCACCCATTGCCGCGGCGGCTTTGAACATTGCCGTCGCCGCGTCGGCCAAGGGCGCGTTGGAAAATCCGCTCGCCTACTTCCTGAGCCTCGCCAAAGGCTACGTGGGCGCGGGATTGCTGCCGCTCGCCGAAATGGTTTTCGCCCGCGCTGCCGCGCAAACTCCGGGCAACATGCAGGTTTTCTATGAATGGTCGCGGCTGAAGAACCGTCAGGGCGACTATGCCGGCGCGCTTGAGAAGCTCGATGCTGCCCTGGCGCTCGCGCCGGAACAGGCGGAATTACACAATGCCCGCGGCATGACCCTGATGGACATGGGCCGCGCCGCGGAGGCGATCGAGGCTTACACCACGGCCTTGGAGCGCGCGCCGCAGTCGGGCGAGGTGCGCAACAATCTGGGCACGGCTTTCCGTGCGACCGGCCGTGCCGAGGATGCGCAGCGCGAGTACGAGGCCGCGCTAGCCGCGTTGCCGGGGCGCGCGGCCATCAAGTTCAATCTCGCCGGGATATGCAACGAGCGGGGCGACGTGGCGTCGGCGGTCAACATCTACGACGAGATCATCGCCACGGAACCGGCGCATGCCGACGCGCATGCCAACAAGGGGCTTGCACTGTTGCGCGGCGGGCGCTTGGCCGAGGGCTGGCGCGAATTCGCCTGGCGGTTCAAGCAACCGAACGCAAACGTCAGGCCTGAGCATTTCCCTTCGCCGGCCTGGGCGGGCCAGCCTCTCGAGGGGCGGAACATCCTGGTCTGGACGGAGCAGGGGATTGGCGACGAGATAATGGTCGCGAGCTTTCTGCCGGAGGTGATCGCAAAGGCACGCAAGGTCACGCTGCTGTGCACTCAGCGGCTGATCCCGTTGTTCCGCCGCTCGTTCCCCGGGGCGACGGTCGCGTTGCGCGATTTGCCGCTGCCGCCGGTCGCGACAGCGCCAGACATCGATTTCCAAATGTCGCTGAGCGATCTGGGCATCGCCCTGCGTCCTGATTTCGCATCGTTCCCGACAGACAAAAGTTTTCTGACGGCCGATCCAAAACTCCGCAAGCGCCTGCGCAGCCGTTACGAGGCGATCGCGCCGGGGAACAGGATCGTCGGCATATCCTGGAAAAGCCCGCTCAACCACGAAGTCGGGCGTTTGAAGAGTCAGGACCTTGCCGACTGGTTGCCGATCCTGCGGACACCGGGCGTCACGTTCGTCAATCTTCAGTACGGCGACGTGGTCGATGACCTGCGCCGGCTGGCGGCTGAGTACGGCATCCAGATATTCGCCGACGCCGAAGTCGATCCTCTCAAGGACATGGATGCCGCCGCCGCGCAGATCGCGGCCATGGATCTTGTGGTATCCACCAGCAACACTGCCGTGCATGTCGCAGGTGGGCTCGGAATCCCGACCTATGTGATGATCGCCGCTCAGCGCGGCCGGAACTGGTATTGGTTCCTCGACCGCGCGGACTCACCCTGGTATCCGTCCTTACGGCTTTATGCGGCGACCGAGACCCTGCGGTGGGTCGAGGTCATCGCCAATGTCGCGGCCGACTTGCGCGCATCGGTCGCGTGACGGCGTAAGGGAGGGTGAGCGTGTCCAGCACGGCGAAGAATGTTCTGCTCCTGGCGATCGTGCTGCTGGTCTGCGCTGCATTCGCGGAAGGTGCCGCGCGTATTGTCGGCATGAAGCCGCGTGTCGCCAAGGTCAACGAATTCTTCGTGGCGGGCACCGACACCACCTGGTCTGTGCCGGACTCCGAATTGGGCTGGATCAATAAACCGGGCACGTCGCGCTCCATCGAGGAAGGGGCTGCGCAGATGCATTTCTGGAGCGACGGCCGCCGCGCCTCGCGCCCCGAACCCGCGCCGAAGGACGGCTTGCCGGTGATGATCATCGGTGGCAGTAACGCGCAGTCCTATGGCGTGCGCGATGAGGACTCGTTCGTCTGGCGTCTCGCGGAACGGTACCCGCAATTGTGGTTCGAGAATTTTGGCGGCGGCGGATACTCCACTATCCAGGCGTTGCTTATCGCCAAGCGTGCGCTGGGCACGATCTATCGCGCTCGCAAACCCAAGCTCATCCTCCTTGCCTTCGACGACGCGCATATGCTGCGCAACGTCGCGGACCAATCGTGGATTTTCTCGATTTCCGATCCGGAAGGCCGGTACGTCGTTCCGCCTTACGCGCGCCTTGTGGGCGACAAGCTCGCGCCGCGTCCGTTCGTCACCATCGGCTACTGGGCGCTTGAACGTCAATCGGCGCTGGTGACCGCGGCGCATGACGCCTGGCTGCGCAAGGTCGCCTACAACACCGCCCGCGACGCCCTGCCGGTGACCCGCAAGGTTATCGACGAGCTGGCGGCTTTCGCACGCGAGCAAGGCGCGCTCTTCGGTGTCATGGTTCTGGAGGATCGCGCAAAGGTCACGCCGCAGCTGTTCGGCGATGCGCCGTTCCCGCATGCCGATTGCAGCGCGCCGGGACGCGACGATCCTCAGAAATACTTGCTAGGCGGCAACAGCCACCCGAACCCGGCGCTGCATGCCTACTTTACAGATTGCATCGCCACGTGGCTGGACGCACAAGTATTGCCGCAGCTGCCGCCCGGCTCTGGTCAATAAGGATCGACATCGATGGCTCTTACGGTCGTAAGCCTTGAAACATTGCGGAACTTGCTAGCGACCATACCGCATCGGCCTGTGCGCTTGCTCACGGCCGGCTATCCGGACCTGTTGTTACCGCGCGATTATATTTCGCAGGCCTTCGGGCCGGCGTTTGCCGATAAGCTACAGGTGCGCCCGGATTCTGATGCCATCATCCGTTGGCACAACGTCGGCAAGGTTGTCGACAAGATATACGAGACGCGGCAGTTCTTTGCACTGCTTGGTGTTGAGGTCACATTCCTTGATATCGTTCAGGTCCGCGGTGATGAGGTCCTCCAAGACCTCAATGGTCCGTTGAAGCCGGAGTTGGCGCAGCAGTTCGACATCGTATACGACGGCGGGACGATGGAGCATTGTTTCAACGTCGCGCAGGGAATCGCCAACCTTCTCGGGATGGCGAAAGTGGGCGGCTATATAGTCCACTCCAACCCGTTCAACTTACCTAATCACGGCTTTTTCAACTTCAATCCGACCTTCTACGCCGACTTTTACGAAGACAATGGCCATACGCTGGTGGAACAGATCCGTGCCATCGCGAACGGCATTTTTGACAGGGGCTTCGTCGTCGTTCCCAAGACGGCTCGCTTCAAGTCGAGCTTGCCGGAGGCAACTTTGATGGTCGTTGCGCAGAAGCAGAATGATTATCCGCCGATTTGGCCGACGCAGACGAAGTACAAGAAAAATCCGAGCCTCGCCGGTTAGGCCACAGAAACGCAATCATCTCGTGAACGCGCGCATCGCCAACGCCCTTGTCGTCGTCGTCACCATCCTCGTCATGGTGGGGATGTTCGAGCTTGTCTGCCGCACGGTGGTCAACACCGGCACCGAGTATCATATCGAGATGTGGAAATACGCGGTGCAGGTGAAGCGTCTCGCAAGCAATCCCGAGATCGGTCACGAACACACGCCGAACAGCCGCGCGCGGTTGATGGGCGCGGACGTCTCAATCAACAGCCTGGGTTTGCGCGACCGTGAATTCCCTGCCGCCAAGCCGGCCGGCACACGCCGCATCCTGATGCTCGGCGATTCCATTACGTTCGGCTGGGGGGTCGATCAGGATAAGACGGCTTCGGTGGTTCTGGAACAGCGCCTGAAGGCCGCCGGTCAAAGCGACGTGCAGGTGATCAACTCCGGCGTTGGCAACTACAACACCGCGATGGAGGTCGCGTATTTCCGCGATCATGGCGCGGCGCTCGTGCCGGATGTGGTGGTGCTGAATTACTTCATCAATGACGGAGAGCCGACGCCTGCCTACCGCGATGTGCCGACGCTGGCGCGGCACGCGTACGTCTATCCGGTCGCCGGCGGCGCGTGGGATGACATCAAGCGGCGCTTCCTCGGTGGTCCCGACTGGAAGGAGTACTATTCCGGTCTCTACGATGACACACAACCGGGGTGGCAGAAGACCAAAGCCAGCATCGAAGCTCTGGCGCAGATGTGCCGCGAGCGCGGCATCCGTCTCATCGTCGCCAACGTGCCGGAACTGCACATCCTGGCGCCCTATCCGTTCACGGCAGTCAGCGACCGCGTCGCCGCCGTGGCGAAAGCGCAGGGCCTTGAGTATCTTGATCTGCTGCCGTCGGTGGCACAGGAAGACCCGTCGTCGCTCTGGGTGACAGTGCCCGATCCGCATCCCAATGCGCGGGCGCAAGCCCTGATGGGCAATGCGCTGGCGGATTATCTTCTGAGCAATCCGGCGGCCTCGGCGACGCCTTAAACCGTTCCGACGAAATCCCGTTTCGCGCCCGCGTCGCTGAGCACGCGGATGCCGCGCGACTGCGCGAGTTCGCTTGCCGCGCGCAGGACAGCCATATGGCCGTTGAGGATGAGCAGCGCGTCGGGCTTCACGTCGTCGTAAAGCCGCGTCAGGGCGAGGCAAGTCAGCAGCGCACTGTTCATGTAGCTCGCGTAGGTCATCCTCACGTGCGGCTGATCGAGAGCGAGCGTCTCCGTTCCCACATGCGCCTGCACGCTGCTGCGCACCCAAAGGCCCATGGCCCAGCCATTGATGGTGGCGTCAGGATATTCGGCCCGGCCGAGGTTCGCGAGCCAGCCCGCGGCGGTACTGAAATCGCCGTCCTCAAGCCAACGGCCCAGCCAGCGAAAGGGCATGTCCGCCTTCGCCATCAGTCCGGCGGCTTCCGCCTGGCAATTCAGGCAGGCCCGTGCAGGCCGCTGCCACACGCCGTTCGCGCGCGGTTGATGCAGGTCGCAGTCGCTGAACGCGCCGTCGCACAGCACCGTGGTTACGTCGCAACCGCGCGCCTTCAGCTCTTGCAGAAGGGCGATTTCGCCCGTGCTCTGCGAGGTGAGCGCGGCATAAGGCAGGAAGCCGACAACCCGCAGCGCGCTCATGCCGCCTCCGTGCGATAGACGGCGCTGCGGACGGCGATGCTTTCCGCTTCGATAGCGGCCAGGTCCGCGTCACGCGGCGGCGGCGGCGGGTGCAGCGCCGCACCCTCCGTTATCACGGCGCAGATGTGGTCAAGGTTCGCGTCCCGCCCCGACATCAAAGCTTCGAGTTCGGTGTAGGCAGGCTCGCCGACGAACCACTGCGGCTGCTTGACCAGCGCGAATGGGATCGTCTGGCGGAACGTCCAGCAATGCATGAACCGCCAGGCCTGAACGGTGCGGCGGTGTCCCGCTTTGGGTGGTTCCGTCAATGTGCGATCGATCCTGGCCGCGAAATCGTCGGGCGAGGCGATCGGCACGAAGGCATCGCAGTGCGCCAGCCACGAGTTGCCCGCGCGTAGGACCGGTTTGCCGATGGCCGCCATTTCCAGACCGATGGTCGAGTACCAGACAAAGCCCAGATCGGCCGCCGCGGCGAGTGTATAGCTCGACGTCTCGTCATCGCCGCCGATCAATCGCACGTTCGGCGGCAGCGTGTCGGCGATCTTATCAAAGAACGCGGCATCCTGCGCGTTGCGTCCCAGGGACTTCTTGCTGCCGCTGTTCGGGTGAACGCGGATCGCCAGCTGCACATCCGGCCGGCGTGCGGCCTGGGCGATGGTGGCTTCGATCCAGGCGGCTTGCGATGGGAAAGATCCGACCGCGCGGGGTTCGTCGATGCTCTCGTCCAGGCTCGACGTATACAGCGCCCACAGCCGCTTTGCCGGATCGAGATTCAAGTGCCGGTACATCGCTTGCGCATCATCGGCGGCGCGGCTGAAGACGCTGACATCGGTGGAGCGGCCGCGCCAGCGGCTGTCGAGATAGTCGCCGATCTCGGCGATCTCATCACCATTCAGTGGCCGGTCGCGCCAAGCTTCCCACAACGCATCGAAGGCGGTGAGTTCAAGGCAAGTCGCGTTCTCGAACAGCGACAACCGTCCCGGCGTGGTCGCGCGTTCCTCGACGATGCTGCGAATGCCGCGTTGCTTGGCAATCTCCAGCGCGACGCGCGTCACCGACATGCGGCCGTTGAACAACAATTGCGCCGACGGCTTTTCGCGCGCGAACAGACGCGAGAGTCCTAGGGCCGCAAGCAGGCCGGTTTTGAGATAGTGGCGATAGGTCCCGATCACCGGGGGATCGTTGAGATCGAGCACATTGTGACGCAGGTGGGTGTGCACGCTTGAGCGCACCCAATGGCCCAGGTCCCAAGTCTCACTGTTCGGTCTGCCGTCGGCCGGCGCGTCGTAAGTGACCGTTGTGAACGTAGTGGGATCCAGCCGCATCACCCAATCGCGCGCGCGCGTGAAGTCTTCCGGCTTCAGCCACCGCCCGAACCAGCGATACGGCATGCCCCAGGTGGCAAGCCGTGCGGCGACGGAGCTTTGGCACGTCAGACAGGCGCGTTCCCCCGGCGGGATGGCCGCGCCGTTGGCGGCCTGGGTCATGTCGCAGACCTCGAACACGCCGTCGCAGGCGATGTAGGAGACGGAGCAGCCGCGCAAGCGCAACGCCTGCAGGATCGTGACCTGCCGGGCGCTGTGAATGGACCAGTTGGTGTAGGGCGCGAAGCAGACGATGTGCAGGGGCGGCATCGTCGCGGACGTCAGCTGCCGAGCGTCAGCCAGGCGCTGTCGAACAGCGCCAGGACGAAGCAGAACAGGATGCCTGCGGCCAATCCCGGTCCCAACGGCATCTCGCCTTTCCACAGGGGGCGGCGGACGATCATGCTGACGAACGCGGCGCCGATCATGGTGCCGAAGCCGCCGATGGCCATGATGTAGGGCAGCGCCCAGGGCCCCAGCCACAGGCCGCCCACGCCCACCAGCCAGACGTCGCCCTGGCCCATGGCCTCACGCTGCTTCCAGCGGCTCACCGCCCAGCGCAGCCCGGCGAACACAGCGGCATTGCAGGCGCCGCCGATGAGGGCGAATTGCCAGCCAATGCCGACGGGTGAGCCCAGGACGGCGACAATGAGGCCAGATATGCCGAGGGGGATCTGGATCGCGAACGGCAGATAGCCGGTCTTCAGGTCGATCCACGAGAGGGTGCCCAGCCCAAGGGCCAGGACGGCGACGCAGAGCCCGGGAGCGATCTGGTGCCAGTACGTTAAAAAATCCAAGGACGCCCCCCAACGACGGGCTTGGAAGGTAGCGCAGGCCGCTGCGGGCCGAAAGCGCCTAAGCTTCCGCGGCGGCGCGGCGCGCGGTCAGGCGCAGGCGCACCTGGTGCCCGATGTCCGCCAGGGCGTTCTCGAACTTGTTGAACGGCGTCATCCCGGTGCTGCCCGATGTGCGCCAGAACAGCAGCAGCGTCAGGGCCGTGAAAACGAAGAACACAGCCCAGATCGAGAGCGCGGCCGGGATGTTGCCTGCCGCAGCACCCTTGCCCGTGAATTCGAGCAGCTTCTGATAGGCCAGGATGCCCAGCAGTCCCAATGCAGGGCCCGCGAACCGCGACGAGCGCGGCGAGGTGATGCCCAAGGGTGCGGCGAAGAACGGCATCAGCAGGATCGAGAATGCATAGGCGATCCGCTCGTTGATCTCCGCCGCAATGCCGGAGAAGCGGATGGTGGCTGCATTGGGCGGCACGCCCTCGGGCGCCTTGATGCCGCTGGTATCCCCACCGGCCCGCAGACCGAGCCAATACATTTGCCCCAACTCGCCGAGCGTCAGTTCGCGTTCGTCGCCGCCGCGCTCGCGGAAGTGCAGCAGCGTCGACAGATCGAAGGGCAGATCGAACACGTCGAACTGCACGACCCTTTTCGAAGGCTGGTCGATGTTCCATTCCACGCGTTCGCCTTCCAGCAGGCGCAGCACGATCCCGTCATCGACATTCTCGAGTTCACCCTGCTTGGCGGTGAACGTCTCGTAACGTCCGTCCTGCGTCTGGCGGGCGACGAACACGCCGAACAACTGGCGGCCCTCCTTGCGGGATTCCTGCACGCGGATCGTGTAGCCGCCGGGCACTTTGACGAAGATGCCTTCGCCGATGCCGGATTCGATCACGCCGTTGGTCACGTCGAAATAGAGAACATTATAAAAATATCGCGCGAGCGGTTCGCCATAGCCGACCAACCCGAAGCTGAACACGAGCCCGAAGATGCTCAAGAGGATGCCCGACCGCACCATGCGCAGCAGGCTCACGCCCGAGGACTGCATCACGTGGAATTCGCTGTTCATCGACAGCGTCCGGAAGGCGAACAGGCATCCCAGGAACAGACCCAGCGGCAGCACGAGCCGCAGGTAGTTCGGGATCATGGTGAACATCATTTTGATGGCGATCAGCGCCGAGACGCCGTTGCCGATCGTCAGGTTGAGCAGCGTGAGCAACTTGTCGAGCATCAGGATCACCGCCGCCACCAGGAGCGTCAGCACCATGGTCGGCAGGATGCGCCAGAGGAAATAGCGGTCGATAAGCGTCAGCCGCACGGGTTCACCCGCTGTTACGAAGGCTCACAAAGCCCGGTAATAATCTAACCCGGGCCATCGAGGGAAAACTGCTAACAGATTGGCAGGGGCGCACAAACATAATAGTTTGTCGCCCGGTGAGGGACCCCGGGAACAGGCCGATTTTTCGCCGTCCCCGTCGCACCACGGAAGAATTGTACTGATGAACATGAACGTCAAAACCAAGGCGGTCATCATGGCCGCCGGCCAGGGCAGCCGTTTGCGCGAACTCGGGCCGAGCAAACCCCTGACCCCTGTCGGGGGAATTCCCCTGATCGAACGCGTGATCCGGACGGCCGTCGACGGCGGAGCGGACGGCATCGTCGTTGTGGTCGGCTATCTCGGCGACGAGGTCCGCGCCTTCTGTAAGGCGCTGGAGCCGCGCGTCGGCGTGCCGGTCGAGATCGCGGAGAACGCGGATTGGCAGAAGGCGAACGGCCGCTCGATCCTGGCGGCGGCGCATCTGATCGATGCCCCCTTCCACATCCTGATGTCCGATCATCTATTCGACCCTGAGATCATGCGCCTCCTGCGCGCCACGCCCTTGCCGGCGGGCGCGGGGCGCCTTGCGACCGACAGCAATCTCAAGAATCCCAACGTTGATCTCGAAGATGTGACACGGGTGCTGCACGTCGATGGCCGCATCACCGAGATCGGCAAGACGATCGCGACCTACAACGCCTTCGACACCGGCGTGTTCTATGTCAGCCCGGCGCTGATCGACGCGCTGCGGGCCAGCATCGCCGATCACAATGACGACAGCCTGTCGGGCGGCATCCGCGCGCTCTCGCGGGCGGGCCTGATGCAGGCGGTCGATATCGGCGGCCGCGACTGGATCGACGTTGACGACCCGACCGCGCATGGCCTGGCCTCGCGCCTGTTCAAGTCCGCCGCTGAATAACATCGCCGTAGCGGGCGTTCGAAATTCAAAGGCCGGTCATCGATGTGATGACCGGCCTTTGTTTTGTGCGTCCGTGTTTTTAGAACGATGCCGCGAGGGTCACGAACACCATGCGCGGTGGGATCGGGTAGGTGTTGTACGTGCCGGAGTTGGCACCGACGACGACCGTGTTCGAGCCCTTTTCGTTAGCGACGTTTGTAACGTTCAGGCGCAGGCTCGCGTCCTTCAGCCATGTCGTCATTGCGCCCAGGCGGTACTCAGCCTGGACGCCGAGCAGGAAGTAGCTGTCGACGCTCAGGTCGTTCAGGTACGTGGCATAGCGCCTGCCGACGTAGTTGCCCTGCAGTTCGGCGGAGAACGCACCGAAGTCAGCACGGGCGACGAACTTGTTCATCCACTGCGGGACGTCCGGCACGATCTTGCCTGCGGTCGGCACGATCGCGTTGGTGGCCCCCTGCGTGTAGTTGTCCTTATAGGCCGAGCGATTGTACGAAATCGAGTCGTAGAACGAGAAGTGTTCGCCGAAGTGCAGTGTCGCTGCAAAGTCGACGCCGTCGGTCTTCACGCTCCCGACGTTCGAGAGGATCGCGGAGCCCGACACCAACGACAGAATGACCGGTGTCGACGAGATCTGTAGCAGGCGGTTCGAGAAGTCGACGTGATAGTAGCCCAACTGGCCTTCGATGCCGGTGATGAAGTTGCTGTCGAAATCGCGATGCGTGCGCAGTCCCGCTTCGTAGGTCCAAGAGGTTTCCGGCTTCGCGGTCTGCTTGAACAGATCGAACGCCGCCTGGCTGCCCAGGCTCCAGGGCGACAATCCGCCTGCGATATAGTTGATGAACTGACGCACATTCTTCTGCGCGTTCACGAACACCTGTTCATGCTCGTTGAGGTCGTAGGTCGCGCCGATCTGCGGCAGGAAGCCGCGGTCGGTGTTGATCTTGCCGGTCGGATACAGCGTGGGGTTGGCGTTGGTCGGCAGATTGAGCTGCTGGACCAGCACTTTACCCTTGGCGCGCTGGAAGGCCGACTTGAAGCCGGCCTGCACCACCAGGTCCGACGTCACGTGCCAGGTATCTTGGAGGTGAAATTGAAGCTGGCGCGTTATGGCCTGACCCGCGTACTGGGTGAACCGCGAGTTCGTCGGCACGTCATACGGCGTCAGGTTGGTGTTTGCCGCGCTGAACGGATACCAGCGGCGATGCTGGGTGGAACTGTTGTACTCGTACCATCCACCCGCCTCGATATCGTGATTGCCGATTGTGCCCTTCAGCACGGTGGTCGCGCCGTCGCGGCGAATGGTGTACTCGGTCGTGCGTACCGCGTAGCCGCTGCCGCCGAACAACTGCTTCAGATCCTGACCGGGGAAATAGACCGAGAACAGACCCGGCAAGCCGGCTTGGTTGATCGGGCCGGCGACAATCCCGCGCCCGTCGTTCCTGTGATAGTAGCCGGTCGTCGACCACGTGAACGCGTCGCTGATGTTCCAATCGTACTTGGCATAACCCAGCCAGTCGGTGCGCTGAGCGGCGCTGTGATAGTTCGAGAAGTTGTTCCCGGCGGAGGCCGGCGGCGCGCCGGCGGTATTCAGATACGCGAGAGCGGCGGTCAAATCCGGATACAGGAACGGGCGGATGTACGGCGGGTTCGGATCCGCCGGGCCGTGCACGATGGAGTCTTCGTTCGGTTCGACCTTGTCGTCATAGTCGAGGAAGGCTGTGAACTTGCCCTTTTCGGACTTGTGCACGAACTTCAGGTTGGCTTGCGCATCTTTCTGATGCCCGTTGAAGTCCCAGGCTTTGGCATCGTGATAGAGGCCCGAGGCCTGGATGTAGTTTTCGCCCGCGAAGGCGCCGCTCTCGAGCCGCGCGAAGGTGCGGGTGGTCTTATAGCTGCCGAGCGTTTGCTGGATCGTCGCGCCGCGGTCCTCGGACGGATCGATCGAATAGGTCTCGATCGTGCCGCCCAGGTTGCTGCCAGAAGGCGTGCCCAGGTTGCCCGCACCGGCGGACAACGACACGCGGCCGATGTTCTCGCTGATCAGCGCGCGTGACGGCGACAGGCCGTTCCAGTTACCGTACTGCTGGTCGCCCAACGGCACGCCATCCATGGTGTAGCCGAGCTGCTGCAGACTGAAGCCGTGCACGAACAGCGTCAGGTTCTGTTCGTTGTTGCCCCAGGGATCGGCGGTCTCAAAGTCGACGCCGGGCAGCATGTGGATCGCCTTCAAGGCGTTCGTGCCAGGCAGCAGACGCTGGATTTGCACCCCGCCAAGATCGACCTCGGAGTTCACCGTGCGCTTGACGGAGACGATGATCTCTTCGATCTCGTTGTCGGCGGTTTGCCTTGCTTGAGCGGTCTGCTGGCTCTCCTGCGCAACGGCGGACCCCATACCGAGAGCGGCGATGGAGCAGGTAGCTAGAAGCCAGGTCACGAATGAATTGCGGACGGACACGAATCCCCCTTGTGGAGCTGAACTGAAGACGGCGCACAGTTGCAGCTTTCGAAGACAGGACGGTTCCCGTACGGCGGCACAAATATGAATTCGTGCGTTCTGTTGCGCGGAAGTATCAGCGAAAACAATTCACGCCGTGATCGCGTGCTTCGCTATTTTTCGCCGAAGCGTCACATCGCCGGGAATGCGGAGTGATAGCGTGCGCGAAGATCTAAAGGAGGGTTTCGATGTCGCGAATGACCCGCATGGCGGTGGTGTTGTTGCCGATGCTCATCGCAGGCCCGGCGCAAGCTTTCGATATCGAAGCGCATCGCGGCGGACGCGCGTTGTTGCCGGAAAATACGCTGCCGGCTTTCGCGAACGCCTTGTCCATGGGCGTCAGCACACTCGAACTCGACCTCGGCGTGACGAAAGATCGCGTGGTAATCGTGTCGCACGAACGCGGGTTGAATCCCGATCTCGCGCGCGATACCGCCGGCGCCTATGTGCCGCCACCTGGCACGCCGTTCGTTCAGCTCAACCTCGCGGACGTGAAGCGCTACGATGTCGGTCAGATCCGGCCCGGCAGCAAGTACGCGGAAAACTTCGCGCAACAGCGGGCCGTCCCGGGTACGCGTATCCCGACCCTGGCGGAGGTCTTTGCCCTTGTGCGCAAGTCTGGCGACAAGGCCGTGCGCCTGAACATCGAAACCAAGATTGATCCCCGCAAGCCGGATGAGACGGTTGATCCGGCGACCTTCGTGACAGTGTTGCTCGATCTTCTGCGCAAGGAGCAATTCACGGACCGTGTGATGATCCAGTCATTTGACTGGCGCACATTGCAGCTGGTGCAGAAGCAGGCGCCGGAAATCCCCACCGTCTATCTGACCCAGCAGCAGGGGCCGGAACCTAACGTCCTCGCCGCCGCGGCGACTCCCTGGACGGCTGGCTACAATCCGGCCGATTACGGCGGCTACGTGCCGCGCACGGTCAAGGCGGCGGGCGGCAAGATCTGGTCGCCGCTCTATGTGGACGTCACACCGGCGGCCGTTGCCGAAGCTCACAGCCTGGGCCTGACGGTCGTGCCTTGGACGACGAATGCGGAAGACGACATGGCCCGGCTCATCGATATGGGCGTGGATGGCCTGATCTCGGACCGGCCCGATCTCCTGCGCAAGGTGACACAGCAAAAGGGCGTCACCATGCCGATTCCGGCACCTGTGACGCCCTGATAGCGATCCCTCAGAGGGACTGGCCGTATTATCGGCTAGTCGTAGTATTCGTGGCCGAGGTGCGTGATCAGCTCTTCGCCCTTCATCCAGCGCAGCGTGTTCTTCAGCTTCATCGACTGAATGAACAGGTCATGCTCCGGATAGAGCTTCGGCGCGGTCATCGGCGCCTTGAAGTAGAAGCTCAGCCATTCCTGGATGCCCTTCATGCCGGCGCGCTGCGCGAGGTCGAGGAACAGCACGAGGTCGAGCACGATCGGCGCGGCCAGGATTGAGTCGCGGCACAGGAAGTCGATCTTGATCTGCATCGGGTAGTCGAGCCACCCCTTGATGTCGATGTTGTCCCAGCCTTCCTTGTTGTCGCCGCGCGGCGGGTAGTACTCGATGCGCACCTTGTGGTGCATGTTGCCGTACAGCTGCGGGTACAGGTCCGGCTGCAGGATGTGCTCCAGCGCGCCGAGCTTAGTTTCTTCCTTGCTCTTGAACGAGCCCGGATCGTCCAGCACTTCGCCGTCGCGGTTGCCGAGGATGTTGGTGGAGAACCAGCCTTCGACGCCCAGCATGCGCGCCTTGAACGCGGGCGCCAGCACGGTCTTCATCAGCGTCTGGCCGGTCTTGAAGTCCTTACCGGCAATGGCCACGCCTTCCTGCACGGCCAGTTTCTGGATCGCCGGGATGTCGACGGACAGGTTCGGTGAACCGTTGGCGTAAGGAACGCCGCTGGTGACGCAGGCCCAGGCGTAGAGCATCGACGGCGCGATCGCGGCGTGATTCTTCTTCATCGCCTCGACGAACTTCTCCGGCGTCTGGTGGATCGCGTTCGGCTTGATGTAGCTTTCGGTGGAACCGCACCAGCAGGCGACCATGCGGTCGACTTTGTTGGCCTTCGCGAAGTTCTTGATGTCGTCCTTCAGCTGCAGGGCGAGGTCGTACTTGGTCTTGCCCTTCTTGACGTTCGGGCCGTTGATCAGCTTCACGAACTCCGGATCGAAGGCGGCCTTCATCGGCTTGATCTTCGACAGGAACTTTTTCGAGGCGGCCAGGTGATCCTGGCTCAGCACGCCGGCGTTCACAGCGGCCTGATAGGCGTCGTCCTTGAAGATGTCCCAACCGCCGAAGACGATGTCTTTCAGGTTGGCCAGCGGCACGAACTTGTTGATCGCGGGCGTCTTGCCCTCGGTGCGCTTACCCAGGCGGATGGTGCCGAGCTGCGTCAGCGAGCCGACGGGCACGGCCTTGCCGGTGCGGGCCAGTTCGACACCGGCCATGAAGGTGGTGGAGACGGCGCCCATGCCGGGCGTCAGCACACCGAGTTTGCCCTTGGCGGGCGCGATCTTGGTCGGGCGTTCCATAAGCGGTCCTTTCACAAAACCGTAAATATGGCGCGGTTTATGCGCGCAAAGCCGGGCCGACGGCAACTGCCTTGTATAATTTATCCCATTGAAGCAAGTATGCGGCGTCATGAGCCGATACACAGCTTCACAGTTCGAGAACGACTTTCCCGACGAGGCCGCCTGTCTTGCGGCCATCATGCGTATTCGCCACGGCGGCACGACGATCTATTGCCCCGCCTGTGTGCAGCGTTCGCGCTTCCACATGATTGCCGGGCGGCGGGCCTATGCCTGCCAGGCTTGCGGGCATCATCTTTTCCCCTGCGCGGGAACGATGTTCGCGCGCTCGCGTACACCCTTACGGACGTGGTTTCGCGCGATCTATTTGGCGACGGCCCGGCGGGAAGGCATCGGCGCGACCGCGCTTCAGCGCCAGATTGGGGTGACGTACAAGACCGCCTGGCGCATGGCACAGTTGTTGCGCCAGATGACCGGCAGCGGCGACTATCGCGCCGTCTTGGCCGGCTTCGGTCCGCGCTTCGACGCGGCGGTCTTTGGGGCAGATTTCGACGCGGACTGAACAGCCTGAGACGCCAGGCCGAGCGCCGTGACGAAAGCCTCGCGGTGGCGCGGATTGTCGGGTGCCGGCGGCGCGGGACGCCCTACGCGCACAGGCGTCCGGCGCGTGACCATCAGGCTCCCTGCGCCTGTATCCAGGCCGTGAACTCGACCGTGCGCTCGCGATTCATGCGGACCAGCATGAACAAAAGCCCGTTCAGCATGAACATCTCGAGCACGAAGTACAGCATCGGATGGCCGACGAGGCAGGCGAGGAAAATCGCGATGGTGCGGTTGTTGGCGCTCAGCCACGACCAGCGCAGGACGGGCTTCCGATAGATTTCACGATACGTTTCCGAAATGCGCCCAGCCGCGGCCTCATCGCGGCCGGCCCATTGCAGCAGGCGTTGGCGCAAAGCGACGTCGACCGGCTGGAACGGTTCCTGCACCGCGGAATATAAGCCGGCCAGGGCGCGGAATGCCGCGAAGGGCGAGGCTTGGCCGCGGGTTTCGCGCTGCTCGGCCATGGCTTCGGCGGAGGCGAAGACTTTGCCGCCGGCCCACTGATTGTAGGCCGCGCGCTGCAGTTCAAAGGCCGCCGCCTGAATGACGTGGCTGACGCCCGCCGCGACCACCACGATCCAGACCGCGCTGCCCTCGTCGGCTGAAAGCCGTACGGCCAGCGCGACATAGACGACGATGAAGGTGACGTAGTCGCAGATCCCGTCGATGACATAGCCGCTGGCGGTGACCTTGCCGGACAACCGGGCGAGCTGGCCATCGGCGCCGTCCATGACGTGCCAGGTGACCATCAGCAAGAAGCCGAGGATGGTCATGGGCAGGGCGTCGAAGTTGTAATAGCTCAGGCCCGCCAGCACACCGGCGGCGGCGCCCGCGAGCGACACCGTGTTCGGGTGAACGTCCATCCGATGGAAGATCGGCACCAGCCATCCGCTGATCGGATGGATGATGTACCGATTGGTGAATTCTTCGATCTCGACGGTGCGTCGAACTTGCTGTGGTGTCGTCATCCCCGGACCCCGAACGCTTCGACGGTAATCTGTCGGATCAGGCCCCGGATGTCTATTTAGATGTCCAATGGCGGTCCTTGCGCAACTTCCGGGCGAGGGCCGGCTGGATGGCGCCAAGTCCCATTTGGACTTATGTTGGCGTCTCCGGGGGGGGGGGAGAGCGCGTGAGCCTGTTCAACCAGGCCCCGCGAGTGACGCCTGTCGGGCGGATTGCAACATCAGGCTTTCGGTTTGACGGCCACCGACCACCAGCAACGCGACAAGCGCGACCTCGTCCGGGGCTCGATCATGAGCATCGGCGGGTTCCTGATGCGCATGGCCAGCCGGGTGCCGTTCCTGTTCATCGCCGGCCAGCTCTACGGCACCGCCCGTTACGGGGACTACGTGTTGGCGACGGCCCTGATCGAGTCCGCCGCGGTGCTGGGCACCTTCGGCTTCAAGCTGACGCTGTTCAAATTCCTGCACGACGAGACGCGCCAGCCGGAAGAAGTTGTCCGCCACGTCCTGGCCGTGACCCTTACTCTTGCCTTGGTGCTTGCCGTCAGCCTCTGGGCGCTGGCGTTGCCACTTGCCCGCCTGTTCGACATGCCCGACGCCGGCCCGAAGATCGCGGTCATTGCCTGGGCGACGCCCGTCATGGTGATGAGCGACATCCTGCTGGCCGCGACCTGGGCCAAGCGCATCGTGCACTTCGAGGTGATCGCGCGCAGCCTCATCGAACCGGCGACACTCACCTGCGCCTCGTTCCTGTTCTTCAAGCACGGTTTTCCGGAGATGGGTCTGCCGGTCGCCTACCTGACCGCATTTACTTTCGCCGCCATCGCCTCGGTCTATTTCTTCTCACGCTGCTATTCGCTGGCGACGCTGTTCGGCGGCGGCTTACGTCTCGATTACATCCGGGAGCTCTTGCGCCAGTCGGCTTCGACCTCGCTGCACGATGTGATCGGTCTGCTGTTCACCAAGATCGATGTGCTGGTGGTGGGCTACTTCTTCGGCAACACCGCCGTCGGCCTCTACGGCATGGCCCAGCAATTCCTGACCGTGGTGGAGAAGATCACCTTGAGCTTCTCGCCGGTGCTGATCCCCGTGCTGACCGAAGCGCTGAAAAGCCGCGACATCCCACGCGCGCGCCATCAGCTGTTCGCGGTGGGCCGCCGCATCCTGATGATGCAGGCGCCGGTCGTCTTGCTGTTCCTCGTCGCCGGGCCGTTCCTGCTCAGCATGATCGGCCCCGGCTTTCGCGATGCCTGGGGCATCCTGATGGTGCTGACCATCGGCGCGTGGGCTAATGGCGCACTGGGACTAAGTGAATTCGCGCTGCTCAGCATTCGTCCACACGCAAATCCGCAAGCCTCGGTGCTGCGCCTCGCGCTCTACGGCGCTTTGGTAATGCCGTTCCAAGCCTTGCTTGGACCGATCGGTGTCGCACTGTCCAACATTCTTGCAACACTCGCCGCGAATTTCATGCGGACCCTCGTTTGCAGGCCTGCATTGCGGGCCATCGCCCCTTAAAAGGCGTCCCCCTTCCCTGGCGAACGCGCCTCGCACGACCTAAGTGCGTCGCCGAAAACATTTCGAAAGTCAGCCGCTATGCTTGATGCCGAGCCTACGCTTGCTCCCGCCGCCCCTTTGCCTACGCCGACCTACATGGATGCCTGGAAACGCCGCGCCATCATGTGGTTCGGTCGCGCCGTCCGACACAGCCTCAGCGCGGTCATCGCGCGTTATTCCCTGGTCGGCGACCCGCCGATTTTCGCCAACGCGCAGTTTCCCTGGATCAAACATCTTGAGGACAATTGGCAGGCGATCCGCGCCGAAGCCGATAGCATTACCCAGCACAAGGACGACGTGCCCGCGCTGGTCGCCATCTCGCCCGATCACAAGGGGATCTCCGACAAGAAGTGGAAATCCTTCTTCCTCTGGGGATACGGCTATCGCATCGACGAGAACTGTGCCCGCGCTCCCCAGACCGCGGCGCTTCTGGACAAGGTGCCGGGCCTGCAATCGGCATTCTTCTCGATCATGGACCCCGGCGCGCATCTCGTTCCGCATCGCGGCGTGACCAAAGCGATCTTCACGACGCATCTGGGATTTCGCGTGCCGCATGCCGCCGAACGCTGCTGGATGACGGTCGACGGTCAGAAGCTGACGTGGCGCGAGGGCGATGCGTTCGCCTTCGATGACACCTACGAACATGAGGTTCGCAACCAGACCAACGAGGATCGCGTCATCCTGCTGCTGCACGTCAAGCGCCCGGTGCGGTTCCCGGGTTCGTTGCTCGCCGACTTCTGCCTCTGGGGTGTCCGGAAAAGCCCGTTCATCCAGGATGCGCTGAAGAACCTTGAGGATTGGAACTCGGGCGTGCGAGCCTAACCCCAAGCTTGGGGGAGGCCTGCATGAAGCTTTACGATTTCTCTTATTCGTCCTCGGCGTATCGGGTCCGGATCGCGCTGGCGCTCAAAGGCTTGAGTTATGAGAGCGAGTCGATCCACCTGCGCCGGGGCGAGCAACATCAGCCCGCGTTCCTGGCGATCAATCCGCAAGCGATGGTGCCGGCATTGGCGGGTGATCACGGCCTGATCACCCAGTCGCTGGCGATCATCGAGTATCTCGATGACGTGTATCCGGAGCCGCCGTTCCTGCCGCGCGATCCCGGCGACCGCGCGCGGGCGCGCGCGCTGGCATTTGGGATCGTGTCCGAGATTCAGCCGCTCCAGAACCTGCGGGTGCTGAACTACATCGGCGATAACTATCAACAGAATGCGGACGGTGAACGCGCCTGGTCGCAGCATTGGATCGAGACCGGGTTGGCGGCATTCCAGACATCGCTGGGGCCATCCAAGGGCCGTTATTGTTTGGGTGACGAGGTGACGTTGCCGGACATCGTGCTGGCGCCGCAGATGGTCAATGCGCGGCGCTTCCGCTGCAATCTGGGGCCGCTCGGCCGGCTCGTCGAAATCGACAATGCGCTGCGCGAGCTACCGGCGTTCCGCGATACCGCGCCGCCGCCCCAGTCCAGCTAAGGACTGGTCCAGCTGAGCGCTAGGCGCCCAGACGCGCGAGAACGTAGCGCGAGATCACAAGGCCCATCGCGCTCACGACCGCGCTCAGGAACGTGCCCCACAGCATATCGACCGCGGCGACGTGCCAGGGAAAGCCCTTTAACGTCGCAAGGTTGGTGAGGTCATAAGTGGCGTAGGCGAAGAAGCCGAACAGGCCGCCCCACATCGCCGCCACGCGCCATGAGTTCTGGGCGAGACCCGGCTGTACCGCAAAAAGGACGAGTCCGACGCCATAGAGGGCGTAGAACGCGACGGCGACGGGGATATTGGGCTGCTCCGACAACAGATCGCCCAAACCGCGCTTGTAGAAGCCGCTGGCCATTCCCGCGATCCAAGCGAGATCGAGGGGGATTAGCACCAAGACAGTGCAGACATAGGCGGTGAGGAACCGGATCATACCCGTTCATACGTTAGCGCTGGCCGGATGGATCGCCGGACCTGCTCGGAATCGCCGCCCTCGGACGGGTTAAACCCGTCCGGTCAGCAGAAGCACGATCAGCACGATCAGCCGAACGCCGCCGAGGCCGCTCGGGTAATACCCCCAGCCGTTGCTGTACGGCCACGTCGGCAGGGCGCCGACCACGATCAAGATCAGGAGGACCAGAAGGATAGTGCCCAACATGACCTTCTCCAATGTTTCGCCGCTCTAACCACGATGGCGGAGCGCGCCAGACGTGAACGACCCTCAGGGGCGATTGTTGCGGTCCCGCAAAGCGTGCACAGCCCGCGAAACATGCAGCCGCCACCGGCGTTATGGGAGGGCAAGACCGCGCCGGTTATCGGCGGCGGTCCTCGATTTTGACCTGATATATCCAGGAGATAGCTATGTCGCTTAGCCTCAAGAAACGCATTGATAACCTTACCGATGTCGACATCTCAGAGCTGGTCGACGACATCCGGGCTCTGCGCAAGGACGTGACCAAGGTCATGCGCCGCGTCACCCCGAACATCATCGACTCGACCAAAGCCGCTGCGCTCGATGGCGTCAGCGACCTGTCGGACATGATCAGCGACCGCGCCTCGTCGCTGTATCGCGATGCGTCCCGCAAGGGGGCCAAGACCTATGCCAGGGGCTACAAGGCGCTCGACCGCAAGTTCCGCGAACAGCCGGTGGCCAGCGTCCTGATCGCGGCCGGAATCGGCATGCTGCTCAGCAAGCTGCTGTCGTCCTCGCACGACGACTAGTCGGCGCTTGCCGCGCCGATTTGCCACATATCGCTCTGCTTGATATAACGCGGCCCGGAAGCACTTCCGGGCCGCATGGCTTTGGGCGGGTGTAGCTCAATGGTAGAGCAGAAGCTTCCCAAGCTTACGACGAGGGTTCGATTCCCTTCACCCGCTCCACCACTCGCTTTCGTTAACGAGCGTAGCGCGTTTACGAAAGCTGTACCGCTTCGACCTTTCGCATAGCGAAAGCGAGGGCGGCTCTCAGCGCCAAGCGCTCTATCCAAAGCTCCGCTGCACAAACCAGAACGTCCCAATCGCGACCAGGCTGGCTGACGCCACGTCCACGACCAGCGGCCGCGGCGGCGCGAATTTCAGTCGCGTGAGAATGTGCGCCAATCCCAACACGCCGAGCACGACGGTCAGCTGACCGGCCTCGACCCCGAGATTGAACCCGACCAGCAATTCCGCCAGCCGCGCGGTGGGCAACTGCATCTCCAGAAGATCGGCGGCAAAGCCGAAGCCGTGAATCAGGCCGAACACCAGGGTGATCAACAGGCGCAGGCGCCCGGCATCCTTCACCTGGCCGGCGATCATCAGATAGTTGGCTGAGAACAAACCGGCGCCGAGGATCAGCAACAGGGGCAGGTCGCCGATGCCGAACGCGCGCAACACCACCATGCCGCCCAGCAGCGCGGCGGTGGCGACGGCGACGACCTTGGGGCGCAGCGTCGCCACAACTACGTTCTCCGCGCCGATCAGCGCGATGGTCAACGCCACCAGCGCGTCGATGTATTCCGCATGCGGGCGCAGCACGCCGGTCACGGCCAGGGCCAGCGTCAGGCTGTGTCCGGCGGTGAAGCCCGTCACCACGAACACCAGATCGCGCAGGCGACGTGAGATCAGCACCAGTCCTACCAGGAACGCCATGTGATCGATCCCGGTGAAGATGTGCATCACGCCCATCTCTACGAACTCGAAAAAGCTGGCGTGGCGCAGTTGCTCCGTCTCGCCATTCACGGCGACGGTCTGGTGCGAGTCGGTGATCAGCTGTTCGGTGAACTCACCCGCCGCGACGTTTTGGATCTGCGCGAAGTTGGTATGCGACGACACCAGGTCGAAGAATGCGCCGAAGTGAATCGACAGGTTGCTGTGGCCGGCGCATCTGAAAGTGAAGTCGTACTTCTTGAAGCCGGTGGTCGAACTCAATGTTTCGACCGGCGGCACGAGATCGCACCGCTTGTCGTCCGCCAACGGAAAGATGCGCTGGCTGAGATAGCCTGTGATCTGATCGTTTGACGGTGTGCCGTCGCCGATGCGGGCAATTTCGATGTCGGGGATCGTCAGGATCAGGTCGATATCCGTACCAGCGATCTCCCATACCGCATGACTTTCGCTGCGCGTATGCGCGAGCGCCGGTGTCGCGGCTGTGAACAGCGCCAGGACGAGCAGCGCGCGCAGCATCAGCGCGACTCCTTCGCGATCGAGTCCGGGGCGATCAGTATGTTGGCGCGCTTACGCAGGAAGTCGCCGTTGGCGGCCTGCGCTTTCGTGGCGGTCTCGCGGCGATAGTCGTCGAGGACCCGGGCCCGCACGGTCTCGAACGCGAAGGGTGTCGGTGGTGTGTTCTGCGTGACGACCAGCACATGCATGCCGTCCGCCTCCAGCGGGTCGGAGATTCCGCCAGAGGGCAAAACCTGCGCCGCGGCGTACAGCGCATCGCCCAGGTGGATCTTGGCGGCAAAATAGAACTCCGCGCCTTTCACTTTCCCGGTGTCGCGCGCTTTAAACTTCGCGATGACCGCCTCTAACGCCGCGCCGCCCCGCAAAGCCGCGACGGCATCGCGCGCCATATTCGCGTCGGTGAAGACCAGATCGCGCACCGCAATCTCGCCCTCGCTGGCATAGGCGGCGCGATGGCTATCGAAATAGACCTGTAACCGCTGGTCGCTGGGCTGTTCGGTGAAGGCATTCATCGCCGCGCCTTGTTCGACGGCCGTCACCATTGTCGCGCGCACTTCGGGGTCGACGCCGGCGACGTCCAGCTCCTTCCCGCGCTGGACGAGCAGTTCTTCCCGGATCATGTCGTCCAGTACGCGTTGCTTTTGTTCGACCGTCGCATGGGCGAGGTCTGTGCCGTGCATCGCCTGCAGCATCGCGATGTAATCGACGCGGCTGATCGCCTGCTGGTTCACCAATGCCACATCCTCCGGCGGCACGGCGAGTGTGGAGGTGCCTTTGGCGGTGAACAGACCGATGCCCGCGAGAGCAAGGCCGGCAACGGCGCCGATACCTGCGAGGGTCAACGATCGCCGCACGTTGGCGGGCGTCGGGTCCGACATGCTCACTTCCCTTTTCCGAGCGCATAGACGTAGAGCGCGGCTTCGCGAATTTCCGTGGGTGTCAGGCTGCCGACTTGGGCGGGACAGACGCCTTGCCGGCCGTAAGCGACGGTCTCCATGATCGCGGCGCGGCTGCTGTCGCCGTATAGCCAAGCCTTGTCTGTAAGGTCGGGCGCGCCCACGCCCGCATCGCCGCGCGCATCGGCGGCATGGCAATCGAAACACCCGGCCTTGCCGGTGAACAGATCGGCGCCGTCCGCGATGGCAGTAGGATCGGCCTGCCCGCCGGAGAGGCTGGCGACATAGGCAACGACGTCGGCGATCTCGGGCGGCGTCAGCGGCGGAAAGTTCTGGCCTTGCAGAGGCACGGGCCGCGCATAGGCCGGCATGGCAGCCAAGTTCCAGGCCTTCGGGTGGTGTGAGCGGATGCCGTATGTGATCGTGCGCTCGATCTCCGCCGGCGTGCCGGTGCCGTAGAGCCAGTCGGCGTCCGCGAGGTTTGGCGCGCCGTAGTGTGGATCGCCCGCAGCTTCCGCGCCGTGACATCCGGCGCAGGCAGCGCGGAAAGCCGTCTCGCCACGCCCCACGGCAAAGCGCATCAGGTCAGCATTTTGCGGGACGGCATTGGGATCGGCGCGCAGCAGCGCGCTGGCCGGTGCCACCTCGCGGACGTACCACGCCGAACCCAAAGCCAGTCCGGCCACCGCGATGCCTGCGAGAATCCGGTGCAGTCTCATCCCCCGACCTTAGCTCGAACCCACGGCGATTTTTGACGGATCGTCCCGACCTGCCATACTGCGTTCAGTTAAATCGCGAACGGGACCGGGGGCAATGGCTGCCCTTGCGCGTCGGGGACTATGGCCTTGGATTTCGTCGCCCCTCTCGCCACATGGCTTGCAGCGACGCCACTATCGGCGCTGATCGGCGAAGTGGCCTGGATCGTGCCGGCGGTGCAGAGCTTGCACATCCTCGCCATTTCCGTGGTCGTCGCCGGCGTCTTCCTGATCGATCTGCGTCTGCTGGGCGCCTTCGGTGAGAGCGACGGCATCGCGGCCTATACCCGGCGCTATCTGCCGTGGGTGTGGTGGGCCTTGGCGGTGTTGCTCGTTACCGGCGCGATCATGATCGTCAGTGAGCCGGTCCGGGCACTGCGGAACACGACCTTCGTGGTGAAGATGGTGCTGATCGTCGTCGCGGTGACGCTGACCGGCGCGACGCAGCGGCCGCTGAAAGCCGATCCCGATTTCTGGCGGGATCACAAAACGCGCGCGCGCGCCCTGGCGCTGGCCTCATTGACGGTGTGGGTCGCCGTGATCGCCTGCGGTCGCTGGATCGCCTACACGCAGGACCCCGGCGCATGACGGCACTGTGGTCCGCATTGGAACGGTTGCCGTGGTCGATCGCGATCCGCGAAGGCAGCTATCTCTTCCCCACAATCGAGACCGTGCACGTTCTCGCGATCACGTTGCTCGTCGGCACCATCACGATTGTTGATCTGCGGCTTCTCGGCCTGACCGATTCCGGGAAATCGCTGCGTGCGCTCTCCGCCCAGATCTTGCCGTTCACCTGGGGTTCCTTCTGTGTCGCTACGATCAGCGGCGCCCTGATGTTCGCTTCGCGGGCGACCGTTTACGCCGGCACCGCGCCATTCCAGGCGAAGATGGGCGTTTTGCTGGCCGCCGGGGCGAACATGCTGCTCTTTCAAGTGATCTTGTTTCGCGACGTGGCGCAGTGGGACCGGCTTGCGCCGCCGCCGAGGGCCAAGCTTGCGGGCGCCCTTTCCCTGGGGTTTTGGATCGCCGTGGTCGTGCTGGGGCGCTGGACCGGCTTCGTTATGAGCTGATTCAATCCCAATAAATCCACTAAGCTGCATCAGGTTCATTGTGGAATTGACGCCGTCTGTACGCAGCGATAATTCCTTCGTCGCGAGAGCATGAAAACCCGCCTTGCGTGGGGGTTTAAGTAGGACAATGGGCCGGGCATGACGCCTCCCAACGACGATCAAACGGAAGCAAGCGCGCCGCCGGCGACGGATGCGCGGGTCATGAATTTCAATTTTCAGGCCCGCGTGTTCCAGGCGCCCGGTGCGCATTTCGAACTCATCACCCAAGGTGCGGGCCGCCCGAAGGAGGCCATGTTCGGCGTGAATATGGGCAACGGGCAGGCCGTCATCTCGCTCAAACATCTGCGCGAGAATTTCGGCATCGTGCCCGGCAGTCACGACGATCAGCTCGTCGAGCGCGCCGAGCAGGGACTGAAGTACGTGCCCGACATCCGGCCGGGCGACGCCATTCCCAGGGAGCTGCTGGACGGCACAGCCTCTTGGACCGTCGGCAAGAAGCACAAGCGTATTGCGCGCGAACGTATCCAGGGTCTGCTGCTGGCCTGGATCACCGGCACGGAGATCGACGTCACCGACCGCGCCGCGCTCGCCAAGATCATGGAAGCGCCGGAGACCAAGACGCAGCTGCGTGACGGTTTCAAGCGCGCTGCGTCCGAGCTGGGCCTCGGCGACGATACCGACCAGGTGCTCGACCGTATCGAAACGCTGGCGCGCGAGCTCTGCTACATCGAGGCGTTGCGCGACCGCGTGCGTCAGGTGTCGCGCATCCGCGAACTGATCGTGAAGCTCATCAAGGTCTATAACAACGATCAGCGGGCTGTCGACGAGATGAACCGCTGCAAGGTTCTGATGAAGGAAGGCTGGCACGAGATTTCAATGCCGCCGGCCACCCTCGACAAGCAGATCGCCGACGTGATGAATGCCCTGCAGACCATCGACAAGGCCATCGCCGCCGTGCGCAAGACGCGCGACGAGAATTCACTTCATCCTGATGGCCTGGGACCCCGTGATCTCGAAGTGGGAACACCTCGAGCCCGAGCGCGGCCAGGCGGCGGAACGCGCGCTGCACGCGCTGTATCGTTTCCTCGCCAGCCGTTTCTCCAGCGGCAAGAGCATGATGTCGGCGTCGCGTCGCGGCTAGAGCATTTTCAGGCGAAGTGGTAACCGGTTCGCCGTAGAAAATGCGACCAACGTAAGAGCGTTAGCGGCTCGCGTGCGCGATCAGGCCGCGAATGAAGCGCGTACCGGCGGCCAGCTGTTCAATCGTGATGAACTCATTGGGTTGATGCGCTTGGGTGATCGAGCCGGGGCCGCAGATCACGGTCGATAGACCTGATGCCTGGAATTGTCCGGCTTCGGCGGCAAAGCTGACGGCGCGCGTCACGTTGTCGCCGGTCAGCTTGCGGCAGAGCTCTTCCGCCGCCGAGGGTGTCAGCGGTTTCAGGGACGGCGTCTGCGACGGCTGCATGCTCTCGATATTGCAGGTCGGCGAAATCTTGCGCAGGCGTGGCAGGACCTCGCTGCGGCAATGGGCGTTGAAGATCCGGATGTAGCGGTCGAAGTCGTCCTCGGGCAGCACGCGGATGTCCCACTCGAATGTGCAATGCCCCGCCATGATGTTCACTTCCGTGCCGCCGGAGATGCGGTTCACGGTGATGGTCGTGTGCGGCGGATCGAACAGGTCGCTGAACGGCCCGGCCTGCGCGATCTGCGCGGCCATGTTCTGCAGATAGCCGATCAGTTCCGCCGCCACCATCACAGCGCTCACACCGTGATGCGGGCGCGACGAATGGGCCTCGTGTCCGGTGACGGTGGTGCGCACGCGGGTGATGCCCTTGTGCGCGGTCACAACTTTCATCTCGGTCGGTTCGCCGACGATCACCGCCGCGGGCGCGGGCAGGTTCGCGTTCAGGAAACGGATCAGGCGCGGCGCACCCAGGCAGCCGACTTCCTCGTCGTAAGTGAAGGCCAGATGCAGCGGGATTTTCAGATCCGCGCGCATCATGTCGGGCAGGGCGGCCAGCACGATGGCCAGGAACGCCTTCATGTCGCAGGTGCCGCGGCCGTAAAGCTTGCCGTCGCGCTCGGTGACCTTGAACGGATCGGTATGCCAATCTTGATCGTCCACCGGCACCACATCGGTATGCCCCGACAGCACGACGCCGCCGGCAACCGAAGGCCCGATGGTGGCGAGCAGGTTCGCCTTGCTGCCGCCGTCGTTGTGCACCAGATCGCTCTGGATGCCGTGTTCGGTCAGCAGCGCGCGCACATCGTCGATGAGCGCGAGGTTGGAGTTGCGCGAAGTCGTGTCGAAAGCCACCAGCCGCTCGAGCATGGCGGTGGCGCGGGCGAGATCGCCGTCGGCCGATGTTGGGGATTGTACCGACGACGTCATGGTCACACCCGCCACGTTGTGCCGCTCGGACCATCCTCGATGGTCACGCCGAGCGCGCCGATCTCGGCGCGAATGCGGTCGGCTTCGGCGAAATTGCGTGCCTTGCGCGCCGCGTTGCGGGCGGCGATGAGGTCTTCGACTTTCGCGGCGTCGACCGCGCTGTCCTTGCCACCGGAAAACCATTCGGCCGGCTTCTGTTGCAACACGCCCAGGATCGCGCCGGCGGCTTTCAGGCTGGCGCCAAGCCGTGCGCGCTCGGCATCGTCGGTCGCGTTGTTGATGGCTTTCGCCAGGGCCGAAAGCTCGGCCATCGCGATGGGCGTGTTGAGGTCGTCTTCCAGCGCCGCCATCACGGCATCGGGCACATGCGCGGAGGCCGGCACGTCGCCGGCGGTTTCCAGCGCGCGGTACAGGCGGTCGAGCGTGCGTTTCGACTGCCCGACCAGATCGTCCGACCAGTCGAGCGGCTGACGATAGTGCGCGCTCAGCAACGCCCAGCGCAGCGCCTCGCCCGGCGCGTCCTTCAGCAGATCGTGGATCAGCGCGATGTTGCCGAGAGACTTCGACATCTTCTCGCGATCCATCGTCAGGAAGCCATTGTGCATCCACACGCGCGCATAGACCGCGCCGTCGTGGGCGCAGGTGCCTTGCGCGATCTCGTTCTCATGATGCGGGAACGTCAGGTCGTGCCCGCCGCCGTGGATGTCGATGGTGGTGCCGAGATGCGTCTCGATCATGGCCGAGCATTCGATATGCCAGCCGGGCCGTCCACGGCCCCAGGGGCTGTCCCAGCCCGGCTGCTGCGGCGTCGATGGCTTCCACAGCACGAAGTCGGCGGGGTCTTTCTTGTACGGCGCCACTTCGACGCGCGCGCCGGCGATCATGTCGTCGCGATTGCGTCCCGACAGCTGGCCGTAGGCGGCGAACGACGGCACGTTGAACATCACGTGGCCTTCGGCGACGTAGGCGTGCTTCTTGTGGATCAGCCGTTCGATCATGCGCACGATCTGCGGCACGTGCTGGGTGGCATGCGGCTCGACGGTCGGCGGCAGCACGCCCAACGCCGCCACGTCCTCGCGATAGATCGCGGCGAACTTGTCCGTGATGGCGCTGATCGGCTGGCCGGTCTTCTCGGCCGCGGCGTTGATCTTGTCGTCGATGTCGGTGATGTTGCGGGCGTAAACCACGTTGGGATACCGGCGCATCAGCATCCGGTAGAGCACGTCGAACACCACCGGCGGCCGGGCATTGCCGATATGGGCGTAGTTGTAGACCGTCGGCCCGCAGACGTAGACGGTGACCCGGCCCGGATCGCTCGGCTGGAACTCGTCCTTCCGGCGCGTCAAAGTATTGTATAAAAACAAAGACATAGGTGCCTAAAGTAGCGCGGGCTCGACCGGAACGACCGGAGGCCCTGATACCCCATCGGGAGCGGGATTGCAAAACGCCCCAAAACCGGGCAATTGCTCCGCCCGCGTTGCTGGATGGGACCGCTCGCCCCATATCGGCTCCGGAGCTGTAAGGAACGCCGCCATGACCACGTCCGCGACCCCCGAATTCGGCCACCGCATCTCGATCGAACAAGTCGAGGAGGGCCACACCCTCGCGCCCAAGTTCGACCAGCATGGCCTGATCCCGGTCGTCACGACCGACGCCGCGTCGGGCGAGCTGCTGATGCACGGCTACATGAACGCGGAAGCGCTGGCCAAGACCATCGAGACCGCCGAGGCGCACTACTACAGCCGCAGCCGCAAGGCGCTGTGGCACAAGGGTGCCACCAGCGGCCTGACCCAGAAGGTTGTCGAGATGCGCATCGACGACGACCAGGACGCCGTCTGGCTGCGCGTGAAGGTCGAAGGCTCGGGCGCCAGCTGCCACGTCGGTTATCGCTCGTGCTTCTATCGCGCCATCCCGCTCGGGGGCACGGTCGACACGGCGGTGGAGAAGCTCAGCTTCACCGAAACCGAAAAGACCTTCGACCCGAAGGCCGTGTACGGCGACGCGCCGAACCCGACCCAGCTTTAAGCACGGTCTTCTAAGTTCCTGCGAATTTAACCTGCCTGACGCGGGCCTTGAGGGCTGTGCGCTGGCAGGCTTTTCGCGTGAGGTCCATAATCCGACCCACATACATATCTTGCTCAAGGGGTTTTCATGGTCGGTGCAATGCGGCTGGCGACGGTTGGCGTCAGCGATCTGAAAGCGGCGCTCGGCCTGTTCCGCGACATCATGCGCCTGAAGGTGGAGCACAGCGGCGCGGTCCCCCCGGACCTCCTTCAGGCTTGGGGATTGGCTGCGAATGCCAAGGCCCAGATGGTCGAGTTGTCCTGCAAAGGTTATCCGGTCGGTCGTCTGCGGCTGGTGGAATACACGCCGGCGCCGACGCAGACCGTGCGCTTCGACCACGGCGCGGCGAACCCGGATGCCGGCACCGATGTCGGCGTGAAGGCGCTCGACTTCTACGTCGCCGATCCGATCCTGCCCTCGGTCCGCAAGATCGAAGCCGCCGGCTATCAGTTCCGTTCACCGCCGGTGAAGCACGAAATCGGCACGAGTGTGAGCGAGGAATGCCTGTTCTCCGGCCCGGACGGCATCCCCATCCTGATCATGGTGGGGCACAAGCATCCGCCGACCTCGTTGCGGGCGAACTCGCCGGACGGACCGTTCAGCGAAATTCCCACCATCTCCGTCGTCGCCGGCGATCTTGCGCGCACGCGCGGCTTTTACGAAGGCGTCCTCGGCCTGGTGCCGGTGGTCGATGCCGAGACCGGCGACGCCCATCGAAATCAGGTCAACGATCTCACCGGTGTGCCGCGCGGCACCCGCATCCATTTCCTGCTCTACGCGCAGAAGGGCGAAGCCAGCGGCAAGATACTCCTGGTGCATTTCTTCGAGCAGACCGGCAAGCGCCTGACGGGCCGCATGAAGCCGGGCCATCTCGGGTTCTCGCTGCTGACGCATGACACTGACGACCTTGACGCGCTGCATACGCGCCTGCGCGCTGTGGGCGCCGAGATCGTCACGCCGCCGACATTGATCAAAGGCGACGGCGCAGCGTACCGCGTGATGCTGGCCAAGGGACCCAACGAAGAGATGTTCGAGTTCGTACAGGTGGCTGATGCACCTGTCGTGAAAACGAAGAAAGTCGTGAAGTCCAAGGCCACACCCAAAGCCAAGAGTGCGCCGAAGGCCAAGACGAAATCCAAAGCGAAGCCTAAGGCGAAGACCAAAGCAAAGCAGAAGGCCAAGAAGGCCGTCGCGAAGCGTAAGGCCGTCCAAGCTGTGAAGAAGGCCGTCGCGAAGCGTAGGGCCGTCAAAGCTGTGAGAAAGGCCGTCGCGCAGCGTAAAGCCGGGAAGCCGGTGAAAAAGGCCGTGGCGAAACGTCAGGTTGTCAAGAAGGCGAAGCCGCGCGTGAAGGCCAAGCTCAAGGCAAAGGCAAAAACAAAGTCCAAGCGTCGCGGGCGTTAGGGCGCGGCGGACTTGTCGAGGATGCGCTTGGCGATGCCAGCATAGGCGCCGTCGAAATGATGGTCGCCTTTTAAGACGACGCTTGTGATATTTGAGGTGTCCGTCGCGGGGCAGGGGCTGTCGTCCTCTTCCTCGCTGCGGATGCAGAGGATGGGCTGCGTCAGTCCCGGCAACGTCGGCGCGACTTCGGGACCGTCGTTGGCATCCTGTCCGATCCACCCGCCGACTTTGATCTCGAAGTCCGCATGCGCGGGCGGCGCCAGCAGCGTCACCAGCGTGATGCTCTGGCGCAGATCCTCCGGCAGCTTCGCGATCAGGAACGGCAGCACGCCCGCGCCGAAGGAGTAACCCACCAGCACCACGCGCTTGCGGTTCCAGGCTTGCATGTAGTGGCGGATGACGCGTTCGAGGTCTTCGGCGGAATCGTCCGCCGTCTGCGGCTTCCAATAGTACTTCAGCGTGCTGAACCCGACGACGCCGACACCGCGCGCGGCAAGATTCTCGGCGATGGATTTGTCGAGCGCGGCCCAGCCGCCGTCGCCGGTCATCACGATGGCCAGACGGTCGTCACGCCCCGGGGCGCCCGGCACCTCGATCAGCGGCAGATCGGCCAGATCGGAGTCGCTGACGGCGGGAATGCGCGCGAGATTGGCGCCGGTCTGCGTGGCGACGGAGATCAAAAGATCGATTTCTTGGCCTGGCACCGGCGCGACCGTGCGGCCGTCGGCCATTGCGCTGGTGAAGGCGCGCACGTCCGTCGCGGTACATTGTTTGGGATCGGCGATCGCCACGAACGGTGCTTGCAGCGCTTTCGGGGCGACCAGCACGTTGCCATTGCCGTCGGCGGCGGCTTGCACCTCGACGGGGCCAGGGCCTGCGCAAGGCGGCAAGGGCGCCGTCAGGCGCGGGCAGAAGTCTTCCGCGATCACGCCTTCGATAGTTTGCGGCTGGCTCTGCGCCGCCGCGGTCAGTGCAATAGTGCCGCCGTCGTCCGCGCCAATCAGCAGCGGGGCGGGATCGACCGGGTCATGCAGCGGCTCTGCCACGCGCCGCAGCAGCGGCGGCAGCGCGGCGGTGTAGTCGAGGCACGCCGTGCCCTCGTGCGTGCTTGGCTTGAGGTTGCGCAAATAGGTGGGCGTGTCGATACCGATGACGATACGATCCGGCCACGATACACCCATGGCCCGCGACGTCAGCTGGCCGGTCCAGCCCTTCGCGCCAGAGAACATGACGACCGCATCCCTGTGCGGTCCATTCTGTTGGCGGATGACATGGACTTTTCCATAGGGTGCGACATCTATCGTGCTGTCGGTCGGGCCTTTGTCGCAGGCCGCGAGTGCGAGAAGCGCGAGAAGGGCAGCACATATCCGCATGATCAGCGTCCGATGAGGCCGCGCATACCGCCGGAGATCAAGGTGGCCACGTCGATCAACACGCGGCCCAAGGCCAGGCCGCCCGGCGAGGCAAGATACTTCGGCCGCCATTCCGGCGCGAACTTCTCTTTGTAACGCCGCAGGCCCTGGAAGTTATAGAACTGGTCGCCGAAGCGGTACGCCAGCGCGCCGAGCCGGTACCAGACCGGCGACAGGTGACGCCCCTCCAGGCCCGACAGCGGCGCCATGCCGAGGTTGAACCAGCGATAGCCGTCCTTCTTGCCCCACAGCATGAGTTCGACGAACAGGAAGTCCATCACGCCGTAAAGTTCGTTGGAGCGATAGCGCATCAAGTCGACCGACAACTCCTCGCGGTCGCCGCCCTGCCAGACGTTGGCGAAGGCAACGATGCGGTCGTTTTTGCGCACCAGGGCGACCGGGAAATGCGACAGGTAGTCGGCGTCGAAGAAGCCGATTGAGAAGCCCTTCTCCGACGTGTTGCGCTCCTGGAGCCATGAGTCGGAGATCGCGCGTAATTCCGGCAGCAAAGCGGGAACCTGGCTTGCCGGCAGCACTTCAAACGTTGCGCCCTCCCGCTGCGAGCGGCGATAGCCATACCGCAAGTCGCGGAAGCCCGCGCGTTCGATATCGAAGTTGGTCAGGTTGACGCGCGCTTCGTCGCCGAGCTTCACGAGGCTCAGGCCGAGGTCGACGTAAAGCGACAGGTTGTCGGCGTCGACCTGGTAAAACACCGGCAGGCCGTCGTGCTGATCAACCAGTTCACGGAACCGCCAGGCCAGTTCGGCCTGCGTCGCGCCCGTGCCGACGGGATCGCCCATCGATACCCAACTGCGCCCGCGTACACCGTACATCACGAAGCCGTCGTCGCGGCCTGAGAACAGGAGGTGTTTGTCGCCCAGCAGGGCGAGTGCGGCGCGCGTGTCGGGTGCTGCGGCCACTACCGGCAGCAGGCGCTCGACATGCGCGGCGCCCGGCGGCGGCGGCACCGGCGGGATCGTCCGCAGTAGCTGCATCACGGCGTAACCCATGCCGACCAGGATCATCGCGACACTGGCCCGCAGGAAGCGCGGCGCGTCGGCGTCGAAGGCGAATTGCCACCACAGCGCATGGGCATAGTCGACGTTGCGATACGAGAAGAAGCCGAGCCACAGCGTCCCGGCGACCACGACCGTCACGGCGCCGATCCATTCGCTGGTGAACTTCTGCCCGAACAGCACGCCCTGCCGATAGAACGCACGACGGGCGGGAATGAGGAGAACAGCCGAGCCGGCCAGAATGAGCGCTTCCTCGTAATCGAGCCCCTTCAACAAAGAGGTGACGGCGCCAATGACCAGCAGGCTCATCGTCAGCACGTAGGCTGAATCCACGCGCCGCAACAGCGCGCGCGACAGCAGCAGCAGGCCCATTCCGACGCAGCTGGCGATCAGGTGCGAGGCTTCCAGCAGCGGTAGCGGCAGCATACGCTCCGCCCACGTCAGGCGTTCGTCGATGCCCGGCGTCACGCCGGAGATGAGCAGGACGGTGCCGCCGACAAGCGCGACGAAGGCCGTCACCTGCGGCGCGAGGCGTGTCCATTGGTCGCCGAGGAAGCGCATCGCGCCCGCGACATGATGGCGGCGACCATAAATCTCTGACCCGGCCAGCAGCGCCGCCGCCGTGGCGAGCGGCAGGACGTAATAGACGAGGCGATAGAGCACCAGCGCGCCGACGGCCAACGCGGGGTCCACGCCCGGCAGCAGCGCGATCAGCACGCCCTCGAACACACCTAGCCCACCGGGGATATGACTGATGACACCCGCGACGATGGCGATGATGTAGAGCCCCATGAACGCCGGGAAGCCCAGGTTCATGCTGTTGGGCATCAGCTCGTAAAGCGCGGCGCCCGCCAGCGCGAGGTCGACCGCCGACAGCATGATCTGCGCCAGCGCGATCTCGACCGTGGGCACACGCAAGCGCCATTGACCGACGGCCAACGTGCGCCGCTTCGAGAGGGTCCAGCCGAGATAGACGACGGCCGGCGCGACCATCAAAAGACCAATCGCACGCACCACCCCGGTGGAGATGTGCTCCAGCGTGGCCAAGGCCTGCGGTTGGAAGAACAACGTCAGGCCGCCAACCACCAGCAGACCGACGAAGAAGGTGATCACGCTGAATGCGATTACGGCGGTGATCTCAAGCCCGCTCAGGCCCGCGGTAGCGTAGAGGCGATAGCGCACCGATCCGCCGGTCAGCGTGCCGAAACCGCCGGCGCCCAGGGTGTTGGTGAAGGCGTATGAGATGAACGAGGTCAGCGCGATGTTGCGTAACGGGACCGATTTGCCGACGTAGCGCAAGGCCAGCAGGTCATAGCCCATCAGCATCACGTAGCTGGCGGCGGTGTAACCGATGGCCGCGATCACGCGATGCAGCGGCAGCGCGTCGATCGCGTCACGGACTTCCTCGAAGCTGTGCTGCGCCAATGCGCGCCACAGGATCCAGATCGCGATCCCGAAGGCGATGAGCATCAGCACGGGCAACAGCCGGTGCGCGGCGCTAAGAAGCGGCGCTGCGGCGGAAAATTTGGGCGAGGGGCTGGGTGTGTTCACGACACAGTTACGGTGCCGTTGTCCGGATCAACGATCGGACGACATGGCGCCGGCTGGCATGCGACGCTCACGGCCTTTGGGGCCGGGCTCGTTGGCCGGTGGGTTCGGCGGAATCCAGGCTTGGCGCCGCCAGGATGCCGCGCGCGCGGCGCCGGCTTTCTTGGCGGCCTCGGGGATCGCCGCGTCGAGCGCGGCCACCTGTGACTGCGGGGGCGCAACGTAGCTCACCCGCATCTTGGCGGTGTTGATGTTGTAGAGCGCGAACCAGTAGCCCGCCTCGTCGGTGCTGCGGACTTGCGCCGATCCAAGCGCGTGGACATAGGCCATGCGGAACTGGGCTTCCGGCCAGCCGGCGTCCGCGGCGCGTCGCAGCCACATCAGGGCTTCGTTCATGGTGGCCGCCGCGTTATCGGCGCTGGCCTTCTCAATCAGGCACTCACCGAGCGCGGTCTGCGCGTTTTCGTAGCCGGGTCCGAGGGTGGCGATCTTCTGCAGGGTCGGGATCGCGGCGGTGCAGTCGCCGCGCTCTTTCTGACCCATGGCTTCGGCATAGAGGCGATTGACGTCCGTGCCGGCCCGCAAAACCATGCCGCGGCCACCGAGGCCCTGCATGTAAAGCTCCGCCTCACGCCGGGTGGGCTCAGGCGGACCGCTGCTGCACCCGGCGAGAACGCTCGCGATCATCAGGCCGGCGAGAAGAGGACGCATCGAGCCCTCCAAGTGATTAGAAGCGGAAGCGCAAGCTCACGGTCGCGGAGTGACCCATGAAGCCCTTGGCGAATTGGGCATCGTAATCGAGCGTGACGGACGAGAAGCTGTCCTTGTGACCGACACCGAAGCCGACGCTGTAATAGCTCGGTCCGTGCGGCAGCACCGTGTTGACCATCGTCGTCCTCGGATCGGCGGCGAAGCGGCTGGTGAACGAACTCGGATTGTTGCGGAACTCGCGCGTGTAGCTGGCGCGGAAGTCGGTTTCCAGCATCGAGTCGTAGTGCAGCGTGAAGTCGCGCTCGAGGTCGACGCCCACGCTGCCGCGTGTCGAGATTTGCTTGTTGGGATCGACAATGAGGTTGAGCCCGTCGCCGCCGCCGGTCTGCGTGAAGGTGTTGCGCTTCAGGTCGAGATAGCTGGCGCGCAGGTATGGCTCCAGCATCATCTTGCCCATCGCGATCTTGGTGCCGGCTTCGAGTGTGCCGCCGTACTGATAGCCGTCGCCCTTGCCGAGCACGCTGCGCTTGAAGGTGTCGATCTGCACCACGCGCGTTTCGCGATAGTCGTTATAGGCGCCACCGACGATGCCCTGGACGTAGAACGGGCCGATATCCTGGCGGGCGTAAGCATTGACCTGCGTCGCGTAGATGAAGCGCGGCGAGTTCGCCGATGCGCCGTAGGAGACGGAGGTAAACAACTCCGCCACCGACACGCCGACCTTGGTGGTCCGTCCGAGCGAGAAGTCCGTGCCCAGCGCGACGCCGATGCTCCAGAAGCCGTAGCCGAGTTCGTCGCCCTGCTGCTTGGCGTCGGCGCCCGTGCCGATGGCCTGGAACCAGATGCTCGAACGATCGCCGGACTGGCCGGCGCGGGTATCGGGAATGCCGGTCAGGCGGCGGCGGATCGCGCCGAGCGTGGTGTCTTGCGCGGCCAGCGCGGCCTGGCGGCTGGCGTCGGTGACGTCAGGCATCAACTGGCGCAGCGCGCTGACGAAGCCTTCGCGCGTGGTCTGGGTGGACAGCGCCGTAGAGACGCCGGTGTCCTTCTGGAGCGCGCCGACCATGCCGTTGTAGAGCGCCGACATGTTGGGATCGAGACCGATCTCGCCGGTGGTGCGGCGGCGCACGTTCAGCACGACGTTGTTCGCGTTCGTCGGGCTGAGGCCGATCGTATAGAGGTTCATGTACGAGGTGTTCTGCGCGAACAGGCTCGAGATCGGTGCGCCCAGCGTCAGCGAGCCGGACGTGATCAGGTTGAACGTCAGGGGGTTGGCGACGATGCCGGTGAACACCGGGGTGATCAGCGCGCCGTTGGCGATGTTGACGTTGCCGGCCGCGACGATGACGCCACCGGCTGCCGGGTTCGTCGCATTCAGGTTCATCGCGATCTTCGACGTGCCGTCCAGGGTCAGGTTGGTGACCTTCAGCGGCATCGAGTCCGGGATGACGATGTTCGAGCGCTGCGTGGCGCTGAAGTTCACTGTGCCCGTGCCGAACGTGACGCCGCCGTTCAACGTCGAATTCACCAGCGAGATGGCGCTGGTCGTGTTCGCGCCGAGGCTGATGTTGCCGTTCAACGTGCTGGTGTTGATGTTCAGGGTGTTGTTGCCGCCGACGAACGACACGTTGCCGTTCTGCTGCGCGGTATTCATCGTGAAGCGGTTGGTGCCGGTGCCCAGGAACACGGGGCCGGTGATGATGCCGTTGGCTTCGTTGGTGAACGTGACGCCCGTGGTGTTCTTCGACAGGTCGACGGCGACGATGGTGCCGGTGCTCAGCTTGTCGATCACCGGCGTGATCTTGCCGGCGTTGTAGAACGTCGACAGCGTCCCGGAATTGTCGACCACGCCGTAGGAGCTGTTCGGGCCTTGCGACACGGCGGCTAGGTTGCCGTAGTTCGTGAACGTGTTCAGCGTGCCGCCGGCGTCGATCAGGACGCCATAAGCGGTGCCGCCCTTGGTGCCGATCAGGCCGCGGTTGTTGTCGGCGGTGCTATCGATGGTGCTGACCAGGATGTCGCCGGTGTTGCGCAGTTCCGGCATCGTGCCGCCGGCGCCGACGCGCACGCCATAAGCCGCGCCGTTGATCGCCGTGACGTTGACGTTGCCGCCGGCGTTGTAGAATCCGCCGGACAGCGCCGCAGTGTAATTGGTGCCGTTATTGCTAGCGCCGCGGATCGCGATACCCGTGGCTGCTTCGCCGTCGGCCGCCGCGATCGCGATGATGTTGCCGTTGCTGACCAGGCCGTAGGGGGTATCCGTGCGCTGACCGATCAGGACGTTCTTGAAACCGCCGGCGCCGCCCGGCGCGATCAGGATGCCGGGGCCGCTGCCGTAGGCGTTGACGCTCGAATCAGGATTGCTCGTCAAGCTCGGGTCCAGCGATTCCTGCGCGCGCGTGGCGCCGTTGCCGGCCAGCAGGATGCCTTGATTGATGTTGCCCGCGATCCACATGCCGGCGGTGGACGGCACTTCCGGGATCGTCGGCGCGATGCCGGTGACAGGATCGGCGTTGGCCTGGTCGGCGGTCGGGGGCGTGCCGACGCTGATGGTGCTGCTGTGCAGCAGCGTGCCGGTCACGGTGTTGCCGACATAGATGCCGCCGCCGCCGCGGTTCGGCGCGTTGATCGTGCCGGAGTTCGTGATGTTGCCGGTGACGGGGCCGGTCACCATGAGGCCAGTATTGTTGATACTGTACATCGTGATCGTGCCGGAATTGGTGATGTTGCCGACCATCGGCGCATTCACCCAGATCCCGGAGGATGTCTGACCGGCGACGTTGATGGCGCTGGTGTTGGCGATGTTGCCGGTGAACGTGCCCAAGCCGCTGATCTTGATGCCGGCGTTGAGGACGTCGACGTTGGCGAGCGAACTGCCGGTTGCCGGACCTTGCGTGTTGATCGTGCCGTTGTTGGTGATCGCGGACGTGATGTTGATCGGCGACAGGGTGCCGGTGAAGGCACCGATGGCCGACGCGCCGGATTCCGCGGTCGTGGTGATCGTGCCGGCGTTGGTGACGATGTTGCTCGAATTGATCGTGATCGCGGTGGCGTCACCGACGTTGATGCTGCCGGCCGTGCCGACGTTCACATTCCCGGGACCGCCGCCGTCGATGTTGCTGGTCGTGATCGGCGTCGTGCGCGCCGACGACACGTCAATGTCCGCGGCGAACAGGGGACCGGTGATCAAAAGCGGCGCCATAACGCCAGCAGTCGCGCCAAGCAGCTGACGCCGCAACGAACCACGCATCCGGAAGCACCCCTGAGGAAAGACGTAAGCGCAGGGTATATATGGAGAAATCGCCCGCCGCCAGACCTAAGGAACACCCGGGGAAAGGGTAACATTTTGCAACAGCATCATCGCCTTACGGGCTTTTCCAGCATTACGACAATTTAGGTGTACGGCCGCGCCGGGAGGTGCGTTCCTAGGCTGCGGCCGCAAGCGCGGCCTGAGCAGGAAGGAAGGCGTCATGGACAGGGTTCCCGATCGCTGTGCCAAGCGCGACCACTCCCATACGCCGGCGTTCGATTGGCACGGCGAGCCGGACGTCGCGGCGCTCCTCGCCGAACCCATTGTGCGGCTGATGATGGCCCGGGATGGCGTCTCGCCGCAGGAGGTGATGACCCTTGTGGATCACCTGCGTCACGCTCCCGTGAATGACAAGCATTGAGCAGCAAGCCCGGCGAAAGTGCGGCCTGCGGATCATGACGATGGCGTCATGTTTGCGCTGCTTTGAGTTTGCTAAGTAGGACGGGTTCGAGTCCTCACACCCTCCCCCCATTGAGGACTCCGCAGCCGCCGGCGGTCCAGCGCTGGCGGCTGCGCCCTTCGGGCCAAATCATATCCTCAAAGGTCAAGAGTCCGCACACCGTCGCGGTGGCGGACTGTGGAATTGCGATGCGTGGTGGTCGGGCTCAGGCGGTCGCGGCGCCGAACGCACTGAGGTCGAGCGCGTTGGCGAGCGGTTCCGGTTCAGGCACCGCTTCGGGCGGCAGTTTGGGAGCTTCCATCGCCATTTTGAATGCGGTGGTGATCTTGCGCAGCAGATCGATCTCGATCGACGACGGTTCGTCGTAGTGTTGCGACATGCGGATGATGTCGTCCGACAGCGATTGACACACGCCGACCAGGCCGGGGTCTTTGAGACGCTCGGCGACTTCCGCGGCCTCCATCAGCACGTTCGACAGCAGGATCAAGTCGTTCTGAACTTCCGACACAATCGACTTGCTGTCATAGGCGATCAGCAAACGCTCGCAGACTTCGCCCAGGCGCGAGCTTTGTGAATCGAGCTGCGCGTGCAGCACTTTCTCCAGCGATTTGTCGATCGCCAGACGCAGGCTTTCGCGGTCGAACTCTCTGCCGTTCACCTTCTCGAGGATGGTGTTCAGCACCGGGATGCGGCGCACGCCCTTTTGCGGACTGGTGACGTTGCGGCGTTCCGGCCCGAGATATTCGCCATGCGCGACAAACGGCGCGCGGTGGAACGTGACCAGGCCGATGCGCTCGCGCACGCGCTCTGACGTCACGGGCTTGATCACGATATCGTCGACGCCGGCGTTGATGGCCAGCTGCAAGGCTTCGCGCCGCGCGGGGTTCACCAGGACGGTGATCAACAGGAATGGGTTTTCGCCGAGCTTCTGATGGCGGATGTCGCGGATCGAGTCCCAGACACCGACATCGAAATCGTCGGAAACCACCAGCATGTCGGGCGGGTTGTCCATCAGCGCATCGCGCATGCCTTCCAGCGTGGCGTGCATGACAATGCTCTTCATGCCCTGCGCGATGAACATGTCGCGCAGCTGCTGGCGTTCGTAATAGTTCTTCTCGCAGATGTGGACCGCGACCTTCTTCAAACTCGCGGTATCTAGGCGTGGCATGTCACCACCCCAATATCCGGACGGCAGAAGTTCGGTCGACTGTTCAGTCGCTGCATCACGGTTTCAGCGCACCGGTTTCTCCGATGCCCCATCCCTGTTCTGAGTGCGCGCTAGGCGAGCGCCCGCATTCTCGGTCAGGACGGGCATCCCTGCAAGACGCCGTCGGGCCGAACGCGCACGACTGTCATCGATTGGAGGTTATTGGGGGGCGGGGTCTGCCGCGCTGCCGCTGGAGGCCTGTTTGGCGAGTTCGAAGGCCTTGGTCAGCTTGCGCAGCGTACTGACCTCGGATTCGGTCGGATTTTGGTAGCGTTCGGCCATTTCCTCGACCTGACGCGCCAGCTGGACGCAAAGGCCGGCCAAGTCCGGTTCACCGATGGCCTTGGCTGTCCGGCTCGCATCCTCGAGTACGCCGACCAGGATCAACAGGCGCTCCTCGACCTCCTTGTCGACCTTGTTCTCTTCGTAGGCCTTGAGGATGAGATTGCAGAAATAGCCCAGCTTGAGGCCGTGGCTGTCCAGGCGCGAGGCCTGAACCTGCGCCATGCAGCCTTCGACGGCGCGGCCCAGCTCGGCCTGGCTGATCCGCTTGCCCTCGGCCTTCACACGCAGCGAATTGACGACGGTGAGCTGCTTGATCGCCGACGGTCGATCGCTCGCGCGGCGACGCTCCGGTCCCAGGTAATCGGTGGTGGCGATGAAGGGCAGGCGATTGAAGGTGAAGTGGTTGACGCGTTCCAGCATGCGGCCCGGCGACACCGGCTTGATCATCACGTCGTCGCAGCCGGCCAGGATGGCCTTCTTGGCGTGGATGTCCTTGTCCGCGGTCACCAGCATGGTGATCATCACGAACGGATTGCGGCCCAGGCGATACTGGCGGATGTCGCGCAGGATCTCGAAAATGTTGGGCGCAATGTCGTCCGACACCACCAGCAGGTCGGGCGTGATTTCCTTATAGGCGCTGATCAGGTCGTCGATGCGGCCGAACGTGCGCGCGCGGCGCAGGCCTTCGGCGCGCGTCATCGAACGCATGCTTTCGCGGACCTGCTCGTTGGGATCGCCGATGTAGATTTCGACGTCGTTGAGCGCGTTCTTATCGAAATTCTTTAATGCCAAACTCGGCGCCTTCCCCGGCTCAAGCGCACACGCGAGCCGGATTTTTCAACCATTCCGCGCAGCACGTTAACATCAGCGACTCAAACATACAGCCGCAATTCCGCGCCGTCCCCAAGGATTTGCCGGGGAACGGTCTAACACGAAGTATTTGCAACTCTCGCGGTAAGATAGGCTAGGGATAACTTGAGGTATTGGCCGTCGGGAAACGCTAAACGCGCTTCCGCCACCCCGAATCCTCGGCGTCGAGGATGCGTTCCAGCACGGCGATGCGCGCCTCCATGCGGCCGATCAGCTCATGCAGCGCGGCAGTCTCGCCGTCGTCGCCGGCAGGCCGCGGCGGCGCATGCCGAATGCGCTTGGCGACCGCTGAGATCAGAATGATCCCGCCGATAAAGACCAAAAGCCCAAGGGCGTGTCCGAAGGCCATTTACGGGCGTTCCGTGCCGCGCAGCTCGCGGTCCATTTGGAACTCGCGGCTGGTGACGACGCTTTCGATGTTCTGCAGGCGGCGTTCGAGTTGCTCGAAGCGCGCTTTGGCATCGGCGAAGCGATAGCGCGGGCTGATCGGTTCGCGGCGCGTGTCGGTGTCGTGCCACTGGAACTGCGAGCGTGAGTGCGCGCTGCCCGGCTTCGGGTCCAGCAGCCAGGCCGCCACGATGTAGCCCACGATCATGAACGGCAGGCCGAAGATCGTGGCGACGATCCAGACGATACGGACGAGGTTCACGTCCCAGTCGAGATAGTCGGCGATGCCGGCGCAAACGCCGGCGATCTTGGCGCGGTCCTTGTCGAGATAAAGACGTCGGCTCATCGTTCGTTGTCCTTATGGCTCTGCCGCCAGCGCGGCTGTTCGACATCGAGGATTTTCTCAATCGTCGCCACGCGCTCTTCCAGGCGCTCGGCGACGCGGGTCAGTGTCTCGAGCGCGGCAAGCTCGTCGGTGTTGATGTGCGTCGCCCGCTGCCGCTGCGCGCGATAGTGCATGATGATCCACACGATCGCGATCGGCATACCGAAGACGGCAATGATCGCAACAACTGGAACAATACTTCCCACGTGGGCTGCCCTTTATCCCCGTGTTGGCTGCTCGGCTACTTGCCGAGGCTCTGCTTGAGCTTTGCGAGTTCTTCGTCGATCGCGGTCTGGGCATGCAGGTCGGCGATTTCGTCGGCCAGCGTCTTGGCGCCTTTGCCCAAATCGAAGGCTTCCACGCGGCCCTCAAGCTCGTCCAGCTTCTTTTCGAAGCTGTCGAAGCGCGACATGGCGCCGTCCACGCGGCCGTCGTGCAGCGTGCTGCGCACGGAGAAGCGCGCATTGGCGGTGGTCGCGCGGGCCATCAGCGAGGCTTGCTTGGCTTTGGCCTCCGCAAGCTTGGTCTGCAGGCGCGCGATGTCGGCATCGAGTTCGCCGAGGCGTTCCTTCAAGTTGGCGTCGTCGTCGGTCATGATCTTGACCAGATCGCTGACCTTGGTCTTTTCCATCAAGGCGGCGCGGGCGAGGTCGTCGCGGCCCTTCTGCAGCGCGAGTTCGGCGCGGGCCTGCCATTCAGCCGACGTCTCGCCGAGCCGGTTGATGCGGCGCGCGATCTCCTTGCGTTCAGCGATCAGCCGCGCCGCGTCGGAGCGGACATCGACCAGCGTGTCCTCCATCTCCTGCACGATCAGGCGGATCAGCTTTGCCGGATCCTCGGCGCGGTCGAGGAGGGCGGTGATGTTGGAATTCACGATGTCGGTCAGGCGCGAAAAAATGCCCATCGAAGTGCTCCCGGTCTTGAGGCGTGACGATCTGTCTGACGCAATAATTGCAACCGGTGTGCCAAACGCGATGGCGATCTAAGCACTTGATTTCGCTCAATTTTAGAATCGCTATGGGCTGCTCGTATCGCCATATATCGCGATAGTTAGTGAATTATCATAAGTATTAGCGTAATTTACTAATATGTCGAACCTTCCAGCCCCGTTGGGTCAATCCTCGGCCTTCATGGCCCACATCGACCACTTGTCGCGGGTCGCGCCCGTGGATCGACCCGTCCTGGTGATCGGCGAGCGCGGTACCGGCAAGGAACTGTCGGCGGCGCGTGTTCACTATCTCTCCCGGCGCTGGTCGGCGCCGTTCGTGAAACTCAACTGCGCGGCCCTACCCGAGAACCTGCTTGAGGCCGAGTTGTTCGGCGTGGAGCCCGGTGCGTTCACGGGCGCCAATCGCCGCCGCCCGGGGCGCTTCGAGCTCGCCGACGGCGGCACGCTGTTCCTCGACGAGATCGGCAACGCGTCGCTCGCGGTGCAGGAGAAAATCCTGCGCGTGATCGAGTATGGCGAGGTGGATCGCCTCGGCGGCAGCGAGACGATCACCGTCTCGGTGCGCGTGGTCGCGGCCACCAACGCCGATTTGCCGGCGGCGGCACGCGCGGGAAAATTTCGCGAGGACCTGCTCGATCGTCTGGCGTTCGACGTTCTGACGTTGCCGCCCCTGCGCGCGCGCGCCGGCGACGTTGCAATGCTGTCCGATCACTTTGGGCGCGCCATGGCGGCGGAACTGGGATGGGACGCGTTCCCAGGCTTCGCGCCGGAGACGCTGGCGCGGCTTGAAGCGCATCCCTGGCCGGGCAATGTGCGCGAACTGAAGAACGTGGTGGAGCGCGCTGTCGCGCATTGGACCGCTCCGAAGCGTGCGATCGAGACCATCCAGCTCGATCCCTTCGCATCGCCTTATCGGCTGGAAGCGGCATTGCCCGCCGCAGCACGGACGGTCGCGACGGTATCGGACTCGGTGGCGCTATTGCCGCAAGATTTCCGCGACGCGGTCACGGCTTACGGGCGCGACATCCTGACGCGCGCGCTGGTCGATGCGCGGTACAATCAGCGCGCAGCGGCCTTACGCCTCGGGCTGACCTATCATCAGTACCGGAATTTGCTGAAGACGCACGGCGTCACGGCGTCCCGTCGTTGAGTTCCACCAACTCATACCGGCGCTCGCCGAGATAGCCCGACAGCACGGCGGTGTAGAGGCCATCGTCGGTGCACCACATGTCGTAGGCGAATTTGGCTTCGCTGAAGTCGGTGCCGACCGGGCCGGAACTGGTGCGGAAATGCAGGCAATCGAACGTGCCAGCCGGCACGGTGATGCGTTCGCGGCCCAGGAAACGCAGCACATGCGTGGCGCTGGCGAGCGTCGGTCCCGTTGCGCCCTGCTTGTTCAAAGTCGGCAGCATGAAGTTGTGGACGACGAAATCGCCGGCCCCTTGCGCCACCGGATAAGGCGCCATCATCCAGGCATCGCCGACGATGGAGTGGTTACAGAATGAGACCGGGCCGTCCCGCAGCTCATGGCGCAGGCTGAAGCGGCCGTCGGCGGTGTTCTCGCCTTCGCAGGTGACGGCATCGTCGCCGAACCTGAACCAGGCCGACCCGCCGGCATAGGGCGCGGTCTTGCCGGTCTGTATGCGGACGAAAGCGTCGCGCGGACGCAAGTTCGCATCACAGGTCTGTACGACATCCCGCACGACGTGGGGCGCATCTTCGATCACGCTCAGCGCACGCTGGATCAACGTGCCGTCGTCGCCGCGACTGACGGTGAACAGGTCATAGCCGCGCCGCCGCCCCCGATCCTCGGGCTTGTCGCTGACATAAGCGATGCGGCCGCGACGGATCAGCATCATGCGCCGCGCGCGCCCGCGGGCCAGGTGTCGTCGTCGAGGAACGGCCGGACGATGTGGGCCAATGCGGTGGCGTGCCGGTCGAGCATGCCGTGGCCCCAGTCCGGCAGATCGAGCAGGCGGCCGTTCTTCAGGTGCGGCAGAACGCGCGCCGTCAGCTCCTTCACCTCGTCGTTGGGATTGAGCACCAGGACGGGCGCTTTCACCTCGTCGATGTTGCCGTCGTGCTTGTAGCCGAAAGCCGCCGCGTGGCCCCAGGCGCGATGCGCGCCGGTTTTGATGGCCTCGGGAAAATGTTTCATCAGTGTCTCGGCCGTCTCGCCGGGACCGCGAAATTTCTGAAAGCTTTGCCATTGCGCCGTGAGGTGGCTGCCGTCATCGACGGCGCCGTTGGGCGCCGCAGCGATACGCGCGCGCGCCTGATCCAATTCTGCGTCGGTGTAGACGGGGCCCGCGATCAGCACGACATGCTTCACACGCGTGGGGTCACAGGTTCAATCCCTGTACCGCCCACCATTTTCGGTCGTAACTTCAGCAAGATAGCTGGCGACCTCGAAAGACCTCCCTGACTGAAATTCATGCTGTTCACGCTGTGATCACAGTGGAGAGCGACCTTGGCATGTATTCGGCGATGGAGAGGTAAGTGGAATGTGCAAATCAGGCTGTTGGGCGTCAAGCCGATCAGCCGGACCTTCCACCGAAAAGACGATGCCCAACGATGGGCCCTAGAGACTGAGGGAAGCATCCAGCGCGGCGAGTTCAAGGGCGGCCTGCCGCAGGTAAACCTGGACGGCACCGAAATATACAACGCCTTCAAGAGGGCCGAAGACGGCGACGCTGATGTAAAGTCCTTGGACGACATAAACATGTAAGAATCAACCGGCGCGTTGGTGCCATTCAGGAGCCGGATGAGGTATCATTTCTGCCACGATCCGCTGCGGAATGGCCGGAAACTAAGTGGATGGCGGCTGAAATAGCTCGAATTGAACAATACGGACCAGCGTAGAGCAGGCATTTTATCGACGCTAAATGCAGGTTATCGAGCAACAACGATAAAGGTCGCAATGGCGGTGCCTGGAAACTACGAGACCGGAATGCAGGTTGTCTACGATGAGAAATCGAAGACGGTTGCGATAGTTTTTCGCTGTCGGCGGCATGAGCTTGAGGGTCCATTTGCGACCGCCAGCGAGGGCGTTAAGGCCGGCGAGGACTACTGTTGAAGGCATGGATGGGATTGCTCTTCACCGGACCCACATGTTGGCCGGAGCATCTTACGTCGCGGACAGCTACGCTAACCGAAGCGCGGTTCAGGGCCAGCGAAGCTGATTTGCGTGCCTTCATCCTTGGTCACAAGGAGACTAAGCCGCACCTTCAGTACATGGCGGCTAGGGGCGCAGGCCGCGTGATCTATGAACGCTGATGGCGACTTGCTGAACAAATCTTAGCAGGGCAAGGTTAAGACGCCCGACTTCCCACACCCCACTGGCAAACGTTGGGGGGTGAACAGAAACGGCGCGGACACCGCTATCTACGTCGGGCCGGTCTATATCAACTATGGGCCGACCTACCGGGCCGCTCAAACGCCGCTTGGTGACTCAGCGGAGTCCGTGGGTGAGTCTGCGGGCGCTTTGGCTACACACCCCCCCTAGGCCGCCAGGGAACGACTCTCATGAGTCTCCTAGGGCTTCCTAGGGGCTGGAACTGGAACTGTGCATTGCCACCCTCTGCATAGCGTTAGCCCAATTCCTTTCGGTTGGCCCAGCGGTACAGGAACCAAGCGGCGACGGCGACAAGCGGCGGAACAGTGATCCATTTTAGAAGTGCGCCCCACTCGCGGTTTGATATGTATGACCCGAATGGATCAGCAACTAGAACATAGCCAGCAACCGCTAGAAGCCACGAGGTAACCCCAGCCACGGCAATCCTCCTTCCTCGCGAGACCGTGAGCATGTGGGGGAGCGCGAGCTGAGTAAGGAGCAGCGTCAAATCTTCGGCGCTCTTCTCAGCTAAGAAACGGGCGGTTGCCGTGCCCGCAAGAATGGGAAGCGTAATCCAGCCTAAACCTACTGGCGTATAGGCTCCTCGGGATATTGAGTTGATCAGAACGACGAGCAAGCCCTCTGCGGTCGCTGCTAAAAGGAACCCGACGACAAAGAACCCCGTGCGACGATAGCCAATTCCCAATCCAGCTTCCATAGCCACTCCCCACTGTCCAACTCTAGAGCCTAGCATGCAGCTTATGGCCAAGACGAAGAACTAGAGACTATTAGAATATTTCATCACAAATATCTGAGACCCCTCTCTACCCTTCGCGCAGCGCGATTTACCCCGTAGGCCTCCAGCGATCTAATAGGCCTGGACCGGGACTAACTTGTGCTGCGTCCAGGCCGCATGCACCCGCCCTCAGGCCGCTCGGCGGGACGCAGTGAGAGCCACCCTGCCCGGTTCCAGTACGGGGCCACACAGTCTCGGCACCATGTAGCGCGAGGACGGCGAACGGACAGGACAACCATGAGCGGCTCTCACGGGTCGCCCTTTTCATTTCACGACAGCGCCTACTTCGGCGCTTCACATCAACCACACAACACACAACGTAAACCCATGACGGTACGTGCCGACAGCCGCGCTTGATCGGATCGCGGCATCACAGGACATCAATCAAGAAGGATGAACACATGGCTTTCAAATACCCCTACAAGGACACATACGATGCGCGACCTTACGACGCGATGGCCGATGACATGCGGAGTGGATCGGTCATTACGGAACGAGTTGCACGGCACATCTTGGAGACGCACACGAAGCCAGGCTTCATGGCGACACGCCTCAACAACGCTGGCATACCTGCGCCCGACGGCGGTAGGTGGGACTGGAAGATCGTGAGTGCGGAGAAGGCGCGGTTTAAATGGGAGCTACTCAAGAAGGGAATTGACCTCTTCCCGGTGAGCTGTGGGTCAGCATTGCGTGTGGGAGCATCGGGAAGCTGGGAGCGGACATGGGGTTGATTAAGGGCAACGCAAAAGCGAAGACGAAGGACGCGCACTTCAATCCCTACCGCGTTCCCCGCACGGACCCGGCCCGCGCCATCGTCGCTGAGGTGCTCAAGCGTTTGTGCGCAGCCGATACACGCAAGCGTGCCCGCAGACCAGCGGACCAGGCCGCATTCCTCGCCTGTGTTACGGCACTAACATGCGACACCACCCACCATCGACTAAGTGGGAAGGCTGGAGGCGTCGCCATTACGCGATCCAAAGCTAACCTTGGAAGTAAGAGCCGATACACCCCGGCAGCAATGTGCCGCTCGCTCCCCGCTGTGATCGACCGCATGGTACAGTTAGGTCTAGTCAGGTTGGTGCTTGGCGTTCGTTCGTCTGGGTTCGGCGGTGGTAAACGATCCACGATCACCGCCGGGCCGCGCCTGGTTCGCATGATACGCCGTCACGGACTCACCCCTGACGACCTGGGGCGGGATTGTGGGGAGGAGGTATTGATCATGAAGGGACCCAAGAAGGGCCGTGCAAGACCTCGCCTGGAATATCAAGACACGGACCACCCCTCCATTGTTCCCACGCGCGAACGGGTGCAGCAGATCAATTCGTTCATCCGAGATGCAAACCTGGACTTTGACGATGGGGTGTTAAAGGGCAGCGGGCGCGTGGACGTGGGCGAACGCACTTTGCAGCGCCACTACAGCCGGGGATCATGGAGCGAAGGTGGAAGGCTCTTTGGTGGCTTCTGGTACGCCCCTAGCAAGCAAGAGCGATACGAAGGGTTGATCATCGACGGCGAGAGCGTGGTGGAGGTGGACTACTCCGGCATGGGGCCTCGGCTGCTATACGCCATCGCCAATAGCGTTCCTACCTTTGATGACCCATACGCCTTGCCGGGCATGGTGGACAAAGAGATGAGGGCGGGCATCAAAGTAGTCTTCGGTGCGGCGATGTTTGCCTCAGGCGAAACGGAGAGGATCAGGTTTCCTAAAGGGAGTCGCAAAGCGTTCCACCCATCCATGCCCTACCGCACGGTAGCCGATGCCATCGCTCTGGCGCATCCAGCCATTGCACATCTGCTCGGTACGGACATAGGGCACAGCGTGACCTATCGAGAAAGTGAGATCATGATTGACCTGCTCATTCGGCTCCAGTCGCTAGGCATCGTGGCGCTGCCTGTCCATGATGCTGTGTGGGTGAAGGCTGAACATGCTGAACAGGTGGCATTAGAGATGGGTAGGGTAACCATTGATCACCTAGGCTTCCCTATCCCTGTGAGCATAGGGAAGCTAGAGCGTAGGCTCTAAGCGTAGGCTCTCTAAGGGTATGACTATGAGGGTAGCCTCTAGGGTTAGCCTCTAAGCGTAGCCTCATAAGGTAGTCTAGAGGGAAGTCCTTAAGAGGGGCGCATAAGGGCAAAGGCTAATGCCCTAGGCAGGCCAAGAACCCGGTCCGCCTTGCTTCACTTCTACGCGGTCCAGCAGGACGACGAGTTCGGGTATGGCGGCGGCATCATTCAGATAGATGCCGACGCTGTGCGCTCCCATGTAGTCGGCGGGGATCATCTGGTATCCCTCGACGCCGAACCGGTCACGCAGCCACTTGTGGATTTCATCACCGGCAAGTCCGAAGCCCAACGCCGGTACTCGCGTTCGGATTACGAAGCGGAACTTCGTCGTCTTCTGCTTCGCGACGTATGCTCGCCCTGGCATGCGCGTCTTCTCAAACACCTGCACAAACGGTAGCGAGGACAGCGAAAAGCTTTCGTAAAAGCAGACCACGGCGAAGCCATACTGAAATCCCCTCAAGATTTTACTGAGTAGACCCCAGGCTAACTGCGGCCCACGCCACGTCTAATTATTCATACCGAAAACAGTTGTATTCGGTATGGCCCCGGCATAGTCTGCTCCCGTTACCTCAAGCAGCAGGAGTCACCCTCGTGACCAAGCGTGTCGCCCTTTACCTTCGCGTCTCAACGTCGGAACAGACCACAGCGAACCAGCGCCGCGAACTCAACGCCGCCGCCAAACGACACGGCTGGAACGTGGTGGGGGTGTTCGAGGACGCAGGCTTGTCCGGGGCGAAGGGTCGGGCGCAACGGCCCGGCCTTGATGCGCTGCTACGCGGCGTGGTCCGCAAGGACTTCGATATGGTGGCCGCGTGGTCGGTGGATCGCCTGGGGCGCTCGCTGCAAGACCTCCTCTCCCTGCTTGGCGAACTTCACGCGCAAGATGTGGGGCTGTATCTCCACCAGCAGGGCTTGGACACCACCACTCCGTCGGGCAAGGCGATGTTTCAAATGATGGGCGTGTTCGCGGAGTTTGAACGCGCCATGATCCGCGAGCGCGTCAAAGCGGGGTTGGCGCGGGCGGTAGCCGATGGCACGCGGCTTGGTCGGCCACGCGCAGGCGCTAAGGTCGAGGCGGCGATACGGGCGGAACGGCGCAAAGGTACCGGTATGAACAAGATCGCCGCGCAGCTGGGCGTGGGGACTGCGTTGGTACAGCGGGTCATAGCTGCTACGGCTTAGTTCGGGGCGTCATCCAGGGTTGAGCGGAGGGGGCTTGGGGTACAGCACGGAAACCCCCTGCGGTTTCTTGGGACGTGGGTTGCGTGGTGTGCGGAGTCAAGCAGTGGTGCTTGGATGCGGCGGCGTGAAATACTGCGTTAGAGAAAATGCCTATTGCACCAGGTTTTTAATATTTGAGGGAAGGCAGTCCAGAACTGTGGGCATATTCTCTGGTGGGTACCGAAGTGCCCCATCATTTGTGCAATTGCTCAATGCGCTTAGATCGTTTTCCATCTTAACAGTAATGCAATTGTTGAAGTCTCCAGCGACCGCGCAGTTTTGTCGAGCGGTGTGGTATCTCATGCAGACCACTCTTGCCCGGCATAGAGTATTCATTCTGGCAGTCGCCGCAGCTTCAATTTCAGTTTGTCTCTTTAGCGCATCTTGGCGGGATTGGACTTGCTGCGCCGTTTCGACTGGCTGAACCGGCTGCGGGTTCATTGCTGACAACACGGTCAATAACCCAATAAACGGCTTCTCAATCCCACAATTCGGCACATCAATTCCGTGGCTCTGGATTTGGTCCCGCGCCGCCGATCGGGTGATGGGGTTGCGCCCGAGCCAGTTGGTCCAGCTATCCACACTTTTAGCTATCAATCCGGATATCAGTCTATGGCGGCGCTGGTTCCCTGCAAGGGACGGCACCGGCGTTGATGCCGCTGCTGCTGGAGCCTCGCTAATGGCCGATTGTTACGCGGCAGGAGAAATGGAGCCGCCGGATGCCGCGCGGATTAGACCGCCGGGGAGGCCGCGCAAGGTGGCGGCTTAAGGCGCGCTATTCAGGAAACGACCAACGATGAGCTGATGGCGATGATTAAGAAGAAGATGGCGCGATTGCCAGCCAGTTAAGGCAGCTATCCCTGCGCCTTCTTCTGCTCGTGCTGTGATGGGCAATTCTCTCAAATCGACCGGTACAAAAAAAGCCGTCAGGTCACGGCCATCTCTCACTTCCCGATCCCGCTCACTATTATATGACGACTTTATTACAAAAACTCCGTGACAATACCCCGCCGATGACTAGGTTATCGCAAGAAATGGGGGGGGGTATCGCGATGAGCATTGATCCAGTGGGCTTATCCGTGCCGGCATTGAGCGCGGCATCTCCCAAAGCGGTGACCCGCCTAGCCGGGTTCCTGTCGTCCTGTGCATCCATCGGCGCGATTTGTGAATCGTCGCCTTGGCTTGCGCGGCGCATCGCCGAGGCCGTCGGCGGAGCGTCGTCGCCAGTTGTCGAGTTGGGCGCCGGCTACGGATCTGTCACGGCGTATTTACCCGAGCCGACCGTCAGCATCGAGCGCGATACGAGGCGATTTCAGCACCTGAAGGCCACTTTTCCAAATCGCATGATTCTCAA
>CANJRD010000017.1 GCA_947476695.1 Rhodospirillaceae bacterium
CGCGGCGGTCTGTCGACTGCGGTCAACACGTTCCAGAACAGCGTGAACACCGTTCCGTCGTTCCTGCGTCTGACCAACACCAGCACGACGGCGGGCACGTACACCATCGTCATCCGCAATGGTGACCCGGCGTCCGGCGCGATCCTGGGCACGTACACCGGCGCTGCCGTCCAGCCGCAAGGCACCGTGCAGTTGTCGGCTGCTAACCTGGAAAGCGGTGCGACCCTGACCGCCCCGACGGCTCTGGGCAACTACCAGCTGGCCGTCGTGGCGGCCTTCAACGGTTACGTCCAGCACCTGTCGTACAGCTCGTCGACCGGCGTTCTCTCGAACCTGTCGGCGTTCCGTCAAGGCACGGGCCAGACCGCTCCGTAGTCGATACCTAAGATCTTCGGGTCTTAAGAGCAGGGAGGGTGAGCAATCACCCTCCCTGTTTCTTTTTGGGCTTCTCGCCAAAGAATTCTGAGCACCATTAAGGGCATAACAGCCCTTTAACTGGCATGTCCGCCCGTCCCACCGGCATGGTTACGCGGTTTTTCCGGGCCCCCATGCAACGCACATTTGAGTACGAGGCTCTCGACGGCTCAGGCCGAGCTCTCAGCGGTCGGCTGGCTGCAACGCATGATCGCGAGGCTCTTCGCCTGCTGCAGGCCCAAAGCCTGATTCCCGTATCTCTGCGCCTTCTGGCCGAAACCGAGGGGGCCGTCCGCAAGTCGTTCATGGCTCGCCCGCCTTCGGTTCAGGATAGGACCCTAACGCTCAAGCAGCTCGCTCTGCTCCTAAACGCCGGCGTACCGCTGGTTCAGTCCGTGAGCACCCTCAAGGCTCAAAATCTGCACCCCGAACTCGGTGAGGCTTTTGGCGGGGTGGAGCGCCGTCTAAGGTCCGGCGATACTTTCGTCACAGCCCTTCAGGCCGCCCTGCCCGAACTCCCGGCCTATGTGTTCCAGCTGGCTGCCGCCGGCGAGGCCATCGGTCGGCTGGGCAAGGCGCTGGACGACGGCGCCAAGCAGATGGAGTACGAGCATCAGGTCAGGGTCAACATCCGCAACGCCTTGACCTACCCGACGATCCTGATGATTAGCGGCATTACCGCGGTGTTGTTCATCTTCATTGTCGTGGTCCCGCGCTTCTCAAGCATGGTCGCCAACGCCAAGACGCCGTTGCCGCTTCTGTCGCGGGTGGTCATCAACACCGGCACATTCCTCAACGCGCATCTCAACGTCGTATTGCTGCTGGCTGTCGCCTTGGGCGCAAGCATTGCCTGGGCAACCCGCAATCCCGCGATGCGCCTCCGCCTTCGCGAGAACGTCGCCCGCCTCCCGCTGATCGGCAAATGGCTTCAAGAAGCCGACTTGGCGACATGGGCGTCGATGCTCGCGACAATGCTCGAAAACGGCGTCGACCTTATTAAGGGCCTTCAGCTCGCGCGCGATTCGGTAAATTTGCCGGTTTTGGCGCGAAAATTGGATCAGGTGAGCAAGCTCGTCCGTGGTGGCCAACCGCTGTCCCAGTCCCTCGCCAGTCAGGGGTTGTTCAATTCGACCGCCGTGAGCCTGATTCAGGTCGGCGAGGAATCGGGCGAGATGCCAACAATGCTGCTATCCCTAGCCACGCTCTATGAAGAACTCGGGCGCCAACGTATGAAGCGCTTCTTGCTGCTGCTTGAACCGATCGCCATCCTTAGCATCGGCGGGATCATCGGTTTGATCGTCGCGGCGATTATGCTAGCCATCACAAGCGTCAACCAGCTGGCGATCTGAGGAAACCTTGGCGACGACCGCATCAAATATCGACGGCATCTCCCGCCCCGCGCCCGAAGCAACCCGCCTCAGCCGGGGCTTTACGCTGCTCGAAATGCTGGTGGTGCTGGTCATCATCGGCCTTGTCGCGGGGCTTGTCGGACCGCAGCTCCTTGGCCGCGTCGACACATCCAAGGTCACCGCCGCCGATACCCAGATCAAAATGCTCAAAAGCGCGCTCGACACCATGCGCCTCGACATCGGCCGCTACCCGACGAAGGAAGAGGGCCTCGACTTGCTCGCCGTCGCCCCGAAAGATGAACGGCTCGTACGCCGTTGGCACGGCCCTTATCTCGCCGACATCGTGCCCTTAGATCCCTGGAGCAATCCCTACCAATACGCTCCGGAGGGATCGACGACCGTCATCCTGTACAGCTTCGGCGCCGACGGGAAAGCCGGAGGAGAAGGTGTGAATGCCGATATCGGGCTCACGCCAAAGACCGCACCGGCGCAATAAGCCGCGAGCTGCGGGCTTTACGCTGCTCGAACTGCTGGTCGTCCTGACGATCATCGGCCTCATGGCGGCTGCCGTCACGCCAAGTCTCAGCACGACCTATGGGCGGCTGGACTTCACGCTTGCTCGGGAAAGCTTCGAGCAGCGGGTGAACAATCTTTCGTACGAAGCCTTCGCCGCCAATGCGGACCTGATCGTCAAGCCCACAACCGAAAGAGGACGCGACGCCTTTCTCGCGGCCGGTCCAACGGCTGCGGACGTCATGGCGCGCGACACGATGCTGCAAGTTCCGACCGGCTGGGAGCTTCACATCGATCAGCCGATCATTGTGCGCGCTTCCGGATACTGCACCGGAGGGGCCCTTTCAGTAAGAGTCGGTAGTTTCATCGCGAACTACGTCCTACAGCCGCCTTTCTGCCAAGTGCAGGAGGTTCCGTGACGGTGCGGACTTCTCAACGCGGCTTTACATTGCTCGAAGCCATCGTCGCCGTCGCCGTCCTGGGCATCGCACTGATGCCCCTGTTGGCCTTTATCTCCCAGTCCGCGCTTGAATTACGCTTGGCGGGCGACGCCAACGCCCGAAGCCTCGCGCAACAGAATGTCGTCTCTTTCCTCGAGACCCTGAACCCAATTGATCAGCCGTTGGGCGAAGTGGATCTGGGCGACCTTCACGTGATGTGGGCGTCGCGTCAGGCCGTGCCGGAGATATCCAACAGCACAATGAGCAACGGGATGCCCGGCTTCCGCCTGGGCTTTTACAACGTCACCGTCCAGGTCTATCGCAACCGGGAGCTTTGGTTCGATTTCACCGCGCGCAAGTTCGGCTTTCGCAATAATCAACCCAACATGGCCGCCCCATGAGCGACCGCCGCCAAATAAGCGACCGTCGCCATCGTGGATTCACGCTGCTCGAGATGCTCGTGGTCTTGACCATCACGAGCCTTGTATCCGTCATTCTGTTCCAGGGATTAGGTACCGTCCTAGCCGTTCGCAGCACCGTCGCATCGACCGTGCTGACCCTGCGCGACCTGGTGCTGCAACGAAACATCATCATCGACCCGATCCGCGGCATCATTCCCGACCACATCCGCGGCACGCATAAGTTCAGCGGCAATGGACAGAGCATGACCGGGCTGACGATCCGGCCGTTGGGTGAATCTTCGGGCGCCCCGCGTCCTTTCCAACTCACCTTCGCTTTCGATTCATCGACGAACATGACGCGCCTCATCTATCAGGGTGACGGCACGCTGGGCCCGCAGGTGGTGGCCTCGTGGCCGGGCAATCGCGGGCAATTCGTATACGGCGACATCAATGGGCAGTGGCTGCCTATGTGGCCACCGCCAAATGCGACCTCGCAAACGGTTCAGACACCGTGGCTTGTCGGCGTTCAGACCGGACTTAGCGAAAACGAAATTCTGGTCGCCTATGTCGCTAGCCCACATGAACGCCGACCGCGAATGGAAGACATTGGATTCAGCACCAGCGCCGCGCCGTAAGGCACGCCTGCTCTCCGGACATTCTCACAATGAAACTTAAACCCAGCAGCGTTGCCGCACTCGAAAAGGTTAAGAAAGTTAGCGCAAAGCGACGCGTTGTCTTTGTTTATGGCAACTTCAATATCGTGCATCCGGGGCACCTCCGGTTACTGCGCTTCGCTTCCGAGTGTGGTGACTACCTTGTCGTGGGCGTGCGCAGCGACCGCACGTCGACGGATCTGCTTATCGGTGAAGAAGCCCGGCTCGAAAGCATCGCCGCCATCAGCTGGGTCAATCACGCCTTCATTCTCGACGATGCGGCCGTCGACTTTATCGCTGCCTTGCGTCCGGCGGTGGTCGTTAAAGGCAAGGAGCACGAGGCCCTGGGCAATCCCGAGCTCTCGATCCTGAAGTCCTATGGCGGACAACTCATGTTCGGGTCGGGAGACGTTACGTTCTCCTCTCTGGAACTCATTCGCAGTGAAAGCGAGCGCGTCAATCACGCGGCTATTACCAGATCGGCGGGGTATCTGGGACGGCATAACATCGATATCGGCGATCTGACCCATACGCTCGATCAAATGAAGCAGCTGAAGGTCTGCGTCATCGGCGACACGATCGTTGACGAATACATTCAGTGTGATCCGCTGGGAATGTCGCAGGAGGACCCGACCATCGTGGTGACGCCGCTGGTCACCGATCGTTTCGTTGGCGGTGCAGCCATTGTTGCGGCGCACGCGCGCAGCTTGGGTGCGAAATCCGTCGACTTCTTTTCCGTGATCGGGAACGACAAGATCGGCACTTATATCGACGAGAAGCTGCGCGGTTACAAAGTACGCACCCAGCTTGTGGTCGATGAAAGTCGGCCAACGACCCTGAAGCAGCGCTATCGCGTCGGCAGCAAAACGCTTCTGCGTGTCAGCCATTTGCGTCAGCACGGAATCAGCACCGCTCTGCAGCGCCAGATGCTCGACCGCATCATGGCGAAAATCGCCGATTCCGCTCTCGTCGTCTTTGCAGATTTCAACTACGGCGTCCTGACCCAGGAACTGGTTGATGCGATCGCTAAAGAGTGTCAGCAGCGCAAGATCACCATGGTCGCTGACAGTCAATCGTCATCCCAGATTGGCGATGTATCGCGCTTCAAGAACACAGCGCTCATCACACCCACGGAGCGTGAGGCACGCCTGGCGATGTCGAACCATGACGACGGTCTTGTCGTGCTAGCCGACCGCTTGCGGCAGAAAGCCAAGGCCAGTCACGTGGTGGTGACGTTGGGCGCCGAAGGCATTTTGGTGCACACACGGCCGACGCGCCGGCATCGATTCCACACCGATCAGCTGGAAGCTCTGAACACGTCGCCGAAGGATCCCGCAGGTGCGGGCGATTGCCTGCTGGTTTGCACAGCCATGGGGCTCGTGCTGGGTCGACCGATTTGGGAGAGCGCCTATCTCGGCTCGCTGGCCGCCGCCTGTCAGGTCGGCCGCATCGGCAATCTGCCGCTCACAGCCGACGAACTCCGCATCGAGATCGGCAAAAGCCGACCGCGCGAGGGTTGATTCCGTGCACGTACTGCTTCTCGCCGCCGGCTTCGGCACACGCCTCGCGCCGCTCACCAATACGATCCCGAAGTGTCTGGTGCCGATCAATGGCCGCCCCCTGCTCGATCACTGGATGGAGTTGCTGAGCGACGGCGGGGTCAAGGACGTCCTGGTCAATCTGCATTATATGCCCGATCAAGTGCGCGCCTACCTGACGCACCTTCGGTACCCCCTGAAGGTCACGCCAGTCTTTGAGCCGAAACTGCTCGGCACGGGTGGAACGCTACTCCGCAATCGCGACCACTTCCGCGGCCAACCTGTAATGCTGGTGCATGCGGATAATCTTTCGCTGTTCGATCTGCGTGCTTTCATCGCGCGCTTCGAGACCCGCCCGCCGGACGTCGAGATCACAATGATGACGTTCCTGACCGATGCCCCGGAAACTTGCGGCATAGTCGAACTCGACGCGTCCGGAATTGTGCGCGCCTTCCATGAGAAGGTGCCTAACCCGCCAGGGCGGCTGGCGAACGCCGCAGTCTATATCCTGGCGCCCTCGGTATTGGATTTCATCGCCACCCTCGGCAAGGACGACGTGGATTTCAGCACCGAGGTGTTGCCGAAATACCTAGGCCGAATCAACACTTACGAGAACAATGTCTATCATCGGGACATCGGAAACCCGGAAAGCCTGCGGCGTGCCGAGATGGAATACCCGACGGTGGCCGCGCGGGCGTAGCCCGGCGCCAGCCTACGGAGTTTTAAGGGTCCGACTTGCCCTATCGGTTGACGCTGAACAGGGGCTCCCTTACAGCAAGCACGCTATTTCGAGGGTGATCGACCGCTAAAAGGCGCGGTAGCCCTCCTACCGAGGTTGCTGGGGATTTTTAGGCCAATGAAGCTCTTCGTCACCGGTGCGTGCGGCTACAAAGGGACCGTGCTCGTGCCGAAACTGCTGGCCGCCGGCCACACGGTGACCGCGTTCGACATCATGTGGTTCGGAAATTTCCTCGCTCCGCACCCGAACCTGACCGTTGTCGAAGGCGACATCCGCGATGCCGACAAACTCGACCTGCATGGCTATGACGGCATCGTCCATTTGTCGTCAGTGGCGAACGACCCTTGCGGCGATCTCGATCCCAAGCTGACTTGGGAGATCTCCTGTTTGGCGACCATGCGATTGGCCGATCGCGCCGTGCGTCATGGCGTAAAGCATTTTGTCTACGCCTCCTCCGGTAGCGTTTACGGTCTTAAGGACGAAGAGAACGTCACCGAGGATTTGGAACTGGTTCCGCTGTCCGAGTACAACAAGACCAAGATGGTCGGCGAACGCGTGTTGCTCAGCTATGCCGATAAGATGGTCGTTCAGATCATCCGCCCGGCCACGGTCTGCGGTGTCTCGGCGCGAATGCGGCTCGATGTTGCGGTCAATATGCTGACCATGCAGGCACTCTCAAAAGGCGAGATTACGGTCCTCGGCGGCGATCAGACCCGTCCGAACATCCATATCGAGGACATCACGGATCTTTATCTGTTCCTGCTTGAGCGTCCTGATGTGCAAGGTATCTACAACGCCGGCTTCGAGAACCTGTCGATCCTGGAAATCGCGGAGCGCGTCAAACGCCATACCAACGCCGCTGTGGTGATTAAGCCATCCACCGACCCCCGTTCCTATCGCGTCAGCTCCGCCAAGTTGCTCGCGACCGGTTTCCGCCCCAAGCGGAATGTCGAGGACGCAATTACCGAAATTTGCGCTGCCTTCCGCTCTGGCAAATTGAAGGACGAGACCCATTTCTATAACCTGGGCTGGATGAAACAGACGGTGCTGTCATGAACTCGGTTACCCCGACCCCGGATTTGGAACAATTCGCCGGCGAATACATCGCGCGTCTGAAAGCCAGCTGTGACCTCTACCCGCTCGCCGGCATCAAGGCGTTGGGCGAGGAACTCCTCGACTGCTGGAAGACCGGCCGCCAAGTGTTCGTGTTGGGTAACGGCGGCTCCGCCGGGAACGCGATCCACCTGTGCAACGATTGGATCTACGGCGTCTCGAAGAAGTTCGGCTCGGGAATTCGCGCTCACGCCCTTCCCGCCGGCACCTCGATCATGACCGCGCTGGCCAACGACGAGAGCTATGAGGCGGTTTTCTCCTATCAGCTCGCTGTCATGGCAAAGCCGGGCGACGTCGTCGTGGCGCTGTCGGGCAGCGGTAATTCGCCAAATGTCGTTAAAGCCCTGGAATACGCCAAGACTGCTGGCCTCAAGAGCTATGCGATTCTGGGCTACACGGGCGGCAAGGCACTCAAGTTGGCCGACCATGCGATCCACGTTCCCGTCAACGACATGCAGCTGAGCGAAGACGCGCAGCTGGTCGTCGGGCACATGATCATGCAGTGGCTTTGGCACGCCCGCGACACGATTAACTAAGCGGCGTCATCCATTCCAATGACGGGCCTCCCGCGCCACGGCAAAGCCGCCATTCTCGTCCAGCAGAAGCAACCGCTGGCCATCGGCACGATCGACATGCCTGAGCGACTGGACGCCGGCCAAGTGCTGGTGCGGCTGTCCTACAGCGGCATCTGCGGCTCGCAGCTCGGCGAGATCGACGGGGTGAAAGGGCCCGATGCCTGGCTCCCCCACCTGCTCGGCCACGAGGGTTCCGGCCATGTGCTGGCGACCGGCCCAGGCGTGCGGCGGGTGAAAGCTGACGACGCGGTTGTCCTGCATTGGCGCCCCGCCCCCGGCATCGAGGCCGCGACGCCGAAGTACACCGCCAACGGCAAGACCGTGAATGCCGGCTGGGTCACGACCTTCAATGAATTCGCGGTCATCTCCGAAAACCGCCTGACACCCATTCCGGCCGGTACCGATTTGAAAGCCGCCGCGCTTTACGGCTGCGCCGTCACGACCGGTTTCGGCGTCATCGATAATCGTGCGCATGTGCGCCTGGGCGAGACCGTGGTGGTGTTCGGCGCGGGCGGCATCGGCTTGAACGTGATCCAGGCTGCCGCCCTGGCGGGGGCCAGCGTGATCGTCGCTGTCGATCTGTTCGACCAGCGCCTGGACCTCGCCGCCAAGCTGGGCGCAACCCATAAGATCAATGCGGCAAAGGCCGACGCCTGGGCCAAGCTGGCGGAGATTTTCGGCGCGAAAGGTCCGGATGTCTTCATCGACAACACCGGCAGCCCCGAGATCATCGGTCGCGGCTATGCCATCACAAACAAGCGCGGGCGCATCATCCTCGTCGGCGTACCGAAGAAGGGTCAGCAGACCCCGCTCGACACGCTGCAGCTTCATTTCGGCAAGACCATCATCGGCACCCATGGCGGCGAGGTCGAACCGGCCGACGATATCCCACGCTACATGTCGCTGATGAAGGCCCGCGATATCGATCTTGGCGAACTGATCACGGAAGTCGGCAGCCTTGAGGACGTCAACGCCTTGATTGATCACATGCGCACAGGCGTTTCCGCCGGTCGCTGCCTGATCGAGTTCAAAGCCGCGGCTTAATCCCCCGCGCTACTTCAGATCGCGCAAAGCTTCATGGACCCGGCCGATCACGCCGCGCCAGTCGCCCGGCGCGGATTGGCGGAAAAGACGCGCTGTTGGGTACCACGACGTCTGTTCGCCGCTGAGTCCCCACCGCCATTCGCCGACCGCGGAGAGCAACACCCACACCGGCTTGCACATGGCGCCGGCGAGATGCGCATTGGCCGTATCCACCGTGATCACGAGATCGAGGCCCGCGATGAGGGCCGCCGTATCGGCGAAATCCGTGAGATCTTCCGGCTGGATTACGCTGTCGCGGATGAACGGCACCACCTGGTCTTCCGGCCGCAATCCAAGCTGAAGGCTGACGAACGTCGCTTCGATATCGGCGAATGCGCTCAGCAGTTCTGGTGGAATGGAACGATGCATCTCCTTCGCCGCGTCGCGCATACCGAACCACACCAGGCCGACCCGCGGCCGGCGCATTGACTCCAGGCGCTGCGCTCGATCAACGACCAGCGACGATGGCGCCGTCACATAGGGGATCGCCTGCGTGTGGCGGTCGGATGCAAGATTCAACACGCGCGGCAAGCTCAGTAGCGCGCAGTGATAGTCCGCCGGGGGCAGAGCCTCTCCGCGCGCGACCACCGCGACGCTGGGGATCGCGGTCTCCAACAGACGCCGGAGCGGCGGCTGCACCTCGAGTACGACACGGCCGGCGCTCTGCGCCACATCGCGAACATAGCGACAGAACTGCAGCGTATCGCCGAAGCCCTGTTCCGCATGGAGCAGGATCGTTTTTCCGGCGAGCGCTTCGCCTTGCCATTGCGGCATCGGCAGGTCCCGCGCGAATTGCGTCATTGGCCCGCCGGCCCCACCGGTCGGAACGCGCGATTTGAAGCGCCATTCGTATTCGCGCCACCCTTCTTCGTCGGCCCCGGCCATCAGCAGGCTTTCCGCCAATCCCCAATGGGCTTCGGCGAAATTCGGTTGCAGGGCAATCGAGCGGCGGAAGTCGGCCTGTGCGGCCTCGGCGCGGGCGAGGAAATAGTTGGCCTTCGCACGGTTGTAGAGCGTGGCGGCATCTTCCGGCCGCGAACGCAACGCCGCGTCGCAGGCGGCCACCGCCTCCTCATAGCGTCCCAGTCGCTCGAACGTGGCGCTGCGGGCCTGATGGGCGTCGGCGTGACTTGGATTGAGCGCGACCGCATTATCGAGCGGTTGCAGGGCGTCGGCAAAGCGTTCCAGATCCATCAGCGCAAGGCCACGATTTAAGTGGTTCTCCGCGACATTGGGCTGCGCGGCAACGGCCTGGTCGAACGCCGCAAGCGCGTCAGCTGGCTTTTTCAGACCACGCAGAACGAGCCCGAAATTGCTTTGCGCGGGGGCATGTCGCGAATTGATGCGAAGCGCCTGTCCGATCAGGCGCTCGGCATCCGTCAGGTTGCCGTGCTGCAGGTGGGCCACGCCCAAGAGATGCAGCGCGTCAAAATGCCCCGGCGCTTGCGCGAGGATGGCCTGGTAACGCTGGGCGGCGGCTTCCAGTTGGCCCTGGCCGTGCAAGGCCAAGGCCTCGCGCAGCAGCGTATCGAGTGATGCGGTACCGGGCTCGGACATGCGACAGTGCCGTTCCAAAATGGGTGTTCCGGTGACCTTTTAGCATCTCCGGCGGGGCGCGCGGCAAGCCATGCCGCAAGACCTCAGGGACTCGCTTTTGGGCGGTAATCCGCGCTATTAGCTGCTCCCGGATTTGCCCATTGTCCGCCCTCGCGTCCCGGAGTTCCGCATGACCGCCAGCCTAGCCAACCAGGCCTTCAAGCAGATCGGTTTCTGCTGGGCGCTCGGCACCCATAGCGGGTGGGGCACCTATGCGCTGAACTTCGCCGCCCAATGCGCCCGGAATGGAATTTCGCCGGCGATCTTCTGGTCCGAGAATGATCTCGTTCTCACCGAAGAGCAGGCTGCTCTCCTGGGCAAGCCATTGGAAGAGGTCGCGCGGTGGAACGCGATGTTGGGCCAGGGAGCGACGCTCGACTTTCCGTTCCTGCACGCGCTCGGCGACAATCTCGAATTTCTGTATCCGACGCTGGGCGTCAAAGGAAAGCCGGACGTCGGTGTCATCTTCTTCGAGACGGACCAGTTTTCGCCGGAAAATCTCGCGCGCGCGCAGCGTTTCGATCTGATCATCGCCGGCTCGACCTGGAACAAGGAACTGCTTGAGCGCCGGGGCCTGAAGCGCGTGGTGTTCTGCCCGCAAGGCGTGGACCTTAGCCGCTTCGCGCCGCGGCCGCGTCAGAACGCCTTCGAGGGACGTTTCACCGTCTTCAGCGGCGGCAAGCTCGAGGTGCGCAAGGGCCAGGACATCACCATCGCCGCCTTCAAACGCTTCCACGCCCGTCACCCGGACGCGCTCCTTGTGACCGCCTGGAATAGCCCCTGGCCGCAGATCGCGAACTCGATTGCCGCATCCGACCACGTCGTCGGCGCGCCGACCGTTAGCGCGACCGGCGAACTGGAGGCCCCGCAGTGGCTTGTCGCAAACGGCCTTCGCGAGGACTCGTTTGTCACCCTGCGCATGCTGCCGAATGTTGTGGTGCCGGATCTGTTGAAGGAAATCGATCTCGCCGTGTTCCCGAACCGCTGCGAAGGCGGCACGAATCTGGCGGCGATGGAATGCATGGCGATGGGCGTGCCCGTCGTCTTGTCGCGGAACACGGGACACCGCGACCTGATCCAGGATGGCAACTGCTACACGCTCAATCAGCAGAAGTCGGTGGGCGAAATCCTCGGTCGGCCCGAGCTCGCGGATTGGGGCGAGTCGTCCGTGGACGAATTGGTCGATCGCATGGAGCAGGCTTACAACTATCGCGCCGATGCAAAGGCGCGTGGCGAGGCCGGTCGCGCTTTCATGCAGTCATGGGATTGGTCGCTGCAGATCGACCGCTGCCTCGCCGAGATCCAGAAGATCGCCTGAGGAAGACGTCAGCCGGCGCGAATACCGCCGAATTGCGCCAGAGCCGCATCGCCGCAGATGGTGCGCATGGGCATGAAGTCCCAGGCGATCTTCGCTTGAAGTTTGTCGATGGCCAGCGCCGTGCATAACGGCCGCTTCTCCAGAAACGGCAGGTCGTGGAGGCTGCAGGGCTCGAGCGTTGCCGCGGTCTGGGGCGCGACTTTGCGGATTTCAGCAATCAGCAGAGAGAGCAGATCGTAGCGGCTGAACGCTTCGGGCCCGCCAAGGTGATACAACCCGGCCGCATCGGTGCCCGCCAGCTTGATCATGGCACCGGCGACATCGTCCACCCAAGCGGGTGAGAATACCTGGTCCGTCGCACAGCGCTGCGGTTTGCCCGCGCGCAGTTCGGTGATCCACTGCCCGATCATTCCATGAGTCGCCGGGTCGCCGCTGACGACCTTCGAGAGCCGCACGATCAACCAACGCGCGGCTTGGCTGGCCAGCCATTGCTCTACGGCAAGCTTCTGAGCGCCATACGCCATGCGCGGATGGGCCGCATCCGACTCTCGCCAGGGACCGCCGGTTCCGTCGAACACGTAGTCAGTGGACACAAAGATGGGCACCGCACCCACGGCGAGGACGTCGGTCAGTACTGCAATGACGGTGTCGACGTTGACCTGGGCGGTTCCTTTCGGATCGCGCGCGCAGCCTTCCATATCGATTGTGCCATAAGGCACGAAGACATGGCTGACCGGATGTTCCAGGCGCCTCAGGAGATCCGATAAGCGATCGGTACGCGCATTGAAGCCAAGGCCACCCGAGAAGGGATGGCGATTGAACGTGCCGACGCCACGCGCCCCCAAGAGCGCGAGAAGCCGCTGCCCGACGAAACCAGACCCACCGACGACCAGCGCGCGCGCGATCATGTGAGACCCGTGGGGACGATTACAGTTGCGGCAACAACACTAGGGATTCGCGCAAATTCTCCAGCGTGTCCGGCTTCCAGAACATGTGCTGATTGCCATCAAGCCACGGGAACTTGCTGCCGACGGAGATGCCCATGTTCTCATAGTACTGTGGCGAGGCCACCCAAGTGCCTTCCACAATCACCGAATACCAGCAGAACGGCGCTTGCGAAAACAGCAAGATGCCGATGATACCGTTGTTGGTGAGATAGTTCATGCGCGATCGCGTGTAGAGCGCGAGCCGCAAATCGACACTCATCGACGCGGACTCGAATACTTCCCAATCGAGCCGCGCGATCGTGCGCTGATCGAGAGTGTCGTCCTGATCGGGCACGATGATCGGACGGAAACCCTTCGCCTTCAGTTCGCGATAAAATTGAAGCCAGGCATCCAGGTTCGAATCACGTGTGGCATCGTGACCAGCCTTACGCATGGTCAACGTGACCAAGTTATGTTGATCGGGGAACATGCGGTCGATGATTTTCAGTGCGTGCGCCGACGGACGGAAAGCGCGCACGTTCGCACCGGCCTTATGCGCATCCATGGGCAGCGAATAGAGATAGGGTATCTGCGGCGTGTGGTGGGGATGGTAGAAGGTCGGGAAGCTTGCGACCGCGACCTCCCCGATCGGGCGGCGCGTGATCGTGAAGTCGCCGAGGTTGGGGACGACCTGTACAATCTGGTTGATCAAGTTCCACAGACGCCACTGCCGATCCGCGTCCGTATAGGCCAATTCGCGCGGCGTCACCTTGCGCCAGTCGTCTGCGATCAGAACCAGATCGAACGACATCCGGCTCTGCATCGTCGCCAGCGCCGAGGCGGAGACGATGAAGTTCGTGAAATCGAACGTGATCGGCGCTTGCTTGAAATCGTAGTAGGCCACGAGAGGTGGGATCACGAGTTGCGTTTGCATTTCTTACGTCGCCGTTTGTTCGAGGAAATGGCGGTATTTGGACTGCACCGGCCAGACCAGTTCCTGCAGACGGTCCCGACGCGCGACGCACAGCTGCATCAATTCGGGTTCCGGCGTGAAGCGATCGACCGGAGAGATATCGATGAAGCCCTTAGTCTGATCGAAGGCGTGATAGGCCTTGAGGAATTTTATCTTGAAGCCGTTCTGACTTAGAAAATCATAGTACGCCGTCGGCGAGAAGTTCCAAAAGCCGTGATTGCACATCGACAGCGGCGCCGTCGTGACCAGCCAGCCACCTTCGCGCACCATGGCGCACATCGATTGCCAGGCATTGCCGACATTGAAGCAGTGCTCAAGCGTGCCGGTATCGAGCACTATATCGAACATGCCGCGTAGCTCCGCCGGCAACGGATTGTTCAGGTCCAGGATCTCCTCGACCCCCCGCAGCCGCGCAATGTCGTAGAACACGGGATCGAGACCGAAGGCGGACAGCACACTTTCGGTCGCGTACACCGGTCCGAAGGTATCGACCAGATTGTAATGCTTGCGCAGTTCCGCCTCGTCCGGCCGAACCGCAAAGCCAGCCACAGCCGGCGCGCCCAGAAAGCGCTCAAGATCGAGCTTTCCGACGACCATATCCGGATAGGAGAGGCAACCGGCCTTGGCGATCTTGTCGCCGCCATTGCGCGCAAGGTCGATCACCTGCTTCAAGATCTGGAGATAGATAAAGTTGATCGCCATTGTGAATCGCTAGCGGTGAATAGCCGTCGCCGAGAAGGCGCGCGGGCTGCGGTTGAAGATGGAATGCAAACGGACGGCCTCGCCAAACCGCTCGGTCAGCTTGTCGGCCAGGACATGCTCGCGATCGGGCGAGATGCCGAGGATGCAGGTGAAGGCTCCGGCGTCGGCGATGGCCTGGGATGGCACCACGGCGATCCCGCATCCGGGCACGAAGGTGTTCTGTTTTTCCGGCGCGTCGTCCACGATCGAATCCACCAGGGGGCCGAGGTCCAGATAGTTGATGAACGATACCGCCAGATGTCCGGCGCCGTACATATACACCTTTTCCCCGCGCTGGCGCGCCGCGCGCAAAGCGTCCCTGACGACCGTCCGGTAGGACGGAAACGCGTCCAGGAAGGTATCGAAAGCGGCCTGCTCCGACGCTCCCGTCGCGGATGTCGCGCGGTCAACGCCGGACGCGGCCCGCCGGCCGACGAACACCAGCAGGCTCTCATAAGGATGGGGAAAGCTGTCTAACGCGATCTCATCGAGAGCGGCGCGCTGGAAAAATTCCCGATAGGTCGCACCGGTGAAGTAGCTGGCGTGTTCTTCCCAGACCATCGTGTAGTCAAGGTGATCGAGACTGGCCTTGCAGTCCGGCGCCTCAAAAGCAGCCAAGCCGCGCGGCTTGAGAAGCACCGAGACCCCGGCCACGAACTGCGCCGGCATCGCGGCATGCTCGAGGATATGGCGCACGATCACACAATCGGCCGCGCCAAGCCGCGCCGCGAGTTTCGACCCAGCCTCTGGCGTCAGCGCCGCTTGGATAGACTCCACATAGGCGTTGGGCTCCGCGATACCCAGATCGGCCTGCATGTCCAAACGATAGGTGTTGCGATAACCGCGGTGCTCGAACCGCGCGAGGGTGGTGTCGTCTTTGCTGGAGACGCCGACGATACGGGCATCTTTGGGCAACAGCGCGCAAAGTCGCTCGACCAAGGCGTCGAGGTGACCCTCCGGTTCGCGTGTCGTCGCCGGCTCGGATGGAACAAGCAAAGCGGCGGGAAATGGATCGGCCAGCTGGACCGTGCCGCAGCTTTCACACTGGGCCAGCGCCAAGGGATGCGACGGGGCGATCGCATCGGCTGATCGCAGAAGCTTCTTGGTCACCGGCTGCGGCCCGAAATCGAGGCGGCGCGTCCGCAAGGCTTGCGCGCAGATGCGGCAGGCGCTCATCCCGAGGCCTTCGCCGCGCGCTCGAGTTCCGTCCGCCAGATGCTTTCGGTGAGCTGGTAATCGCGCAGCGCGTCTTCGCCGGAGCTGATGTTGGCGCTGGCATCGCCGCGCACCAGATCGACAAAGCGGCGCGCCTGTTCGGCAAAGCACCAGCCCATGCGCCGCGGAATTACTTTGATCTCGCGCGTCTCGCCGTATTCGACCGTGACGCGGCCCATGAACGACCGGTCGAGCGGCGACGGCACCTCGAGAAGAAGGCGCCCCTTGCGGAAGAAGATTTCGACACCTTCCTGCCAGGTCGTCAGTTTGGGCGTGCCCATTTCCAGGAGTATCGGATGGCGCGCGTTCTCAAGCGCAACAAAGCCGGCCTCGCGGCTGGCGAGATTGGCCTGTCGCACGGCGACGTCATCGCCGAACAGAAACCGGATCAGATTGACCTGGTGCATCGAGCGATTGACGAACCAGTCGTAGTCCTGATGACGCGCGTCCGGCACCCAATGGGGGGCCGTCGCCCAGACCTCTTGCCCGGCTGGACGCCGTTCGTCGGTGCGGATGACGTTCGGAAACTCGGCTTCGTAGTCGCGCGAGAAGCACCACACGCGGGCGAACAGAATATCGCCCAACTGCTCGCGCAATTCGTTTTGCAGCAAGCGGTGTGCTTCAAGAACGCCGGCGTCATAGCGCTTCATGAAGCCGACCATGAACGGGGCTTTCGCCGCGCGCGCCACGTCGACCAGTTCGGCGGCACGATCCGCCGTCATCGCCATCGGCTTTTCGGCGAACACCGGCTTGCCGGCCTTCAAGGCATCGCGCACGGCCGGGCCTTGCGTCAGGCGGAACACGGAGACGAACAGCGCCTGGACGTCAGGACTGTTCGCGCAGTCCGACGGCTCCTGGCCCGCGTTTGGGATGTTGAACTTGGCCGCGACCTGGCGCGCCAGTTCGGGCCTGCGGTCGGCGATCATCGTAACCCGGCAGCCGGGCACCTGCTGGAAGCAGGGCAAATGAACGGCCTGGGCAAATTTGCCCGCGCCGATGACACCGATCTTTACGTCGTCCGAGGCGGTCATCTTCAGCCGTGATGTTCGTATTTGACGAGCGCATCCGGGCGGAACGGGCCAAGCTTGGCTTCAAGATAGACCGCGTTACCGCCGAGCGCGCGCGTCTTATGCGGCGTGCCGCGCGGCATGAACGTCGACGGCACCCCATCGCGCCCCAGACGGAACACCTGCGCCGGCTTATCCAGGCCTTGCGGCCAGGCGGTGATTTCCAGCACGCCATCGACCGCGACGCTGAGCTCGTCGCCGTCGGTATGGGCGTGCGGCGGAAACTCGGACCCCGCCTCAGCCTCGACCAGCATCACATGGAACGGCGCATCGGGCGACGCATGGAAACAAATCCGGCGCGTGTGCGAGGCCGCGAATTCCAGCGTCCGCAATTGCCGCAGCACGTCGTCGTCGACGGACAGCGCGCTGAGGTATTTGACGGATGCGTTCACGACGGCCTAGTCGAAGTAGATGAAGGAATGATCGCCGGTGTAACCGCTCTTGCGGAACCACCACTCCCATTCCTTCGGGGTGTAGAACGATTCACAGGTGACCTGCCAATAGAGCAAGTTCGCCTTTTGCTCTTCGGTCTCGTAGGACTCGACGCAGATGTACTTGTTCTTCTTGGCCACACGCTCGATTTCCCGCAGCGCCGGGTCGAGATCATAACAGTAAAGATTGTGCAGCGTATTCAGCGAATAGACGAGGTCGAAGGTCCCATCTTCAAACGGCAACGACGTGGCGTTGGCGACCTGCAGCCGGTCCTTGATCCCCGGGTGCGCGTTCTCGAGGGCATAGGTCGATACGTCGATTCCGTACATCTCGATCCCCGGCACGACTTTGGTGAAATCGAATGCCAGGAAGCCCTTGCCGCAGCCGACGTCGAGGATCTTGTCCCCGGCCTTCAGGCCGTAGTGGTCGACCATCGCCCGGGCGACTTTTTCCCAGCGGCCTTCCATGTAGCGATAGCCGCCGTAGCAGATGCGGCGGTCGCCGTCCCAGTAATCGAAGTCCCACTTCTTAGCGAGTGCGGCGGCCTTGGCCTTGGGAAACTCCGGGTCGTTGACCCGGGCGAGATAGTCGCGCGTGGTGCTTTTGTGCACGACGGACATGAAATCTATGTAAGCCATGGGGCGCTCTCTCGCTTCGATTAGGTCTTTGACGATGGCGGCATCCGCCGTAAACACAAGGCTCGAAACCACGGGCGATCGGGCCTTTGTAGGGCCGCGCTATATCATAAAAACCGCGCCGTGATGTAAAGTGATGGTTCGCTAAGAAACGGAAAGCTGGGTGAGCATGGACGGCGGAATTCTGGCCGAAAGTCAGGTCGAGACACTGAGGCACGCAGCACGCGAATTGCGCCTGCGGACCATCGCCAATTCCAGCAAGACCGGCACCCCGCATTTGGGTTCGTGCCTGTCCTGCATGGACCTGCTGGTGTTCCTGTATTGGCAGGTGCTGAAGATCGACCCCGCCAACCCGCGCGCCCCCACCCGCGACCGTTTCATCCTCAGCAAGGGCCACGCGGCCCCGGCCCTGTTCCAGGTGCTGGCTGAGAAGGGTTTCTATCCGCGATCGTGGCTCGACAATTACGGTGAGAACGGCAGCATCTTCGCCGAGCATCCGCCCGCGCCGTCCCACCTGGCCGGCATCGAAGCGGCCACGGGCTCCTTGGGCCACGGCCTGCCGCTCGGCCTGGGGATGGCCCTGGCCAGCCGCATCAACAAGCTCGACTACAACGTCTACGCCGTGCTCAGCGACGGCGAATGCAACGAAGGCTCGAACTGGGAAGCCGCGTTGCTGGCCGCCGCGCAGAAGGTGTCGAACCTGACGATCTTTATCGACTACAACAAATGGCAGGCGACGGGCCGCAGCAACGAAGTGCTTGGCTTGGCGCCACTCGCCGACAAATGGCGCGCGTTCGGCTGGCGCACCGAGGAGATCGACGGCCACGACTTCACCGCCATGGCGCGCGTGCTCGCGGAAGGCAAAGGCGACGAACGCCCGAAGGCCGTCATCGCGCATACCGTGAAAGGCAAGGGCGTGTCGTTCATGGAAGACGACAACAACTGGCACTACCGCATCCCGACGGAAGAGGAAGTGCGTAAGTCGGCCCAGGAACTCGGCCTGGAGGTCGTGTCGTGAGAAATGCTTTCGCTGATGAAGTTCGCAAGCTCGCCACCGAAGACCAGCGTGTCGTGCTGCTGTCCGGCGATATCGGCAACCGCCTGTTCGACGGCCTGCGTGGCGACAACCCGGCGCAGTTCATGAATTGCGGCGTGGCCGAAGCCAACATGATGGGAGTCGCCGCCGGCATGGCGCTCTGCGGTCTGCGCCCCGTCGTCTACACCATCACGCCCTTCACCACGACGCGCTGCTATGAGCAGATCCGCGTCGATGTTGCCTATCACGAAGCCCCGGTGATCATCGTCGGCACGGGCGCCGGCCTGGCTTACGCCGAACTCGGCGCGACCCATCATTCGCTGGAAGACCTCGCCATCCTGCGTTGCCTGCCCGGCATGCAGGTCTTCGCGCCGACCGATGCCAACGACCTGCGCGGCACCTTACGCGCCGCGATCAAGTCCGACCGCCCGACCTACATCCGCATCGGCAAGAAGGGCGAGAAGCCCTACTTCACCGAAGTGCCGGAAGTCGCGATCGGCAAGTTCCGCGTACTGAAGCCGGGTGCGCGCATCGCGCTGCTGGTTGCCGGCACGCTAATCCACGAAGCAGCCGCCGCCGCGGAAGCCATTACCGCCCAGACCGGGATCACCTGTGAGCTGGTGTCCGCCGCGTGCATCAAACCGCTCGACGAAGCCTATCTCGCCGATGCCGCGCGCCGGTTCGAGGTGCTGGTGACGGTCGAGGAACACGGTGTCACCGGCGGCCTCGGCGCCGCCGTGACCGAGTTCGTCTCGGGCCAGCCCTATCGACCGCTGATCGTACGCATCGGCACGCCGGACGCGTTCATGCACGATCTCGGCACGCAGGAATGGGCGCGCACGCAGTTTGGGCTCGACGCCGAAGGCATCGCCAAGAAGGTGCTGACGGCGATCAAAGCACCGAACTGAACCGGGCACCCCATTCCGTGAAGATCGGCCTCGACTTCGACAACACCATCGCTTGCTACGACACGGCCTTCGGTCAGGTCACCGATGAGTGGAATTGCGTCACCGCCGACACGCCGCGCACAAAACTCGGCATCCGCAACCATCTTCGCAGCGTCGGCAACGAGGAAACGTGGACGCGCATGCAGGGCCACGTCTATGGCCCCGGCATGCAGTACGCGAAGCCCTATCCCGGCGTCGCTGACGCCGTGCAGGCGTTGCGCGCGCAAGGGCACGAGGTCTTCGTCATCAGCCATCGCACCCGGAAGCCGTTCCTCGGCCCGCCGCACGACCTGCATGCTTTTGCGCGCGACTGGCTGACGAACAGCATCCAGCATCAGGGCGCGCCGCTGTTCGGCCCGGATCAGGCTTTCTTCGAAGAAACGCTGCCGCAGAAGATCGCGCGCATCGGCTCCCAAGGCTGCGACCTGTTCCTCGACGATCTGGTCGACGTGCTCAGGCACGACAACTTCCCCGCCACGACGCGTGGCGTCCTGTTCGATCCGAACCGCGAACACGTCGCGGAGGATAACGCTGGCTTCAAGGTCATTCACGCATGGGATCAGCTGGCGCAATTCCTGCCGCGCTGAGCGACGCTACGCCCGCGGCCATGCGCCTGCTGGCCGGCGTTGGCTGCGACGGCGCGCGCGCCGAATGGCTGGCGCTTGCCGGCGGCGCCAACAACACTGTGCTGCTGGTGCGCGACGGCGCGCGTGAGGTCGTGCTCAAACACTATCGGCGCGATGCCAACGACACGCGCGACCGCCTCGGGGCCGAAGTCACGCTGTTGCGTTACGCGCAGCTCGTCGCCCCCGGATACACCCCGGAGCTTCTCGCGCTCGATGAATCCGCGGGGGTCACCATCCTCTCCTACATCCCGGGCGACGCGGCCACGGCCCGCGATGCAACGGCTGCGAATGTCGCCCGCGCGGGGGCGTTTCTCAGAGCGCTGAATGCGCCCCAGCATCTTCCCGCCACGGCGGCCTTCGGCACGGCATCGGAAGCCGCGTTCAGCATCTCGGACCACATCGCCTTGATTGAAGATCGCATCGGCGCACTCGACCGCGAATCCGATCCGACGCCCGCCACCGCGTCGCAAGCGCGCGAAATCCTGGACACGCTTCATCGCGGCTGGGACGCAACGCGCGCGTCCATCGATCACGCCCTGGCAAGCGGGCGCGTCGCCGACGCCTTGCCGGCAGAGGGCCGCATCATCTCGCCGTCCGATTTCGGTTTTCACAACGCGCGATTCGATCAGGACGGCATGCTGCGATTCTTCGATTTCGAGTATGCCGGCTGGGACGATCCCGCGAAGACATTGGCGGACTTCTTTCTTCAACCGCGCATTCCTGTCGACCATTCGTGGCGTGCGGCCTTTCTCGCCGCCGGTCCCTCCCTGCACCCCGCACTGACCGACCGCGCCGAAATCCTGATGCCGCTGTTCGCGGTCAAGTGGGCCTGCATCGTGCTGAAATCCCTGATTCCGGCGCAGCGCGCCCGGCGCCTGCAGATTTATCCCGGCGCATCAATCGACGAACTGCTGATCGCACAGATGGACCTCGCGTCCGGAATCCTGGCGAAGCTGTCGGTCGCGCCGACCTGACAAGACTTTCAGGGTCCAACGCTGGCTCCCCTGCCACCGGCGACATACACTTCCGCCAGCAATCGCGACTTTGGCAATGACACCTGTTCGACGTTCAATCTGGGTTCCGCTCGCGTTCAGCTTGACCTGGCTTCTGGTCTGCGTCGCAACCCTGCGGCCCGATCGGCCGGCACGGGTCCTTTTGCACTTCTGTTCGCAAGCAGGCGGAGCCCGGTCGTGCGAGCGACCGAACGATAGCGTTCTGAGTCCACCGCCCAACATTGCCGTGGCCGAGCACGATCTGGTTTTCTTCGCGCTCATCTGCTTCGGCACGCCGGTTCTGGTTTTCGCCATGGGCCACGCGGCGCGCTGGGCCGCCAGCGGTGGCGCCGATGAGTGATTGCATCCTGACGGTGTAATTGGCTGCTTCGCGGCAACCGTCGCACCGACGTTCGCGTACTTTGATCCATATGCCGACGTGTTATCCGACCGCTGTCGGACGCTGGGGGAAGTTGTCGCCATGTTCGCTCGTCGCCCGTTTGTGGGGCCGCACCTTGCTGTGATCGGGGCTTTGATCGGTGCGCTTCTCACCGTCGCCCATTCTGCGCAGGCCGCGCAGGTATCTCCGGAAAACCTTGCCCAGATTCGTGCGGACGTTGCCCGCGCCGGCAGCGCGCGCGTGATCGTGCGGATGGCGACGCCCGCCACGCCCTTCGGCGTCGCGCCGGAATGGCAGCGCCTGGGCGAACGCGTGCGGGATCGCGCGGCGAACGCCCAGATGGTCGCCAGCCTGCGCGACCAGTTCACCGACCGCGACCTCACCATCGAACAGACCTTCGATAACCTGCCGCTGGCCGTCGTCGAGGTCGATGCCGCCGGCCTTGAAGGCCTGCTGGCGTCACCGACGGTCGCCAGCCTTCGCCTCGACAAGCCGCATCCGGTTTCACCCGGCGCAGAGCTCGCAGCCGCACCTGCGCAACCGCAGACAAATCCTGCGCTCGAGAAATCGCAAGCCGCGCCGGTGAAAACGTTCTCAGGCACTTCGTCGCAGGAACGCGCCATGCGCGCCGATCTGGCTTGGGCGCTGGGTGCGACCGGGCGCGGCCAGACGGTGGTGACCATCGGCAACGGCGTCGAGAGTACGCACGAGGCCCTCTCCTACAAGATGCCGGACGGCCGATGCTTCTCCCAGCAGCAGGTCGCGGGCGAAATCTCGCTGTGCAAAGCCGGCGCGACCGGCGCGGCCGTAGCGGGCTACTGCCCCGACACCGGCATATTCCCCGGCGATCTTTCCTCGGCGTGCAAACTCGGCACCCACGATGCGGGACTGATCGCCGGCAACGCGGGCTTCCTGCGCGGCATGGCTTTCGACGCGCTCTTGATCCCGATGCAGGTCTACGTTCTGTCCACCGACCCGGAAGTGTGCGGCATATATGTCGAGGGTTGCGTGGTCGTTTATGAGTCGGCGGTGCTCAATGCGCTGAACGCGGCCATCACATTGGCAGCCTCGTACCAGATCGCCGCCGTGAACCTCGACGTCGGTGGCCGCGGCATGACCGGGACCTGCGACGACGACATCCTCAAGACCGCTATCGACAAGCTGCGCACGCTCGGCATCCTGACGGTGATCCCGTCCGGCGACAGCGGCCGGCTCGGAATCGTCGAACGCCCGGGCTGCATCTCGACCGCCATCACCGTCGGCTCGATCGGTCTCGCCGACCCCTTCCCGCAATCCAATCACTCGCCGCTGGTCGACCTGCTGGCGCCGGGTGAATCCGCTTTCTCGGCCTGGCCGGGAAACGACTACGAACGCATCACCAGCACCAGCTCGGCGGCGGCCCATGTCGCCGGCGGCATCGCGATGCTGAAGTCGTTGAAGCCCAGCGCGACGGCGGCGGAAGTCGAGAACGCCCTCAAGGCCGGGGGCATCCTCGTGCGCAGCAAGGATTGGACCTGGACGACACCGCGCATCGACATGCTCGGTGCCGTCAATCGCATCCTCGGCAACAACCCCGCCCCGCGCGGCACCGCCGTCACCGGCGTGAGGTCGTCGGGCAATCCCGGCGGGCGGTCGTTCTTGCGCTTCATGAATGCCGAACTGACGGACGGCGTCATCACCGCCACTATCGTCGACGAGACCACGGGCGGCATCGTGGCCAACTGGAGCAAGGAAATCTCGCTGCAGACCGCGCCGCAATTCGATATCGCCACGATCGAGGCGAATGCCGTTCCGTCCATCGCGCCGAAAGCGGGCACGACGTACACGTTGTATGTCGATCCCAATATCGCCGGCTATGTGCAGCACGTGGCTTTCGACGCGAACGCCAACATCCTCACAAACGTGACGACTTGCGCGGCGGGCCTGTCTGCCGATGCGCGCACCACGATGAATGTCCACACCTCCAAGCTGCCGCAGTACCCCAGCCTCTTGCAGGTCACCAACACGGGCACCGCTTCGGCGATCCCGGCATTCACGGTGCGCGATGCGCAGAACAGCCAGTTGATGGGCACCTATCGGATGTCGCGGCCCGTACCGGCCGGCATGACATCCGTGTTCAGCGTGGGCGATGTGATGGAATCGCTGGGCTATCCGCCCGCCGCGAACAGCTATCACGTCGACATGATGCTCGAGACGAGCTTCACCGGCGTCGTGCGGCACTATCTGTTCAACGCCATCCCGGGCGTGGTGACCGACATGTCGGCCAAATGCGACATGTGAGCCGCCCACGAACCGGGGCGCATTGACGCCCCGGCGGCGCGCAAGCTAGAGCTTGAGGACCGATGCGGGGCCTCGAGCTGACATGACGCAAGCCACCGGCCAATGGGACGGCGATCCACGCAAGGTCGAAGCCGGCATCGCTTACGCCATCGGCTGCAGCCGCAACGACCTTTCCGAAACGGCGAAGGTGGCTCACCAGCTTCTGACTGCGGCTGACGATGCGGTGAAGATTCAAATCTATCTCGCCCTGCTGCCCTATCTCGAATTCCACGCGCGCCAGCAACAAGGGCTGGCACCGCATCACGCCGCCGATCTCAGCGAGCTGTTCTTCAAACATGCGCGAGCGGATTTCGCCGCGTTCCGCGCCCTGAGCGAGCAGCGCGCCGGCGAACGCCCGACCGATCCCCAAGCGGTGATGGCGCAGATGATCGCAAGGTTCTGCGCGAACGATCGCCCGGGCGCGCAAGCCTGCCTCGACCGGCTGCGGCCCGGCGGCAACAACATCTGGGAGGCAGTGACATTCAAGCCGGCGCACTTTGCCGCACTTGAAGGCATGACCGATGCGCAGATGGTCTTAAACCTGCCGCCCGTCACGCAAATTGTCGACGCGACTTTCGCCGCATCGCCGGTCGCGTTTCTCGCCTGCGACTACGCCTACTTCGCCGCGTTTGCCCAGCCGATGCTCCGGTCGCTGAACGCGACAGACGCATCGGCGCAGGCGCACGTGCACATCATGGACGCGGATGCCGCGCAGCAGGACCAAGCCGCCGCGTTCTGCCGATCCCTCACCGGCCCCGTGGCGCTGACGGTCGAGAGCCCCGGCCTCACCGCCGGCAGCGCGGCGGCGCGTTGCTACTATCATGCCATCCGCTTCATTCGCTTCTATGGAGCTCTGCGTCACAGCGCCCACAGCCTTTGGCTGATGGATGTCGATGCGCTGTTCCGCAACGACCCGCGCGCGCTGTACGCCGAGCTCGGCGCGCAAGATATCGCGCTGCGCATCCGGCCCGGGCGGGTGGAGCCCTGGAACCAATTCAACGCCTGCGTCGTCGGCGCGGGCATCTCACCGCCAAGCTTGCGTTATGTCCGCCTTGTCGCGGCCACACTCGCCGATCTCCATCAACGCAACCTGTTGCGGTGGGGAGTCGATCAGCTGGCCATGTATGGCGCTTTCATGCATCTGCGCGACAACGGCCATGCACCCTCGGTCGCCGCGCTGGGTGAACAGGCCCTGGACTATGAACACCGCGACGACGGCATCCTCTGGTGCAACTCCGGGACGGACAAGTTCGGCGGCAAGGATCCCCGCCGGGATCGCTACCGCGCGCTCATGGCGCGCTATGCGTGATGGCGTAAGGGCTTCGTTCAGCTTCTTGACCGCGCGGGGCCAAGCCGGTAAATCTGATGTCCGTGGTGATTTGGGACCGGATTGCGGCCACGTTAAAAACCGCTAAAAGGTAGATGGCTCTCCCGCCTCCACCGTTCCGGTCGGAGGTTTTTTTGTGCCCGCGCCACGGCGGGGCTGGAGACACCGACATGATCGATTACGAAGACCAGAAAGGCTGGAGCCTCGAAACCAAACTGGTTCGCGGCGCCACGCTGCGCAGTCAGTTCGGCGAGACCAACGAAGCCATCTTCACCACCTCGGGCTACGTCTACGAAAGCGCCGAGGAGGCCGAAGCCTCGTTCAACGGAACCAAGGAACGCTTCGTCTATTCGCGCTTCAAGAACCCGACCGTCGAGATGTTCGAGAAGCGCCTGGCACTGATCGAGGGCGCGGAAGATTGCCGCGCCACGGCCAGCGGCATGGCCGCGGTATTCGCCTCACTCGCCTGCCAGCTGTCCGCCGGCGACCGCCTGGTCGCGGCGCGCGCGATCTTCGGGTCGTGCCAATACATCTGCGGCGACCTGTTGCCGCGTTTCGGCATCAAGACCGAATTCGTCGACGGCCGCGACCTCGACGCCTGGAAGAAGGCGCTGTCCACGCCGGCCAAGACCGTGTTCCTGGAAAGCCCGTCGAACCCCGGCCTCGAAGTGATCGACCTGAAACCGGTCTGCGATCTCGCCCACAAGGCCGGTGCCACCGTTGTCGTCGATAACGTGTTCGCCTCGCCGATCCTGCAGAAACCGCTGAAGTTCGGGGCCGACGTCATCGTCTACTCCGCAACCAAGCACATCGATGGCCAGGGCCGCGTTCTGGGCGGCGCGGTGCTGGGCTCGAAGGAATTCATCGTCGACAAGCTGACCCCGTTCCTGCGTCACACGGGACCGAGCCTGTCGCCGTTCAACGCCTGGACGCTTTTGAAGGGTCTGGAGACGCTGGAACTGCGGATCGCGCGCCACTGCGACAACGCGCTCAAGGTCGCGCGCTTCCTCGAAGGCCAGAAGGGCATCACGCGCCTGCTGTACCCGGCGCTTGAAAGCCACCCGCAACACAAACTCGCGATGTCGCAGATGACGGCAGGCGGGTCGGTGATCGCGCTCGAGGTCGCCGGCGGAAAGCCCGCTGCGTTTGCGTTGCTGAACAAGCTCAAGCTGATCGACATCTCGAATAACCTCGGCGATGCGAAAAGCCTGATCTGCCATCCGTCGACCACGACGCATCAGCGCCTGACACCGGAACAAAAAGCGGAGGTCGGCATCACCGATGGCTTCCTGCGCCTGTCGGTGGGGCTCGAGAATTCCGATGACTTGATTGGCGACCTGCGTCAGGCCATGGCCTGACGCAGTCGACATCTGCTAACCTAGCGGCGTCATGTACGAGAAAATCACCCGCGACATTCAAGTCTCGGTCCGCCCGTTCTACCTTGAGGACCAATCCGCGCCGGACGAAGACCACTTCGTCTGGGCGTACAGGGTGAATATTGCCAACAACGGCGACGAAACCGTGCAACTGCTGGCGCGTCATTGGCGCATCACCGACAAACATGGGCATCTGCAGGAAGTGAACGGCCCCGGTGTCGTCGGCGAACAGCCGGTGCTGAAGCCGGGAGAGTCGTTCGAGTACACATCCGGCTGCCCGCTTGGCACGCCGTCAGGCATCATGGTCGGCACCTACGACATGACGACTGCGAACGGCGAACGCTTCAGTATTGATATTCCTGCCTTTTCACTCGACAGCCCCTATGACACCGCGGCCATGAACTAAGGGGTTGCACCCACGAGGTGTAATCCACATTTGAGTCGTCGCCGTATAAGGCTATGAAACCGACCCGAGCGGACTTCCTTCCGCCTGCGGCATGTCCATCAGATCGTTTGCGACAGAGGCCCTCTCATGAGCCCACATAATCCCGATCAGCCTCCCGCGCGCCCGACGCGCGAGCAAGCAGAGGACGCGGTGCGTCTGCTGATCCGCTGGACCGGCGACGACCCGTCGCGCGAGGGCCTGCTTGGCACGCCTGATCGTGTCGTGCGGTCGTACGAAGAATTCTACGCGGGCTATTCCCAGGACCCCGTGGCGATTCTGCGCACCACTTTCGAGGAGACGGAAGGGTACGACGAGGTCGTGCTGTTGAAGGACATTTCGTTCCACAGCCATTGCGAACACCACATGGTGCCTATCACCGGTCGCGCGCATGTCGCCTATCTGCCCGACAAGCGGGTCGTTGGCATCTCGAAGCTCGCGCGCGTGGTGGAAGCCTACGCCAAGCGGCTTCAGATTCAGGAAAAGATGACCGCCCAGATCGCCAACGCCATCAACGATGTGCTGCATCCCAAAGGCGTGGCCGTGGTGGTCGAGGCCGAACACCAGTGCATGACCACGCGCGGCATCCATAAGTCGGGCGTCTCGATGGTGACGTCCACCATGCTCGGCGCTTTCCGCGACGATCACGCCACCCGCCGCGAATTCCTCACTTTAATCGGTAAGGCCTGAGACGGCTCGTTAAGGGCCCTTGTCAGCCGGGACGCACGCGCCTAAACCCGAAGGCGCCATGAACACCGACTTACCGCCCGCCACTCTTCCGCCTCGCACCAATATGGCCGCGTTCGACGCGCCGTTGCCGCGCCAGATCGGCGCCGTGAATTGGCGCGGCACCTGGGAGCTGTACCTCAAGGAGGTGCGGCGCTTCTGGAAGGTGGCGGTGCAAACGATCTTCGCGCCGGTCGTCACCAGCCTGATGTTCCTGCTCATCATGGTCTTTGCCTTCGGGCGCAGCGGCACCACGATCGGCGGTTATCCCTTCGAGGATTTCCTCGTGCCGGGGCTTGTCATCATGACGATGATCCAGAATGCCTTCGCCAACACATCGTCCTCGATCATGGTGGCCAAGGTCCAGGGCCACATCGTCGACGTGCTGATGCCGCCGTTGAGCGCGACCGAACTGACGATCGCCTGGACCCTGGGCGGTGTCACGCGCGGACTGGCGGTCGGCATCGTCGCCATCGCCGTGATGGCGTTCTTCGCCGACCTTCACGTCTACAGCCTGCCGCTGATCCTGTTCCACGCGGTCGCGGGTTGCCTGTTCATGTCGACGGCCGGCGTGATCGGCGCGATCTGGGCGGAGAAGTTCGACCACATGGCCGCGATCACCAACTTTATCGTCACGCCGCTGACGTTCCTGTCCGGCACCTTCTACACCGTCGACCGCTTGCCGCCCTGGGCGCGCTTCATGGCGCACTACAATCCGTTCTTCTACAACATCGACGGATTCCGCCACGGCTTCCTCGGCGGCGATGCCTCCAGCCCCGTCGGGCTCGGCATCGCGGTGATGGTCGCCGTCAACGTGGTGCTGATGATCTGGTGCTACCTTATGATCCGCAGCGGCTATAAGCTCAAGGCCTGACGCCGCCGGAGGATTTGCGTGGTAGCCCAATTTAGAATGACCCCCGATATCCTGAGCGACGCCGTATGGCGCCAGGTCTTCAGCGAGATCGAAGCCGAAGTCCCGGCGATGCGTGCGTCCATCCAGTCGGTCTTCGCGGCATGCGAAGCCATCCGCGGGCAAATGGACGTCAAGACCGGCAGCATCAGCACCGCCAGTGCCACAGCGCTGTATGCCCTGGTGCGGCATGTAAAGCCGCGAACCGTGTTCGAGATCGGTACCTTCATCGGAAAATCGACACTGTCCATGGCCAAGGCCATGGACGCCGCGGGAATCGACGGCACCATCTTCACGTGCGACGGCTCGAACGCGTTTCTGGTCCCGGTTCAGGAAACGAAAGCGAAAATCGTCGGCTATCCGAAGACCATGAGCACGGAGGCCTTGCGTCAGGTCGCCGACACAGGTGCCAAGATCGACTTCATGCACCTCGACGGGCGGATGAACGACGAGGACATGGAAATCATTGCCCAGATCGCCGACCCTCGCGTTGTCGTCGCGATAGACGATTTCGAGGCCGCGGAAAAAGGCGTCATCAACTTCGCAAGGATGCGCAAGCATCCCTTCTTTGCGAAGCACGTGTTGGTGAACCCCCCTCGGACAACGCTGTGCCGCGAGCTCGATTTCATAAGCACTTCGACCACCGCCGTGATGGCGCCGCTCACAAGCTTTGCCTTCGTGGCCCAGCCGTTTTGGTGACGCGCTGGCCCACGGCGGGGGTTCCGTGACAGTTCGAGGGCGGGATTGACAATCCGCCGCCATCGCGTATTGATATCGCCTTAACCGGGTGGCCTTAGAGCCGCCCGTTTTATTTTTCCGTCTCGGCGATTCGAGCGCAGACGGGGGACGAGAGATGACCATTACCCCGGTAATGCCCACCTACGGGCGTGTCGACGTGATGTTCGAGCGCGGTGAAGGCGCTTGGCTCTACGCCAAGGACGGCCGCCGTTTCCTCGACTTCGGTGGCGGTGTCGCCGTGAACGCGCTGGGCCATGCCCATCCGCACCTCGTCGCCGCGCTGCAAGCGCAAGCCGCGAAGCTGTGGCATTGCTCCAACCTCTACCGCGTCGAAGGCCAGGAAAAGCTGGCCGAGCGCCTGGTCGCGAACACGTTCGCCGACACGGTGTTCTTCTGCAATTCCGGCGCGGAAGCGATGGAGTGCTCGATCAAGATCGCGCGGCGCTATCACCAGGCGCAGGGCCGTAAGGAAAAGTATCGCGTCATCACCGCGCGCGGCGCGTTCCATGGCCGCACGCTGGCGACCATCGCCGCCGGCGGTCAGGAAAAGCACCTCGACGGCTTCGCGCCCAAGGTCGACGGTTTCGACCAGGTTGCGTTCGGCAATTTGAATGAACTGCGCGCCGCCATCACGCCGCAGACCGCGGCGATCGTCGTCGAGCCCGTGCAGGGCGAAGGCGGCATCGTGCCCGCGACGGTGGACTACCTGAAGGGTCTGCGCACCGTGGCCGACGAGTTCGGCCTGCTGCTGATCTTCGACGAAGTGCAGACCGGCATGGGCCGTACCGGCGCGCTGTTCGCGCACCAATCCGCCGGCGTGACGCCGGACGTCATGGCGGCGGCCAAAGGTCTCGGCGGCGGCTTTCCGGTCGGCGCCTGCCTCGCGACCGAAGCGGCGGCGAAGTACATGACTCCCGGCTCGCATGGGTCCACCTTCGGCGGCAATCCGTTGGCCATGGCCGCGGCCAACGCCGTCGCCGACGTGATGCTGGCAGACGGCTTCATGGCCCAGGTCAATAAAGCGTCCGAGCACCTGTGGTCGCTGCTCCATCCGCTGGTGAAGAAGCATCCGAAAGTGTTCGCCGAAGTGCGCGGCAAAGGCCTGATGATCGGCCTGAAGTGCGTCGCGCCGAACACCGACATCATCAATCGTGCTTTCGATAACGGCCTGCTCACCGTCAGTGCCGGCGACAACGTCATGCGTTTGTTGCCGCCCCTGATCGTCACGCCGGAAGAAAGCGAAGCCGCGGTCGCGATCCTCGATCGCAGCGCCGGCGAAATCGCCGCCTAACTGGAACTTGCGTGCAGCCATGAACTCTTCGGCTACGCCTAAACATTTCCTCGATCTCGACGTGCTGCCAGCCGCGACCTTACGCGACATCCTGGACGACGCGGCGAAAGTCAAAGCCGCCGGCCGCACGACGACGAACCTGCCGCTGGCCGGACGTACGCTGGCGCTGATCTTCGAGAAGCCGTCGACGCGCACGCGGGTGTCATTCACGGTCGGCATGCAGCAGCTGGGCGGCAACGTCATCACGCTGTCCCCGACCGACACCCAGATCGGCCGCGGCGAAACCATCGCCGACACCGCGCGCGTCCTGTCGCGCTATGTCGACGCCATCATGATCCGCACCTCCGGCGTCGAGAAGATGCAGGAACTCGCGCACTACGCCACGGTGCCCGTGATCAACGGCCTGACGGATGCCTCGCATCCCTGCCAGATCATGGCCGACATCATGACGTACGAGCAGCACAAGGGATCGATCGAAGGCGCCGTCGTCGCCTGGTCCGGCGATGGCAACAACGTCGCCAACAGCTGGATCCACGCCGCCGCGCAACTGAAGTTCGAACTGCGCCTCGCTTGCCCCGCCGGCCTGGAGCCGAGCAAAGCGGCCGTGGCCTGGGCGCGCGATCGCGGCGCGAAGATCATCGTCAATGCCGACCCTCAGGCGGCTGTGAAGGGCGCGGACTGCGTCGTTACCGATACCTGGGTGTCGATGGGCGAAGCGGCCGGTGACAAGCACGCACTGCTGCACCCTTTCCAGGTCAATGAAGCGTTAATGTCTTTGGCCAAGCCGGACGCGGTGTTCATGCACTGCCTGCCGGCGCACCGCGGCGAAGAAGTGACAGCCGGAGTGATCGATGGGGCCCGCTCGGTCGTTTGGGACGAAGCCGAAAACCGGCTTCATGCCCAGAAAGGAATCCTACTGTGGTGTCTCCGCTAATCGACGCGACCTCCGTTCCCACCAGCGACGTCAGCGTCGCCTTCCTGATCAACGACGGCGCGTTCCGCGGGCGCTTCGTGCGACTGACCGGCTCGGTTAGCGAAATCCTGAAACGCCACGGCGACCCCGCCGAAGTCAACGCGCTGCTGGCCGAGGCCTTGGTCTCGGCAATCGCGCTGGCCAGCGGCCTCAAGTACGAGGGCGTGTTCACCCTGCAAATGCAGGGCGACGGGCCGGTGAACGTGCTTGTGGCCGATGTCAGGTCGAACGGTCACATCCGCGCCTGCGCGAAGTACGACCCGGAACGCCTTGCCGCCGAAGTCGCGCGTAAGCGTCCCGACGGCAAGGCGCCGCACCTGCTCGGAGGCGGGCATCTCGCCTTCACGGTCGATCAAGGCCCCGACACGGAACGCTATCAAGGCATCGTCGAGCTTTCCGGCGGCGGCTTGGCCGAGTCCGTCCATGAGTACTTCCGCCAGTCGGAACAGCTTGAGTCCGCGCTGAAGGTGGCTGTGAGCCCGCCGCCGGCCGGCACGGACGGCCCCTGGACGGCGGCCGCGCTGCTGATCCAGCGCATGCCCGAGGAGGGCGCCGGCCGCATCCACACACCGCGCGAGGATCTGGAGGACGACTGGCGCGCCGCCGTCATCCTGTTGGGCAGCATGAAGGACAGCGAGCTGCTGGACCCGTCCCTGTCGGCCCTGGAAGTCGTGTACCGGACTTACGGCTCGGTCGGCGCCCGGCTGGTCCAGGCGAAACCCATCGCGGCGGTCTGCCGCTGCTCACGTGCGAAGAGCTCACGGATTGTTGCATCTTTTCCGATAGACGAACTGCGGAACCTTTCGGACGACGGGAGAGTTCGTATGACGTGCGAATTCTGCCGGTCTGAGTATACTTTTACGCTCGAAGAGCTTGAGACGATTGTCCGCGAATCGCGCCCCTCCCCCCCAGAGACAGGCGACTCCCCATGACCCTCCTTTCGTCCCCGCGCGCCACTCGCGCCTTTGCCACCATAGTTCTGCTGTTTGCCGCTTGGGCCCTGCCCGCCGCGGCGCAGGAGCCCATCGCGCTCGCGCCGCCCGACAAGCCGCCGGTGATGGTCGAAGCCACTACCCTCGACGTCCGCAACGCCGACGCCTCGCCGACGACCTACCCTTACGTCACCTCGCGCTCGCCGGTCACCTATGACCAGGCGGTCAAGGCCTGGGCCGCGCAGCGCTTCAAGCTGACCGGCGGCAGCGTGAACACCCTGCGCATCACGATGCGCCAGGGCTCCATCGTCGAGAAGCTTTTGCCAATCACGAAGGGCATCAAGGGCTGGTTCAAGAAGGACCAGAACGCGGAATACACCGCGACCCTCGATCTCGAGATCGCCATCGTCGATCCGAACGGCAAGGTTCTGACCACGGCCGACGGCAAATCCTACGCCACCGAGACCATCCGCGAGGATGCGACCAGTTCGGATCGCACGAACGCCTGGCTCAATCTGCTCAAGAAGACGTTCGAGACGCTCGACGGCGATCTGGTCTCGCGCATGCGGACCACGATGACCGGCTACGTGCAGTAAACGGACAAAGGGGCGGCGCCATGCCCCGCGCCGCCCCCACGTCGCGCGAAGAGCCGCCGTCCGAAGACGCGCCGCGCAAAACCGTGCGCCGTCCGCCCAAGCGGATGACCGAAAAGCGGCTGGCCAACATCGCCGCCTACTACCTTCAACGCTACAGCAGCACCGCGCCGCAACTGCGCCAGGTGCTCACGCGCCGCTGCGACCGCTCGCAGAAGGCCGAAGGTGCGGCGCCGCGCGCAGAGATGATCGAATGGGTCAACGCGCTGGTCGCGCGGCTGGTGGCTGCGGGCGCGGTGAATGACGCCGCCTACGCCGCGGGCAAAGCCGCACGCATGCGCGGCCTGGGCAAGGGATCTGGCCGCATCCGTGCCGCCTTGAGGGCCAAAGGGATCACTGCCGACGAGGCCGAGCGCGTCGTCGCCGAGACCGCGACCCGCGCCGACGGCTCCAGCGCCGATCTTGCCGCAGCCCTTGGCTACATCCGGCGCCGCCGGCTTGGGCCCTTCCGCAAGACGCCGCGTGACCGCGATACCGATCGCCGCGATCTGGGCGCGCTGGTCCGCGCCGGCTTCGGCCTCGACGTGGCGCGCGAGGCGCTCAAAATCTCAGATACGGAAGCCGAAGATTGGAACGAATGACCCCCGCTCGTGCCTGGATCGGTTTCGGTGCCATGGCGGTGGGCATGTTCCTGGCCATCCTGGATATCCAGGTGGTCGCGAGTTCGTTGATCGATATCCAGGCCGATCTGCGCATCCCCGCCGACAAGCTCAGCTATCTGCAAACCGTCTACCTGATCGCCGAGGTGATCGCGATTGCCATCACCGGCTGGCTGACGCGCGCGTTCTCGCTGCGCTGGCTGTTCGTCGGCGGACTGATTGGCTTCGTCGCCGCAAGCATCGCCTGTGCCGTGTCGCCCAATTATCCGACGCTCTACGTCTTCCGCGCGGTTCAAGGCCTGTTCGGCGGCGTGCTAATCCCGAGCGTGTTCTCCGCCACGCTGCTGATGTTCCCACGCGAGCGCCAGACGCTGGCCACCGTTATCGGCGGCGGCTTTGCCACGCTGGCCCCGACACTGGGCCCCTTCATCGGCGGCTGGATCACCGAGACGCTGTCCTGGCACTGGCTGTTCCTGGTCAACGTCGTGCCGGGATTGATCGCCGCCGTCATTGTCGCAACGCTGGTGCGCATCGATGAACCCGACCTCGCGCGTCTGCGCCGTTTGGATTGGCTGACGCTCGTGCTGGCCGCCGTGTCGCTCGCGACGCTGGAGCTGACGCTGAAAGAAGCGCCGGTGCGCGGATGGCTTTCGCCGACAGCTGTGGGCCTGGCAGCGCTCTGTATCGCAACCGGCGCCATCGCCATTCAGCGCAGCCGCACACGGGCCGAGCCTTTGCTTGCGGTCGACGTTTTCGCCGACCGCACTTTCGCCATCGCATCGGTCTACAGCTTCGTGCTGGGCATGGCGCTTTATGGCGCGGTCTACCTGCTGCCGTTGTTCCTCGGGATCGTGCGCGTGCTCGGACCGCTGGAGATCGGCACGATCATGGTCGTGACCGGCGCGGCGCAGCTTGCCTTCTCGCCGGTGGCGGCGCGGCTGGAAGAGCGGATGAATCCGCTGATCCTGACCGCCGCGGGTTATGCCTTGTTCGGGGCGGGTATGCTACTCAATGCACGCACAACCCCGACCTGGGATTTCAAGGAACTCCTGGCGCCTCAAATCCTGCGCGGGGTCGCGCTGCTATTGTGCCTTCTGCCGACGACACGACTGGCGCTCGGGAGCCTGACGCCGGCGCAGGTGCCGCAGGGCTCAAGCCTGTTCAATCTCATGCGCAATATCGGCGGGGCGGTCGGGCTGGCGTTGATCGACACCATTCTCACGACGCGCACACCGGCGCATGTCGAAGAATTGATCGCTAAGCTGCAGGCCGGTGACCGGGCGACCGCCGCGTTCGTGGGCTTGCCGCTCGAGCGCTTTCAGGGCGTGCCGCTTGGACCTATCGACGACTCCACGCGCGATATGGTGGAGCCCTTGGTGAAGGCCGCCGCGGCGACCCAGAGCCTTAACGACGGCTGGACGCTACTCGGCATCCTCTGCCTCGCCACGCTCGTTCTGCTGCCGTTTATGAAGGCCGCAACGCCAACGCCGCATTCTCGGCCCGCAGACGCACCGCCAACACCGCTGCATTGAGCACGGTGAAAATCGCCGCGATCTGCCAAGCACCAACCGCCAACGGCAACAGGGCGATCTCGGCGACAACGACGGCGTAGTTCGGATGCTTGAGAACGCGATAGGGGCCGCGCCGCACCAACGGGGCATCCGGGACGCAGATGATCCGCGTGGTCCAATACGGCCCCAACGTCCGTATCACCCAGACGCGCAAGGGCTGCACAGCGAGATAGGCCAGCGCCCAGCCGAGATGCAGCGGCGCATCGGTCCTGGCGATCCAGGCTGCGAGCGTCAGAAGCCACAGCGTATGCACAGCGACGATAAGTGGATAATGCGCCGCGCCCACTTCCCGCGCACCGCGCGCAATCAGCGCCCGCGTATTGCGTTGCGCAACGGCGAGTTCGACGAGACGTGCGAGCGCCACGGCGATCAACAGCGTCCACGAGGCCCAGACCGGCAGCATCATGCGAGATCGACCAACGCCATGCCGACGCTGAAGCCCGGCCCGAGCGCCGTCATCAGATAGCGTCCCGGCGGTTGCGATTGCAGCGCGCGCTCGAACACCGCAAGCACCGTCACCGCCGACATATTGCCATGCGCCGCCATCACGGCGCGCGCATCCGCCAACTCGCCCGACGGCAAATCGTAAGCTGCCTCGATAGCCGCGATGACCTTCTCGCCGCCGGGATGCACGATCAACCCGTCGAGATCGTCTTGGCTCAAGCCGTGCTGAGCGAGGAACGCGTCCGTCACCGGCCGCATCTTCTCGCGCACCAGCGTCGGAATGTGGCGCGAGAAGATCACGCCGAGACCATCGTCCTGCACAGCCCAGCCCATGACGTCGCGCGTGTCGGGCCACGTATGCTCGCCCCAGGCGCGGATCGTTGCGGTGCGCCCGGCAGGTGCATCGCCATAGCTTCCCGCGCGTAACAGCATCGCCGCCGCGCCATCGCCGAAGATGGTCGTGGCGATCACGTTCGATTTGCTGTCGTCACCGGCGCGGAAGGTCAGGCTGCAAAGCTCCGTGCACATGAACAGCACCCACTGTCCCGGCGTGGCGCGCGCAAGCGCCGCCGCGCGCGACAGTCCGATCACGCCGCCGGCGCAGCCCAGGCCGAATACCGGCAGGCGCTGCGTGTTCGGCGAAAGCCCGAGTGGCCCTTGCAACAGCGAGTCCAAACAGGGGGTCACGATACCGGTGGAACATGCCGTCACCGTCGCGCCGATCTGCGACGGGTCGACACCGCTTGCCGCCATCGCCTTGCGCGCGGCTTCGGTCAGCAGCGCCACCGCGTTGTCTTCGAACAACTTCATGCGTTCGGGCCAGCCGTGGGGTTGGCCGTACCACGACAGCGGCACAGAGGAGTTGCGCGTGCGCACGCCGGCATTGCCATAGCTTGCCACCATGCGCGCCATCAGCTGCGGGCGATGAGCAAAGACCTTGGTCGCCTCTGCCATGATCTCGTCCTGCTGCAGGACGTGTGGCGGATAAGCCGTTGCAACGCCATGGATTGTAACGGCCGGCGGAGGCGTCAAGGCATCGCGCGGGGCGAGCGGCCGGGGTAGATCGAGCGCATTCATGGCTATGCCTTGAGCTGGAGGGACTGACGTAAACGCAGCGAGCCGCAAAACGATGCGATCAACCGGCGCGGATAAAATCCACCACCGCGTCGGCCCAGGCTTGGGGCTGTTCGTCGACGATATCGTGCGTCCCGCCAATCAGTTCGCGATAGGCAAAATCGGGGCGCAGGGCATGGGCGCGCTGCGCCATGTGATAGAGGTCGTCGCCGGTGTTGGTCAGGATCAGCGTGCGCGACGCAAGGCGCATGAAGTCCGCCATCAGGTCGTACTCGAAGGCCGCCTTGTGGCCGTACCAGGCTGTGTCGCCGGCCCAGAGCGTGCCGAGCAGGTTTCGATTCATGGCGTAGGTATTGGTCCAGCCGGGCGTGACCTTGAGGCGGCCGTCCCAACGCTGTTTGAGATGACTGCCGTCTTCCTTGAGCGGCACCTCCACATGCGGACGCGCGCGGCGTTCCGCCAGTTCTTCCGCCGTGTAGATCGGCGGCCCATTGAGGATCAGCGAGGTCACGCGTTCCGCATTACGCAGCGCGAACGCAGTCACGTTGGCCGCGCCGGTGTGATGGCCAAGGAAGTGGGCGGCGCGAAGGCCGAAGTGATCCAGCACCGGTGCGAACACGCTCGCATAGTCCAGCACCGAGGGTCGCGGATCGGGCACATCCGACTGCCCGAAACCTGGTGTATCCACACCGATGCAGGCGATGCCGGCGGCCGTCAGCAACGGATAGGCCGCCTCGAACATCAGCGACGAACTCGGCGACTGGTGCGAGAGGATCAGCACCGGCGCGTTCGCGTCAGCCTCGGGACGATAGCTGCGATAGTGCACTTGCCCACAAGGGGCCTGAACGTAGCCGCGCCGGGTTTTCATCCATGCGCCTTTATGAATTTCGCCACGATGGCGCTCCAGGCTTCCGGCTCGTCGAAGATGACGTGATGCGTGCCGCCCTTCATCTCCGCCACCTGGAAATCCGGCCGCAACGCGCGCACGCGCGGCACCATCTGGTGGACGAGGTCGCCCGCGTTGGTCAGCAGCAGCGTCGGCGCTTTGATCCCTTCGATGTCCGCCTTGGCGTCGTGGCTCCATACCGCGACATGGCCGTACCATTCGGTCGGACCGGTGAGAAAGAATGTGAGCATCGACATCTGGATGGCTTCGAGGCTCGCGGTCGGACTGCCCTTCTGTGCCACCGTCCAGCGTTTCGTCAGATGGCTGCCGTCCGGCAACGGTGTCTGGTCGAAGTGTGGACGCGCGAGGCGATCCGCTCGTTCCTCTGGCAGATAGTACGGAAGACCGTGAAGCACACAGGCGCTGACGCGATCCGGGAAACGCGCCGCGAAAGCCGCCCCGATGATCGCGCCGGTGTGGTGACCGACAATCGGCGCTTTGGCGAGGCCGAGTGCATCGAACACCGCCGGCAGATTGGCGGCGTAGTCGGAGATGGTCGGCGGCTGCGTGAAGCCGTCGGACATGCCGTAGCCCGGCGTGTCCAGCGCAATGGCCCGCAAGCCCGCGCGCGCGAGGAACGGCATCGCGTTCTTGAACTGGATGCTCGACCAGGCGGTCTGATGCAACAGCACCACCGGCGGCCCTTCGCCCATGCTGCGGTAATGCACCTGGCCCGTTGGCGCGTCGACGTAGCCTTTGTGATGGGGAAGCGTGCTCATGCGCCGATCATAGAACCATCACGCCGCCGGCGGCACCGGCGATTGACTGCCGGGCGGCAGCGGAAACGCCTTGTCCACCTTCGCGGCGGCCTTGATTTCGCCGGCGAGGTCGAGTGAATGCAGGTACGGCTGTAGCGCTGCGTTCAGACTCGCGAGCGCCGTGGGGATATCGGCCACGCCTGTCGCCCAGGCGAAATAAACACCGTCATGGGTGATCGCGGCTTGCACCTCGGGCAACGCGCGCAGCTTCGTCAGCGCCGCGCCGAGATCGGCCGCGCCCCCCACGCGCAGCCAGCGTGGACGCACCCCGAGATGCCACGCGGCATAAACACCCGCCTGCCCCGCGAGGGTCTTCACATCGAATGTTTGCAGCGACGGATAAGGCTGCCCCGCCGGCTTCCAGGGCGAGGCCGCCGGCGCCAGGCCGCGCAGCAATCCGGAAAGCCCGATCTTCACGCCGTCGCCTCCGCGACCGCTTGGCGCGGCGCGATGAGATAGCGGAACGCGAGCGTGTTCACGCCGACGACAATGGCCCCGGCATAGAGCACGTCGCTGACGAAGTGCGCGCCCTGCATCACCCGCATCGCGCCCACCGCCGCGCCGACGATCAACGCCAGTGCCATGCCCGCGCGCCGATAGCGGTCGGGCAGCAGGAAGGCGTAAGCCGTGATCCAAAACGCCACCGCCGCATGGCCGGAGACGAACGAGCAGTTGCGCGTACACCCCTCGGCGAAGAGCAGCGGCGGCGCGTAAGGATTCGGCCCGCCGAACTGAACCAGGCTTTCCGGACGCGGACGTCCCCAGTTCGGCTTCAAGATCGTCTCGACGATCAGGCCAGGACCAATCAGCAGGGTGCCGGCGATGTAGGCCATGCGCGGCGTGGTCAGCGTGAAGAACGTGCGATGCCGGAACAGGCCGTAGGCCCAGACCCAGGCGCAAACAATCGCGCTGCCGACGATCAGGCGCGGCACCACACGGCGCACGAACAATCCCAGCGGTGCCTCGCGCCACGGGAAGCCATCGCCCTGGACGTAGAACCATGTGCTCGCGCCGATATCGATCGCCGGGACGACCGTGACGATCGCCAGCGCGATCAGCAGGATCGCCCAAGGCCATACCGTGCCGCGCACCTCAGCCGTCCTCGCGATGCAGCAGATAGGCCGCGCCAAGCAGCAACGTGATGATGGTCGGCGCCCAGGCCGCCAGCACCACCGGCAAGGTCGTCGACAGGCCCAGCGCGTAAGTGAAGCGGTTGAAGAAATAGAACATGAAGCCGGTGCCGACGGCGGCGAGCCCCCGCGCGGTCCAGGTGCCCATCCGGGTGTGCGCCGCCAGACAGAAGCCCGACGCCAGCAACAGCATGCAGGCCAGGCTGAGCGGCGACACCAGCAACGACTGCCAATACAGCCGATGCGGAATCGCCGAGAAGCCCGAGGCTTGCGAGAACTCGATGAACCGCGGCAGCGTCCAGATCGACATCGATTCCGGCGAGGCGAAGCTGCTTTGCACGCGCGCCGGCGTGATGGCGCTCGGCAGCGAGACCTGCTCGTGGAAGATCGCTTTGCCCTGCCCGCCCATCTCCCAGACGTTTGTCAGATGGATCGCACCCTCGGCGATTTCGCCGGAGGCCGCTTCATAGCGGCGTTGGAAGTTCTCGCGGTTGTCGGTGGTGAAAAGCGAGATCGCGCCCAGCGCGATCACGTCGTCCTTCTGATGCACTTCCGCCGCATGGACGATGTTGGCCGTCTCGCCGCGCACTTCGCGCAGCCACAGGCCTTCCTCGCCGAGGTTGAGGGTCGCGGTGTTGTTGCGCAGCATGGCGTCTTCGCGCCGCTGATAGATGTCGTAGAGCTCGGAGGCGACCGGATCGAAAACGAACAGGTTGAACACCCCGAGCCCGCCGACCAGCACCAGCGGCGGCCCCAGCACCTGCCACACCGACACGCCGGAGGCGCGCATCACCACCAGCTCGTGCGTGCGCGCGAGCTTGAACAGCGCGAACATCGCGGCGATCAGGACGACGAACGGCAAGGTCACATCGACCGTATGGGGCAGCTTGAGCAGCGCCATGCCCAACAGCATGCCGAAGCCCGCGCCCTCGATGGTGACGGTGCGACGCAGCAGTTCGATCAGATCGAACAGCAGGATCAGCCCGACGATCACGCCCAGAACGCCCGCGAACGTCAGCGCGAACACGCGCGCGACGTAGAGCGACAGGGTGGGCGACAGGCGGTGAATATTCATGGCAGTGGACAATAGAACATCGGGGCCTCGCTGCGCTCGCCCGGAATGACGATTGCGGGTTACAATCCCACCAGGCTCTCGTGAGGTTCACCAATGGTCACTCTCAACCGCATCTACACGCGCGGCGGCGACAACGGGCAGACGTCGCTGGGCGACGGCAGCCGCGTGCCGAAGGACGCGACACTGGTGGACGCCTATGGCGGCGTCGACGAGGCCAATTCGGTGATCGGGGTCGCGCGGCTGCATACCGCCGGGGACGGGGACACCGACGCCATGCTGGCCCGCATCCAGAACGACCTTTTCGATCTGGGTGCTGACCTCTGCACGCCCGTGGCCCCCGACGAGACACCCGGCAAGGCCCTGCGCATCGTCCAGGCCCAGGTCGACCGCCTGGAGCAGGAGATCGACGCCATGAACGCGAACCTCGCCCCGCTTAAATCCTTCGTGCTGCCGGGGGGTACCCCGGCGGCGGCCTATCTGCACATCGCCCGCACGGTCATCCGGCGGGCCGAGCGGACCATCGCGACGGCCGCCCGGGATGGCCATGTGAACGCCCTGGCGCTCACCTACGCCAATCGGTTGTCGGACCACCTGTTCGTGCTGTCGCGCGCCCTCAATGCCCGTGCGGAGGGTGATGTGCTGTGGCAACCGGGCGCCCATCGCTAGAACCTGTCCACTGAGCGGACTAGCGCCGGAATCCGCCCGCCTTTAGCGTGCTTTGCAGCAGTTAACATATTGCGGCGCAACATCATTTCGTTTGACTCACTTTGGACGAAAGACTAGTGGTGTTCGCCGTTTTGAGGGGCCGGGAACCGTGCCGCTCCCGGCTCTAAACCAGGGCCGCGGGACGCGCGGCGTCAGAGAAAAACGCACCTGGTCCGGCCTCATTCTTTTCGCCATCAGCGCAGCCAGCGGGATCGCTTATGAAAGTCCTCGTCGCCGTCAAACGGGTCGTCGATTACAACGTCAAAGTCCGGGTTAAAGCGGACCAGACGGGTGTCGAACTCGCCAACGTCAAGATGTCCATGAACCCCTTCGACGAAATCGCCGTCGAAGAAGCCGTCCGCCTCAAGGAGGCCGGCAAGGCGACCGAGATCGTCGCCGTGAGCATGGGCCCGCAAGCCGCCCAGGAAACCATCCGCACCGCCCTGGCCATGGGCGCCGACCGCGGCATCCTGGTGCAGACGGACGCCGAGCTGCAGCCGCTGGCGGTCGCCAAGCTGCTGAAGGCCATCGTCGCCAAGGAAAACCCGGATCTCGTAATCCTGGGCAAGCAGGCGATCGACGACGACAGCAACCAGACCGGCCAGATGCTGGCCGCGCTGTTGGGCTGGTCGCAGGCCACCTTCGCCTCGAAGGTCGAAGTCGGCACCGGTTCGCTGAACGTCACGCGCGAAGTCGACGGCGGTCTTGAGACCCTGTCGATCAAGACGCCGGCGGTGGTCACCACCGACCTGCGCCTGAACGAGCCGCGCTATGCCTCGCTCCCGAACATCATGAAGGCGAAGAAGAAGACCATCGACACCCTGGCGCCGGACGCGCTGGGTGTGGACGTCGCGCCGCGCCTGACCACGCTGAAGGTCGAAGAGCCGCCCAAGCGCCAAGGCGGCGTAAAGGTCGCCGACGTGGCGGCCCTCATCGATAAACTCCGCAACGAAGCGAAGGTGATCTAACCATGACCAACCTCGTCATTGCCGATCACGACAACACCGCGATCAAGCCCGCCACGCTCAGCGCCATCACCGCCGCGCAGAAAATCGGCGGCGACATCCATGTGCTGGTGGCCGGCCAGAATTGCGCCGCCGCCGCCGCCGCCGCCGCGAAGATCGGTGGCGTCAGCAAGGTGCGCGTCGCCGACGCCGCCCAGTATGCGAATGCCCTGGCCGAGCCGCTGTCCGCGCTGATCGTCAGCGTCGCGGGCGACTACAGCCACGTGCTCCACGCCGCGACGACGCAGGGCAAGAACGTGATGCCGCGCGTGGCCGCGCTGCTCGACGTCGCGCAGATCTCCGACATCTCGGCGGTCGTCAGCGCCGACACGTTCGTGCGCCCGATCTATGCCGGTAACGCACTCGCCACCGTGCAGTCGAAGGACGCGAAGAAGGTCATCACCGTCCGTACGTCGACCTTCGACAAAGCCAGCGCCGAAGGCGGCAGCGCCGCCGTTGAAAACGTCGCGGCCGCCGCCGATCCGGGCGTGTCGAGCTTCGTCTCGGCCGCGCTGTCGAAGTCCGAGCGTCCCGAACTCACCTCCGCCAAGATCGTCGTCTCCGGCGGTCGTGGCATGGGCTCGGGCGACAACTTCAAGATCATCGACGCCCTGGCCGACAAGCTCGGCGCCGCCGTGGGCGCGTCGCGTGCCGCCGTCGACGCGGGCTTCGTGCCGAACGACTATCAGGTCGGTCAGACCGGCAAGATCGTCGCGCCCGAGCTGTACATCGCCGTGGGTATCTCCGGCGCCATCCAGCACTTGGCCGGCATGAAGGACTCCAAGGTGATCGTCGCGATCAACAAGGATGCCGAAGCGCCGATCTTCCAGGTGGCGGACTATGGCCTCGTCGGCGACCTGTTCACGGTCGTTCCCGAATTGACGAAGTCGCTTTAAGCGCTTTTAGGAATTACGTCACATGAACGATTCCGTCGCCCGCCACTCTCTGTCGTCTGCCGGCAAAGTCTCACGTACGCAGGTGACGATCGCGAAAGTGGGCATCATCGGCGCGGGCCAGATGGGCTCGGGTATCGCCCACGTCTGCGCGCTCGGTGGCTTTGAAGTCCTGATCAGCGATATCAGCGAAGAAGCGCTCAAGAAGTGCCTCGGCAATATCGACAAGAACCTGGGCCGTCAGGTCCAGAAAGGCGCGATCACCGAGGCCGTGAAGGCCGAGGCGATGGGCCGCATCAAGACCGGCACCGGCCTTGATATCATGGGCGACCGGGATCTCGTGATCGAAGCCGCGACCGAAAGCGAAGAGACCAAGAAGAACATCTTCCGCGCGCTGACGCCGCACCTGAAGGCCGACGCGCTGCTGTGCTCCAACACCTCGTCGATCTCGATCACGCGCCTCGCGGCCGTGACGGACCGTCCGGAACGTTTCATGGGCCTGCACTTCATGAACCCGGTGCCGGTGATGAAGCTGGTGGAACTGATCCGCGGCATCGCCACCGAAGAATCCACCTACGCGTCACTCAAGGTCTTCGCCGAGAAGCTCGGCAAGGCCACCGTGTCGTCGGAAGACTTCCCGGCCTTCATCGTCAACCGCATCCTGGTGCCGATGATCAATGAAGCGATCTACACGCTGTATGAAGGTGTGGGCACCGTCCGCGCCATCGACACCGCGCTGAAGCTCGGCGCCAATCATCCGATGGGTCCGCTCGAGCTGGCCGACTTCATCGGCCTCGACACCTGCCTCGCGATCATGACCGTGCTGCATGACGGCCTGGCCGATTCCAAGTATCGCCCCTGCCCGCTGCTGGTGAAGTACGTCGAAGCCGGCTGGTGGGGACGCAAGGCCGGCAAGGGCTTCTACGACTACAGCGGCCCGGAACCGGTTCCGACCCGCTAGTCGCCCGTGACCGCGCTGACCGCACAGGTCTCGCCTGCAACGGCCTCCCGCGAGGGAGGCCGTTTGGCGTTCCGCACGGCGGGCGAGGGCGAGCCGGCGAGCGGCTTTCAGCGCGTGCTGGCCTTCGCCGAACGCGGTCTTGCGCCCTATCTGATCCTCACGTTCCTCTGCGCCGTGCTGTTCGGTCTCGGCCTATCGAGCCTGCCGCCGACCGACCGCGACGAAGCCCGCTTCATGCAGGCGACCAAGCAGATGATCGAGACCGGCGACTACGTGCACATCAAGGTGCAGGACGATCCGCGCACCAAGAAGCCCATCGGCATCTACTGGCTGCAAGCCTTGAGCGTGCAGGCGCTTGGTCAGCCGATCAACAAAGCTTGGCCGTATCGCGTGCCGTCGGCGCTGGGTGCGCTGCTGGCGGTGTTGATGACCTGCTATGCGGGGCGCCGCCTGTTCGGTCTGCGCGCCGGATTGGTCGCCGGCCTGGCGGTGGCGACCATGCCGCTGGTCGTGGCGGAAGCGCATCTCGCCAAGACCGACGCCGTGCTTCTGGGCTTCACGACACTCGCCATGGCGATGCTGGGCACCGTCTACGCCAATCGCGTACTGGAGACGAAAGACCGTCACGACACCTGGCGCCTGGTGGTGTTCTGGCTCGCGGGCGGCGCGGCGGCGTTGATCAAGGGGCCGGTGATCGCGCTGGTCGTGGGCGCGACAGTCGCAACCCTCGCGATCATGGACCGCGACCGCAAGGTCGTGCTGTCGCTCAAGCCGCAGTGGGGCATTCCCCTCGCACTCCTCGTCGTTGCGCCGTGGATTTATCTGCTGCTGCGCGGCGGCGACGCCGGCTTCGTCGGCAATGCGTTCCGCGAAGACGTGCTGCCCAAGCTGATCGGCGGACAGGAAACGCACGGCGGCTTGCCGGGCTATTATCTCGTCACAACGATCCTGACCGCGTGGCCGTGGTCGCTGTTCATCCCGCTCGCGCTGGTGGCGACATGGCCCGCGCGCTCCGCACCGGCGATCCGCTTCTGCCTCGCGTGGCTGGTGCCGGCCTGGCTCGCCTTCGAGGCCGTGCCGACCAAACTGCCGCACTACATCCTGCCGCTGCTTCCCGCCGCCGCGCTGTTGCTGGGCTCGGCCGTGCAAGATGGACGCCGGTGGCGCGGCGCGATGACGCGCATCGGCGGCCTCGGCTGGCGCGGGCTTTACGTCGTCGTCAGCCTCTGCCTCGCGACCGCGCTGGCCTGGGCCGCGCGCACCTATGGTGTTCCGATGAACGCCGCGCTGATGATCGCCGGCGCAAGCTGCATCGCCATCGCCGTGCTGACGATCGTCGCCGGCTCGGTCCCGCCGCGACCGACCGTCGCCGCGGCCGGCGTGGCCGCCGCGTTGTTCTGCGCGAGCGTCTTCGGCGGCGTCGTCCCGGAAGCATCGCGTCTGTGGGTCAGCAGCCGCCTTGCCACCGAGATCGCACGTTTCAAGCCGACCGGCCCCGTTGTGCTCGTCGGTTTCCATGAACCTTCGGCGCTGTTCCTGCTCGGCACGCGCAGCACGATCCTGACCATGGCACCGGATGCCGGTTCGCGCCTGCTGAACATGCCGGGCATCATCGTCGCCACCGACGACACCGAAACCGCCGCCGTGACGCAAGTCGTCGAAGCCGGCGGCGGACGCGTCGTGTCGTTGGCGAAGATCGAGGGCGTCAACTACGCGCGCGGCAAGCCGATCACGCTCAACCTGCTGAAGCTCGCCGAATGATCCGCTCGCGGGAAATGCGCACGGTGCTGATCGGCCTCGTCCCGACCGCCCTCGTCGTGACGGCGCTGATCATCTGGGTCGATCAGCCGCTCGCGGCCTACATGGCCCAGCACAGCGAGACGCCGCTGGTCGCCACGTTCCGCATCATCACCTTCCTGGCCAACGGTACGATCTGGTACTCGCTCGCGCTGTTCAGCATCGCGTTCGCCTGGAACAAGGCCCGCCACGATGAGTCGCCCGGCGCTCAGATGCAGATGCGGCGCGTCGTGCGCGCGTGGCTCTTCATGATCGTCTCCATGGCGATCTCCGGCCTGCTGGTGAACGCGCTCAAGATCGCCATCGGACGCGCGCGCCCGAAGCTGTTTCTTTATGAAAACGTCGTTGGCCTCGCGCCCTTCGCCCGCACGCTGGAGGATTGCAGCTTCCCGTCGGGTCATTCGCAATCGATCTGGGCGGCGATGCTGGCCCTGGCCTGGATCCTGCCCTATGGACGCAACGCGTTCATCGCCGTCGCGGTCATCGTCGCCGCTAGCCGCGTGATCATCGGCACGCATTACGCCAGCGACGTCGTCGCCGGTGCTTATCTCGCCTTCGCCGTCGGCCTGCTCGTGCGCCGCTGGTTCATCCGCACAGACGTGTATCTGACGTCGGCGGCCTAAGGCTTCGCGATCTCGTCCTGGATGATCTTGGAGATCTCGGGCGCGTCCCAGGCGTTCTCGCCTTCGAGGCGGGCGACTTCGCGGCCCTGGCGGTCGACCAGGATGGTTGTCGGCAGGCCGCGCAGTTTCGCCTCACGCATGAACTGGGTGGCGGGCTCGACGTAGAGCGCGATGTTCTTCCAACCCTGTTCCTTGGCGAAGGGGGCCGCGACTTTCGCGCCGTCTTTGTCCTGGCTGATCGCCAGCACGGCGAAGTTGTCGCCGCCCAGGCTGGCCTGGAGCTTGTCGAGCGTCGGCATCTCCTCGACGCAAGGGGCGCACCAGGTCGCCCAGAAATTCACCAGCAGCACCTTGCCCTTGAAGTCGGCCAGGGTGTGGTCCTTGCCGTCGGCGTCCTGGAACGTGGTTGCGGCGGCCGGCTGGGGGTCTTCGTGCCGTTTCAGCTTATCGAGATGAAGCTTCGGTGACGGGGTGGTTGGCGCGCGTGTCTGGGCCGCGGTTTGCGCGGCCGGCGCGGTCTGTTTCGCCTCTTGCGGCTTCTGGTCGCAGGCGCCCAGCCCCAGGGTTGCCAGGGCGGCCAGGGCGGTGATAATCACCGCGCGGGTTTTTGGCCGAAAACCCAGGAAATTCATATGGCGTTGCATGTTTGTCCTCAACATTCGGGGCCAGCATAAAGGGCGACGCCAGCAGAGCCAAGGTTGCCGCGATGACCAGCAAGATTTGGGGTGGGCGCTTCTCGGAAGGCCCCGCCGCCATCATGGAGGCGATCAACGTCTCCGTCGACTTCGACCAACGGCTGGCCAAGCAGGACGTGCGCGGCAGCCGCGCCCACTGCGCCATGCTTGTGGCGACCGGCATCATCTCCGAAGCGGACGGTTTGGCGATCCAGGAGGGCCTGACCCGGATCGAGAAGGACGTCGCGCTGGGCGCCTTCAACTTCAAGCGCGCGCTTGAAGACGTTCACATGAACATCGAGTCCAAGCTGGCCGAACTGATCGGTGCGCCGGCGGGACGCCTGCATACGGCGCGTTCGCGTAACGATCAGGTCGCCACCGACTTCCGCATGTGGGTGCGCGCCGCCATCGAGACCCTGGACGAGGAACTCGCCAAGGTGCAGTCCGCCCTGATCGACAAGGCCGAGGCTTTCGCCGACGCCATCATGCCGGGCTTCACCCACCTGCAGGCCGCCCAGCCGGTGACGCTGGGCCACCACCTGCTCGCTTACGTCGAGATGTTCGGGCGCGACCGCGGCCGCCTCACGGATGCGCGCGTGCGCCTGAACGAATGCCCGCTGGGCGCGGGCGCCATCGCCGGCACCTCGTTCCCGATCGACCGTCACATGACGGCGGAGAAGCTGGGCTTCGACCGCCCGATGGCGAATTCGATGGATGCCGTTTCCGACCGCGACTTCGCGCTCGAGTTCCTCAGCGCGGCGGCGATCCTGGCGACGCATATGTCGCGCCTGGCTGAGGAAATGGTGTTCTGGTCGAGCGCGCAGTTCAGCTTCATCCGCTTCACGGACGCATTCTCCACCGGCAGCTCGATGATGCCGCAGAAGCGCAACCCGGACGCCGCCGAGCTCGTGCGCGGCAAGACGGGCCGCGTGTTCGGCAACCTGTTCGGCCTGCTGACGGTGATGAAGGGTCTGCCGCTGACCTATTCCAAAGACATGCAGGAAGACAAGGAAGCCGCCTTCGCCGCCTTCGATACGTTGGAACTGTGCCTGGCCGCGACCGCCGGACTTGTCGCCGACATGAAGCCCGACCGCGAGAAGATGCATAAAGCCGCGGCCGTGGGCTTCATCACCGCCACCGACTTCGCCGACTGGCTGGTGCAGAAGCTCAACATCCCGTTCCGCGAAGCGCATCACATCACCGGCCGCGTCGTGAAACTGGCGGAAGGCAGCGGCTGCGACATCGGCCAGCTGTCGCTCGCCGACATGCAGCAGGCCGAGCCGCGCATCACCGATGACGTGTTCAATATCCTGACGGTGGAAGCGTCCGCCGCCAGCCGCACCAGCTTCGGCGGCACCGCGCCCGATCAGGTGCGCAAACAAGTCGTGTCCGCCCGCGAACGTTTCCTGAAGAGGTCCGCATGAACAAGCGCATCTCCGCCATCATCTGCCTCGCGCTGGTGATCGCCGCCGTCGGCCTCGGCGCCTGCGGCCGTAAGGAAAAACTCACGCCACCGCGCGGCGCGGAATATCCGCGCCAGTACCCGCGCGAATAGGACCGACGTTCCATGCATCACTTCGTGTATCGCGGCGGCATCCTCCACGCCGAGGATGTGCCGATTCCGCAAATCGCCGAAGCCGTCGGCACGCCGTTCTATTGCTATTCCACCGCCACGCTGACGCGTCACTACAAGGTGTTCAGCGACGCGCTGAACGGCCTGGACGCGACCATCTGCTTCGCGGTGAAGGCGAACGCCAATCTCGCCGTCATCCGCACGCTGGTGAGCCTGGGTGCGGGTTGCGATGTCGTCTCCGGCGGCGAGCTGCGTCTCGCGCTGAAAGCCGGCGTTGCCCCGGAAAAGATCGTGTTCTCCGGCGTCGGCAAGACCGCGGATGAACTGCAGTTCGCCATCGACAACAATGTCGGGCAGATCAACGTCGAGTCCGAGCCTGAGCTCGAACTGTTGAGCAAACTGGCAACGGCGGCCAACAAGCGCGTGCGCATCGCGTTGCGGGTCAATCCGGATGTGAACACAGGCGGGCACGACAAGATCACCACCGGCCGCAAGGAAGACAAGTTCGGTATCGAGTGGACGCTGGCGCCGAAGCTGTACCGCAAGGCGCACAAGCTGCCGGGCATCGAAGCCTCGGCGGTCGCCGTGCACATCGGTTCGCAGATCACCGACCTCGCGCCGTTCGAGACGGCGTTCACGCGCGTGCGCGACCTGGTCTTGATGCTGCGCAACGACGGCATCGCCATCAGCCACCTCGATCTCGGCGGTGGTCTCGGCGTGCCTTACGACCACAGCAGCAACGTGCTGCCGCCGTCGCCCGCCGCCTATGGCGAGATGGTGAAGCGGACGGTCGGCGGGCTGGGCTGCAAGCTGGCGTTCGAGCCCGGTCGCCTTCTGGTCGGCAACGCCGGCGTGCTGGTGTCGCGGGTGATCTTCATCAAGGAAGGCACCACCAAGCGCTTCACCATCGTCGACGCCGGCATGAACGACCTTATCCGCCCGGCGATGTACGACGCCGTGCACGAGATCCTGCCCATCGTCGAAGGCCGCGGCGATGCACTGGCCACCGATGTGGTCGGCCCGGTCTGCGAAACCTCGGACCGCTTCGCGCAGGGCGTCGACCTGCCGAATCTGAAGGCCGACGATCTGGTGGCCTTCATGACCGCCGGGGCCTACGGGGCCGCGATGTCCTCGACCTATAACGCCCGAGCCCTGGTGCCCGAGGTGCTGGTCAACGGGGCCGAGTTCGCCGTGGTGCGCCGGCGCCCGTCTTTCGAGGAAATGACAGCTTTGGAACAACTGCCGGTGTGGCTGGATTAGGTCGGTCGCCGCCCTGGCGGCCAGATCCCAGCCTTTGCCGCGGGGTTAGCCGATTGCTGGCTTCCGGAGCAGCCCTTAGACTGACCGCATGTCCCCTGCGCGCCTCCCGGTAGACGACACCCCATTACGCCTGCGCCTCGCCATGGCCTGGGCCGCCCTGACCTGGGAGCGGCTGGCCGCAGGCCTTTGGCCGGTCCTGACCGTCATTCTGTTGGGCGTGGCCGTGGCGCTGACCGATGCCTTGCCCTCGCTGCCGAGCGGCGTTCACCTCAGCCTGCTGCTGGTCTTCTTTGCCGCTATTGCCGGCTTGGCTTGGCGCGGCTTGCGTCATTTCACGTGGCCGAAGCGCGCCGAAGCGCGGGCGCGTCTCGAGGCGATCTCGCCGGTCAGCCACCGCCCGCTGACGGCGGTTGAAGACACGCTGCCCGTGGGCGGCACACCGCTGCAGCGCGCGCTGTGGGTGCGCCATCAGGCGCTCGCCCGCGCGGCGCTGAACCGTTTGCGGTCGCCCTGGCCGATGCCGGAAGTCGCGCGGCGCGACGGCTTCGCGATCCGCGTGCTCGTCGTGCTGCTGCTGGCCATCGCCATCGTCGGCGCTGGCCGCGACTCACCGCACCGGCTGGCGCGCGCCATCGCGCCGGCGCTGGGCGGAAACAGCGCGCCGGTCACCGTGAAACTCTGGATCACCCCGCCCGCCTACACCAACCGTTCGCCGATCTATGTCGAGAGCCCGGCGCAGCAGAAAGACATCGCCAAGCTTGAGATTCCGTTCGGGTCCAAAGCGCTGGTGATGGTTTCCGGCGCACGCGGCAAGACGAGCCTGAGCCTCACGAGCGCGGACAGGATGACCGTCAACATGCCGATGACGCCGGTGCCGACGGCGGACACCACGGTGACCAACGAAAATGCCTCGCGGCTTGAGGTGCAGCTGCCCGAAACGCAGCGCATCGAAGTGCGCCAAGGATCGCGCCTCCTGGGTGGATGGGACGTGACCTGGATCGGCGATCAAGTCCCCAGCATCGCGTTCGCCAACCAGCCACGCGACGGCGGGCGCGGCCGCTTGCGCATCGATTACACCGCGCAAGACGACTACGGCCTGCAAGCGGTCACCGGCAAGCTGACGCGCGCTGATGCCGAAGGCGCGATCGACATCGCGCTGACCATGCCGCCGTTCGGACCCAAGCAGGCGAACCAAACGTCGCATCACGATCTTGGCGGCCATCCGTGGGCGGGCATGAAGGTGATGCTGACGCTCACCGCCACCGATCAGGCCGGCCAGAGCACCAGCACCGCGCCGCTGGAAGTGACGTTGCCCGAACGCAGCTTCAATCATCCGGTCGCGCAGGAGATCGCCCGACGCCGCAAGGACCTGATGGCCGACCCGGCGCGCGCCGCGGTGCCGGCCCGCGATGCCTTCGCGCGGCTGATGACGAACCCGAACGCGTTCAATGGCGACCGTGTCGTCTTCCTGGCGCTGTCGTCCGCGCGCTACCGGCTGAGCTATGACTCTGCCGAGAATGCGCTGAAAGGCCTGCCGGAGCTGCTGTGGCAAACGGCGGTGCGCATCGAGGATGGCGCCCTGGGCGAATCCGAACAGCGCCTCGAGGCGGCAGAGAAAGCTTTGCGCGAGGCGATGGAACGCAACGCGGGCGCGGATGAGATCAGCAAGCTGCTGGACGAATTGCAGCGGTCGTTCGCCGATTATGCACGCGCGATGGCCGACAAGATGCCTGACCGCAACATGCAGATGGGCGGCCTCGACAAGAAGGGCAAGATGATCAGCCCCGAGGATATCGCCAAGACCATGGAGCAACTGCGCGAGCTGTCGAAGATGGGCGCGCAGGATGCCGCCAAGCAGATGCTCGCCAACCTGCAGAACATGCTGCAGACGATGAAGAATGCCGCGGCCGGTAACGGCGGCGAAAGCGATGACATGAAGTCCGCGCAGGAAATGATGAAAGAGATGCGCGAGCTGACCGAGAAGCAGTCCGAGCTTCTCAATGAGACCTTCGATCAGGTCCGCCAGAACGCGCTGCGCAATTCACAGAAAAACGCCAAGGAAGGCGATCCGAACGCCGGCGAGAAGGCGGCCGACAAGCAGCAGAAACTGCGCGAACAGCTCAGCCAGCTGATGAGCAAGATGGCGAACATGTCCGGTCAGACGCCCGGCGCCATGGGCGATGCCGAGAAGTCGATGAAGAACGCGGAGCAAGCCCTGAAGTCGGGCGCGATGCAGCGCGGCGCCGAGGCCCAAGGTCAGGCGCTGTCGAAGATGGAAAGCGGCATGCAGGAAGCGTCGGAAGGCATGATGCAGGCGCTGGCCAAGAAAGGCATGTCGGGCATGATGCAGATGCCGGGCAATCAGCGCCGGCTTGAGCAGATGGGCGGACAACGCAACGGCCTCGACGACGGCGAGAACGTGCAGGTTCCGAAAGGCCCGGATACCGAAGGCATGGCGCAGCGCGTGCGCACGATCCTGGATGAGATCCGCAAGCGCGCCGCCGACCGCACGCGTCCCGAAGCCGAGCAGGAATACCTGCGTCGCCTGATGAAGGAATTCTGAGGGCGAAGTCGGGGGCTCAGCCGTTCCCGGCTAACCTTGCGGCGGCTAACCCTGCCAGGACACGATAACGTTCTTGGCCTTGCCCATGTCGGGCAGTTCCAATCTCAGTTCGTAGTCCACCGACGCACCGGCATCGAGCGTTGTCTTCGGCGCCGCGCTGGTGATTTCCTGCACCACTTCGTTCTTCGCATCGGTCAGCTGCAACCGCAGCCCCGGCACGGGGCGCGACGCCTGACTGATGTTGGAGATGTAGCCCTTCACCACCAGCGTCTCGACGCCGCCGACGCGCTGCAGGCGCATTCCGGACTGCGCGAGGCGCAACCCGTCGCCGGGATTCTTCGGCGCCATGCCCGTTTTCTCATACAGCGCGGCGAAGCCCGGCCACCACTGCATCAGGGTGGCGCGCTGCGTCCACACCACCGCGCCGCAAGCGATCAACGCGAAGGCCATCAGGCCGGCGGTGACATAGGCCGGATCCAGCGGCTTCTTGCGCTCGAACTTGAAAGCTTCCGCGCGCGCCGCGGCGGCGGCGTCCGACGCGCCTTCCTCATCCGCCGCACCGCCGAAGTCGGGACGATCGGCGTCGGGATCGACGAGTTCCTCGTCTTCCTTCGCGCCGGTCCACAGCGGTTCTTTTCCGTCGCCCTTCTTCTCGTCGGTGACGAGTGTGGGATCGGCCTTGCTCTTCTTTTCGTCGGTGACGAGCGTCGGATCGGCCTTGGCGGCGCGTGCTTCTTCTTCCGTGGCGCACGCGGTTTGTTCCGGGGTCATCACGCCGCCGTCGGGGTGTTCGCCGCGGGGGCCTTCGGCCTGGAGCACGGATTGCGCGGCCTGGCCCGGCGCTTGGATCGAGCCGTCCATCATCGACACCGCCGCATCGCCCGGCGCCTGGATCGATCCGTCGAGCATCGACTGGGCCGCCAAACCCGGCGCCTGGATCGAGCCGTCCATCATCGAGCGCGCGGCCTGACCGGGCGCCTGAATAGAGCCGTCGATCATCGACTGGGCGATCTGCCCGGGCGCGACGACCCATTCGCTGCTCAGCATGCTTTGCGCGCCCATGTTGGGCGCCTGCACATGCTCGCCCGTCATCATGCTTTGAGCGCCCATACCCGGCGCTTGCACTTGCTGGCCGCCCATCATGCTGTGGCCGCCCATGCCCGGCGCTTGGACGGTGCCGTCCATGAGCGAGCGCGCCGCCTGACCCGGCGCCGCGATCTGCTGGCCCATCTGCGAGACCGGCATGCCGCCCGGTCCCATCATCTGATTGGGACCAAGCTGCATGCCCTGCGCCGGCATCCCGGGGATCTGCTGGCCGGGGTTCTGCATCCAGGAAACCGCGCCTTCGCCCGGTCCCATTTGCTGGCCGTCCGGACCGATCATCGACTGACCCGACAGCGGCGCCGCAACAGGCCCGCGCTGCTGCGGGGCCATGTTCAGGACGCTCATCTGGCTGCCGGGCGGGGGCATTTGCCGCTGCTGCCCTTGGTTCTGCACCCAGGACTGGCCGCCGGGTGGTATGCCGGGCGGCATCTGCTGCCCAGGCATCATGCCTTGAGGGCCGAACGGCTGTTGCTGCTGGTAGGCGCCTGGCGGTGGGGCGCCGAGGGCGTCAGGTTGGTACCAGGGCGGTTGCGCCCCCATCGGCATGGGGGCCGCGCCGGGCATTTGCTGCTGGCCCTGCCACGGGGCCGCGCCCGGACCACCGGGCATACCGCCGGGTCCCGGCTGCTGGGCCCATGTGGGGGGGGGCGGCTGACCGGGCGCGCCCGGCATGGATCCAGGCGGTGGTTGCTGCTGGTACCAGGACGGATTAGCGCCCCCGACCGGCATTGCGGCTGGCATGCCCTGTTGAGCGGGCTGCTGCCATGGGGCAGCAACCCGCGGAACGCGCTGCTGGCTGTTCCAGGAACTTTGGATGGGCGCTTGCTGCAGCGGCAGCCGGGGTGGCTGACGACCCATAAGGGACACAGGAGCCTGCGGCGGCGGGCCTCCGGGCACGCCGGGGCGCTGGCCGGGCACGGGCGGCGGTGGGACTTGGGCATAGCGCTGCTGGGCTTGTTGCGCGCGTGGCTGGGCCTGGGCTTGCGGGCTACCCTTCGGCGGCGCGCCCATGTCGGCGCGCGCCTTGGCGGCGTACTCCTCGCCCATGATTTCCGCGAGATCGATCGTCTCGACCTGGGGCGTCTGGTACCAGGAATGGCCGCAGCTCGCGCACTTGAGCGAACGACCCTTCCGTCCCAAGAGCTCCGAAGGAACCTCAAAATGGGCCGTGCAGTTTGGACAAGTGATCCGCATTACGCGTCTCGCACTCCCCTCCGAATTTCCTATAGTGCATCGAGTCTGTTAATGCGACCTAAATGGGCCTGGGCTTTGGCTTTTTCGGCATCGAGCCGCAACGTTTTATGGGTAAGAGGCCGTGGCGTTCAATCGGAAGAAGAAGACCTTCGAGGGCGATACCGTTCAACTTGAGAACGTGTCGGTCGGCTATGGCGAGGTGCCGCCGATCATCTCGGGCGTGTCGTTGAACCTGCCGCAGAAATCGTTCCATTTCCTCACCGGCCCCTCGGGCACCGGCAAGACCTCGCTGCTGAGCCTGCTGTACCTCGCCAACCTGCCCATGGCCGGCAGCGTGAAGCTGTTCGGCGAAGACGTCATGGACGCCTCGCGGTCGCGGCTCGCGGCCTTACGGCGCCGCGTCGGCGTGGTGTTCCAGGATTTCCGCCTGCTCGATCATCTTTCCGTATTCGACAATGTCGCCCTGCCCCTGCGCATCGCGCGCGTGCCCGAGGACGTGGTGATGCAGGATGTCAAAGAGCTGCTGAACTGGGTCGGGCTTGGCGAGCACATGGAGAACAAGCCGGCAGTACTGTCCGGCGGACAGAAGCAGCGCGTCGCGATCGCGCGCGCGGTGGTCAACCGCCCGAAGCTGATCCTGGCCGACGAACCCACAGGCAACGTCGACGACAAGATCGCGGTGCGCCTGATGGCCCTGTTCATCGAACTGCACAAGCTGGGCTCGAGTGTGATCGTCGCCACGCACAACGAATCCCTGGTCGCGCGCTTCCCATTCCCACGGCTGCATCTCGAGAACGGCGTGCTGACGCCCCGCCCCGCCGCCGGTCAGGCAGGTTAACGATGGCCCGTTCAGACCTTCCCTTCCGCAAAGACAACGCCGGCCGCTTCGTACAGTGGCTGGTGATGGTGCTGGTGTTCCTGTCGGCGATCGCCGCAACCGTGAACGCCTACACCGATGCGCTGCTCACCCACTGGAGCCGCAGCGTGGTCGGCACCATGACCGTGCAGGTTCCGCCGGCGGCCGAAGGCCGCAGCAGCAGTGATGCCGCGCGCGACGCGGAAAAGGTGCTCGCCGCACTCAAACTGCATCCGGCCGTGGCGAGCGCGAAAGCCATCCCACGCGAGAAAATCGTCACGCTGCTGGAGCCCTGGCTGGGCTCGGGCGCGGCGATCACGGATCTGCCGCTACCGGCGCTGATCGACGTGCAGCTGCGCCCCGACAGCACCAATAGTGCCGCAAGCGTCGCCGACCTTGTCGTCAAAGCGGTGCCTGCGGCGTTGGTGGACGATCATCGCGTCTGGCTGAGCCGGATGACAGATCTGGCCGGCGGCATCGGAAAAATCGCACTGGGACTGGTCGGGTTGATCGCCGCGTCGCTCGCGTTCACGGTGATCTTCGCCACGCGCGCAAGCCTGACCGAGTTCATGCAGACCATCGAGGTGCTGCACCTTGTCGGCGCGCGCGACGACTACATCGCCGGCCAGTTCGCGCGCCGCGCTTTGACGGAAGGAATTGTCGGGGGCGTTCTTGGACTGGTGTTGTTCGCACCGACACTCGCGGCGGTGGTGTGGCTTGCAAAGCAGGTGCAGGCCGGCGTTCTGCCGCAAGTGGAATTGCCACCGTTGCATTGGTTCGTACTGGCTCTTTTGCCGTTCCTCGCCGGACTGCTCGCCATGTTCACGGCCCATTTCACCGTCCGGCGTGCTTTGCGCGCGATGGTCTGAGGCTGTAGTCTGCCGGCACGAAATTTACGCGAGTTAGAAGTACGCGGGCGATGCGAAAGCTGGCGGTCTGGATCGTGGGGATGTTGGCGATCGCGAGTTCTGCCTGGGCGGCGGGGCTCGTGTGGTTCGCCATGACCATTCCGCGCGACGTGATGGATATCGAGACGCATACCGATGCGATCGTCGTGTTGACCGGCGGCAGCGAACGCATCGACACGGGCCTGAAGTTGCTGGCCGAGGGCCGCGCCGAACAGCTTTATATCTCGGGCGTCGGCGGCCCGACGAAAGCGCCGGAGCTTGTGGCCCGCACCGCCTCCGATCCGCAGCTGGGCGAGCGTGTCGCGATCGGCAACGCGATCAACACGCCCGGCAACGCCGCAGAGACGGCGGAGTGGGTGCACACGCACCACATTTCGTCGATCCGTCTGGTGACGGCCAGCTATCACATGCGCCGCAGCCTGCTGGAACTGGGCGCGGCCATGCCGGAGATCAAGATCATCCCGCATCCGGTGTTCCCGGCGAACGTGAAGAGCAACGATTGGTGGCGCTGGCCAGGCACCGCCAGCCTGATCGCGCGCGAATACACCAAGTTCGCGATCACCTGGGCCTTCCAACAGATCGGCTTGAGCAACGACGTTGCTATGATGCGGGCCTCCGCGTTGTGGCAGATTGCGCCGGCTTTCGCGGCTACGGAATCTCCGACCCCATGACATCGACACCATGAACCTGACCGTGATCAAACTGCGGTCCTGGATCTACACGGTCTTGTTCCTCGCGTGGTGCACAATCGCAGGGACAATCCTCCTGCCGTGGCTGGTGACCCGCAACACCACGTTGATGGCGATCCGCATCTGGGTCCGGGGGATCATGTGGCTCGCGCGCAATGTCGCAGGCGTTCACCATCGCACGATCGGCGCCGAGCATATCCCCGACGGCCCATGCATCATCGGCGCGCAACACCAGTCCTCCTACGAGACCTATCGCATCTTCCTCGAGCTCAGGCAGCCGGTGTTGGTGCTCAAGCGCGAACTCATCTGGATTCCCCTGATCGGGTGGTACATGGGGCGCGGCGGCATGGTGCCGGTCGACCGCGGCGCCGGCGCTTCCGCGATGCGCAAGATGCTGCGTTCGACCGACGCAGCACTCGCACGCGGCGATCAGGTCGTGATCTTTCCGGAAGGTTCACGCATCCCCATGGGTGTGCAGGCGCCGTATCGTCCGGGGATCGCTGCGATCTACAGCCATTGCAAGGTGCCGCTGATCCCGATGGCGCTCAATTCAGGGCCGCTGTGGGGCAAGAGCCGCGTTTTGAAACTGCCGGGAACGATTACATTCCAATTCCTGCCGGCCCTGCCGGCGGACCTGCGCAAGAACGAGTTGCTGACGGCCCTGCGCGAAAGCGTCGAGGGCGCTGGCTTGCCCGATCCCAGCAAAGAACCCATCTAAATCACGGACTTGGCGCCGTTTAACGACTCTTAGCGAACCGCCGCGTTATGGTGGCCGTCGGGGGCGGATATTTCCCGCCCCCAGGAATTGGACCATGCCTGACGATATCCGCCCTCAGAACGCCCTCGAACTGTCGCCGATCGCCGGCCAGATCTGGGACTTGAAGTATCGCTTCAAGACCCCCGACGGCAGCGCCATCGACGCGACCGTCGACGACACCTGGCAACGGCTGGCCGATGCGCTGGCCACACCGGAAGCCGACCGCGCGTCGTGGGCGGCACGCTTCCGCGACGCTTTGCGCGATTACCGTTTCCTGCCGGCGGGGCGCATCATGGCCGGCGCCGGCACCGGCCGCACCGTGACGCTGCACAACTGCTTCGTCATGGGCACGATCGGCGACGATATGGGCGACATCTTCGCCGCCCTGCGTGAAGCCGCGCTGACGATGCAGCAGGGCGGCGGCATCGGCTACGACTTCTCCACGCTGCGGCCGAAGGGCGCGCTGGTGAAAGGCGTCGGCGCGGACGCGTCGGGCCCGCTGTCGTTCATGGACGTGTGGGATGCGATGTGCCGCACCATCATGAGCGCCGGCTCGCGGCGCGGTGCGATGATGGGTTGCTTGCGCTGCGACCATCCTGACATCGAAGACTTCATCGCCGCGAAGCAGACCCCGGGCCGCCTGACGAATTTCAATCTCTCGGTGCTCTGCACCGATGGCTTCATGACGGCGGTGAAGGCCGATGCGGAATGGGCCTTGCAGTTTGACGGCAAGGTCTATCGAACCGTCAGCGCGCGCGCCCTGTGGAACAAGATGATGCGGGCGACCTACGATTACGCCGAGCCCGGCGTGATCTTCATCGACCGCATCAACACGCGCAATCCGCTGTACTACTGCGAGCAGATCGCCGCGACCAATCCTTGCGGCGAGCAGCCGTTGCCGCCGTACGGCACATGCCTGCTGGGTTCCATCAATTTCGCGCGGCTGGTCAACGATCCGTTCGGCGGCAACGCCACGCTGGACCTTCAGGCCTTGAGCGATCTCGTCCGCGTCGCGGTGCGCGCGCTCGACAACGTCATCGACATCTCCAATTACCCGCTGCCCGAACAGCGCCGCGAGGCGGAACAGAAGCGCCGCATCGGCCTTGGCATCACAGGCCTCGCCGACGCGCTGATCATGTGCGGCCTGCGTTACGGCAGCGCCGAAGCCGTAACCGCGACAAAGCAGTGGATGAACAGCTTCCGCAATGCCGCCATCGAGGCATCGGTCGATCTTGCGGTGGAGAAAGGCGCGTTCCCGCTGTTCGATCCAGGCAAGTATCTCGCCGGCCTGACCATCGCCGCGCTGCCGGAAGCGCTGAAGGACCGCATCGCGCGCCATGGCGTGCGCAACGCGCTGGTCACGTCCATCGCCCCGACGGGCACCATCTCGCTGTTCGCCGACAATATTTCCTCCGGTCTCGAGCCGGTCTTCAGCTTCGCCTATACCCGCCGCGTGCTGATGCCCGACGGCACCCGTCGCGAGGAAGAGGTCAGCGATTACGCGCACCGCCTGTTCCGCAAGATGAAGGGCGCCGACGCGCCCCTGACGCCGGCCTTCGTCGATGCGCAGACGCTGTCGCCCGACGATCACCTGGTCATGCAGGCGGCGGTGCAGGAGTACGTCGACAGTTCGATTTCCAAGACCATAAACGTGCCGGAGGATTTCCCCTTCGCCGCGTTCGAGGACGTCTATCTGAAAGCCTATGCGCTGGGGTGCAAAGGCTGCACCACCTATCGCCCCAGCCCCGCGCGCGGTGCGGTGCTAGAGGTGAAGAAGGAGGCCCCGGCGCCCGTCTCGGTTGTCGCCGCGACGGCCGCGACCTACGAGCATCCGATCCCGCGCCCGGAGACGCTGCCGGGTGCCACCTACAAACTCAATTGGCCGGAAAGCGATCACGCGATCTACATCACCGTGAACGACATCATGGTCGAGGAAGGCGGACGCCAGGTCCGCCGCCCGTTCGAGGTGTTCATCAACTCGAAGAACATGGAGCACTACGCCTGGACCGTCGCGCTGACGCGCATGATCTCGGCGGTGTTCCGGCGCGGCGGCGAGATTTCGTTCGTTGTCGACGAGCTAAAAGCGGTGTTCGACCCGCGCGGCGGCCAGTGGATGAACGGCCGCTACGTGCCGTCGCTGCTCGCCGCCATCGGCGACGTCATCGCCCGGCACATGAGCGAGATTGGGTTCCACGTCGAGACCAAGGCCCCGGCGGTGGATCCCAAGGTCGTGCAGCTGAAGGACGCAACCCGGGATCGGCGTTTCCAGGCCTGCCCCAAATGCGGAACCTACGCCCTGACGCGTCAGGAAGGCTGCGACAGCTGCACCAGCTGCGGCTACAGCAAGTGCAGCTAAAAGCAGTCAATTTCGGCGTTTTCGCGCGATTTTATCCCCGTTATCCACAGGCCGTTTAACATAGGCTCCGTGGCGCCGGACCGCCAAACCCCCTAGACTTCGGCCGCTTCAGGGGGTTTGCGCGCACGCAGGGGACCGCGGACGCGCCGGAGACGGGCTACCGTGCTGCGAAGCGAGATCACATCGAGAACACCGCGCGCGACGCCAAAGCGTCCCGCCGCCGCCGCGCGTAAACCGGCGCCGAAGCGCGTTGTCGCGCGGGCCGGAAAGCCCGTCATCCAAAGATCGCAGCCGCTGGTTCTGACGTCCGACACCTCCGTGCACGAGGCCTTCGCCGCGATCGCACGCGCCTGCCGCGATCATTGGGATGCCAATCACGCCGCCGCGGTCCTTGGCCAACCCGAAGGCATTCACCAATTCCGCGTCGGCCTGCGCCGCTTCCGCACCGCGCTGACGCTGTTCCGCCAGCATTTGCCCGAAGATCAACATGCCTGGATGCGCGCGGAAGCCAAAGGGCTCGGCGATCTGCTGAGCCGCGCCCGCGATCTCGACGTGTTCCTGACCGAACTCGCGCCACGCGATGCGAAGTCCGCCGAGATGGTGCGGATCGCGCAGCAGTCGCGCGCGGATGCGCAAGGCCGCGTCACCGCCACGCTGAGCGGGGCGCGCTATCGCCGCTTCCTGAACCGCTTGGATGTCTGGCTCGACGGCAAGGGCTGGCAGCCGGACCCCGCCGCATCGTCGTCCGCGAAGGACTTCGCACGCACGGGCCTGAACCGGCGCCTGGCGAAAATTCAGAAGCGCGTGAGACACGTCGCCGACGCGTCGCCGCAGGAACTTCACGACCTGCGGATCGCCATCAAGAAGCTGCGCTACGGCATGGAGTTCTTCCAATCGCTGCTGCCGGAACGGCGCACCCAGCGGCTGGGACGCCTGCTCAAGGCGTTGCAGGACTCCCTCGGACGCCTGAACGATCTGGACGTGGCCGAACGCACCATCGGCGTGCTGACGTCCAAAGCGCATAGCGATGAGGCCCGCACCGCTGTCGGCCGTGCGGGTTCGAGCCTTGCGGCCAGCTTCAAGCCGCTGGTGAAGACCGCGCAGCCCGAGGCCGCCCGGATCGCCGAACGCCTGCGCGCGCACCGTCCGCTTTAAGCGGCGCGCGTCTCCCCCTCATTCACCGGTACGTTTCGAATCATGCAGGCCTTTCTCGTTTCGCTGGGCGTCGTTGCCATTTCCGAAATCGGCGACAAGACGCAGCTTCTTGCCCTGATGCTGGCCGCGCGCTTCCGTAAGCCCATCCCAATCATCCTCGGCATCATCGTGGCCACGGTGTTCAATCACGCGCTGGCCGGCGCGGTCGGTAGCTGGGTTGCCGCGCAGGCCGGGCCCGAGATCATGCGCTGGGTGCTGGGCCTGTTGTTCATCGGCATGGGCGCCTGGGCGCTGATCCCCGACAAACTCGACGAGGACGACAAGCCGAAAGACGCCAGCACGACCATGCAGATTTTCACCGTCACAACGGTCGCCTTCTTCCTCGCCGAGATCGGCGACAAGACGCAGATCGCCACGGCCGCGCTGGCAGCGCGATTCGACAGCATCGTGGCCGTCGTGCTGGGCACGACGCTGGGAATGTTGGTGGCGGATGTGCCCGCCGTGCTGTTCGGCAATGTCGCGGGCGAACGTGCCCGCGGTGCGTGGGTACGCTACATCGCCGCGGGGCTGTTCATTTTGATTGGCTTGGTGACGATCCTGGCGGTGGATCTGCCCTCGTTCGGCGGTTAGCGCGCCGCTTTAGTGAGCGGCGCGCTGTCCGAGACCTACAAGGCCGCCGTTCCCGCGGAGATTTTGTCGAGCTTCGCGATGTCCTCTTCGGACAGCGTGATGTCGACCGCACCCAGATTGTCGACCAGGTGTTCCATCTTGGTCATGCCGAAGATGACCGAGTTGATCCACGGCTTGCTGATCGTCCAGGCCAGCACCACCTGGGGCACCGAGCAATTGTGCGCCTTGGCGATCTCGCTGAGCAGCGCCACGATTTCGTAGCCCAGGTTGCCGTCGAAGCGGCGCGCGCCGGGGAACATCTCATCTCGCCGTTCGTCGCCTTTAAACTGCGCGGCGCGCGTTCCTTCCGGGCGCGGATTTTCCTTCGTGTACTTGCCGGTGAGGAAACCGCCCGCAAGTGCTTCATAGGTGATGATGCCCATGCCGCTCGATCGCGCCATCGGCACCAGTTCGCGCTCGATCTGGCGCCCGAGCAGCGAGTGATAGACTTCGTTGCAGACCAGTGGGGAGAAGTTGGCGTTCTTCTGCATCTGCATCAGCGTCGCGGCCTGCCAGGCCTGATAGTTCGACACGCCGACGTAACGTACCCGGCCGCTCGTGACGAGGTGTTCCCACGCCCGCATGGATTCATCCATCGGCGTGCGGGCGTCCGGCGCATGGCAGTAGTAGATGTCGATCCAATCGGTGCCGAGACGCTTCAAGCTTTCATCGCAAGCCTGGATCATGCGGCGATAGGACAAGCCACCCGTGTTCTTATTGGGATCGCCCGTCGGCAGACCGGTCTTGGTGCTGATCAACGCATCCTTGCGGCGCGCGCCCAACCCCTTGCCCAGCAGCGTTTCGGACTGGCCTTGCAGGTAGATGTCGGATGAATCGAACAGCGTGATACCGGCGTCGAGCGCCTTGTTGACGAGCTCGATCGCCATCTTCTCCGGAATATTCTTCTTCAGGCCCAGCGTATTCCCGCCAACGCCTAAAGCGCCCGCACCGAATGCCAGCTTGGAAACGATCAAGCCGCTATTGCCCAGACGATTGTACTTCATGTGAGTCCCCCCGACGAAACGACGCCTCCCGCGCCCATGGGCGGTACTCTACATCGTCCGGCGGGCACGTCTCACCCTGAATCCGGGGGCCGAAATCGCCCTGCGGGACAACGCCACGGGGCGAATCGTCACAAATCCGTTAGACCGCCGGCTTGATGTCCGGGCCGTCCAGCGGAAGCGACGTGGTGTACTTGATCTCTTCCATCACGAAAGTGGAACTGACGTCGTTCAGCGGCACGCGCTTGATCAGGCGTTTGTAGAAAGCATCGTAGGCTTCCATGTCGCGCACGACCACGCGCAGCAGGTAATCGATGTCGCCGGCCATCCGCCAGAGCGCCGTGATCTCCGGCAGGTCCTTCGTCGCGCGGGCAAACTTCTGCAGCCAGACGTCGTCGTGCTGGTTGGTGCGGATGATGACGAAAACCGTGAGCCCGAGGCTCAGTTTCTTCGCGTCGAGCAAGGCCACGCGGCCCTTGATCACGCCGGACTGCTCCATCTTCTGAATGCGCTTCCAGCAGGGTGTCTGGGACAAGCCCACCTTCGCCGCGATATCGGCGATGGGCAGGCCGGCATTGTTCTGCAGGATGGCGAGAATCTTGCGGTCGATCGGATCCATGACGTGTCCTTAGACGAAGGGCTCAGGCGACGAACGTATCGGCATAGTGCGGTTCGATCCGCGCCGCGCGGGGGGCGAATACGATTCGCGCAGGATCCCATCGAGTCGGAACGCAGACCCCCATTTCGTAGCATATTGGAGATGATTTTTCTATTTTGTGGCCAGCCAGAGCGCCGCCACAGATTTTTATTTTGCGCTGGCCGGGGTTCCTGATAAACGGCACCCGACCCGAACTCTATCTGGGGCGCGGCGACATTTTCGCGGCCGCCCTGCCGCAAGGACGATTCCGATGCTCGGCGGTCTTCACGAGACGCTGGTCTCGATCAAACAGCGCGACCCTGCGGCGCGCTCGCTGTTGGAAGTCGCGCTGTTATATCCCGGGCTGCGCGCGCTCTTCTTCTATCGCATCGCCCATAGTCTGTGGCTGGCGCAGCTGACGTTCCTCGCCCGCTTCGTTTCCGAACTCGGCCGCTTGCTGTCCGGCATCGAGATTCATCCCGGCGCACAGATCGGCCGCCGCCTATTCATCGACCACGGCATCGGCGTGGTTGTCGGCGAGACCGCCATCATCGGCGATGATGTCACGCTATACCATGGCGTCACCCTGGGCGGCATGGCCGCAACCCAATCGCAGAACGGCCGCCGCCATCCGATCGTCGAAAACGACGTGGTCATCGGCGCCGGCGCGCAAGTGCTGGGGCCCATCACCGTCGGAAAAGGCGCGCGCGTCGGAGCGAACGCCGTCGCCTTGAAAGACGTGCCGCCCGGCGTGACCGTTGTCGGCATTCCGGCGCAGGTCGCCGCGCCACGTACGCCGGCATCGGCAGCGGCCTTCGCACCGTACGGCACATGCGACGACACCGCCGACCCGACCGGCAAGACCATCTATGCGCTGATGGCCGAGATCCACCGCCTGGAGCAACGGCTTTCACAGCTGGAAGCCGACGGCAGCCGTCGCGCTCAGCCGGAGAAGAAGCTCGAGCCGATCCTCGGCCGCGAAGGCTAATCTTTCCCGCGCGACGTTCCGCTCGCGCAGCATCCCGCTTTGCGTCGCAGCCCTGATTGCGCATGATGCGGGTTGGAAACCCCGTATAAGGATTCGGCCATGGAAACGATGGCCCAGGCGGCGATCTTCCTGGCCGCCGCCGTCACGATCGTCCCGATCTTCAAGCGCTTCGGGCTGGGGGCGATCATCGGCTATCTCGTCGCCGGCGCGCTGATCGGCCCGGCCAGCCTCGGCTTCGTCAACGATATCGAAGCGATCTCGCATCTCGCCGAATTCGGTGTCGTGCTGCTGCTGTTCATCATCGGGCTCGAACTTCAGCCGCAGCGGCTGTGGACGATGCGCGCCAGCGTGTTCGGTCTGGGCGGAGCCCAGGTCGGCTTGACCGCGCTGATTATCGGATTGATCGCCATGATGGCGGGCGCGGACGCGTCCAAGGCCAGCGTCATCGGACTGGGCCTGGCGCTCTCCTCCACGGCGTTCGTGCTGCAAACCCTGGGCGAGCGCGGCGAACTCACCACCCATCACGGCCGCAAGGCCTTCGCGGTGCTGTTGTTCCAGGATCTCGCGGCCATTCCTATCCTTGCGGTGGTGCCGCTGCTTGGGCATGCACAGACGACGTCCGGCCAGCCCATGTGGGTGGCCCTCGCCAAAGTCGCTTCAGCAATGGTCGCGGTGGTCGCCGGCGGTCATTATCTCCTGCGTCCGATGCTGCGCATCATGGCGCGTACGCGAGTGCGCGAACTGTTCACCGCGATCGCCCTGTTGATCGTCACCGGCACCGCCTTGGTGATGAGTTATGTTGGCATCTCGATGGCGCTCGGTGCCTTCATGGCCGGCATGCTGCTGGCCAATTCGGAGTTCCGTCACGAACTCGAGGCCGACATCGACCCGTTCAGGGGATTGCTGCTCGGGCTGTTCTTCATCTCGGTCGGCATGGGGCTGAACCTCGGCCTTGTCACCGATCGTCCCGTGACCATCGCCGGGCTGGTGCTCGGCTTGCTGGTCGCCAAGTTCGTGGTCACCTTCGTCGCGGCGCGCGTCTTCGGCCTGGATCGGCGCACATCGCGCAATCTGTCCGCCAGCATTGCCCAGGGCGGTGAATTCGCCTTCGTGATCTTCGCCGCCGCCGTCACGGCCGGCGTCATCGACGAACCCTTGTCGCAGCTGCTGGTCCTGGTGGTGAGCTTGTCCATGGCCGCGACGCCGTTTGTGGCCATCGCCAACGACCGCATCACCGGACTGCTGCCGCGCCCCAAGACGAAAGAATTCGACAAGATGCCGGACGACGAGAGCCCGGTGATCATCGCCGGCTTCGGGCGCGTTGGGCAGATCGTCGCCCGCGTTCTCGGCGCGCGGCGCATCAAGTTCACCGCGCTGGATTCCAGCCCCGAGCAGGTCGACTTCGTGCGCCGCTACGGCAACAAGATCTATTACGGCGATGCCTCGCGGCTGGACTTGTTGCGCGCCGCCCATGCCGATCAGGCGAAGATTTTCGTGCTGGCGGTCGACGATGTCGAAGCCTCGATCCGTACCGCGGAGACTGTCACGCGGCACTTCCCCAACCTCACGGTCTACGCACGCGCGCGCAATCGCCAGCACGCCTACCGCCTGATGGATCTTGGCGTGACGCTGCTGCAGCGCGAGACGTTCCTGTCGTCGCTGGACATGGCGCACGATGTGCTGGTGGGGCTAGGATTGCCGGCGCCGGAAGCGGCGCGCACCATCCGCACCTTCCGCCAGCTCGACGAACAGCGCCTGTTCGAGCACTACACGCACCGCAACGACCAAGAGAAGTTGCAGGAGATGAGCAAAAAGGCGACGAAGGAACTCGAGGAGATGTTCGCCCGCGATGCCGGCGAACAGGTCGCAGCGGAATAAAGGGAGACGGATATGGCCGATCGCGCACTCAAGGGAAAGACGCTGCTGATCACCGGCGGCAGTCGCGGCATCGGACTCGCCATCGCCAAGCGCGCGGCGGCGGATGGCGCCAACGTCGCCATCGTCGCCAAGACGGCGGAGCCGCATCCGAAACTGCCCGGCACGATCTTCACCGCGGCGGCGGAGATCGAAGCCGCTGGCGGCAAGGCGCTCGCCATCCAGGCCGACATCCGGTTCGAGGAGCAAGTCGATGCGGCGGTCGCCCAGACCGTCGCGCAGTTCGGCGGCATCGACATCCTCGTGAACAACGCCAGCGCGGTGAACATCGGCGGCCTGACCGACATTTCGATGAAGCGCTACGACCTGATGCACCAGATCAACGGGCGCGGCACCTACCTCGTCAGCCAGAAATGCATGCCGCATCTGCTGAAGGCGGCAAACCCGCATATCCTGATGCTGTCGCCGCCGCCGGATCTGAAGCCGAAATGGTTCGCGGGCTCCGTCGCCTACACCATGGCGAAATACAACATGAGCCTCTGCGTGCTCGGCATCGCGGCGGAATACCGCAAAGCCGGCGTCGCGGCGAATGCCCTGTGGCCGCGCACCGCGATCGACACCGCCGCGGTACGCTTCGAGCTTGGCGGCGAGGCCATGATCAAGCATTGCCGCAAGCCGGAGATCGTCGCCGACGCGGCGCATGCCATCTTCACGCGGCCCGCGCGCGACTGCTCGGGCAATTTCTTCGTCGACGATGAAGTGCTGGCGTCCGAAGGCGTGAGCGACCTGTCGCACTATGCCGTGCAACCGGGCGCGCCGTTGATCCTGGACTTCTTCCTGGATAGCGGGCCCGACGGCCAGAAAGACGGCTACATCTCGTTCCCCGTCGGCGCAAAGCCCTAACGCGGGGGGTATCCGCCCCTCACCTTGCCGCAGTCGACAGCGTGGTCTATTAAAAGGCCACAAGCGGCCTCGCTACGTCCCCATCGTCTAGAGGCCTAGGACACCGCCCTCTCACGGCGGTAACCGGGGTTCGAATCCCCGTGGGGACGCCATTATATCAATGACTTAGCGCATACGGCGGTAACTGGTGTCCCGGCTGTGTCCCGGCGACGTGCCGGTTCGGCCAGATACAGACGTACACGTTCGGAGACACTCCGCGACGCTTGCGGCCTCGATCTCGATGGCCGACGGTGCTCGCCATGATGAGCTTGTACGAATTGAAACCCCTGGCGAACCAGCGATGCCGAGCCTGCCAGCTTCAACTCTGCAAGGGCAGGGGCGAGCCGCCACACGCGGCGCTCAAGGTGGAAGATGGCGGCAATAAGCTCAGCAGCTCGGACACCGTGTACCTCTGCAGTGGCTGCGCCGCCGTGATGGTGCGTTCAGCAGACATGATGGAACGGGGCTGGCGTCAGCGCCGCTGAATTGCAGGCCTGGGGATC
>CANJRD010000018.1 GCA_947476695.1 Rhodospirillaceae bacterium
ATCATATAGGTCTCGTTGTGACGACCACGCTTGAGGGGTGTGACGTTGTCGCGGTAACGCTCCAGAAGCTGTTTGAGGGTCGTGCGCCGTCGCTCATCCAGGCCGCCCTTAAACTCCCCGCGCTGGATGTTGCCCTCAGTCTCCAGGGTCCACCGTTGGGCGTCGTCTTTTCGGTGGAAAGTCCGGCTGATCGGCTTGATGCCCAACAGCCTGATTTGCACATTCCACTTACCTCTCCATCGCCGAATACATGCCAAGGTCGCTCTCCACTGTGATCACAGCGTGAACAGCATGAATTTCAGTCAGGGAGGTCTTTCGATGTCGCCAGCTATCTTGCTGAAGTTACGACCGAAAAATGGTGGGCGGTACAGGGATTGAACCTGTGACCCCACGCGTGTGAAGCGTGTGCTCTACCGCTGAGCTAACCGCCCGTTCGAGCCCAAGGGGCAGGAGCCGTTAGGCACCTGCAGGATCGAAGGAAACCGCGTTCTAAAGACGGTTGAGGTGGCCGTCAAGGAACGTAGCTGGCCACCAATAACCATATGATAAATGTGTGTTTAGCGTTTGCTTTTGCAACCGTTGGAGGTGGCCAGGCGTAAGGGTGTCTAGAGGGGACTGCGCGTACCGCTTTCAAGGGAAAAGCGGGGCTACGCCTGAGGCCCCTCGCTACGAGGGGAGGACCTCAGAATGAGGGCCATCGGCGCGCTTGTCTGGTTTCTGCTGGCTGTCGGACTGACGGCCCCATCCCGGGCTGACAGCAATATCGTCATTTATAGCGCCGGCAAGATCTCGGTCGGCGAATCCCGGCAGCTGACGGTTTATGTGCCCCTGTCGCCGAACACCGTCACGCTCAGCGTGAACGGCGTTCCCGGCGGCGACAGCACCTACGGCACCATCAGTGCCACCGGCCTGTATCAGGCGCCCGCCGCCATCCCCGCGCAGAACAATGTGGTGATCACCGCCGTCAGCACGGCTTACCCGGCGAAGACCGCCACGGCGACGATGATCGTCAGCCAGCCGCAGGTGCAACTGTGGAGCACGTCGCCGACGACGGTCAGCGGGACGTTCACGCTCCGCCTGAACGGCAGCAACTTCACGCCGCAGTCGCAAGTGAAGTTCGGCGATACGGTCCTCACCACGCAGTACAAGTCCGCCACCAGCTTGACCGCGACCGGCACCGTCAGCACCGCGCAAGCGGGAACTAAGGTGAAGGTTGCCGTGGTGAATCCCGGTCTCGGTGGCACCACGAGTTCTACCGTCAGCGTGACGGTCGGCAGCAGCGGCAGCGGCGGCACAACGCCGACACCGACCAATCCGTCGGATGGCGGTGGTTCGGCGACGCCCACAACGCCCACACCCACGCCCACCAATCCCTCGGACGGCAGCACCACGCCGCCGGCCCCGTCGGTTTCGATCCGGCTGACGCCCACCGGCGTTACGCTGCGTCCGAACGCGACGCAGCAATTCACCGCCAGCGTCAGTGGGTCCTCCAACACCGGCGTCGTCTACAGCGTCAACGGCGCGGTGGGCGGGAACGCGACGGTTGGCACCATCACGACCGGCGGCCTCTACACGGCGCCCGCCAACGTCCCGACGAACCGTATCACCGTGTCCGCAACCGCCGCGGCGTCGTCGAGCGCGAGCGCGACGGCGGCCGTCACACTGCAGGGACCACCGAACCCCGGGGTGGGTCTCGGCACCGGCAACCTGGCGGCGGCGCGTTTTCTTGAGCAGGCGACCTTCGGTCCGACGCCGGCGGATGTGACGAAACTCAAGGCGATGGGCGCGGAGGCCTGGTTGGCCGAACAATTCAACATGCCGGCGACCGACATCCCGTTGCCGGGCGCGATGCAGTCGGGCCTGGTGCAGCAGCAGTACCTCAGCCGTCTCACCACGGCGCCGGATCAGCTGCGTCAGCGCGTGGCTTATGTGCTGGGTTCGATCATCGTCATCTCGATGAACAAGAACATCTATCCCGCGGAGATCGTACCGTATCTGCAGATCCTCAGCCGTAACGCCTTCGGCAACTATCGCACGCTGCTGGGCGAGATTTCGGTCAGTTCGCAGATGGGCAAGTATCTCGATCTCGCGCGGTCGATGAAGCCGGGGTCGCAAGGCGGCACCAACGAGAACTATGCGCGCGAAGTGATGCAGCTGTTCTCGCTCGGTCTTGTTGCGCTCAATCAGGATGGCTCGGTGAAACTCGGCGCCGACGGCAAGCCGATCCCGACCTACGACCAGACCACCGTGCAGCAGATCGCTCTCGCGATGACCGGCTGGGTCTACAAGAATAACGCCTGGGAGGATTTCTCCGCGCCGATGGAGCCACGCGAGACCAATCACGATACGCGGGCGAAGGCGTTCCTGGGCTGCAACCTGCCCGCCAATCAGACGACGACGCAGGATATGACGGCGGCGCTGGATTGCATCTTCGCGCATCCCAACGTTGGGCCGTTCATTTCAACGCGTCTCATTCGTCAACTGGTGACCAGCAATCCGACGCCGGAATACATCGGTCGGGTCGCCGCCGTGTTCAACGACAACGGCGCGGGTGTACGCGGCGATCTGAAGGCGGTTGTCACGGCAATTCTGACCGACGCGGAAGCGCGCACCGAAACGCCGAGTTTCACCGGCGGACGCCTGCGCGATCCGATTCAGCATGTGGCCGCTTTCCTGCGCGCGCTGAACGGCAGCATTGCGCCGACCAACGGCCTGCCGTGGCAGTTCAGTCAGATGGCCTCCACGCCGCTGACTCCGCCCTCGGTGTTCGGATATTACTCGCCGCTCTATCGCATCCCGAAGTCGTCGCTGATGGGGCCGGAGTTCCAGACCTACACGCCGACTGAGTCCGTGTTCCGCGGCAATCTCTTCTGGCAGATCATCTCAAGCCCCAGCAGCGACTTCACGCGCGATGTGACGCCGTTTGTGAATGCCGCCAATGACACCGTCGCGCTGATCGACGCGGTCGATCAGACGTTGATGTACGGCCGCATGCCGGCGGAGATGCGCCAAAGCCTGGCCACGGCCATCGTCGCCCAAAGCGACACGGCCGGACGCTGGCAGACCGCGCTCTATCTCGGCGCGCTCTCCGGCTTCTACGCGACGCAGTACTAGGGGAGTAGGATCATGACCGCACATCGCATCCTCTCCCGCCGTGGCCTGTTGCGCGCCACCGGCAGCCTTGCGGGCGCTGCCGCGCTCGGTCGTCTCGGCATCATGAACGCCGTCGCGCAGACCGCGCCGGATTACCGCGCGCTGGTCTGCATCTTCATGACCGGCGGCAACGATAGCCACAACATGCTGATCCCGCAGGAGACCGCCGCGTTCAATGCCTATCGCACGCTGCGCAAAGGCCTCGCGCTGCCCGACAACAACACAAAGCTGTTGCAGATCGCGGCGAAGGACGGCACGCCCTACGCGCTGAACGAAGGCCTGCGTGCACTCGCGCCTTTGTGGACGCAAGGCAAGCTCGCCACGGTCGCCAACGTCGGCATGCTGGTGCAACCCACCACGCGCGCGGAATATCTCGCCAGAAGTATTCCGTTGCCGACGAACCTGTTCGCGCACGCGGATCAGGTGCTGCAGATGCAACAGGCCAATCCCAATGGCACGTCTGGCACGGGCTGGGCCGGGCGCGTGGCGGATGCCTTGCAGCCGATGAACGGCACCGGCAATTTCCCGCCGTCGTTCTCGATGAACGGCGCGGCGCTGTTCTGCACCGGCAACGTCATCCAGTCGGCCAGCCTCTACCCGGGTTTCAATCTCGGTCTCAACGGCATGACCGCGTGGCCCGACAGCGCGGCCACGGCCCGTCAGACCGCCTTGCAGGAAATCCTCGCCCTCGATAGCGGTTTGGCGATGGTGCAGGCCAGCAACCGCGTGCGCAGCGATGCGCGCAGCCTGAACCAAATGCTGGCCGGCGCCGGAAGCGGCCGTCAGCTGACGACGGCGTTCCCGGGCACACAACTCGGCCAGCAGGTACGCCAGGTGGCGCAGATCATGAACCTGCGCGCGGCCACCGGGCTGACGCGTCAGGTGTTCTTCTGCTCGATCGGCGGCTTCGACACCCATTCGTCGCAAAGCTGGCAGCAGTGGGACCTGCTCGGCCAGGTCGGCGACGCGATGGCGGCGCTTTATAATGCGACCGTCGAGATGGGCATCGACCAGGGCGTGGTGCAGTTCACGGAAAGCGACTTCGGCCGCACGCTCGATCCGAACGGATCGGGCAGTGATCACGGCTGGGGCAGCCATCACCTGGTGCTGGGCGGCGCGGTGAAGGGCGGGGATCTGTACGGCAAGTTCCCGTTCCCTGCGCTGGGCGGTCCCGACGACGCCAATTCCCGCGGGGTCCTGATCCCGACGACGTCGCTGGATCAGTACGCCGGTACGATGGCCAAGTGGCTCGGCGTGCAGCCCACCGCCATGACGCAGGTTTTCCCAAACCTGGCGAACTTCCCGACCAGCGACCTAGGCTTCCTGGGCTAGCGCGCCAAAGGCGGCTTCGCCTTATATTCGCCGCCAACGGGGCTTAGTCCGTTGGCGGACGGGACTTTTTCCGGCTGGGGGCGTTTCGGCCCCGCAACCATCCCTTTCGCGCGCCCGCCGCCCGTGCCATTTTTGCGTTTGTTCGGACCGATCCCGCATGCCCAAGCCTAAAACCTCCAAGAAATCTGCCGCCTCACTGCCGCCGGCCGCCCCGTTGGCGGCTGTTGTTCTGGCCGCCGGTCAGGGCACGCGCATGCGTTCGGCCCAGCCCAAGGTCATGCATAAGGTCGCCAACCGGACGCTGATCGGCCATGTGGTGGCGACGCTCGCGGACGTCGGCGCCGATCAGGTGGTCGCGGTGATCGGGCCGGAGATGGCCTCGGTCGCGAAAGCCGTTTCCCCGCATCCTTCCGTCGAACAGACGCAACGTCTCGGCACCGGCCATGCGGTGCTGCAGGCGCGCGATGCGCTGAAGGATTTCAAGGGCGACGTACTGATCGTCTATGGCGACACGCCCTTCGTGACGCAGGAAACCTATGCGCGGCTGCGCGAAGCCCGCCGTGCGAAGAAGGCGCCGGCGCTGATCGTGCTGGGCTTCGAGCCGAAAGATCCGTCGTCCTATGGCCGTCTGATCGTCACGAAGAACGGCCTGGAGCGGATTGTCGAATTCAAGGACGCATCGGCCAAGGAACGCAAAGTCCGCCTCTGCAACTCCGGCATCATGCTGATCGACAGCCAGGTGCTGTGGAAGCTGCTGCCGCAAGTGAAGAACAAGAATGCGAAGGGCGAATACTACCTCACCGATCTCGTCGCACTGGCGCGCAAAGCCAAGCTGACCTGCGGTGTGGTCGACGGCACCGAGGACGAGTTGCTTGGCATCAACAGCCGCACCGAACTCGCCGTGGCCGAAGCGCTGGTGCAAGCGCGCCTGCGCACCGCCGCGATGGAAGGCGGCGCGACCCTGACCGATCCGGGCAGCGTGTTCTTCTCCGCCGACACGAAAGTCGGCAAGGACGTCGAGATCGGGCCCTTCACCGTTTTCGGTCCTGGCGTGACCTTGGATGACGGCGCGTCGATCAAAGGCTTCTGCCATATCGAGGGCGCGCATATTTCCGGCGGTGCGATCGTCGGTCCCTACGCGCGGCTACGCCCCGGGGCGGAGATCGGGCCGGATGCCCATGTCGGCAACTTCGTCGAAGTGAAGAATTCGGTGCTCGAGGCTGGCGCGAAGGCCAATCATCTCACATATGTGGGTGACGCGACCGTCGGCGCGAAGGCCAACATCGGCGCCGGAACCATCACCGCCAACTATGACGGCTTCAACAAATCGCGCACCGAGATCGGCGCGGGGGCGTCGATTGGCTCCAACTCGGTTCTGGTCGCGCCGGTTCGGATCGGGACCGGGGCCATGACCGGGGCCGGCGCGGTGATCCGCAAGAATGTGCCGGACGATGCCTTGGCCCTGAACGCGGGCGCTCAGGTGACGCACGAAGGCTTTGCCGCCACCTATCGCGCCAAGAAACAGGCCGCCAAGGCCAAGAAAGCATGAGCGGGGACTTTCGCCTGTTCCGCGCGTTGAGATATGGCGCGCGGGCCGGGTTGAGCCTGGGCCTCAAAAGTGGGATCGCGGACTAAATGTGCGGAATCGTAGGCGTCGTCGGACGTAACAACGCGGCTGACTATCTTCTGGATGCCCTGCGGCGGCTGGAGTATCGCGGCTATGACTCCGCCGGTCTGGCGACTCTCGTCGACGGCAAAATTCACCGCCGGCGTGCGCCCGGCAAGATTGCCAACCTCGCCAAGCGTCTCGAGGCGGAACCGCTGAGCGGCAGCGTCGGGATCGGTCATACCCGCTGGGCGACCCATGGCGTGCCGAGCGAGAGCAACGCGCACCCGCACGCCAGCCAGAACGTCGCGGTGGTGCACAACGGCATCATCGAGAACTTCCAGGAACTGCGCGCGGAGCTGGAAGACAAAGGCCACAAGTTCGACAGCGAAACCGACACCGAAGTCGTCGTCCACCTGATCACCCAATATCTGAAGGAAGGTCTGTCGGCGGAGAACGCTGTGCAGCGCGCCATTGGCCGCCTCGACGGCGCTTTTGCATTGGCCATCCTGATCGCCGACCGCGAAGACCTTCTGATCGGCGCGCGCAAAGGCAGCCCGCTGGCTGTCGGCTACGGCAACGGTGAGATGTTCCTGGGCTCCGATGCGATGGCCCTCGCGCCGATGACCAATCGCATCACCTATCTCGAAGACGGCGACTGGGCGGTGATGAGCCGCGACAAGGTCACCATTCACAGCCGCGACGGCGCGGTGGTGGAGCGGCCGATCCGATTGACCTCCGTCTCCGGTGCGATGATCGGCAAGGGCGAGTTCCGCCATTTCATGCTGAAGGAAATCTACGAACAGCCGCAGGTGCTGGGCGATACGCTGCGCACGCTGTTCAATCCCGTGGCGCGTTCGATCACCTTGCCGGATCTGCCGTTCGATCTCGCCAAGATCGACCGCGTCACTATCGTCGGCTGCGGCACCGCTTATCTCGCCGGTCTCGTTGGCAAGTATTGGATCGAGCATCTCGCGCGCGTGCAGGTGGATGCCGACGTCGGCTCCGAATACCGCTATCGCGAACCACCGTTGACTCCCGGTGGGCTCGGGCTGTTCATCTCGCAGTCAGGCGAGACGGCCGATACGCTCGCGCCGCTGCGCTATTGCCGCAGTCAGGGCCAGCACATCGTCTCGGTCGTCAACGTGCCGGAAAGCGCGATCGCGCGCGAGTCCGATGCCGTGTTGCCGACCCACGCCGGCCCGGAAATCGGCGTTGCCTCGACCAAAGCCTTCACCACGCAATTGATGGTGCTCGCCAGTTTCGCCATCGCCATGGCCAAGGCGCGCGGCGCGATCGACAGCAAGACGGAAGCGCGTCTGTCGACCGCGCTGACGGAAGTGCCCAGCCGCGTGGCCGAAGTGCTGTCGGCGGATGCGCATATCGCCAAGATCGCCGAGGAAGTCGCCCAAGCGCGCGACGTACTTTATCTCGGCCGCGGCTCGTCGTTCCCGCTGGCGATGGAAGGTGCGCTGAAGCTGAAGGAAATCTCCTACATCCATGCCGAAGGCTATGCCGCCGGCGAGATGAAACATGGACCCATCGCGTTGATCGACGAGCATGTGCCGGTGGTCGTGATCGCGCCATCGGACAATCTGTTCGAGAAGTCGCTCTCCAACATCGAGCAAGTCGTCGCCCGTGGCGGCAAGGTGATCCTCATCTCTGACGAGGAAGGCTGCCGCCGCGCCGGCAAGAACGCCGCTCATGCGATCTGCATTCCAAGGGTCGATCCCTTCGTCGCCCCGATCCTGTCGGCGATCCCGGTGCAATTGCTGGCCTATCATACCGCCGTGCTCAAAGGCACGGACGTCGATCAGCCCCGCAATCTGGCGAAGAGCGTGACGGTCGAGTAGCGGCGCGGGCGAAACCCGCGTATGACGGGGCAGGGGACCTCGTTTCGTGCTCACGTTTAGCGCCGCGTTCATCGTCAAACTCATCGCGACCATTCTCGTGGCGCTCGTTGCGCTTTACGCGGCGGAGCATCTCGGCCCGTTCTGGGGCGGCATGATCGCGGCGTTTCCGTCGACGGTGGGCCCCGCTTTCATCATCCTCGCCATCGAGCGCCCACCGGAATTCGTGGCGGACAGCGCGTTGTCGGCGTCGGCCAGTTTCAGCGCGGCGGTGGCCTTGGTCGTTGCGGTGACGCTTCTGGCGGCGCGGAAATCGCACCCTATTGTCATCATCGGCGGCGCTTGGTTCGCTTGGATCGTTTTCGCCGCGCCGGCGCGCTTGCTGCCGCTCACGTCGGCGGCGGTGCTGATCGCCAATGCGATCGCTTTCGCCGTCGGTATTCTGCTGACGCTCAAGGTCGTCCGCACGCCCGTCTTGCTGCCGCCGTTCCGGCCGCGCTGGTACGACATTCCGTTGCGGGCGACGGTCTCGGGCCTGTTTGTGACGTCGGTCACTGCCGTGGGCGGTGTCCTGGGGCCGCAGGCCACGGGAATCGCCAGTTCATTCCCAATCATCCTGTCGACCCTGGCGATGATCCTGTTGCCAAGGTCCGGTGCCGCCGTCATAGCCGCCACATTTGCGCATACCTTACGACCCATGCTGCTCTTGCCTGCGGCGCTGGTCGTCGTACATATGACGGCGGTTCCTTTAGGATCGTGGCTGGCTCTGGCCCTGGGCTTTGCGATTTGCCTCGCCTGGGCTTTGACCTTGATCTTCTGGCGTCGCCGGCAGGCTGCCGGCGCTTAATGCAGCGAGGGCGTCATGGCACGCTATGACTACGACTTGATCACCATCGGCGCCGGCTCCGGCGGTGTGCGCGCATCGCGCCTGTCAGGCAAGTACGGGGCCAAAGTCGCCATTGTCGAAGGCACCCGCGTCGGCGGCACCTGCGTGCTGCGCGGCTGCGTGCCCAAGAAGCTGCTCGTGTTCGGCGCGCACTACGCGCACCACTTCGAGGACGCCGTCGGCTACGGCTGGACGGTCGGCACGGCGACCCACGATTGGGGCGCAATGATCGCCGCCAAGGATAAGGAACTCGACCGTCTCGAAGGCGTCTACAACCGCATGCTGCGTGACGCCAATGTCGAGATCGTCAACGGCCGTGGCGTTCTTGCCGACGCGCATACGGTTGAAGTGAACGGAAAGCGCTTAACCGCCGAGAAAATCCTGGTCGCGACCGGCGGCTGGCCGGTTGTGCCCGACTTTCCGGGCAAGGAACACGTCATCACCTCGAACGAAGCGCTGGACCTGAAGGAGCGACCGAAGCGTATTTTGATCTTCGGCGGCGGTTACATCGCCGTGGAGTTCGCCGGCATCTTCGCGGCCCTCGGCTCCGAAGTGCATATCGTCATCCGCGCCGGCGAAATCCTGCGCGGGTTCGACCAGGATGTGCGTGCCACGCTGTCGGCCGAACTCCAGAAGCAGGGCATCAAGATCCAGCGCGACTGCACCATCCGCTCCATCGAACCCTGCGATGACGACAGCTATTCCGTCATGTTGAACATGGGCGAAGAGATCCGCTGCGATAAGGTGATGTTCGCCACGGGCCGCGCGCCGAACACCGCGAACATCGGCCTCGAAGCGGCGGGCGTGAGGTTGAACGCGCGCAATGCCGTCGCGGTGGATGCCGATAGCCGCTCCAATGTCGAAAGCATCTTTGCCATCGGCGATGTGACCGATCGCGTCAATCTCACCCCGGTCGCCATCAACGAAGGCCGCTGCTTCGCCGAGACGTTCTTCAACAAGAACCCGATGCAGATGGATCATGCCAACGTGCCTGCGGCGGTGTTCAGCCATCCGCCGGTGTCGGTGGTGGGGCTGACGGAAGAGCAGGCTCGCAAGGACCACAAGGTGCGCATCTTCACCTCGCGCTTCAAGCCGATGGTGCACACGCTCTCGGGCCGCGACGAACGCACGATGATGAAGCTGATCGTCGACAAGGCGACCGACAAGGTGCTGGGCTGCCACATGGTTGGCGAGGACGCACCGGAGATCATCCAGGGATTGGCCGTCGCGGTGAAGTGCGGCGCGACCAAGGCGCAGTTCGACGCCACCGTCGGCATCCATCCCACGGCGGCGGAAGAATTCGTCACCATGCGCGATGCGGTTCCTGAGAAGGAACAGGCGACAGCGGAGCTTTAAGGCCACTTCGTAGGCAGCGCTTCAATGCCCAACCCTCCCCCCCCCCCCTCACGCTCCATCGTTATATTCCACTAGACATATCGACGGGCGCGAAATTATAACGCTGACGGTCGATATGTTCAGATGGATATTTCGACGGGCGAGTGGCATTGTTTGGATTGGGGCAATCGTGAGGAATCTGAAACGCGCGCGCCGGCTTTGCGGCGTCGGCCTGTTGGCCATGGCCGCTGTTCCGATGTCTCAGGCTCTTGCAGCCGATCCCACGGCGCAGCAGCTCGCTGCTGCCGAACGCGCGAATAGTCTTGAGACCATCGTCGTCACCGCGCGCCACAGGGCGGAAAATCTGCAAGCGGTCCCCATCGCCGTTTCGGTCGTGACCGGCGACACACTCGACGTCACGGGTTCGGTCAACACGCAGGGTTTGGCGAATTTGGTTCCGTCGCTCTACTACAACTCGGCCAATCCGCGGAACACGGCCTATACCATTCGTGGCCTGGGTTCGAACACGCTCTCCGTCAGCGCGGCCAACGATGGCATCGAACCGGGCGTGGCCTTCTATGTGGACGGCGTTTATCACGGACGCCCGGCAACGGCCGCTTTCGATTTCACCGACATCGAACAGATCGAAGTGCTGCGTGGACCCCAAGGCACGCTGTTCGGCAAGAACAGCGCCGACGGTGCCATCAGCATCACCAGCCGTGAACCCAGCTTCGAGCCGCAGGCCACGGGCGAGGTCTCCTACGGCAGCTATCAGTTCATCCAAGGCAAGGCGAGCTACACCGGTGGTCTCACCGACAAGATCGCCATGCGTTTGGCCGCCCAGGTCACCAAGCGCGATGGTCTCATCCGTAACGTCACGACCGACCGCAAGCTCAACAACCTGAACAACATCGCGGTGCGCGGCCAGCTTCTGTATGAAGCCAGCGACGATCTGAAGATCCGCCTGATCGGCGACGTGTCGGATCTGGAATCCGATTGTTGCACGCAGGGTTACCTGCGCCTCGGCACCAGTTTCCGCAGCGCCGCGCGCCAGTTCGCCGGTCTGTCCGCCGCACTGCCGCAGCATGGCCTGCCGGCCTACGCGCCGCCCAGCACGAACATCTATGATCGCCTGACCGATATCGACGCGCCGCTGCATATCAATACGCAAGACGGCGGCCTTTCGCTCAATGCAGATTGGAACCTGGGCGGTGCCACACTGACGTCGATCAGTGCCTGGCGTTACTGGGATTGGGACGTCGCCAACGACCGCGACTACATCGGCGTGCCGATCCAACTGGTGCAACGCATCCCGTCGCGTCAGGACCAGTACAGCCAGGAGCTGCGCGTTGCGTCGAATGACACAGGGCCGTTCGAATACGTCGGCGGTCTGTACGTCTTCACGCAGGAGATCAACGGCAAGCCGACCAGCGTCTACGGCCCGGCCTCCACTTACTGGTTGATCAGCACCACAACGTTCGCGGCGGCGGACCGCCCGGACACCCTGACCAATGGCTACGGCCAGTTCGGCAATTCGCACTTCACCATGAACAGCTACGCGGCCTTCGGTGAAGCGAACTATCACATCACCTCGCAACTGACCGCCACGGCGGGCCTGCGCTACACCTACGAGCACAAGAAGGGCGACTATTCGACCACTGTGTCCGGCGGGGTGCCATTCTCGACCTTGCGCGATCCTGTGACCTGCACCGCGCTCAATGGCGCCGTGCTGAGCAATCAGGACAACGCCAAGCTCTCGCTGTTCCGTCCGCAGTGCTACGCGGTGAAGACCAGCGGCGGCAACGTCTCGGGTCGCGCCAATTTGGCCTATCAATTCACGCCGGACGCGCTGGCGTATGCCAGCTATGCGCACGGCTATAAGGCCGGCGGCCTGAACATGGCGGGCTTGCAGTTGACCGGCGGCAGCGGCATCGGCGCGAACCAGCCGGCGCTGGATACCGCCGTCATCGGAGACGAGCAGAACAACACCTACGAGTTGGGCCTCAAGTCCACACTGTTCGAAGGCCGCGCGACGTTCAATGTCGCGGGGTACTGGACGATCGTGAAGAACTTCCAGGCCAATATCGCCACGCCGGTCACCGGCAACAACGCCGCACCCTTGCGCACCTTCCCGGCGAACATCCCGGAAGTGCAGGTGAAGGGCGTGGAAGTGGACGGGGCGGCGCAACTGTTCGCCGGCTTCACCGCGCGTGGGTCGCTGGCCTATAGCGATGGCAAGTACACCGACTATCCGGCGGGACCCTGCCCGCTGGAATGGCAGAACACCAATGCTGTCGGCAGCTGCCAGCCGCTGAACCCGGCCGGCCTTGCCATCACCACGGTAAACCCGCGCGGCAATCCGAATGTCCCCGGTGCTTATGTGCTCACCGGTCTGCCGCTCGCGGGGCTTTCGAGGTGGGCGGGGACGCTCGGCTTCGACTACGTGGTACCCGCCGGCAGTGGCGAGTTCCTGTTGAGCGCCGACGCCAACCTGCGTTCGGGCTACAACGCGGACACCACCAACTCGATCTATACGTATATCGACGGCTACAGCACCGTGAACGCCAGCATCGGCTACCGCTTCAGCCAAACCTGGGAAGTGCGCGCCTATGCCCGCAACATGTTCAACAAGAACTATCTCACGGCGCTCACTATCCAGACCGGCAACTCCGGCCTGATCCTGGGGCAGACCGGCGACCCGCGCGCGGTCGGCGTCACGATCCGCGCTCGGATGTAGGCGGGACTGTAGAGGATGGAGATGCCCCACATACGGTGATGTCTTTTAATCGTCGGTCCACCTGATCCCGCTGTTGCCGTATGCTGCGTGCAAACAGTGGAGCTTCATAAAATGCGCATCGACCTCACCGGCAAGATCGCCATCGTCACCGGCGCCCCGCTGCGGGTGGACGGCGGCGTGGTGCAATCCATCGTTTAAGCGGCGCACGCCCCTCGCGGAGCCGGGAGGCTCGACAGGAAGGCGTGCTTTCGCTACGTTCGTCGTTTGTTCTTGTCGTGGTCGAGAAGAACCCAGCGCACCTGTTCTTTTCCTGACAAAACAGGCGACTCCGGGCGAACGCTCCGGCTGCGCCTGTGCCGCTGCACTGGCAAAAGGCCGCAGGGTTCTTTATTTACCACGCCTGCCGTACAGCCTTGGTTCTGACGGACAGTTACCTATTTGAGGCCATCATGGTTGCCGCACAAAAATGGAGCCGGGAAAGCTGGCGCTCGAAGCCGATTGAGCAAGTGCCGGTCTATCCGGACGCCGCTCAATTGGGCGCGGTCGAGGCGCAGCTGCGCGGATATCCGCCGTTGGTCTTCGCGGGCGAAGCACGCCGGCTGAAGACGGCGCTTGGCCGCGTGGCCGAGGGCAAGGCGTTCCTGCTGCAAGGCGGCGATTGCGCCGAAAGCTTCGCCGAATTCCATCCGGACAACATCCGCGACACCTTCCGCGTGTTGCTACAGATGGCCGTCGTGCTGACCTTCGGCGCGGCGTTGCCGATCGTGAAGCTTGGCCGCCTGGCGGGCCAGTTCGCGAAGCCGCGTTCGTCGCCGGATGAAACCATCAACGGTGTCACGTTGCCGTCTTACCGCGGCGACAACATCAACGGCATGGAGTTCACCTCCGCCGCGCGCATCCCCGATCCGCAGCGCATGGTGCAGTCGTACAATCAGTCGGCCGCGACACTGAACCTGCTGCGTGCTTTCGCGCAGGGCGGCTATGCCGATCTGCACAAGGTGCACCAGTGGACGTTGGGTTTCCTCAACAACACGGCGCAGGCGCAGGAATACGCGCGTTTCGCGACGCGCATCCAGGAAACGCTCGAGTTCATGGAAGCCTGTGGGCTGACCGGCGAGACCGTGCCGCAGATCCGCGAGACGGAATTCTACACCTCGCATGAAGCGCTGCTGCTGCCGTACGAAGAGGCGCTCACGCGCAATGATTCGACCACCGGCCAGTGGTACGGCTGCTCGGCCCACTTCCTGTGGATCGGCGAACGCACGCGCCAGCTGGACCACGCGCACGTCGAATACATGCGCGGTATCCAAAACCCGATCGGTGTGAAAGCCGGCCCGAAGACCACGCCGGACGAGTTGCTCGGCCTGATCGACGCGCTGAACCCGCAGAACGAAGCCGGCCGCCTGACCGTCATCACCCGAATGGGGGCGGAACGTCTAGCGGAACATCTGCCGACGTTGATCCGTGCGATCGAACGTGAAGGCCGCAAGGTCGTGTGGGTCTGCGATCCGATGCATGCGAACACGATCAAGGCGTCGTCGGGCTACAAGACGCGTCCGTTCGACCGCATCCTCGCCGAAGTGCGCAGCTTCTTCGCCGTGCACCGCGCCGAGGGCACGCATCCGGGTGGCGTGCATTTCGAGATGACCGGCAAGGACGTCACGGAATGCGTCGGCGGTACCCAGGGCGTGACCGAAGCCACGCTGGGCGATCGTTATCACACGCACTGCGATCCGCGCTTGAACGCGGCGCAGGCCTTGGAACTCGCGTTCCTGATCGCGCAGAACCTGCGCGAAGAACGGACGCTGCAGGCCAAGCACGCGAACGCAGGCTAACTGACCTCTCATGTCATCCTTGCGGCCCTCAGGCCGCGAGGATGCAGAGGTTTGTGGCTTCTGCGTGCAACACGGATAAACAAGATACCTCTGGGTCCTCGGCCCTGCGGGCCAAGGACGACGGAAAGTAAGTTGTGACCGACTCACTCACCATCGCGCTCGCGCAGCTGAACCCGACCGTTGGCGATGTGGACGGCAACGTCGCCCGCATCGCCGCGGCCCGAACGAAGGCCCTCGGCGCGGATTTGCTGGTCGGCTCTGAACTGGTCGTGAGCGGCTATCCACCGGAAGACCTGATCTATCGCGAAGCATTTCTCGATGCGGTGGAGGCGGGCGTCACCAAGCTCGCCGCGCTCACCGCCGACGGCGGCCCCGCGCTGCTGATCGGCGCGCCGTGGCGGGAGAAGGGCGTCGCCCACAATGCCGTGCTGCTGCTGGACGCCGGCAAGGTCGCCGGCGTGCGTTTCAAGCATCATCTCCCGAACTACGGCGTCTTTGATGAGAAGCGCGTGTTCACCAGCGGCCCAGCTCCGGGTCCGATGGTGTTCCGTGGCGTGCGCCTCGGCGCGATGATCTGCGAGGACATGTGGTTCGAGGACATCGCCGAGACTCTTGAAGAGTCAGGTGCCGAATTGCTGATTGTCCCGAACGGCTCGCCGTTCGAGCTCGATAAGCCCGACACGCGCATCAATCACGCCGTCGCGCGCGTGAGCGAAACGGGCCTGCCGCTGATCTACGTCAACCAGGTTTGCGGCCAGGACGATCTGGTGTTCGACGGCGGTTCGTTCGTGCTCAATGCCGACCGCAGTCTCGCGGTGCAGATGCCGTGGTGGCGCGAAGAGATTGTGCTGACCACGTGGACGCGTCAGGGCAAAACCTGGGCCTGCGAACCGCAGAAACTCACGCCTGCCTTGGATCGGCTGGAGAACATCTACCAGGCGATGGTCCTGGGTTTGCGCGATTACGTCACCAAGAACCGCTTCCCCGGCGTCGTGCTCGGCCTGTCCGGTGGCATCGACAGCGCGATCTCTGCCGCTGTGGCCGTCGATGCGCTCGGCGCGGAAAAGGTTCATTGCGTGATGATGCCTTCGCCGTACACGTCGCAGGAAAGCCTGGACGACGCCGCGAGCTGCGCGAAGCTGCTCGGCATCAAGCTCGACAGCGTTTCGATCAAGCCGGCGATGGACGCCTATCAATCGATGCTCGCGCCGCTGTTCGCTGACGCGAAAGCCGACACCACCGAAGAGAATCTGCAGTCGCGCGCGCGCGGCATGACGCTGATGGCGCTCTCGAATAAGTTCGGCAAGATGGTGCTGTCGACCGGTAACAAGAGCGAGATGTCGACTGGCTACGCCACGTTGTACGGCGATATGTGCGGCGGCTTCTGCGTGCTGAAAGACGTCTACAAGACGACGGTGTTTGCCGTATCGCGCTGGCGTAACGCGCATAAGCCGGAAGGAGCGCTCGGCCCGAGTGGACCCGTGATGCCGGAAAACGTCATCGCAAAGCCGCCGACGGCTGAGTTGAAGCCGGATCAGAAAGACCAGGACACGCTGCCGGAGTACGAAGTCCTTGACGGCATTCTGAAGGGGTTGATCGAAGGCCAGCTCGGCATCGCAGCCGTCACCGCGAAAGGTTACGACGAAGCCACCGTGCGGCGCGTCTATCGCATGTTGAAGATGGCGGAATACAAACGCCGTCAGGCCGCACCCGGCGTGAAGATCACCCATCTCGCCTTCGGTCGCGACTATCGCTATCCCATCACCAACGGCTTCAACGGCTGAGGAGAAAGCCATGTCCGCTGTTTATGTGGCAATCAGCCCGACCCAGCAAGAATGGGGCTCCGACGTCGGTATAAGTCAGCATCTCTACAAGGTCGGCGTTGCCGACGGCAGCGACGAGGCTGCGGCGAAGGTGGCTGTCAACGCGTTGAATGAATCGCTGCACGCAGGGCAGAGCGATTGGCAACTCCTCGCTTTCAAGGATGTGCCGGTCGAAGATGAAGGCGAGTTCATCACGAAGCTTGCGGAAAAGCAGACGATGATCGATCCCACCTACTATCCGAAGCTCAAAGGTGTTCGTGGCATTTTTAAGATCAACGTGAAAAGCGTTGAGGCGAGCTTGCTGGTGCAAAACGCGTTGGCGGGTAAAGCACCGAAAGTTCCAAAATTAAAACCGAAAGATCTCGCAGCGCACCTCTTGACGAGCATCGTCTAAACCGCTGCGCGTTATTCACTGTTGCTCAGATGAAACAGCTCCTCCCTAACATGCGGGGCGAGCCGAACCCTCTTCGTGTGCCGACGTTAGCGCACACTGAGGCTGACATCTGTAAATGTAACATAGAGGTGAATGCCATGCGCAAAGCATTGCATGTTTCGATTTTCGCTCTCGCGATTGGTCTGACCGGACAAGCGCTCGCCGCCGAGCCAGGTTGGTACGGTGAATTGAAGGCTGGCCCAACGGTGCTCGAGAACATGACGTCCTCGAACGGTGGTTCGAATCTCGCGCTTGATCCAAAAACCGGTTGGGCGATTGAAGGCGGCGCCGGCTTCCGCATGGAGTCAGGTCTGCGCCTTGGCCTTGAAGGTGGATATCAGCGCAACAGACTGCGGGGCTCGTTCTCGCAGACGGCAACCGGTGCTTGCGGCAGCGCCGCAGTGCCGTGTCTGACCGGCGATGTGCGCGGTCACATCGCGGCGCCGAGCCTGTTCGCGATGGCGCACTATGACGTGCCGATCACCGACCGCCTGAGCCTTGGTCTCGGGGCGGGTGTTGGCGCTCAGCGTATCGATCTGAATGCCTACACCACCGGCGTGAGCGGCGGCCTCGGCAATCGCTTCACCCTGATCGATGCGGAAGACACCGTCTTCGCGTGGCGCGGCGGCGCGGAGCTTGCGTACAATCGTGGAACTCGCACAGATTTGACCGTGGGCTACAAGTATACGCACAGCGCCAAGCCGACGATGGCCGGACGCGGCGCTTATACGCCGTTTACCTTCTCCGACAACATGGCGACCCATGCCTTTACGGCGGGCGTCCGGTTGGCGTTCTAGGTGTTGTGAGCGGGACTCACGTCAGTTTGATCTGCCGTGAGTCCCGCGTGACGCTAAAAAGGGTGCATGAAAATCGCATGCATCCGTTTTTCTTTGCTGGCCATCGTCGCCTCACCGGCACGTGCCGAGTTGTATTTCGGTTTCAACGGCGGCGCATCTCCCGTGGGGGCGATGGTCTTCAGCCGGCCCACGGCCGCAGATCTCACCGTGAACTCTTCTGCCGGGTGGATGGTGCAAGGCGTTGCGGGATATCGCCTGCCAGGTCTGTTCCGGATCGAATTGCAGGCGGAGTACTTCCGCAATCGCGCCACCGGCGTCTTCCGCGACAACGTTCAGGTGGCCGTGCCCTGCGGCGAACTTCCCCAAACTCCGTGCTTCCTGGGCGACGTGCGGGCTTCGGTCGGAGGCCCCGCGATCTTCGCCATGGGATTCTATGACCTTGCATTGGCGCCGCAGCTGTCGCTGCAAGTGGGTGGCGGCGTCGGCACCCAGCGCACGAAAATGCATGTCGACATCTTCGGGCGGATGAATAATGCGACCGCGGCGCAGCGCTACGACATCGTGAATGCCAGCGACAGCGTCTTCGCGGCCCGTGCCGCGGTGCAGCTGGCGTTCGCCCTCACGGGAGCTGATCTCACGCTCGGGTATAGCTTTACCCGCACGGGTCGGCCGTCGCTGCCGGGGCGGGGCGCTTACGTGCCGTTCAACTTCGACGTCCCGATGTCACGCCATGCCATCCTGGGCGGCGTTCGCCTGCCGTTCTGATCCGACCTGATCGAACTGTGGCGGCGATTTTTTCTGGCGCTATCATGCGCCCATGGACAAAACAAACCCGTCATATGCCGACAAGGGCCGCCTTCCGGCGCCGACGATCAAGAACGCACCGGCCGTAATCCTCGTCGAGCCTCAGCTTGGCGAGAACATCGGCACAACCGCGCGCGCGATGATGAATTGCGGTTTGGATGACCTGCGTTTGGTCGATCCCAAGCAGGACTGGTTGAGCGAGCGGGCGATTGCCGCCTCATCCGGTGCTAGTCGTATTCTGGAGAAAGCGCGGCGTTTCGCTACGACCGAAGAAGCGGTCGCCGATCTAGAGATGGTCTACGCCACCACGGCGCGTCGGCGCGAGATGACAAAGCCGCTGATGACCGCACGGGCGGCCGCGGCGCATATGCACGATCAGGCGGCGTTGGACCGACGCTTGGGTCTGCTGTTCGGACGGGAGGCGATAGGCCTGACCAATCATGAGGTGGCACTCGCGAACATCACAATCGAGGTGCCGCTCAATCCGGAGCACTCCTCGCTGAACCTCGCGCAGGCCGTTCTTCTCGTCGGCTATGAATGGTTCCAGACCGCCTACACCGGGCCGAATACCTTGATGACGATGCGGGCCCCACTTGCCAGCAAGGAGTTGCTGGAAGGGCTGTTCAAGCACCTCGAGGATGAACTCGCGCTCTGCGGCTTCCTGCGCAACGACGAGAAGCGTCCGAGTATGGTGATCAACCTGCGCAACATGCTCCAACGCACCGAATTGACCGAGCAGGAGGTCCGGACCTTCCACGGCATCATCAAGGAATTGCGCTATGGCAGGCGCCCAGACAGGCCCGATCGTCAGCCTGGGTTCATCACAGAAGACCCTAAGCCATTGAAATCGCGTCTAAAAAAAGAGCCTTAGCCGGGTTTGACATACACGCTCTGGCCCCTATGATGCGCCCGCTCTTACTTCCGGGAATGTGACGGCAATGACCGTCCGGCTCTAGAGCCCTACCGGGACAACAAAAAAACATAATTGGACGGAAAATGACCAAACGTACTGAGTCGAAGTACAAGATTGACCGCCGCCTACAGGTGAACCTGTGGGGCCGCGCGAAAAGCCCGATCAACAAGCGTGAATCTGGCCCCGGCCAGCACGGCCAACGCCGCAAGAAGCCGTCGGATTACGGCGTTCAGCTGATGGCCAAGCAGAAGTTGAAGGGCTACTACGGCAACATCTCCGAGAAGCAGTTCCGCAAGTACTACGAAGAGGCGATGCGTCGCCGCGGTGACACCTCGGAAAACCTGATCGGCATTCTGGAAAGCCGTCTCGACGCCGTCGTCTACCGCATGAAGCTCGCGATCACGCCGTTCGCGGCGCGTCAGATCGTCAGCCACGGCCACATCAGCGTGAACGGCCGTCGCGTCACCATCGCGTCGTTCATGGTGAAGCTGGGCGACGTCATCGAAGTCCGCAGCAAGTCCAAGGACCTCGCGGTGATCAAGGAAGCCACGGAGTCCGCGGAACGTGACGTTCCGGACTACATCGAAATCGACCACAGCAAGCTGACCGGCAGCATGAAGCGCACGCCGAAGCTCGGCGATGTGCCGTACCCGGTCCAGATGGAACCGAACCTCGTGATCGAATTCTACTCGCGTTAATTCGCGAGCGATCCGAGCGACGCTACGAAACGGCTCCCGCATCGCGGGGGCCGTTTTTCGTTTAGGATCGTCTGCCCATGACCACAGAAATTTCCTTCGGCGTATTTGGTGAACCGCACCCGGACTGCGCGACAGTGCCGGCGGGCGCGGTGCAGCTGTCGCCGCTGGTGCCTGGCGCCTCGCCGCTGGTGCCTGGCGCCTCGGCGCTGGAGGATCAGGCAACCGCGAGCCTCGGCGGCATGGTCATGGCCGCGCCCCCGGGAACGGTGGAACGCAGGCATGCGATGGCGCTCAGCCTGCGCGCGCTTCAGCCTGGGGCTGCGTTCACAGTCATGGCGCCGAAGGAAAAGGGCGGGGGGCGCATCGCACAGGAACTCGAAGCCTTTGGTTGCGCCGTGGAGACGTCGAGCCGCCGTCATCAGCGGATTTGCCATGTTCAGCGTCCTCAGATTCTCAACGGGATTGAAGACGCCATTGCCGACGGCGAACCACGTCTGGTGACCGGCCTGAATCTCTGGAGCCAGCCGGGCGTCTTCAGTTGGGATCGTATCGATCCCGGCACCGCGCTTTTGCTGTCGGTGCTGCCGTCGTTCGGGGGCCGTGGCGCGGACCTGGGCTGCGGCATCGGCGTTATCGCGCAAGCGGTGCTTGGCAGTGCGAAGGTCACGCATCTCCACCTTATCGATATCGACCGTCGCGCTGTCGCGGCCGCGCGGCGGAACATCACCGACCCACGCGCGGCGTTCCGCTGGGCCGACACCCGGCGCATGCCGCTCAAGGATCTTGATTTCGTGGTGATGAACCCACCCTTCCATGACGGCGGTCTGGAGGACAAAGCTCTGGGACTGGCCTTCATTCAGCAGGCCCTCCGCTATTTGCGGGCGGGTGGGGCGGTGTGGCTGGTGGCCAACCGCCATCTTCCTTATGAAGACACGCTCGCGACGGCTTTCGCGTCGTTTGCCCTGCAGGGCGAGCGCGACGGATACAAGATTTACGAGGCGCGGAAATGAGCGGTACGGCTCGACTTGATAAGTTGCTCGCGAATCTCGGTTACGGGTCGCGCAACGAAGTGGCGCGTCTGGTGCGCAATGAACGCGTGCTGCTCGACGGCACGCCCGTGGACGATGCGAGCGCGCGTATCGCCGTGACGGATGACCTGCCGACGCGCATGACGATCGACGACGAGCCGCTCGATCCCATACCGGGCTTGACGCTGATTCTGCATAAGCCCATTGGCGTGACGTGTTCGCACAGGGAACTCGGACCGCTGGTCTATGACCTTCTGCCGGACCGGTGGCGACGTCGCGATCCGGCGATCTCGACGGTCGGCCGGCTGGACAAGGAAACCTCCGGTCTTCTTCTGATGACCGACGACGGCGCGCTGCTGCACAAGATCATTTCGCCCAAGCAGCACGTCACCAAGCACTACCTTGCCCAACTGGCACAGCCGTTGCGCGGCGATGAAGCCGCGTTATTTGCGGCGGGTGAACTGATACTGGAAGGTGAAACGAAGCCGCTGGTGCCGGCAGACTTGCAGGTGTTGTCGCCGACATCCGTGCGTGTGACCGTCACCGAAGGTCGCTATCACCAAGTGCGCCGGATGTTCGCCGCGGTCGGCAACCATGTCGAAACGCTTCACCGCGATTGCATCGGTAAGCTCGCGCTGCCCGCCGACCTTGAGCCCGGCGACTATCGTCAGGCGACGGCGGCCGACATCGCGGCGATCTTCTCTTAGCGGGAACGGCACAAAAAAGGCCGCCCGTGGGCAGCCTTTTTTAAACGCAATCGCTAGCGGCGTTTAGCTCGCCTTGGCGACCTGCTTCTCGTCGAACAGCGTCTGCAGTTCGCCGGCTTCGGCCATCTCGCGTACGATGTCGCAGCCGCCGACGAACTCGCCCTTCACGTACAGCTGGGGGATCGTCGGCCAGTTGGAGAATTGCTTGATGCCGTTGCGGATCTCGTCGTTCGCCAGGACGTTCACGCCCTTGAACTTCACGCCGAGGTGCGTCAGCACCTGCACGACAGCGGCGGAGAAGCCGCACTGCGGGAACATCGGCGTTCCCTTCATGAACAGCACGACGTCGTTGTCGGCGATGTCCTTGCGGATTTCGGCGAAGATCGGTTGCTCGTTCTCGCTCATGGCGTCGTCCTCATACTGTGTGGCCGGCGGGCGGCCTCTGGAACGTCTATAGCATATCGACGGCTTAGGCGCCGCCGGGCACTCCGGTCGTTAGGGCCAGGGCGTGAAGGTCGTTGCCCATGCGGCCCTTCAGGGCGGCATAGACCATCTGGTGCTGCTGGACCCGGCTTTTGCCATTAAAGGCTGTCGAATAGACGGTTGCGGCATAGTGGTCGCCGTCGCCGCGCAGGTCTTCGATCGAGACCTCGGCGTCCGGGAAGGATTCCTTGATCAGGGCCTCGATCTCGCCAGCATCCATCGCCATGGCCGAACCCTCTTTAAGACTTGCCGCTCATATAGGTAGGGAACCAGCCTTCGTGCAATTGGCGCAACTCGGCGATTTCGACCGAGGTGCCGTCCGCCAGCACGATGTCGCGACCGCCCGTCACGCCTAGCATTTTGGCCGGGACGTTCAGGGTCCCGGCTTCGGCCAGCACCGTGTCGGCGTCCGCGGCCTTCACGGTCAACACGTAACGGCCTTGGTCCTCGCCGAACAGGCGGCTGTGACGCGGGGTGCCGGGGTCCTGCAGCAGGCACCCCAGATTGCCGGCCAGCGCCATCTCGGCGAGGCCGACCGCGAGGCCGCCGTCGGAGAGATCGTGGCAGGCGGTAATCATGCCCATGTGCATCAGGCCGCGTACGAAGTCGCCGACGCGGCGCTCGTGCGCCAGGTCCACCGGCGGCGGCGCGCCGTCCTCGCGGCTGAGCAATTCGCGCAGGTAAAGCGACTGGCCGAGCCAGCCTTCCGCGTCGTCAGCTTGACCGACGAGGATGACCACGTCGCCGGCGTTCTTGAACGCAACGGTGGTCATGCGATCGATATCGTCCAGCACGCCGACGCCGCCGATGGCGGGGGTGGGAAGGATCGGCTTACCGTCGGTCTCGTTGTAGAGCGAGACGTTGCCGGAGATGACCGGATAGTCGAGCGCCTTGCAGGCTTCGCCGATGCCGCGAATGGCTTCGACGATCTGACCCATGATCGGCGGCTTCGTCGGATTGCCAAAGTTCAGGTTGTCCGTGATCGCGAGCGGACGTCCACCGACGGCGGTGATATTGCGCCAAGTTTCGGCAACGGCTTGCTTGCCGCCCTCGAAAGGGTCGGCCTTCACATAGCGCGGCGTGCAATCGGTGGAGATTGCCAACGCGCGATCCGTGTCATGGATGCGCACCACCGCCGCATCGCCGCCGGGGCGCTGCGCGGTGTCGGCCATCACCATGTGATCGTACTGCTCCCAGATCCAGCGGCGGCTTGCGATATCCGGGCAGCCCATGAGATTGCGGAGCGCGTGGCGCCAGTCGATGTCTTTCACATCGCCGGCCTTCACAACCGGGTCCACCTCGGTCTTCACCCACGGGCGGTCGTATTCCGGCGACGCCTGGGCGAGGGGATCGATCGGCAGGTCGCCGACCACTTCGCCGTGATGCTTCAGCACCATGCGGCCGGTGGTGGTCAGCGTACCGATGACGGCGAAGTCGAGTTCCCACTTCTCGAAGATCTTGCGGGCAAGGTCTTCCTTGCCGGGCTTCAAGATGATGAGCATGCGCTCCTGGCTCTCGGAGAGCATCATCTCGTAGGCCGTCATGTTCTCTTCGCGCTGCGGCACCTTATCGAGATCGATCTCGACGCCCATGCCGCCCTTCGAGGCCATCTCGAACGACGAGCTGGTGAGGCCGGCCGCGCCCATGTCCTGGATCGACTGGATGGCGTCGGTCGCCATCAGTTCCATGCAGGCTTCGATCAGCAGCTTTTCGGTGAACGGATCGCCGACCTGAACGGTCGGGCGCTTCTCCTCGGAGTCCGCGCCGAATTCGGCCGAGGCCATCGTCGCGCCATGGATGCCGTCGCGGCCGGTCTTGGAGCCGACGTAGACGACGGAGTTTCCGGCACCGGCAGCGGCCGAATAGAAAATCTTATCCTGGTCTGCGAGACCGACGGTCATCGCGTTGACGAGAATGTTGCCGTTGTAGCTCGGGTGGAAGTTCACTTCCCCGCCGACGGTCGGCACGCCGACGCAGTTGCCGTAGCCGCCGATGCCCGAGACGACGCCGGACACGAGGTGGCGGGTCTTCGGATGATCGGGCGAACCGAACCGCAGCGCGTTCATGTTGGCGATGGGGCGCGCGCCCATCGTGAATACGTCGCGCAGGATGCCGCCCACGCCGGTCGCAGCACCCTGATAGGGTTCGATGAACGACGGGTGGTTATGCGATTCCATCTTGAAGATGGCGGCCAGGCCGTCGCCGATGTCGATCACGCCGGCATTCTCGCCCGGGCCGCAGATGACCCAGGGCGCCGTGGTCGGCAGTGTCTTCAGCCATTTCTTCGACGACTTGTAGGAGCAGTGCTCCGACCACATCACCGAGAAGATGCCCAGTTCCACGAGGTTCGGCTCACGGCCCATGATCTCCAGGATCTTGGCGTATTCGCTCTCGCTCAGGCCGTGGGTCTTCACGTCCTCGGCGGTGATTTTCTTTGCCTGATGGTTCACGACAGCGCCTCCACGAGGCCGTCGAACATCTTGCGACCATCGGTGCCGCCGAGCGTCGGATCGGACAGACGCTCAGGATGCGGCATCATGCCGAGCACCGTGCGCTTGTCGTTGAAGATGCCGGCGATGTTGTTGAGCGAGCCATTCGGGTTCGCGTCTTGCGTCACGTCACCCTCGGGCGTGGCATAGCGGAAGGCGACCATGCCTTTGTCTTCGATGCGCTTCAGTGTGTCCTCATCGGTGAAGAAATTGCCTTCGGCGTGTGCGATCGGCACACGGATGACTTCGTCCTTCTTGTAGCCGGCGGTGAACGGGCTCTTCGCGTCTTCGACGCGCAGATGGACGTCCTTACAGATGAAGCGCAGGTCTTTGTTGCGCATCAGCACGCCGTCCAGCAGGCCGGCTTCGGTGATGACCTGGAAGCCGTTGCAGATGCCGAGGATGCGCGTGCCTTTTTCGGCGGCGCGCTTCACTTCGCGCATGATCGGCGAGTGCGCCGCCATGGCGCCGCAACGCAAATAGTCGCCGTAAGAGAACCCGCCGGGAACGGCGATCAGGTCGACTTTGGGAAGTTCACTGTCGCGGTGCCACACCATGGCCGGCGGCTTGCCCATGCTCTGTTCGAGCGCAATCGCGATATCGCGATCGCAATTGGAACCGGGGAAAACGATGACGGCGGCTTTCATAGATCCTCTTTTGAGCACGTTAGTTCGGAAAACCGGCAGTCCACTTTTCCGGACGTGCTCTAGTCGACCACCTCGACGGCGTAATTCTCGATGACCGTGTTGGCGAGAAGGGCGCGGCACATGTCCTCGACCTCCTTCTTCGCTGCAACGCGGTCGGTGGAGGTCAGGTTCAGCTCGATGAACTTCCCCTGACGCACGCCGGAGACGCCACCGAAACCCAGGCCATGCAGCGCGTGCTCGACCGCTTTACCCTGCGGATCGAGAACGCCATTTTTCAACGTAATGTGGACGCGAGCCTTCAAAGCGATCGTCTCCGTTTATTGAAGCGTAGAAGGACCTTTGACGTCGGTCGGGCCGCTCTCGGGCAGAATGCCCAGACGGCGCGCGACTTCCTGATAGGCTTCCTCGATACGGCCGAGGTCGCGACGGAAGCGGTCCTTGTCCATCTTCTCGTTGGTCTTTACGTCCCACAGACGGCAATTGTCCGGCGACAGTTCGTCGGCCAGGACCACCTGCACGTCGCCGTTCTCGTGATAGAGGCGGCCGAACTCGACCTTGAAGTCGATGAGCTTGATGCCGATGCCGAGGAACAGGCCGGACATGTAATCGTTCACGCGCAGCGACATGTTCAGCATCTCGTCGATCTCGTGGATCGCGGCCCAGCCGAAGCCGGTGATGTGTTCTTCCGACACCATCGGATCGCCGAGTTGATCGTTCTTATAATAGTACTCGACGATCGAACGCGGCAGGCGCGTGCCCTCGGGGATCGCGAAGCGTTCGGAGATCGAACCGGCGGCGACGTTACGCACGACGACTTCGACCGGGATGATTTCGACTTCCTTCACCAGCTGCTCGCGCATGTTCAGGCGGCGCACGAAGTGCGTCGGGATGCCGATCTCTTCCAGGCGCTGCATCAGGTATTCGGAGATGCGGTTGTTCAGCACGCCCTTACCGGTGATCGTGCCCTTCTTCTTATTGTTGAAGGCCGTGGCATCGTCCTTGAAGTACTGGACCAGCGTGCCCGGCTCCGGGCCCTCGAACAGGACCTTGGCCTTGCCTTCGTAAATCTGCTTGCGTCGCGCCATAGCGGCTTCCCCGAAAAGGTGACGATTGGCGCCTAGAGTCGCCCAAAACCGCAGAAAACTGCGGCTGTTTTGGTCTCATCCCGCCCTTAGGAAGGGTCGATATAGCAGGTGAGGCCGCCCTGGACAACGAGCCCTAGGGCCTGTGGAAAACTCAGGTTTTGCACCGGTTTAGAGCGCAACGGGCTGGAACGGGGCGGTATCGGGACGGCCGGCGGCGAACAGCCAGATGGGTCGCTTCGGCGGCTTGGCATGCACGGCGGCCACCGACGGCAGCGCCACCAGCGAGGCCGAGGAGGTGCCGAATCCGCTGCTTGTGCTGAAGTTCATCGCTCGCGGCGCCTCACCGTCCCGGGACCCAAGAAGGGCCTGCCATGCGGCCCAGTCGTCGGTGTCCGGATCCGGCGGGGCCGCGGACTCGAAGGCCGGCAGATAGCCGGTGATCCGCCCGTCCGTCGTGTCATTGCGCTCCCCGGCCGTGAACATCGACAGCCCGGGCGGGATTTTCTCAACGCGGACCCCGGCGCCGGTTTCCTGGCCGATGGCCGTCAATTTCAGCCACCAGGCGTCGCGGTTGTCGGCAATGATGAGGTTGAATGGGCGATAGGCATTCGGATCGATGGTGCTCAAGGCCTTGGCGGCATCGATGGCATCGGGATGGTCGAGTGCCTCCAGCACCAACTCGCCCCGGCTGCGCTTGTTGGGCGCGGGTCCGAGGGAGCCATGGCGATTGAGAATGCAGGCGACGACGCCATTCTCATTTATGCCCATCCAGGTGCCGCCGGCGAGTTCGTCCAAGCCGGCGACGACGTCGGCGCGGTCGGGCCAGTGCCGGGCCGGGGCTTTCCAGGGGCGATTCAGCATCTCGTCGCGGTTGGCGCCGAGCAGGATCGGCCACGGATGGTCGGGGCGGCGCAGCAGGATTACGGTGCACATGGGTATGTGTAGGGAAACAATTGCTGACGGAGACTTGGAGCGGCGGATACGCTCATGTCCGGCATCGTGCCACGGCTACGCGGTGAGTTATCCATGCCGGCTCCCCTACCGCGCCACGCCAACCGCGCGGAACATGCCCGATCCGAGAGTACCGGCAGGACATGGGCACCCACGGCCCCCGGCCGCGACGGCCAATCGGATTTGCCGCCTCCGCCGGACGGAATCCTAGCCCCGACGCGCGCCGAGCGCTCTGATCAGATCCGCGCGGCTGACGATCCCCACCAGTTTTCCATCAGCGACGACGGGAAGCCGCTTGACGCCTTTGTCGACCATGTCCTGGGCGACCTCGGAGAGCGGCGTGTTCTCCGCGATCGAAGCCACGTCGTGATGCATCACGACCCGAACCATGTTGTTCTGGGTGCGGACATAATTCACAAAATCCGGCGCGAGGCCTTCGCCGTCGGCGAGCATCGTCAGCCACGATTCCTCCCGATCGGCCGCTTCCTTCCGGCCGCGCAACAGGTCGGCCTCGGTAACCATGCCGACGAGATTGCCCTTGTCGTCGACCACCGGAACGCCGCTGATCTTGTTGTCGGCCATCAGCTTGGCGGTGGTCCTGACCGATGTTTCCGGAGTAACGGAAATGACCTTCCGGGTCATGACGCTTCCGGCGGTTCCGTAAAAAGGTGCCTCAGGCATATCGCATTCCCTTGCTTCGCAAGCCGAATCGCTCTCAGCGATTCGACCCTCGTGGTTAATCCTACCCTCAGCCTAGCCGGTCTTCCTGACTTTGATCAAATCCTCACGACGCCCCCGTCCCAGTCGCCTTGGCGCGATGTGTGGAGCGTCCGCCCCAGGGGCAGTCCGAAATGTGGTCTGGGCTAGGAAGCGCCGAACACGCGCTTGAAGATCGTGTCGACGTGCTTGGTGTGATAGCCCATGTCGAACAGCGCTTCGATGTCCTGCGGCTTGATCTTCGCGGTGACGTCGGCGTCCGCCTTCAGGTGATCGAGGAGCGTGCCGCCGCCGTTCCACACTTTCATCGCGTTGCGTTGGGTGAAGACATATGCGTCCTCGCGGCTGACGCCGGCTTGCGTGAGCGCCAACAGCACGCGCTGTGAGAACACCAGGCCGCCCATCTGGTTGAGATTGCGCTCAACCGCATCGGTGTAGATCACCAGTTTGTCGATCACGCCGGCGAGACGCGCGAGGGCGAAGTCCAGCGTGATGGTCGCATCGGGGCCGATGTAGCGCTCGACCGACGAGTGCGAGATGTCGCGTTCGTGCCACAGCGCGACGTTTTCCATCGCCGGGACCACATAGCCGCGGATGACGCGCGCGAGGCCGGTCAGGTTTTCCGTCAGCACCGGGTTGCGCTTGTGCGGCATCGCAGACGATCCCTTCTGGCCGGGGGAGAAATACTCCTCGGCTTCGCGGACTTCGGTGCGTTGCAGGTGGCGTATTTCGGTGGCGATGCGTTCGATGGAACTTGCGATCACGCCCAGCGTCGCGAAGTACGCGGCGTGGCGGTCGCGTGGGATCACCTGTGTCGAGACCGGCTCAATCGCCAGTCCGAGCTTCGCCGCGACATGCTCTTCCACGAACGGGTCGATGTTGGCGAAGGTGCCGACTGCGCCCGAGATGGCGCAGGTCGCGATCTCGGCGCGGGCCACTTCAAGGCGCTGCTTGTTGCGCGCGAACTCGGCGTAGAAGCTCGCGAACTTGAGGCCGATGGTCACGGGCTCCGCATGGATGCCGTGACTGCGGCCCATGGTGACGGTCATCTTGTGTTCGAGCGCGCGGCGCTTCAGCGCCGTCAGGACGTCATCCAGGTCCTTCAGAAGGATGTCGGTTGCCTGCACCAGCTGTACCGAGAAGCAGGTATCGAGCACGTCGGACGAGGTCATGCCCTGATGCACGAATCGCGCTTCGGGACCGACGTGTTCGGCGAGATTGGTGAGGAAGGCGATGACGTCATGCTTCGTCTCGCGCTCGATCTCGTCGATGCGCTCGACTTCCCACTTGCCGCGCTCCCAGACGGCCTTGGCGGCCGCGGCCGGGATCACGCCCAGCTTGGCCTGGGCATCCATCGCGTGGGCCTCGATCTCGAACCAGATCCGGAACTTGTTTTCCGGCTCCCAAATCTTGGTCATCGCCGGGCGCGCGTAGCGAGGGATCATCCTGTTAAACTTTCCAAAGGCTTAGGTGCCGCATCGTGCGGAAGCTGAGGGATGTATAGGCAATTCCCTCCGTCGGCGCTAGGCGCAGGCCTCGTGCAGGACGCCGCGACCGCCAGACTGGCTGGCGGCCTTCGGGTCCTGGTCATGCGACGAAACGGCCCTCGGCGGGATCTACCGGCGGCTGTTCGAGCGCCAATCGCGCAGCATTCGCGAGCCGTTGCTGTCGTACAATAAAAAGGGCGCTTCCAGCCGGTAGCGCCCTTTCCGCAGCAGCGCTATCCTAGAACTCGCACGACGCGCGGACGCCGAAGGCGCGCTTGCGCGCCATCTGCAGGAAGGCCATCGGATATTGTGTCGTAACGGCCGAACGCGGATCGATACCGGTTAAAGCAGGCCTTCCGTGCGGAAGGACAGAATGCCCCCGCGTCCGACGATGACATGGTCGTGCAGCGTCACGCCGATCGCCGCAGCGGCATCCTTCACCTTACGCGTCATGTCGATATCCGCCCGCGACGGCTTAGGATCGCCTGAGGGATGGTTATGCACCATGATGAGGGCGCTGGCGTTGAGTTCCAGCGCGCGCTTGACGACTTCACGGGGATATACCGGTGTATGATCGACGGTCCCTTCGCCTTGCGCTTCGTCGGCGATCATCTGATTCTTGCGATTGAGATAGATGACGCGGAACTGTTCCGTCGCACCATAGGCTGCGCGCGCAGTCAGATAGTCGGTCAGGGCCGACCACGATGAGATGATGTTGGTGTGCAGCGGTTGCGGCCGCAAGAGACGCAGCGCCGCCTCCTGCACGACTTTGAGCACGACGATGGTTGTTTCGCCGACGCCTTTGACGGCTTTCAGAGACTCCGGATCGGCGGAGATCACCTCCGCGACGCTGTCGTTGAAATGCTTGAGCAGCGCCTTGGCTTCCGGCTTGGTATCGACGCGGGGGCGCGCAATCGCGAGTAACAACTCCAGCAGTTCATAGTCAGGGATTGCGTTGGGCTCGGCCATGAAGCGGGCGCGCAAGCGCTCGCGATGGCCCTCATAGAGCTGCTTCGATGGCGTTAGCGAGAACAGCCCGCCGCCGTCGTCCAGTCCCTTGGTCACACCAAGCTCCCGGGCCCAAAAGCCGCATGTATAAGCAATATCGCCCAAGCGCCGGCCAAACACACGCGTGTTTTTGGCCTTTATAGCCAAAGGTTTGCGGGGTTCTGGCGCGCTCCGCCGTACCATGAGTCTCGGTTCCAATTTGAGGATGTGCGCCGATAGACGCTGTCCTCATCCATTGTCACCAATGCCTCGCGCATCCCATGTTGAGCGCGAAAACAGCTAGCCGTTCGTCTGCGCCGCCCACATTTCGAGGTAGCGCGCTTCAAGGGCGGCGGCATAGCGCGCGAGGTCTCCGACGGGAGAACTTTGTATGCGCGTCCGCAAGTCCCGGCGATATGCCGACAGGCGCGGCAGGTCGGCCGCCCACGCCGCTGCTTTGGCAACATAGTCGTCCGCGTCCCTGGCGATCCACTCCGTGAGATCGAGCGCCGTCAGGATCGACGCGGACAGTCGAGAGGACGGCGTGGCGCCGGGCAGCGTGATCACCGGCAATCCCATCCACAGTGCGTCCATCGTCGTCATGCCGCCGCTGTGCGGCAATGGATCCAGACAGATGTCGACGGAGGTATAGGCCACGAAGTGGTCGAGGCGTGTCGTACCGCCGATAAAGGCGATGCGATCCTCGCCAATGCCGTGCTTTGCAACATGTCGGAGCAACCGTTCGCGTTCGGCCGGTTCAACCCAGGTCGCGCTCTTGAGCAGAAGTCGTGATGTCGGAACCGCCGCCAGAACCTGCGACCACAGTTCCAAGGTCGGTGCCGTCAGCTTGGAGGGGCGATTGAACGAACCGAACGTGATCCGATTGCTGGCGATGGCCGGAAGCGTCCCTGGCGACGGCAAGGTATCGGGGCACCAGTAGCTCAGGTAACAGGGCAGATCGACCACCTTCTCCTGAAGAAGCGCGCGTTCCGCTGGGGGCACCAGCACCGGATCGGCCACGAGATAGTCCATCGTCACGAGACCGGTTCCGGTCGGCTCACCCCAGCCAGTGACCTGAATCGGCGCGGGCTTCCGCGCGAAGGTGAGGAGCCGGTGTGCTTTCATATGCCCGACGCAATCGACGAGGATGTCGATGCTGTCCGCGCGAATTTGCGCCGCGAGTTGCTCGTCATTCAAGGCAGCGGTTGACCGCCACACTGTCGCAGCGGCTTTCAGAAGCGTGGTTGCGTCATCTTCTGGCGCCGTGTCGGAGTAGCAGAAGGCCTCGAAGCGGCTGCGGTCGTGGTGAAGGATGCCCGCCGCGCAGGCGTACGTCGACGCGTGGTGGGCGAAGAGTTTACTGACATAGCCGACCCGAAGCTTACCGGATGCCTGTGCCCGGGGCTGTGGTGGCGCCGCCGGCGCCAGATGTGCGGCGAACCTTTCGTTCCATGCGCTTCGGCGCGCCTGTTGCGAGGCGGTGGTTTCGCCGGGCAGGAAGTTCAAGGTGAAAATAAGATTGCCATAGGCGTCGGCGAAATCAGGCCGTAGTGCGATGGCGCGTTCGTAGTGTGCAAGAGATGCACCCGCGTCGCCTTGATCCAGCAGGACAACGCCAAGATTGTAATGCGCATCGGCATTGTTGGGGTCGAGTTCGGCGGCCTTGGCGTAACTCGCCCTTGCGTCGTCCAGCCGCCGGAGTTCCTTCAACGCGTTCCCGCGATTGATGTAGGCCTCCGGATAATGGGGCCGCTGCGACAACGCTCGGTCATAACTGGCGAGGGCTTCAACCCAGCGCGCGAGCGACGTCAGCGCCTGACCGCGGTTGTAGTGGGCTTCGGCATAGTCGGGGCGCAGCGCGATCGCCTGATCATAGCTCGCCAGCGCATCGGCATTTCGCTTGAGATCAAGCAGGGCGCCGCCGCGGTTGATATGGGTTTCGAGGAGGGCAGGATTGAGCGCCAGCGCTTTGTCGTAGCTGTGCAATGCCGCATCCGATCGTCCGAGCGCGAGCAGCGCATTGCCGTTACCGCTCCAGAACTCGGCGCGATTGGGATCGATCGCCACGGCTTTTTCATAACTGGCGATGGCATCGTCGTATCGCTTCAGATCCAGCAGGGCGTTGCCGCGATTGCCGTGAGCTAGCGCAAAAGCCGGTCGGCGTGCGATCGCGGTGTCGAAGCTGGCCAGGGCCTCTTGCGGACGCCTGAGGTTGATCAGGGCGAGGCCGAGATTGTTGTGCGCCGCTTCGGCGTTCGGATTGACGGCGATGGCTCTGCGGATGAGATCGGCGGCGTTCTCGAAAGCGCGGGAGTCCAGGGCAATCGCGCCCAACAGATTGAGCGCGTTGAAGTTGCCGGGGTCTTGCTGAAGGACCCGCTCATAGATGAGCTTCGCTTCCGCCAGGCGACCCTGACGATGCAGCGCCAATCCCTCCTGGAGCCAAAGCTCGGGTTGTGACGCGGTATTGGGGGAACTCATTATCTCGGCGTGTGAGCTGATGGAGCGGATCGCGACGCAGCCCGGGAGTAAAGGCCGATGGGAGTTGGATTGTCCAGGACCACATAGTTGCGCCGGGCCGCTGGCCGAAACACAGCCTCTCCATTAACATTCAATACGGCCCACGCTTCAAAGACCAGGCAGCATTGTCTTGCGATCATGACCGCTAGCGCTCCCATCGTGGTCGATGGGGTTTTCTTTCAATGGGACACCGTCACCGGCATTGCGCGCCTGTGGGGGCAGATCCTGCAACGGTGGGCCGGTCGTGAGATCGGCAGACGGGTGGTCGTGCTTCGGCGCGGTCCCATGTTGCCTGAATTGGAAGGCCTGGCGATGCGCGATGTGCCGCCGCTGGTTCAGGAGGATTGGCAAAGCGACCGGGCAATCGTCCAGGCAATATGCGAGGACCTCGGCGCGGCTGTGTTTCTCTCGACCTACTACACGCACCCGACACGCTGTCCGGCTGTGCTGTGGATTCATGACATGATCCCGGAGCGTATGGGGCTCGATCTGTCTGCTCCGCTGTGGCGGCAGAAACACGCCGCGATTGATCAAGCATCCGCCTACAGCTGTTCTTCCACCAGCAGCCTGAACGATCTTCGGGCTTTGAGCACCCCCAATGCGGGCAAGCCGGCGCTGGTTGCCGGTTGCGGCGTTTCCGCCGACATGCGCCCCGCAACCGCGGAAGAGGTTGCGCTCTTTGAGACGAACTTCGTGCGGCCGCAGCTTGGCGGACGGCCCTACATTTTCATGCCGGGGCATACGCATGGCTACAAGAACGGTGCGCTGCTCGTGCAAGCGCTTTCGCAAATGGATTGCAGCAATCTGGCAGTGCTGGTGACGATGGACTCGCCGGAGACGCCGCGGCTGCGTGCAATTCCCAACTTGCTCGTGGTTGAGAATCATTTCAATGAGTTCGGGTTGCGCTTGGCCTACGCTTGCGCGCACTGCCTGGTGTATCCCTCGCTCTACGAAGGGTTCGGTCTTCCGGTCGCGGAAGCGATGGCTTGCGGATGCCCCGTGATCTGCTCGGGCACCTCCAGCCTAGGCGAAGTGGCCGGCGATGCAGCGCTGCTCATCGATCCGCGCGAACCTGCGTCGCTCGTGAATGCGCTGAAGGCGATGGCTCAACCGGACGTGCGGCGGACTCACGTGCAACGCGGACTGGTGCAAGCGCGCAAGTTCAGTTGGGACAAGTCTGCAGCGGCGTTGGAAGCGCTGGTCTTGCGAACAGCGTCCGGGGCTCACTCCGCGTAAGGCGGGCAGGTAGAGCCTTTACGCGAACGATTGAAGGGCGTGGCCGGCTGTCGCCCAACGTGGCGGCTTAGGAGGTGGCGCGCCGTCGGAGCGAGGACGCAACAATCCAGGCTATCAGGATGGTCATTACCGCCACGCCCGTCGCCGCGATCAGCTTAACGGGTTGGGTAATCTCTACCGGCTTGTAGAAAATGCCCAGCGCGGCCCATGCGAAAACTAGGCCAAAGAGAGCGTCACGGGTCGAGACGCAAACCCACACGTAAATCCCCAGGGCGGCGGCCACGCTCATGAGCGCCCATTCGTTCATCTCAAGTCCGAAGGGGTAGGACTGCTGGGCATGGAGCACAGCGGCTAGATTGACGATCGTCGCCGTGGTGATCCAGCCGACATAGATACGGAACGTGCCGTCTACAAAAAGAACCTGCTTCCAGTCGTTGGACGGATTGCGGCGGAGAATTTTGTAAATCGCGACCAGTGTTCCAAGCAGCAGGAACATCACGGCCAGGCTCAGTTCAACGTGCCGATAGTGCCACGAAAAAATCCAGGCGATGTTCGCGGCGGCACTCGCCAAGTACCAATTGCCGATCTGGTCGGTTCTTTTCCGATCTTCCGCGCCGTCAAAAGCGCACAGCAGCGCATAGGCGATGACCCCAAGGTAGATCAGGGTCCAGATGGAAAAGACCCAGCCGGCGGGCGTGAAGCCCGTCGGATTGAGGTCTGAAAGGGCGCCGGTTGTCAGTCCGTTTATCGGCAGGATATTGGCGGCGGCGTTAACCGCAACGACCATGCCCGTGGCGATCAGAGGAAAGAACCTACGGAGCTCTGTCATGTTAGGTGTTCGCTCCAAGGCGAGACTGCTCTCGGCGACCGGTGCAACTCTGATCTTTGCGCCGATGACCCTCGTTCACTCTGAGTGGCTGCGAGGTCGATTTCCGCTCAGATGGCGTAAGGCGGGCAGGTATAACCCTTCGGCGACAGTGTGAATATCTCCACGCCATCCTTGGTCACGCCGACCGTGTGCTCGAACTGTGCCGAGAGCGATTTGTCGCGCGTGACGGCCGTCCAGCCGTCCTCGAGGACCTTGGTGTCGGCGCGGCCCGCATTCACCATCGGTTCGATGGTGAAGATCATGCCTTCTTCAAGCACGAGGCCTTCGCCCGGTTCACCGAAATGCATGACATTCGGCGGCTGATGGAACACGCGGCCGATGCCATGGCCGCAGAAATCGCGCACGATGCTGAAACGGTTGGCCTCGGCGAAAGACTGAATGGCATGGCCGACATCGCCCAGGGTCGCGCCCGGCTTCACCGCGGCGATACCGCGCATCATCGCTTCGTAGGTGATCTCGACGAGACGGCGCGCCTTCAGCTTCACGTCGCCGACGTAATAGGTGCGGCTCGAGTCCCCGAACCAGCCGTCGAGGATAGGCGAGACGTCGATGTTCACGATGTCGCCATCCTGAAGGATGCGCTCGCCCGGGATGCCGTGGCAGACGATGTGATTGATCGACGTGCAGATCGACTTGGGATAGCCGCGATAGTTCAGCGGGCCCGGGATCGCGTTGTTGGCGATATGATAGTCGTAGCAAAGCTTGTCGATCTCGCCCGTGGTCACGCCCGGCGCGACGTACGGCGTGATGTAGTCCAGGATTTCCGCGGTCAGACGGCCGACCTTGCGCATCGCCGCGAAGGCTTCAGGACCATGAACGTGGACGTCTTTGGGGCGCTTCGAGGCAGCTTCACGCATAACGGAACGATCTTTCAGGGCCGAAGGCCGGAATAGCTGCCAGCTTAATGGAATGTGAACCTAGATATATGGCGTCAGGCCGGTAAAGCCAACGTCAACGGCGCGTCGATATGGATGCCGCCCGGCGTGACTCGCGCATGGTAGCACAACGCCTCAACTCCGGATTTCATAGCCAATTTCAAGGCCTTGGCGTACGCCGGATCGATGTCCCCGGCGATGGTGAAGCGCCGGCAGTCGGCCCGCTGGACGAGATAAAACATCACGGCCCTATTGCCCGCTTCGACCATGGCCGTCAGCTCGGCCAGATGCTTCGCCCCGCGCGAGGTGACGGAGTCGGGGAATTCCGCCGGTCCGCCGGCGGCGCGGCACATCGTCACGTTCTTGACCTCGACATAGCAAGGCGGACGGCCCGGCGCTTCGAGCAGGATGTCGATGCGCGAGTTCTGACCGTACTTTTGCTCGCGCTTCAGCACGGGATATCCGGTCAGCTCCGGAATGCGGCCGGCGGCGATCGCCTCGGCCACGATGGCGTTCGGATAGCCGGTGTTGATGCCGACCATCGCGCCGAAGGCTTCGACGATCTCCCAGGTGTAGCGCAACTTGCGCGCCGGGTTGTCGACCGGGGAAATCCACACACGCGCGCCGTCGTCGCGAACCGACAGCATGGAGCCGGGATTGGCGCAATGCGCGGTGACGACCTCGCCGGACGGCAGGCGCACGTCGGCAAAGAACCGCTTGTAGCGATTGACCAGCGTGCCTTCGATCAACGGGGCGGGGAAATCCATTGCGGCGTCAGTGCGGTTTCGGAATGGAATCGCCGGTCGGCTGCTCGGTGCTGTCGAGCGCGGCGGCGAGGCTCGTCTTTGCACTACCGGGGCGCAACGGCTTTTGCTGGCTGGCGTGCGGCGCCCAGGCGGTGAGCGTGACAAGCTGGAATGTCGCCGGGATGCGGCCGTTCGTCGCCGCATAACGCTCTGCGTAAATCGCGGCGGCGCGCAGGAAGGTCATGCGTGGCGTCGGCTTGCGATGCCGGGCATGCACGGCATTCGTCTGCGCCATTCCCCGCAGGTCGGACATCAGCTTGAACATGTCGGTGTAGGTGACCGTCACGTTCTCGGCGTCCACCACCGGCAGAGCGAAACCCGCGCGCGTGAGCAGGTTGCCGGCATCGCGCACGTCGACGAAGGGCGATACGCGCGGCGTGACGCCCCCCATGGTCTCGGTCTCGGCTTCCATCAGCGCTGTGCGCAGTTCGCGCAAGGTCTCGGTGCCGAACATCGTCGCGAGGAATAGACCATCAGGCTTCAGGGCTTGGCGCATTTGCACCAGGGCGCCCGGCAGGTCGTTGACCCAGTGCAGCGCCAAGTTGCTGATCACGAGGTCGAGGCTGGCCGGCGCCAGCGGCAGGCTTTCTTCGTCAGCGGCAAATGTCGCGATGGGGCTATTCAGCCGTGCCGCCAGCGCTAGGCGCGGCGACATGTCGCACTGAAACATGTTGCCGATCTTCGGGTGGCCTTTCAATTCAAGGCCAACCTGTCCGGTGTGGCAGCCGATATCGATCGCCAGGGGAAAATCGCGCGCCACGTCGAACAGCCGGTCGGCCAGCCGCGCGGCGCCCTCGCGCAGCAGGAAATCTGCGCCGGGTAAGGTGCCGACCGCGCGGTCGCGGTGACGCCTCACGAGGCTTCGGTCGAACACGTTCATGCTGTCTGCCATGGCTGCGTTATGGCATTTTTAGTGGCCGGGATGAAGGGTAGGCCGATGGCATTCGCCGTGACGATGGACGTCCTGCGCCACATCGCACGCCGCGCGATTGATGCGGTGCTGCCGCCGCAGTGCATCAGCTGCAGCGCGCTGGTTGATACGCCCGGCGCGCTTTGCGCCGATTGCTTCAACGGCTTCACCTTCATCACCGCGCCGATGTGCCGCGTGTGCGGCGTGCCATTACAGGCGGCCGGAGCGGCCGAGCTCATTTGCGGCGCCTGTCTCAAGGAACGGCCCGAATTCAACTGCGCCCGCGCGGTCTTTGTCTACGACACGGCGAGCAAGGGCGTGGTGCTGAAGTTCAAGCATGGCGACCGCACCGATGCCGCCGCGCACCTCGCACGGTGGATGCTCCGTGCCGGCGAGGAGGTGCTGAGCGACTGCGATGTGATCGTTCCCGTACCGCTACATCGCTGGCGACTGCTGTGGCGCAGCTATAATCAAGCGGCGCTGCTGGCCAACGCGCTTGGACGCCTTGCACAGAAGCCGGTGATCGCGGATGGGCTGCGGCGTATGCGTGCGACGCCGTCGCAAGGCAGGCTCGACCGTGTTGCTCGCCGCCGCAATGTCGGACGGGCGTTCGCCGCGCAGCAGGCCGCCGCGTTTGCGGGTAAGAAGGTCCTTCTGATCGACGACGTGCTGACGACGGGCGCGACCGCCGACGCTTGCGCGCGCGCATTGTTGGCAGCGGGTGCGCGCCGGATCGACGTGCTGGTGCTGGCACGCGTGCCGGGACCGGCGGGTTAGTCGGGCTCCACCCAGCCCGGATCTGACATCTCAATGACCATCCCGCAGGCGCGACGCCGGCGTGCGACCTCTTCGGGCGACATGTCATTCGTGACACGGCAGAGTGCCATAGCTTGCGCATAGGTGGTCTTGCGGCCACTCCAGGCGACGTCCAGATGCGGGAGCGGTCGGACGTCGTGGGCGAGGTGGGGCAGAAGGCGGTCGAACATCAATTCCAAACGTTGGATCGACAGGCCTTCCAATTCGCCAAGGCCGCCGTCGGGCGTCTTGAACCATTCGACGGCGACGATCGGGCCGGAATCGACCGACGCGCGCATCTCATGGACCGTAAAACCGAAGCGGTCGTCACCGTCGTACAGCGCGAACACGGCCGGATACCGCCCGGGTCGGGTCGGTGGGCCGGGATGGAAATTGTAGGCCGGCCCGGAGAGGCGGGCGAGGGCATCGCCGGGTACGATGACGGACGTGCAAACGGCGAGCAGCCGGGTGGTCGGCGTCGCCTCCGCGCAGGCCTGCGCCACGGCCTTGCGATCCTGCACGGGCCGGATGTCCAGGGCGGGATTATGCCTTTGCAGCATGGACACCAGGGGCGGTTGTTCGCTCGGCCCCGTCAGCAGGATCACACGCGTAATGCGGTCGCTCATGCGCTTATCGTCGCAGGAAACGCGGGCGCGAGCCATGCCATCGTTTTGCCGCCATCCTCTCCCTATATATAAGAGACGATAGCGTCCCAATTTTTCCGCATCTCAAGTTCTTGCAACGGCGTCCGCGCGGTCACACAATTCGGAAGCCAATCGGTGGTGAGAATGGCCCAAGTCGAAATCTATACCTCTCCGTTCTGCGGTTACTGCTCGCGGGCCAAGCGCTTGCTGGATCAGAAGGGCGTTTCGTTCAACGAGATCGATGTCATGAGCGACAACGCGCGCCGCGATGAAATGACGAAGCGCGCCAGCGGCCGTCACACCGTCCCGCAGATTTTCATCGACGGGAAGCATATCGGCGGCTGTGACGATCTTTACGCGCTCGACCGTTCCGGCGGCCTCGATCCTTTGCTGAAGGCATAATCATCCATGTCCGGTTCCTTCACCGCTGCCTGTTTGCAGATGAACGGCACCGACGACATGGACGCGAATATCGCCAGCGCCTCTAATATGGCGCGCGATGCGGTGCGCCAGGGCGCCGGGCTCGTACTGATGCCCGAGAACGTCGCGATGATGACCTGGGGCCGCGCCAGAATTTTGGACAGCGCGAAGACTGAATCCGCACATCCGGCACTGAAAGCATTTCGCGCGTTGGCGCAGGAATTGAGCGCTTGGCTGCATATCGGATCGCTGGCGATTACGTTGCCGAGCGGTAAAGCGGCGAACCGCACGTTCGTGATCGCGCCGGATGGCGGCATCGCGGCGCGCTACGACAAGATCCACATGTTCGATGTCGATCTCGGCAACGGCGAGCGTTACGCCGAAAGCAACACGTTCCAAGCCGGCGACAGCGCGGCTGCGGTCGATCTGCCCTGGGGCAAGCTGGGTCTGACGATTTGCTATGACGTGCGGTTCCCGCATCTCTATCGCAATCTTGCCCAGGCGGGCGCGGACTTCATCGCGGTCCCGGCGGCATTCACGCAGGTCACCGGTCAGGCGCACTGGCATGTATTGCTGCGCGCGCGCGCCATCGAGACCGGGTGTTATATCTTCGCGCCCGCGCAAACCGGCACGCATCCGAACGACCGCAAAACCTTCGGTCATGCCCTGATCGTCAACCCCTGGGGTGAGATACTTGCGGATGCCGGCACGCAACCGGGCGTGATCATGGCGTCGGTCGACCGTGCGGAAGTGATCCGCGCGCGGGCCCGGATGCCCGCTATTTCGCTGGAAGCATCGTTCGAGCCTCTCGACCCCAGCTTGCCAGAAAGCGGTGTAGGTTCTAGATCAGCGGCCCGGTAAAGTGGTGCTGGCATGATTTTGTATGACCTTGTCTGCGATCAGGATCACACGTTTGAATCGTGGTTCCGCAACAGCGCCGCGGCCGAGAAGGTCTTGAAGGCGCACCAGTCGCCGTGCCCGGTCTGCGGCAGCGCGCAAGTCCGCAAAGCGCCGATGGCGCCGCGCATCTCGACCCGCGACACCGACGCGGCACCGCCGCAAGTGCAGCCGGGTCCGTTGCAGCAGCCCCTGCAGGACATGGCCGAGGCGATGCAAAAGGCCACCGCCGCGCTCGCCGATTTGCGCGAGACTATCGAAAAGACATTCGATCACGTCGGCGAGAAATTCCCGGAGGAAGCGCGGCGCATTCACTACGGTGAAGCGCAGGATCGTCCCATCTATGGCGATGCCACGCCCGAACAAGCCAAGGCGCTGACCGAAGAGGGAATCAAAGTCGCCGCGATCCCCTGGCCCAAACGGCGGAATTAGGCCTTCACCGCCATCGCCATATAGTTCACGTCGAGATCGCGGGGCGTGAGTTTCCAGTCGTCGCGGGCGACGTCGTAGGCGACGCCGCTGAATTCTGACAGCGCCAACCCACCACGACGCAGCCCCGCGGCGAGTTCGCTCGGGCGCACGAACTTGCGCCAGTCGTGCGTGCCGCGCGGCACCCAGCGCAGCACGTACTCGGCCCCGATCTTGGCGAGCAGCAGCGATTTGACGGTGCGGTTCAATGTCGCGGCGATTGCCGCCCCGCCCGGCGCGACCAGTCCACCGACCGCCCCAAGGAACGCGCTGACGTCGCTGACGTGCTCCACGACCTCGAGCGCCAGCACGGCGTCGTACTCGTGCCCGGCCGCGCGCAGGGATTCCGGCGCGGCGACCTGGTAGTCGATGGCCAGGCCCATCCGTTCGGCATGCAGGCGGGCGACGCCGATGTTCTCGGCGCCGGCGTCGATGCCGGTGACCTCGAAACCTAAACGCGCCATCGGCTCAGAGATCAGTCCGCCGCCGCAGCCCACATCCAACAGACGCAGTCCGGCGAAGGGACGGGGTTCGGTGATGTCGCGCCCAAAGTGCGCGGCCAGCCGATCGCGGATGAAGCGGATACGCTCCGGATTGAACTTATGGAGCGGCCGGAACGCGCCGGTGGGGTCCCACCAGGTGTCGGCGATCTCGGTGAACTTGGCGATCTCGGCGGGCGAGATGGTGTCTGCTGCGGCGCTCATGCGGGCAGTATAGCGCCATGTCCCTGATATTTTACAGTATTTCGGTTTGCGACGGCGCTTGTGAGCGTAGGGGCGTTTGAGTATCTATACGCCCGTTCGCGGAACCCCTCGGGATCGTCGCGGCACTCCCTTAACGGCAGCGGCGAAGTCACCGGCCCATGGCGCGGATTGTTCAGAAATTCGGCGGTACCTCGGTTGGCGATATTGCGCGTATTCGCAATGTCGCGAAGCGGGTCAAAGCAGAGATCGACCAAGGCAATGAAGTGGCGGTGGTTGTGTCGGCCATGTCCGGCGTGACCAACCAGCTGGTTGCCTACTGTAACGAGATGGCGCCGCTGCACGATGCGCGCGAATACGATGCCATCGTCGCGACGGGCGAACAGGTCACGTCGGGCCTGTTGGCAATTGCCCTTCAAGAAATGGGGATTTCGGCGCGCTCCTGGGCGGGCTGGCAGATCCCGATCATCACCGACGACGCCCACGGCAAGGCGCGCATCGCCGAGATCAAGGGCGACGCCATCATCGCCAGCATGAAGCAGGGCCATGTCGCGGTCGTCGCCGGCTTCCAGGGCCTCGGCCCCGACGGACGTGTGTCGACGCTCGGCCGGGGCGGGTCCGATACCACCGCCGTCGCGCTGGCCGCCGCCGTGAAAGCCGATCGCTGCGACATCTACACCGACGTGGACGGTGTCTACACCACCGACCCGCGTATCGTTAAAACGGCCCGTAAGCTCAACAAGATCACCTACGAGGAAATGCTGGAGTCAGCGTCCCTCGGCGCCAAGGTGCTGCAGACCCGTTCGGTCGAAATGGCGATGAAGCACCGCGTGCGCGTTCAGGTGCTGTCGAGCTTTACGGATGAAAATGCGCCGCCGGCGAGCGCGCTCCCGGGAACCCTGGTTTGTGACGAGGAAGAGATCGTGGAAAAGGAATTGGTCAGCGGGATCGCCTATAGCCGCGACGAAGCCAAGGTGACGTTGACGGGTGTCAGCGATCGACCGGGCATCGCAGCCGGTGTCTTCGGTCCTTTGTCGGAAGCCAACATCAACGTCGACATGATCGTGCAGAACACCTCGCACGACGGCACGACGGACATCACCTTCACCTGCAGCCGCACCGAACTCGATCGCGCGCTGAAGGTGCTCAAGGATGTCAAAGTCGAGTGCAAGGAGATCGCCACCGACAAGAGCGTCGTGAAGGTCTCGGTGATCGGTGTCGGCATGCGCAGCCATGCAGGTGTCGCGCAGACCATGTTCAAGGCCCTGGCCGACAAGGGCATCAACATTCACGTGATCTCCACCTCGGAAATCAAGGTCAGTGTCCTGATCGGCGAAGAGTATACGGAGCTCGCGCTGCGGGCTTTGCACACCGCCTACGGCCTGGACGCGGCCTAGGGCTTCGGGAAACTCGATGAACAACGCGGTCGCCCCATCCGAGAATAAGCCGACCGCATCGCCGGTGCCGTCGCCGCGCCTTGCTGCGCTGTGGAAGCGCGGCACGGATTTCTTCGGCTGCCCGCTCGCCATCATGGCGGGGGCGATGACCTGGGTGTCCGAACGCAATCTCGTCGCGGCGATCTCCAACGCCGGCGGTTTTGGGGTGCTGGCTTGCGGCTCCATGACGCCGCAATTGCTCGACGCCGAAATCAAAGCGACTCAAACGCTGACAAAGAAGCCGTTCGGCGTGAACCTCATCACCATGCACCCGCAGTTGCTGGAACTGGTGGCGGTCTGCGCTGCGAACAACGTGTCGCATGTGGTGCTGGCCGGCGGGATTCCGCCGACGGAAGCCATCAAGCAGGCCAAGGCATTTGCCAAAGTCATCTGCTTTGCACCGGCCGTTGTCCTGGCGAAGCGTATGGTGAAGAACGGCGCCGATGCCATCGTCATCGAAGGCGCGGAAGCCGGCGGTCATATCGGACCTGTATCGACCTCTGTGCTGGCGCAGGAGATCCTTCCTGTCGTGCGCGATGTGCCGGTGTTCGTTGCCGGCGGTATCGGTCGCGGCGAGGCCGTCGTCTCCTATCTCGAAATGGGCGCGGCCGGCGTGCAGATGGGCACGCGCTTTGTCTGCGCGACCGAAAGCATCGCGCATCCGAATTTCAAGAAGGCCTTCATCCGCGCCAACGCGCGCGACGCGATGCCGAGCGTGCAGTTCGACAAGCGCTTCCCGGTGATCCCGGTGCGCGCGCTGCAGAACGACGGCACCGAGGAATTCATGGAGACGCAGCGCCGGGTCGTGGAGAAATTCACGCGCGGCGAATTGGACATGACCGCAGCCCAGCTTGAGATCGAGCACTTCTGGGCTGGCGCGTTGCGCCGCGCGGTTATCGATGGCGACGTGGAGCGCGGATCGTTGATGGCCGGTCAGAGTGTGGGCATGGTCACGCGTGAAGAGCCCGTGACGTCCATCATGGCGGAACTTATTCAGCAGGCCGAAGCCGCACTTACTGCGAGAAACTGATCTGCTGACCGGGCAGGAGCGGAGACGATGACCAGCTTCAGCGCCGCCGATCTGCGACGCATGCTGTCTCACTTGCGCGACGTCATGGCTGGCGTCGGCACGGTGCAGGAGCGTCTCGACAAAACCGTTACGCTCATCGCGCACGGCCTGAAGGCGGACGTGTGCTCGTGCTACGTCATGCGCGCGGGCGAAGTGCTCGAGCTGTTCTCAACCTTCGGTCTGTCGCAGACGGCCGTTCACATGACCCGTCTGCGGGTCGGCGAAGGTCTTGTCGGTGAGATCGCCGCGCACGCGCGCGCCATTGCCTTGGCGGACGCGTGGTCGCATCCGCAATTCGTCTACCGCCCCGAAACCGGCGAGGATTTTTTCCGCTCCTTGATGGGCGTGCCGATGCTGCAAGCCGGTCGCGTCATCGGCGTTCTGGTCGTGCAGACGCGCGATCAGCGGCCATTCAACGACTGGGAAGTGGAGATGCTCGAGACCGTGGCGATGGTGATCGCCGAGCTGATCACCGCCAGCCAGGTCGTCAAGCGCGAGGAACTCTTCCAGGCCGAAGGTAACGCGCTGCTCGCGATGCGCCTGACCGGTGCGTCGCTGCATCCCGGCATGGGCATCGGCGTGGCGGTGATGCACAAGCCGCACGTGCGCATCGGCCGTCTCATCAGCGATGACCCGATCATCGAAGAGCGCCGGCTGCAAAACGCGCTCGACGCGCTGCGGCGCGAAGTCGACGCGATGATCCACGATGCCCATGCGGATGCCTCGCTGTACGGCGATATCCTCGAGGTCTATCGCATGTTCGCCGACGATCGCGGTTGGATCAGCCGTATCTCCGAAGCCATAGGCTCGGGCTTGACGGCGGAAGCCGCCGTCCAGCGCGCGCACGACGACACGCGCGCGCGCATGCAGCAGATGACCGATCCGATCCTGCGCGAGCGCCTTCAGGACTTGGACGATCTTGCCAATCGCCTGCTGAACATCCTGTCCGGCGGTGGCATGCGCTCCGAACTGCCGGATAATGCGATCCTTGTGTGCCGTTCCATCGGCCCGACCGAGCTTCTCGATTATGACCGCAAGAAATTGCGCGGTCTGGTGATGGAAGAGGGCTCGCCGACCATGCACGCGATCGTGGTCGCGAAGGCGCTCGATATTCCCGTCGTCGCGCAAGTCGAGGGCGCGTTGCAGCGCATCGATGCGTTCGATCAAATCGTGCTCGATGGCAACGCCGGGCAAATCATCCTACGCCCGTCCGAAGAATTCGTGGAAGCCGCGACGGCGGCGATGGAGGCCCGGGCGCGGCAGCGCGAGAGTTATGCCGCGGTCAAGCATCTGCCCTCGGTCACCGCCGATGGTGAAGCCATCACGCTGAACCTCAACGCCGGATTCCTGATCGATCTGCAGGCGCTGTCGGAAACGAACGCCACGGGCATCGGTCTGTACCGCACCGAAATGCCGTTCCTATCCATGACAAAGTTGCCGGACGTGCGCACCCAGCGTGCGTTGTATCGGCAAGTCGTCGAAGCCTCCGGCGGCAAGCCCGTAACGTTCCGCACCCTGGATGTCGGTGGCGACAAGATTGCCGCGTCGACAATGGCGACGGCGGAGGACAATCCGGCGATGGGCTGGCGGTCGATCCGCTTGACGCTCGACCGGCCATCGTTGCTGCGCCAGCAGTTGCGGGCGCTGATCGCCGCGACGGCCGGAGGCACACTGCGCGTGATGTTCCCGATGATCGCTACCGTCGCCGAATTCGACGAGGCGCGGTTCATTCTCGACCGCGAACTCGCGCGCCACGGCGATGACGGCGGCGATGCGCCGAAAGAGATCAAGGTCGGAACGATGCTCGAGGTGCCGTCGCTCCTTTGGCAACTCGACGCGATTGCGCGGCGTGCGGACTTTATTTCGGTCGGCTCGAACGATTTGATGCAGTTCGTCTTCGCCGCCGATCGCGGCAACACGCGGGTTGCCAATCGCTATGACACGCTGTCGCCCGCGTTCTTGCGGATGCTGAGCTATATCGCGACGCACTGCGCCGCGGCGGGCACGGAACTGTCGATCTGCGGTGAGATGGCCGGGCGGCCGTTGGAGGCTATGGCCTTGATCGCGCTGGGCTTCCGCAATCTGTCGATGTCCGCCTCGGGGATCGGACCCGTCCGCGCAATGATTCGCAGTCTGAATGCAGATGAAGCGGCGCGGTACGTCGGAGGGCTGCTGAACACGGAGCGTTTGAGCGTGCGCCAGGATTTGCGTGCTTTCGCCCGCGACCACAACATCGTGTTGCAGTAATCTTCCACCATACGTTCATGAGTGGGCGCCAATAAACGCTTGAAACGCGTGGCGGTTTGCCGGCTTTCCTTTAGAGCCCTGCCGATATAAGTTCTCGAACCTTTTTCCAAGGCCGGCGAACGGGTTAGGGGCGCGTTTCGCGAAGCCGGTCGGCGCGGGGTAACGAGGAAATGGCGGGCACAAGCCCAGATCAAACGCCGCCAGAGCAAGGCGCTGATCCGACCCGGCCACGGACCGATAAGGCCTTGGCGTTGTTTCAGCGCGCCTTCAGTCGCGGTCAGACGCAGGTGCGTGGCGAGTTCAAGGATACCGGCGTCGGGCGTCTGTTGTGCGCCACGCGCATGCGGCTCGGCAAAGACCTTCAGTACATCGCGCAGGTTCTCCACATTCGCTACACGTATCTCGTGGCGATCGAAGACGGTCGTTATGAGGACTTGCCCGGCCAGGCTTATGCGCTCGGCTTCGTGCGCGCCTATGCCGACCATCTTGGTCTCGATGGCGACGAGGTCGTGCGGCGTTTCAAGGAAGAGACCACCGGCCTGCGTCGCAAGGCCGCCCTCGATTTCCCGATCCCGACCCCGGACAGCGGTATTCCGTCCGGACTATCGCTGCTTGGTGCCGTGTTGCTCGGCATGGCGGTTTATGGATCGTGGTACGCAATCACGCGGCCGACACGTACCCTCGCTCTCGTACAGGAAGTGCCGACACGGCTGACCGCGCCGAAAGAACAGCCGGTCGCGGAATCGGGGCAGGCACCGACGGAAGCGACGGCGGAAGAAGCTGCCGCCGAGAACACACCGCCGCCGACAGGCCCGACCGTACCGACCGACACCGCCGCTGATACGCAGCCGCCGGAACAGACCGCCACGCTTTCGCCGCCGCCGGAAAGCACCGAACCGCCCGATGTGCTCGAACTGCGTGCCAAGGTGGACTCCTGGATTCAAGTGCGCAAAGGCGAAAGCATCTTGCTGACCAAGCTGCTGAAAAAGGGCGATACCTATCGGGTGCCCGAGCCGCATGGCCTGACGCTGATGACGGCGAATGCCGGCAGTCTCGACGTGCTGGTCAACGGCGACGTCATGGCGCCTTTGGGCGATTCCAACACGGTCGCCAGCGGGATCCCGCTGGAAGTCGACCACTTCAAGCCGACTGAGTAATCGCGAGCGCCTTGAAATCGGTCCCGTGGACCTAATTTCAGCAAGCGATTCCCCCGGAGGGGTGCGCGGTCGACATCAAAAATAATTTTATCGGCGCTGTCGGCCTCGGGCATGCTCGCACGTCCTAGGACCGAAGAGGGCTACACGCATGCTTTACGCCATCCTTTGCTACGATTCCGAAGACGTCGTGTGGTCTTGGTCAAAGGCGGAAGAAGAGGCTGTTATGGCTCGCCTCGGTGCGGTTCAGCAGAAGTTGAAGGCCCAGGGCAAGCTCGGTCCCGTGGCGCGATTGCTGCCGACGACAGCCGCGACCACAATCCGCAAGAGTGGCGAGCCGGTGGTGATGGACGGACCGTTCGCCGAGACGAAGGAGCAGTTGCTCGGCTTCTATATCGTCGATGTCGAGAACCTCGATGAGGCGGTCGAGATCTCCAAGGAGCTCGCGAAAGCAAGCGGCAGCGCGGGCGCATTTGAACTGCGTCCGCTGGCCGTCTTCCGTCCCGGAACCGCCGGCGCATGAGCGAACTCGCGTGGATCGACGCGGCGGTCGTCTCGGCAAGGCCGCAAGCCGTTGCTGCGCTGCTGCGTTGGTTCCGCGACCTCGATAAGGCCGAGGAAGCTTATCAAGAAGCCTGCCTGCGGGCGCTGGGCACCTGGCCGAAAAAACGGGCCTCCTCGCGATCCGGCCTCGTGGCTGATCTTTGTCGGCCGCAATATCGGCATCGATCACGCGCGCCGCCAAAGCAAGCTGCAAGCACTACCCGATGATGAGATCGTGTCGGACCTCGGCGATCGCGAGAGCGATGTGGTCGAACGTCTTGACAGCAAGGATTACGCCGACGACGTGCTGCGCCTGCTGTTCATCTGCTGCCATCCGGAATTGCCCGCGACACAACAGATCGCACTTGCACTGCGCATTGTATGCGGCTTGTCGGTGGCGCAGATCGCGCGCGCCTTCCTGGTCGACGAAAGCGCCATGGAACAGCGCATCACCCGCGCCAAGACGCGCATCGGCAAGGCCGACGTGCCGTTCGAGACGCCAGGCGCCTTCGAACGGATCGAGCGCTTGGGTGCCGTCGCGGCGATGATCTACCTCGTTTTCAACGAGGGCTATTCCGCCACCGGCGAGACAGTGGCAGCCCGTGCGCCGCTGTGCGACGAGGCGATCCGCCTGTGCCGGTTGTTGTTGCGCCTGTTCCCCGCCGAGCCGGAGATCATGGGGCTGGCGGCGCTGATGTTGTTGCAGCATGCGCGTTCGACAACGCGTTTCGACGCTCATGGCGAAATCGTGCTGCTGGACGATCAGGACCGTAGGCAGTGGGATTCCCGCTTGATCGCGGAAGGACTCGCGCTGATCGACAAGGTGATGCGGCATCGCAAGCCGGGTCCGTATCAGGTGCAGGCGGCCATCGCCGCGTTGCATGCGCCCGCGGCCAAACCTGAAGACACGGACTGGGCACAGATCGATCTGCTCTACGCAACGCTTGAGAAGATGCAGCCGTCTCCAGTGGTCACGCTCAATCGCGCGGTCGCCGTATCGAAGGTCAGAGGCCCGGAAGCGGCCTTGGCGATGATCGAGCCCTTGGCGCCGAAGCTCTCGGGATACTTCCACTATTTCGGTGTACGCGGACATTTCCTGATGAATCTCGGCCGTCGTGCCGAAGCCCGCGCGGCTTTCGATAAGGCCATTTCCCTGGCCGGCTCTGCCGCCGAAGCGGCCCATATCCGGCAGCATCTCGACCGGCTTCAGGCCGAGAGTGTTACAGGTTGAAAAAAATAGGCCGATGTCGGAACTGGGGCGCCTGAGTCGTCCTAAGGTGGCAACACTTAACGCAGGAGCCCCCATGAATGCACAACCGAACACCGCCCCGCCGCCGGTCAGCGCCGGCGTCATTCCCTGCCTCAGCGTCAGCGACGCGAATGCAGCGGCGGTATTTTATGCAAAGGCCTTCGCAGGCGAAGTTTTGAATAAGATTCCCGCCGACGACGGCAAGCGGCTGATTCATTGCCATATGCGCATCAACGGTGGCAGCTTCATCTTCAACGATTGCTTTCCGGAATACGGCCATCCGCTGAAGGACCATCAGGGCTACGTGCTTCATCTCCAAGTCGACGATGTCGATGCGGTGTGGAAGCGCGCCGTCGATGCGGGTTGCACCGTTGCCATGCCGTTGGAACGCCAGTTCTGGGGCGACCGCTATGGCCAAGTCGTCGATCCGTTCGGCGTCCGCTGGGCCATGGGGTCCGCGGCGTAGCCTGCCGAGACCGTGGCCACCCACGGTCGAGGCGCTGGCGGAGCCCGGCCCTATCCCCCTGAGGGACGGTGGGTTTGGGCGAAGATATGTTCGAAACAATCGAGAGGAAAAGACAATGCCCGGTACCGTAAAACTGCACCGCGTTCTCGCGACCAAGCCGGAGAAGGTCTATCGCGCCTTCCTCGAGGCCGATGCGATGGCCAAGTGGCTTCCGCCCAACGGCTTCGCCTGCACCGTCCATCACTTCGAGCCGAAGGTCGGCGGCACCTTCAAGATGTCGTTCCGCAATTTCACCAACGGCCAAAGCCACTCATTCGGCGGCACCTATCTCGAACTCGTCCCGAACGAACGTATTCGCTACACGGACAAGTTCGACGATCCGAACCTGCCGGGCGAAATGGCCGTCACTGTGATCCTGAAGGCGGTCCTTTGCGGCACGGATATAAGCATCACCCAGGAAGGCATCCCGGACGCGATCCCCACGGAGATGTGCTACCTCGGCTGGCAGGAATCTCTCCAGAACCTGAAGTAGCTGGTTGAGCCGGAAATCAACCAGTAACCGTTTCGGCCTTCCCCTCTTCCCGCGGAGAGGGGGAGGTCAAATCCATATCCCGCGCAATGGTTTAGACGATTAAATAGCCAGAGGGACGCGCCCGGGCTTAACCTTCGGAGGGCGATGGGAGCATAATCAGCCTGTTATTTTCCTGATTTAACAGGCGGGCCGTAGAATTAGTCTGTACGGCCAACGGTTTGTCGGGACCCATCCCATGCGCTATAAGCCGGGCTCGTACGTGCCCCTGACCGAGATCTTGCCATGAGCCTGCGCCCCTACCGGGATATCGACCGTCGTAAATCGCGCCAGATCCGCGTGGGCAATGTGCTTGTGGGCGGCGGGGCGCCGATCAGCGTCCAGACGATGACCAACACGCTGACCCACGATGTGGCGGCGACGGTCAATCAGGTCGAGGCGGCGGCGCGTGCTGGTGCGGACATCGTGCGCGTGTCGTGCCCGGATGAGGAATCCACCGCCGGCCTGAAGCAGATCGTGAAGCAGGTCAGCGTTCCGATCGTGGCCGATATTCACTTCCACTATAAGCGCGCGATCGAGGCGGCCGAGGCGGGGGCTGCGTGCCTGCGCATCAATCCCGGCAACATCGGCGACGCTCAGCGCGTGAAGGATGTCGTGAAGGCCGCGAAGGATCACGGCTGCTCGATGCGTATCGGCGTCAACGCCGGAAGCCTTGAGCGCCATCTGCTCGAGAAGTACGGCGAGCCGAACCCGGCGGCGATGGTCGAAAGCGCGCTCGAGCATGCCAAGATTCTCGAAGACAACGACTTCCGCGAATTCAAGATCAGCGTGAAGGCCTCCGACGTGTTCCTGGCGGTCGCCGCCTATAACGAACTCGCGTCGGCCTGCGATTATCCGCTGCACCTCGGCATCACCGAAGCGGGCGGCTTGCGCTCCGGCACGGTGAAGTCCTCGATCGGTATGGGCTCGCTGCTGTGGGCCGGTATCGGCGACACCATCCGTGTTTCGCTGTCGGCGGACCCCGTCGAGGAAGTGAAGGTCGGCTTCGATATGCTGAAGTCGCTCGACCTGCGTCATCGCGGCGTGCGTATCGTGTCGTGCCCGTCTTGTGCGCGTCAGGGCTTCAACGTGATCGAGACCGTGCAAATTCTGGAAGAGCGCCTGGCTCACATCCCGACGCCGGTCTCGCTGTCGATCATCGGCTGTGTCGTGAACGGTCCCGGCGAAGCCCGCGAAACCGACATCGGCCTGACCGGCGGCGGCGGCGGCAGCCATAAGATGTATTTGAGCGGCGTCGCGCATCACAACATCCGCGACGAAGAGAAGATCGAGCACATCGTCAAGCTGGTCGAAGCGAAAGCGGCGGAAATGGAAGCGGCGAAGGCCGAGGCCAAGAAGGCCGCAAACGCCGCCGCGGCCGAGTAGCGGGCCTTCGGCCCACCTCATCCGCGTCGTTTCAGCTCCCTCATTTGGATATTCACCTTGTCGTCTCTTCAGCCCGTCCGCGGCACCCATGATCTGATGTTCGATGACATGCGCCGTCATCGGCATATCGAAGCGGTCGCGCTAGAGATCGCCGGCCGCTATGGCTACGGCGAGATCGCCACGCCGGTATTCGAGTTCACGGAAGTCTTCACCCGCACCCTGGGCGACACCTCGGATATCGTCACCAAGGAGATGTACACTTTCACCACCAAGGGCGGTGAAAGCATTACCTTGCGGCCGGAAGGCACGGCGGGTGTCGCGCGCGCGTTCATCACGGGCGGTCTCGCCCAGCAGACGCCGCTCAAGTTCTTCTATCGCGGTCCGATGTTCCGCCACGAGCGGCCGCAGAAGGGACGCCAGCGCCAGTTCCATCAGATCGGCGCTGAGCTCATCGGCGTGGCGGGGCCGCAGGCCGACGTCGAAGTGATCGCACTTGCCGCGCACATTCTGAAAGAACTCAAGGTCGCGGGCACGATCACCCTGCAGCTCAACTCGTTGGGTGATGTGGAATCGCGGCTGGCCTATCGCGATGTGCTGGTGAAGTACCTGAGCGAGCGCCGCGATCAGCTGTCGGAAGAAAGCCGCGCCCGCTTGGAACGTAATCCGCTGCGCGTGTTGGATTCCAAGGATCCCGGCGATCAGGCGGCGATCAAGGATGCGCCGCGCTTCACGCAATACCTCAACGAGGCCTCGACCACGTTCTTCCGCGAAGTGCAGGACGGCCTGACGGCGCTGGACATCGCCTTCACGCTCAATCCGTCGCTGGTACGCGGGCTCGACTATTACAGCCACACGGCTTTTGAATTCACGACCGATGCGCTCGGCGCGCAGGGCACCGTCCTGGCCGGGGGGCGTTATGACGGTCTGATCAAGGATATGGGCGGCCCACAGACACCGGGCATCGGCTGGGCGGCGGGCATCGAACGGTTGTCGATGTTGCTGTCGGACCTGGCGCCGGCGAAGCGTCCGCTCGCGGTCATTCCCGTCGGCGCGGCTGAAGAGCGTCCGGCGGAACTGCTGACGGCGGAACTGCGCCGGGCGGGATTTTCGGTCGATCTCGGCTACGGCGGCAACATGGGCAAGCGTATGAAGCGCGCCAATAAAGTCAGTGCCATCGCGGCGCTAATCCTGGGTGAGGACGAAGTGAAGAACGGCGTCGTAACCTTGCGCAATCTCGACAGCGGCGAACAGTCTTCGGTGCCACGCACCGAATTGATGGCGCAGCTCAAACCCTTCGCCTAAGTAAGCGCCATGGCTATCGAAGAAAATCTCAGCAAAGTCCTCGCACGGTACGACGAACTCCAGGCGCTGATGGCGACGTCCACCGGTGGAGGGAAGTTCGCGGCGCTCAGCAAGGAGTTCTCGGACCTCGGCCCGATCGTCGAACAGGTCAACCGTCTGCGGCAGCTGCGTCAGGAGTTGACGGATGCTGAAGCGATGGTCAACGACAGCGATCCCGATCTGCGCGCCATGGCGGAAGAGGAGATGCACCGCCTCAAGGCCGAGGTGAAGGAGCAGGAGAGCGCGGTTCAGATCGCGCTGCTGCCGAAGGACGAAGCCGACGCCAAGAACGCGATCCTCGAAGTTCGCGCCGGTACGGGCGGCGAGGAAGCCGCCTTGTTCGCGGCTGAGCTGTTCCGCATGTACGAACGTTATGCCAGCCGCAAGGGCTGGAAGTTTGAAATTGTCGACCTGAGCGAAACCGGGATCGGCGGGCTCAAGGAAGCGATCGCGGAGATCAGCGGTCGCAATGTCTTCTCGAAGCTGAAATTCGAATCCGGTGTGCATCGTGTGCAGCGCGTGCCGGCGACGGAAGCCAGCGGCCGCATCCATACCTCGGCGGCGACGGTTGCGGTGATGCCCGAAGCCGAGGACGTCGACATCGAGCTTCATCCCGATGATCTGCGCATCGAGACGATGCGCTCGCAGGGTTCGGGCGGCCAGCACGTCAACAAGACCGAAAGCGCGATCCGCATCACGCACATTCCCTCGGGATTCTTCGTGAAGTGCCAAGAGAACAAGTCGCAGCACAAGAACCGCGAGCGCGCGATGAGCATCCTCAAGGCGCGCCTTTACGACGTGCAGCGTCAGGCGCTCGACGCCAAGCGTTCGGCGGATCGCAAGAGCCAGGTGGGCTCGGGCGATCGCTCGGAGCGCATCCGCACCTATAACTTCCCGCAAGGGCGAGTCACCGACCATCGTATCAACCTCACGCTCTACAAGATCGATGAGGTCATGGAAGGCGGGGGGTTGGATGAGTTTGTCGACGCCCTGAGCGCGGAAGATCAGGCGGAACGACTGGCGTCGCTCTCCTGACCATGCCCACCATCGGCGAAACGGTGTCCGACCTGACGCTGCGTTTTGCCGCCGCCGGAATCGATAACCCCCGTCTCGATGCGCGTGTGCTGACGGCGCATGTCCTTGATCTGCCGCCGGAGGGTTTGTTCTCGCGCGCGGGCGATCCGTTTCCCACGGCGCAGGCCGCGGCGCTCGATGCCGTCGTGGCCCGGCGTCTGCGACGCGAACCGGTATCGCGTATCCGCGGCTTTCGCGAATTCTACGGTCTCGATTTCCAGATCGGCCCCGCGACCCTCGATCCCCGGCCGGACACCGAGACCATTGTGGAGGCGGCGCTGCGTTTGCGTGTGCCGGGCAAGGCGGCGCAGATTCTCGATCTCGGAACCGGCAGCGGCTGCATCCTGCTCGCCATCCTGTCCGCATGGCCGGAGGCGCGCGGAGTCGGAATCGACCTCGCCGCGGATGCGGTCGAGGTGGCGCGGGGGAACGCGAACCGTCTCGGTCTGGCGCAACGCGCCACTTTTGTGCAGGGCGATTGGTGCGAGGGGCTTATCGGCCGCTTCGACGTGATCGTCTCCAATCCGCCCTATATCCCCGATGGGGATATCCCGTCTCTTGAGCCGGAGGTATGCGACTTCGAGCCGCCGGCGGCTCTCCGCGGTGGCAAGGATGGCCTGGACGCCTACCGGGCGCTGGCGCCGCAATTTCCGGCGCGGCTGGAGGCGGGCGGCACTGTCTTGCTGGAGGTCGGACAGGGGCAGGCCCAGGATGTCGCCGAAATCCTGGCCGCGCACGAATTGCCCCATGCTGCCTTCTATGAGGACCTGGGCGGCGTAACGCGGGTGGTCGCGGCGTCTGTCAGGGTGTGATCGGCTAGCCTAAATGCCGAAAATATCAGAAAAAAGCTGTTGGAAATTGGCGGAGTTCTGCCTAGCATAGCCCTGGTCGCGCGAAAGACCCGATGGCGTAAGCAAGAGCGGCGCCGGGTTTCGCAACAGGCGGTTTGGAACCGCTGATCGAACCACTCCCTAACAAGCACAGTACTGTCGTGGTGCCCTGCCACGTCATCTGCTGAGGGCGACTAGCGATTCAGGGACGTACGCTCGAAAGGTTCGTAAGCACCCTCAAGATGACAGGCTTCATGAAAAACCGTCAACGCGGCCGCAATAATGGCGGCAAACCTCGTCCGCCCGGCGGCGGAGGCGGGGGTGGTCCTCGCAATCCGAATTTTGATGGCGGCATGCGTCCGCGCGGCAATGCGCAGCAGCTGATGGAAAAGTTCCTGGCGATGGCGCGCGACGCCAGCGCGATGGGCGACCGGGTCGCGGCGGAAAACTATTTCCAGCATGCCGACCACTATTACCGGGTGCTGAACGCGCGCTTCGAGGCGCAGCAGCAGCAGAATCAGAACCAGAACAACAACGGCCAACGCCACCAGAACCAGGGTGGCCAGCGTCCCTATCAGGGCGACAGTCAGGGCTATCAGGGCGATGACTCGCAGGGTGGCTACGACCAACGGCCGTCTTACGAACAGCGCCCTCAGTATGACCAGCCACGCCAGAGCCAGGGCAATGGCGGCTATCAAGGCGATCAAAACCAAAACCAAAACCCAAGCCAAAACCCAAATCAAAACCAACCCCAGGACCAGCAGCCCGAAGCTCAACCGGCGCAGGCGCCCGTGCAGCAAGCTTACGCACCGGAACCTAGCCGCGGCGCGAGCGAGGACATCGGTCTGCCGCCCCAGGTTTTGGGCGGCGGCTTTGAAGAACGCCCCAGCGAGGGTGCAGCCGACGAACAGGGTGGTGGCGAAAACCGTCCCCGCCGCCGTCGCGGTCGCGGTCCTGGCACAGGCCCACGTCCGCAGACTCAGACCGCCGGGGAATAGCCCCGCCGCGCGATCAAAAATGGAAGCCCGCAGGTCAATTTGGCCCGCGGGCTTCACTTTTTAAGGGTGTTCGTCTTGAAGCGGACAGAGACGCTCCCCAATATCTGGTGAGCCTCACGAGGGGTCTTGGCGTTGCCTATTGTAGGGGCGCCGTGGGACCCGGTCAGATATCGAGGATGAACCGATGAACGTCGAGAAATTCACCGACCGCGCCAAGGGCTTCCTTCAGGCCGCCCAAACGATTGCGCTGCGCGAGAACAACCAGCAGATCACGGCCGAACATCTGCTCAAGGCACTGCTGGACGACAAGGAAGGCATGGCCGCGCAGCTGATGCGCAGCAGCGGTGCCGATCCCGACCGCGCGCGGCGCGACGTCGAGGCGGAACTCGCCAAGTTGCCCAAGGTCGAGGGCGGCAATACCCAGATGTATTTCGCGCAAGATCTGTCGCGTCTGCTCGATCAAGGGCAGCAGGCGGCGGAGAAGGCAGGCGATTCTTACGTCACAGCCGAATACCTGCTGCTCGCGCTCGCGATCGGCAAGGGGACGTCGTCGCGCATCCTGAAAGACGCGGGCGTCACGGCGGTATCGCTGAATGCCGCGATCAAGGAAATGCGCAAAGGCCGTAAGGCCGAAAGCGCGTCCGCCGAAGACCAGTACGAAGCGCTGAAGAAATATGCGCGCGATCTCACCGAAGCGGCACGGGCGGGCAAGCTCGATCCCGTCATCGGGCGCGATGAGGAAATTCGCCGCACGATCCAGGTGCTGTCGCGCCGTACGAAGAACAATCCCGTCCTGATCGGCGAGCCCGGCGTTGGCAAGACCGCCATCATCGAGGGCCTGGCACTGCGTATCGTCAATGGCGACGTGCCCGAAAGCTTGAAGACCAAGCGCCTGCTTGCGCTCGATCTGGGCTCATTGATCGCGGGCGCGAAATTCCGCGGCGAGTTCGAGGAACGCCTCAAGGCGGTGCTGAACGAGGTCACCAGCGCGGCCGGCCAGATCATCATGTTTATCGACGAGATGCACACGCTGGTCGGTGCGGGTAAAGCCGATGGCGCGATGGATGCCTCTAATTTGCTGAAGCCCGCCTTGGCACGCGGCGAACTTCATTGCGTGGGCGCCACCACGCTGGAGGAATACCGCAAGCATGTGGAGAAAGACGCGGCGCTGGCCCGTCGCTTCCAACCGGTTTTCGTCAGCGAGCCGACGGTGGAGGACACCATCTCCATCCTGCGCGGCATCAAGGACAAGTACGAGCTGCACCACGGCGTGCGGATCGCCGACAGCGCCCTTGTCGCGGCGGCGACGCTGTCCAACCGCTATATCACCGACCGGTTCCTGCCGGACAAGGCCATCGACCTGATGGACGAAGCCGCGAGCCGGTTACGGATGCAGGTCGATTCCAAGCCGGAAGAGCTTGATGAGCTCGACCGTCGTGTCGTCCAGCTTAAGATCGAGCGCGAAGCCCTGAAGAAGGAAAAGGACGATGCCTCGCGCGACCGTCTGGTCAAGCTTCAGGACGAATTGGACGAACTTGAGAAGGAATCCGCCGATCTGACGGAAGAGTGGCAAGCGGAGAAGGGCAAGCTTGCCGATGCGACAAAGCTGAAGGAAGAACTCGACCGCACACGCGTCGAACTCGAACAGGCGCTCCGGCGTAGCCAGTACGAGCGCGCCGGTCAGCTGCAGCATCAGGTCATTCCTGAGATGGAGCGCCGGCTGAAGGAGGCCGAGCAACGCGGCTCGGGCATGGTGGCCGAGGAAGTGACGCCGGAAAATATCGCCCAGGTGGTGTCGAAGTGGACCGGCATCCCGGTCGACAAGATGCTCGAAGGCGAACGCGACAAGCTGCTGCGCATGGAAGAGCAGCTTGGCAAACGCGTTGTCGGTCAGAAGGAAGCGATTGAAGCCGTGGCGAATGCCGTGCGGCGTTCGCGTGCAGGCCTTGGCGATCCGAACCGTCCTATCGGTTCCTTCCTGTTCCTGGGTCCGACGGGCGTGGGCAAGACCGAGCTGACCAAGGCGCTGGCCTCATTTCTGTTCGACGATGAGACTGCCATGGTCCGCATGGACATGTCGGAATACATGGAGAAGCATTCGGTTTCGCGCCTGATCGGCGCGCCTCCGGGATATGTCGGCTATGACGAGGGCGGCGCATTGACCGAAGCCGTGCGCCGGCGCCCATATCAGGTGATCCTGTTCGACGAAGTCGAAAAGGCGCATCCGGATGTGTTCAATGTGCTGCTGCAAGTGCTGGACGACGGTCGCTTGACCGACGGCCAGGGCCGCACGGTCGATTTCCGAAACACCTTGATCGTGCTGACGTCGAACCTCGGCGGCGACGTGCTAGCCAATCAGGGCGAGGGAGAGGACTCCTCTGCCGTGCGCGAGCAAGTGATGAACATCGTGCGCGGGGCGTTCCGGCCTGAGTTCCTCAATCGACTGGACGAAATCCTGCTCTTCCACCGGCTGTTCAAGGCGCAGATGACGACGATCGTCGATATTCAGATCGGGCGGGTCCAGAAGCGCTTGGCCGAGCGGGGCATCTCGCTGACCTTGGACGACAAGGCCCGCACCTGGCTGGGTGACCACGGGTACGACCCCGTGTATGGCGCCCGCCCGCTGAAGCGGGTGATCCAGCGGGCAATAGAAAACCCTTTGGCTCTAGCGGTGCTTGAGGGCCGAGTTGGCGACGGCTCGACCGTACCGATTTCGGCTGGCGGGGATGGGCTCATCATCGATGGTCGGACGGCCAAAGAAGCCGAATAAATCTCACGCGTGGTACTTCGACGAAGGCTCCTACGCTTAGCAAAATTCGATTAAACGAACCCCCGAGCGGAAATGTTCCCGCTCGGGGAAACTATTTTTTCGCGGCTGGGCTGCCTTTCCCCAAGCCCGCCAATCGCATGATTTGATATAAAAAAATCCACGCCCACCCGGAGAGGTGGAAATTCCGCATTTGTGCTGTCGCCCTTCTAGGACATGAGCACACATTTTTCATCGAGTCCGAATGCCGATCGCTAAGCGCAGTTTTATACGCCTGACCATCGCGGCCATCGTTTTTGGGGCGATGTGCCTTCTGGGAATTGTCGGCACTGCGCTGTGGCTGGTCGATGAGAGCGTGAACTTTACTGACGCGGTCAACACCGCACGCCGGATACGCGCGACAACGATCACCGTGCGCGGAACCCTTCAGGATGCGGAAACGGGACAACGCGGATTTTTGCTGACCGGGAGTCAGAACTATCTCAAGCCCTACAATGACGCGATCGCGGCATCGCCGGTGGCGCGGGCCGCTATGCGCGAGGCTACCGCTGTCGATCCGCAAATCGCCGCGCTGACGAGCCAGATCGATCAGCTCGCAGATGAGAAGTTCAAGGAACTGCAAGAGACGATCGATCTCTCGCGGGCGGGAAAACGCGATGCTGCACAGGAAATCGTAAATGCCGATCGCGGCCGCGAAGTCATGGATAAAGCGCGCGGTATTTTCGACCAGATCGTGAACATTTCCGAGAAGCGCATCGGCGATGGCGCGGCGCGGCAGCGCACCGCCATGAATGCCTTGCGCAATGTCACGATCGCCGGCGCGGTGCTGATCGTGCTTAGCCTCGGCGGCTATACGATGGTCACTTTGCGCTATACGCGCGAACTCCAGTTGGCTGAGCAAGAAGTGCAGCAGATGAACGCGAACCTGGAGGAGCGTATCCAGGAACGCACCATGGATCTCGCGCGCGCCAACGAGGAAATCCAACGTTTCGCATACATTGTGACGCATGACCTGCGCGCGCCGCTGGTCAACATCATGGGGTTCACCAGCGAACTTGAGACAAGCGTCAGCGCCGTCCGCAGCTACGTTGACGAGACGGATCCTGTGCAACGTGAAAATGCGCTTGCGGACGCCCGCGTGGCGGCGACCGCGGACTTGCCGGAAGCGATCAAGTTTATCAGATCGTCCACGCGGAAAATGGATGGCCTGATCAACGCGATCCTCAAGTTGTCGCGCGAGGGGCGGCGAACAATGACGCCCGTTCCCATCGATTTGCGCGGCCTGCTCGAGACGGCCGTGGAAAGCGTACGTCATCAGGTCACCGAAGCCGGCGGCGAAATCACCATCGAAGGCAAGGCGCCTTCATTGGTGAGTGACCGCATGGCGTTGGATCAGATTTTCGGGAACTTACTCGACAATGCGGTCAAGTACCGCGCGCATCTGCGGCCTTTACGTATCCATTTGCGTCTGCGCGAAGGTGCGGGCCAAAAAGTCATTGTCGAGGTCGAGGACAACGGCCGCGGGATCGCCGCGCAAGACCACGAACGCGTGTTCGATCTGTTCCGGCGCTCCGGAGCGCAGGACAAGCCCGGCGATGGGATCGGCCTCGCGCACGTTCGCGCCATGGCCCGCAATCTCGGCGGCAATATCACGCTCGTTTCCGAACTCGACCGGGGAAGCACGTTCACGCTGATTGTCGCGCGTGACTTGCGCAAAATCATTCAGGGGAAATGAAATGAATACTGACGCAAAGCCCGTGCTCATCGTGATGATCGAAGACGACGAGGGACATGCCCGTCTCATCGAAAAGAACATCCGGCGTGCCGGCGTGAACAATGAGATCATGCCCTTCACCAACGGCACCAGCGCGTTGGAATTTCTGCTGGGCAAGGACGGTTCCGGCAACGACAGCAAGGGTAAGCAATTGCTGGTGCTGCTCGACCTAAACCTGCCGGACATGACCGGTCTCGACATCCTCGAGAAGCTGAAGCAGAACCAGCACACGAAGCGTTCGCCCGTCGTCGTGCTGACCACCACCGATGACACGCGCGAGATTCAGCGCTGTTACGATCTTGGTGCAAACGTCTACATCACCAAGCCGGTGAACTACGAAGGCTTCGCCAATGCGATCCGGCAGCTCGGGCTGTTCTTCGCGGTGATGCAAGTTCCAGAAACAAACTAACCGCCTGACGCCATCACTTCTATGCCGCAACAAGTTCTGACGGTTCTATACATCGACGATGACCCGGCACTGGCCCGTTTGGTGCAAAGGGGTCTGGGGCGTCGCGGCTATCTGGTTGAGACGGCCGGCAGCGCGGAGGAAGGTTTCGCGCGCCTGGCCAAAGGTGGGGAAGTTGCCGCGATCGCGCTGGATCACTTCCTGCCGACGGGTACGGGTCTCGATTTTCTCAAGGCGTTGCGCAGCCACGAATCCGCGCCGCCGGTCGTTTACGTGACGGCTTCGGGCGAGACGTCGGTCGCGGTCGCCGCCCTGAAGGAAGGGGCCGCCGACTACGTTATCAAGACGGTCGACGACGAGTTCCTGGAACTTCTCGGCACCGCTATCGATCAATCTCTCGAAACCGCGCGATTGAAGCGCGAGCGCGCCACGGCCGAACGCGAGGTGCGCGAAGCCCGCGACCGGGCCGAGGTGCTGCTGCATGAGGTCAATCATCGCGTGGCGAACAGCCTGATGCTGGTCAACGCCCTCGTGCGTATGCAGAGCAGCACCACGACCGATCCCGCGCTCAGGGACGCGCTGACTGAAATTCAGAGCCGCATCACGGCCATCGCCGGCGTGCACCGACGTCTTTACACATCAGAGAACGTGAGATCCGTCGAGATCGCGGAGTACCTCATTGGCCTTCTTCGTGAATTGGAATCCACGATGAAGGCCGCGGGCCACGGGGCGACGGTGGTCGTCAACGCCGAGCCAATTCATGTCCCGACGGAAAAAGCGATCTCCGTCGGCGTCACGGTCACCGAACTCGTCACCAACGCTTTCAAGTACGCCTACCCCGGTGGCAGCGCCGGCGAGGTGCGGGTGAGCTTCGCACGGTTGCCAAATGGCCGGTGCAGCCTCAAGGTCGAAGACGATGGCATCGGTTGGGACGGCGCCGGCACCCCGAAGGGCACGGGTCTGGGGACCCGCATCGTCAACGCCATGGCGCGCGGTCTCGGCTGCACGGCCGAGTATCGCTTGGGCAAAGGGTGCACCGTCGCACTCGAATTCGAGATCTGAATATCCCGCAGCAGGCCAAGTACGTGATGAACGTCGACAGTCCCTTTGACGGCAATTTCCAGAACATCCTTTGGTCATCGCCCACGGGTGCGTTGACGAACTTGAGGACCTGCGCGGGTTCTGGGAGCACCGAATCTACGACGCTGATCGGCCTGCATGGATCGATTCTGGCGGCACCATCGCGGTGCAGGCGGAGATCGCGCCGGTGTCGCAGTAGGTCGTGAAGATCGAAAATACCTTCGCCGGATTCCTGCAGCGACTATGTCGCTAGCCAAGCGGGCGGCGCCGTCAGCGACATGACGTTGAAGTACGCGATGTGAGGTGAATCTGTGAGGTAAAGCCGGCGGATCGCCAATCGGCGACTAGTTGCCGCCGGCTGTCTTCACGTCGTCCGGCGTTTGTGCGACTTGCGGCGCGCCCAGGCTGGCATACTCACGCACCAACTTGTCGCGCGCGTTGCGGAACTGCGTCAGCATGGCGCCTTCCAGCTTCATCGCCGCCGGGAATTTGACGTTGATCGGGTTCACCTGCTGGGCGTCGCGCAGCATCTCGAAGTGCAGATGCGGGCCGGTGGCGCGGCCCGTCATGCCGACGTAACCGATGATTTCGCCCTGACGCACGCGCTTTCCGGCGGCGATTCCGGCGCCGAAGCGGCTCATGTGCGCATAAGCGGTGGCATAACCGGAGCTGTGACGGATGCGGACATAGTTGCCGTAGGTCGACGACAGTTCACGCTTTTCGATGACGCCATCGCCGGCGGCCATGATCGGTGTACCGGACGGAACGCCGAAGTCCACGCCGCGGTGCATGATCGAGTAGCCGAGGATCGGGTGTTTGCGCATGCCGAAGGATGAGGTGATCGTCGGGCCGTTCACCGGCGTACGGAGGAGGGCCTTGCGAACGCCTTCGCCCTTTTCGTTGTAGTACTCGACGCCTTCGGGCGTTTGGAATGCATAGAGATTGATCGGGTTACCGCTGAGCACCAGGCTTGCGTAGCGGATGGTGCCGTTGCGGATCGACTTGCCGTCCGAAGTCACTTCACGGTCGTACATGACCTCGAAGCGATCGCCTTTCTGCAGGTCGCGCTGGAAGTCGACGTCGTAGGAGAACATCTTCACGAAGCCCGCCAAAACATCGGCCGGCAGACGTTGCGATTCCATCGCCTCGAACAGGCTCGAGGTAATCACGCCGTCGGCGTGCGCGGCCTCGTTACGCGTGGTGGCAATGATTTCCTTGGCTTCGTAGTTGCCGTCGGCCTGACGCTGAACGGTAACCATGTGTCCGGGCGCGGCTTCAAACGCCAAGTGCGCCGGCGCGACGTCGTCGACCGTGCGGATCGCGTCATAGGCGATCTCGACTTCCTGGCCGGCGTGAAGCTTCTTCGGGTTGTAGATGCTGTGCACGGCTTGAACGACGTTATTGACCACGTTCGACGGCAGGCCGGCGCGTTCGAGCACGTCGCTCAAGGTGTCACCGCGACGCAGCACGATGTTCTGCTTCAGCGGGGTCAGGGACGAAGGCGCGTCCCACAGCGAAACAATTTCCGCACGCACGGTATCTTCGAGCGCCATCAGGCGTTCAGATCCACGAGGCATAAGAGATGCAATGCGGGGCAGGGCGCGGTGATTGGAGTCCGATGAGGACGAACCGATCAGCTGGAGGCTGATGCCGGCGCAAAGAACGCCAACACTGAGATACAGCGGCAAACGAGACGACGCGATGGAACGCATAAGACCCCGACGCACTGATCGCGCTCTGTGGCTCGTTAAACCGGCCCGATACGCGAGACCCCTGAGCTGCCCCCCGAAGGACCGGAAGACAGTTTGCTTCAACACCCTTTAAGCGATGGTTATTGCTTTGTTGGCGGGTGTCGTAGCGGCGCAACACTGAAGAAGGCGCCAGGGTCTGTCAACCCAGATAGGACGCGAGAACCTGTAGGTAGCTCGCGAGAATCGTTAGGGAATTTCCCTGTAGTTCGCTTCGAATCTTCCTCTACTCGAGCTCGCTCCGCCAGCGCGTGTTCGCCCGAAGGCCGCGTGAAGTCAGGAAAATGGCCGGCTGTGGTGCTTCTCGCGAGCAACCACGCCTAGGGATGAGCGATGTAATTGGGGTGTCGAACCCAGATCCGGAACCGGGAAAGCCTAGATAGCCGGCGAGAATCGCTGAGCAGTCTCCTGTCTTGGCTTGGACGATTCCCGGCAAAAAGCTCGTGGCGCCAGGCGGCGGTCCTGGTGAGTCTGCGTATTAAGCGTGGAAATAGCCTGCTCTGTGCCTTCTCTCGACAGGCCAGGTCTTGTGGATGAGCAACCTAGTTGGGCCATCCACCAGGTCGGGAGCGGAGAATCCATAGGTAGCCGGCGAGAATCGTTGAAGAATCTCTCAGTCGTTCGCTTCGATTCTGCCCGGATCCACCTGCTTGGTTAGCCGGTGCGGCATGGTTTAAGCCGAGAAACGGCGGGTTTCGGTGTTTTACGCACAAAATCATGCCTTTGGAGGGCCGCCCAGAGACTCGCCAGACCGCCTTGCTACAGAGGGTCATTCAGGGGCACGGCGCACCCTAAGATACATTAACTATTTGATATTAAACAATAATATCACATTTCCGACCCTTAAAGGTCGAAATCGGGATTGTTCCGGCCTCGGGATCACCCTGCCGAACCAACCCACGTAAGTCGTTGATTTGTATGGTGTATTTTTTCTGCAAAAACTTGCTTGACGGGGGGGGCGGTTCCCCATACAAACCGCCTCCCGAGCCGAGGGGTGGCTGACAGTCAGTCTTCGGAGAGGCCGAGTTTTCCGCTAAATCAGCGGGTTAACAGACGCAGCGCCTCGGGTTCTTTGACATTGTGAAGAGACGAACGAAAGGGATGCGCAGGCGGCGTTCTGTCGATTGACGGACGTATCTTGCACATCCAACGCAAATCACACGCCTATGAGCAATCATAGGTGCCGGATAAGTGTAGTTTATACAGGATACTTCCAAGTCAACTTGAGAGTTTGATCCTGGCTCAGAACGAACGCTGGCGGCAGGCCTAACACATGCAAGTCGAACGAACTGAGACCTTCGGGTCTCGATGTTAGTGGCGCACGGGTGAGTAACACGTGGGAACGTACCCTTTAGTACGGAATAACGCAGGGAAACTTGCGCTAATACCGTATACGCCCTTCGGGGGAAAGATTTATCGCTAAAGGATCGGCCCGCGTCTGATTAGGTAGTTGGTGAGGTAACGGCTCACCAAGCCGACGATCAGTAGCTGGTCTGAGAGGATGATCAGCCACACTGGGACTGAGACACGGCCCAGACTCCTACGGGAGGCAGCAGTGG
>CANJRD010000019.1 GCA_947476695.1 Rhodospirillaceae bacterium
AGGAACGACACCGCATCAAACAAAAAACCATCGAGCATCGTCGCTTGCTTCACCGCAAGCTCGCCGCCTAAGATCGACCAACCAGATGAGGCCAGCACTCCGCTAAATCACGACCGCATCTGTCCCAAATGATCTGACGACGCACACCCTGGAAGTACCAGGCCCGATACGTGCCGGCCACTTCAGCGCTATAGACTTGAGAGCTTTTCACCGGGTTCGCCAGCGTACCGAGCGCGCCCGTGTTGATGAAGTTGGACGGATCGATGCGCAGCTCCGGACGATCAGAGAACGTCAAGCTACGCGGCGTGCCAGGACCGGCGTTCGGCACCTGCAGCGTGGCGATGACGCCGCCGCCGATGTGCAGGCTCTTCGTGTCTTCCTGGATCACCTGATAAGAGGCTCGCACCAGCCCGTTCCAGTTACGGAAGGTATTCTGGTGCTGATCCCCCGGCCGCGAGGCCGTGATGTAGGCCGCGACGAAATAGTGGCCGTCCCAGTTACGAGCTCCGGCGCCGAAGCGCGGATCGCCAGCACCGTAGCTGGAGGCCAGAGTGGTGGGCGTCGAGCGCTCGATGAACAGGATGTCGTTCGAGCTCATGGCTTCTTCCATGACGCCGAACTGCGCCGAGTACCCAACATCGATCGAGGTGTTGCGGAATCCGGTGTAGCTGACCAGCGCAGTGTTGAGCAGCGTATCGTTGTCGGTCGTGCCGCCGGCGTCGAGGATCAGCGCATAGGTGAAGTCATTCATCGCCTTGCCGGTGACGCCCAGGCGGGCCCGGCGCGCATCCACGCCGCTGGTCAAGCGATTGTCGCCCACGCCCAGCGTCTGAGCGGCTTCCGGCTTTTGATTCAGATAGCCCCCAAAGTCCATGTGAACGCGGCCTGTGGGGGCGATTGTCCATGCACCATCGCCGCTGGACATCTGGAAGCGATGATTTGCCGGCTCAACCACGCGGGGACCTGGCGGCGGCGGCAACAGGACCTGCTTGCCATCTTGGAACACAACGCGCGCGCCATTGCGCTGCGCTTCTTCGCGTGCTGCCGCTTCGGCTGCCATCTTCACGCGCAAGTCTTCGGCGCGTTCGGCTTTGATCTGATCCAGCTGCTGTTGTTCGGCGGTATCCTTCGCCTGCAGGGCCTCGAGCTGTGCCTGCATCGCGCGCAGTTGATCCTGCAGCTGCTTGATTTGTGCGGCGGTGGAGTCCGCCGCAGACACCGGCACGCTCCCGAACGCAGTCGTCACCAGCAACGCCGCAGCAGCGGCGCGCATCGTTCTTTTGATCAATCTCACTCTCCCGACGTTAGAGCAGGCTGTTGACCCAACCTGACCGCCGGAGCGACGCCCCCGTGCGATGCCCATTCATAGATAGGGGCTTCGGCGTTTTTCGTGACATTAAGATGACGTTTTTATGAAGCTGGGATTGGTATGCGCGCATGGATTGGAAGCATCGCGGCAAGTACTACATCGACTTCACCAACCTTGCCTGGATCCCGCCGACGGACACTGTCGATCTTCGCTTTGGCCTCAAGGATTCGAACAAGACGATCGAAGCCTTCGTGTCCAACCTGACGAACCAGCAAGAGTTCAGCAGCGGCGAAGTGGGTGCGGATGCGATGAGCTACAATCCCGCGAACGTGAGTCAAGTCCGCGTGATTCTGCCGCCGAAGCGCACCTTCGGCATTCGCGCGAACTACAGCTTCTAAGCTGCCTCGTTTTTTTGTGCTGTTGTGGCTCAAGTCCGGGAACGGATTTGGGCCACAACGTTCTGTGAGACGCGCACCAGCCCAACCGCATGAACGGACGACCATCCCTGGACGCGGAATACTCTCTCGCGCGATGCGCGTACGCGAAAATGAGATCACAGAAGCGCGAGAGGATTCGTCTCTAAAAGGACTTAAATCGCTGAGGTTGCTCACGAATCTGAGAGTCGATTTTCGTGACATATTACAGACTACCGCTAATAAGCGTAACAACTTCAATTATATCAATGGCTTAGAATCACACTACACGATTTCGTGATGACAGACGAAGGAAATTGAACACGTCACCCCCGGTTCATACAGTTTGGCCGCTTAACACAAGCGCCTGTCGGGGGGAGCACAGACATGACGAAGGGCTTTTTATACGCGACAGCATCAATGCTGTCGTTGGGGGCAACTCTTACGCTAACGCCGGCTTCGGCTCAGCAGCTCGAAGAAATCACGGTTACCGCGCGTAAGCAGGAAGAAAATTTGATGCAGGTGCCGCTGTCGATTACAGCGGTTACGGCTGAAAGCCTTGAGTCCGCGAACATCAAGGATCCGCAAGACCTCGCGGCCTTCACGCCGGGTCTGTTCATCTCCTACGGCATCAGCACGCGCGCCGGCGCGCGTAACCTGTTCTTCCGTGGCGATCCGATCGACGCCGGCCTGACCTTCATCGACGGCGCGCCGTACGGCGGCAACGCCAACCCGGACATCAACGCGATGGAACGCATCGAAGTGCTGGTCGGTCCGCAGGCCGCCTACTTTGGCCGCTCGACCTTCACGGGCGCGATCAACTACGTGACCAAGGATCCGGCGGATACCTTCAAAGGCCGTATCGACGCCGAAGTGGCATCCTACAACTCGAACTCCGCGACGCTCGTCCTCGAAGGTCCGATCGTAAAGGACCGGCTTGGCATCCGTATGACGGCCAGCCACGACTATCGTGGTCCGCATTGGACCAACATGGACGATACCAACGACAAGTGGGGCTGGGCGAAGAAGGACTCCGTCTCGGCAGTCATCGTCGCGAACCTGAACGACAACCTCAAAGCCCGCGCGTTCTTCGAGTACTCACTCGATAAGTTCGGCTATACGCCGACGGTGGCCTTGTCGGGCTACGGCAGCAATCCTGCCGTCCCGAACGAGCCTTACCACCAGTACCAGTCGCGTCAGCTGTACTGTAACCAGGGCGGCACCTACGGCTCCTGGTGGTGCGGCGCTCTGCCGAGCGCCAAGACGCTTCCGTCGATGGATGCGCCGGGCAAGAACCACATCATCTCGGCGGACAACGCCTTCACGCCGCTGGTGCAGAAGGTTCTGTTCGACAACTTCTACAACCTCGAACCGACGCTGTTCGATCCGCATTGGCTCGATGTCTGCTGCTCGAAGGCGCAGGTGCTCTCCGAACACCTGGTGGTGAACTATACGTCGCAATCAGGCTGGGCGTTCAACTCCAGCACGGCGTTGCATCAGTCGAAGTCCGCGGGCGTCGCGCGTCCGCTGTACCGCAACGATATCGGCGTGCCCAATCCCTACGCCCAATCGGGCATCTATCACATGGGTGGCGTGGGCGCGAACGGCCAGGTACTGACGGCCGCTTCGAACCTGCCGAGCGTGGCGAACCCGAACTTCCAGGGCTCGCCGTGGTTCGGCTTCCATCTTATGAACGAGAACGAAATCTGGGACGCCAGCCAAGAACTTCGCGTGACTTCTCCGCAGGATCAGCGTCTGCGTGGTACGGCCGGTTTCAACTTCTTCAACCGCATCTCGCCGGGTAACGACAACTATGGCATCCAGCCCGGCGTCGCCGCCGGCATGGGTGTCGCAGGCAACCTGTCGCGCAGCGTAACGTCGACGCCTGCGATCTTTGGCGGCCTGTACTACGACCTGACGCCGGAGTTCACGATCAGCGCCGAAGGGCGTTATCAGTGGGATGGCATCTCATCGAAGACGAATTTCGTCGCCGGTGGCGTGCCGCAGGATCGTCTGCACGACACGTTCAAGAGCTTCTCGCCGCGTATCTCGCTCGACTACCAGTTCACGCCGGATCACATGGCCTATGCCCTGTGGTCGGTGGGCTACAGCCCGGGCGGCTTCAACTCCTCGATCGTCGGTCAGTCCGCCGCGATCTCGGCGCAGTTGGCCTCACTGGGCAGCCAGTTGACCTTCCAGCAGGAAAAGCTGATCAACTGGGAAGCCGGCTTGAAGTCGACGTGGTTCGACGGCCGCGTCCGCACCACCATCGATGGCTACTTCGACAAGTGGCAGAACGGTCAGGTGGCTAACAGCCTGTCCGTCGTGGCGCCGAACGGCGCAACGCAGATGGTCAGCGTGACGCAGAACGTCGGCCTGACAAACCTGTACGGCATCGAATTCACGATGGCCGCCGCCGTCACCGAGAACCTGACGATCACGGCCAACTACAATCTCGTGAAGTCGGAGATCAAGCAGTACGTCTACTTCCCGAACGGCGTCCGCATCACCTCGGCTTGCGCCGTCGCCAACGGCTCGACCTGCACCACCGGAAATTCGTTCCCGCTCAATCCGGTGGGCTCGACCTTCGCCATCACGCCGACCTACACCGCTCACCTCACCGGTGACTGGGATTGGTATGCGCGTATGGATTGGAAGCATCGCGGCAAGTACTACATCGACTTCACCAACCTTGCCTGGATCCCGCCGACGGACACCGTCGACCTGCGTCTCGGCGTGAAGGATGCGACGAAGACGCTGGAAATCTTCGCCACGAACTTGACGAACCAGCAGGAGTTCCAGAGCGGCGAAGTCGGCTTCGACGCCATGAGCTACAACCCCGCGAACGTGCTACAAGTCCGCGTGGTCCTGCCGCAGAAGCGCATGTTCGGCATCCGCGCGAACTACAGCTTCTAAGCGCACAGAACGTCTAAGGATTTAGCCCGGGCCCCGAAAGGGATCCGGGCTTTTTCTTTTGACCCCCTACCCTTCCAAAAATGAGCAGACCTCAGATCGCAGGTTTCCAAAGGCCCATTTCAGGCTAGCCTTGATCGATCACAGGGGGCAGAAAATGGTGGCACGCATTTCCAGGCGCGGACTGGCGGCGAGTGCCGCTATCCTTGCGTCCAGCACCGCAACCAATGTTAGGGCGCAGACGGTGACGTACAAACCCAATCCGCCGGCCGTCAAACTCACATTGCCGAAGATGAACCGCGGCTATGTGGAAGGCCCCTTCGGCCAGGTGCACTATTTCGACGGCGGCAAAGGCCAGCCTTTGGTGATGATCCACCAGGCGCCGATGAGTTCACGCCAATTCGAGAATGTGTGGGGGCCACTGATGTCGCGCGGCATCCGCCCCATCGCCATCGACTGCCCCGGCTTCGGTATGTCGGACGCGACGACGTTCGTGCCTAAGGTAGAAGACTGGGCAAGAGCGGTGCCGCCGGTCCTCGATCATCTCGGCATCAAAGTCGCCGATGTGGTCGGTCATCACACCGGCGGAATGGTCGCCACCGAATTCGAGCAGCAATTCCCCAATCGCGTCCGTAAACTTGTGCTGGCGGGACCGTTGCCGATGACAGAGGCGGAACGGCAGAAGTTCCTCGACAACGCGCAGAAGAACGAAATCGATTTCGTCTATCAACCCGACGGCAGCCATCTCGTCGCGTCCTTCGCGACGCGCCACCGGATGTACAGCGCGAGCGGCACCGCGCCGGACCCCAAGCTGATCACGCGCTACACCGTCGAGAAGTTCATGGGCTACGCGCCCTTCTGGTACGGCCATCATGCGGCGTTCCTGTACGACCACAACCGCACGCTTCCCTTGATCAAGCATCCGACATTGATCATGACCAATACCGGCGATCAGATTTACGAGAACGCCAAGCAGACGCGCAAAATGCGTCCCGACTTCGCCTACGTCGAACTGCAAGGTGGCGGTGTCGACATCGTCGACCAGCAGCCCGAGGCCTGGGCCGACGCTGTCGCGAAGTTCTTGAAGGCTTAAAGCACGATCAGCGGATCGCTCAAGGTCGCGAGCGGCTCGACGCCGGTCTTTGTGACCCGGATCAGATCCTCGAAGTGGATCGTGCCCCAGCCGATCTCGACGGTCGGCAGATCGACCGTGAGGGTCATGCCTTCCTCGAAGGTGAGATCGGCGCCGACCATGAATGGCAGGCCGTCGCGATAGGGCTGATCGGTGTGCTGCAGGCCCACCGAATGCGGCCCGACGCCAAAGGACATTTTTGTGCCGCCCCGATAGGACTTATTCATCGCATCGCCCGCGATCTTGCGCAGGTCGGAATACTTCAAGCCCGGTTTGATCGCACCGAAGGCCGCATCGCGGCCGACTTTCAGAATACGGGCGCGCTCCACAAGTTCTTTCGACGGCTCGCCGACACAGAACGTGCGTCCGAAGTCGCCGTGGTAGTAGTTGTACTGACACACGCCATCGACCATGTAGACACGCCCTTCTTGCGCGGCGCCATCGACAAAGCCGCCGGTCGTTCCGGCCGCGATCCACATCGGTTTGGCGCCGCGTTTGGCGGCTTCCAGCGCGAACGTCGCATCAACCTCGGCCTTGGTCGTGCCCTTCTTCACGGTCTTGAGCATCGCCAGAACGGCGTCCTGATTGACGCGCGCGATATGGCGCATGTGTCCGATCTCGACATCTGATTTGATCAGCCGGATTTTGCGGAAGGTGTTGTCGCCGGGCACGCAGGCCGTCGGGCGCTCCAAGGTCTTGAGGATATCGGCGATGCGCATGTCATCGACGGCGACTTTACCCTTGGTAAGGCCCAGTTCATCCAGCGCGCGGACCAGCGCCCATTCCGGCGTAGCGGCACGCCGGGGGGCTACCTTCTTCGCAAGCTCTTGCCATTTTTGCTCACGGAGCGTGAGCTTTTCGGGGTGCTCAACGATCTGAAGGTTTCCGGCGGCAGGTTCTTTGCCCCAGTTCCCGTCCTTTGCGTAGTCGTCGACGTTCATCACCGACGTATAAGGAACGACCTCCGGATATTCACGATCACCTGCTGCAATGAATTCAAGATCGGACGACGCCACAACCATCAGGATCGGCTTGTTCGGATCGCGCGACATCACCGCGAAGCTAGGTATCGCGCGCAGTTTCTGCAGTTCGTAGCCGATGTAATTGCCGAGATAGAAAACGTTCACCGGGTTGAGCGCGACGATGCCGTCCAGTCCTTCCCGCGCCATGATCTCGTAGGCGCGCGGCTTGTTGACCAGCATACGGACATCAAACCCCTGCGGCGGAACCGCACCCGGCGTGATCATGCCCCAGTTCGCCTCGGCCGGGCTGATCGCCCCATCGAGCGCTCCCATGCCTGCGGCAAGCGGCCCCAGGGCCAAAGAATGCAACAAACTGCGCCGTTCCATGTGGATCGCCTCACGCCCGCTTCCGAGATTTCGGGTAGATTTTCCGCTCTTCTTGGGACCGAGGCGAGCGGCTTTTAGGGCGATATCCTGCGAAATATCAGGACGATCCGACCCAAAGGCCGGCTGAAGCGTTCCACACAGAACGGAGTCCGATCTTCCCGACACGGCAGCTATGGAACGGTACAAAAATATCGCCGGCGACTCTCCAGTCGTCGCCTATGCGATGAGACGCGATGGCCTCGAAGTGCAGTTCGAGGACGCCATCTACACGTAAGATGCCCATACGCCCGACCAGCAGCACGTGGACCGCATGATTATCCTCGCGCAGGCAGGCCGCGGTTTAAGCACCTACATCAGTCGTCACGTAAAGACCCGCTACGCCAGGAAGCGGCGTGTGAGTTAAGCCGACGTCGTGCTGCACTAGCGTCCCGCATGTGCACACTAAACTCCCGGGCATTTGAGACATCTTCGTTCGCGCAGCCTCTAGACGTCGCATGCGTCAGTCTCAATACTGCTGCACTGGCCTTTCGCCACCGAAAAGGGGATCACCCAATGTCACGCATGACGCTTCTGGCTGCTGCGCTGTTGCTTAGCACCTCGGCCTTCGCGGCCGAGTCCGAAAAAGATTACGTCGTTCGCTCAAGCACGGTGCAGCCGAGGACCGTCGCGGAGTGGGAAGCTGGTGGCAAAGCGAACCTCGCCGCCGATGCGGAAGCCGCGAAAGCGCCGACCGAAGCGTCGCGCTACTCCGAGCACGCTTACAACTTCGAGACCGGTTCCATCCGCATTCTCGACTTCAAGCGCGGCGCAGCGGTGTTTCATAAGATCGGCAGCGAAACAGCGCTGCGTGTGATGAAAGGGTCCGTCGATATTGAAATGGACGGCAAAAAAACTGCGCTCAAGGAAGGCGACATCGTTCAGTCCCCCAAAGGCGCGATCCGCGCCGCTGCTTCGCCGGAAGCCGTCTCCATCTTGCTGTGGAATACGACGAGCCGCGTCAAGACGCCGAAAACACAAGTCATCAAGGCCGAGCAAACAAAGCCCGTTACCACCATGGACTATGAAGCTGACGGTAAGATCGTGCACGCCGCGAAGCCCGAAGAGCTGGCCAAAGCGCCGAAGGATGCGATGACCACCACAGTCAAACGCTATGAACTCGACGGCAATTCGGTGCGTGTCGTGCACTCTGAAAACAAGGGCGTCAGCGGCACAACGAGCGGCAAGATCGACGGCCTCGCCTACGTCACGCAAGGTCGTGCAACTCTTGTCGAAAACGGCAAGGAGTATATCGTCAGCGCGGGGGACGCCTTCCGGCAAGCCGGCGGTGCGACCCATAACTGGAAGCGCACCGGAACATTCGAGTTCGTGTCCACCAGCAGCGTGCCAAAGGATGGCAAGGAACGCGAAATCCCGGCGGGCGTCCGCGAGGACGCGCGCTAGTCTTCACGACGGCCTGTAAAGCCAAACCGCGCGGCCCAAGGTCGCGCGGTTTTTATTTCGAATATCATCGCGGCTGAGGCTCGTGATTGATCACACGGATCGGCTTTCCGTCGAGCCAGGCGCGAATGTCTTCCACCATATCGCCGTAGAAGATGCGATAGACCTCTTCCGTCACGAATCCGATGTGCGGCGTCAGCACGATATTGTCGAGCTGACGCAGCGGATGATCCGGCGGCAACGGTTCGATGTCGTAAACATCCAGCGCCGCGCCGGCGATCACGCGCCGCTTGAGCGCATCGATCAGCGCGGACTGATCGATGAGATATCCCCGCGACGTGTTCACCAGGTATGCGCTGGATTTCATCATGCCCAACTCGGGCGCGCCGATCAGGCCCCGCGTGCGCGCACTGAGCTGCAGGTGGATCGTCACCACGTCGGACTGACGAAAGAGTTCATCGCGCTCAACCAGCTGCGCACCACATGCCGCCGCGCGCTCGGCCGTGAGATTGTGACTCCAGGCGATCGGCTTCATGCCGAACGCCGTGCCGATCTCGGCCATGCGCGCGCCGATGCGCCCTAGACCCAGGATACCGAGGGTACGCCCGTGGAGGATCTGGCCGACGCTTGTCTGCCAGCCGCCGCGACGCATCGCGGCCTCCTCGCGCGGAATGTGACGCGTGGCCGCCAGGATCAATCCCCAGGTCAGCTCCGGCGCCGCATGCGGTGCATAATTGGTCCCGCACACGATGACCCCACGTTTCGTCGCCGCGTCCATATCGATGGATGCGTTGTAAGGCCCGGCGGTCAGAATCAGTTTCAAGCGCGGCAAGCGCTCGATCATCGCCGCGGTGATCGGCGTACGCTCGCGCATCAGGCATAGGACGTCGGCATCCGCCCATCGGGCAATCTGTGCATCGATGTCCGCGATGTGTTCGTTGAATGTAACGATCTCGGCCCTGCCGCTCAGCACCGACCAATCGGCCATGCGCAGCGCGATATTCTGATAGTCGTCGAGAATTGCGATTCGGATCATCAAACATCCTCGGCACGTCGTAGGCGTGCGTGAGCTCGATCATGCGTCGGTTTTGTTTACGGCGCCCCTTAGAATTTGTCCGGTCCGTGAGTCGAAAATGGTCGAATATCACTGGAATATCACTGCCCTCTAGACGAGCCCCACGGTCTGCGGGATGGTCATCACAGCACGCCGATAGGCGCGTCGGGGGGAGACGTTCAGATGAAATACGAAAGACTGGGTCACAGTGGTTTGACGGTGTCGAAGCTGTGCTTCGGCGGCGGCTCGCTGGGCGTGGGAACGCTGCAGCCCGGCAAGGTGAACAACTTCGACCAGAAGGGATCGAACGAAGTCGTGGCGCGCAGCATCGCGGCCGGCATCACCTTCTTCGACACGTCCGACGCCTATCTTTTTGGCGAAGCGGAAACGGCGCTGGGCGGCGCGCTGGGCGTCAAGCGTAAGGACATCGTGCTGGCCACCAAGTGCGGCCTCGCCTGGGGCCCGGCGCAGACCAACAAGGGCGGCCTCTCCGCCCGCCATATCGTCCAGTCCTGCGACGAAAGCTTGCGGCGCCTGAAGACAGACTGGATCGACATCTATCAATCGCACAGCCCCGACCGCATCACGCCAATGGAAGAAACCGTGCGCGCGTTCGATCAACTGATCCGCGCCGGCAAAGTCCGTTATGCGGGCATCTGCAATTACCCGGCCTGGAAGGTGGCGCAGTATCAGGCGCTGCAGGACAAGTTGGGATGCTCGCGCGTGCTGTCGAACCAAGTCGAGTATTCGATGATGGGCCGGGGCGCGGAACGCGAACTCGTGCCGCTCGCGAAGGATTCCGGCCTCGGCGTCATCGTCTATCAGGCCCTGGCCGCCGGCTTCCTGACCGGCAAGTACACCCGCCAGAACCCGCGCCCTGAAGGCGGCCGCCGTTCGAACGAGGAATACGACAGGCGTCACGCGATCGATCGCGAACGCGGCTATGACCTGATCGAAGCGTTGCAGGAGATCGCGCCGCGGTACAAAGCCACGGTCGCGCAAATCACTTTGGCCTGGACGATGTCGCGCCCGAACATCAACTCAGTGATCTTCGGCGTCAGCAAGCTCGAACAGTTGGACGAGAACGTGAAGTCCGCCGACATCAACCTGTCCGAGGAGGACACGGCGCGCATCGACAAGCTGACCGCCTTGGAGGCCAGCCGTCGGGGCGAGTAGTCGCGATCCGTCGGCGATACTTCGCGGGGCAACATCCCTAGATATATCAGCGAGATTTCAAAGCCTGAATAACCGCTCTATCCCATTATGATTATTCACTAATTATGCACTTCTTAAGTACCCACGAAGTGGATAGAAGTTAGTTTAATCGTGAGGGAACAGCCTTCGTCATTTAGTATTTCAACAACGCTGAACCGTCAGCTCGGAGTCCGCATGACTGTCGCGCAGGCGGAGAATGCCCGCCGCCTCGCCGCTGCCCGCGCGGCCGGATCCTGTCAGTCGGCGGATTGCATGGGCGAGGATTGGGTCGCTGTTCTGGCCGACGACAAGGCCAAGCCGATGGGCGACTGGACGGTGATCGACAACAAAAAGGATAACACTAGGCAGTGGGCCTATAAGGGCCAGCGGCTGTACACCAACAGCCTCGACAAGCGCCCGAGCGAATTCCTGGGCATCCGGTTCGGGGGCGACCGCGCCTGGAAGACGATGATGCGCAACGGCAAGCCACTCGACAATATGTGAGATGCTTGACGATCAGCGCGAAATGCGAAGGGCGTGCTCAGGCCTATCAGCACGCCCTTCCCGTTTGAGCTTCACACCGCTACGGATGATTCATGCCAACGGCAGAGTCGGTGGCAATGAAGCGCATGCTTTCCATCACAGCCGCGCGGGGCTACTGACGCTTGTTCAGCGCGTCAGTCGCGGTGAATTTCATGCTCTCCTTGACGACCCAGCCGTGCTGAACGCCGGCCTCTTCCTCAAGGGCGTCGCCGGCGTAGATCTCATTGATCTGCCCGCCATAGGTGAACCGGCCCTCACCCTGCCAGATATAAAGAAGCGCCGTTTCCTTCGGGACGACCGGCGTGTTGACCACATCCGGCGATCCCTTCTTCTTCTCCCAGAACGGCACGCGGAGGGAGTTACCGTCGAATTCGTAGCGCTTGGTCATATGGATTTGTGCGTCCGCAGGCGCGGCGGCGAACTCCGCATCAGACTGCGAGTTGACCTGCTTGCCGTCCTTCATCCACTGCGCAAGCTTGATGTCGGCCACGTCCTTACCGCGCACCACCGTGCTTTTCGGCTGAGCCGAACTGCTGCCGACAGTGTAAGCGACGATTACCGCGCCATCCGCCGACGTGCTGCGCAGGACGCCGCTAGGCTGGCTTACCACGTCGCCTGCCGCAATCGGCGTGACCGCCCCCGCGACGGTGACCTCAGCGGTGCCTTTGATGACGTAGAGTTGGCTTTCAGCGCCGATCTGCTTCAGCACCGCGCCATCCTTCGCCGCTGTAAGCACTTCAATGGTGCCGCTCGGGAATTTGTAAGCCTTCGACTCATAGCGCGAGGCCGACGGGGGCGCCTTCGCGACAGCTTCTTTACCACTCGCGGACCGCAGCGTGGCGCCGTCCGTCCAGGCCGCCATCGGCCTGACAGGCGCTGATTTGCTGCGGATCACGTGACGCGGCATCGCCTCGTCACGCTTGGCGCTGTCTTGAGCACCAACCGAAGCAGCACTCAGAACGACGCTAACCAAAACCGAGAGAACCAGACGCATAAAGCCTCAACACTGAAAGCGCGCCGGCCCGCCCGGCTCGGGATGAGCCTAAGCTGAAACAGGTGCGCAATAACGTCAAAGCGAACCCCTAGCGGGAAGCCGATTTCACCGGGCCGGTGAGCACCTGAACAATGCGATTCGTACCGGCTTCCGGGATATAGACCGTACCGGGACTTCCGGTAATTTGCCGAACACCTGACTCCGCCTTGGTCGCAGGCACCCTACCGATGAATTTCTCTGTCTTGGTGTCAAAGGCATAAACCATGTTCGCCGCGCGCTGCGCGACCCACGCCACGTCCTTCTCGTCGACATAGACCGCATAGGCATGCGAGGGACGTTCGCCCGGCACCGGCCAGCTTTTCCATTTTCCGGTCTTGGGCGTGTAACGGCTGAGATAGCCGGTGGTCCATTCATCGACCCAGAGATTGCCTTTGCTGTCCGCCCACAGGCAGTGCGGCTCCGCACCTTCATGCGGCGTTTTCACGACATGCGCCGCCCCTGTCTCCTTATCGATGCGCGCGATGTAGCTCGAGCCGACGGAGATGAACCAGACGTCACCATCCTTGGTGGCCGCGATACCCGAGGCCCCGCGCCCCTCGGGCGGTTTCCAGATATTCACTTCGCCCGTGGTCGGATTCAGCCTGCCATAGACGCCCTTGTTCTCGCCGGGACCGTTCGGTCCCGTGCCCGCGAACCAAACCGTGCCTTCGTTGTCGATGACGAACGAGCCGATATTGGGAAAGCCGAGATCCTGGGGCACCGGATAGAGCTTCACCTCTCCCGTAGCCACGTTCACGCGCGCGATGGCGTTCTGACCGGTGTCCGTGAGCCAGGCGCTGCCGTCTTTACCTACATGGACCATGTAGGGTGCGGAGCCTTTGCCCAGCGAGATGAAGCGCGTCTGCTTCGTCACCGGATCGAGAATGCCGAGTGCGCCGGGCTTACGGCCGGTGAACCAGATCTTGCCGTCCGGGGCGGTGGCGACACTGCTGACGTTCGTATCAGCAGGAAGGTCGTAGACCTTCGTCTCGAAAGTCGTCGCCGCGACGGCCGGCAAAGCGACAAGCACCACGGCGCCAAGCAGCGCGGCTGTCAGCGATGGAGTCATACGTCGTCCCTCCGATGATTTCATCTTAAGCGCCCCCACCCTGCACACCGCGCCCGGAGCGCATCAGAGGCTGGAAGTGGTGATCGCTCGCCCGCAGTCCCAATAAATCGCCCGGCGCCTTGTCCTGCTTGTTGGTGTAGACGGGGTTGCCCTTGAACGCCCACTGTCTCCGGCCCTCGATCTCGACAACGGACCAACTGCCAAGGGGCTTCGCTTCGACAGGTGCCAGGACCGGCACCCAATCCTGCGGCCGGTCGACCGATGGATTGTTGAGCGTGCCCTTCACGCGGCCCAGGCGATTGACGTCCCACACATAGAGCGTGCGACCTGCCTGATCGGCAAAAACTTCGCCCGCATCGGAATGGCGCACCGAGACCCAAGCTGGATTGGGTGGGGGCGGCTCGAGCACGATCGCATGCCAGCCTTTGCCGACGTCATCGCCGGACGTCTCGCCGACATGCACATCGCCGGTGTAGCGATAGACCGGCTTCCCATGGAAAGCCCATTGAGAGGTGCCGTCCCTGCGTTGTGCCACGCTCCAATCGCCAACCCCATGCGCCATCGCCGGCGCGAGGATCGGCACCCATGTACGCGTACAGGCCACATCGCAAGCGCTGCCGTCGGGCTTGTCCTTGTCGAAGCTGTAAAGCGCCATCCGCTTCTGGTCGCTGAGCACAAAGCCGATCAGTGTTGGCTGAATGCGAATGCCCGGCGGCGTTGGGACCGCCTTGAACGCGATGTCCCACTGGTTATTGAATCCGTCGCCATTGGCGTCGCCCGGCACCGTATCGCGGCTGTAGCGATAGAGCGGCTTGCCGCGATAAGCCCATTGCTTCGCGCCATCCTCACGCGTGATGGTCGACCACTCGCCGGTGGCGCGGTCCATATCGTCGGTCACTAACAAAGGGGGCCATTGCTTGGCGCAAGCTCCGGCGCATAGGGATTTTCCAGGCTCAGAATCTTTGCCGAACGTATAGAGCGACATACCTTTGTCGTCGCTGAGCAGCCAGCCATGGCCTTGCCGATGCAGCACGATCTGGCGCGGCTCCTCACCGGCGGCGAACGCCCCACCTGTCAGTAGCAGCGATGCGACAATGAGGGAGATGCGACGCAACATCGGGGTTAAATCTCCCGATCCGCGAGAGTGATGGGATGGAAGTGGAAATCGCCGCCGCGCACGCCGTATAGATCGCCGGGACTCTCATCCAGCTTGTTCGTGTAGATCGGCATACCCCTGTAAGCCCACTGCTTGATGCCCGCGCGATCGAGCACCGACCAGTTACCGACCGGCTTGTCGGTCGCGGTAGCCGTCACCGGACTCCAGTCTTCGGGCCGGTCGAAAATCGGACGTTCTTCAGTGCCCTTGATCTTCGTGTACTGATGCTGAGCATCCCAGGTGTAAAGCGTGCGGCCGTCTTTATCGGCCAACAGCTCGCCCGCGTCCGACGGCTGCACGGTCACCCAGGCCGGATTTGGCAGCGGTGGATCGAGCACGACCGCGCGCCAGCCCTTCTCCGCCTTATCGCCCAGCGTCTCGCGCGGATGTGCATCGTGGGCGTAGCGGTAGACGGGCTTGCCTTTGAACGCCCACTGCGGTGAGCCATCCTTGCGCTGTTCCACAGTCCAGTCGCCGACCCCGCGCGCCATGGCGGGCGCGAACATCGGCGCCCAGGTGCGCGTGCACCGTATATCGCAACCGCTGCCGTCAGGCTTATCGCCGTCGAAGCTGTAGAGCGTCATGTTCTTCTGATCGCTCAGGACAAAGCCAATGGACGTGCGCTGCACGCCAATGCCGGGCGGCGTCGGAATGGGTTTGAAGGCGACGATCCAGAGGTTGGCCATGCCGTCGCCGTTGGCATCGCCCGGTGCCCGGTCACGATTGTAGAGATACAACGGCTTATCGCGAAACGCCCACTGCTTCGTGCCGTCCTCGCGCGCAATGGTCGACCACTCGCCGCCGGCACGGTCGGCGTCGCGCGTCACCAGCAACGGCGGCCACTGTTTGGCGCAGGTGGTATTGCAGGTCGATTTACCAGGCTCGACGTCCTTTTCGGACGTGTAGAGCGTCATGTGCTTTTCGTCGGTGAGCACCCAGCCGCGACCGTTCTGTTGCAGAACGACTTGACGCGGCGCCTCGGCCGCGAAAGCCGGCGTCGCAAGCAGTACAATCAGGGCGGCGATGCGCAGCACGTCAGACCATGATCTCGGTGATGGCCTTGTTGGTCGCCAGGGAGTTGGTGCCCCACTTGTCGATGGGAACACCGAGCAGTCGCATGATCGTAAAGCCGATGCGGGTGATCGGGTCGCCACGACCAATCACATGCATGCCCGACTTGACCTTCCCGCCCGCCTTGCCGGCCAGGTAAGTCGGGATACCGTCGATCGTGTGCACGCGCGCGTAATTGGTTTCGCTAGACGCGAACACAAGACAGTTGTCGAGCAACGTGCCGTCACCTTCCTTGATGCTGTCGAGCGTCTGCAGATAGGTCGCGAAGCCATCCATGCACTGTTTGTTAAACCAATAAGCGAGCGGCTGATAACCGACCTTGGGGTCAATCGCTTCCTCATGCGTGAGGATATGGTGTGTGTAGCTTTCACCTGTGCGGCGCACGTTGCCGTTGGCATCTGTGAAAACCATGTTGAAGACGCGCGTTTGGTTGCAAGCCACGGCCATGGCCAACAGCTTGGACATGATCTTATGCGTCTCGATCACCTTGCCCATCTCACGTGCCCCGGACGTGCCGTCCGCGGCCAGTTCGGCCGGCATCTTCGGCACGAGACAGGCTTCGTTGTGCGGCGGCTTCTCCAACTGGATCGCAAGCTGGTTCTCGATCTGGCGCACGGAGGTGAAGTACTCGTCCAGGCGTGCGCGATCCGAAGCCCCGAGGCCTTTTACGAAAGCCTTGTTTTCTTCGGTGAAAGCCGACAGCACGCTCTTCTGCAGCATGATCGCCGGATCGGGCTTAAAGTCGGCCTTGTTCGGATCGATGAAATCCGGCCCGAACAGGCGGGCATAGACTGCCACCGGCGACGTCTCGGCCGCACCGAGACTGTTGGTGCTGCGCGCCGAATAATTCTCGCGCGGGATGCCTACACTGGTCACATCGATGGTCTTGAAGCGGGTGTTATTGCCGATGACATCGGCGATCATCAGGTCGAACGTTGTCGCGGGGATTTCCGTATTGTGCGCCGGCGGTGTACCGCAACGGTTCGCAACCCAGCCGGTGAAATGCGTGAAGTTCGAGCTACCGTCGAGCGGCATCATGAAATTGCCGAAGTAGCTGAGCTTATTGCCAAACGGCTTAAGGGACTCGGTCTCGCTCAAGAACTCGATGCCCGGGCTGCTTTCACGCTTCTCGGCGATGGCGTGGCCGGGCGTATGTCCCATGCCCCAATGCCAGGTGCCGAACCGTGTCGGGATCGGGGCGCCGGTGGCTGCAAGTGCGGTGCCTTTGTTATCCAAGTAGCAATCGAGGAATGGCAGCGCGAGCGTGACCATGCCTCCGCCGCACATGGCGCGAAGCAACCGGCGGCGCGCAGGCGCGCGAGGGAGGAGGATGCTCATGACGGGGTGTCCTTCGCGCTTAATCCGTCCGTTGCTCGAGCCTGGGTCGCCGCCTCGGACTTTGGCAGGCGGACCTTGAAGAACGCATCGCTGGCCGTGAGACGCCGCAACAACGCCGGCACGCGGTAGTCGTCTTTAGCGAAAGCTTCCTGGAAATAGGCCACCGCGTTCTTGTCGCCGGATTCGATCGGCCGACCGAGCGCGTAGGCATAAAGGCGGTTGACCAGACAGGTCGGCACGGCTGGGCTATCGCGCAGCGCTTTCTCCAACCCCTTCGCATCCTTGAAAGCGATGCCATCGACGTCACCGGACGCATCTATGGCCTCGCCGTTCTCCATGTTGCGCAACGCGCCCGAACCGTCGAAGTTCTCCAGACCCAGGCCAATCGGATCGGTGATCTTGTGACATCCGGCGCAAGCCGGCGTGACGGCATGAGCCGTGAGGCGTTGCCGCGCCGTTCTATGCGGCGAGTTGGGATCGTTGAACAATGAGAAGTCGACGTTACTCAGCGGGTCGGGAACCTTCTGGCACAACAGCACTTCACGCACCGCGCGACCGCGGATGGTCGGCGAACTGCGGCCCGGATGCGAGTTCACCGCTAGGAAACCGATCTGGGCGACCAAACCGGCGCGTGGACCGCTTTCGGCGAATTCATAAGCCGTCCAACCGCCGTCGGGACGGCCCGCGGGAATTCTGTAAATGCGCGCCAGCGCCGCCGTCACGAAGGTGTGACGCGTGATGAACAGGTCACGATAGTCAAGTTCGCGCGTCACCACATGATCTGCGATGGTGCGCAGGATCTGCTCCTTCGCATCCTCGCCGGCTTTTACGTTGAACGAGGGATAGATCACCGGATCTTTCTCAAGAGTCTCGAATTTCCGCAGATCGAGAAAGTCGGTGAAGAACGCGCGCACGCCGCCTTCGAGTTTCGGCGAAGCGACCATGCGGTCGACCTGGCGTTTTACGCCTTCCTTGGTGAACAATTCGCCCTTCGACGCCGCTGTCAGCAGCATGTCGTCCGGCATCGAGTTCCACAGCAGGAAGCTCAAACGGCTGGCGCGCGCATCGGCGTTGAGCCGAACCTCACCTTTGCGATCCGGATCGGCTTCCGTGTTCTCCATGACGAACAGGAACTTCGGGCCAACCATCATCCCGGCCAGACCGTACGCCAGGCCGTTATAGAAATTCTGCATGGAAGTCGCGACGTCATGCGCCGCGACAGTGGGCGTCTTAATCTCGTCGTCCGTCAGCGGTCGGCGATACAGCAGACGGCCAACCTGGGCGTAGAATTTCCGCGCGCAGGCATCGTCGGCTGTCTTGGGGTCAGCCGGCGTGCAGGATATCAACGTCTCGCGGTGTTCCTCATCGACGACCTGCGCGGCGATGGAGCGGGCGAGCGTGTAGTACTGCTCGAAGCCTGACGGCGTGACCCGGGCGGTGCGTGCGCCAAGCTGGATCAATCCATCGGTCCGGGCGAGCGGATCAAAGCGGCCGCCGAAGGTGATTGTCGGCCCGAACAGATCGCCGACCGTGTTGCGGTACTGTTCCTCCGTGAGGCGACGCATTTCCGGCGTCCCGCCTTCGCTCGCCGGCTCCTTCGGCCCGCAGGCCGTCAGCGCCGCGACAGTCACAGCGACAGTCACAGCGACAGATGCGATGGTTTTAAAGTGGCGGCGCATCATCTGTTCCATGCGACATAAGCCGTGTTGAGAGCGATTTAGGTCGTCGGCGCTTTGGGGCGCTGACGTTGGAGCTGCCCGCGAATTTCACCGACCGGAAATTTGCTGGTGCGGATCTGCACGTACATGCGGCCCACGAGCAGGTACTCGAGCTGGCCTTCGGTCAAGGTCGCAGAACCCTGAATGGGGCTCTTCAAGTCCGATGCGGGGATGTCGATCAACACTCCCGCCTCGCCGCCTGGCGTTTGCGGGCCATGAAACCCAGCACCGATGACCGGCGTACTGAGATTTCTGTAGGTGAGTTTCCACGAGAATTTCAGCGTCGCGCGTTCGAGCACGCATTCCAAATGCCCGACGCCGGGACTATCGGTGACAGCACTTTCCTCTTCCGCCGAAAGATCGGCGATGAAGACAATCGGCGGACCTTTGGTGTCTTCAGTCTCCGCCTGTTCGTGTTTCGTCGGTTCCGCGGCGCGTATTGGCGCATGCCCGGCGAGAACGATCAGCGACGCTAAGATCAAGCTACGCAACACGGGTACGGTCCTTTTCAACGAGACGCCTGACGTCGTTCTTTCTGCGGATGCTGAACAAAGGCAGCGTAGGCTTTGATCTTGAAGGCTGACGACAACATGGTGCATTCGCCCGTCTTGGGATCGGGATACCCGTCCGCCAACTGATGCGCGGCGACGTACATGGCCGGACAACTGACCTGTGCGGTTTGCAGCACTTGGCCCACGCTTCCCATGGCGTACATGAAGCGCTCGACATCGTAATAACCGGTCAGCATGCCTGTCGCGGTGTTGCCGTCGGCCGCGATCTCCAAACGCAGCGCCATGTCCTTAATCACCGGATGCATGAACGCGTTGTTGCCGTAGAACGGCAACTTTACGTCGCCACGGTCCGTCGTCAGGACGCCGTCCTTGATCTTGCCTTTAAGGGAGTCGGCATAGCGCGGCTTGCCGTTGTAAGTCTCGATCCGATAGGTCGAGAACGGCAGCGGCTGACCGGTGCCGTCAATCGTGTATTGATCGATCGAGCGATAGAACGTGACGGTGACGTCATCCGAATTGCGTGGGTCGGTCACACCGGTGACTTCGACCAGGATCATGCCGTGCCCGGCCGTACCGCGCTCTTCGTTGGCATGCAATTCGACCATGCCACTCTTGCGCCAGCCGAAGGTACAGCCGACCAGACGCGCCATCTGGTTATCGATGCCGGTCTTGCCGTCCGGTGACGTATACTTGTCGTGCTTACAGGTCTTGGCGGTCGCATGGCCATCGGTCGTGCCGTCGAGGTTGTCACCGTAGCCGATCTTGCCCTCCGCCACGCGCAGCGGCGGATCTTTGATCAGTGTCGGATTCATGCAGATGTCTTCGCCGTTGGGGCCGCGCCCCATGACCTCCCAATAGCGCCGCGATGCGCGTTCGAGACCATTCCCGGTAATCCGGGCGCGTAGGTCCTTCGGCTGACTACGCCACCAGAACTCGTCATTGCCGATGTTGAGGCCTTCAGGGCATTCGTCCATGAACTTGGATTCATGGATCGCGGTGAACCAATCCCGGATGACGAAACCGAGGGTGCCGGGCGCATGGGCCACGGCAGGCGCTGTAAGGCCGGCCCAGAAGCCGGCGATACCGAGGACGATTGCGACGTGGCGCATCGGCATGATCGAATTCCCTCCCGCCACCGTGGTGGCCCAGCGTCCTCACGCTGCGACATGCCTGAAGAGTATACACAGCCCGCATTGTAACGGATTGGCAAAACAGCCGGCCCGACACCTGATGTCCGTCAAATGGACCCTGATGTCGGGGCGTTTGTGCAGCGCTGACCGCGTCTCACGGAGCGAACCGCCCGGTCCGGGGCCGGCCGGCCCGCCGGACGGTGCCTAGCCCGGCCGCGTTCATCTCTGCTACCTTTGGCTACCGGTACTATTGGGCTTCCGTTGGCGGACCCGCATTCAGGCGACCGCGCCAATCGAGGCTTCGCAAAAGGGGGATTTTTGCCTATGCCGACACCGAGCACGTTTGCGCGTTTTGATCGCCGTATGCTGCTGCGGGGCGCACTGGCCGTCACCGCTGCCTCTTGGGTACCGCGCCGCAGCTACGCCGCCGATGCGGTAAGCAGCACCGGCGAGACCGTAATGCTAAGCGATGCGGCCATTGCGGATTTGCAGAAGAGCATCAAGGGCAGCCTCGTCCTGCCCTCGAACCCCGAATACGACACGGCGCGTCGGGTTTGGTCGCCGAACGTCAATAAGTACCCGGCCCTGATCGCCAAGGTGACGTCGGTCGAGGATATTCAGGCCACGATCCAATTTGCGCGCAGGCACAACCTGCTGACCGCGGTGAAGTGCGGCGGCCACGAATACAACGGCCACGGCATGGCCGATAAGGGTCTGACGATCGATCTGGGCGGCTTCGGCGGCGTGCAGGTCGACAAGACCAAGAAGCTCGCCTTCGTTAACGGCGGGGCGATGCTCGGCGAACTCGACGAAGCCACGATCCCGAGCAATCTCGCGGTCACAAACGGCACGGCGAACCACACCGGTATCGGCGGACTGGCGACCGGCCTGGGTCAGGGGCGCCTGTCGCGCGTACTCGGGTACACCATCGACAACCTCCGCAGCATTGAACTCATCACCCCGGAGGGGAAGCTGGTTCGTGCGAACGCGAAGGAAAATCCGGATTTGTTCTGGGCGGTGCGCGGTGGCGGCGGCAACTTCGGCATCGTGACGAAGTTCGAGCTCCAACTGCACGAGATCGATCCGAACAACCTGACGAGCTTCGGCTACACCTTCCCGGTGGCCAAGGCGAAGGACGTGCTGAAGTACTACTTCGAGATGGCCGACAAAGTGCCCAACGAGATGGCTCTATCCAGCGGCGTCACCACGGCCGAGAACGGCGAGATCAGCGTATCCTTCAACGGTAACTTCTGGGGTTCGCCGGAAGAAGCCCAGAAGTTACTCGCCGGCATCGACCGCTTCGGCGAGCCGACGCGTAAGCGCTTCGACAAGGCCGACTACCTGAAGGTTCAGTCGGCCGGCGCGGGACCGAAGCTGTCCACGCGCACGCTATACATGCACTCCGGCTTCTTCGACAAAGTCGATTCAAAGATCCCGGATGTCGTTGTGGATCGCCTGACCAAGGCTCCGATGCCCCGCGCCGGCATCCGATTCAGCCAACAGGCGGGTGCAGCGTCCAAGGTCGCCGCGAACGCAACGGCTTATCCGTACCGCAAGGTCCTGCATCAGTGCGCCGCCGACGGCAACTGGCTGGACCCGAAGGACGGTCCGGCGCTACGCCAATACGCCAATGAAAGCTGGGACCTGTTGAAGCCGATGAGCAACGGGGGCTTCTACATCAACTATTACTGCGATCCGACCGAAGACGACATGAAGCGCGCCTACGGCGCCAATTACGAGAAGCTGTCGGAAGTGAAGGCCAAGTACGACCCGACAAACTTCATGAAGCTCAACTTCAACATCAAGCCGAAGGGCAGCAACAAGCGCGCTTCGCGATAACGCAGATTCGAACGCAAAACGGGCGGCCCTCAACAGGCCGCCCGTTTTCATTTATTCACCGCTCAGAGATGCCTATAGCGTCGGCTTGAGATCCTTCAGCGCCGGAATGGCGTCCGGTGACTTTGCCGCCAAAACCGACGCGAGATACGCTGCGATGTCGGCAACGTCGCGATCGTTCAGCACGTCCGCGCTGTAGGCTGGCATCCGCGTGCCGGACGAACGGATGAACTGCGCGATGCCTTCAGCTGGCATCGGCTTGGGCGTCAGCCGCGTGGCCGAACCACTTCCCTGACCTTGCGTGCCATGACAGTGATAGCAACCGGATGTCATGAAAAGCGTCCGCCCCCGCGTCACGGATGCGCCCTTATCCGCCGCGCTTACCTGGCCGGCTATCGTCAGAAGGATGGCTGTCGATAAGATGGCGATACGATTCATAGGTCCCCTCCCTCAGCGCGTTTGCGTGACAACGTCAACCAGGGCCGGCTCGCCCCGCTTAACAACCTCGACCGCACGTTTGAGCGCGGACGCGAGTTGCGCCGGATCGGTGATCGGCCCCGCCGACCAGACCCCCATACCCTGCGCCAGCTTGGCGTAGTCGATGGCGGGATCGTTGATCTCGGTACCGATCTTGGGGGTATCGATGCCGCGGTTGCGCTTATTGGCGATACCTTGCACCAACATCGTCTCCGCGCCGTAGCCGCGATTGTTGTGCATGACCGTCAACAGCGGAATGCGGTGATGCGCCGCAGTCCACAGTGCACCATTGGCGTACATGAAGTCGCCATCGCACTGGATGTTGACCGAGAACCGCCCCAGCGCCTTGTTCGCGAGCGCCGCGCCGACCGCTGCCGGAAGACCGTAGCCGACACCGCCACCGGCGCCGTAACCCAGGTATTGGTAGTGCTTGTCGAAGTTCCAAAGCCGGTGCGGCCAGCTGCTGACAAAGGTCTCCGATGCGCCGACCGAGACCAAGGCCCAATCCTCATTCTTGATGGCTTGCCACAAATCCATGCACATGCGCGATGTGGACACGGGACTTGCGTCCCACCCAAACACCGCGGCCTGACGTGATTCCTCATAGGCTTGGGCGTGGGCTTTGCGGAACGGTTCGATCCGCGCGGCGAGCGCGGCCTTGCGCTCATTCGAAAGCGCCGAACGCACCGCCTCGATCAGCGCAGGCAGCGTCGCCTCGCCATCGGCGGCGATCGAAAGGTCAACCGCCGGATAGCGCTGGAAGTCCTGGTAGTTAGATTTCATGTAGAGGTCGTTGACCCCGATGGTGATCAGCTTAGTGCCTGGCTTCACCGTCGGCGTGGCAGGCTTGCCATTGCGACCTAGAAGATTGACCACCCCCCAGAAATCCGTCACCTCGAAACCGATCACCAAATCGGCCTGCGCGATGAGGCGCCGGCCTTGCGTGGTTTGGCAGAGGTAATGCGTCGTCGGGAAGTTCTGGCGGCTGCCCTGATCGATGACCGGCGCATTCACCAGCTCGGCCAATTGTAACAACGCCGCATGTCCGGCTGCCGTCCGCACGAGACGATCCGCAATGATCACTGGCCGCTCGGCCGCCACGAGCAGCCGCGCGGTTTCACGTAAGGCGCCCGCCTCGCCTTGCGGCAGAATCGTCGGCGAATACTTCGGGATGCGCAGGGCGGCGCGGTCGAACTCCGTCTCCTGAAGTTCAGTATCCATCGAGATGGCGACCGGCTCCATCGGCGGCGTGTTGGCGATCTTGTAGCCATGCACCATCGATTCCGCGAAGCCCTGCAGCGTCGTCGGCTGATCGTCCCACTTGACGAAGTCCCGGACCAGGCCAACCGGGTCTTGCGCCGAATGGCGCCAGGCATTCCCGCTCTCGCGTTGGGTCAGATCGAGCGTATTGCCGAGCATGGTCATGATCGGAACGCGATCGCACCAGGCGTTGTAGAGGCCCATCGCCGCGTGCTGCAGCCCAACCGTGCCATGGCACATAATCGCCGCGGTCTTGCCCGAGGCTTTGTAGTAGCCGTTGGCCATCGCGGCCGACGACTCTTCGTGCATGCAGGTAATGAATTCCGGCATCTTGTTGCGTCCGTAATTCACGATGGACTCGTGAATGGCACGGAAGCTGGAACCCGGGTTGGAGAAGACGAACGGGATATCCAGCGACTTCATGACATCGACCATGAAGTCGGATGCGAAATACGTCTGCGCCGTATGCGCGCGTTCTTCGGGTTTGCGGTCAAACTCTGCCGCGCGCTGCGCCGCCGACGGCGGCATCGGGGAACCGCGCTCGGCCGCGGCACCCGTGGCTGGCTCGGCCGCTTCGGCGACGGCGACAGGCACTGTTGCCGCCGCGCCCGCCACCACGACATTAGAAAGGAAATTACGGCGGTTGACCGTCGCCGACGACTTCGTGCGTTTCACGTGCGCATCCCTTCCCGCTCAAGAGAAGTCGCCCGGAGACAGGTGTCTCCAGGCGACCGCAGCAACAATGGTTCGCTGCCTAGAACGAATACGAACCTTTGATTCCCCAGGTCCGCTTCTGCGGCAGACCCAGGTTGATCGCGAGCACGTTTGAGGGGCCCGTACAGCAGAGGTTGTCGGTCGACTGACCACCAGCGATGAAGTTCATGTTGCCGGTCACGTTGGTCACGTAGCCTTCGATCGACAGATTGTCGCGCCGCATCCCGAGATGCAGATCGATGTACTCGCTGCCGCGGATCCACGCGACGTTGCTGATGTCGACGTAGTACTTGCCACGATGACGCCAATCGACTCGCGCGTACCAATCCCAATCGCCGGCGAGGTGGTTGGTGTAAGTCGGCGACACCGACCAAACGACAGTCGGCGCCTGCGGGAACGCGTTACCGTTGACATTGGTGCTGCCCGTGATTCGGGCCGTCAGAAGGCTGACGTAGGACACCACCTTCGAGTGCGCCCACGCGAAGTTGGCCGCAACGGTCAGATGGTCCGTGATACGTGCATTGACGTCGGCCTCGATACCGCTGAGATCGACGGCGCCAACGTTCGTGGTCAACTGCGCCAGGAATGTCGACGGCGCAGTGGCCGGAGGTGTGGGCGGTACCAATACCGAGATGCTCTGCGAAACTTGGCCGTTGCGCCACTTATCGAGGTAGCCGTCGATGGTGGTGCGCAGGTTGCCGCCGAGCCACGTCGCCTTCCAACCCAGCTCGAGGTTATCGAGTTTCTCCTGGCCGAAGGCGATGCTCGCGCCGACGGTACCCAGCTGGTTGAGCACGGCCGCAGACTGACCAATCAGCGTGCTGTTGAAGCCGCCCGGGCGATAACCGCGCGACCACAACGCATACACCACCGAGTTCGGCGCGTATTTGTAATCGACGGTGATACGCGGGGAGAAGCTGGTGTACTGCGCCGAGATTTCCGGACCAGGCGTCGGATATTTAACTTGGTTCTTGATGTTATCCCACTGATAGCGCGCTTCCGCACCAACGGTGAGCTTATCGGTAATGTCGAAGTACAGGCCGCCGAAGACCGCCGGAGTCGAACTGACCGAGCGGGTTTGTGAGCCCGAGATGGCGACAGTCGTCGGCTGGAAGCCGGCGTTCACAAGACCCGGATTGCGCTGCGTGAACCAGTTGCCGCCTAACGTGCCGCGCAGACGCTGATCCTGCGGGCTGGTGACACGCAGCTCTTGGCTCGCGTCATAGATGATCTGCTGGCGCTGCAGCAGGAACCCAATCCACGGCAACACGTTCGGCACGCGACCGAAGTTCGGGTTGGCCGTCATGCGATTGTCGCGCTGCTGTTCGCCGGCGATCGTCTGGTACTGCGATTTATGAACCGCGGTGATGGAGCTGAAGTTCCAACCGGATGCCGTGGAATAATCGAGATTCAAGTGCGCCAGACGCGTCTGCTGACGGGTGCCGTAGCTTTTCTTGAAGCTCGTGTCGAACATATAGGGCCAGTTGAGCGGATTGTTCTGAAAGATGGCCTGCATGTTCGGCAGGATGTCGCCGTTGTTCGAGATGATGCTTTGCGGGATCTCGTCCGCTTTCGGCAACGCGCCGCACCAGTAGGCGCCGAACGTTCCACCTAGATTACAGAACAGGCTTTGGATGACGGCGGGATTCGGATCGCGCCCCATCAATGCCATCGAGGGGAAACCGCCCAGGTCTTCGTCCTCAAAGCCGAGTAGCATCTTGGCTTTGAGATTGTCGGTCGGCGTGGCGACCATCGTTACGAAAACGGAATCGTCGCGGCGCCAGCCGAGTTTCTGGCTGGTGTTGCCGGCATCGGTCCACGCGCCTCCAAAGGCAAAGTGACGACCGATGACACGCGCGGTGAGCTTGCCGGGGACGATAGGCCCTTCCAGACTGATTGAATCATCCGTCGTGCCGAAGCTGGCATATTCACCTTTGATCTGGCCCTTGAACGTATCGCCCGGGTCCTTGGTCACGTAGTTGACCGCACCCGAGAACGTGGATCGTCCGAAGTAAGCGCTCTGTGGTCCGACGAGCGCTTCAATGCGCTCCACCGCTTCAAGTGCAGGGTTGCCGGTCCCGGCGAACGGCGCGCCATCGACGAAGATCAGGCCCGACGACACCGACAAACCACGGAAGGTCAGCTGGCGATTGCTCGTGCCCGGACCCGACGTGCTGAATTGCACCCAAAGACCTGGCGTGTAGAACGACAAAGCGGCGAGGTCTTTTACATTCGCGGCCTGGATGTCCGCCGCGGTCACCGCGGCAATCGACATCGGCACTTCCATCAGGCTTTCTTCGACTTTACGCGCGGTGACGACGATCTCTTCAAGACCGCCCTGCGCGATTTGCTGCGCGAGCGCTGGCATCGTGCTTAATACTGTCATGCCAACAAGAATCGACGATGCGTAAAGATGCCTACGGCGCATGTGGAAGGTCCCCCCTTGATGTGAAGTGCGGCAACTCCCCAGCGCCGCAGTTGAAAGAAGTCTATCTATAGAGAAATGCTCCCGCACTTGTGACCGGTACCTACGGTCACTGAGCGAGACGGCCCTTGACGAACACGCAGCTTTTGCGACCGCGCGGTCCACGTGGTGGACAGTCAGCGCTGTCACGACAAATATTCAAAACTGCACGCCGAAGCCGGCATAGCTGCCGCAATCGTTCCGCGACCGGTGAGAACGCAACCGTGCGCCCGGGGGCATCCGCTCCCGGGCGGTTTTCTCTTGACCTGCTATAGAGTGTTGCCTCGGCGACAACACCGCCAACAATCTGAAATGCCCGTCCAAGGTATGGAGCAAAAAGTGAGGTATTCCATGTGGTTAGGTGATCCCCTTTCCCCTACGCGAACATGCTGCTCACGAAACTGTGAGCATTACCCGGAGGTCTCCCTCAATAGTATGCCCGCGGCAACCAGCCATTTTATTTGCACATACACAGGGGGAAAACGAATGCGTCGGAGGATTCTGTACGCCACGTCCGTCCTAGCGGGACTGACAGGCTACGCCGCCCAATTCGCACCGGCCTACGCCCAAGGCCTTGAGGAAATCGTCGTCACTGCGCGTAAGCAGGAAGAAAGCTTGATGGAAGTGCCGCTGTCGATCACAGCGATCTCCGCCGAGAACCTTGAAGCCGCGAATATCAAAGACGTTCGCGACGTCGCCGCCTACACGCCGGGCCTGTTCGTTCAGTATAGCCAGTCCGGCGCGGCCATCGCCCGCTCGTTCACATTCCGCGGCCTGAACGTCTCCAACGGCGGCCAGGTGTTCATCGACGGCGCTCCGTACGTCGGTCAGTCGGCCCCGGATCTCGCGGCCCTGGAACGCGTCGAAGTCCTGCTGGGACCGCAGAGCGCGTACTTCGGCCGTTCGACCTTCACCGGCGCGCTGAACTACATCACCAAAGCCCCGTCGATGACGGACTATAAGGGCAAGCTCACCGCCGAATACATGACCTTCGGCAGCACCGATACGCTGATCAGCCTCGAAGGCCCGATCGTCCGCGATAAGCTATCCATCGCCGTCACCGGCCGTCACCTCAAGCAGGACGGTCACTGGAAGAACCGCTCGAACCCGGACAGCGACGTCGGCGCCAACAGCAAGGACGCCGTCACGGCGACTGTCCTGTTCCAGCCGAACGACGCAATGCAGTGGAAGATGTTCCTGCAGTACGCCGTCGACGACAGCGGTCAGTCGCCGGCGATCCAGCTATCCGCATACAACTATCGCAACGTGCCGGGTCAGCAGTACCAGTCGCGTCAGCTCAACTGTAACCTCGGCGGTACCTTCGGTCCGTGGTGGTGCGGTGGTCTGCCGAATGCCGGCCAGCTCGACGCGATGGGCACGCCAGGCACGGCGCCGATCATCTCGTGGTACGACACCGTCAACCCGACCATCTACAACTACCTGTTCAACGACCCCAACAACATCTACCCTTACAAACTGTTCGATCCGTACTGGAACACGAGCTTCGGCACGAAGCAGGCGAACCAGGCGTTCCACCTGAACGGCGAATACACCACGGCTGACGGCTGGATCTTCAACTCCACCACCGCGCTGCACTACACGAAGTATCAGGGCATCATCGCCCCGAACTATCGTGACAGCACGGGCGTGCCGAACACCAACCCGACGCGCATCCTGCCGTGGGTCGGCTTCTACAACAACTTCATGGGCCAGTTCTGGGACGGTAGCCAAGAACTGCGCATCACGTCGCCGCAGGACAAGTCGATCCGCTTCACGGCGGGCGGCAACTACCTCGGCACGGCGTCGCCCGGCAGCACCAACTTCGGCATCTCGCCGTCCGGCAACACCATCGCCGGTACGCTGACGACGCTGCACACCTCGACGCCCGCGGTCTTCGGCGGTGTCTACTACGACATCACCGATCAGCTGACCGTTGGCGGCGAAGCTCGCTACCAGTGGGATAAGCTGTCTGCGCGCACCAAGTGGCCGCTGCCGCCGGTGAACCAGCAGGGAACTTTGACCGCGACCTACAAGAGCTTCTCGCCGCGCGTCACGCTGGACTGGAACTTCGCTCCAGGCGGCACGGTCTACGGTCTGTGGTCGCGTGGCTATCGTCCGGGCGGCTTCAACACCCAGGTGCTCGGCCAGCCGCAAGTGGTGCTCGATCTGCTCAGCCAAAGCGTCGGCATCAACTTCGCCTTCCTCCAGGAGAAGCTCGACAACTTCGAACTCGGCTTCAAGAACACCTGGTGGGGCGGTCGCGCGCGGACGGCTGTCGGCGTCTACTACGACAAGTGGCGTAACGGCCAGGTGACGAACACCGTCACCGTCAACACTCCGACGGGTGTGCAGCAGATCTCGGCGACGCAGAACGTCGGCGCGGTCGACCTGAAGGGTATCGAATTCACCGGCGCGATCGCCATCACGGATAAGTTCACCGTGAATGGGAACGCCAACCTGGTGCATTCGGAAATCCGTTCGTACGTCTATACCCCGAACGGCACGCGTATCCGCAACTCGATCAATGTGAACGGCTCGCAGTTCAACGGTGCGCCGATCGGTTGGACGTTTGCGATCGTCCCGACCTACAACGATCACCTGGCTGGGGACTGGGATTGGTTCGCGCGCGCGGACTACAAGCAGCGTGGCCGGTACTACGTCGACGCCGTGAACGCGGCTTACATCCCGACGAAGCACGTCCTCGACCTGCATCTGGGCATCAAGAACCAGAACTTCACGGTCGAAGTGTTCTCGCTCAACGTGCTCAACGACTTGAACTTCGAAACCGGCGAAGTCGGTACGGACTCAGGTTGCTGCGCCATCGGTGCCGCGAACATCAACTCCATCCGCCTCCTGCTGCCGCGTAAGCGTCAGTTCGGTATCCGCGGGTCCTACAGCTTCTAAGTCGCTTTAAGTCACGACCGCACCGCCCGGAGATCACTTGATCTCCGGGCGGTTTGCGCCTCACGAGCCGACAAAGCCAGCTTGTGGCTCGACCTCCGTACACAAGAACGTGAATAGAATCACGACGTGGGACAGCAATTCCGCGCGTGCGTCGTCATGCCCACAAACAGCGGTGTATAGGTCTGTGACCTTACACTTGTAACTTTGGGGGACTGCTATGCGCCGGAACATGCTCTATGCAACATCGTGTCTTGCGACTTTGATCTCTATCGGCGGGGTTCCGGCAACGCCTGCCCTCGCGCAGACCAGCCAGTTCGGTCTTGAGGAAATCGTCGTCACCGCGCGTAAGCGCGAAGAAAACCTGATGGAAGTGCCGATGTCGATTACGGCCGTTACGGCCGATAACATCGAAGCCGCAAGCGTCAAAGACGTGCGCGATCTCGCGCAATACACCCCCGGCCTGTTCATCCAATACAGCATCGCCTCGCAGGGCGTTTCGCGCTCTCTGACGTTCCGCGGACTGTCTGTGTCGAACGGCGGACAGCTGTTCATCGACGGCGCGCCGTACGTCGGTCAGGCCAACCCCGACATCGGCGCGCTAGAGCGCGTCGAAGTGCTGCTCGGGCCGCAAAGCGCCTACTTCGGTCGTTCGACTTTTACCGGCGCGCTGAACTATGTGACGAAAGACCCCGCCGATCACTTCAAGGGTAAGGTCAGCGCCGAATACGCATCGTTCAATCAGAACGACGCGTCCATCACGCTTGAAGGCCCCATTGTCCAAGACAAGCTCGGTGTGCGCGTCACGGCGCGTCACTTCGCCGTCGACGGAATGTGGAAGAACAATTCCGACCCCGCCAGCGACGTCGGCTTCATCAAAAAGGATAGTGTCACGGCCGTGGCCGTCTTCACGCCGAACGATCGCCTGAAGGCCAAGCTCCTCTTTAGCTTCTCGCGCGACGACGACGGCCTTCAGCCGACCATCAAGCTGACGGGCTTCAACTACAATGGCACGCCGGCGACCCAGTATTTGTCGCGTCAGCTCAGCTGCAACGTCGGCGGTATTGGGTTCGGCCCTTATTGGTGCGGCCAGTTGCCGGCCGCGGATCAACTCGGCCCGCTGAATCAACCCGGCACGTCGAACATCATCTCGTGGAGCATGCAGATGCTGCCGCAGATCCGCAGCATCCTGATCGAGAATTCGCTGCGCCTGCAGCCGAATCTGTTCGATCCGCGTTGGCTGCAGCACTTCGGCACCAAGCAGGAATCCCAGGCCACTCATGCGGTGGTGGACTACACTACCCCGAGCGGCTGGGTATTCAACTCCACCACCGCGCTGCACTACACGAAGTATCAGGGCATCCTTCAACCTGGATACCGTGACGGCACGGGCGTCCCAAACACCGCCCCGAACCGTGTGCTGCCGTACGTCAGCTTCTACCTCCTGTTCCAAGGCCGCTTCTGGGACGGCAGCCAGGAACTGCGAGTCACCTCCCCGCAGGATCAGCGCCTGCGCGGAACGCTGGGCGCCAACTACCTGAACACGGTAACGCCGGGCCAGGTAAACTACGGCATTCAGCCCAGCGGTCCGGGCGTGTCAGGCTCGACCACACGCAGTGTCGCGTCCACGCCGGCCGTATTCGGTGGCCTCTATTACGACTTCACGCCCGAACTGACTCTGGGGGCCGAGGCCCGTTATCAGTGGGATACGCTCTCGGCCACACCGAAATTCCCGGTCCCCGCCCCCGCGCAAGCCGGACAGTTGAAAGCGACGTTCAAAAGCTTCTCACCGCGCGTCACGCTTGACTACAACTTCCAACCGGGCGGCACGATCTACGCATTGTGGTCGCGTGGTTACCGTCCGGGCGGCTTCAACAACTCCATCGTCGGACAGCCGGCTTCCGTGCTCGCCGGACTTGGCAATCTCAACGTCGGCGTCGCCTTCCAACAGGAGAAGCTCGACAACTACGAGATCGGTCTGAAGAACACCTGGATGGACAACCGCCTCCAGACCGCGATCGGTGGATACTTCGATCAGTGGCGTAACGGCCAGGTCTCGAACTCCCTCGCGGTGCAGACGCCGACCAACATCCAGATGGTCACGGTCACGCAGAACGTCGGCTCCGTCGACATGTACGGCATGGAGTTCACCGGTGCCTACGCCGCAACCGAACACCTGACGATCACCGGCAACGCGAACTACGTGCATTCCAAGATCCTGTCGTACGTGTTCACCCCGAACGGTCCGCGCATCAACGGGACCACGAACGTGAACGGCAAGTCGTTCGCCAACGTGCCCGTGGGCTGGACGTTCACCATCACACCGCAATACACTGATCACCTCGCCGGAAACTGGGATTGGTTCGCCCGGCTGGATTGGAAGCATCGCGGCCGATACTACGTGGATGCGACCAACCTCGCCTGGATCGGCGCCCGCAACATCGTCGACTTGCACCTCGGGGTGAAAAACGAGAACCTGACGATCGAAGCTTTCGCGCTGAACCTGAACAAGGACTACACCTTCCAAAACGGTGAAGTCGGCGCGGACGCCCTGTGCTGCTCTGTCGGGGCCCCGAATACTAACGAAGTCCGCTTGCTACTGCCGAACAAGCGTCAGTTCGGCATCCGCGGAACCTATACGTTCTAGCAACGAAGGCGCCCTTAACGCCTCTTTTCACCGCCTGGGAGCACCCGCTTCCAGGCGGTTTTCTTTTGCCGTAAGCTGCCTCCCAATTCGTTTGAGTGCCTGGGCAGAGGGGCGTGCAATGCGGATCGTGTTGTCCTTGATCGCTGGGTTACTGAGCGCCCCCGTGGCCAATGCCGCGGACGTCAGCGGCGACAAGGTGCTGCTGAAGGCCGGCAGTTGGACGGTTCGCCGGACACCCGATCTCATGAGCGGCAAAAAAGCCTGCACCGCCCTTTACCAGGACAAGTACCTCATACAACTGACGGAGACCGGTTTGTTCGTCAGCCAGGCTCCGAACGGCGGTCTGAAGTCCTATACCATTAGCTACGACGATGGCGCCGCGGGGGCGGAGCATGCTGCAACGCCCTATGAGCGCGACATCCAATCCGCGGCGCTGAAGGGCGAGGCCCTCACCAAGGCGCTGAGCGCAAAACGCCTGCGGCTGCACATCACGACCGCCGGCGACCGCATCGCCGATGAGGACATCGATCTAACGGGCATCGACGCCGCACATAACGCGATCGTTCGCGACAAGAACTGTCAGTAATAGCTAGACCGCCGAGCCCAGTCGCGGCGGTCGATATCGTGTTCAATCATGCGGCGCCGTCGCGCGTCGACGTTCGGGGGGGACGTGAGCATGCAACCAATTTCACGACGCCAGGGACTCCACTTATTGGCCGTGGGGTCCGCTTCGGTGCTTGCCCGGCCGGCGGGGGCGCAGGGCAATCCGGATGTCATCATTGTCGGCGCAGGCTTGTCCGGCCTCTACGCTGCCTCCCTGCTCGAGGAGCAAGGCCTGAGAGTGCTGGTGCTTGAAGGCAAGCGCCGGGTCGGCGGACGTGTGTTCTCGGTCGACAATGTTCCAGGCCATCCTGAAGGTGGTGCGAATGCGATTGCCGGCCCCTACCCGCGCCTGCGCAGCATGGCCGAGCGCCTGAAGATTCCGCTGGTGGATCGCCTCGCGCGCGGTCCCCTCAAGCGCGAGCGCGCGTTAGTGATCGACGGCAAAGTGATATCTGCCGAGGCGTGGAAAGATTCACCGCGCAATCCGTTCCCGGACGACCTGAGGACGACTATGCCTTGGGAGTATACGGGTAAGATCGTATCCGGGAGCGATCCGTTCACATCTCTGGACGATTGGTACTCAAAGGACTTCCAGTCATACGATGTGTCCCTGCACGACTTCCTGCGCTTGCGAGGCGCAACGGATGAGATCATCGAACTGGCGGTGAACACCAATTTCCCCGACGGCAATTCCGCGCACGACGTTTCGATGCTGAATATCTTCGCACGTGACTTCGGACAGAAGTTCCGCGCCCGCTCCGGCCCGATCAACATGATCGGCAAAGGCGGCAACCAGCGTATTCCCGAAGGCATGGCGAGAACCCTCAAGACCGAGATTCGCCTAGGCACCAAAGTCGTGGGCTTACGGACCGACAAATCCGGCGTCGAGGTGCGTTGCCAAGACGGCACGAACCTTCACGCGCGCTTTGCTATCTGCACCGTTCCAGTACCTGTCGTGCAGCAAATCAGGTTCGACCCGGTTTTGACCGGCGTCCAGGCACGAGCCGTGAAGTCGATGCTCTATTCGCTCTGCACGCAAATCCACATTGTACCGACCAAGCCGTTCTGGGAAGACGACGGCCTGCCTCCTGGCATGTGGACCGATGGTCCGGCCGGCATGATCTCGCCAAATTATCCGGGCGATCGACCGGAGGAGATCACCAGCCTCACGGCCTACGCACGCGGGGCCAATGCGACCTATATGGACAGCATCGGACCCGAAGCCGCGAAGGCCGTGGTGGTGCGAGCCATTGAATCGGCACGTCCGGCATCCAAGGGACGCTTGAAGGCCATCCACGCCCATTCCTGGCAATTGGATGAATTCGCCATGGGGGCGGACTTCATGATCTGGAAACCCGGCCAAATCTCGCAGTTCTATGGCAACATGTGGGCGCCTCACGGCCGCATTCACTTCTGCGGCCAGCATACCGCGCCAAATGAATCCGGGATGGAAGGCGCGATGGAATCGGGCGAGCGGGTCGCGCTCGAGGTCCTGAAACAGATCTAGGACTTCGCGCGTGAGTATGTTGCGTCAGTTAAGCCTTTTCGTCCGTAAACGCATACCGAACCGAGCACGTTTTTGGTTGCGTCTGGCGCACCACGCCGTCCATCGCGGTCAGGCGTCGCAGCCATTGACGCGTGAGATGGTGGCCGACTGCCGTGTCTGTGCGTCGCGCCGTGAACTCCTCAAGGAACTTCCGCAGAACGGAAAGGTCGTCGAGGTGGGAACCCACCGCGGCGATTTCGCGGAGCAGATCCTCGAGATCTGCAATCCTGCGGAATTGCATCTAGTCGATTTGGATTTTTCATTCCTGAAGCCGAGCGTGCGAAACGACGCGCGTGTGAAGCTGCTGCCGGGCTATTCGCACGAGGCCCTGTCCGCCTTGCCCGACGCCCAGTTCGACTGGATCTACATCGACGCCGATCACACCTATGCATCGACCAAGAGGGACGCCGAGGCGGCGGCGGCTAAAGTGAAGCCAGGTGGATACCTCGTATTCAATGACTTCGCCCACGTCGATCCGTATCTCGGCGCTTATGGCGTCCATCGCGCCGTGATCGATTTTGCACGGGAGAATGGATGGGCTTTCGCGTGGTTCGCCTTTGAACCGAACGCGCTCTACGACGTCGCTCTGAAACGCCGTTAGGGGACGACCGCGATCCAGCTGACGAAGCCCACGCCGCCGGGTGACGGCATCCCCACATCGACCGGCGTGTTGGGAGGATCGACGTCGTAAATCTCGTTACCGATCATATCGCCCGGCTTCTTATCGCCGGTGTGGGAGTAGAGCGGAAAACCGCGATAGGCCCACTGGCGCACGCCGCCGTCGCGCTCGACGATAGACCAGTATCCCGCGGGCACGGCATCCGTCGGGGCCGTCACCAGCGGGCGTTCCTTGAGGCAATCGCCTTCGCAGCCGCGAATGCCCAGTTGGCGCCCGATACGCGCATCGCCGCGAATACCGGCGCGCAACGAGTGACCCTGCGGCGGCATTTGGCGATTGCGTTCATAAAGGACCATGCCGTCGGTTGTGGTGATGTTGACTCCGCCGAACATGTTGTGCCGGATGTCCATGTTGGAGGGCATGAAGTATCGCGCCGTCTTGGCGACCTCCATGGCGGGATCGATACCTAGGCCGTGCACGTCGCCGACTTCCTTGTCGCCGTTGTACGTGAACAACGGATGACCTTTGAAGGCCAACTGCGGAATGCCGACGTCATACTCCACCAGCGAGAAATCGCCCACGGGACGATCGAGCGCACCGGCAACGACCGGGATCCAGGTAGTGCAAGTATCCGGATAGCAGCGCGGGCCGGTCGCCGCCTTCACAGACCAGTACAGAGTCATGCCGGTCGCGTTGACAAGCGTCTCGGCCGCGCCATTGACCTTCTGCAGGATGCCGAAGCCGAATGGCGTTGCGACATCGCTGACATTCGTAAGCAATGCGATGTGCCATACGCCATCGACCTTGTCGCCCTTGACCTCGCCGACGCGCGTATCGCCGGCGAAGGTGTAAAGCGGCTTGCCGCGGAAGGCCCATTGCTTTGTGCCGTCCGCGCGATTGACGACCGACCATGTCGAAACCAGCCCGGCCGCATCACCGGCAACGATCAAGGGCTTCCACTGTTGGGCGCAGGCCGCGTCGCAAACAGAAGCCGTCACAGAATCCTTGTCATTGAAATAGACGGTGTGACCGATGGCATTGCCAAAGACCAATCGCATATTCGCGTTGCGCTCGTCGTTCTCGGTGAAGGCTGCCCGTAGCTCCTGGAACGTGACGCCCACGGGCGCAGCCAATTGCGCAGGAGACGACGGCGGAACAGCTGTCTGCTTCGCGCTTTCGCCACAGCTGCTAAGGCCAATCGTAAGGGCGACCGCAAAGATCGCCGGAATAACAAGACGCATTTTCATACTTGTACCTAAGCGCGAGACGCGCAGCCGAGTTAGGCGACGATGTCCGTGATGGTCTTGGTGGTGCGCATCGAGTCCGTGCCCCAGACACTGATCGGTAGGCCATAGGCTTGCTGCAGCGTGAGCCCGAGGCGGCTAGAGGGGTCGCCGTCCGCAGCCACGTGAAGTCCGGTCTTGAGGCGTCCACCCGCGCGACCGGCCGTCATGATCGGCATGTCGTGGATGCTGTGATAACGCGCGTAGCTGGTGTCCGTGAAGATCAACAGGCCCATGCGGTCCAGCAGCGTGCTATCGCCTTCCCGAACACCGTCGAGCGTCTCGAGGAACGTCGCCAAGCCGCCCATACAACGACCGACAAACCAGCCGACGTTGGACTGATAACCAGTCTTCGGATCGGACGGCTCTTCATGGGTGTAGATGTGATGGGTCTGGGATTCACCCGCGCGCCGCAGCGACGAGTTGGAATCCCCAAACACCATGTTCACCACGCGTGTCTGGCCGCAGGCCAATGCATGCGCAAGCAGGCCGGCGAACAGGCGATGGTTTGTCGTCACCGCTTCGATCTCGGAATTTGCGGACTTCGCGTTAACATCGCCGGACGGAACGGTGCAAGATTCCAGCGGCGCTGGCTTCTGTAATTCCGCCTCCACGCCCTGCTCCAACTCGCGCAGCGAGGTGAAATACTGGTCGAGGCGCTGACGGTCATTGGCACCGAGAGTCTTCTCGAAATCCTTGCGGCTTTCGGACACCGCCGACAGCGCGCTCTGGCGCAGCAGCGCCTTGGGGTCGGGTAAAAAGTTGGCCGCGTTCGGGTCGATGAAGCCCGAGCCGAAGATGCGCGTATAGAGCGCCAGCGGCGTAGCTTCGCCCGGATTGAGCTGATTGCCCTCGCGGCGGCTTTGCGTGTGGATCGGATTGCCCGTGCAGCAGACTTCGATGGATTTGAAGCGCGTCTTCTTGCCGATCACGTCGGCGATCAGCGTGTCGACGGTCGGCGGCGTTGTATCGAAACCGCGCGGGGCTGAGCCCGCCGAGATGCCGACGCTGCCGGTGAAGTGGACCAGCAGCTGCTTGTCATCCAGAACCACGTTGGTGCCGGAGATGACGTTCATCTTCTTCTGGAACTTCTGCAGCGGTGCGAAGTCACCGCGCATCTCATAACCGGCCCCCACCTTCCCAGGCTTCCAGTTGCCCGGATTGGTGCCGCATCCCCAGAACCATGAGCCGAAGCACACCGGTAACGGTGCGCCCGTCGCGGCCAGCGCGGTACCGTTGTTGTCCAGGAAGCAATCCAGGAACGGCAGGCCGACCGACACGGCGGCCCCATAAAGTGAACCGCGCAGCAGCGTACGGCGAGGAAGACGGGCCATCGTTATTCTCCTGACTTCGCGAGCTTGGTAGCCACGGAAGGTTCCGAAGCAAGGCCGACAACAACTTCGGGCGGCGCCACGCGGTAGAACTGCGGATCGGTGACGATACGGCGCATCAGCTTCTTCACGCTGTACTTGTCGCCGGAGAAATCCGCCGTCAGCGTGTTCAGGAAAGCCGTCTCGTCACGGCTCAGCCGGCGACCGACGCCGTACGAAAGAACACGCCGAACGATGCAGGCCGGAAGCGCGGGATCTTCCTTCAACGCCTGCCCCATCGCGGCCGCGCCCTTGAAAGGCTTGCCGTTCAGGTCGCCGCTGACGTCGATCTCCGTTTCGTTCTCAACGGTGCGGAAAGCGCCGCTGGAATCGAACTGTTCCATGCTGAGGCCCAGCGGGTCGGTCATCTTGTGGCAACCCGCGCAGGCCGGCGCTGCCGCATGCGCGCTCAACCGCGCGCGCGCCGTGCGGTACGTGGGGTTCGACGTGTCGTCGACGAACTTGAAGTCGACATCGCCCGGCGGATCGGGAACGCGCTGGCAGAGGAACACTTCGCGCAGCGCGCGGCCACGCAGCGTCGGCGAGGTGCGCCCCGGATGCGAATGCAGCGCGACAAAGCTGACTTGCGTCAGGATGCCCGCGCGCGGATCGCCTTCGGGATACTCATAAGCCTGCCAGCCGCCGTTCGGATTGTTGATCGCTACGCCATAGATGGAGGCCAGCAACGGCGTCAGATAGGTCTTCCGCGTCGTGAACAGATCGCGATAGTCGCCACCCGCCAGCACTGAGTCGCTGATCGTGCGCAGCGTCTGGTCGGCCGCCTCGACCGAGATGTCCGGCGTGTATTGCGGATAGATCTTCGGATCCTTCGAGATCGTCTCGAACTTGTCGAGCTGCAACATATCGGCGAACAACGCACGCACGCCGGCGGTCAGGCGCGATGAGCGCAACATGCGATCAGCCTGGCGTTCGAGGCCAGCTTTGGTGTCCAGCGAACCATCGGCGGCAGCGGCGAGCAGTTCGCGATCCGGCGGTGCGTTCCACAGCATGAAGCTCAGACGGGACGCCTTGGAGTAGGTATCCAGCTTCCAAGCACCCGCCTTCGCGGACTCCGGCACCGCGATCTCTTTGCGGAACAGGAACTCCGGCGAGATCAGCATACTGGCCAAGCTGTTTGCCAGACCGGCGTAGAAGTCGTTGCTGCTCTGAGCCGCGGTGGCGGCGACCGTCACCTGCTTCGCCAATTCAGCGTTGGTCAGGGGACGACGGAATAGCAGCTGCCCCACTTCGCCAAGGAACTTCGAGGCGCAGGCATCGTCGGTAGCGGTCGGCGTCGCCGGCTTGCAGGAAATCAGCATATCGCGATGCTGCGGATCGACCACCTGGGCGGCAATGGAGCGCGCCATGATGTCATATTGCTCTAGGCTGGACGCCGCGATGCTGGCGCGACTGGTGCCGACTTCAAGCAGGCCTTCGTCGCGCACGCCCGGCGCGAAGCGCCCGCCAATCTCGATGGAACGGCCGAAGATGTCGGCGATGGTCTGACGATATTGCGTCGCGCCCAGAACACGCACGGCAGCCGGACCGGCTTCGGAGGTCTCGGCCGCGACGACGCCATGCGTCGATGGCGCCATCGCCAAGGCCGCAGCGCACACCGCGCCGGCCGTTAGTGTCAGGCAACGGGAAAACATCTTCTTACGCATCTTCATTTGCTCGCTACGGGACCGGGCGCAATGAACGCCGGCACCGCTTCAACAACATATGCCGTGGATATCTGACGGTTCTGGCCCGTCGCCGGATCAGGATCGGCGTCAGCGTGCTTCTTGAGGCCGTGATAGAGCATCGGCAGGTTGATCGACGTCGGGAACTCGAAGGCTTGCGCGCGGATCGCCAGCACAGTGTAGATCGGGTACCAGTATTCGTAGCCGCCCAGGATGCCCTTGAGATTGCCCTCCGGCGTCATCTGCAGGCGCAGGCGCGCCTTGCTGAAACGGAAGTCCGGATTCAGGCGCACGTCGGCGACAATGCGAATGTCCGTGGGATCGGTCACGATCACGCCGTTCTCGATCTTGCCATGAATGACGTTGTGGCTACGCGGATCGGGATCGACGCGGAAGGTCATGTTCGCGCGAACTTCCGAGGTCGCGTCACGTGTCACGCGCTCAAGGGCGCGGTCGATCTTCAAGGTGACCTCGTTGCTGCCCTTCTCCGTCGTGATCGAGATCAGCCACGCCGGTGCCTGATCGCGCAGGATCTCCCAGTTCTGGCTCGGCCAGGTTGGGCGATAGGGCGGCGGCCCGCCGACATAGGTTCGAATGCAGCCGGTCACGCGATAGACTTCGTTGTCGACACCCTTCTCGTGCGTGTCGGCTTCCTCGAAGTCCTCCGGCCCGTCTTTGCCGTCGAGATTGAAGCCGTAAGCGAGCTTGCTGCCGATCAGTTTCAGGTGCCCCGTGTCCGGCAAAGTGTCGGGATGGGCGTAAACGTTGTCCTTCCCGTTCCCCCGCACGACGACATAAGACTGCCAAGGGCGCTTCAGCGTGCCGTTACCGGGGAAGTCGGCAAAAACCTCGTCGATCTCCTTTTGCGTCTTCCCGCTCTGCAGCAGCTCGCGCTTATAGAAATCGATCGCCTTCTCGTTCAGGCCATCCGGACAATCGTTCGGGCCGCCGTAATAGGTGGCGTTGTGGAACCAGCTGACGGCAAAGGTCTTGGTCTCAGCATGCGCGGCAGCGCTTGCGAAAATGGCGAGGCTAAAAGTGGCCGCTGCCGTGCGCCGAAGCAGGGTCCGGATAGAGCCCGCCGACAGTCCAAAGGGTACGCGCACCATCGCCAAAGCCGCCGCCAAGAAGGTTAAGCCATCAAGGTGCGCGTACGCACAAACCCCTGACAAGACTTATCTTACTGCACGAACGCGGAATGAAATATCAGAACCTTGTGTTTTGGGCAGCGCGCTAGGCGGTCTTTGGCACACCAGGCGGGCACAAAAGCCCAGCCTGGACAATAATCTGCCTTGGGAAGCCGCTCTCACGACCGTCGTGCCCTTATTCAGCGGCGCGCGCCCCCACCCACCCCCCGTGCAGCACCGCAGCCGGCGTGGCGCCCATCAAGAAAGCCAACCGTGGGGCTATGGCCAACGCCGTTCGATCCCTCCTCGCCGGTTCTAGAATGCAGGATTCACGGACCGTACACGCCACACCGCGACCGCCCCCATCTGCCTTGAGTCCGCGAAGGTTCGCGTTCAAGTTGTTTGTGGACTCGAAACTGTCACCGTCCTGTCGGGGGAACATCAATGGCAAACTCGGTCACGTCCAAGCGCGCGCTCGTCATTTCATATGCGGCAGCAACCCTATCACCCATCATTGGAACAACGCTGTGGTCGATACCAGCCACCGCGCAACTCGTCGGCGTCGAAGAGGTCATCGTCACGGCACGCCGTCGTGAAGAACGTTTGCAAGACGTGCCGGAAGCAATCTCGGCGATGACGTCCCAGGATCTGGAATCCCGCAACATTACTGATCTGCGCAACGTCGCGGCGCTGGTGCCGAGCTTCACGCTCAGCAACTACCAGGCCCAGAAGAATGTGCGATATGGCCAGACGCTTTTGGTGCGCGGCGTGGCGCGCAGCGGCACCGGTATCTTCATCGATGGCGCCCCGGCCGATCCGTTATCCACACCGATCACTGACCTTGAGCGCATTGAAGTGCTGAAAGGACCGCAGAATGCCTACTTCGGGCGTTCGACATTCGCCGGCGCACTCAACTATGTCACTAAGACGCCGTCGGAAAACTGGGGTGGTACGGCCGAAGGCGTGGTCGGCACCTATGCCCTGCTCGACTTCCGTGGTTCGGTCGAGGGCCCGATTGTTCCAGAAGCATTGACGTTCCGTGTCGCCGGACGCGCGTTCTCGCAACACGGCCAATACAAGAACCACTTTGACGGCGGTCGCATGACCGACCAGCAAACGCACAGCCTTTCCGCCGCGCTCGACTATCACAAAGGCGACAATCTGCGAATCAAGAACACCTTCTTGTACAACGTCAACCACGACGGATTCCCGATGGTGGCGAAGTTCAAGCAGAATAACTTCAACTGTAATGCCGGTCTCGCGCCCGCGGGACAATTCAACTACCTCTGCGGCGAGTTGCCGGATTTTCCCACCGCGCAACTGGGCATGAGCTATTACCTCACGCCGGATATCCGCAATATTCTGTTCAACAACAGCCTAAAATTTCCCAATCCCAGTAACGTAACGCCCGAAATTGACGGCTTTGAGTCGCTGATCTACGGCATGAGCAACATCCTGAAGGTCGATTACACGTTCGGCAGCGGGTTCCTCGCGGATACCACGCTGAGCTACCTCGGCTCGGTCTACGGGTTGAAAAGCAATCAGATGATAAATCCGACCGCTGAAGATACCTCAGCCACGCCGAACCCCAACTACGGCCGCATCGTCGGTGCGTTGCCCAGCGCCGGCACACAGTTGCTGGTGTATGGCGGTTGGAACTACAACATTTATCATGAGGTGCGCATCACCGGTGACGGCAAGAAGCGCCTGCGGTGGATGGCCGGCGCCAGCTATTCGCGCCCGATCAATCGCGTTTACGGCATGAACTACGGCCTGACCACCACCGGTCCGGCGGCTTTCCAGACCGACTACAACAACTTCAACCAGACCTACACCACGCCGATCGGCATATTCAGCAGCGTGGCCTATGACATTACCGATGCGCTGACGGCCAATGCCGAATTTCGCTATCAGTACGACAGCATCAAAGTCATCCGCATCATGCCGCAACCGAATATCGAGCTTGCGCGCGCGGAAAGCTGGAAGCTGATGCCGCGTGTCAGCCTTCAGTACAAGTTCGATCGGAACATGAATGTCTACGCGTCATGGGCACGTGGCTTCCAGCCGCAGAGCTTCAATGCAACGCTGTTCACACAGACACAATCCGTGGTCGATTTCGTTCTGCAGTCGACCGGTGCCGGCAAGACGGTGGCCGGTGAACAGATCGACATGTACGAAGTCGGCGTGAAGGGAAACTTCCTCGACAACCGCCTCGTTGTGAACACCGACCTCTATTACGGCAAATGGACCAATCAGGTCATACAGCAGCGCGTGCCCGCGCCCAATACCAGCAACCCAGCGGTGCCGACCGTCGTGACGGTCAACACCAACCTCGGCGAGACCGAACTGAAGGGCTGGGAATTAGATGCGACAGCAAGCCTGACGGAGAAACTGCTGGCGAAGATAACGTTCGCCTACAACGGCGTGACCATCAAAAAGTACAATTGCGCGGCCTGCATTCTGAACCTCACCGGCGTGGGCGACCTTTCAGGCAAACGCCTTTCGGGTTCGCCGACCACGAGCGGCTCCGTGTTCCTGGAATATCGCGACACGTTCAATTCGAGCGGCGACTGGTATCTGAACACCCAGTTCATCTATGCTGGCAAGATCTACGCTGACGACGTCAACTTGGCTTGGACCAAGCCGCGTACCACCTTCGACTTCCGCGCCGGCCTCGACTTCGGAAAGACCAGCGTCGAAGCTTTCATCATCAATGCCTTCAATGCCTCCTACTACGAATCCGCGCTTCGTGACGTGAACGGGTTCGCTCCGGTCGCACCCGCCAATGCCTTCAACAACGCGATCTACGTTGGCCCGGGCGAGAAGCGCCGTGTGGGCTTGCGTGTGAAATATCGTTGGGGCGGATAGTCCCCGCCGCGACACCGATAGCAAAACGCCCCGGCCAATGACCGGGGCGTTTCCCTTTAAGAGACCGATATCTGGTGCGGCTAGAAGTATTGCCACGTTCCGGCGGGCTTCTCCTGCCCGACGCCCGGCTTTGTCCAGTCGCAGACGCCACCGGAGAACAGCTTCTTCAGCCGGCTCATCTGCGCGTCGGTAAGCTTGGCCTTATAATCCGCCGGCGAAACCGGCTTCAGCTGACATTTGATGATGTCCTGCAACTCGGACTGCCCGGCCACCATGCGCGGCGACGGATAGGTCGGATAGAACTCGTTGCACTTGCCGCCGGAGAACGTCTGCTTCTCCTCAATGCGCTTGCCCTCCGGATCGAAGCAGGACTCGACCAGATCCTTTGGCTTATTCCGTAAGGTCTTCTCCCGCTTCGAGCCCACGCCGGCGTCCTTGGCAATGGACGTCAGCCACTCATCCATCTTGCCGATGGCGTACCGCGACATGGTATCGCCGTTCTGGCTGGCGGCGTATTCGCCTTCGCGATGGCTTTCGATCAAGACGATGTAGTTATCGCGGTCACCCGCCTCGCGCGCGACGCGTCCGGCCGCGGCGAAGGTTCCTGCTTTGAGATGGTTGGCCTGAGGATCGTGGTCGGAATAGTTCCGCTGTTCGATGACTGGGATATCCTTGAGGCCCAGCCCGCCGTTCAAAACACGGCCGGAACGATATGCCGCCCTGATGCCTTGTGGATCCCCGGCTCCCCGCGCCTGCGTCCAGTCGCCGTTTACGTCATAGCCGCCGATCTGCTCATTGAGATCGAGGAAAGTATCGACGCTGATCGCCCCGCTGTTCAGCGCGGCTAGGCCGTACTGCACCCCGATATTGTCCACGACATTTCGCGCAAACCCGGTTTTAGGATCGCGGCCGAGTGAGTTCACGAAGTGATCGCTCCACATGCAGCGCACCCCATTTGGATTTGTCTTGGCGTCAAAGCGCTCGGACTTCGGCAGCACATCCGGGCAATCGGTCGCGATGGAACGACCGATCGTGGACGGCTTGGTATTCAGCGTCACCCCGGCGATCGCATGCTTCTGCGCATCGGTCAGTCCCTTCGCGCCGGGCTTCTTGAGCCAGTCGAACACCAGGTTTACGTCGGACGAATTCTGGCCGAAGCGCACAAAATCAACGGACGTGCACATCGGCATGATGCCATCCAGCACGCCGGGATAGTTATCGGCCGTCAACAGGACCTGGTGTGAACCGCCGGAGCAGCCCCACCCGATTGTGAACAGCGGCAGTCCGAGCCGCTTGATCGCGTGCTCGCGCGTCATCATCGCGGTTTCAGACGACAGCAGATCGTCGCAGTTGTTCTGGAATACGTTCAGCGAGTTCGCGATGGTCGCGTAGCCGAGCCCCGTGAACTGCTCACTCAGTACGTTCTGGGTGTTACGCCCCTGACGATACATGCCGCCGCACCCGCCTGCGAACAGGTAGGCGAAGCGATGGTTCCAACCCTTGGGGGACGTTGCCGGTGACGGATCGCCTTCGGCCGTCGGATTATGCAGCATCGCAATTTCATAGACGCCGCGATTGATAGTGCCGGTCTCGATGCGGACCACGTAGGGCACGGTTTCGCCAGTTGAGGTCGTCGTCTGGGCGACATCCGCCGGCAGCGTCTTGCGATCCGGCAGCGGCTTGAACTCTTTCGTGCCCGCCGGCCGGTAAACATAGGTCACCACCGTATCGACCGAGCAATCCGCATCTTTCGGGGCCGGGAGAAACTTGCCGTCCTTCAGCTTGAACTGGGCCGTTTCGCAGATGAAAGGCTTTTCCTTCGGGCCTGCGAAGACCGGCCCAGTGATCGGATAATTCTTGATCTTCACCGAGGCAGAATTCGAACCCTGCTTCGCGGTCAGGGTGTTGTCGCCTGTGGTGAACCCCTTCACGAGACCGATGTACCTCCCGCTTTCATTCTTGAAAGCCATGGAGACATCCCGCCCGTTTGCATCGACGCGCGGGGGGGCCTCGGGGGAAACGATCTCAATCAGGGCATCGCCCCCCGTCACCCGCGACGGATCGGACGAGAGGACATGAATGCTGAAGTCATTTGTGGCGGCCATGGCCGACGCACCAACGAGAAGGGTGAGCGCGAAGCCCAGCGACCAGGCCGCTTTCTTCGACATGTGAATGTCTCCTCTAAAGCAATGAATCTTAGTGTACCGCAGCTTTCGTAGAGCCCGTTTTCGCCATCACGATTCGGCCGGTGTTGGTTTCCGCGACCCAGAGTACACCAGCTTGGCCGAGAATTTTCGCCCCTGCCGCCGGCTTCGTTCCGGGGATTCCATCGACGAACTTCTCGCGGGCCGGATCGAAGGCATAGGTCGTGTTTGCCCCGCGTTGGATGACCCAGACAATGTCCTTGTCGTCGACGAAAATGCCGGACGCATGCGACGGCTTGGCGCCGGGCAGGTTCCAGCTTTTCCATGCGCCGGTCTTCGGGACATAGCGGGTGAGATAGCCGCGCGTCCATTCGTCGATCCAGATGTTGCCCTTGCTGTCCGACCGCAGGCGATGTGGCTCGGACCCGGCATAAGGCGTATCGATCACCGTGGAGGCGCCCGTATCGCGGTCGACGCGGGCGATGTAGGCCGGGACGACAGAGGCGTACCAAATTTCGCCGGTAGGCGTGACCGTGATGCCGAACGTGTAGCGGCTCGCCGGGGGCTTCCAGGCCTTCACTTCGCCGGTGTTCACGTCGAGCTTGGCGTATTCGCCGTTCGCACCCGCACCGGTGAACCAGAGATTTCCATCGTTATCGAAAACCGCGCCGTTGAGGCTGGAGCGGCCCAGCCCTTTCGGCAACGGCCAGAGTTTCACCTCGTCGGTCTTGGCGTCGACGCGCAGAATGGCGTCCTGGCCGGAATCGGTGATCCAGGCGTTGCCGTCCTTGCCGGGAATGACGTCGTGCGGCACCGAGTCCTTGCCCAACGGAATGATCCGCACCGCGCCGGTCGCGGGATCGAGGATGCCGAAGACGCCGGGCCGCGTCGCCGTGAACCAGACTTTCCCGTCGGGCGCGGGCGAAACGCTGTTCGGCTTTGTGCCTTCAGGAAGATCGAAGGCTTTCGTCTGCGACGCCATAGTGGGTGCGGAGGTCACGCCGCCTTTGCAGGCCTTCGCGGCAATCGCCGCATGCGCCGCTTTGACGTCGGAAAGATCAATCTCCAAGGCTTCCGGTCGCGGACCCGATGTCGTCACCTGAACCTGCAGCCGCTTCGCGGCCAAGACCTGGGCGAAATCCCCGCCCGTCAGGGCAATCGACTGAATGGCGCCTTCATGCGGCGAGGCCGTACGTTCCGCAGTCGCGGGCTCATTGTCGAACCGTGCGGTATAACTGCGGAAACCACCGCTGGGCGCGAGACTGACGAACAGCGCATCCTCGGTCAGCGTCACGATGTACTTGCGTTGATACAAGCCGGTGCAGCTCATCGCGCCCGTCAAGGTGTCGGGCGTTTGCCGGACCGACCAGTTCGTCGATTTGAAGACTTCCTTGCCGAGGCTGATGTCGTCAGCCGCAGCGGCGATCACGCTCCAGAGAGCGCCGACAAGTGCCAACCAAACGCGCATCGCGCTTCCCTCCCGAAGTCACAATCCGGCGCGACAATGATGTCACGAGACGCCTGAAAGCGGCGCAGCAAAAAGGCCGATCAACGTCAAACCTTATGGAGCTTCTGCACCTTTGGTCCGCCGGGCGGGCAGCCACCGGGACTGGACCTTGCGGCTAGCCCACCGATACGGACATGCTAAGGTCTGGCTACGCTGAATGGGGAGGAACTGCACATGAAGCTCTATGCCATGGGCTTTGACGTCAACAATCGCAGCATCAGCGAGACGCTCGAAGTCCCGCTCACCAAGGTCAGCGCAACCGAAGAGATCAGCGCCAAGCAGCCCGGCACCCATTGGCGCATTGGCACGCGCGCGTTCGGCAATCCGGTCCGTACCAGCAAGGACTATAAGAGCGCCGCCGGCCCCTATGAAATGCATGTCGGCGGTTCGCCGCATTTCATCGGCCTGATGTCCGGTCAGAACGAAGTGACGATGCAGGACGGTTCGGTGTTCCGCATGGGGATCGGCGACTTCCTTTATGTCCGCCCGGGCACGCTACATCACAGCAACTTCCCGGGCCTCGTACCGGGCACCATCTTCAATCTCTATACGGGCGGCACCGCGGCCGATATCGGCCCACTGGTAATCAAGTCGTAAAGCTGCCGCCGCGGCGTTACTTCGATTCCATGGCACCGCGTACGCGCTTAAAGCTCGTCGCCGTATTCTGATCGCCGCTGCTATACCGATACGTATCGGGATACGGATACAGCGGCCGCGAGAATTTCGGGTTCGACGCGGCGATGTTGTCGCCCTTGAACCCCGCCGGTGCGTTGATCGGCCCCACGCCCTGCCCGGCGACGCTATAGGCCGTGATCTCATCCGGCGCCTTACCGTTCTCGACCCAGGCATCGAGCGCACCGAGCATATCGGCAGCGTTCACACCGTAGCCGCCCGCGCAATGGAACATGCCGGGGAACATGAAGAGACGCGCGAACTTCTGCGTCTCCGCCAGACCGCCCATCACGCGCGTCATCCGCTCGTAGTAGTGCAGCTTGCTGTACGGCGAGTTGCTCGTGTCGGCCCAGCCGTGGAACAGAATGATCTTGCCGCCATTGGCGGCGAAGAGTTCAAGGTCGGGATCACCCGCACTCATCAGGGCATAGGTATTCAGACGCTGCGGGTCGCGTTCCCAATCGAACTGAGACACGTCGTAGCTCGGCCCCGGATCGGTCAGGAAGCCGAGGTAGCGCATGTTTTCCGTCGCGTTCTTGTAGTAGACGCCCGACTTGCCCGGCAGGAACTGCACCCAACTGGGCTCGCTGCCGAAGGCCATGCCGCCGCTGCGGACAAAGGGTCCCTTCTTGCTGGCAGGCCCTTGATACAGCTTCCGCACGACCGCCATTTCCGCATCGGTCAGGCAAGTGACGCCGGCACCCCCTTTGCAGGCAAGCTTCGAATGGTCGAATTTGCACTGACGGGGATCGCCGATCACACCGTCCCTCACGCCATCCAATGCATCGCAGGCGCCGATAACGGCAGTGCGAACGACATCCAACTTCGCTTGCGTCAGAACGTTTTCACCGTTGGCGCCCACGTTGGCGATGCCGTTCCAGAACGCCGTCAGCGGCGGTCCCATCAGCGAGTAAAGCTGCGCGTCGCCCGCGACGATACCGTCGAAGTCGTACGGAAAGCGTTGAGCTTCGACCAGGCCCTGACGGCCGCCGGTCGAGCAGCCGCGGAAATAAGATCGCTTGATCGGCGCGGCATAGAAGGCCTCGGTGATTGCCTTGCCCGCGACCGTGGCGACATGCGTCGCGCGATAGCCGTGGTCGAGTTCGGCGGCGAGGTTGTTGTACGCCCACTTGCCGTCGCGCCCTTCGGCGCGGTGGCCCATGTCCGTCGTGCCGCAGGCATAGCCGCGCGCGACGGCTTCCGGGCAGGAGGCGATTCCCTGCATGCTGCCGCACATGCCGCCGCAACCCTGCATGACGAATTTGCCGTTCCAATTCTCAAGCGGGAGGTGGAACTCGATACCGACCGTCGCCGCGACATAGCCTTCCGCCCTGCAGTACGCCGGCACACCATCTTTCGCAGCCACCGGCGTGCTCACCAGCACGCGCGTGGGCGCGTCGAGTACATCGCTGAAATCGCGCGCCGCGAGCGCTTGGCATTGCGCCGGTGTGGCGGCTTTTGCAGACGTCACAGCCATTGCAGCGCAGATTGCGATGATGGCAACTCCGCGGATTGTCGCAATCAGACGGCGCATAGGATTTCCCCCGGCTTAGTCTTCGAGAATTCTGCTATGGATTTGCGTATCGCGCATAAAGACCGCGATGAGGAACGCGGCGGCCATGAAGGCCGTCACGTACCAATAGAACCAGCTTTCGTGGCCCGCCTGCTTGAACGACAGTGCGACCACCTCGGCCGAACCGCCCGCGAGGCCGCCGAGCGAGTACGGCAATCCAACCGCGAGCGCGCGAATCTCGGTCGGGAACAGCTCGGCTTTATACAGGCCGCTGATCGCCGTGTAGGGCGTCAGGATCGCGAGCGATACGATCACCAGAACAAGCGCGAGCGCGAAATCGTGCGTGGTGCTGAGCGTCGTCATCAACGGTACGGTGAGGATCGTGCCCAGGGCCCCGAAGGCAATCAGCAGCGGCCGGCGTCCCACGCGATCCGACAGCCATCCCAGCGCCGGCTGCAACAACATGAACACAACCAGCGACAAGGCCGATATCTGCGTCGCCGCGTCTTTGGTGAAGCCGGACGTGTTCACCAGAAATTTCTGCATGTAGGCGCTGAACGTATAAAAGCTCACCGCCCCCGCAGCAGTGATACCGAAGACAATGGCGAGTTCCTTGGGATGCTGGGCCATCAGCTGCCATGTGCGAGTCCGCGCGTGGCGTTCCCGGGCCGCTTCGAATGAAGCGGTCTCCGGAAGGCCCACGCGAATCCACAAGGCCGTCACGGCGCACAGCGCGCCGATGAAGAACGGAATACGCCATCCCCAGGCCGTCAACGCTTCCGGCGACAGCGTCGCCTGCAAAACAATGAGCGCGACCAGCGCGAGCAGTTGACCCAAGATCAGCGTGACGTACTGGAAACTTGCCAGGAAACCGCGATGGCGGCGGCCGGCAACTTCGCTCAGATACGTCGCGCTCGCGGCGTATTCACCGCCGATGCTCAAACCCTGCAGAATGCGCGCGAGGGTCAGCAGGATTGGTGCCCAAATGCCAATTTGCGCGTAACCCGGCGTCAATCCAATGGCGAGCGAGCCAATGCCCATCACCAGCATCGACACCGCCAGCGCCGCGCGGCGGCCGACCCGGTCGGCGTAGATGCCGGTCAACCAGCTGCCCAGGGGGCGCACGAGATAGCCGACGGCGAAGATCGCGGCTGTGTTGAGGAGTTGTGCGGTTCTATCGCCCTTGGGAAAGAAGACCTCGGCAAAATAGAGCGCGAAGGACGAGTAGGCGAACCAGTCGTACCACTCGACCAAATTGCCGACGGCGCCGCCGATCACGGGTCGCAATCGCGACGTCATCGGCGCAGTGCCGTCCGCTGCATCACTTAGAGAATTCGACGAAACTCTTGAATCCACCGTAGATCATCCGCTTGCCGTCGAACGGCATTTTCTTGGGATCCATCATCGCAGCAAGGCGCGGATCGCTCATAACTTTCTTGTTCACGGCGTCACGTTCTTTGCGCGACTTGTAGACGATATACGAGAAGACGACGACCTCACCCGCCTTGAGCTTCACGCTCTGCGGGAAAGAAATCCACTTGCCTTTCTTCACGTCGTCCGCGACCGACTCAATGTAATTGAGCGCGCCGTGATCCATCCATACCTTACCGGCCTTTTTCGCGATGGCCCGATAGGCCGCAAGTTTCTTCTTCGGAACCGCAAGGATAAATCCGTCGATGTAGCTCATGGCAGCCTCACTATTTCCTGTTCGCGGGGACATCCAGCTTCGCGCGGTCGACACGCTTGCCGTCTTTGAAAACGGCGGCGATCGCCTGATAGTTCTTAACGTCTTGGGTCGGGTCTGCGTTCAGCAGCACCATGTCGGCGATTTTGCCACGTTCGATCGAGCCCAGATCCTTTTCCTTGCCGAGATAGACCGCACCGTTCAGGGTCGCGATCCGCACCAGCGCCTGCAGCGGAATGCCGGCTTTGTGCAGCAGATCCATTTCCATATGCGACGTCGCGCCCCAGGCGCGATCTGTGCCTAACGTCAGGACACCGCCTGCATCGAAGATTTTCTTCGTATTTACCGGCACGGCATCGTGCATGGCGCGGAATTGTGCCGACATCCCGGAACTGATGTAACGCTGCCGCTCAGTGGTCTTTTGACGGTCGAGAATTGCCGGATCTACGACGGCCTTGAAAATCGGCTCATCCAGGAATGCCGTGTCGGTCGCGATACGCTCGATGTACTGGAAGACGGCCAGCGTGGTTGATAGCGCCACCCGCTTGGTCGCTAGGCGTTTGATCATTCCGTCCGACGACGGATAGCGGATCACGTGGGCGAAGTTGTCGATGCCGCCATCGAGCGCATCGTTGAAATCGTCCTCAGACGCGGCATGAACGGTGGTGCGTATACCATTCTCGTTGGCCAGCTTGACGATGTTGCGCAGGGTCTCAACCGACGGCGACGGATTCAACGGCGTGAAAACGCCATGCCGGTCGATCAGCACTTTCTGCACGTCGGGCTTACGTTGCTTGAAGTAAGCGTCGAGCTCCGGCCGCGCCATCGACCAATCACCAACACGCAACGGTGGCCCGCCGCCCGGCACGATCTCATCGCCATAGCCACCCGGAACGGTGATCGGCGATCCGGTAGCGAATATGCGCGGGCTGACGATCTTTCCCGCCTGTTCATCGGCGCGCAACGAGAAGACCCAATCAGGATCGTTCGCCGCGTCGAAGACCGTGGTGAAGCCGCTATACAGATAACTGTGCAGCGCGATCATGCCGAAGTGGCGATCCCAGACGGTCTTGCCGTTTTGCACCACGCCATTCTTCTGGATGTGGATGTGGCTGTCGATCAAGCCGGGGATCAGGAACTTCCCGTTGCCGTCGATCACTTCGACTCCGGCGTCATGCCGGAGCGACACCGGCGATACCGTCGCGATGCGATTGCTTTTCACGAGAACGTGGGCGCCAGCCATCGCGGCGCCGCCAGTTCCATCTAAAAGTGTGACGTTCTCGATGAGAAAATCCGCGGCGGCCGGGCTCGCCCACGCGGGAAGAAGCGCCCCCCAGAGCGCGGCAGAGATCACGCCACGTTTGATCTTACGGAAGTGCATGATTCGTCCCCCTCGTCGGCATGCGTCCAGACGAGAGCCTAGCAGCTTCAGTTCGATCCCAGGTTGGAATCAGATTAGCATGCATATTGAATGCATACATCAATGTCTGGTAATCTAAATTATGTCCACATTTCATAATATTAGTACAGATCCTCGCAGCTATTTTGCTGCAGGTGCGAAGACTCGCCTGGCGAATTTGGACAAACGTTTTTTGTATCTACGACGTATCTGCATACAGCCCGTACTTGGCGCACGCGGCGTGCTCAAAGTACGCTGTGTGCATGAAACACATCGCACCCAAACTCCTCGGTTGTTTCCTCGGCCTGAGCCTCGCCCTCGGCCAAAGTACGGCTGCCTTCGCCGCACCGCCCAGTAAAGGCACGATGGGCTTCGTGATCCGGGACTGGTTCACGTCTGTGTACAACAGCAAATTCAACGACGAGTGCCCGGACGGGTTGACCCCGAGCTATGACGAAATCTGGTGGCGCGGCATCTCACGCGAGGAGCGCGCCAAGATCACGCAGAACGGCCTCAATCCGCCGCTGAACCGCCTGCCCTATGCGATGCGCCGCGGCCCGAAAGGGGAGAACGTGTGCCTACAGCCGGACGTCGTGAAAGATCCGCCGATGCGGGTTATCGAAGGCAAGTACTCCTACGGCGCCAACATCGACGGCACGACCGACGGACGTGCCACCGCCAAAACCTGCAAGCACGAGAAGTTCACACACCCGGACGGAACGCCGGGCATCGACAATCAGATGTATCGCCTGGTCGGCTGCATCTATGGCTGGCGTAAAGGCGGCCTCCCGGAAGCGAATGCGCACGAAGGCCGGGGCACCAGTGGACTCGGCATGATTCTGGTCGAGATCACCGGGGTGAACGACAAGGACCCCCGCAACTCGGATAACGTGACGATCACATTCCACCGCTCGATCGATCAGTTCGCGCTGGATGGCAACGGCAAACCACTGCCGTACTCGAGCTACAACATCGATACCGAGAACGGCAAAAACCGTTATGGCGACAAGCTCAAGGGCTCCATCAAGAACGGCGTGCTCACAACGGATCGCGGCGACGTGAGGGTGCCCTATTACGGCGGCTATGGCTTCATGCACCCGGCGATCAAGAACATGGCGCTGCACATGGAAATCGCGGAAGACGGCGCCACCGCAACCGGCCAGGTGACCGGCTACTACAACGCCGATGAGTTCCTGTACTGGGTCGGCGGCATGGTTGGACATGCCACAACAGCGGCGGACTGCCCTGCCCTGCACGTTGCCGCACGCCAGCTCGCAGACGGCTATCCTGACCCTAAAACGGGCGAGTGCACGCATCTGTCGACCGCGATCGACATCAAGGCGTACTCGGCCTTCATCATTCACCCCGAACAGAAATCGGCGAGCCGTTAAATGGCACTTCAGCTCAACGTGATTAAAGGCCTCCTTCTCTCCGGCGTCGTCGCGCTGGGATTTGGGATGGCGGGATGCTCGGACGGCGAACCCGTAGCGAAAGGCGCGCCGCCGACTATGCGTCGCCTGTCGAATGAGCAGTATCGTAACGTGATCTCCGATATTTTTGGGCCGCAGATCACCGTTGCCGGGCAAGGCGACAATCTGGCGCGGGCCGACGGCATGATCGCGATTGGTTCGCGCATGGCGCGGATCACGCCCGCCGGCTTTGAGAAGTTTTACAATCTCGCGCGCTTGATTTCCACGCAGGTCGTCAGTCCCGCCAACCGGGACAGCGAATTCCCCTGCACGCCGGCGGACCCCAAGGTCGCCGACGATACCTGCGCGAAACAGTTCTACGCGAAAGTGGGCCGGCTTCTATATCGGCGCCCACTCACCACCGCTGAACTCGATGAGGCCGTGAAGGCCGCGAACGAAGGCGCGAAGACCAAAGGCAGCTTCTACGCCGGCGCGGCGGTCGGCCTGGTCGGCATGCTCACCTCTCCGCAGTTCTTGTTCATCGTCGATGAAACGGAACCCGATCCGGATCACGCGGGGCAGCAACGCCTCACGGCCTACGCCAAGGCCGCACGTCTGAGCTTCCTGCTGTGGAATTCCACCCCGACCGACGATCTGCTGACGGCGGCCGAAAAAGGTGAATTGCACAAGGACTCCGGCCTGGAGAAGCAGGTTGACCGCATGATGGCCTCATCGCGCCTCGATTCCGGCGTGCGGGCCTTCTTCGAGGACTTCCTCCGCTTCGAGCAGTTCGACACGCTGGAGAAGGACGCGACGATCTATCCGGCGTTCTCGCTGAAAGTGACCGAAGACGCGCGCGAACAGGTGTTGCGCACCATGATCGACCACCTGATCACGCGTGACGCCGACTATCGCGAGCTCTTCACGACGCGAAAGACCTTCGTCACCGGCCCACTGGCGCGCATTTACCGCATCCCGGTTACGCGTCCCTCGGGCAACGCCTGGCAGCCGTACGAATTCCCGGAAGGCGATCTTCACGCCGGCATCCTGACTCAAATTGGTTTCGCCGCGGTCGCTTCTCACCCCGGTCGCAGCTCGCCCACGCTGCGAGGCCGCGCGATGCGTGAGTCACTGCTCTGCCAGAAAGTTCCGGACCCGCCGGGCGACGTCGATTTCTCGAAGTTCGAGGACTCGGACTCTCCGAACCGCACGGCGCGCGAGCGCCTTACGGCACATCGCAGCATGGAAGCCTGCGCCGGCTGTCACAAGATCACCGACCCGATCGGTCTGGGTCTTGAAAATCTCGACGGCGCCGCCCAGCAGCGCACGACGGAAAATGGCGCCGTGATTGATACTTCGGGCGATCTCGACGGCATACAGTTCAAGGATGCCGTCGGCCTCGGCAAGGCCTTCCATGATCACCCGGCGACCGCCAACTGCGTCGTCGACCGCCTCGCCACCTATGCCTTCGCCCGTGTACCGCGGACGGAAGACAAAGCCTACGTGACGTATCTGCAGAAATCTTTCGCCAACGACGGCTATCGCTTCGCACCCCTGTTGAAGCGCATCGCCCTGTCGGACGCCTTTACGGCCGTTGCCCCAGCAAAAACAGAACAAGCGCAACTGGAGACCAAGCCATGAGCATCCTCCTGCCTCGTAAGATTCCCCGTCGGACCGCTCTGCGCGGCATGCTGAATGGCGCCGCCGTCACGCTGGGCATCCCGTTCCTCGATTGCTTCCTGGACAACAAGGGCAAGGCCCTCGCCGCGACCGGTCAGTCGCTGCCGGTGCGCTTTGGTACCTGGTACTGGGGCATGGGACACACCCCGGGCCACGCGATTACCGAAAAAGCCAAATCGGGCGTGGGCATCGACTTCCTGAAAGAGACTGCCTCGCTGAAGCCGTTCGAGAAGCAGATCAACTTCTTTGGCAACTTTGGTATGCCGCTCGACGGCCGATCGAACTACACGCACTTCACAGGCTGGGTCGGCTCGCGCACCGGCAGCATCCCGCAACGCCAGGGTGACATCCCCGCAACGACCATTGATCTGCTGATTGCCGACGAGATCGGCAACGATACCCGCTTTAAGGTGATCGACGCCTCGAGCACCGGTCTGCCGCGTGACAACTACAGCGCCCGCAGCGCCGAAAGCCGCGCCGAAACCGAAGTGTCGGCCATCGCGCTGTACGCGCGTCTGTTCGGACCGGATTTCGTCGATCCTAACTCGGGCAACTTCAAGCCGGACCCGAACATCATGCTGGAGAAGAGCGTGCTCTCGGGCTTCAGCGGCGTCAGCAAGGCCTACCTCGCCAAGCTCGGCGCGTCGGACCGCGAGCGCATGGACGAGTACTTCACCTCGATCCGCCAGCTTGAAATCCAGATGTCCAAGCGTCTGGAGAAGCCGGAACCGAACGTTGCCTGCTTGAAGCCGCAGCCGCCGAAGGAAGCGCAGGTCGACAAGATCGCCGCCGCGCGCGAAATGCCGAACGTGATCGAGACGCACAAGGTGATGGCGAAGTTGCTCGCAATGGCCGTCGCTTGCGACCAGACCCGCGTCTTCAACATGTCGTTCACCGACGCCAACGGCAACGTGCGCCGTCCGGGTGAATCCTCGACGCATCACCTGCTGACCCATGCGGAGCTGGTCGATCCGGCCCTCGGCTACCAGCCGCAGACTTTCTGGTTCAACACGCAGTGCAGCGAAGGCTTCGCCACCTATCTCGAAACGCTGAGCAGCATCAAGGAAGGCGACGGCACGTTGCTCGACAACTGCCTCATCATGGCGACCAGCGAAACCAACTATGCCAAGGTTCACACCATCGACGGCATCCCGATCTACCTCGCCGGCAAGGCCGGCGGCCGCATGAAGACCGGCATGCATGTCGTCGGCAGCGGCGACCCGCTCACCCGCATCGGTTTGACGGCCATGAAGATCATGGGCGTGCAGGCGCAGTCCTGGGGCACGAAGTCGATGCAGACCTCGAAGCCGCTGTCGGAGATCATGGTCTGATGCGCGCGCTGCTGCTTGCCCTCGCGGCTCTGCCGCTTGGGTCCCCGGCGTTCGCGGCCACGGAAGCGGCGGCGCCGGCCGAGGTTTCGCTGCAGTCGCATGGCTATGGATGGCTCCTCACCGATACCAAGGGGATGACCCTCTATACCTTCTCGAAGGACCTGCCTGGCAAGCCGCCGGCCTGCGTCGACGCTTGCGCCAAGAACTGGCCGGCGCTGGCCGCCCCGGCCGACGCCAAGGCCGTCGGCGAGTGGTCGATCGCCAAGCGCCCGGACGGCTCATCGCAATGGATGTTCCAGGGCAAGCCGCTCTACACGTCGGCCCGCGACACAAAACCGGGCGAGATGAACGGCGACGAAAATCAGAATCAGTGGTTCATCGCCACGAAGTACGTCGCGACCCCGCCTGGCTACTCGGTTCAGAAGACGGAGCACGGCCATCTGCTGATCGATGCCAAGCGCATGACGCTGTACACCTCCAGCGCGGACAGCGACGGTAAGTCGAAGTGCACGGGCGCCTGCGCGCGCACCTGGAAGCCGGCCGAAGCCTGGCAAATGGCGGCAGCGCCTGACAAGGACTGGACGGCGATTCAACGCGACGACGGAACGCGGCAGTGGGCCTATAAAGGCAAGCCGCTGTATCGCTATAGCGGCGACTTCGCGCCGACGGAAATCGCGGGCGACAAAGTCGATGGTCACGCCGCCGTCATCCTGGAACCGGCGCCGGCCAACCCTGCCTGGGTGCAGTATCATGAGTCCGACGCGGGCGAGGTGCTCGCCGATCCGAGTGGCAAGACCCTCTACGCCTACGACAACTCACGCGGCGCGGCCTTCGTCATCGGGTTCTCGGCCCTGCAGGACACTTTGAGCCTTTACAAGCCGGTTGTCGCCGAAGGCGATGCCAAGCCCGACGGGTACTGGTCGATCGCCGACACCGACCATGCGAAGCGTCAGTGGATCTATAAGGGCATGCCGGTGTTCACAAATATCCGCGACAAGGAACCCGGCGACCTGAACGGCGTGCGGCGCATGGATTGGCTTTTCCGCACGTTGACGAAGAACGGCCAGTCGCTCGCGGGTTCCGGTCTCTAAAGGCTAGTGCATCATATGAATTGGAAAGCGACGTTTGCGGCGCTGCTGCTCGTGACGGCAGGCCCGGTGGCTCAGGCCGCCGATTCATCGTGCCTGTTTTTCTCCGCCAAGGAGGACGACAAGGCCGGCCCGCCGCTGCGCTTCGCTGCGGAACTTTCGGCGCTTGAGGAAAGCGCCGTGACGGACAGCCCCGGCAAGGGCCGCATCGACTTCGTGCTCGACCGGCAATCCCAGAAGTTTACGTGGAAGGTCTCCTATGATGGGCTGACGTCGCCGCCCACCGGCTTGAAAGTCCATGGACCGCAAGTCCCAGGCGCCGAAGCCGCGCCCCTGTTCGATCTCGCGGCTGGCGGGGTCAAAAGCCCGATGGAAGGTTCACGCACGCTCTCGGACGGCGAAGTGACCTACCTCGTCCAGGATCGTCTCTACGTGAACCTGACGACCAGCAAATATAAGGACGGCGAACTGCGCAGCCCGATCCGGAAAGTCCGGCCGAAGTGCTAAGCCGTTAAGAAATCGCGCCTCAACCAAAGCCCGCTCCATTGTGAGCGGGCTTTTTTGATATGCGTCATTGTTCCCATTCATCCGATTCCATCTCGGTGCGACGAAATTTGGTGCTGAGTCGCGTCCGCATATCTCTGCGTCGCGAGGCCGTTGATGCGGTCTTAAGTAGAGATGGCCATTACCATTTAGCTGAATGGGCAGGCTGTCGCATGGCGTTCATCGCCCTAACGATCACCTGCTCTTGCTGCTCGACGTGGATCAATTGTTGAATTGGTAGGATCGCAATCTGGAGCGCTAAGCGGTTCCGGTGCATCCGCCCGCAAGGTCAACCGGTCCGTCAACGTCGCCACGTGACGCACGAAGACGTCAGTAAAGACGACTGCGCAGGCGCCGCTGAGATGTGACCATTCCGGAACTTCCAAGCCCTGGGATTCCGGCGTGTCGTTGAAGTGGAAGCCACGGGCGTTGGTGATCTGCAACAACGCATCCCAGCCGGCCTCGCGCGGCAGGCGTTTGTACTCATTGACGAGGTGTTCGGGCGCCGAGGGTGGTCTGACGAAGACGACCTCGCCACCCCGCGCACGGATCTTGTCGACCGCCGCTTTGGTGCGCGTCTGCGTGCGCGTAATCTCGTCCTGGGTGAAGTCGGGCCCTTGTGATCGGTTCCACGCCAAGCGCCCGTGTTCGCGTAAGAACGGATCCTGCTCGACCGGCCGCCACATGATCGTCTGACGATCGGCGCCAGCCTCCCCCAATTTCCAGACTTGCTTGTAAGGTCCGCGGTCGACGGCGCGCTGCTGGCGGTCCAGTCGCGCGGTGAGCACACTAAGGCGATGATCGCTGTCGATGAAGGCGAATACCTGCTCGAGCGCGCGGTGAAGGACGAACGAAACACGATCGCCGGGCGGCTCCTTACGGTCAAAGCCCAATGTCCGCTCCGACCTCCCAATGGCATCGCGGAAGAAGACGATCTCCGACATGCCGACAATCGCCAGGCCTTTGAAATTCTCGTCGTCGGCCAAGTCTTCCAGGAACGGTCGCGCGCTGGTTCCGGCCAGGGCCAACTGCACGGGACGAATGCCCGTGAGCACCTCGAAGCGGTCCAGGTTCGTGCCGTAAAGCAGCTTGCTGTCGCTGACGATTACAACCTTGACCGGCTCATGATCGATGCGCCGGCGCTGCTCAGCCCAGGCGGAGGGGCTGTCCTGAAGATCGCCGGGACGTAGACCCTTGGCCCGCATGGCGACCTCCCAGGCCCCGACTAGGCCGAGGAAAAGAACGAAGGCGTAAGCCGCCATGCGTGGCCAGGGCTCTGCGGGGATATCGCGCTCCGGAACGGGCTGCGCAACGCCGGGGCGATCGGAGGCCGTAAGACGGAGGCCGGGTTGAAGGCGTTCAGTAGTCATGCTCTGTCCCGCCGTATCATCAGAACTGGAAATAGATGAATGCATCGCCTGAGCCTTGCTCGGCGGCGATTGCCGCCGCCAGACTTGCCCACACCACCGTCAGAAAAGCGGGCGGCGCCGACGCAATCGCCTGCTCCAGCGTGCGGTTGCGCAGGTAGGCGTGGGCCGCGAGGAGGCCAGCAACAATCACCGGGGTGGTGATCAGATAGACGAATGCGATCTGCGGCACGGGGTTCGCGGCCACGCCCGCCATGCCTTGCAGGATGTCCCACGCCCGCGTGAAGGTCTTGGCGCGGAAGAAGACCCAGGCCACGTTCACCAGCAGGAAAGTCACGACCCCGAGCAGGGTGAGCGTCGCCTGCTGCGGTTTGAAGTCAGGCAGCATCCGCCGTGCGAAGCGCTCGACGGCGAGATAGGTGCCGTGAAGCCCGCCCCAGATGATGAACGTCCAACTCGCGCCATGCCACAGCCCACCGAGCAACATCGTACCCATGAGCGCGGCATAGGTGCGCGCCGCGCCGTGACGATTGCCGCCGAGCGGAATGTAGACGTAGTCGCGCAACCACGATGACAACGTGATGTGCCATCGCCGCCAGAAATCCGAGAACCCTATGGCGGCATAGGGGAAGCAGAAATTGTCGGGCATGGCAAAGCCCAGGCACAACGCGACACCGATCGCGGTCGTCGAATAGCCGGCGAAGTCGCAGAAGATCTGACCGCTGAACGCGAACGTCGATAACCAAGCGTCGATGAAGCCCGGCGGACGGCGGGAGTCATAGACGGCTTCCACGACCGGCGACAGAAATCCGTCCGCGAGAACGATCTTCTCGAACAGCCCCACCGTCATCAGCGCCAGCCCGAAGAACAATTGATTCCGGTTCGCGCGCTTCGGCTCAGCAAACTGCGGCACCAGCTCCGTCGGCCGCATGATCGGGCCTGCCACCAGATGCGGGAAGAACGTCACGAACAGCGCGTAGTCGAGGAAGTTCCGTGCCGGCGTTGCGCGCCGCAGGTAGACGTCCAGCGTGTAAGACATCGTGGCGAAGGTGTAGAACGAGATGCCGACCGGCAGGACGATATTCATATGCGGCGGCTGATACGAAACGCCGACAAGCGCCAGCGCGCTGGCAAAGTTATCGAGTAGGAATTGCCCGTACTTGAAATAGCTGAGCATCCCGAGGTTCGCGACCACAGAGATCAGCATCCACAGCCGCCGATGCCAACGGTCCTTCGCATGCACCAAAGCCTGCGCGGCGTACCAATCCACCACGGTGGATAGCCATAACAGAATGACGAAAGGCGGATTCCAGGCCGAATAGAAGATGTAGCTGAGGACGAGGAGGTTGACCTTCTTCTGCCGCCAGCTGAACGGCAGATTGTGCATCGCCAAGACAAAGGCAAAGAACGCGACGAAGACTAGCGAGTTGAAAACCAAGCGCCCCTCCCCCGTCCGCACGCCGACTGGCGTTTACGGATATCTCTTAGTGCCGCGCGATGACGCCCCTCGCCCCTCAACAAAAATCCCGCCAGATCGGATGACCTGACGGGATTTTCTACGTCATTGCCGAAGCAGCAATGCTATGGGCGCTTGGCCCGCAGCATGAAGCGGTCGGTCTTGAAATTACCGGCTTCGTTCATCTTCTTCGTACGATCGTCGGTCGCGTTCTGCAGGACCTTGCCTTCGGCATCGATCTTGAAGCCCGCCTCGGTCAGTTCCTTCTTCGCAACGGCTTCGTTCATCCGATGCAGCGTATTCGTCACGTCGGCGGGCGCATCCGGCGCTGCGCTGTGGTCTTCAACGTAGTAAATGCCGCCGGCCTTCAGGTTATTGAATACGGCTTTGTTGAGACCAGGAATATTGGCGGTCGGGCCATTGTGATAGTCGTGGTAGTTCTCAGTCGTCCAGAACAGGTCGGCCTTTTCCGGCAGATTGATGGCGGCGAATTCGCCGATCATGATCGTTACGTTCGGATTGGCAGCGGCAACAGCGTTGATGCCATCCATGCCATTCGGGCGCGCAGCGTTCGCCGGCGCCACGAGCGCATAAACCTTGCCCTTCGGGCCCACGGCCTTGGCCAACATCTTCGTGTAGTAACCCTGGCTGGGTCCGAGCTCGGCGACGATCATGCCGGGCTTCACGCCGGCGAAGGCGATGGTCTCGCCGGGCTTGCGGTTCTCGTCGCGGGCCTTTTCGGCTTCCGAACGGCCGGCGTCGGCCACCGCGGCGGCAATTGCAGCCGGCACCTTCTCCGCGGCATAGGATGCGGTGGTGGACAGCAGCGCGGCAGCAAACGCTGCGGCGATCATTGAACGTGAAGCATGGTCGCGAGTCATAGTGGTCTCCCTTTTTCGAACAATCACAGCATCCCAAAGATGCCTTATCGAAGGGCCCAACCCTATCAGATTGGCCCGGACCTAGCAGGGAATCCGTGAGCATATGCGCGCGCTAGTGCTTGTCATATATCAGACTCACTGATAACCTGCATCTCACTGACCCTATTAGGCTTTTGTGATGAGTCGCGGCTTGCTGCCGTCCCTAATCGTTCCAGCTTTCGCGACAATCTTAGCGGCGGGCGCACAAGCGGCGGCGCCGTGCGGCTTTTTCTCCGCGAACCCCGACGATCAAGCGGGACCGGCCGTGCGCTTCTCTGCGGAACTGACGCCGGATGAAGAGAGCATGGTCACCGAAAGCGCGGGACGCGGGCGCGTGGAATTCTCGCTCGATCGCAAGTCGCTCCAGCTCAGCTGGAAGCTCACCTACGACAAACTAAGTTCCGCTCCGGTGTCCATCGGACTGCACGGCCCGCAAACCGCCGGCACCGAGGCGGCGAAGCTTTACGACCTCGCGCAGAAGCAAACCAGTAACGTCGTCGAGGGTTCGATCATCCTCAAAGACGCCGACGTCACTTATCTCGTGCATGACCGCTACTACGTGAACATCACGACCCGCAGCTTCCCGAACGGCGAAGTGCGTGGGCCTATCAAGAAACACGCGCCGACTTGTTGAGCAGCAAGATCAACGCCCAAGAACGGCACACGGGAGATCGCGATGGTACAGACGAAAAAACGCGTAACCAAGTTGCGAAAGAAGCCTCTGCGGGTCGTGCAAAGCGGCCCTCACATCTCCTTGCGCGATATCGCCTACACGGAAATTCTGCGCCGCATCATTACGCTGCGCTACAAGCCCGGCGCCTACATCAACGAGGCGCAGGTCTGCGCGGATCTCAATATCGGCCGTACGCCGGTGCACATGGCGCTCGAACGTCTTTCGCGCGACGGCATGATCGAAGTGATGCCGCGCAAGGGCGCTATTATTCGGGCGATCTCGCTGGATGACGTGATGGCGGTGATCGAAGCCCGCCTCCTGACCGAGCCGGGCATCGTCCGCCTGGCCGCGCAACGCGCCTCAAAAGAGCAGATCGCGCGCCTTCAGCAAATTGTCGCCGACGCCGACGTACAAACGACGCATCGCGATACCGAGGCGCTGATGCATCTTGATCGCGACTTCCACGCGACAATCGCCGATGCCGCACGCAACACCATTCTTGGCCAGCAGTTGAAGTCGCTGCACGAGCGCATCTTGCGCCTGTGGTACATGTCGCTCAGCGAACCGGCGCAACAGGAAGATGTCGCGAAAGAGCACCGGGAAATCTTGCAGGCGATTGAATCGCGCGATCCAGACCGAGCGGATTTGGTCATGCGCGAGCACATTGAATCGTTTTCGCGGAAGATTGTCCGCTCGTTCTCAGATTCGCAGACGCTGGACTTGGGCAGTCGCCGCGCCTCGTCGGGCTGACCGTCTTCAATCTAGCAGGCGTCAGATGCCCGTTCCGGCGATCGGCTTGCCAGTCACCGAAATCGGCCTGAAGGTCAGATCGTTCCGTCGCACACCGTGCAGATCGCTGGGCACCTTGTCGTTGACGTTCGTGAAAAGCGGCGCGCCTTTATAGGCCCACTGATGCGTGCCGTGCTTGTTCGTCAGGACGGACCAGTCGCCGACGTCCTTATCGTCCGCACCCGCGGACACGGGCTTCCAATCCTGCGGACCCAGCACGCCTTCGCGCACGCCCATCAGACCGCCGCTGGACGCAAACGTCTCGACGGTTGTACGCCGTCAGCGCCTATGAGACAGAATTGGGGTGGTGAGTAAGGGAGGGTTTTGGTCTCATCGCAGAGACGGAGGAACGAAGATGAGATCAAAACCCATGACCTCGAAGGCGCCTGCTGAGCGGGTGCTCAAGGATATACGCCG
>CANJRD010000020.1 GCA_947476695.1 Rhodospirillaceae bacterium
GACCCAGCCCCAAGGTCGCCTTCAGATAGCTGCGTCTCGGTCTGCCGCGCCCACTTTTGGGCGCTGGCTCTGCTTTCAAAGCTTCGGGCCAGCGGGCGCAGCCCGGAGACACGAATTTGAACCTGCCATTTGCCGGATTGCAGGCGACGGATTGAAGCCATGCGCTGTCCTCGCTGTGACCAGAGTGTGACGGGCACGGCTTCGAGAGGTGGGACGAGCGAAGGATGGTTCAGCTAAGTCTTTGTGAAGACGAGCTGAAAAAATGGCGGGAGCGACGGGACTCGAACCCGCGACCTTCGGCGTGACAGGCCGACGTTCTAACCAACTGAACTACGCCCCCGCACGGGGCTCTGGTCCGGGTGTGGCCCGGACCGTTGAGGCCGCGGGTTGTAACAGGTGAGCCCGGGCGGTGCAAGCGTGGTCGGAGGTATTTTATAGGCACTAAAAATTGGAGTTTTCCACAGGCACGAGGGACTTAGCACCCGCCGTAAATCGCCACCAATCCGCTTGGTTTAGAGCCGCAACCGGGGTATGTTAGCGACTTCAAACCAATCCCCTTGGGCGGAATATGCTCAGTACACGGGCATCCTCGCTGAGCGTCATCGCCGCGTTTCCCGCGGGGAGCGGCGTGCGCGCCGGCAGCCTCATGAAAACCGAAGTCGACCAGGCCCGCCTGCTGTCCATGGCCGAGAGCTTCGGCAACATGGGGCACTGGCACTGGTATCCCGACACCGATGCGATGATTTGGTCGCCGCCGGTGTGGGAACTTGTCGGCCTCGACCAGCAGCGCAATATCGCCTGTCTTGAACTCGCGCTGGCCTGCACCCATCCGGACGACCGCGCCGAGGTGCAGCGTCAGCTGCGCCTCGCGGCCGCCGATGGCACCGGCTTTGAGTTCGACCTTCGCATCGTGCGCAGCGACGGGGCCGTCCGCACCGTCATCGCCAAGGGCATGCCGGAATTCCGCGAAGGCCGGGTCGAGGCGATGTTCGGCGTGCTCACGGACGTCACCGATGCCTTTGCCGCCATTCGTGCGATCCGCGACCAGCACGAGATGCTCGACCTCGCAGCCGAACTCGCGCAGCTCGGTCACTGGGTGTGGAACTGCGAGGACAAGCACCTGTCGTTCTGCTCCGACGAACTCGCGCGCATCCATGGCATGCCGGTCGAACTGTTCCGGAGTCGCTTCTTACGCCCGGAGGATTTTGCCGCGGTGATCGCGGCCGAGCATCGGTTGGCGTATCTCGACGCGATCCGCGGCGCGCTGTCGCGGGCCGAGCCTTATGCGATCGAATATCGCCTGATCTCCGACAGCGGCGACGTGAAGGAGATCCGCGAGATCGGCCATCCGCTGTTCGACGAGGACGCAGGCCTGAAGCGTTTCATCGGCACGGTCCAGGACGTCACCGAGACCAAGCGCCGCGAGAACGAACTGCGGATCGCCAAAACCGCGCTTGAGCGACAGGCGGAGGCGTTACGTCGCAGCGAACAGAAATTCCGCGACATCATCGAAGGATCGATCCAGGGCATCGTCGTGTTGCGCGACTTCCACCCGGTGTTCGCCAATCAGGCCTATGCGCGTTTGCTGGGTCTCGCAGGCCCTGAGGCGGTCGTGGCGCTCGGTGACTTGCGGCGCGTGATGCCGATGCAGGACGACGCCGGCCAGACCTTCTGGGACTGTGCGATCAACGGCCAGTTCGACGGCCAGACGCGGCGCGCCTGTATCCGCACTGTCGACGGGCGGATGATCTGGACCGACGCGATCGGTCGCGCCATCGAATGGGAAGGTGAGCAGGCGGTGCTGGTCACGGTCATCGACGTGACCGAGCGGCACCTCGCCGAGCAGAAGCTGCAAACCAAGACGCGCGAGCTGCAGGAGTCCAATCTGCAGAAGGACAAGTTGTTCTCGATCATCGCGCATGACCTGAAAGCCCCCTTCAATGCGGTGATCGGGTTTGCCGATCTGTTGGCGACGCGGGCCAGCTCGCTGACGATCGAAAAAATCACGGACTACGCGCGTATCGTGCGCGACTCCGCGACCAGCGTGCATGGTCTGTTCGACAATTTGCTGACATGGGCGGCGTTCCAGCTGCGCGATTCCGCGCCGCGCTCTTGTGCGGTGGATCTCGCCGCAGCGGTGGACGAAAGCATGGCGCCGCTGGCGTCCCTGGCCACCGAGAAGGGCGTGAAGATCGTGAACGCCGTTCGCGAGTCGGGTTCTGATATTCAGGTTCTTGCGGACGCGGACCTGCTGTGCGTGGTGTTGCGCAACCTGATCTCCAATGGAATCAAGTTCTGCCACGAAGGCGATGAAGTGCGGATCTGCGCGAGCGGCGAGGCGATGGTGCGGATCACCATCAAGGATACCGGCGTTGGGATGGAGCCCGACGATATCGCCAACCTGTTCCGGCTGGATCGCGCCGTATCGTCCACGGGCACGCGCGGCGAGCGCGGCACCGGGCTCGGCCTGTATCTCTGCCGCGACATCATCGCGCGCCATGGGGGCAGCATCACCGCCGAAGCGGTGCCCGGCAAAGGCAGCGCCTTCCATATCACGCTGCCGCAGGCCGTGGCGCAGGAAGCTTAGCTCGTCGGGGTTTCGCGAACGGCACGGGTGATGAAATCACCCCCTGACGGCGCTTCCGCATACGGGTCGTAGTTGAGGTTGGGCGCGAGCCAGCGCTCAAGCTCTTTCACGGGCATGCCCTTGCGCCGCGCATAATCCTCGACCTGATCGCGTTCGATCTTGCCGACGCCGAAGTAGGCGGCCTTCGGATGCGCGTAATAGAGTCCGCTGACCGAAGCGGCGGGCCACATCGCGTAGCTCTCGGTGAGGCTGATTCCGACGTTCTTCTCCGGATCGAGCAGCTTCCACAAAGTCGCTTTCTCGGTGTGATCGGGGCATGCCGGGTAACCCGGCGCGGGGCGAATGCCGCGATACTTCTCGGCAATCAGGTCCTCGTTCGAGAGCGTCTCATCGGCGGCGTATCCCCAGAACTCGCGACGTACGCGCTGGTGCATGCGCTCGGCAAAGGATTCCGCAAGGCGGTCGGCCAAGGCCTTCACCAGGATCGAATTGTAGTCATCGAGGTCCTTGGCGTAAGCCGCGGCGCGCTCCTCGAGGCCGAGACCCGCCGTCACCGCGAAGCCGCCGATGTAGTCGGCGATGCCGGTATCCTTCGGCGCGATGAAGTCCGCGAGCGCGGAGTTGTGACGGCCTTCGCCGTCGCGCGGCATCTGCTGGCGCAGGGTGTGAAGGGTCGTCAGCACCTTGGTGCGGCTGTCGTCGGTGTAGAGCTCGATATCGTCGTCGCCGACGCGATTGGCGGGCCAGAAGCCGATGGCGGCTTTAGCCGTCAGCCACTTCTCCCCAATCAGTCGCTGGAGCATCACCTGAGCGTCGTTGTAAAGGTTCTGTGTACTCTTGCCGACAATCGGGTCTTTCAGAATATCCGGATACTTCCCGGCGAGTTCCCAGGTCTGGAAGAATGGAGTCCAGTCGATCGTGCGCGTGAGTTCGGCGAGATCATAATCCTCGAATAACTTGAGGCCGAGGAATTGCGGCTTCTTGGGCTTGTAGCCATTCCAATCCACAGGCGTGCGGTTGGCGCGCGCCTTTTCGATGGTCTGGCGCTTCTTGGTCTGGCTCTGGCGCGCATGTGCCTCGCGCATCTTGGTGTAGTCGGCGCGCACGTTTACCGCATAGCTCTCGCGGGTGTCCTTCGACATCAGCTGACCGGCGACACCGACCGCGCGTGACGCATCCGGCACGTAGACGGTCGACTTGCTGTACGCAGGCGCGATCTTCACGGCGGTATGGACTTTCGAGGTCGTCGCGCCGCCGATAAGCAGCGGCACGGTGAACCCTTCGCGTTCCATCTCGCTGGCGACGTAGACCATCTCGTCCAGGCTCGGCGTGATCAGGCCGGAGAGGCCGATGATGTCGGCGTTCTCTTTGCGCGCGGCTTCGAGGATCTTTGCTGTCGGCACCATGACGCCGAGGTCGATGACTTCGTAGTTGTTGCACTGAAGCACGACGCCGACGATGTTCTTGCCGATGTCGTGCACGTCGCCCTTCACGGTGGCGAGCAGCACCTTGCCGGCGTTCTTGCTGGCATCGATGATGCCCTTGGCGGCGTTGTCGGCTTTTTCTTTTTCGATGTGCGGGATCAGGAAGGCCACGGACTTCTTCATCACGCGGGCGCTTTTGACCACCTGCGGCAGGAACATCTTGCCGGCGCCGAACAGATCGCCGACGACGTTCATGCCGTCCATCAGCGGGCCTTCGATAACGTCGAGCGGCCGGCCGCCCTTGGCGATGGCGGCTTTGAGCGCTTCCTCGGTGTCTTCTTCGATGAAGTCGGTGATGCCGCTGACCAGCGCATGCGACAGACGCTTGTTCACGTCCTGCTCGCGCCAGGTGAGGTCGGCTTCCTTCTTCGCGCCGCCGCCGGCTTTGAATTGCTCGGCGATCTCCAGCAGGCGGTCGGTCGCGTCCGGGCGGCGATTGAGGATCACGTCCTCGCAGCGCTCGCGCAGTTCGGCGGGAATATCCTCGTAGACCGCCAGCTGACCGGCGTTGACGATGCCCATGTCCATGCCCGCCTTGATGGCGTGGTAGAGGAACACCGAGTGGATCGCCTCGCGCACCGCCTCGTTACCGCGGAACGAGAACGAGACGTTCGAGACGCCGCCGGACACATGACAGTGGGGCAGGGTGGCTTTGATCTGGCGCGTCGCTTCGATGAAGTCGACGGCGTAATTGTTGTGCTCTTCGATGCCGGTCGCGACCGCGAAGATGTTCGGATCGAAGATGATGTCTTCCGGCGGGAAGCCGATCTTCTCCGTCAGAAGTTTATAGCTGCGTGTGCAGATCTCGATCTTGCGGGCCATCGTGTCGGCTTGGCCCTTCTGATCGAAGGCCATGACGACGACCGCGGCACCGTAACGACGGATTTTACGGGCCTGAGCCAGGAAAGGCTCTTCGCCTTCCTTCAGCGAGATCGAATTGACGATTGGCTTACCCTGAACGCACTTCAGCCCGGCCTCGATCACCGACCATTTCGAGCTGTCGATCATGATCGGCACGCGGCTGATGTCGGGCTCCGCCGCGATGAGGTTCAGGAACTTCACCATCGCCGCTTCGGAATCCAACATGGCTTCGTCCATGTTGATGTCGATGATCTGCGCGCCGCTTTCGACCTGCTGACGTGCGACATCGAGCGCGGCTTCAAAATCGCCGTTCAGGATCAGCTTCTTGAACTTCGCCGATCCGGTGACGTTCGTACGCTCGCCGATATTGACGAAGACGGCTGTAGATGCGGGAGCTTCGCTCATGATGCCAACTTAAATGGCTCGAGCCCGGCGAGCTTCATCGCGACAGGAATCTTGGGCAATTTACGGGGTTTCAGGCCGCCAACACTTTTGGCAATGGCGGCGATGTGATCCGGCGTCGTACCGCAGCAGCCGCCGACGATGTTCACCAGTCCATCTTTCGCCCAGGCCATGATGTGGCCGGCGGTCTCGTCCGGCTTTTCATCGTACTGGCCGAATTCGTTCGGCAGGCCGGCGTTCGGATAGGCGTGAATGTAGGTGTCGGCCACGCGCGATAGCTCGGCGATATAGGGGCGCAGCTGCGCCGCGCCGAGCGCGCAGTTCAAGCCGATGGTCAGTGGCTTCACATGGCGCAGCGAATTCCAGAAAGCTTCCGCGGTCTGACCCGACAGGATGCGGCCAGACTGATCGGTGATGGTGCCGGAGATCATCACCGGCAAAACGATGCCCTTTTCCTCGAATACCTCGTCGACCGCGAACAGCGCGGCCTTGGCGTTCAACGTATCGATGATGGTCTCGACCAGGATGATGTCCGCGCCGCCATCGATCAGTCCCCTGGTCTGTTCCTTGAACGCTTCACGCAGCTCGTCGAAAGTGACGTTGCGGAAGCCGGGGTCGTTCACGTCAGGCGAGATGGACGCGGTGCGGTTGGTCGGTCCTATGGCGCCGGCGACGAAGCGCGGCTTCGCCGGGTTCTTGGCGGTGTATTCGTCAGCTGCTTCACGGGCGATGCGCGCGCCTTCGTAGTTGAGTTCGTAGACCAGCGGCTCCATCCCATAGTCCGCTTGCGCGATGGTGGTGGAGGAGAAGGTGTTGGTCTCGATGATGTCCGCGCCGGCCGCGAGATAGTCGCGATGGATGTCGCCGATGATCTTCGGCTGACTGAGAATCAACAGGTCGTTGTTGCCGCGTACGTCGCGCGGATGCGACGCGAAACGCGTGCCGCGATAACCGGCTTCGTCGAGCTTATAACGCTGGATCATCGTGCCCATGGCGCCGTCGAGCACCAGGACCCGCGTTGTCAGGGCTTCTTTGAGGGCTGCGATGCGCTCGGCGGAGGACGTCATGAGGAACCTGCAAGGCTCGTGGGGTGTGTTACCGCACGGTGGCACTATATAGGCCGCTGAAAGCCTTGGGAAAAGCCCAAGTCGTTCAATCCGCCGCGCAATTCTGCCGCGACCTGCCGGCGATTGCGGCGGTTCCCCTTGCGTGTTACCCCGCACGCTACGCCGCATCCCCGAAGAGGACGCCTATGCCGCAACCCGATCATGTGATGGCGCTGCCCGCACCGAACGACGCCAAGCTGGCGCGGACGCTGGACGAGGGCATGAAATCGTACTTTCAGGTCTGCCGGGAGAAACTTGGTCTCGTGCCGAACGTGTTGAGGGCGTATGCCTTCCGCCCGGCCAAGCTGAAGACCTTCGTTGCGTTCTATAACGAGCTGATGCTGGGTGACAGCGGGCTATCCAAGGTCGAGCGTGAGATGATCGCCGTGGTCGTGTCCTCGACCAACCATTGCTTCTACTGCATCGCTGCCCACGGTCAGGCTTTGCGCGAATTGTCTGGCGACCCCGAACTCGGCGAGATGCTGGTCGCGAACTACCGTGTCGCGAAACTTTCGCCGCGTCATCGCGCCATGCTGGATTTTGCCTACAAGCTCACGGTGCGGCCCGCCGAGATCACCGCTGATGACAGGGCTGCCCTGCGTAAAGCGGGCTTCGCCGACGCGGATATTTTCGATATCGCTGACACCATCGGCTTCTACAACATGAGTAATCGCGTTGCGATTGGCCTCGATATGATGCCCAATCGCGAGTATCACGGACGCAGCCGCACCGCTTCCGCGCCGCGTCCATCCCATCGTAAAGCTGGCGCTCTCCGCGCCAAGAAAAAGCGCTGATCCTGGAGTATCTCAATGCCTCTCGATTCCTCGACGCTCGGTCTCAAAGACGCTGGTCTGCTGAAAGACAAAGGTTACATCGATGGCGCCTGGGTGGGCGCTGACAGTGGGAATACCTTTGCCGTCAACAATCCGGCATCGGGCGCGTTGATCGCCGACCTTCCGGATCAGGGTGCTGCGGAAACGCGCCGCGCCATCGAAGCCGCGCAGGCAGCCCTGCCGGCCTGGCGTGCGTTGACCGCGAAGCAGCGCGCGGCACTGTTGCGCAAGTGGTTCAACCTGATGATGGAAGCGCAGGACGATCTTGCGATCATCATGACGGCAGAGCAGGGCAAGCCGCTGAAGGAATCCAAAGGCGAAGTCGCCTACGGCGCCAGCTACATCGAGTGGTTCGCCGAAGAGGGCAAACGCGTCTATGGCGATGTCATCCCGACGATGGCGGCCGGGAAGCGTATCGTCGTGCTGAAGCAGGGCATCGGCGTCGTCGGCGCGATTACGCCGTGGAATTTCCCCAACGCGATGATCGCGCGCAAGGTCGCCCCGGCCTTGGCGGCGGGCTGCACCTTCGTCGTGAAGCCGGCGGCGCAGACCCCGTTGTCCGCCCTGGCCATGGTGGAACTGGCTCATCGCGCCGGGATCCCCAAGGGCGTGATCAACATCATCGTCGGCAAGAAGTCGCGTGAGATCGGCGCCGAGATCACCGGCAATCCGATCGTGAAGAAGTTCACCTTCACCGGATCCACCGAAGTCGGAAAGGTGCTGATGAAGCAGTGCGCCGAGACGGTGAAGAAGGTGTCGATGGAACTGGGCGGCAATGCGCCGTTCATCGTGTTCGATGACGCCGACCTGGATGCGGCGGTTGAAGGCGCGATGGCGTCGAAGTACCGCAACACCGGGCAGACCTGCGTCTGCGCCAACCGCTTCTATGTGCAGGACGGCGTCTATGACGCGTTCGCCGCGAAGCTTGTGGCGGCCGTGAAGGCGTTGAAGGTCGGCGACGGCCTGAAGGGCGACCAGGATCAAGGGCCGCTGATCGATCAGCCCGCCCTCGAGAAGGTGGAGAGCCTGGTCGAGGACGCGAAGAAGAAAGGCGCGAAGGTTCTGACGGGCGGTGCGCGTCACGAACTCGGCCGTACGTTCTATCAGCCGACCGTGCTTGCCGGCGTCACGTCCGAAATGTCGGTTTTCAGCGAAGAGATCTTCGGGCCCGTCGCGCCGCTCTTCCGCTTCAAGACGGAAGCGGAGGTCATCAAGCAGGCGAACGATACGCCTTATGGGTTGGCGGCTTATTTCTATGCGCGCGACATCGGGCGCGTGTGGCGCGTGGCCGAGGCGCTGGACTACGGCATCGTCGGCATCAACGAAGGAATCATCTCCACCGAGATGGCGCCGTTCGGCGGCGTTAAGGAATCCGGCAATGGTCGCGAAGGGTCCAAGTACGGACTCGAGGACTACCTGGAGATCAAATACACCCTCATGGGCGGCCTGGGTGTGGATAACCCGCAGTCATAGGTTGGACTCGAACCCATAATATTATTTGGAATCAATAGGGTATCTCGTTCTAAAATCCCTAAGAAATTCTTGCCAAATCCTCACTGAGGTATTAATGATATCACGAGCAGAAGTATAAGCGTTCCTATTTCGCTCAGAAAGGGCGGACGGATGACTGAAGTGGTCACAAACGGCGCTGCTTTTATGCGGCCCTTCCTGCAGTCAACAAGACTGCAGGCCAGCGGTATTTCGAATCAGGATTCTCAGCAGATCTCCGCCCAGGTCTCGGCTGAGGCCAGCCGTGCGGAAGCAAACGCCTCCGCGCAGGAAGTGCCTCGTGCCAGCGAAGACCGGTCGAGCCTGCAGAATGATTCGTCGCCGCAATCCAATTCCCGACCCGAGCCGTCTCGTTTAAAGGCGGCCGCGGCCAACAGCCCCGCTGCTCCGGCGAACGCGCCGACCGGTCCTTCAAAGGCCCGCGTCGACATCGCGCCGCTGCAGCTGGCTCAGCCCGCGTCTGTATCTGCACAGGCGCAGGCGCCCGCCGCGACACCGCAGACGCAAGCCGCGTCCACTTTAACCGCGGCCACACCCGCGCCGGCCCCGACGCCTGCCCCGGCAACGGATCCGGCGCCTGCCCCGGCCTCGGATACAGCGCCGGTGGTTTCGCCGGGCGCGCTTGGTCCCGCCGCGAGCCTGAATACGTTGGCGGTCGAGAACCTGTCGCAGAACATCATCGGTGTCGCCTTCGCGCCGACACAGGTGACGCAAACTTCCGACGATGATGGTGCAATCGCCACGCAGCCGCAGCGCAATTTCATCTTCGCGCAGCGCAAGGTTTTCACCGAGGCCCAACAGACCGACAAGTTCGCCGCCGAAGACAGCCGCCGCCAATTTGTGGCGGAAGAAGCTTCCAAGACGCCGAAGTTCGCCGTGCAGGCAACTGCGCAGTTCGTGACCACGGTCGCGTCCGGTAAGTTCGCCACGACTGAGGATGCACAGAAGCTGTCGGATAAGACCCAGCAGGCTGAGACGCCCATCGTCGAGAACGGCGAAGCCCGTCTCTATGACAAGGTCGCCGAAGGCGACGCAGGCAACCGCTTCGCGCAGGAAGATGCTCAGCAGCAATCCCAAAACCAGGGTCGTGGCAACAGCCGGGAAAGCTTGCATCAGCGCGCGGAAGCCATCGCTCAGGCTCTCGGAACGAAAGCGGCGCATCCCGAGGTCAAAAAGCTGATCGCTGACATCGCCCGCTATCGCGCCTCGCATCCCGGTACAGGCGCGGCGTCGGTGATCGTCACGGCCTAAAAATGTTCGGCGGCCATTTATATTGGTCCGTCCGCTAGCCAAGGAAGGCCTGCGTCACTACGTTGACCGGGCCTTTTCCTTTGCGGACATCCCATGCGTAACGCCGCCTTTTCGCCCGACGCCGATACGCGCCGCCAGCGCAGCGACTGGCAGGTGATCAAAACCCTGCTGCCGTTCCTGTGGCCGAAGGGCGATCTCGACATCAAGCTGCGGGTTGTGACCGCGATGGCCTGCATCGCGCTGGCCAAGATCGCGACGGTGCTGATCCCGGTCTACCTGAAGAACAGCGTCGATGCTCTGTCGCTCGAGGATACGGTGGCGATCCCGCTTGGCATGATCCTGGCTTATGGCCTTGTTCGCTTCCTCAGTCAGTTTTTCGCGCAGATCCGCGATGCGGTTTTCGCCAAGGTGGGGGTGCGCGCGGTGCGCCGCTCCGCCGGCGCGGTGCTGGCGCATTTGCACCGGTTGTCGCTGCGTTTTCATCTGGATCGCCGCACAGGCGGGCTGACGCGTTCGATTGAACGCGGCATGGCGGCGATCGATAATCTTGTGTCGATCACGCTGTTCAATCTGGCACCGACGCTGCTCGAGGTGCTGTTGGTGTTCGGCATCCTGTGGAAAGTGTTCAACTTTACCTTCGGCGCGGTCGCGCTGGTCACGGTGATGATCTACGTCGCCTTCACGGTGCTGACCACCGAATGGCGCCTGAAGTTCCGTCGCGAGAGCAATCTGCTTGATAACAAAGCGAACACCCGCGCGATCGACAGCCTGCTGAACTATGAGACGGTCAAGACCTACGGCAACGAGGCGCTCGAGCTCGCCGAGTACGACCGCGTGATGGAGAAGTATGAAACCGCTGCCGTGCGCAATCAGGCGTCTCTGTCGCTATTGAACGTCGGGCAGGGCGTCATCATCTCCATCGGCGCGGTGATCCTGATGGCGATGGCCGCGCAGGGGCGCATCAACCGCACCATGACGGTTGGCGACTTCATTCTCGTGAACACCTACATGCTGCAGCTGGCGCAGCCGCTGAACTTCTTCGGCTTCGTCTATCGCAACATCAAGCAGGCGATGGTCGATCTCGAGAAGATGTTCGAACTGCTTGATGTCGGCGAGGAGATCAAGGACAAGCCGAATGCGCCGCCGCTGGACATCAAAGGCGGCGAAATCCGCTTCGAGAATGTCAGCTTCGCCTACGATCCGCGGCGCCCGATCTTGAAGGATGTGTCGTTTACCGCGGCGCCCGGCCAGATGATCGCTTTCGTCGGTGCGACCGGGTCCGGCAAGTCGACGGTCGGTCGGCTGTTGTTCCGGTATTACGACGTGAACACTGGTCGGATCGTTATCGATGGTCAAGATATCAGGGATGTGACGCAGGACTCGCTGCGCCGATCCATCGGTATCGTTCCGCAGGATACGGTGCTGTTCAACGACACCATCCGCTACAATCTCGCCTACGCGAAGATTGGCGCCAGCGACGACGAGATCGCCAAGGCCGCGCAGCTTGCGCATATCGACGATTTCATCGCGAGCCTGCCGGACGGCTACAGCACCACAGTGGGCGAGCGCGGTCTGAAGCTCTCCGGCGGCGAGAAGCAGCGCGTAGCCATCGCGCGCGTGATCCTGAAGGGCTCGCCGATCCTGTTGTTCGACGAAGCCACCTCGGCGCTGGACACCCATACGGAGAAGGAAATCCAAGCGAATCTGCGCGAAGTCTCCGTTGGGCGAACAACCCTGGTGATCGCTCACCGCCTGTCGACCATCATAGACGCGGATCAGATTCTGGTCATCGACCAGGGTATAATCGCCGAGCGCGGTACCCATACCGAGCTGCTTCAAAAGGGCGGGCTTTATGCCGCCGCCTGGGAGAAGCAACAGCGTAGCCAAGCGCTGGCGGAGGAAACCGGCAACGGATTCGCGGCCAAGGCCGCGGAGTGATTTAGCGAGAGAGAGCAGCCATGGCGAACCCACAATCTCCGAATACGCAGTCAAACGTCCAACAGACGCCGGTCTATTTCGAGCAGGAAAATATCGACCGGCTGATGCGCATGGTGATGACCTTGGCGACCGAGGTTGCCGTCCTGCGCGAGCGCATCGACACGCATGAGCAGGTCGCCGGCGCGAAAAAGCTGTTCAGCGCGGCGGACATCGAAGCCTTCGAGCCCAATGCCGAGACAGCGGCCGCGCGCGATGCCTGGCGCACCCGGTTCATCGACCGGATGCTGAAGCTGATGTCGGAAGAGATGGAGGAAGCGCGCTAGGCGCTTCTGTCCGGCGAGTGGCTATATAAGGCCGCCTCGTGACGAAGAGATTGCGGTCCCTGCATCTGATCCTTGCAGGCGGTACCCGGTTTGGCGCTAACTTACCGCGTACCGTCAGGGAGGATGGGATCATGCAAACGTTCCGCGCGACTTGCCTGGGTGTCTTTGCCGCTGCGCTTCTTGGCGCCGCTCCGGTGCTCGCAGCGGATGCCGCGCTGACCATCGCGGTGAGATCCTCCCCGCCGGACATGGTCAGCGGCGGCGACGCCCTGATCGAGATCGTCGCGCCAGGCAGTGGCCCCAATCTGGTGGTCAAGGCGAACGGCACAGATGTCTCCAAGGATTTTAGGCCGGGCAAAGACGCCGGACACTTCGTCGGCGTCGTCCGTGGCTTGAAGACTGGCGACAACGCGGTCGTCGCCAGGCGTGGCGCGCAAAGCGCGACAATCACACTGAAGAACCATCCTATCGTCGGGCCGGTGTTCGCCGGTCCGAAAGAACAACCGTTCTTCTGCGAAACCGACAAATTCAAGCTGCCTGATGGCACAACCCTTGGCGCGCCCCTCGATAAGGATTGCGGGGTCAAAACGGTCGTCAGCTATTTCTACAAGCCGAAAGGTGCGACGGGTCCGAAGGACATGAAGGCGCTGCCGACGGGCAAGCCGCTGCCGGCGGATGTCGATCAGGCCACTACGTCGCTCGGCGTGAAGGTGCCCTACGTCGTGCGCCTCGAAACCGGAACGATCGACCGCGGCATCTATCAGATCGCCATGCTGCACGATCCGACGACTGAGGCGCCTGTCTCGCCAACGGCCGCACCAAAAGCGTGGAACAAACGTCTCGCGTATGAATTCTTCGGCGGTTGCAGCGGCATGTATCGCCAAGGAGCGGACTTCGGCAGCGCCGGCACGGTCTTGGACGATCAGTTCCTCGGCCAGGGCTATGTGGTCATGTCGAATACGCTGAATGTGTTTCAGAATAACTGCGACGATCTTCTTGCCAGCGAAGTCGCGATGATGACGAAAGAGCGCGCGATCGAGACTGTCGGCGCGCCGTTGTTCACCATTGGCTTTGGCTGCTCGGGCGGTTCGCATCAAGTGCTGCTGACGGCGGACAACTATCCCGGCATTCTCGACGGCATCATTCCGCTGTGCAATTCGGTGGACTGGTCGCGCATGGGGCAGCAGTCGGCCGATACGGTCGTGCTGCTCAACTACTTCAAGAAGCCTGCGGCGACAGGCCTCACCGACGCGCAGAAGGTCGCGATCCTCGGCGTGCCGATCAACGTGAACCCGCTCGATCCCATCGCGCGTTCACTGGCGTCGGTCTGCCCGGAGGTGGTGCCGAAGGAGATGATCTACAATCCCCAGACCAACCTGAAAGGTCTGCGCTGCACGATCAGCGAGCATGGCGTGAACGCCATCGGTCGCGATCCCAAGACCGGCTTCGCGCGCAATATCGTCGACAATGTCGGCGTGCAGTATGGGCTTGGGGCGCTGAATGCTGGGAAGATCAACGTCGATCAGTTCCTGACGCTCAACGAACAGGTCGGCGGCTTCGACGACGACGGCCTGCCGACGAAGACCCGGTCCAAGGCCGATCCCATCGGCGTCGAGGCGGCGTATCGTACCGGTCGTGTACTACATGGCGGCATGGGCCTTCGCGACACGGCGGTGCTCGAAATCCGCAATTACTCGGATGCGGACACGAACGTCGCGCATCTGAAGTACGGCACCTTCGCCACGCTCGCGCGCATCAAGCGCGAGACGGGGACGCGCGCGAACTATGTCGTGTTCCTGGAGGGCCAAAATAACGGCGAATACAGCGCCAGTCGGCCGGGTGGCGACGAGGTCTCGCACGACGGCATCAAGAAGTTGGACGAATGGCTAACCGCGATTGTCAACGATAACGCGGCGGGTGCGAAAGCCGAGAAGGTGATCCGCAATAAGCCGAAGGACCTCACCGACTCCTGCTGGGACCGTAACAACCAGCGCATCACCGAGGAACTGACGTTCTCAGGCGGCAAGTGCAACGCAGTCTATCCGACCAACGCACCGCCGCGCATGGTCGCGGGTACACCGGAATCCAATGACATCATCAAGTGCCAGCTGAAGCCGGTCGACATGGCCGACTACAAGGTGAAGCTGTCCGCGGCTGAAATGGCGCGGCTGAAGAAGGTTTTCGCGGACGGCGTCTGCGATTGGACCAAGCCCGGCGTCGGGCAGGTGAAGCCGCCGAAGACCTGGCAGACGTTCTAAACGCAGGCAAAGAAAAACCGGCCCCGACGCATCCGTCAGGGCCGGTTTCTTATTTCAACACCGTGCCGCTTAAGCGACCGGTGCGCTGATGCGCTTCATCACGTCGGCGCCGAACAACACGTCGTCGCCCGGGATTTCCTTCGGCTTCGCCAGCGGGAAGGAGACCCAGCTGATGTTCACCAAGTCGCGCCAGTTGATGTTGTTGTTGGTGGAGTTGCCGCCCCAAGAACCGCAACCCAGCGAGAACGTCTGGGGCATGCCGTTCCAGAGATTGCCGCTGTTCGACTGGCTCTGCGGCTGACGGATCATGACGCGCGACGTCCGCGTGTTCATCGCGATCTTCATGATGTGATCCTGGTTGTTCGAGTGGATGCCACAAGAATGGCCACTACCCTGATAGCCCTGGATCTTGTTGGTGTACTCGAGCGCCTGGTCGATGTTCTTGATCTTGTAGACGGTCAGCGTCACCGACAGCTTTTCGCCCGAGAACGGATACTCAGGTCCGATGCCGGTTTCCTGCACCATGAAGAACACCTTGCCGTCCGGCAGCGGAATGCCCGCCATCTTTGCGATGTTCACCGCCGGCTGGGCGACGATCTTCGGGTTGATGTGACCATCGACCCAAATGACGTTCTGCAGCTTCTGCTTATCTTCCGCCGAGCACAGATAACCGCCTTCGGCCTGCAGATTGGCCAGCATCTCGTCGTAGACCTTCTCGAACAGAAGGACCGAGTTGTCGGACGAGCACGAGGCCGCGAGGTCTGACGTCTTGGACATGCGGATCTTCATCGCCGCGTCCTTCAGGTCGGCCGTCTCATCGACCGTGACGACGACGTTGCCGACGCCGACGCCGAGCGCCGGGGTGCCGCTGGAGTAAGCCGCGGTCACCATGCCGGCGCCGCCGGTGGCGAGCACGCGGTCGCACTGCTTCATCAGTTCTTCGGTCTTGGGGATCGTCGGCTCATCGACGCTGATGATGAGATCGGCCGGCGCGCCGTATTCCACAAGCGCTTCACGCATCACGTCGCAGATGAACTTGTTGGTGCGCTTGGCGCGCGGGTGCGGGGTGATGATGATCGAATTGCGGCCCTTGATCGCCGACATCGACTTGAACGGCGGCGTGCCTTCCGGGTTGGTCGACGGCGACAAGGCGCCGATGACACCGACCGGCTTCACGATCTTGAGAAGGTTGCGTTCCTTATCTTCCTCGATGATGCCGACGGACTTGTCGTTCATGATGTCGAACCAGGCGTAGCGCATCTTCTTGGCGACCTTGAGGTACTTGCCCTCGTAATAGCCGATGCCCGATTCCTCGACCGCCATCTTGGCGATCTTCTCGGCCATGCCTGGACGGCCGCAGGCCCACACGATGGCGCGGCACCAGGTGTCGACCTGTTCTTGCGTGGCGTACTCGATCTGCGCCTGGGCAGCGTGCGAGCGGCGGACCAGCTCGGCGATCTCCTGCGCAGCGGCGCTCTGTGCGGTCGGGTCTTTGTGGGTATCGGGCATCGAAAACTCCTGATTCTGGCTATGCGTCGTCAGATCAAATTGGATGACGGGTGATATAGCGGAGCGGCGGCCTCATGGCTAAGCACGGTATTTGAAACCAGCTAGATCGCGAATTTCACGACCCCGGGCGGGGCGCAGCGCGCGCTACCGCTTGGCGCCCACTCCCAAATGACCAACTATCAGTTGAACGGGGGGGAGCAGACCTCTAAATTAGGTCTCTAAAGCCGGATTCCGCAAGAGTTCGCGGGGAGGCTGGACTCACTCCGTGTGCGGCCAGTCCTTCATGTCGGGCAGGGAATAGGCCTGCCACTGGCCGCTTTTCACCAATTTGCCGATTTCGTCCAGCACGAGCGATACCACGGCGCTGGTGGCGCGCGTGTCTGTGCGGCTGGGCGGCAGGGCGAGGATGACGTGGCGCACGACCTTCGGCTTGACGAGATGTGCGTATTTGAATTTGCCCTGACGCTGTTCGCGATAGATGGCCGAAATTGGCAGCACGGTGTAGCCGAGTCCTTCCTCGACGAGATCTTTCAGGACGCGGAACGAGTCCGCCTCGAACTGTATCCGCAGGTTCGTGCGCGCACGGGCCGCGGCGGATTCCACGACCGAGCGCAGGCCGTGCGGCTTGCTGGGCAGCACTAGTTTGAGTTTGCCGAGCGTCGAGACGGGCACGGGAGTCTTGGGATCCAGGTCCGAGTTCGCCGGCCCGACCAGCACGAGTTCCTCGAGCAGAAGGTCGGTCACGCGAAGGTGAAGATCAGAGCCTGGGCCATAGAGAAGTGTGGCGTCGATCTCGCCGCGATGCAGCCAATCGATCAGATGCCCGGCATAGCCTTCGACGATGCGCAGCGAGACATCGGGGAGCTCGGTGGCGACGCGCTTGGCCACACGTGCCGACAGGATGTAACTGACGGTTGGCATCATGCCGAGGGCGACATGGCCCTGCGGCGCGGAAGCCAGCGATCGCACGTCGTTGATGGATTTCTCGATCTGCTGAACTAAACCGCCGATACGGGCCAGCAATTCCTGGCCGGCCTCGGTCAGCTGCATGCCGCGACCGTCTCGCACGAACAAATCGTGGCCGATCTCGGCTTCCAGGAGCTTGATGTGCCGTGACAGCGCCGGCTGGGCGAGACGCAAGCGGTCCGATGCCTTGCTGAGCGAGCCATCCTCGGCAACCCGGATGAAGGTCCGGAGCCGTTTTAGGTCCATTGGCTGGGTGCCCTTTCCTGGAATTCAATATCACGTATCGTAATTATCTATATTCTGCTTAAGCCCTTTGGCAAATATTGTCCCGCCCGCCATCCGGTTTCCCATTTGAGAGGATGAGATTATGACGAGTGCCACCGCGGCTGCCTCGGCCGCGACCAAATCATGGCCACACGATATCTACGAGGTCTTGAAGCAATTCAACGTCCGTCAGGTGCCTTACGTGCCCGATGGCGGTCATGCCGAGCTGATCAGCTTGATCCATGCCGACCCTCAGATGCGCGGCATTTCGCTGACCACTGAAGAAGAAGGCATCGCGCTGCTTGCCGGCACGGCGCTGGGCGGCGACCGCGGGGTTCTGCTGATGCAGTCCAGTGGCGTCGGCAATTGCATCAACATGCTGTCGTTGATCAAGACCTGCCGTATCCCCTTCCTCACGCTGGTCACCATGCGCGGCGAATACGGCGAGTTCAACCCATGGCAGGTGCCGATGGGTTCGAAGGTTCAAGCCTGCTTCGAACTGATGGACGTGCAAGTGCTGCGCGCGCGTACCCCGGAAGAAGTCCGTCCGACGGTCGCCGCGGGCGCCGCGATGGCCCTCAATGGCAACACGCCGACGGCGGTTCTGCTGTCTCAGCAGCTGGTCGGCGCAAAGGTGTTCGTGAAATGAGCCAGGTTACTTCCATGCCCAAATCCAACCGTCTCGAGCGCCGCAAGGTCGTCGCGCGGCTGGTGCGTGATCGCAAGGAACTGGTGGTCGTCACCAGCCTTGGCTCGCCGACCTACGATCTGGCCGACGCGGGCGATCATGAGCGTAACTTCTACCTGTGGGGCGCCATGGGCGGCGCCGGCGTCATCGGCCTCGGCCTCGCGATCGCGAAGCCGGAGATTCCGGTGATGGTCGTCGTCGGCGACGGCGAAATGCTGATGGGCATGGGCAACTTCGCCACCATCGCGTTGCAGGCGCCGAAGAACCTTACCATCGTCGTGCTCGACAACGAGCTCTACGGCGAGACCGGTTCGCAGACCAGCCACACCTCGGCTGGCGCCGATCTCGGCACCATCGCTTCGGGCTCGGGTATCAAGAACGTCCTGCGCGTCAACACCCAGGCTGAAGTCGAAGAACTCGCGGTTCGCGTCAACTCTGTCGGCGATGGTCCGACGGTTGCGATCGTGAAGATCGCGGCGGGGGACGACAAGCGCGTCCTGCCGTCGCGCGATGGCGTGTGGCTCAAGACCCGCGTCCAGGCTTCGCTCGGCACGTTGCCGGCTTAGGGAAGAGACAGCGCGATGTTGTACGAGCTCCGTGTGTATGACCTAGTCTACGACAATCGAATGGGCATGCACGACAAGTTCGAGAACTACACGGTGCCGATCTTCAAGAAGCATGGCTTCAAGGTGATTGGCTTCTGGGAAACGATGATCGGCGCGAACTATCCGCAGCTCACCTACATCCTTCAGTGGAAGGATCTGGCCGAGCGTCAGCAGAAGTTCACCGCGTTCTTCGCGGACCCGGAATGGATTGAAGCGTGTCGGATCATGGACCCCAAGGGTCCGTACATCGAGAAGATCCACTCGAGTATCATGTTCCCGACGAAATACTCGCCGATGCAATAACGGCGCGCCGCTTTACCGGCCTTCAAAGCAAAAAGGGCGTGTTCTTCGCGAACACGCCCTTTTTCTTTGTCCGGTAGGTCCCGCGCTTAGGCGTTGGCGAGTGCGCGTTCCACCGCCGCGCCGATGGCGAGGATGCGCTTATCGGTCATGTGGGGACCGGTCAGCATGAAGCCGGTCGGGGCTTCGCCCGCCTTGTGGCACGGGATCGAGATGCTGCAGCCGTCGATAAAGTTGGCGATGGCGGTATTGCGCATCAGCGCGAGGTTGACGCGATTGTATTCGTCCATCGGCTCCAGGCTGGCGATCGGCACCGCCGTCATCACGGTCGTGGGCATGATCACCGCATCGTAGGCCGCGAACAGCGGCGTCACGCGACGGATGAAGTCCGCGCGCTGGCCGCGCAGGATGATGTAGTCGGAAGCGTCCTGCTCCTTGCCGCGGTTGATGCGCGCCAGGATGCGTTGGTCGTACTGGTCGGCCTTCGTTTCCAGCGTCTTGCGGTGATAGGCGTAGGCTTCCGGCGCCGCGCAGCCGCCCTTGGCGTTGATCTGCGGAATTTCCAGGACTTCCTTGAACGGCATCTTTTCGATGCGCGCGCCGGCCTTCTCGAGCGCCTTCACGGCGGCCTCGAAGCGTTGGGCGACATAGGGCTCTAGGCCGTCCATCAACATCGTCTGCGGAATGCCAAAGCGCAGGCCGGCGAGCGACACGTCCGGCAGGGCCGTGACGTCCTCGGCCGCGAGGATGCTGTCGAGGATCGCGCAGTCTTCGACGTTACGGCCGAGCGGGCCGGCGGAATCGAGTGTGGTCGACAGCGGCACGCAGCCATCGAGCGGCACGCGCTTCTGTGTCGGCTTATAGCCGACCAGGCCGCACATCGCGGCCGGCAGGCGGCACGAACCGCCGGTGTCGGTGCCGAGTGAGGCATGGGCCATGCCGTCGCTCAACGATACGGCGGCGCCCGACGACGAGCCGCCGGGGATGCGGCCGGTCGCGCGGTCGTATGGATTCTTGGGCGTGCCGTAGTGCGGATTCACGCCGAGCGCGGAGAAGGCGAACTCGACCATGTTTGTCCGACCGACGGGCACGAAACCCGCAGCGCGCAGACGCGCAACGGCCGGTGCATCGGCTTTCGCCGGCGCGTGGTCGGCGAAAACCTTCGAACCGGCGGTGGTGACGTCGCCGGCGATGTCGAATAGGTCCTTCACCGACAGCGGGATGCCCGCATAAGGCGACACGGCCGCGCCGCGCTTGCGCAGCGCGTCATGCATGTCAGCTATAACAAGTGCATTCTCGCCGCTGACCTTCGTGAAGGTGCGGCTGCCTTCGCCCGCCGGATCCTTGATCTTCGCCAAGCACTCCTCGACCAGGGCACGGCTTGTCGTCTTGCCCCCCGCGAGGTCGGCGGCGATCTGGTTGAGCGTCTTCATAATCTCTCTCCGGCTGGAATATCACAACGCTGTCAGTGCCTCTGCGCCGCACAATCTCGCGGAATTACAGGCGTTTGTCGCTTGACGGTATTGTGAGAGTTGTCGACTATCCAAAAATCATATCAGGCTGACGCGGGGCCGCAAGCCGGCTCCGATTTCGCGCGATGTCCGCGTCCACGGCCTGGAAGCCCACATGGGGGAAGGAGACTAATCGTGACCGTATTGTCTTTGACGCTGCAGGATGGCGCGAGCGCGTCGAAAAAAGATGTCAAAATCACGCACGCCGTGATCGGCGGCTGGGCCGGCCGTAACCGCGCCGACATCGACCACCATATCGAAGAACTCTTCGCGCTGGGCATTCCGCGCCCGAAGCGCGTGCCGATCTATTTCCGCATGGCTGCGTCGCGTCTGACCACCGCGGACTCGATCGAAGTGCTGAGCACGAAGTCGAGCGGTGAAGTCGAATGCGTGTATGTGCAGACGGGCGGCAAGCTGTGGATCGGCGTCGGTTCCGACCACACCGACCGCGACGTCGAGACTTACGGCATCACCGTGTCGAAGCACATGTGCGAACACCCGATCTCGGACACCCTGTGGTCGTACGATAGCGTGAAGGACCACTGGGATCAGCTAATCCTGCGCTCCTACATCACCGAGAACGGCAAGCGCGTCCTGTATCAGGAAGGCGCGACGGCGAGCCTGCTGCCGCCGCCAGAACTGATCGAGAAGTACACCGAAGGCAAGCCGATGGAAGAAGGCACGCTGATGTTCGGCGGCACTTTCGCCGCGAAGGGCGGCGTGCGCCCGGCCGACAAGTTCGAGTACGAACTCGAAGATCCGGTCCTGAAGCGCAAGCTGACGGGCGGCTACAACATCGTCTATCTGCCGATCAACGACTAAGCCACGCGAACGGACAAGGAGCACCGCATGCTTTTCAACAAACCGCATCGCGAATTCATCCCGCTCGACCCGAATGAAGGTTGGCACACGGCGCCGGGCTATCCCGAACCGGCCCCTGGCCAGAAGGCGCAGGTCGAACAGCGCATTCTGTCCAGCGATCTGGATGACGTGAACGAAAAGGGCAGCCGTACGCGCCTTCTGAAGTTCAATCCGGGTGGCGTCTCTGCCGTGCCGTTCAAGCACAAGCACTGGGAAGAGATCTACCTGATGGAAGGTGAGTTGCAGGTTGGCTGCGATGCCAACGGCGACGGCGGCGAAACTTTCAAAGCGCCAACCTATGCCTGCCGTCCGCCCGGCGTGTTGCACGGGCCGTTCGGTTCCAAGACCGGCTGCGTGGTGATCGAATTCCACTATTACGACGAGAAGGAAAAGAAGTAGCCCTTCTTTTCCCGCTCATCAGAAGCGTGAGATCAAACGCGGCGCCGGTTCATCGGCGCCGCGTTTTCTTTTGCCGGCTCTAGTGAACGATACCTTCGTTCGGCGTGTCGAAACTGGTGCCCTTGGTCTCTTTGCCGAACAGAAGCACGATCGTCAGCAGCACGGTCACCAAACCGGCGACGATGGCGAGCGAGGCGGAATAGCTTCCGCCCAGCATCATCGCCAAGGCGACTTGCATGTTCGCGTTGCCGGATGAGAACAATGTGCCGACCTGATAGCTGAAGCCGGGGAACGTCGCCCGCACCTCGGGTGGAGAGATCTCGTTCAGATAGACCGGCAGCACGCCCGCCGAGCCCTGCACCATGAATTGGATCAGGAACGCCGCCGTCGCCATGATCGCGATGTTGGTCGCGAAGGCCCAGAACGGGATGATGAAGAAGGCCAATACCATCGCCGTCATGATCGCGCGCCGACGTCCGACACGTTCGGAGTAGGTGCCCCAGAACATCGCGCCGCAAAGGCCGCCGACGTTGTAGATCACCGCGATCAAACCGACGAAGCCCGGCGACATGCCGCGCTCTTCACGCAACATGGTCGGATAGAGATCCTGCGTGCCATGCGTGCCGAAGCTGAACACCGCCATCATCAGCACCGCGTAGCCGAACTTCCGCCAGTGAATGCGCAACGCGGTGAGCATCGTGATCTTGGCCGGACCTTGCGCTTGCCAGGTCGGTGACTCGGGCACGTTGCGGCGGATGAACAGCGTCAGGAGCGCCGGCAGACCACCGACGATGAACATGCCGCGCCAGCCGATATGCTCGAACAGAACGCCGAACACGACGGAGGCGAGCAGGTAACCCATCGGGTATCCGCTCTGCAGAATGCCCGAGACGACGCCACGCGCTTTGGCGGGGATCGATTCCATCGTCAACGCCGCACCGATGCCCCACTCGCCGCCCATCGCGATGCCGAACAAGCCGCGCAGGATGAGGAAGCTGGTGATGCCCGGCGCGAAGCCAGATGCGACTTCGAGGAACGAGAACAGCAGCACGTCGATAATCAGGATACGCCGCCGTCCGTATTTGTCGGCGAGCTGACCGAAGAAATAGGCGCCCACGGGGCGGAACGCGAGGGTGAGGCCAAGCGCGATGCTGACGGTCGCGATGTCGACCTTGAACTCGGAGGCGACGTCCTTAAGGACGAAGACCAGAACGAAGAAATCGAAGGAATCGAGTGTCCATCCGAGGTAGCTGGCGATGACCGTGTTGCGCTGCGCTGGCGTGAGGTCACGCAGCGTTCTGATAAATTCCATCCATAGTCCCCCGACGGCGCTCGAACTTTCCCCAAAAAGACCCGCGCGCCAGGGCGGGTCGGCGCGCATCCTATCGGAAACTTTTGCCCCGCGCCCCTCACGCCTTGTTGACCCGCAGGTGGACAAACGCGGGATTTAAACCAGCTATCCCGTCCCTGGACCTCGACGTTGATTTTGCTTGTCCATTCTCCCGCCACGCAGTTTGATCGCGCAGTGATATTTTGGGGAGGTCTCGATGAATCTGCGGAAGACAATGCTCTGCGGCTGTGGCTGCTGCCCGCCCGTCGGCTTGAGCCGCCGCAACCTGCTGGGCGCTGCGGCGGGGGCCGCCGCCAGTGCGCTCGTCTGCGACAGCCCGGCCATGGCCGCGGCGCCGGCGAAGGGCAAAGGCATCATCGACGTTCATCACCACGTCGTGCCGCCGTTCTACGTGCAAGAGAACAAGGAACGCATCGCGGCCTCGCGCGGCGGTGCGATCTCGCCGGAGTGGCTGAACTGGTCGCCGGAACTCGCGCTGGAGACGATGGATGCGCACGGCGTCGAGGCCGGCGTCCTGTCGTATTCGTCGCCCGGCATCTGGTTCGGCAAGGCCGACGAAGCGCGCGTGCTCGCGCGCCGCTGCAACGAGTACGCCATCGACCTTTGCAACAAGCACAAGGGCCGCTTCGGTCTGTTCGCGACCATCCCAGTGCCGGATGTCGAAGGCTCGCTGAAGGAAATCGAATACGCGCTCGACACGCTGAAGGCCGACGGTATCGGCATCTTCACCAGCTATCCTGAAGGCTGGCTGGGCGATGCGAAGTTCGATCCGGTCCTCCAGGAGCTGAATCACCGCAAGGCCGTGGTGTTCGTTCACCCGACCACGCCGAATTGCTGCCGTACGCTGCTGAAGGACGTGCCGCCGTTGATCAACGAAGTGACGGTCGACACCTCGCGCACGATCACCAACCTGCTGTTCACCGGCGCGCTCAATCGTTTCCGCGACATCAAGTTCATATTCTGCCACGGCGGGGGATCGATCCCGATGGTGTGGGGCCGCATGCAGGGTCAGGCGCCGGCGGACATCGCGCAGAAGGTGCCGGACGGCATCGAGAACACGCTGAAGCGTCTGCACTACGATATCGCCGGCACGACGTATAAGCCCGCCATTGCGGCGCTGAAGACGCTGGTGCCGACGTCGCAAATCCTTTTCGGCAGCGACAATCCGTTCGTACCGATGAAAGAAACGGCGGGCGGGTATCCGAACGTCGGTTTCTCCAGGAAAGAAATGCAGGCGATCAGCCGAGATAACGCGCTGAACCTGCTCCCGCGCTTCCGGACCTGAGCACATGAGCACGGGCATCTCGCGGCGGGGCCTCGGTGCTGGCGCGCTAATCGCGGGCGGCTTCTCCGGTCTCGCCGGCGAAGCGTTCGCGCAAAGCGCTCCGGCCGCAGGGGCCGGTATCGACTTTTTCCGTCCCACCAACGTTTACGCCGCGCAGACACAACGTCTCGCCGGTGAAGCGCTCTACGGTGCAGCGGATGTGTTCGAGATCGAGGAGACGTGTCGTGGCCTCAAGCCTGACGATGTCGCGGCCTGGGATGCGGCGTGGTTGAAACTCGCCGAGAAAGCCGAAGGCGAAGCCAAGGCCGCTGAAGGCCGCGGCGAAAAGGTGACCGCCATCGCGCGTTACTTCCATGCCAGCAGCTATTTCCGTCAGTCCGAGATGTTCTTCTACGGGCCCGATGACAAGCGGAAGGCGGAGCGCTTCACGCGCGCGCAGACCGCGTTTCGTCGCGCGCTCGCGCTCAAAGGTGCGCAACTCCGGGTGATTCAAGTCAAGAGCGGAGCTGAAACGTACGACGGCTACTTCTGCCTGCCGGACAACTACAAAGCCGGCACCAAAGTGCCGACGGTGTTCCTGATCGGCGGCGCCGATTCCTATGGCGAAGAGAATTTCTTCAGCGGCACCGCCATGCTCGCGCGCGGCATGGCAATGTTGATCCTCGACACGCCAGGCCGTGGCGCGGCGATCTATCTGAACAACATTCCGACACGTCCGGATTACGAAGTCCCGGTGAAAGCCGCGATCGATTGGCTTGTGACGCAGCCGGAAGTCGACGCGAATCGCATCGGCCTCACCGGGATCAGTATGGGCGGCTATTACGCGCCGCGGGCTGCGGCCTTCGACAAGCGCGTGAAGGCGCTGGTCTGTTGGTGCGCTGCAACAAACCTGTTGCAGGATTTGTATATCTGGAATCCGCCGATCCAACGGCAGCTGCAGTGGATCACCGGCTCGCCAGACGATGCGACGGCGCGCAAGAAGCTGAACGAATTCGATCTCACAAAACTCGTCGACAAGATCACCATGCCGACGCTGGTCGTGCATGGCACGAACGATCGTGTGATGGATGTGCGCGGGGCGCAGCGGTTTTTCGACGCTTTGAAGACAAAGGACAAGACGCTGCGCCTCGTCGACGGCGCGGGGTCGGGCCACTGCAGCTACGCGGCCTGGAGCACTGTGGTGCCCTTCATGTTCGACTGGATGGCTGCGAAACTCGCAACCTGAGCTCAACGTGATATTGTGGTGAAATACAACCTTAGCGAAACCCGCCCCCTGGACAAATTGCAGGAAACTGTAAGGGGCCCAGACGGGTCGGTTCATAATGTGCCCGAACGCCGGGTGGGGGCGTTGCGGAGGCCGAAATTTGAATTGGTCTCTGAAAGCAGGGAGTTGCAACGGATTATGACCATTCTGGCACACCACACTGCGGGAAAGACCGCCTGGAAGCGCGCGGCGAAGGTCGCGATGCTCGGCCTCTGCGTAGGGCTGTTTGGTACTTTGCCGGCCCAGGCGCAGGAAAAGGGCAAGATGGGCTTCGTCGTCATGGACTGGTTCAGCACCATGTACACGACCAAGTTCATGGATGAGTGCCCGGAAGGCCTGACTCAGTCGAACGACGAATTGTGGTGGCGCGGCCTCTCGAAGGAACTGCGCGCCAAGCAGACCGGTAACGGCCTGGTTCAGGCGCTCGCGCGCGGCAACTTTGCCGTCAATCGCGGTCCGAACGGCGAAGACGTCTGCTTCAACCCCACCATCGTCAAGGATCCGCCGATGCGGACCGTGAAGGGCAAGTGGGCTTACGGCGCCAACCTCGACGGCACCACCGACGGCAAGGCGACGCCGAAGAGCTGCGCGCACGAGAAGTTCACCGGCGTCGATGGCACGCCTGCGGTCGACAACCAGCTCTATCGCATCCTCGGCTGCGCTTACGGCTGGCGTAAGCAGACCGGCCGTCACGTGGACGACAACGCTAACGAAGCGCGTCGCACCTCGGGCCTGGCGATGATCCTCGTGGAAATCACCGGCGTGAACGAGAAGGACCCGCGTAACTCCGACAACGTCAAAGTCTCGTTCTACCGCTCGATCGATCAGTATCCGTTGAACGCGGCCGGTCAGCCGCTGCCGTATGCGTCCTATCGCATCCAGGAAAAGCCGGATGGCACGCCGATGTTTGGTGACTCGGTGAAGGGCAAGATCAAGAACGGCGTGCTGACGACGGAGCGCGGCGATGTCGCGATGCCGTTCTACGGCAACTACACCTACATGCACCCGACCATCAAAGACATGAGCCTGAACCTCGAGATCGCCGAAGACGGTCTCAGCGCGAAGGGCATGGTCACTGGATATTACGACGCCGAACGCTATCTGTATTACTTGCTGGGTCAGGGTTTCGCCGCGACCATTCACGGCGACAGCTGCCCGGCGCTGTATGACGCGTTCCACAAGTACGCGGATGGCTACCCGGACCCGAAGACTGGCGTCTGCACGCACATCTCCTCTGCTTTCGACCTGACCGCCTATCCGGCCTTCGTCGTGAAGCCCCATGAACTGGCGAAGACGCGCCAGGCTTCGCGCTAATCGACATCACGCAGCAACGAAGAAAATTTGATCGGACGTAAGATGAAGATTTCTGAGCTGAAGCGGTTGAAGACACTCGTGGGCGGCGGCCTGATGGTCGCGGGTCTGCTGCTGTCCGGCTGCGGCCCGAGCGAACCGAAGAGCGTGGGCGGTACGCCCGACATGCGTCGTCTCACGGGCGACCAGTATCGCCACATCGTCGCCGACGTGTTCGGCAGCGAAGTGCCGGTGGGCGGTCGCTTCGATCCTCTGCTGCGCACGGCGGGCCTTGAGCGCGTTGGCGCACGCAGCGCGCGTATCACGCCGTCGGCCTTCGAGCAGTATTACGATCTCGCGCATGCGGTCGCGAACTACGTGACCAGCCCGGCCTATCGTGAGGTGACGCTGGCCTGCAAGCCTGCCGCCGCCAACGCGCCCGACGATGCTTGCGCCAAGCAGTTCTTCAGCCGCGTTGGCCGTCTGCTCTACCGTCGTCCGTTGACGGATGCCGAGCTGGAGACGTCCGTGAAGTCGGCCAGCGAGATGGCCAAGACCTCGGGCGATTTCTACGAAGGCATCTCTGAAGCGCTCGCGAGCATGATGACGTCGCCGAAGTTCCTGTTCGTGATCGACACGACGGAAACGAAGGACGGCCAAGTTCGTCTGACCGACTATGCGAAGGCCGCGCGCCTCAGCTTCCTGCTGTGGGACACCACGCCGGATGAGGCGCTGTTGGCCGCCGCCGAAAAGGGCGAACTCAGCACGCCGAGCGGCTTGAAGAAGCAGGTCGACCGCATGATGGCGTCCGACCTTCTCGATGGCGGTGTGCGCGCCTTCTTCACGGACTTCCTGTCCTACGGCGATTTCGACAGCATCGAGAAGGACGCGGTGATTTACCCGGCCTTCAGCCCGAAGGTGGGTGAAGATGCCAAGGAACAGATGATGCGCACGATCACCAATCATCTGATCGCGCAGAATGCCGACTATCGCACCCTGTTCACGTCGCGGAAGACGTTCATGACGGCGACGCTGGCCCGCGTCTATCGCGTGCCGATGGATCGTCCGGACGGCGGCTGGATGCCCTACGAATTCCCGGCAGGCGATCCGCGCGGCGGCATCCTGTCGCAGGTTGGCTTCACCGCCCTGTACGCGCACCCCGGCAAGAGTTCCTCGACCCGCCGCGGCCGCGCCATGCGCGAAATCTTCCTCTGCCAGAAGGTCCCCGATCCGCCGGGCGACGTCGACTTCTCGAAGTTCAACGACCCGAAAATCGCCACGCATACGGCACGTGACCGCCTTACGGTGCACAGCACTGAACCCGCGTGCGCCGGTTGCCACAAGGTCACCGATCCGATCGGTCTGACGCTTGAGCATTTCGATGGCGCTGGTCAGTACCGCGCCAATGAGAACGGCTTTGAGATCGATACATCCGGCAGCCTTGACGGTGTGACGTTCACCGACGCCGTCGGTCTGGGCAAGGCGATGAGCGAAAGCCCGGCCGTGCCGGCTTGCGTCGCCGACCGTCTGTTCTCCTACGCCACGGGCCGTGCACCGGAACGCTCGGATCGTGAGTTGCTTGAGTACCTGCACACAACCTTCGCTTCGGACAAGTATCGCTTCCCGGAGCTGCTACGCCGCATCGCCTTGAGTGACGCCATGTACGCCGTCACTGCTCCAAAGACGGGCGCGACCGCCAATAACACGCCGGAGCAATCCACCTCTTCCTCCAAGGAGTCACGCTCATGAGCATCCTTCTCCCTCGTACACGCACGCGTCGCGCCGCCCTCAAGGGCGTTCTCGGTGGTGGCGCCGTCACGGTCGCTCTGCCGTTCCTCGATTGCGACCTGAACAGCACCGGCAGCGCGCTCGCCGCGACCGGCGCGCCGCTGCCGGTGCGTTTCGGCACCTGGTATTGGGGCATGGGCCACTCGCCGAATGCCTTCGTGCCGAAGTCGACGACCACGCGCGGCATCGAATTCACGGAAGAGACGAGCGCGCTGAACCGTCACAAGGACAATCTGAACCTGCTCACCGGGTTCAACATGCCCCTCGACGGCAGCTCGAACTACACCCACTGGACCGGCTGGGTCGCCAACCGTTGCGGCTCCGTGCCGATGGCGGCGCAGGACATTCCGGCGCCGACCGTTGACCTTCTGATCGCCGACGCCGTCGGTGGCGGTACCCGCTTCAAGACGCTCGACGTCTCGGCCGGCGGTTCGCCGCGCGACAACTACAGCGCCCGCAACACCAACGGTCGCGTCACTGCGGAAGTCTCGCCGATCGCGTTCTACGCGCGCATGTTCGGCCCGGAATTCGTCGATCCGAACAAGGCGAACTTCAAGCCGGATCCCAAGGTCATGACGCGCAAGAGCGTCCTGTCGGCCTTCATGGAAGACTCGAAGGACTACATGAAGAGCCTGGGCGCGGCCGACAAAGAGCGCATGGACGAGTACTTCACCTCGCTCCGTCAGGTCGAAAAGCAGCTCGCGCTGCAGCTCGAGAAGCCGCCGGCGAACGAAGCCTGTCTTGTCCCGTCCGCGCCGAAAGCCGCGTCGGCCGACCAGACCAGCGTGCGCGAACTTGGCGTCGTCATCGAGACGCACAAAATCCTCGGTAAGCTCCTGTCGATGGCTGTGGCCTGCAACCAGACCAAAGTCTTCAACATGGTGTTCACCGATCACTTCGGTAACGTCCGTCGCAACGGTGAAACCTATACCCACCACCTCCTCACGCACGAAGAGGCGATGGACGAGAAGGCCCAACGTCAGCCCCTGGTGTTCGAATTCGGCAAGGCTTGCATGGATGGCCTGGCGGAGTTCCTCGACATCATGTCGAGCGTGAAGGAAGGCGACGGCACGTTGCTCGACAACTGCCTCATCTTCGCCACGACCGAAACCAATTGGGCGCGTGTGCACACCGTCGACAGCATCCCGAACTACCTCTGCGGTAAGGCGGGCGGTCGCATGAAGACGGGTCTGCACGTCAACGGCGGCGGTGACCCGGTCACCCGCGTCGGCCTGACCATGCAGAAGATCATGGGCATGCAGGTCGACAAGTGGGGCACGAAGTCGCTTCAGACCAACAAGGTGCTGACGGAGATCATGGCCTAAGGCTCGCCTTAGACCATCCACGTCGCGAGTTGAGAGAGGGAACGAAAGCGATGATGCTTGACGCACGTGAGTTTCTCACGCGTTCGGTGAAAGTTTCCGCGGCGATCGCGCTGGCGTGCTTCATGCACGCCGGCGCGGCGTCTGCCGCGGACGAACCGACCGTGCACGGTGTGCAATTCCACCAGAAGGGCCACGGCTGGCTCCTCAGCGATCCGAAGGGCATGACGCTCTATGTGTTCGCGCAGGACCAGGAACCGGGAACCTCGCGGTGCGTCGACGGTTGCGCCAGAGTCTGGACGCCTTACGAAGCCAAGGCCGAAGACAAGGGCGAAGGCGAATGGAGCGTCATCAAGCGCCCCGACAACTCGCTGCAGTGGGCTTACCGCAATAAGCCGCTCTACACCTACACGCGCGATACCGCCGCTGGCACCACCAACGGCGACGGCTTGCAGGCCGGGGCCTGGGCCGTGGCGTTCAAGGAAATCGCCATGCCACCCGGCATGAAGATCGTGAAGACCTTGAAGGGCTGGGTGCTCGCCGACGGTAAGAGCATGACGCTCTATACGTCTGACGGCGACAGTCCCAAGAAGATCGGCTGCGATGTCGAGTGTGCCCGTACCTGGCACCCGTTGCGGGCCTCGTGGCTCGCGGCCGACACCGGCGACTGGTCGGTTGTCACGCGTCCCGACGGTTCGCGTCAGTGGGCCTACAAGGGCAAGCCGCTCTACACCTATGAGCGCGACGGCGTGATCGAAGACACGCGCGGCGATGGCGCGGCGAAGGGCTGGAAGGCCGCGGTTCTTGAGCCGCCGCCGCCGGTGCCGAGCTGGGTCACTGTCCAGGCCGCCGACGATTGCGATATCTATGGCGACAGCAAGGGCATGACGATCTACGTGCACGACGTGGCGCGTGGCCGTCGTGTGCCGGGCGGCATTGGCCGCGGTCCCGAAGCCAATGCAGCCAAGGCCGATGACGACGGCCCGATGATGCGCCCGCAGGATTGGACTCCGGTCCTCGCGAAGGATGACGACAAGGGCGTCGGCGATTGGTCGGTCTACCAGCGCCAGGATGGCCGCAAGCAGTGGGCCTACAAAGGGCTGCTGCTCTACAACAACGTCAATGACCAGAAGCCCGGCAACATCAACGGCCATCGTCGTCACGACCTGACGTGGCGCGTGGTGACGGTGTCCGGCAAGCTGATGAACGGCACGGGTGCTTAGAAGCTTGGGGGCTTAAGGCGGGATTTTTTCGCCTTGGTTATGTGTGGCCGGATTCGCGCCGCCCCTGACCGTAGTTGGGAACTGCATTCGTGGACTTAAGCGCACGCCTGTTCGGCGTTGCGCCCAGAGCGCCGATCCAAGAATCGGCCTCGATATCGGGAGGCGTGTTTGAAAGCTTTTCTGTCTTTGCTGGTCGCAGCGTCGTTGTTTGGCTTCGCGCCGGCGCAGGCTGTCGATGTCGCGCCACCCGTTGATTCCCACGAAGGCCCGCCGATCAGCTTCTTCGTCATCCTGACGCCGGACGACGAAAGCACGCCGACCGAAAGCACAGGCACGGGCCGCATTGATTTCACGCTGGACCGCAAGACCCAGAAGATCAGCTGGAAGGGGTCGTTCCAGAACCTGCCGCCGAACTCACGGCCGACCGGGATCTATGTGCACGGCCCGCAGACCATCGGCGGCGAGGCCGGCATTCTCTTCGATCTCTCGCCGGGCGGCATGAAGAACCCGTTCGAGGGTTCGTACACGCTCAATGACGGCCAGGTCGAGTATCTGGTCACGGGCCGGTTCTACGTGAACCTGCATACGACGAAGTATCCCGGTGGCGAACTGCGCGGCGAAGTCCGCCGTTTGCCGCCGAAGGACGCGGGCGTGACCCAGTAGTCGCGCGCCTCGCCTATACTGCTTGCTGTAAACGGCGCCTCTTGCAGGCGCCGTTTACGTTTTACCGACCTTGTGCATGACGCTTTCGACCGAGGCCTCTTTGTCCATCAGCACCGCGTCGTAAATCATGCCCTGCGGTGTCATCTTCGAGAACACCGCGACCAGCTGGCCTTGCTCGCCTTGGCCAAGTGGCTTGTCCCGGTTAGGCATAACCGCCACAGCATTGTTGCCTTCCCACACCACGACTTGGCCGTTCTGCGGACATAAACTGTTCGCCCAAGCTTTGATCTGCGGATAATAGGGCGCTTTGCGCCAGGCGTCCTTGCGCGAGGGGTCGACATAGACCGCCATGGCGCGGTCATTCCCCCGGTAGACCACGACAATCTTGGATGTCTTCGGATTCCAGCGCTCGTCGAGGGCCGATTGCGTGCGGTAGTCGCAATAAAACTTCGCGCACTCCGTGGGCCGGCTCTCATAGATCTTGCAGCCGGTACCGGGGGCGCAATGCTGGCACCACGCCATTTGCGGCTTATCGAGTTCCTTGATGCCCAACAGTTTGCAGCACAGCGTACAGCCCTCGCAGCTGCGGCCCTCGACCAGTTGTATGGCTTCCCCCGTCATTTAAAATCCTCGTATTCGCGTCCCTGATGAGCAGCTTACTCGATGTCAATCCGCGCCGCTGCGCGATATTTGACTCAGGTGCGACCGACGCTATAGCCTTCAAGAAGAACAAGTTCTCATTGTATTTCCGGCCATTGCGCGGGGACGGGCGCGGCTGGTTTTACGACGACGAAAAAGACGGGGATGAGTACGGCGCAGGGGTGCGGACTCAATCGCTGTAGGTACTGTTCAAACGACGTGCGGCGACCAAAGCCGAGGCGTCGGATCACGACAACGGGGAGGAACTTACTCATGACGGAATCCAAATCGAAACCAAGCCGGCGTGCCTTGTTCAAAGGGGTGGTCGGTGCCGGCGTGGCGCTGCCGAAGATCGCGCAAGAGCTTGGCGTCAATATCAGCATGATCGGCGAGGCGCAGGCGCAGTTCCTCGGTGGCTCAATGGGCGACCAGGACGTCGTCTACATTCCCGCCGCGAAGGCGCAGACGCTGCCGATGGCTGAATGGAAGGACACGAAAGCGGCGACCGGTGCGAACCGCATCGCCGGCACCGCGGCGTCGTTGGAACGCGCGCCGAAAGATCCGTCGACTTCGCATTACGAGGCAAAGCTCTACAACTATCCGACGGGCAGCCTGCGGGTGCTGACTTGGAAGAAGGGCACGCCGGTCGTCCACCAGGTCACCTTCGAAACCGAGATCTATGTGATCCAGGGTTCGCTGACGCTGACGCCGCTGCCGGGTCATCCCGGCAAGCCGACGAAGATCAACACGGGCGACTGCCTGTTCATGCCGGCGGGTGTTCTGACGAACGCGAAGCCGAGCGAAGACACGATCCTGCTGCAGGCCTTCGTCGCCTCCGCCGCGGCGAAGCCGAAGGCCAAGATCGTCACCGCCAAGGAAGCGCAAGAGACGCTGAATCTGAACTGGCAGGAAGGCGATAAGGAATTCACCGCCAACAAGCCGGACGAGATCAAGAAGGCGCCGAAGACCGCGTCGCGCTTTACGACAAAGCGTTATGTGTTCGACGGCAACTCTGTCCGTGTGGCGAACCTGAAAAAGGGCGGCCGTACCAACTTCGTCACCAACAATCGCGTCGACGTGCTGATGTACATCGCCAAGGGCAAGATTCGCCGTAAGGAAGGCAACGAGATCTTCGAGCTCTCAGCCGGCGATACCATCCGCGAGAAAAAGGGCAACGGCGGCTGGTGGGAACTCATCGAAGACGCGACCTTCATCGCGACCGATGCGCCGCTCGATCCCAAGGGCTTCGCACCGACCGAGATTGCAACGGGCGGTTCGCCGGTGAAGATTCTCGCGATGGGTATCGATGAAAACAATCGCAGCAACACCGATTACATCGACGTCCCGCTACAGAAGATCAGCGACACGGAATCCATCACCGCCAAACAGCCGGGCACCATCTGGCGCATCGGCATGCGCGGCACGTCGCCGATCGCACGCACCAATAAGGGATACGCACAGAACGGCGGCGCACTTTCGGGCGGCGCGTTCGAACAGCACCTTGGCGGTCCGCCGCACTTCATCGGCTGGATGACCGGCAACAACGAGAACACGATGCAGGACGGCAGCGTGGCGCGCCTGACAGCGGGCGATTTCTTCTATGTCCGTCCGGGGGCGTTGCATCACAGCAATCCGCTGAGCGCGACGCTGCCGACAGTGTTCAATCTCTATACGCCGGGTACCGATACCGATATCGGCCCGTATAAATTCGTGTCGTAATTCAGGCCAGATCAGGGGAGCGATTTTATGAAACTCGCAAGCGTCAACGTCGACGATAAGGGTGAGTCCTATTTCGGGGAAGTCGAGACCGCCAACCCGGCGGGCAGCAACAAAGAGCGTGAGATGGACGTCGCCTATTGGCAGGTCTGGGTGACGCAGCCCGGCCACTTCGCCGACTTCAAGCCGGTCGAAGAGCCGAAGGTTCTCGCCCTGATGTCGGGCAAGCTCGAGATCACCGTCAGCACCGGCGAGAAGCGCTACTTCAGCCGCGGCGACACGTTCCTGCTGCAAGATCTGAAGGGCAAGGGCCATGCGCTGCGTACGATCGGCATCGAGCCGTGCCAGGTCATGCTCGTCACCATGAAGAGCGTGATGACCGCGACGGCCTAGCGCTTCAGCGATCACGGCAATAAAAAAGGGCGCTGCCGCGGCAGCGCCCTTTTTCGTTTCAGCTTTCGCTGGAACTCTTACGCGTTCCAGAGGTTGGCAAACTGCGTCGCCACGACGTCTTCGTACGTCGGGTTTTCGCCGTCTTTCAGCAGACCCATATCGTGCTGGAACTTGACCATGCCTTTGACGAACTCGGGGCTGATGTTCGGGGTCATCAGCGGGAGATCGCGCTGTACGACCTGCGCGATCAGGCCGGTTTCCAGTTCCGGGAACCACTTCTTGGCGGCTTTTGTCGCGAGGCTGACGTCGGCCTTCAGCGCCTTCTGCGTCTTGACCAGAGCGCGGATGGCCGCGGCCACGTCGTTCGGGCGGTCCTTGATCATTTTGTCGGTGCCGATCATGCACGAACTGGTGAAGTTGACCGCGCCCGGCGGGCCGTCGCCGCGGCGTGCGTCGATCACAAGCGTGCCCCAGCCACCGGTGACGGCGACTTCGGCGCCCATGCCGTTGGCCCAGAATCCGTCGATCAGTTTCGCTTCGAGCGCCTTCGCCGCGGCCACGCCGAAGTTCTTGTTCTCACCGAGGAACGCGCCCGGTACGGGGCCGATGTTGACGTCTTTCTCCGGATCGATGCCGGATTCCGTCAGCAGACGGCGCAAGCCCAGATTGACGAGCGGGGCGGCGCCGATGTTCTTGCCGCGCACGGCCTGAATGTCGCCGCGCTTAATACCCAGGTCCTTATGCATGATCAGGAACCAGTACATATTCTGGGCCTGGTTCGCGAGCAGCTTGGCGCCCTTCCAACCCGGGAACGCCGACGGCACGCTGTGCGACGAACCGCCGGCGAAGTCGATGTTGCCGTCGCGCAGTTCTTCCAGCGTCTTGTTGAACGGGAAGATCAGTTCCAGGTCCATGTTGAGTCCTTCTTCCTTGAAGAACCCGAGTTCCACGGCGGCGACCACCGGGAAGTAGGAATTTGAAATCAGGTCTGGAATGGCGATCTTCATCGAATGTCCCCTAAGGATTGGACTGGTGTGAATGGAAGAACTGCGGCTGTTCGACGTACACCGAAAAGCCGCGAGCTGCGCACGAAGCGCGTGCTTTTCATGAAAGTTGAGGAGGCGGCGCATGTGCCGCGACGACGAGGCGCATCTTGCCCGGGCGAGGCGCGGCCCGTCAACGCGATAGCCGACGCCGAAGGCTCGGCCGCATCACCGCTTCGTTAGTATCGCGCGCATTTGGACGCAGGGTGGCCCGGCGGCGCACCTATGGACCCGAAAGCAGCTATCAAGGCCCGTTATAGCGACCACGCGACGCACTCGCATAAGCCCGCTGACCGAGCGCGGCGAGGGGCAAAAACGCACGCAAACAGCGGGCCTAGGCGATTCCAGTGGCACGATGGCAACACGTGCCCCCTATCACGCGGCGCAAGCGCGAAACGGAGGCGGTTTCGTTGCAATTCAACGAGTCTTGGGTAGACTTTTCGGAGCTGAATCCGGCGATTGGGGGGATGTCGCAATCGCACAGCGACAGCGAAACGGGGGTCGGGCCGCCATTTCGCATCGCGGTGCGCACTATCTCGGAGCGATCCGGGCGTCCTGCTTTTTGGAGCAGCCGTGTGTAGGTTTGGCCTCTGTCGCGCTTTTCACGGCGCATCGGAAGGTCTGCCTGCGACGAAGAAATTCCACGGGGTTTTTTGAGCGTCGCGACATCGCGACGGATGACGGGATTGCGAAGCGAAGTTCGGCCCGACCGACGCGCGGAGCGACCGTCAGAAAATACTGCGGGGGAATCGTGTCGTCCAAAAAAGTCTCTATGCGTCATCGTGGCCTGTGCGTCTCCGCACGGGCAACAGCGTGCGCCCACCCTGGGAACTGCCCTTAATCGGAAATTTAGTCGCCGCGCCGGCATGTGTCGGATCGGCGATCGCCAAGTTTAACCAAGGAGGAGTCTTAAGTGATGATTTCGAGACAGCATCTGCTGCAAGCATCATCGATGATGGTGCTGGTGGCCGGTTTCGCGGGGAACGCCCTCGCGCAAGGCGGGGGTCTGGAAGAGATCACCGTGACGGCGCGTCGCGTCGAAGAAAACCTGATGCAGGTTCCGCTGGCCATCAGCGCCGTGACCGCCAATGACATCGGCAACATGGGCATGCGCGACCTGATCGACCTCGGTAAGACGACCCCGGGTCTGTTCGCCTCGGTCAGCGGCAACGGCCGTACCGACCGTTCGTCCACGAAGCTGACCTTCCGCGGTCTGTCGGTCGCCTCGGGTAACACCTTCATCGACGGCGCCCCGCTGGCTGCCGCCAATGCCGGTACCCCGGACATCACCGACGTCGCTCGCGTCGAAGTGCTGAAGGGACCGCAGGCGGTCTATTTCGGCCGTTCGACCTACTCGGGCGCCGTTAACTACGTGCTGAAAGAGCCGGGCGATCGCTTCGGTGGCAGCTTCGCGGCCGATCTCTGGAGCTATGGCAGCTCCGACATCCGCGTGAGCCTCGAAGGTCCCGTCTCCGAGAAGCTCGGCCTGCGCGTCAGCGGCCGTCGCTACTACACGGGCGGCCAGTACAAGAACCCGCTCGCCAGCACCCGCCTCGGGCAGCAGGAAACGGACTCGTTCTCGCTGTACGCGCTCGCGAAGCCGACCGATTCCCTCAAGATCTCGGCCAACTATAGCTGGCAGAAAGACGAAGACGGCACCCCGACCGAAGCCGTCATGTTGGCCCGCAGCTACACGGGCGGCACGACCAGCCAACGGACCGGTGGCGAGTTGCAGTGTAATCTGGGTGGTACCGGTGGTCCGTACTGGTGCGGCCAGCTGCCCGACATTACCGCGTTCACCAAGAACAACCCGTTGTTCATCTCGGTGCCGGATCGCATCAACCCAGTCACCCGCTACCGCCTGATCGACAATCTGCCGGTGACCAACAACGCAGGCCGGACGGAATCCTATCCGTTCCCGTTCCCGCTGAACTGGCTCGATCACTTCGGCCTGAAACGCATCATCCAGAACGCGCATGGTCGCGCCGACTTCACGACCGAGAGCGACTGGAGCCTGTCCGCGATCGCCTCCTGGAACCGCGTCAAGTCCGCGAGCATGACCGACCAGAACTATCGCGACACCACGTTCCTCATCAATCCGCTGTACGCCCAGTTCGCGAACATCCCGGGCAGCGTGCCGCAGGGCGATGAGCACCCGCTCGCGAATAACACCATCACCACCGACTTCAGCGGCGAATTCCGCGTCGCGTCGCCGGCCCAGGATCGCCTCCGTGGCGTTGCTGGCGTCAGCTACCTGCGCGTTCGTAACCCGAACGACGGCGGCCTGACCGGTTACGGCATCAACGGCACCGTGCAGAACGCCACGAACTTCAGCCTGATCAAGACTCCGGCTGTGTTCGGCGCGGCTTACTTCGACTTCACTCCGGAAGTCACGTTGACCGCCGAAGCCCGCTATCAGTGGGATAAGGTCGAACGTCAGCAGACGTACCCGACGGTGGGTCCGGCTCTGAGCAACACGTTCAAGAGCTTCTCGCCGCGTATCTCGCTCGACTGGAAGTACACCGACAACTCGTTGCTCTATGCCCTGTGGTCACGTGGCTATCGTCCGGGTGGCTTCAACACCATCCTGGTCAGCGGTACGCCGATCGTGATTGCTCAGCTCGCCTCTGCCGGCGCCTCGTTGGCGTTCCAGCAGGAGAAGCTGGACAACTTCGAAATCGGTCACAAGGGCACCTGGTTCAACAACAGCCTGCAGACCACCTTGGCCGTGTATTACGACAAGTGGAATCAGGGCCAGGTCATCAACAACTTCTTCGTCTGTAACTCTGCGCTCGTGAACGGTGTTTGCCCGGCCGCGCTCAGCCAGTTCCCGGTTACGACGAACGTTGGTGCGGTCAACCTGAGTGGTGTGGAATTCGACGCTCGTTGGGCGCCGACGGAACACATCAGCGTGACGGGTAGCCTTGGTTTCACGCACAACGAAATCAAGAACTACATCTACGTTCCGGACGGCCCGAAGATCAAGACGGGCGGCCAGAACGTGAATGGCAACCGTCTGTCGCAGTCGCCGAAGTGGACCTTCAGCCTGTCGCCGCAGTACACCAACCACCTCACGGGTGATTGGGATTGGTTTGCGCGCGTCGACTGGACGTTCCGCGACAAGTACTTCATCGACAACACCAACGTCGCTTGGACGGCTCCTTTGAGCCTGGTGAACCTGCGTGCGGGTATCCAGACCGACAAGTTCAAGCTCGAGGGTTACGTCAACAACGTGTTCAGCAACATGGCGATCCCGGAAGCGGTTGCCGGCTCGTGCTGCTCGGACATTATCGGCAACAACTTTGCCGGTAGTGCGATCCGCGTCGGCGTGCCGTCGAAGCTCGTTCTGGGCGCGAAGGCCTCTTACAAGTTCTAATTCTTACGTAGAACTTGGCTGACTAAAGCCGCCGCGCCGGGAACCCTCGGCGCGGCGGTTTCTTTTTGGGCTCAAGCCTTCGTTGACCGGGCCCGGCAAACGAAAGTACGATTTTGCCGCACATCACAACCCCACACTTCGCGAGGCGCAGATGAAGAAGTTCCTTCTACTCGGCGGGCTCACACTCGTCATGGCGGCGCCAACGGCATCCGCGCAGCAGGCTGCGGCCCCGGCCCCGAAGCAACCCATGAGTTTCTTCGTCACCAGCGTCGGGGCGGGGAAGGGAACCGGCAACCTCGGCGGCATCGCCGGTGCCGACAAACATTGTCAGGCCCTCGCGCAAGCCGCCGGTGCCGGCAACAAGACCTGGCACGCCTACTTGAGTACGCAGGCGAAGAATGGCCAGCCGGCCGTCAATGCGCGTGACCGCATCGGCAAGGGGCCTTGGTACAACGCGGAGGGCGGATTGATCGCTAAAGATCTGGCCGAGTTGCAAGGCGACACGCTGGAGCTTGCCCGCAAGGGCAACATGATCAGCAAGCGCAGTGCGTTGACAGAAACCGGCGGACGTCCCAACAGTTCGGAAGAGAACCCCAGCCATCACGACATCTTCACCGGCACGCAGCTCGACGGCACGGCGTTCACGGACGCCGATGATCACACCTGCAACAACTGGACGAGCGCCGACCCAAAAGCGCATGCGCGCATCGGTCATTTCGACCGTATGTCGAACTCCAGCACCTCTTGGGTGTCAGCGCATGAGACCGATGGCTGCGACGTTCCGGGCGTGCTCAAACGCGGCGGCGGCGGGCTCAATTATTGCTTCGCGATCGACTAGGGCAAAATCTGCTCCGGTGGAAATCACCGATCGGCTGGCGGGTCGCAGATCTTCTGCGGCCCGCTTTGTTTTGAGAAGCGGCAGGCCTGACGGCAAAACGTCCCCCGTTCGCGCGGCACGGAGGATGCTTCACGGAGCGGTAATTGACGCTTCGGATCAGGCAGAGATGCGACGGTAAAGCGCCGGCGTAATCTTCTTCAGGTCGGCCACGCCGCACTGCTGCATGTCGACCTCAAGCTCGGTGCGCAGGATTTCGAGCACGCGCTCGACCCCCTTCTGACCGAATGAGCCTAAGCCCCAAATGTAGGGGCGGCCGATACCGCAGGCGGTCGCGCCCATCGCCAGGGCCTTCAGGACATCGGTGCCGCGGCGGAAGCCGCTATCGATGAGCACGGGGATTTTCTTTCCCGCGGCTTCCATGATTTCCGGCAAAGAATCGATCGATGAACGGCCGCTGTCTTCCGCGCGTCCGCCGTGGTTGGACACGATGAAGCCGTCCATGCCGTTCTGCACGCAAAGTTTCGCGTCTTCCGGCGTAATGATGCCCTTCAGCAGGATTTTCATCTTCGTCATGTCGCGGATGCGGCGGATCGTATCCCAAGTCAAATTGGGCGACAGCATGTTGACGCCCTTGGTATCGATCTCCGCGAAGGAGGGGCGGGGGCCGCGATCCTTGTGACAGTCCTCGCACACGCGGGTGTCGGTCTTCTGGATGCGCGCGAGCGTTTCCTGGTTTCGCCCGCCGGTGCGGTCGACCGTGATCGCCATGACCTCGGTGCCGGCGGCCTCGGCATTCTTCACCAACTGCTTGGTGATCTCGAAGCTCGATGTTGCATAGAGCTGGAACCACACCGGTTGTCCGCGCGCCGCGTTCACGTCCTTCAACGACCGGGATGCGTGCGTCGAAAGGATCTGCAGGTGATTGCCGACCTTCGCGGCGGCTGCCGGGGCGACTTCGCCTTGGAAGTCGACGTTGATATCCATCGCACGCTGGCCGCCGATAGGGCAGAGGAAGATCGGGCTGGAATAGGTCCGGCCGAACAGTTCCACCTTGGTGTCGATTTTCGAGACGTCGTTCAGGCGGCGCGGGCGCAGTTGGAACTTCAGGAAGTCCGCGCGATTGGCGCGCAATGTCACCTCGTCATCGATGCCTGCGGCCATATAGCCAAAGTGCGACGGCGGAATGTTCTGACGCGCGGCGACCTCGAAATCGAAGACGTTGATCGCTTCCTTCGGGTTCTTGATCGCCTTGGTGGTGTCCAGCGGCGCCCAAATCAGCGGGTCGGTCGGCTTCGGTATCGGCGAGATGAATTCATCCGCCGCCAGTGCCGCGGTGCTTCCGGCGAACAACGGGCTTGATGCGATGAATTGAATGAATTTGCGACGACTTGCTTCGCGAGTGTCCATTTTTTGCCTCCCCAAAATGACCCAGGCCCCGTCGTGGTCGAAGGGGCCTGGGTTTTTCTACGTTTATGCGGTGCGGCTGTTCTAGAAGTTGTACGTGCCCTTCAAGCCGAAGGTACGCTTCGAGGGCAGACCGAGACGGATTTCGTTCAGCACGGCACCACCGGCCAAGCCGGCCGGGTTCGCCGCCGTGTAGCACGGCGGGCAAGCGACGCCGGCTGCCTGGCTGTACACCAGGTCGTTGCCCTTGATGGCGTCCGTGAAGGTCCGGTCGTTGAACAGGTTCTTCACATAGAAGTCGATGCTGAAGCCCGACTGTTCATGGTTCGCCACGAAGTGGTAGTCGAACATGTGGCGGCCGCGGATCCAAGCGACGTTGGTCGGGTCGATGTAGCGCTTGCTGTTGTAGCGATAATCAAGACGCGTCGTGAAACCCCAATCGCCGATCAGATGTCCCGTGTACTGCGGTGACAAGCTGGCGGTCCATTGCGGAACCTGGTCGAGCTGGTTGCCCGTCACGACCGTGCTGTTGCGGATCTTCAAGCCGTCCGGCGTGAAGACATAGGCTTTGTAACGCGCGACTTCGTAATCGACCGTACCGTCGATGGTCAGGCCTTCCATCAGGGCGACATTGGCTTCGAGTTCGATGCCCTTCAGATCGACGGCGCCGACGTTTGAGATGACGCTGATCGCCTGGTTCGTGCCCGCGGCGTTGATGATCGACTGCGAGTTCGAGACCTGGCCCAGCCGCCACGGCATGTAGTACGCCGCAACGGTGGTGCGCAGGTGGTTGTCGAGCCAGGTGCCCTTGTGACCGATTTCGAAGTTATCGAGTTTTTCCTGGGCGTAGGTCAGGTTGGTGCCGAGGGTCGACAGCTTCGCAAGGTCAACCGCGGGCAGGCCTTGCAGTGCCGTGTTGAAGCCACCCGGGCGATAACCGCGCGCGAAGGTCGCGTAGGCCATCGAGTCCGGCGTGATCTTGTAGTTCACCGTCGCGCGCGGTGAGAAGCTCTTGAACGTGTCGGCGAAGCGCGTGCCGAGCGTCGGGAAGAGCTGCCGTTGCACGATGTGATCCCACTGGTAGCGGGCTTCGAGGTTCACTGTCAGGGCGTCGGTGAAGTCGTAGTAGATGCCGCCGAAGACGGCCGGCGTGACAACCGAGTTCTTCGACTGCGATTGGGTCGAACGGCCCGATTGCTGATTGCCGAAGTTGCTGCCACCCGGCTGCAGGTTCGTGAAGATGTTGGCGCCCACCGTGCCGCGCAGGCGGTTGGCTGCCGGTGACGATACACGCACTTCCAAGCTCGCGTCTTTCTGCTGGCTTTGGTTCATCAGGAAGTAGCGGTTCTGCGGCGGTGTGAAGCAGAGCGCATTCGCGGCCGTTCCGGGCGCAGCGGCGCAGGCGGCCGCCAAGGCCCCCGGCGTTGCCGGACGCAACGGGTTCGGCAGGTAGCCGATGTCACGCTGCTGCTGGTCGTACAGGTTCTGCTGCTTCGTGCGGTCGTAGGAGAAAATGCTGCTGATGTTCCACTGGCCTTCGGTCTCGTAATCGATGCGCGCATGGAAGTTGTGCGCGATGCGCTTGATACCGAAGTGATCGATCCAGCTGACGGGGAACGGAACCGGATAGCGGCGGGCGTTGCCGAACAGCTCGCTCTGCATGTAGGCGTCGATGGTCGACTGCACGGAGATCTCGCGCGGATCCATCGCGTTGGCTTGCGGAAGTTGGCCGCAATAGTACGGGCCGCCCGTGCCGCCGAGTTGGCAGTTCAGCACTGGGCTCGTGCCAAAGGTGCCGATCTTGATCGCGGCGGCCGGCGGCGGGCCGTCTTCGTCCTTCGTGTACGAGTAGTAGATTTGTACCTTCAACGCGTCGGTCGGCGTCACAAGGAACGAGAGCGAGGCGGCATTCGTATCCTGCTCGCCGAGACGCTCGCCGGTATTGATGCCGTTACGATACTGACCGCCGAAGTGATACTTGCGGATGTTGGCGCGCACGCCGAGCTTGTCCGCAATGAGCGGCCCCGAGAGCGCCAGGCTGCCGTCGTAGCCGCCGTAAGAGTAGAAGTCGGCGGTCAGGCGACCCGTGAAGTGGTCGGTCGGCGTTTTGGTGACGTAGTTCACCGCGCCGGAATAGGTCGAACGGCCGAAGTACACCGACTGCGGCCCCTTCAGCACTTCGACGCGCTCGACGTCGCCGACGAACGGTTCGCCGCTGCCCGCATAGGGCGCGCCGTCGATGAAGACGGAGGCGGCTTGCGAGGCGGTCGAAAGGCCACGGAAGGCGAGACGGCGGTTACCGCGATCCTGGTGACCGTTACCCACCGTGCCGAGATAGGCGAAGAGGCCCGGCGTGAAGCCGGCGAGGTCGATGATGCTCTTGAGACCGCGGTCGTCGATGGAATCCGCCGTCATGGCGGTGATGGCGATCGGCACCTGCATCAGGTTTTCTTCGACGCGACGCGCCGTCACGACGATTTCTTCGAGCCCAGAACCCTGTGCGTAGGCCGTGGTGATCGGTACGACCGCCGTGATGGCCATCGAAGCCAAAAGCGTGGTCTGCATAAAGTAATGACGCATAGTTTCCCTCCCCCGAGAGTTGCGGTTTAAAAACGAAGCTGCGTGTCCAACCTCAAATGTATTGTCCACTCACAAAGCGGGATTGTGGGTTGTATAACCTAGGGGGTCAACTCGCTTTGCCGGATAGCGATACAGTTATTTAGAAAGTGTATACGCTCGCGGCAGTGACATTTCACAGGCTGGAACCACTTCTTAAGGAACGGCATCTAGGCTCCAAGCGTCGAGGACTGTGCGGGTAAGCCGCGCGGCCCGGCGCAACGGGGACCGTCATGGTGCAAGAACTGCGTCACGAAGACGAAGCGATTGTCTTTGATCCGGAACAGCGCGAACGGGCCGCCGCCGCCGCGAAAACCGCGCATATACGCAAGCCGCCCTTTGGCCTGCGCGCGCCATCGTTCCCCACGCCCACCCCTGAACCCGGCGACATGACGTCGCAGACGGAGTTGCCGAGCCTCGCGGTCGCGCATTCCGGGCGCTCGGTCTCGGTGGCCGCGGTTCTCACAACGCTTTGGTCGCTGGCCTACGGGATCTACATCACCACGACCATCGGTTGGAACGCCATGTTCACGCTGCTGCCGGATCAGTTCGGCAGCTTCATGGCGATGTGGTTCCTGCCGCTTGCCTTCCTATGGCTCGTGGTCGCGTACATCGATCGCGGTCGCCACATCAGCCGCGAGACCGCGGTGCTGCGCGCCCATCTCATGCAGCTGACTTATCCGTCCGAGCATGCGACGGCGCGTGTGAACGCGATCACCGCGTCGTTGAAGGATCAGGCGCAAATCCTGTCCGAAGCGACCGACAGCGCGGTCAAGCAGGTCCAGAAACTGCAAGCGAACTTCGTGCGCGACATCGAAAAGCTGTCCAGCGTTACCGGCGCGCTCGATTCAGGTGCCTCGACGTCCGCCGCCGCCGTCACCGATCAGGTCACGAAGCTGAAGGCCGTTATCGATTCCGCCGCCGACGTGAACCTTAAGATTGAAGATGCGCTGCGCCGTCAGCATGAGTTCATCCGCACCGCCAGCCAGAAGACGCTCAACGAAGTGAACGGCATGGGCCAGTCGCTCGCCGGTCAGGTGACGAACCTCGCCACCGCGACCGAACGCGCGCGCGGCATGAGCGCCGCCATCGCCACCCAGTTGCAGGATCAGGAGCGCGCGCTCGCCCGCGCCGGTGAAACCGCGAAGAGTTACGCCGACGAGATGGGCCGCGCCGTCGCCGCCAATACCGCGCAGATGGAAGAAGCGGCGCGCCGCGCCGAAGCCGTCACCACCGATATCGCCGATACGCTCGTCGCCCAGGCGCAGAGCCTTGAAGTGGTGTTCGACAAGCAGCGCGGGGAACTGGCCGCCGCCGGTGATCGCATCGAGGATCAGACCAGCAAGGTCACCGCGCGCCTGCAACAGCAGACCGCGAACCTCGATCAGGTCATGGAACGCGTGCTCAGCCGCGTGCGCATCGTCGAGGAAGCGCTCGCGATTCAGACCAAGGAACTCGGTGCCGCCTCCGACGGCGCGGTCGCCAAACTGCGTCTCGTCGAGACGATGGTGAAGCGTCAGGCTGAATCGGTCGCTGATGCGGCGACGCGCGTAGAGAACCGCCTTGCGGCGTCCGCCGATGAATTCGGGCTGCGGTCGCGCACCGTCACCGAAAAGTTCGAGCGCGCCACGGCGGACCTCGAGAAAGCCTCCAACATCGCCATCGGCCGCGCCGAGGCGATGGGTCAGATCTCCGATATCGTCATCCAGAAGATCGACACGGTCGGCGCCCGCGTGCGTGAACACGCTGAACAGTTGGCGAATTCCGCCGGCCGCGCGGCCACGCAGGCCGATGCGATCCGCGACAGCTTGCGCCGCCAGAACGACGAACTGGAAAGTGCCGCGAACACGCTCACCACGCACGTCAAGCTCAGCGAGACCGCGCTGGCGCAGCAGGCCCGCCAGATGGGCACGACGTCGGAGCAAGTCTTGGCGCACGTTCGCTCGATGTCCGACATCCTGACGCAGAACTCCTCGGAGCTGATGCAGGTGACGGCGCGCGTGACGAAGGAACTGGAATCCATCCGCGAGTCCCTCGAGATGACCGCGCGTCAGGTCACCGATACCGTGTCGCACTCCGTTGTGAAGACCAAGGATGTCAGCCGCGAGATCGGCGCCGAAGTGCAGGCGTTCTCCTCGACCACCAGCCAGGTGGCGAAAGACATGCAGCAGGTGCTCAACACCGTCGAAACCTGCAAGGACTCGCTGCGCGCGGCGACCGATGTTGCCAACCAGCGCCTCAAGGAAGCGGCGGACTCGTTCAACACCCAGGCCGGCGGCCTGGATAAGGCGGCGATGCGCGCCACCGAAACATTGGCGATGGTCGGCGATCAGCTGCGTCAACGCGCCGAGGCCGTCACGGGCAATGCCGACGACGCGCAGCTGCGCCTGAACGGTTTCCGCGATGCCCTGTCGAAGCTCATGCTCGACTTCGAGGATTCCACCAACCGCGGCGCGGCACAGGTGACCGTCGCGGGCGACAAGATGCGTCAGTCCCTGGGCGAATTCGCCGAGACGTCGGAAAAGATCGCCGGCGGTTCGCGTGCCACGGGCGAGGCCTTCCGCCAACAGCTGCATAGCCTCGGCAAGTCCGCCGACGAAGCCGTGGCCCGCGTGGAAGTCGTGCTCAAGACGCTGCGCAAGCACGCCGAAAGCCTGGTCGAAGCGTCCAACGGCATCACCGAACAAACCGGCCGCGCTGGCGCCACCTTCGCGCGTCAGGTCGACCAGCTTGTCTCGACGACCGTGCGTGCCTCCGAAACGGCGCGTCAGCTCGAAGAGACCCACGAGCGCGCCCAGACCGGCAAGTTCCTGGATCACACCAGCTATGTCATCGAGCAGCTGCACAGCCTGACCGTCGACATCGCGCGCATCTTCCAGCCCTCCGTCGAGGAAGAGCTGTGGAAGCGCTACTACAAGGGCGATCAGGGCGTGTTCCTGCGTCACATCACCAAGACGCTGAGCCGCCAGAAGGTCGAAGCTATCCAGCGCCAGTTCCAGACCGACGAGAAGTTCCGGTCCTACGTCATGCGCTATCTGAAGGAATACTCGGCGCTCATCAAGCACGCGCGCGCGACAGATCGCTCCGAGGTGCTGACGACCACGTTCTCCACCTCCGACATGGGCAAGCTCTACATGCTTCTGTCCAAGGCGATGGAAGCGGGCGCGGCCGAGCAGGCCGTCGGCTAAACAGACGAAGCTCGACAGAAGACGAGCTCTTCAAGTCCCGCGCGTCATCGCACGCGCGGGACTTTTCTTTTGAGCCTATGCACAACTAGGCTCGCCGTTTAGAGGGCGATCTTCCAGTATGTGAGAACATCTTTTACTTCGTCTCGAGGATAATTTGGTCCCGCAGACGAAAGGTCATGGGAGATGGATGCTAAACGCTTTTTCGCTCGCGATCGAATACGAGCGGTAAGCGGGACAACACCCAGCGGCAACTTTTCGTGCAGCGTTCTGGGCCAACTTTCGGGATAGGCATCCCAGTCGGTCCATGCGTCGAGAGCGGAGTTCGTAGTAAACAGGCTCTCGTGATCACATCTCCATCCATATAAATTGTGGGCGCAAATTCTGAGCAATGCCTTCACCTCTGGCATTACGTCCGTAAACGCTTTAAGCGGCGTGGGAAGTAAGACCATGTTCGCAATGCAGGAAAAGAAACGGCGATCCATTGCAATCAGATTTGACCGCTGAAACGTCGGATCATCTAGTCCCCAAATGTGGCAGCAAGTCCAATTCGTTCGCAGTTTCTTGGTAAGGCCGAGGGCCTGCGTGATCGCTTTGTTGGCGTGGACGTTACACTCACCTTTGTGAATTGCGTTGCCCGTGGCGCGACTTGTGTTCATCTGAGGTTCCAGCCACCCCTTCTTGTAAAACAATCCACGTCGGGCGTGTTCGGGATACCACACAGGTAGGAGATGAAATGTTTCTGGGGCTACCCAAAGTGCTGTTCTCTCAATGAGGGACATTATGTCCCGCAGGGTCATAACTTTACGCAGTGTCTCAAGTCCGTCCTCGATTTCGAATAGCTTCGCTTCGTCTGGTCGCTTCACGGAACAGCTCCTACGTAGTTACAGAGCATTGTATCCGCCCATCGAAAGTGGTGATCGGGCGACCGCAAAAGATACGGGGTCTGTAGTGTTGACTGCTTTACGTATCTGGCCTCAAGCGATCCCAGAAATAACGCGTGGTAATTTTCTGTTGCGTGTCACCCGGTCGCGTCGGCGGGTCGCACATGCGTGCGTTCGCGATAGAAGCCCGCGACCAGCATGAACAGCAGCGCCGAAATGGCGCCGGCCCCGGCGAAGAACAGGAAGTAGTCGGGCCCGACGAGTTTGTAGGTGGAGACGGTGTTGCCATCGGCCTTGAAAGTGCCTGTGCTGGCGACTGGCTGGTTGTGAATGGCGTCGGCAAGCTGCACGCGGTTGCCGGCGGTGTCGACGGCCGCGATCAGGAAGGTGCCGTTCAACACACTCGGCTGGCCCTTGGCGTCGGTGGTTTGAATGCCGTTCTCGCCCTCGAAATCGATCTTCTGCCCGACCTGAAGGTTGGCCACATCCGCCAATCGCACCCAGGTCTCCGCACCGGCGGTGATTTCCTGGGCGGCAAGGGGTTTCACCATGGCGCTGTTCACCTGTGCGGTAAAGGCGCTGCCGATGCTGCTTGAAAGCAGATAGGTCGCCGCCATGATGAAGCTCTTCACCTTGAGCGGCGCCTGGCGGTAGGAAAATTCGATCGCGGTGATCGAGACCATCACTTCGGACGCGGTCAGCACGGCGAAGGCAAGGATCTGCCACCACAAGCTGACAGTGATGCCCTTCATGATCCGGCCCTCAATCCACGCCACGATCAGATAGGACGCGGCGATGATCCAAAGTCCGATGCCGATTTTTCGTAGCGGCGTGAGGGTGAAGAGGCGTCCCAGCAGCGGATAGACGACGAACGTGAAGACCGGCACCAGGATCAGGATGAACAGACCGTTCACAACCTGAATCTGCGCCGGTAGCATTTCATAGCCCGACAACGCGTTCAGCCCAGGCACGCCGGCAAGGAAGCCGAACAGGTGCTTATCCATGTAGTCGGATGTTGCCTGCAACGTCCATGTCTGGCCGTTCGACTGTTCCCACAGCGACCAGTACATCGCGATGAAGATGAAGTAGATCACCGCGAGCCCGGTAAGTTGCTTGCGCGCGTCACCGGTGAAGGCTTCTTCCATCCATCCGCGCAGCTCGGGCGGCAGGGCATTGCGCAACTTCGTCTGCAGAGAGACGACGACCGTCAGGACCATCAGGACCAGAAGGGTGGTCACCGCCGCCAGTGTGCGATAGTCGGGACCGACGGCGTTGAACACCCAGACCGAGATTCCCATCACCGGCACTAGCGCGAGCACAAACAGGAATAACCCGTGGTTCGCACCTTGCGTCATCGCGGGCGGGACGGTCACGTAGCGGTGGCGTCCGAGCCAGAAGACGAATGTGGCGGCGAGCATCATCGCGGCTGGAATGCCGAAGGCCACGCCGGGGCCGTAGGCATCCAGCCAGACCGGACAGAAATAGATCGAGAACGAGGCGCCCGCGTTGATCGAAAGATAGAAGTAGCTGAACGCACGCTCGATCAGGTGCTGGTTCTTCGATGTGAACTGATCGCCGACATTGGTGGACACGCAAGGTTTGATGCCGCCGGTGCCGAAGGCCATCAGCCCCAGGCCGATGGCGAGGCTAGCCGGCCCCAGATCCAGCGCGATCACGACACAGCCGGCGCAGTAGACCATCGCCAGCACCATGATCGTGCGGTACTTGCCCCAGAACACATCGGACAGGATCGCGCCGATCAGCGGGAAGAAATAAGCGCCGAACTTAAACAGCGATTGCCATTCGGTCGCCTTCGCCTGACCGAAGTGCAGGCTTTGGGTCATATAGACCGCGAGAATGGCGTTGATGCCGTAGTAACAGAAGCGCTCGGCGAACTCGTTGGCGACGATATAGGGGATGCCGGGTGGCATCCGGTCTTCCGCCGCTGCACGCATGAGAGCCTCCGCTGATCGCTGACGGGGCAGGGTGCTGAACCGCACTGCCGCCGTCAAGCCGCGTGCGCGGTTTGGCTAGGCGTCTTCGCGCAGGCTCTTGAAGGCGGCCAACGCACGGGCGCGTGCGGCGGCGTGATCGACAATCGGACCCGGATAGGTCTTGCCCAGCACAATGCCCGCTTCGCGCAGGACGTGGTCGGGCGCCTCCCAGGGCTCGTGCAGATATTTGTCGGGTAGTGCGGCGATCTCCGGCACCCATTGGCGCACATAAGCGCCTTTCGCATCGAACTTCCCGCCCTGAAGTTGGGGATTGAAGATGCGGAAGAACGGCGCGGCATCGGTGCCGCAGCCCGCCACCCACTGCCAACTCGCGGAATTGTTCGCGAGATCGGCATCCACCAGCGTGTCCCAGAACCATAACGCGCCTTCCTGCCAGGGCAGCAGCAGATGCTTGACCAGGAATGAGGCTACGATCATGCGGACGCGATTGTGCATCCAGCCGGTGTGCCACAACTCGCGCATCCCGGCATCGACGATGGGATAGCCGGTTTGGCCCTTTTGCCATGCCGAAAATGATTTGCGGCTATGGTCCCACGGAAATTTCCAGAACTCGGGGCGGAGCGGTCGCTCCGGCAACGTCGGGAAATGGTACAACAGGTGGTGGGCGAATTCGCGCCACAGCAACTCGCGCTGAAAAGTCGTCGTGCCGGCGCTGGGTTCCAGATGCGCGATCGCGTTCCAGATCTGGCGCGGCCCGATCTCACCCCAGTGCAGATGCGGCGACAGCCGCGAGGTCCCCGCTTCGCTCGGTATGTCGCGCGCGCGATTGTAGCGATCCGCCTGTGTCAGGAAGGATTTTAGCCGCTTCGCCGCGCCGCTTTCTCCGGGCGTCCACATTTCACGGAAGCCACCGGCCCAGTCGGGCTTGGTGGGAAGGAGTTTCCAACGCGCCAGCTGGTCTGAGGGCAGCGCCTGTTTAGCCGGCGTCAGTTTCCGCGGCGCGGGCACGGGCGTTGACGCGGGGAGGGCGAAGGCAGCTTTCGCGAACGGCGTATAGACGCGGAACGGAGTCCCGCTTTGGGTCTTGATCTCCCAGGGCTCGAACAGCAAAGCGCTATTGAAGCTCTCGACGGCGAGCCCCGCATCACGCAGCGCCGCTTTGATGTCGGTGTCGCGGGCGATGGCGGCAGGTTCGTAGCAGCGGTTCCAGTATACGGCGGTCGCTCCGGATTCCTGCGCAAGCTTCGTGATCGTCTCCTTGGCCGGACCACGCCGTAGGATCAACGGCGCCCCGAGCGCGGCCAGGCTCTCGCTGAAGCTTTCAAGTGACTTATGCATCCACCATCGGCTCGCGCCTCCCGGCGACCAGGCCAGTGTCTCGTCCCACACGAAAATCGGAATGACCGGCTGGCCGGTGGCGGCCGCCGCATTGAGCGCCGCATTGTCCGCGATCCTAAGATCTTGCCGGAACCAGATGATGATTGGCGCGGGGGGCGGGGTGCTCATACCGCCCTATACGGTCGAGCCCCGCCGATGGATGACTCGTCTGCCTAGCGACGGGCCTTCAGCGCGGTCGCCTCGGCCTTGTCGATCGTGACGATGTCTTTAATGATGCAGGTCGCACCCCTGTTCAGCACTGTCAGAGCGTTGCTCGTGCAAATGTTTTGCGTCGAGGTGTCGAACGCGAAGCCGCCCTGGATCTTCAGGCCCGGGCACGTATTGATGAGGTCGATGCGTTTGAATTCGCGACCGCCCTTCATCTCAATCAGGATCGTACGGTCGTCGATCACGGGCGTCTGGCCGACGGCCTGAAGTCGAACGCATTGCTGCTTGTCGCCGGGCTCGTTATCGGCGGCATGCGCCGCGCCGCAGAGCGCAGTGATGGCTATCGTGGCGAAAAGGGATAGTTTCATCTTCATGATTGGCCTCCGTGTGTGAGCGTTAACGCGGGCCGCTCCCAACTTGATGCGATCCCCCTCTGGGCGGCTGCTGAATTTAGCACGCGCCACAATCAGCGCGAGAATGCCGTTAGCATACTAACAGTCACGGATGTACGGCGAACTCGCCATGCAACTCAGCCCGGGAGTCCGTACCCACCCACACGTCGAAAGCTTCGGCTTCCTGCACAAAGGCTTTTTGCGCGCCGCTCCAATAGCGCAAGTCTTGCGCCGGAACGGTGAATTTCACTGTGGTTCGCGCGTGCGGCGCCAAAGCGATGCGTTCAAATCCCTTCAGTTCGCGCACGGGACGCGAAGCGCTGCCGGCACGCTGATGGATATAAAGCTGTGCGACTTCATCGCCGGCCCGGTCGCTGACGTTCTCCACGTCGACCGCGACTTCAATCGCCTCTCCCAATGCGGCCGACGGCGTGACGACGCGCAGATTGCTGTAGGCGAAGCTCGCGTAACTCAAGCCATAGCCGAACGGATACTGCGGCACGCTTTCCTCGTCCCAGGTGCGGCGACCGGCGGCGTCGGAGCGCATGGTCAGATTATGATTGTAGTGGATCGGAATCTGGCCCGCATGACGCGGCCAGGTAAAGGGCAGCTTTCCGCCCGGCGTCACGTCGCCGAACAGCAGACGCGCGATGGCCGTGCCGGCATGCATGCCGGGATACCACGCCTCTAAAATCGCACCGGCCTGCGCATCGGCCAGGCGGACGTCGAGCGGACGGCCATTGATGAGTACCACGACCACCGGCTTACCGGTGGCGATGACCGCCTCCAGAAGACGTTCCTGGTTGCCTGGCAGCGTCAGCATGGCGCGCGACGCACTCTCGCCGCTCATGTTGAAAGCTTCGCCCAACACCAGGATCGCAACGTCGGAGCGCTTGGCGACCGCGACAGCGTCGCGGATCGCTTTGGTGATATCGGCTGCGGTCCAGGGCTTTTCCGGTGGAATGTCGTAGAACTGATCGAACTCGGAGGCGAACTTGCGGGCAATTTGCGCGCCGCGCGCATATTCGACCTTTACCGACTTCGGCAGATAGGTGCGGATGCCGGCCAGGACCGTCACGGTCTCCTTCAAATCCGCCGTTGTCGTCCAGGGGCCAAGCGGATCGTAGACATTGTCGGCGACAGGTCCGATCACGGCGACCGATTTCAGTTTCTTGGCATCCAGAGGAAGAAGGCCGTTGGCATTCTTCAGCAACACCGCCGAGCGTTCGGCGGCGATGCGCGCGGCTTCGCGATGCGAGGGATCGGTCAGGATAGACACTGCCGCGGCTTCGTCGACATAGGGCTTCTCGAACAGCCCGAGTTGGAATTTCGCGATCAGGAACGGGCGCACCATGGCGTCTAACTGCGCCACGGTGATGCGGCCTTGCTCCACCATGCCCGGCAGCTCCTCGAGATAGAAGCTCGCGTCCATGTCGATGTTCACGCCGGCGGAGAAGGCGCGCCATGTGGCGTCTTTCTGATCGCGCGCGAAGCCGTGGTCGACGAGGGAGCCGACGGCATAGGCATCGCTCACAACAAAGCCCTTGAAGCCGAACGCATCGCGCAGCACATCGTGCATCAACCAGCGATTTCCGGTGGCGGGCACATCGTTCAGGTCCTGATAGGCGCTCATCACGCTGACCACGCCGGCGTCGATGGCGGCGCGGAACGGCGGGAAGTAGATGTTCCAGAGATCGCTCTCCGGCACGGCGGATTCCTCATAGTCGCGCCCGCCGATGGCCGCGCCGTAGGCGGCGAAGTGCTTCGCCGTGGCCAGGATGCGATCCGGCGCCCCCGGATAGGCGCCTTGGAACCCGCGCACCTGGGCGACGGCGATTCTGCTGCCGAGGAACGGGTCTTCGCCCGCGCCCTCGACGATGCGTCCCCAACGGGGGTCGCGCGCGATGTCGACCATTGGCGCGAAGGTCCAGGTGATGCCGGCGGCGCGGGCTTCACGGGCGGCGATGCGGCGGGCCTCCTCGATGAGCGCCATGTCCCAAGACGCGGCGAGGCCGATCGGCGCGGGGAAGGTGGTGCGATAGCCGTTGATGACGTCGAGTGCAAAGATCAACGGAATATGCAGGCGCGATTTCTCCACCGCGATCTGCTGCAGCCGGTTCATGGCCGCGACGTCCCGCGCGTAGAGGAACGAGCCATAGTCGCCCGCCGCCAGGCCTTCGTCGGTCGGGGCCTTGCCGAAGTTGAGGAAGCGCTGGTGGAGTTGGCCGACTTTTTCGCGGACGGTCATGCGCGCGAGCAACGCATCGGCGCGGACTTCAGGCGATTGTTCGGCTGGCGCAGTTTGCGCCCAACTGACGGAAATCCCGCCCACGGCAAGGGCGAGTACAAAACAAACAGTTCGCAACATCGGGTCGGGCCTTAGGAGTTCAGCGAGCGGACGCGGCTTGCGCATCGGAACCTTGGCTGAGACCGCGCCAGCACAGCACGCCATAAGCCATGATCCAGAGATAGCAGATCGCGGGCACCATGAAAGACGCCGCGATGCCGAGATTGTCCGCCACCGTCCCGGCCACGCGCGGAATCAGCGCGCCGCCCACGATGGCCATGCACAACGCGCCGGAGCCAGCCGGCTTTTCTTCACCCAATCCTTCGAGCGCGAGCGTGAAGATGGTTGGGAACATGATCGAATTGCACAGGCCGACGGCGAGGATCGCCACGGCGGCGATCATACCGACAGACACGGACGAAGCGCTGGCCAGCGCCGCCGCGCCGATCGCGCAGCAAGCCAGCACCAATCCGGGCGACATGCGCCGCAGGATCGCCGCGCCGATGAAACGGCCGACCATCGCGCCGCCCCAATACAGGCTGACCAGCTGTCCCGCGCGCGCCGCGGGTACATCCAGCACATCGGGCTGCATCAGATAGTTCACGAGCAGGCTGCCGATGGCGACTTCCGCGCCGACATAGACGAAGATCGACGCAGCCCCGAGCGCCAGACGCGGACGACGCAGAACGCGGAAGCTTTCACCCAAGCTTGCGGCGCCGCCGACTGTGACTGTGGTGTCGGAGTTACGCTTCTTCCAGAACACGATGGCGACAACCACCAGTGTCGCGGCGATGCCCAGGAACGGCGGCAACACGGCGCTCGCTTCCGCGTGACGCGCGGCGGCCAGGGCGTCTCCCGACAATCCTCCCGCCGGCAACGACGGTTCATCGGCCAAAATGAAGGCGGCCCCCACCAACGGCCCGATGGTCGTCCCCAGCGAGTTGAACGCCTGTGCCAAGGTGAGACGGCTCGACGATGTGGACTCTGGTCCCAGCACAGCCATGTAAGGATTGGCGGCGGTCTGCAGTGTTGTGATGCCTGCGGCCATCACGAACAGCGCGAGCAGGAAGCCTTCGAACACGCCGGCTGAAGCGGCGGGCACGAACAGAAGGCAGCCAGCTGCCATGACGAGAAGTCCAAGCACGATGGAACGCGTGTAACCGATGCGCGACAGGATCACCGCCGCCGGCATCGAGAAAACGAGATAGCCGAGGAAGAACGCGAACTGCGTCAGCATCACCTCGGCGTAGTTCAGCGAGAACAACGCCTTCAGCTTGGGGATCAGCGTGTCGATCAGGACAGTGGCGAAGCCCCAGGCGAAGAACAGGAACACCACGAAGACAACCATCGCGCGGTGGCCCGCAGGATTGCGAGCCTCCTGCGATGCTGGTTCAGTTGCGGCCATGGTGTCCCCCGACGTTGCTTAGTCCGCCTTGCGCTGCAGAAGATGAACTGCCGCGCCGATCAGTCCTGCGTACTTCTCCGTGATCACCAAGGTCGGAACCTCGGCGAGATGCGCGGCATAACGTCCTTTGGCCTCGAAGCGCTTGCGGAACTCCGAAACTTTCAGGACATCGACGAAACGCGGGACGATCCCCCCCGCAATGAATACGGCATCGGCATATAACAGCAAGGCGAGATCGCCGGCGGCGCTCCCCAGGATGTCGCAGAAATGCTCAAGCGCTTCCCGACAGGTTGGGTCGGTATTGTCGATCGCGCGATGGACGATGTCCGCGTCGCGCAGGGGCGCGGCGGTTCGCCCGTCGATTTCGGCCAGGCTTTCGTAGAGGTTCACAAGGCCAGGGCCCGACAGGAGCCGTTCGTTCGACACGTGTCCGAATTTCGCTTGCAGCCGGCGGGCGATGGCCCATTCGCGTTCCGTCTGCGCTGAGAAATTGACGTGCCCCCCCTCGGAGGGGATCGGCATGTCCAAGCCGTCGTAACGGATCAAGCCGCCGACGCCCAAGCCGCTGCCCGGGCCGATCACGCCCAGGCGCTGCGCCTGGCGCAGGTCCGCCTGCGGGCCGATGCTGACCATGCCCTCAGTGGGAAGGGCCATCAGCGACAGCGAGATCGCGGCGAAGTCGTTGATGATCGACAGGTGGGCGAACCCGATTTGTTTCCGCAGGCCCGCGATCGAGAAATGCCACGGATTGTTCGTCAGCTTGACGTTGTCGCCTGCGATGGGCCCCGCGATGGCCAGTGTGCCGGCGGTGGGCTTCGCGTCCGCCGGAAGTTGGCTCAAATAGGCGGCGATCGCGGCGTCGATGTTCGGGAAATCGCGGCAGGGAAACACGGCGACGTCCGACAGGACGGGCGTACGGTTCGGTCCAGGGCGCGCCAGGCCAAAACGGGCGTTGGTGCTACCGATATCGGCGGCGAGTCCAAGGTTCAATTTAGCGGCCCTCCCGGGCGGAAAGGGGCCGCCGGCCACATTCGGGCGGGCAAAGCATCATGGCTGGACCCGGAGCGAATGCCCCGGCCTTTAAGGAATCGACAGAAGGTCGGCGGAAACTAACGCTGAACCGGGCCCGCGGTCACGCGGTCCGATGGGGCCGCGGCCCACAATGGCCTGTCTTGGGCGACCCTAGGCCCGCGCAGGGGCCGTTTCGTGGCCGGCGTTACGTTCGGCTTGGCTGGCCAGGGTCTCGTACTGGGTCGCTAGACGCTCGAAGGCGCTTTCCGCGCCGCTGTGACGCAGGTCGTCCGCCCGAAGGCGCAGGCCGGCGGCCAGGTGGCGCAGACGTTCAGCTTCTTGGGTCCAATACATGTCATGTCCTCGTTGGAGTTCCCCTGTACCGCGACGACCGGCGGCATTGGGTTATTCCTCCGTGACAGTGCATTCGGCTCCGCCCAACTGGCAGTATTCGTTCGCATAATCCGGCTTCGCCCGGCGGTTCCAGAATTCCTGTGTCCGCCAATCCGAATTGACTTCGCCGGCCATCCCGCCACTCTTGGCGCCGGTGACCCGGTGCACAATCGGGTCTATCCAGCGCAGGAGAAGGGGCTGCGCCTTGGGGAGGTCGTCAGAATGACCCGTCTCTTCGCGACCGCGCTCTGGGTCGCGGTCTATCTGCTCGGTTCCGGCGCCTCCGCGCAGGACCCTGCCGGCGCACGTTCGCCGGAATTCGCGCGCGCGCTTGCCGCGGTGCCGGTCGCGCCCGGTGCGTTGTTCGCGTTGCGGGAAATTGAGACTCAGGCGAGCACCTCCACGGCGGCCTCGCCATCGCGCGTGTTGCGCCGTGCCGCCACCACGATCGACGCCAGCTATCTGACGCGCCTGACCGAGACCGCGAACGGCGTCGGCGCCGGCGGTCAGGTCGACGCGCAGGCGCGGGCTTTCACGCTCAACCTGATGCCGGATGTCACCGTGCGCGTGGTGAAGCGTCAATCGCACCAGGACGAACTCGGCAACACCATTTGGCAAGGCGTGCCGGTCGAAGGCGAAGGCGCCGTCACGCTCGTCATTCGCGACGGGCGCGTCACCGGTGAGGTCCATGTCGGCGGGCAGACCTTCGGCATCGCGCCCGCCGCGAGCGATCATGCCATCGTGGAATATCGCGAAAGCGCGCAGTTCGCCCGCGACGACCTCATCGTACGGCAGAGCAGCGCGCCGGCAGCGGACACTCCCGCGCCATTACCCCAGCCCAACACGGCACTCGAAAAGCCGGCGGCGACCCCCGCTATCGGCATCATGGTCGCGTATACCGCGGCAGCCCTGAAAGCCCGGCCCGACATCCAAAGCCAGATCTCGCTCGCGCTTGCTGACCTGCGCACGACGCTGTCGAACTCAGGCATTGCGGCGACCGTGACACTGGTCGGCACGGAGCAGGTGAACTACACCGAGGTCGCCGGCGAGGGCGGCGGCGACGTTCTGTACGATGCGGACATCGGCGCGGGCGATTTCGCGCGCATCCGCGCCCTGCAGAAGAGTCTGGGCGCCGACATCCTGTCGGTCTGGAGTCAGTACAACGACAATTGCGGCGTGGCTTATGGCGCGTTCTATGATGGCAGTCCGGCCAGCGTCAGTCTGACTAACGCCGCGGCGGCGTCCATCAACACGGTCTCGGCCGATTGCAGCGCCGCCACATTCACGCATGAGGTCGGGCATCTGCTCGGCGCCAACCACGAACGCTATGTCGTGGACGACGCGGTGCCGGGGCCGACGGCCTATAACTATGGTTACGTCGATCTTGGGTACTTCCGCGACGTGATGAGCTACGGCAACGAGTGCAGCGACAAGGGCGTGAACTGCCCGCGCATCCAGTACTTCAGCAATCCCAACATCACGTATCAGGGGCGCGCCGTCGGCGTGTCGGATTCGAAGGCCACCGCCGCGGACAACGCCCGCAAGATCACCGAAGTGCTGCCCTATGCGGCGCAGTTGCATACTTACTTCACGCCATCCACCCGGCCGGTATTGTCGGTGGCGCGTACCGGCAGCGGCACCATCACCGATAGCAGTGGTGATCTGACATGCGGTACCGCTTGTAATCTCGCGGTCAGCACCGGTTCGCGACGCACGCTCACCGCCGTTGCCGATCCCGGCTGGGAATTCACCGGCTGGAGCGGCGGTGGTTGCAGCGGTACGGCGTCGACGTGCAGCGTGACCGTGAACGCCAGCGTGACGATCGCCGCCACGTTCGTGCAGTCGACGACGGTGCGCATCGGCGCGGTCTACTCCTCCAGCCAAAGCGCATCGCAATCATTCCTGCGGCTCTACAACACGGACACGACCGCTTCGACCGTATCCGTCGCGCTGCTCGATTACACGACCGGCACCGTGTTGGGACGTTGGACAAGCCCCGCCATCGCGCCGGGCGCCGAACGCCAGTTTTCCATCGCCGAGATCGAGGCGGCGGCATCCCCGGCCATCACGTCAAAGCCGCAGTTCTATGCCGCGGCGGTGGACTCGAATTTCGGCGGCTATTTCCAACACGTCCTATGGCACGTCAGCGACAACTCGCTGACCAACCTGACGACCTGCAGTTCGGGCGCGATGAGCGACCCGATACGTCTGATGGGCGTTCATTCGACGCTGCTCGGGGCGGGGTATCCAAGTTCGATCGTCATCAACAATACTGGCACGCGCAGTACGACGGTGACGTTGGACATTTACGACGCGTTGACCGGATCGCAGGTCGGCACGTTCCCGACCGGCTCAATCGCGGCGCGTGGTGAGCGGATTTATACCGTCGCCGAGATCGAACAATCGGCCCGCTTCACGCCGAGCGCTGGGATGTACCACTATGTCGTGCAGGCGCAGACGTCGTTCACCGGGCACATCGCGCATCTGATGCAGAACGTCAGCGCGTCGGTCGTCACAGACATGTCGACTGTCTGCCCGTTGCGCAAAGCGGCTGCAGTCGCGTCGGCGAGTCAGATCTATCAGGGTGCGATCTTCTCGTCGGCGCAAGCCGGATCGCAGTCGTTCCTGCGGTTCATGAACGCGGGCAACAACTACGGCTCCGTCAATGTGCTGCTAAGCAACCCCAACACCGGCGTCACGCTGGCGCAGTGGAGCAGCGGCACGATCAACACCGGCGCGGCCTTGCAGGTTCCGATCACGACCATCGAAGCCGAAGGCGGTAATTTCACCAAGCCCGACTACTATACGGTGATCGCCACCAGCAACATGCTGGGCGAGTTCCAGCACGTCCTGTGGCACGCCTCGGATGGCACGCTGACCAATCTGACGACCTGCACGACGGGCACGCATAATAATCCGTGGGTGCTGGGTGCGGTGCATACCTCCAAGCTCGGCGCCGCCGGGTATCCCAGCACCGTCATCGTGACCAACACCGGCGCAAGCGCGGCGCGTGTCACCCTGACGGTTAAGGACGCGAGCGACGGTTCAACGCTTGGAACCTATCGCACCGCAAGCATTCCCGCAGGCGCGCAGGCCGTGTTGCCGGTCAGCAATATCGAAGCCGGCGCGAGTCCGCGCATCAGCGCCGGTTCGCGCAATCACTATGTGATCGCCGCCGATGGCTTCGCGGGATATCTCCAGCATCAGCTCGACAACGCGCAGGTCGGTGTCATTACCGACATGACCACGACCTGCGGGATGCAGCCTTAATTCTGTTAAGCGTGAGTGCCGCCGAGCACGTCATCGATCCAGCCGGCTATGGCGAACAGATCGGCGTCCTTGTGCAGGAAGCCCATCACCTGCAAGCCGAGCGGCATGCTGTCTTCGGTGAAAAGCGGTAGCGAGATGGCCGGGTTGCCGATCATCGACGCCGGGGCGTTGAACGGTGATGTGCCGGTGCCGTGAAGTCCGACCGGCGCGGGGCCGATGGCGGAGAGAGTCACGACCGCTTCGCAATGCTCCGCCAGTTTGGCGTAGCTGGCGCGGATCGTCTCGCGCTCGGCCAACGCGGCGCGATAGTCGTCGAGCGTCATCTTCGCGTTCGTCGCCATGCGGTCGTGCATGAACTTGCTCAGCGCCGCGGCATCGCGCGTCTTGAAGCTGTTCAGCGGCCACAACCATTCCCAGCCATTGATCTTGTGCGACAGCGCGATCCCGTTCGTGACGGCCATCTCGACCTCGGCGACAGCTTTGTCGTCCGCGCGTGTGATGACCGTGACGCCGCGGCTCTTCAGGCGGGTGATCGCGTCGTCCAGCAGGCGCTTGGCGGCGAAGGACGCCTGGTCCCAGCCCGGTGTCTGCAACAGCGCGATGGTGCGCGGCATCTTCCCGAGCGGACGTTGCGCGGGTCCCATCAGCCCCGGGAATCCAGGGTCGCCGCCGACACGCTGCGCGATGGCATGGGCGACATTCCAGGAGTCCTCAAGGGAGGCTGACAGGACCCCGATGACGCTCTGGCTGAGATAGTCGATGGCGCCGCCGCGATTGAGCGCGCCCTGACTCGGTTTGAAGCCCACAATGCCGTTGTAGCTGGCCGGGCGGATCAACGAGCCCAGCGCCTGCGTGCCGATGCCGACGGGGAAGAAGCCCGCCGCGACACCGGCGGCCGATCCGCTACTCGATCCGCCGGGCGTGCGCCCGAGGTCCCACGGGTTGCGGGTGGCACGCGGTTCCATCGCGGCGAATTCGGTCGTGACGGTCTTGCCGATAATGATGGCGCCAGCCTCACGCAGGGCCGCGACGACCGCCGCATCGCGGTTCGATTGCCAGCCCTTGTAAATCGGCGAGCCGCACTCCGTCGGCATGTCGACCGTTTCGATGATGTCCTTGATGCCGACGGGCATACCGTCGATGGCCGACAACGGTTGGCCCTGTTTCCAGCGATCTGAGGACATGTCGGCGGCGGCGCGCGCGCGATCGATGTTCAGTGACACGAAGGCCCGCACCTGGGGTTCGTCGGCCTCGATCTTGGCGATGCGCCGCTCGAGATACTCGCGCGGGCTATCCTTGCCGGCGGAGAACGCGGCGGTCGCAGTGTGGAAGGGAATGAGTTCCGGGGTGATCTTGGCCATCTAGGCGATACTGGACGCTCCATTACTGGCGCGTCCCCTCAAACAA
>CANJRD010000021.1 GCA_947476695.1 Rhodospirillaceae bacterium
AAACAGGAAATCGAAGATGGTCAAAGCAGCGTAAAGTCTGAAGTCACGCTGACGGAACCAAAGCCCGTCTTCAAGAGAGAAGCGAAAATGCTTCTCTCTTTTCTTTGGACGGGTCGCAAAATTGTTGGGTCACTTTTTGGGCGACCAAAATGCGAAATCGCTTTTTGACGCGTCGTGATTTGCTCAATCCAAGTTGGACAGTGTCCAAGTGCGAGTGTGACAACCTCAGAGGATCCGTGTAGCTCTGTCGAAGACGGTCAGCTGTTGGCACCGAGCCCACTTTGACAAGACCTAGACATGCAAAAAATTACTCATTATCTACAACGCTCTAGCCCATAGAAATTACTGAGTGGGAGTGAGCGGATGAACCGCTAGGCGCGCAGGCGACCGTCGCTCCAGTGGAGCGACGCAAGCGCCGAGCACCGTAGCCGTTCACCGCGAACTGCCCCGCAGGGACGTGCGAGTTCCCTACACCCGCTAAGCCTTTGGTGGCCAGGTGCCGGGGCGGAGGTACCCGAACATGTGGGGCACAAAGTCGGCTTTGCCGAGTTCCACGCCTTGGTGGCGCAGGATCGCGTAGGCGGTCATCAGGTGGAAGTAGAACTGGCCGAAGCTCCAGTCGCGGACATATTGCGCCGCCGTGAGATCGAAGATCATCCCCGTCGGAAGCGCGTGCGTGATCGGCCGTTCCGGGTCGCCGTCGAGGGCATCCGGCGCAAGTCCATCGAGCATGGCGATGGTCTAGCCAAGCCGCGTTTGAGCCTCGGCGATCGTGCCGGGATGTTCGCCAGCGTTGCGGCCTTCGTCGAGCAGCGTCGTGACGAACGCCGGGAAGTCCTCGCCGCGCAGACGGCACACAGCTTCCCAAGCCTGGACGCAAGCGAACCGCACCTGCGTGGACAGGGGAAACATATCCGGCGCGAGGCGCGCGGATAACAGAGCCCCGGCCTTGCCACCGGGCATTTGCGTTTGCGCTTTGTCGAGCCAGGCCGACAGCGCGCGCAGCATCTGTTTATAAGTGGGCACGACGAGGCTGGTCAGCGTCATGGATCTCTCTTATGCAGTCGACGTGGCGGGCGGATGGATGAAGAAACGCGTGCCGTGTTACCATAAATTTGGCGGCTGATCCGCCTATGAGGGAGTGAGCGCGCGGTGATTCACGTCGGTACGGCCTTCAGGGAAAATCTCCAGCAGCTGCCGTCCATCGCGGGCGTGCAGCGCATCGACCTGATCGACGGCGCGGGCGCGGTGGTGGCCAGCATTGAGAACCAGCCCGGCAAGCAGGGCTCTGTTGCGGTCTATCAATATCTCAAGAAAATTTTCGGCACGCTGGATGCGAAAGCGGCCGCGCATGGCCTGGCGGTCTTTGCCGAACACACGGCCGATGCGCGCAATCGGCCCGGGGCGCATCCGAATGTCGACCGATTGCTGGCGATCGTGGCCGGCGGCGCGCCGCTGAAGATCGATGTCATCGCCGCCGCGGCGTAGCGCGTCATCACAGGGGCCGCGCATGGCGAAACTCGTTTTCGGAATAAATGTGTCCCTGGACGGCTATGTCGATCACATGGCGATGGGCGCGCCCGGTCCGATTCTCTTTCGCCACTTCATCGAACAAGTGCGCGGCTTCACCGGCAGCGTGTACGGGCGGCACATCTACGAGCTGATGCGCTATTGGGACGAAGATCGCCCGGAGTGGAGCGCGGATCAACGCGAGTACGCGGCGGTGTGGCGGGATCAACCCAAATGGGTGATGTCGCGCACGTTGCAGGCCGTCGGCCCCAACGCGACGCTGTTCGCGGACGGTGTCGCGGCGGTGCGCGAACTGAAGGCGCGGCACGCGGGTGAGATTGAACTCGTCGGCACGGACCTGGCCCGGACCCTCGGCGACGCCGGCCTGATCGATGAATATCGGCTGTACGTCCGGCCCGTTGCCGTCGGGTCGGGGAAGCCCTTCTTCGCGGGCGCCCGGCGGTCGCTTCGGCTTGTCGCCAGCGACCAGATCGAGGACACGATCCGGCTGACCTACGTTCCCGTGTAATCGTCCCGGCCTGATCGCGCGGCCGATATCACGGAAGCGGGCTTGTTTTCCCGGCGGCTTTAGCCGAAAAGGCCGCAGGTTTTCCCGTTATCGGCGCCCCCCATGATCCGTCTCGATTCCATCGCCAAGCAACACGGCCATCAGCTTCTGTTCCTCGAGGCCTCGATGGGCCTGCAGAAGGGCGAGAAGATCGGCCTGGTGGGGCCGAACGGCGCGGGCAAGTCGACCATCTTCCGCATGATCGCCGGCCAGGAGCCGCCCGACGACGGGCGCGTGCTGGTCGAGGGCGGCATGACCATCGGCTACTTCAGCCAGGACGTCGGCGAGATGTCGGGCCAGAGCGCGGTCGCCGCCGTGATGGACGGCGCGGGCCCGGTGAGCGCGCTGGCCGCCGAGATGGCCAAACTGGAAGCCGCGATGGTCGATCCCGAGCAGGCCGATGCGATGGAAGACAACGTCGCGCGCTATGGCGAGGTGCAGGCGCGCTTCCAGGAGCTGGACGGCTATGCCCTGGAAGACCGCGCGCGCGAAGTGCTGGCGGGCCTGAGCTTCAGCGAAGAGCGCATGGACGCCGACGTCGGCCTGCTCTCCGGCGGCTGGAAGATGCGCGTGGCGCTGGCGCGCATTCTGTTGATGCGCCCCGATGCCATGCTGCTCGACGAACCGTCGAACCATCTCGATCTCGAAAGCCTGATCTGGCTGGAAGATTTCCTGAAACGCTACGAAGGCGCGTTGCTGATGACCTCGCACGACCGCGAGTTCATGAACCGCATCGTCAACAAGATCGTCGAGATCGACGGCGGCACGCTCACCACCTATTCCGGCAACTACGATTTCTATGAACAGCAGCGCGCGCTCAGCGAGAAGCAGCGCCAGGCGCAGTTCGAGCGCCAGCAGGCGATGCTGGCCAAGGAGATCGAGTTCATCGAGCGCTTCAAGGCGCGCGCCAGCCACGCGGCGCAGGTGCAAAGCCGCGTGAAGAAGCTGGAGAAGATCGAGCGCGTGGAGCCGCCCAAGCGCCGCCAGACCGTGCAGTTCGAATTCCGCTCGCCGCCGCGTTCGGGCGACGACGTGGTGAACTTCCGCAACGTCAGCAAGGCCTATGGCAGCCACAAGATCTATAGCGATCTCGACTTCCTGGTGAAGCGCAAGGAACGCTGGTGCATCCTCGGCGCCAACGGCGCGGGCAAATCCACGTTGCTGAAATTGGTGGCCGAGGCGGCGGAAGCCGGCCAGGGCACGACGCCGGACAAGGGCACCGTGACCATGGGCGCGTCGGTGAAGATGGGCTATTTCGCCCAACACTCGATGGACCTGCTGGACGGCGAGGAGACGGTGTTCGAATCGCTCGACAGTTCGTTCCCGCAGGCGGGCCAGGGCACCTTGCGCACGCTGGCCGGTTGCTTCGGCTTCTCCGGCGACGACGTGGAGAAACCTTGCCGGGTCCTTTCGGGCGGCGAGAAGGCGCGCCTGGTGATGGCCAAGATGCTGTTCGATCCGCCGAACTTCCTGGTGCTGGACGAACCCACCAACCACCTGGACATGGCGACCAAGGAAATGCTGGTCGCGGCCCTGGCGGAATTCGAGGGCACGATGCTATTCGTGTCGCACGACCGCTATTTCCTCGCGCGCCTGTCCAACCGCGTGCTGGAACTCACGCCCGAGGGCCTGCACCAATATGGCGGCGGCTATACCGAATATGTCGCGCGCACGGGCCATGAGGCGCCGGGGCTGCACCCCGGCTAGGGCGGACATCGCGGCCGACCCTCCGTTTTTTGATCGGACCCCGGGGGTGTTCCGGCTACCCGAACGGCGCGCTGATATGTTTATATACCCTGGCTTAGGCGGGGGGATTTCGCGATGGCCGGCGTATCGGGGTTGAAGGGCTCGTTTCCTCTCACCGAGGACGAGATCAAAAAGCACATCAAGTACAAGGTGCCGGGCGTGTTCACGCTGGGCACCGTCAACGACGACGGCAAGTACCAGACGCTGTATGTCGGCAGCGCGCACCGCGATCTCGCCGAGACGCTGAAGAAGTGCCTGCGCCAGACGCCGCGCTTCAAGTTCCAGCTCTTCGACTCAGCCGAAGACGCCTTCAACAAAGAGTGCGAGCTCTATCACCTGTTCCGCCTCGCCGCGAACAAGGTGCACCCGCCGGTGCCGCCGCTGGAAGCCTGGCGGTGCCCTGAATGCGGGTTCCCGAAGAAGAGGTAGGTCCGCGAGACCTAGGCTGACAGACTTCGTGCCACGCGGACTTGCCACAGTGCTAGCAGCGGCGTGACGACCAACTCCATACCGAGGGGGAGGATCGTATCCATGGACGTCGAAACGCCCGTCACATAAGCGCCCAGCCGCGCCAGCCCGCCCAAGAACACAATCGCCGTCAGCAGTTTGAATCGCTGCCCATGCGTCTCGATGCGCGGGATGCTCACGGCGAAGGCGATGCCGATTCCGCAGAGCAGTCCGGACAGATAGCGAAAGTGCGCGTCGAAGGCGCCGGAGGTTGCAGCGCTCGCATCGATGGCGGCGACGCCGCGCAGCATGCCGTAGGTGCCGGCGGTGAGCGGGACCAGGCAGGCAACGCCGACTGCGATTTGCAGCAGGCGGCGTTCGGTGCCTGGGGTCATGAGTGGGGCATCACTTGTCCAGCTTGTCGACCAACCCTACCAGCACGCCGCGCGGGTCGTCGACGATGGGATCGCCGTGGCTGACGATGATGCGCTTCAGATCGGGGATTGTCGCCCAGGCGCGGAGCTGCGCGGCGAGGACCTTCTTGTCCTTCACGTAGTAATGCCCGGGCAGGGGATTTCCGGCTTCGATGTGCCCCAGCGCATCAGGTGCGACATCACTTTCGCGCCCAGTCCATGCGGGTGGCGGACGTGGCCGATGATGTCGTTGGTGAGCAGTGTCACGCCGCCGCGCCGCCGCACGATCATGGCGTATTCGGTTTCGCCGGTGCCGGGCACGGTCATCAGTTCGACCTCGGCGTCATTGAGCAGCGGCGCGGGCGCGTCGGTCGCATCCACGGGCGCGACCTCGCTGACCTTCTCGCGCGCGGCCGGCGGGGTCACCACCTTGGCGTCGGGATAGCGCTGCTTCCAGATCTTCAGATCGAGCCGGTGATGGAAGTTCGGCACGATCAGCACAGCCGGCATGCCCAGCGCTTCGATGCGCGCCATCTCCGGCTCAGGCTGGGCGATGGCGCTCCAGATCGCGGTGCGTCCGCCGGAGAGGCCGATCACCGTCATGCGGCGCGGGAAGTTGCCGAGCGGCATGGGGATGTCGCCGTCCACCGTCAGGATGCGGTCGTCGATCTCCTGCAGCGTGCCACGCGGAAGGATTGTCCAGCGGTCCAGGATCTTTGTCATCTGCGCTTCGCCATGTTGCTGGAAACCAAACGCCGCCGTGGCGGATATTGGTTCCTTGCAACTGCGCCGCGCGACGTCAGTCGGCGTGATCCTTGAACGGTGCGCTATGCGCGGCCTCGCGGCGCGCCAAGGCGGCGGGATCGGACCCGGGCCGTTGCGTGGGGCGCGGGAACTGCGCCATCAGCACCGCCGCGCCCTCCGGCCCGGCCGTGAAGGTCGGCGGCGGTTCGCCCGCGGCGACATAGGCGAGGGACAGGCGCGGCATCGTCGCGCCGTCGTGGATCAGCGCGCCCGCGCAGACGAGATAATACTGACCGCCGCCGTCGTTGGTGATCCCTTGGGCTTTCGCCTGCGGCGGAATGTAAAGACCGTCCAGACGCATGCCGTCGTCGGTCGGCGGCGACAGGGCGGTCGTGCGCGCGCGGTCATCGCCGGCGGCGACGTCGAAGCGGGCCATCGCGTTGCGGCCGGGCGGGCCGGGCATCTTGTCGCGCGATCCCGGCATCGGAAAGAACGCACCGCTCGCGGCCAGGCGCAGGGTGAAGTACGAGAGCGTCTCGTCGGCGACGATGGGCCCATAGGGCGTGTAGGCATCGGCGTATTGCGCCGTCACGGCCTGCACCTTTTTCTTGCCGAAGGTTCCGCTGCCCTCGACGAAGATCTGGAACTGATCGACGTCATGGAAGTGCGGTTCGATGACGGACTGGGGATCGAGCATTTCCACGATGTAGGCTTGCGGGCCGTCGTGCATTTTGCCGACAACGCCAAGGTAGCGGTGCACGCGGCCGCCGCGCCCCGACACGCCCTTGGTGATGTGGCATTCGCAGTTCTCGCTGGAAACGAAGATCATCCGTGCGCCTCGAGCCTGCTATGCCGTCATGTTTAGCGCACAGGGCGCGGCGGTGCGATGCCGGCGCGCCGTCACGTCCATATGGCGTACCGACTTCGCGCTTCGCGGCGCCGGGCGAAGGCCCTAGGATCGCGCCGCGCGCGCATCCCGCAGGGATAGGAGGAGGTACGTCGTGGCCATCACCATGTACGGAATCAAAAACTGCGACACCGTGAAGAAGGCCCGCAAGTGGCTGGACGATCACGGCGTCGCTTACACCTTCCATGACTACAAGACAGCCGGCATCGACGCGCCGCGCTTGAAGGGCTGGGCGAAGGAGCTTGGCTGGGAGGTCTTGCTCAATCGCGCCGGCACCACGTTCCGCGCGCTGCCGGATGCGGACAAGCAGGATTTGAGCGAGGCGAAGGCGGTGAAGCTGATGCTGGCCCAGCCGTCGATGATCAAGCGCCCGGTGCTGGACACCGGCACGGCGGGGGTCGTGGGGTTTAAGCCCGATATCTACGCAAAGACGTTCGGCTAACGCCCATCTTCATCCCGGACGCTGACGCCCGTCCGGGATGACGATGGGTGCGAACTAGAAGTGGTACGCCACGCCGATTTTCACGACCGGATAGAAGCGCGCCCAGTCGATCTTGTCGGCCACGCGCTGTTGTTCCAGCGCGAGGTTGCTGCGGAAGGTGGGGTCGTTCGCGAACAGGCCGGTGGCGGTGAGGTCCACGCGCGGACGGCCGGCGAAGATCACACCTGCGTCGGCGATGAACTGCCAGCCCGGGCCGCGCCGGTTGGTGGTGATGCCGAGGCCTGCGTAGGGCGACACGCTGCGGAAATCGATGCGGCCGTTGATCTGGCCCAACTGCGCCGGCGTGTAGGTGACGTTGCCGATGGTGGTCGCGGCGAGCGGCGTGGCCTTCAGGGTGACGCGGTTGCGGTTGTAGACGCCGCCCGCGCTGAAGCGGAACGCGGAATCGAACGGAAAGAGATCGGCGAGCAGATCGAAAGTCTGCGGACGGAAGTGGCCGTCGTAATGGACGTTGCTGGTGTCGATGCCTTTCGAGATGCGGAACCAGCTGCCCTTGGCGCGGATGCCGAAGCTGTCGCTGAACATGTAGCTGAGCTGGCCGCTGATGCCGTCGGTGCCGACGCCGACGCCGACCGCCAAACCGGAATCCGATTGCGCGCGCGCGGTGAGCGGCGCGAGGGCGAGCGCGGCCAGCGCCGCGAGGGAGAAGCAGGTCTTGGTGATCAGGCGCATGGCGTCCTCAGTCTGAAAAGGCCGCGGCGAACGCGGCTGTGGGCGTGATGTCCTACAGACCTGTCGCGCGGGTCCAGGGCCACCCAACAACTGTCACGCGGTTTGCCCGCAACCGGTGCAAGAGCCCACGACTCACTCGCCTGTTTTGACAAAGGCGCGACCGCGCAGTACCGAAGATGCCGTCTAATGGATGTAGAGGAATGGCCGCGATGAAAGCTTGGGTTCTCGGCGAGCCGGGTGGCATGGACAACCTGCAACTCGTGGAACGGCCGCGTCCGGAGCCGCGCCGGCATGAAGTCGTGCTGCGCATGCGCGCCGCGTCGATCAATTATCGCGATATGGAAATCTGCCGTGGCAGCTTCGCGATGAAGTTCCCGCTGCCGATCATTCCGCTCTCCGATGGTGTGGGCGAAGTTGTCGCCGTGGGCGAGGACGTGCGCCGCGTGAAGGTGGGCGAGCGTGTCTGCACGGCCTATTGGGCGCGCTGGATCGCCGGCGGCATCCATATGGCGGAACTCGGCACACAGCGCGGCGGACCGATCGACTGCTCGGCGGCGGAATACATCCGCATCGATGAGTAAGCCTGCGTCCACGTACCCGCGCATCTCACCGACCTTGAGGCGGCGACGCTGCCTTGCGCGGCGGTGACCGCCTATCACTCGCTGTTCACGGAAGGGCATCTCACGGCGGGCGACACCGTGCTGGTGCAGGGCACGGGCGGCGTGTCGATCTTCGGGCTGCAATTCGCCCATGCCGCCGGCGCGCGGGTGATCGTCACCTCATCCAGCGACGACAAGCTGGCGAAAGCCAAGGCCCTGGGCGCGGCGGCCACCATCAACTATCGCGGCACGCCGGAATGGTCCGAGGCCGTGCAAGCTTTCACCAACGGGCGCGGCGTCGATCAGATCGTGGAGGTCGGCGGGCCGAGCACCTTCAATCAGTCGCTGAAGTCGATCCGGCGCGGCGGCTGGATCCATATCGTCGGTTATCTCGGCGGCAACGACGGCAGCGTGAACCCGCTCGATATCTTCCGCCGCGCCGCCAAGGTGCGCGGCAGCTCCGTCGGCAGCCGGGAATCGTTCGAGGCCATGATGCGCGCAATGGAGGCCAGCAAGATCAAGCCGGTCGTCGACAAGGTCTTTGACTGGACCGACTTGAAAGCCGCATTCGCCTACCTGCAAAGCGGCGCGCACTTCGGTAAGATCGCACTCAAGATCGCGGACTAGGTGGAGACGGCGACGATGAACAAGCTTGGGCGATACCTCGCGGCGGGCGGGCTGGCGTTGCTGGCGGGCTTGGCGCCGGCGCGCGCGCAACAGCCGCCGCTGGTGATCGGCGGCACCATCGTCGGGGCCGACAACAAGGTCATCCCCAAAGGCTGGATCGTGCTGGAGAACGGCAAGATCAAGTCGATCGGCGACAAGAAGCCGACCATCAAAGACGCGCGCGTGATCGAGACGGACGACATCGTTTTCCCCGGGTTCGTCGATCTGCACAATCATCCGTTCTATGCGGTCTTCCCGCGCTGGAAGGCGCCGAAGGTTTTCGCCAATCGCTATGAATGGCGCGGCGATCCGGCCTATCTGACCGCGATCCAAAATCCGGAAGGCAAACTGGTCACAAGCCAGTTCTGCAACATCGTCGCCTATGTCGAGCTGAAGGCGCTGATCGGCGGCACGACGTCGATCCTCGGCGTGTTCCATCCCGCCGATACGCCCAACATCGAGCCCTGCATCGGCGGGCTCGCGCGCAATCTCGATTGGTCGTCGGGCTTCCACGGACCCTTGGGTCAGGAGCGCATCGGCAACGTGCTGGGCGTGCGCCCGGGCGATCTGCGCCTGTCGGAGGAGGCGATTGCCCAGTTCAAGCAGGGCAAGCTCGATCTGATCGCCGTGCATCTCGCCGAAGGTCAGCGCAACGATCCGGAGTCCCAGCGCGAGTTCGCGCGGCTGCAGGACCTCGAGATGCTGGGCTCCAAGACCGCGATCATTCACGGCGTCGCGCTGGGGGAGACCGAGTTCAAGAAGATGAAGGAGGTCGGTGCGTCACTCATCTGGTCGCCGCGCTCGAACTTCGAGCTGTACGGCGAAACCGCCGACGTGCCGACGGCGCTGCGGCAGAAGGTGACTGTGGCGCTCGCGCCGGATTGGTCGCCGACCGGCAGCACCAACATGCTGGCCGAACTCGGCTACGCCTGGCAGGTCAGCCAGCGCGATTTCGGCGGTCGGCCGAACGCGCAACAGCTGTTCGAGATGGCCACCATCATCCCGGCGCGAATCGCCAAGCTCGACAAGAAGATTGGCAGCCTCGCGCCGGATCGCGCGGCCGACCTGTTCCTGCTGCATCCCAGCAAGCCCGGGCGGACGGTCTACGAAAGCCTGGCCAATGCCGCGCCGACGGATGTGACGCTGACGGTCGTCGGCGGCTTGCCGATCTATGGCACGCAGGAACATCTGGCCGCGCTCGGTCAGAAAGACAGCGGTCCGGCCGATGTTTGCGGCCAGACGCGGGCGGTCGGGCGCGATGCGTTTCCGGATTTGCTGGCGCCCATCGTGACGCGCCTGTCCGACGCGCTCGCGCAGGAGAACATCAAACTCGCGCCGCTGGCGGAGTGCCCCTAACGCGCCGCGCGACGGCGTCCGCGCGCAACGCCGATCAGGCCGATCAACAGCACGGCGAGCGACGCCAGGTACGTCAACGTCACGCTGCCGCCGGGGGCAAGGCCGGCAAGGTTGAACAACGTGTGGCCCTGACGTGAATCCGGGGCAAAGACGCCGCAGGCGCGCGGTGCGATTATTTTTGAACCCGTCTGTCGGGAACCGGTCCGCGCCAACGTCCTTTGGACGTGCCACAGCCTAGAAGGAGTTTTCGCATGGCCCAGATCGCCAAGATCGTTCCGCATCTTTGGTATGTCGACAATGCCGAGGAAGCCGCGCGCTTTTACGCAGGCATCTTCCCGGATTCGCGCGTGGATGCCGTCACAGCGATCCCGACCGAGACGCCCAGCGGCCCGGCGGAATCGGTGAAGGTGGTGGAGTTCACGCTGGCCGGCCAGTCGTTCATGGCGATAGGCGCCGGGCCGCTCGATCCCTTCAATCACGCGATCTCGTTCATGGTCATGTGCGATGACCAGACGGAGATCGATCGCACCTGGGATGCGCTGGTCACCGGCGGCCAGGCCGAGCAATGCGGCTGGCTGAAGGACCGCTATGGCGTCTGCTGGCAGATTGTCACGCCGAAGATCGGCGACATGATGCGCGATCCGAATCGCAAGAAAGCGGCGGCGGCGATGACCGCGCTGATGGGGATGGTGAAGATCGACATCGCCGCGTTGGAGAAAGCCTACAACGCGGCGTAGTCGCGAAGCGTCAGGCGGCGGGCTTGAGGATGATCGCGCCGCTTTCCAGCAGCGACTTGAGGTTCGACAGGATTTTCGGCCAGCCGCCGGAGACAGCCTCGATGTACTTTGCGTTCTCGCGCGGATGGGTGTGGGTGATGGTGAGTTTCACCACATCAGCCATCTGCTCGAGTTCGTAAACGCAGCGTGCGGGTCCTTCCGCCGTGTATTCCGGCTTGAACTGATTGTGCCACTCGATCACTGCACGCTTGTTGGGCTCGATCTCCAGGATCGTGCCGGTGTCGGCGATGCGGCCGTCGGACATGGTCAGCGTCCAGCGCGATCCCACCTTCCAATCGGACTCCTGACGGCAGCCGAACCAATAATCCATCGGGGCCTTGGTGTCGGTGAGGGCGTCCCACAAACGCTGCGGGGTCGTGCGGATGAAAGTCACATAGACGAATTGGCTGCCGGCCATGATGTCAGTCCTTCTTCTTTTTGCGGGAGGGGGGCGTCGTCTCGAGGTGTTCCTTGAGTGCGGATAGCGCTGTGAGCCGCTGTTGCTCGAACTTGGCGATCCAGCGTTCGGCGATGGCGTTGATCGGCACCGGGTTGATGAAGTGCAGCTTCTCGCGGCCCTCTTTGCGCGACGACACCAGGTTCGCCGCTTCCAGGATCGTCAGATGCTTGGTCACCGCTTGGCGCGTCATGTCCAACCCATCGCAGAGGTCGCTCAACGTCTGTCCGTTCTGACGATGCAGCCGGTCGAGCAGCAGCCGACGGCTGGCGTCGGCAAGGGCACGAAAAACAGCGTCATCGTTCATGCGGTCTAATATGCAACCAAATGGTTGCCTGTCAAGCGGCGCCGATTTAGCGAAGGATTTCGGGGGGTTTTGGTGATGGAGCGGGGCGGACTCTTAGTCCGCCATGACGAATCCGGCGGAGGGGCTCAAGGCCTGACCGGTCATCGCGCTGGCGGCGGGCGACAGCAAATAGGCGATGGTGGCCGCAATCTCGGCGGGCGCGGCGAGACGGCGCAGCGGCGTGTGCTCGATCATGTTCTCGAACAGGCCGGGCACGAACTCGGCGCTTTTCTCGGTCATGGGTGTGCGGACCAGGCCGGGTGTGACCGCGTTCACGCGCACGCCGGAGGGGCCGAGTTCAGCGGCCAGAGATTTCGTCAGCGCCAGAAGCGCGCCTTTGGCGGCGGCGTAGTGCGGCATGCCGACGTGGCCGATGCGAGCGTAGCTGGACGACACCAGTACGATCGCCGCGCCGGATTCGAATGTCTTGAGCAAGGATTGGATCAGGAAGAAGTGCCCGCGCACATGGATGTCCATCATGGCGTCAAAGTCGGCCTCATCGACCTCGGCGAATGGCTTGCCCCGGCCGGAAATGCCGGCGCAACAGACCACCGCATCCACCGCCACATGACGCGTGGCGATGTCCGCCATGGTTTGACGGACGACGGCGACGTCTTCGATGTCCAGCGACACACCCTCGGCCTGGCCGGGGAAACCCGCGGCGGCCTCTTCCGCGCCGGCGCGGTCGATGAGCACGAGGTAATAGCCTTCTTGCGCGAGCATGTCGGCGGTGGCGCGCCCGATCCCGGACGCACCGCCGGTGATGATCGCAAGTCGTCTGTCAGCCGGCACGGGCGGGCTCCAAGGTTTCGGCCGGGGCAACCGGCAGGGTGAAGCGGAAGATCGTACCGCCGCCAGGATTGGGGGCGACATCGATATTGCCGCCATGGGATTCGATGATGGTACGCGAGATCGAGAGACCGATGCCCATGCCGGTCGATTTCGACGTGGCGAAGGGTTCGAACAGGCGCGTCGCCATCTCGGGCGAAATGCCCGTGCCGCGGTCGGCGACCTCCACCCGCACCATATCGTTCTGTGCGGGCCGGGTCGTGACGCGCAAGGCGCGCTCCGTGGTTTGCATGGCTTCGATCGCGTTCCGGATCAGATTCAGCAGGACCTGCTGGATCTGTATCTTGTCCACCAGCACTCTGTCGACGGCCGGATCGAACTCCATCGCCAGTTGAACGGTGCGGTCCTTGACCGCGAGGAATGCCAGACCCACAGACTCCTCGACCATCTGGCGCAAGGTGACGATCTGGCGCTCGGTCTGGCCGCGCGAGATGAACTCGCGCAAACGCTGGATCACGCTGCCGGCAAGTAAAACTTGATCGGCTGCCTTGCCGATGATGTCACGCACGGGCTTCGTCGCGTCGTCGTCCAGCCGATCCAAACTACGCCGCGCGGCATTGATGTAGTTGGACACCGCTGCCAACGGCTGATTCAGCTCGTGCGCCAATGCGCCGGCCATTTCGCCCATGGTGCTCAGGCGCGACACGCGGAACAGCTCGCCCTGAATATCGTGGACCTTGCGCTCGCGGTCGTGCCGCTCCGTCAGGTCGCGGACAAAGCCGACGAATTCGCGGCGCCCCGCCAGGTTGATCTGCCCGACGGAAAGTTCCATGGGGAAGGTCGTGCCGTCCTTGCGGGCGCCGGTCATCATCCGCCCCGTTCCGATGCTATCCGGCGCGTTGCTGGTGATATAGCGCGTCAGCGATGAACCGTCCTCGTCGTCAGAAGGCGCCGGCACCAAGATGCTCACATTCTGACCGATGACCTCGCTTTGCGCATATTTGAACAGACGCTCTGCCGCCGCGCTGAATGACCCGATCCGCCCGTTCTCGTCGATCGTGACCATCGCGTCCGGGACGGTCGCGAGGATGGCGGTGAGATGCGCTTGCCGTTCCTTCAAACCGCTCTCGCTCGCGGCGAGGGCGTCATTGGCGGATTGCAGTGCGGCAAGCGATCGCTGGCGTGCCGAAAGGGTCGCGCCGATGCCGGCGCTGATCACCCCGAGAACGCCCATGCAGGCCGTCAGGATCGCCACCTGAAGCGTGCTGCGGTTCACCCGCGTCTGCCGCTCGGCCAGCAAAAGCAATTCGAGTTCGCGCATATCGTCGAACTTTTCCTCCACGCGTTGCGTCAGTTGGCGTGTCCGCGCCACGCTGAGCCGCTCAAGCGCCAGGGCGAGGGATGGCGGTCCCAGCGCAACCGAGTCATCGAACTCTGCGATGCGGGCCATGATGTCCGGGCGCAGGGCCTTCAGCCGTTCCGCCTGTTCAGGATTGTCGATGACGAGGCGTTCCATGCGTTCGACGAGGCGCAGCGCGTTGTCGCGCGCCTGTTTGTAGCCATCGAGATAGCTTTGATCGCCGGTCAGGAGATAACCGCGCTCGTTGGACTCAGCGGAGAGCATCGCCCGGCTGCTGCCGTTCAGCGTGCGAATGACGGTATTGGTGTGCTCCACCCAGGTGAAATTCTCGCGCAGGCGCGCCAGGGTGTAGGTGAGGGCGAGCGCCGAAAGGACGATCAGGGCGATCGTGATGACGATCAGGCCGCGGTGTTCTTGAAGCTTCATGTTTGATCCGCTCCCCGCCGGCGGTGAGGCATCATGCCGCGAGGACACGCGAGAAATCCAGGGCAACGCCTAGAATTCGCTCGGATGCGGCAGCCTACAAATTGGATCGTAGACCGCCGCGCCCCTCCGGGAATGAGGTCTTGATGTCTGACCGCCGGGCGGTCAGCTGAAACCGGGCCACCGGCAACGCGGTCAATCGTCCTTATGCGAACAACACCAGCGCATCGTCCCTCTGGCGGCCGACGAAGGAGCCGATCTGCAAGCGGCCGCGCGCGTCTCCACCACCGCCGGGCGAGACTTCGTGCTGATTGCGGCTGTTGAAGATCACGACATCGCCGGCGACGGCGCAGTAATCGAACGTCTCGGCGCCCGCGACGTCCTCGCGCGGCAGGCCATAACTTTTGGGCGGGGTGTCGTCGCGCATCGCCGGGGTCCAAGGGCTGTGGTGAACGGTTGTGACGCCGCCGGTGGCGGGCGCTTCCACGAACAGGTTCCACGCCAGCTGGCTGGTGATATCGGCGACCGCGTAACCCGGCATGTTGAACGGCGCATAGTCCGCATGCAGATCGATGCCGCCGGTGGCGAAGCGGATGATGCCCGCGAAATAGGGGCCGTATTCATCCTGGGCCAGGCCGATGGGCGCCGGCCACACGCCTTGCAACGTGTCGATGAAGCGCGTCATGGGGTCGAAGGATCGCGCGAACACCGCGCGCTGGTCGGCAAAGGCTTTCGGCACGGCGGCAAAATAATCGCGCTTGTCCTTGCCCCAGCGAAATTCGTATTGCGCCATGCCGATGTAGCCGATCTCGCGGTCGACGCCGTAGCTGCGGATGTTGCCGCCGCGCATGGCTGCGGCGAAGGACGCGCATTCGTCCGCGGTAGCGAAGTCGCGGATGCGGATCGCCGGAATCTCGTTTTCGAGCAACGCGCGTAACGCGTCGCGCGAAAGCGGGTGCTCGCGTTTGTCGCGCCAGGTGGCCACGTCAGTCGCTTTTCCAGGTCTTGCAGGGCGGCGACTTGATCTCGATCTGATAGCAATCCTCCAGCGCCTCGCTGAAGTGATCCACGCCACGGGGGTGCCGCCAGGACGTGCCCGGCCCGGCGATGAATTCCTCGCCGCCGATGATCAGACGCATTTTGCCGGTGATCAGATAGCCGCAGGATTCGTGATCGTCGTGGCGGTGCAGCGGATCGACCGCGCCCTTCTTGCGGAAGACTTCCAGCACCAGGATGTCCTCGCCGACCTGCATGACCTTCACGCTGACGCCGGTCATGCCCGGCCCGCCCTCGACCGACGCCAGGTTCTCGGTCGCGGTCTGTGTCGACGTGTTGAAGTAGCTGGCAAGCGGCGGAATGATGCGTCCCAAAACCGATACTCCCGGAGATTGTCGTTCCCTCGGGTGTAGTCCGATCCGCGCGGTGGGTGCAAACATCAACTGTCCGCTGGAACGCACTTTGAGGCGCGCGGCCGATTCCCGGTTGTGGCAAGGTGCAGCCCCCAGCGATAATGGCGCGGGGGGAGGCCGGGTCCTGTAAGGGCCCGGAGGCCGCGAACGGGGGAATTCTTCGCGTATGACGTCCAGCATTTCCGAGACCGTGTCCAAGGAACTCGATCATCTCGAGGAGGACGCGCCCGGCAAGCAGAGCCTGACCCGCGTGGTGTTCGCCTCGGCCGCGGGCACGACCTTTGAGTGGTACGACTTCTTCCTGTTCGTGCCACTGGCCACCATCATTTCGCGCACGTTCTTCGCCGGCCTGAACGACACCGCGGCTTACGTCTTCGCGTTGCTGTCGTTCGCGGCCGGGTTTGCCTTCCGCCCCTTCGGCGCGCTGCTGTTCGGCCGCGTCGGCGATATCGTGGGCCGTAAGGCCACGTTCCTCATCACCATCAGCCTGATGGGGGTGGCGACCTTCGCGGTCGGTCTGCTGCCCACCTATGCCCAAATCGGCGTCGCCTCGCCGATCATGTTCATCTGCCTGCGTCTGTTACAGGGCCTCGCCCTTGGCGGCGAATGGGGCGGCGCTTCGATCTATGTGGCGGAGCACGCGCCGGTCGAGCGGCGCGGCCTGTTGGCCAGCTGGCTTGGCGCGTCCGCTGCAATGGGGCTCGGCGGCGCTTTGATCGTCACGCTGCTCACCCGTCTGGCGATGGGCGAGGAAACCTTCAACGCCTGGGGCTGGCGTGTGCCGTTCCTGTTGTCGGCGGTGCTGGTCGCGTTCTCGATCTGGATCCGCTTGAAGCTCAAGGAAAGCCCGGCCTTCGCCAAGCTGCGCGCCAAGGGCGGTTTGACCACCGCGCCATATCGCGAAGCCTTCGCCGAGCCCGAAAGCCTGAAACGCGTCGTCATCGCGCTGATGGCAATCATGATTGCGCAAGGCGCGATCTGGTACCTCACGTTCTTCTACGCGCAATTCTTCATTGAGAAGATCATTAAGGTCTCGCCGCAGGCCGTGAACGGGCTGATGCTGGTGATCGTGGCGATCTCCGCGCCGCTGTATCTGTTCTTCGGCTGGCTGTCGGACCGCATCGGGCGCAAGCCGGTGATGCTGGCCGGCATGATCCTCGTGCTGATCACGCTGTTCCCCGGCTTCCACCTGATCACGCGTTTCGCCAACCCGGCGCTGTCCAGCGCGACGGAAAGTGCCGCCGTGGTCGTCACCGCCGATCCGGCGGCCTGCTCGGTGCAGTTCGATCCGGTCGGCAAGGCGCAATTCACCAGCTCCTGCGACATCGCCAAGACGGTGCTGACCAACGGCGGGGTACCTTACAGCAATGTCGCCGCGCCCGCCGGCACGCTCGCTTCGGTGAACGTCGGTACGGTCACGGTGCAATCCATTGAAGGCGGCGCGCTGGCGGGCGACGAGCTGAAAGCCGCACGCGCCAAGGTCGAGCGTGAGATCAAGCAAGCGCTGACAGCCGCCGGCTATCCGGATCGTGCGGAGGCGCCGAACATGGTCGGCGTATTCTTCGTGATGATGGTGTTCGTGGTCGGGGCTTGCGCGCTCTACGGCCCGCAGCCCGCGGCGCTGGTCGAGTTCTTCCCGATCCGCACGCGGTACACCGCGCTGTCGTTGCCCTACCATATCGGCACGGGTTGGGTCGGCGGCTTCTTGCCGGCGGCCTCCTACGCGATGGTGGCGGCCACGGGCGATATCTACTTCGGGCTCTGGTATGCCGAGATCATGATCGCTATCGCCATCCTCTCGACGATCGTCTTCCTGCCCGAGATGCGCGGCCGCGATCTGTCGCTCTAGCGCCGTGGGTTGATCCGGCGCGCGGCGGGGATGAACCCGCCGCTTGCGCCAAGGCCGGTCGTCGCTAGGCGTCGAAGCTGACGGACGGGGTCATGGGCACGATCGTGACGTCGGCCATGCCCGGGCGCAGGCGACGTTCCATTCTCGCCAGACGACGATAGGTGCGTGCGATCTCGAGGATGTAAGGCTTGAGCTTTGCATTGCGCGCATCCGAAGCCATCCACTCGACTTCCGCAGCGCGTCTGATCAGTGCTGTCTCATCCATGACGGTATCCATTCGCAAGAATTAAAAACCACGACCGTCCCGCGGGAATCCAACGGTTCTCAGAACGACGGTTGCTTCAACCACAGCAAGAAGCGGGCCAAGGTCTCGCAGCGGCATAATTTCTGGCGATGTGCAGGGGCGGCGCGCGCGCAACTGTAAAGAGCGAAGGGGGCGACACTTTCGCGATTGCCGAATTCGTCGATGTTTCAACGCGTGTAGCGTCGGGCTGCGGCGTCGGATTTCTTTACAGGCGCCGCGGCGGCGCGCGATGATGGGTGACATGAGAGGGGCAGGCCATGACCGCAACTTTCTACGAAGTAACCCATCCCATGCTCGCCAAGGCGGCGCACGACGACCTTGCGCGCGAGCTGTTCAATCGCTCCCTCACGATGTTCCTCGAAGCCGAGCACCGGCCAAGAATTCGCGACGTGTACGAACGCAGCGTGCGCCCGGCCCTCAGTGAAACGCTGGGTCACGCGCCCACACGACGCGAGATCGCCGGGGCCATGCGCGCGCATCCCGCCAACGCCTGGTGGTACGCGCTGCGTACGCGCAGCCAACGCACCAGCTATGAGATCGCGACCAAGGTGGTCGGCGACCAGATGCCCGACCTCATGCGGCGTGCGGAGAGCCTGAACGGAACATGCGGCGGCACGCTGACGCTCGATCCCGCCGTGACGGTCCCCAACTACATCGCCGGCGACATTCATCTTCTGGAGGGCGGCTATCACACCGAGCGGCGGACCGACGATATCGCCGCCGGCGCGATCTTCGATCGGCAGATGACGCTGAACCGCATGGGCGCGCAAGGACGCCTCAACGACGATCCCGGCAACAGCCTCGCGGCCTGGGTCATGGACAAATTTCCGCAGCTGAAGCCAAAGCGCATTCTTGAGATCGGCTGCTCCGTCGGCCATTCGTTGCTGCCGTTCAAGGCAGCGTTTCCAGAGGCCGAGGTCGTCGGCATCGATGTCGCCGCGCCGTGCCTGCGCTATGCGCACGCGCGTGCCGAGGGGCTCGGGGTCCCGGCGCATTTTGTGCAGCAGAACGCGGAGCAGACGAATTTCGAAGATGGGTCTTTCGATCTCGTGTTCTCGCGCATCCTGCTGCACGAAACGTCGCGCAAGGCCTTGCCGCGCATCTTCGCGGAATGCTTCCGTCTGCTGCGTAAAGGCGGCGTGATGTTCCACTCCGATGCGCCGCAATACGACGAACTCGACCCTTACGTCGCGTCGCTGCGCGATTGGGACATCACCTGCAATAACGAGCCGTTCATGGAGGTCGCCTACGATCTGCCGCTCGAACGGATGTATGCCGAAGCCGGCTTCGACGCCGCGGCCTGCTTCCGCGACCGCGCGCCCAGCCAACTGGTTCGTGCCACCGGTGTCGATCCCAAGCTGATGCGCAGCGGCGGGAGCATGTTCCTGACCGGCGCGACCAAGTAAGGGCTTTGCATGACATCCATGCGTGCGATCGTCATCACCGCGCCCGGCGACGCCGACGTGCTGCGCCTTGTCGAACGTCCACGTCCTATACCGAACCCGGGTGAAGTCCTGATCCGTGTTGCGGCGGCCGGTGTAAACCGCGTCGATGTGCTGCAGCGCGCGGGGCGCTATTCGCCACCGACGGGGCCGAAGGACATTCCCGGCGTCGAAGTCGCGGGCACGGTCGCGGGGCTGGGCGCCGGTGCCGGGCGCTTCAAGGAAGGCGATGCCGTTTGCGCGCTGGTGATCGGCGGCGGCTACGCTGAATACGTCGCCGTGCCTGAAGGCCAGGTTCTGCCGCGACCGGCCGGCCTCGACATGATCCAAGCGGCTGCGTTGCCCGAGACCTTCTGCACCGACTGGGCCGCGCTGTACGATCATGGTCGGCTCGCGCCGGGCGAATCGGTCTTGATCCACGGCGGCTCCAGCGGCATCGGCACGACGGCGATCATGCTGGCGCGCGCGCTGGGCGCCGGCCAGATCTTCGCGACGGCGGGCAGTGCGGAGAAATGCCGCGCCTGCGAGCAGCTGGGTGCGACGCGCGCCATTGACTATCGCGCGGAGGATTTTGTCGCGGTCGTGAAGGCCGCGACGCAAGGGCGCGGGGTCGACGTCATCATCGACATGGTCGCCGGCGATTACGTCGCCCGGAACCTGTCGCTGCTCGCCGACGACGGCCGCCTGGTGTTCATCAGCGCGATGAAGGGCACCTTCGAGGGCAGCTTCAATGTGCTGGATGTGATGTTCCGCCGGCTCACGATCACCGGCTTGTCGCTGCGCGGGCAGAGCGTGGCGCGGAAAACGGAGCTGGTCGCCGCGGTCGAGGCGGGTGCCTGGCCGTTGCTGGCGGCCGGCAAGATCAAGCCCGTGATCGACCGAACCTATCCGCTGGCTGCCGCAGCCGAGGCGCATCGCCGGCTCGAATCGAGCCAGCATATCGGCAAGCTGATCCTGAACGTGGCGGGCTAAGCGGCAGCCCCAAAAGCAAACCGGCCCATACGGGCGGGTTAAAATAGCAAGCTATTTAGAAAGAACGCCGATGGTTAGGCGAAGTTGGTGATCGTGGAGAGGATCGCGAAGCCAACGATGCCGAGAAGAAGAACGATCGTGCCGTCGAGAAGATTGATGGACTTTTCCATAGTTAACTTTCCTTTAATGCTTGGCTGCACCGTGCCGCCGTTGGGAGATACATAGCTCACCCTGTTCATGCTGCAACGCGATAAGACCGCAAGGCAGGCGTGCGGGCGTTGCATGCCTACGTATTTACAAGGCGTTAGGACATGCGGCGTGCCGGACCGTGCGCCCTAGCGACGATCAGAATATAAACATAGCAAACGATTGATTAGCGGACGACCAGCCGCAGCGGCTTGTCGAAAATAGACAGTACGTCGTCTAAATCATGGCCTTGGCTCAGCTTTTGCTGACGGCTGGTGACCACGTAACGTCCCTGGCGCCCCTTATTTCGGCCGCGGGGGTCCACTTTAGAGATCACGAACAAGGGGTTCTCGTGCGTGTGCCGGAACACGAAGAAGCTGGCCGTGCCCGGGGCGAAACTCAGGGCGTAGTCACGCCATTCGCCGGTCATGACGCGCTTGGTATAGAGGTTCAGCAGGCGGGTGAGTTCAGCGCGCGTGAAGTGCAGGGCCTTGGCCCTGCCGTTGGGGTCCGGGAATCTGACGACCCCGGACATCAGGCCTGATTTGCGGGAACGCGGCGCATGCGCGATCTTTTCATGACACATGCTTTGAGATCAAGGGGCGGGGGATCACGCGCCCGGTCGCGAAGCCAGGCTTAGTAGCCGGACGAGCCGAGCGCCTGATTCTTGCTGTCCGGATCGGGCCGGTCGAAGCAGTTCGGCCCGGCCAGGGTGCGATAGCAGTACCGGCTGACCTTGGCCCCACCGGGATCGATCGATTTCTGGCAGGCGCTACGGGCCGCGCGCGATTGGTGGTCGTCGCAACGGTATCCGAAGGCCTGGGCGTAAACGGGCGCGGGGTCGCCGCCGCAAGCGGACAGGCTTGCCAGGGCGGTCACGCTCACGAAAGCGATGGCCAGGGATCGAAGCGCCACGGATGCTCTCCAAGAGGCACGGGGGGTGAATTAACCTATTCAACCGCCCCCCGGTTACCAATTCCTTACCCCGGCCGCCGAAACCCTTGCGCCAGCGACCGTTTCCCTGAGGTCCCAGGCGCCGGCGGAATTGCCTTACCGGGGTCAACTCATTATGTTCGGGCACGTTTTGACCCGGCCGCGATCGGCCCGCGTCTCCGACGCGTGTGCGGTCGGTCCCCCGAGCGCAGCTCCCGCGGGGACCCTCGCAGAGAAGTAAAGGAATTCGCGGGTGAGCAAGACCAAGGACGCCGCCTCTCCGGCGCCCCAGGAGATTCTTCCCCCCGTACCTGGGGCCAAGGCTGGGGCCAAATCTGGGACCAAGCCCGGCACCAAGATGGGCAAGGACGGCAAGCCCGAGCGAGACGACGAGCTCGAAGGCTTGATGTCGGAGATCGAGTCCGATCTCCGCGAGGAAGAACTGGCGAAAATCTGGGAGCGCTACGGCAAGACCATCATGGTCGCGGCCACGGTGCTGTTCCTCGGCGTCGCCGGCTTCGAGCTCTGGCGTCAGCACGCGGCCGAGCAGCGCCTCGAACTCGCGTCTCGTTATGACGAAGGCCAGGCCGCCGTTGCCCAAGGCAAGACGGACGATGCGCTCGCGATCTTCGCGGACATCGCCAAGTCGCGTGGTGAAGGCTACGCCACGCTCGCCTCGCTCGACCGCGCGGCATTGCTGTTGAAGAAGAACGACACCGACGGCGCGGTCGCGATCTACAAATCGATCGCCGCCGACACCAAGGCAGATCAAGTGTTCCGCGATCTCGCCAACGTCCTCGTGGTCGTGCACACGATGGACACGGCCGATCCGAAGTCGCTGGAACCGATGCTCAGCCCGCTCACCGGTCCTGCCAATCCGTTCCACAATATCGCGACCGAGTTGTCGGCGGTGTTGGCCGGTAAGGCCGGGGATCGCGCGCGCGCCGCTCAGCTCGCCGAGCAGTTGGCGAACGATGCGACCACGCCGCCGGAAATGCGCCAGCGCGCAGAAGACCTGGCGGCGTTCTATAAGTCAGGCGCCGAGATTCCTAAATCCGCAGCTCCGGCCGCAGCCGCCGTGCCGGCAGCCGCAGCGCCCGCCGCATCGACAAACGCACCGGCAAACGCACCGGCACCGGCCGCGGCTCCCGCCGCGCCCGCGTCCAAGCCTTGATCGCGCTCGTACAGACAGGCCGTATATGACTTCTCCCAACCTTCGCCGCGCCGCCTTGAAGGCTATCGGCGCCTCGCTTGCCGCGGGTGGCCTCAGCGCCTGCGGTGGCGGCCTGTTCGGCATGTTCTCGGGCGACAAGAACAAACAGAAGCTGCCCGGCACGCGCATCTCGGTGCTGGCGCTCGAACGCGAGCTGCGCCCCGACATTCAAGCGGTCGATACGCCGATTGTCCTGCCGCGCCCGGAAGACACCGATACCTGGCCGCAAGCCGGCGGCCTGTCGCACCACGCGATGCATCACATGGTGATCGGCCCCTCGCCGAAGCTGGCATGGCGTTCCAACATCGGCTTCGCGTCGGGCAAGCGTAACCGCAATCTCGCGGCGCCGATTGTCGCCAACGGCCGCGTGTTCACGATCAACGCCAAGTCCATCGTCGAAGCCTTCGATGCCAATACCGGCAAGCGCATCTGGTCGACCAAGACCGCGCCCAAGCATGAAGACGACGGCTCGTTCCTGGGCGGCGGCATCGCGTTCGAGGACGGTCGCCTGTTCGCCACCGGCGGGTTCGCGCAGGTCGTCGCGCTCGACGCCGGCACCGGCAAAGTCATTTGGCGCGCCGACGCCGAAGCGCCGATCCACTCGGCGCCGACGGTCAACGGCGGACGCGTGTTCGCGATCACGCTCGAGAACCAGGTCATCGCGCACGCGACGACGACCGGCAAAAAGCTGTGGACGTATTCCGGCGCCTCCGCGCCGACGGTGCTGCTCGGCGGCGCCGCGCCCGCCGTCGACGGCGGCGTGGTGATCGCGCCGTTCACCAACGGCGAACTCTCCGCGCTGCGCGTCGACAACGGCTCGGCCCTGTGGAACGAAACCGTGGTGGCCTTCCGCCGCACGGAAGCCGCGGCCAGCCTGCCCGACATCGCCGCGCGTCCGGCCATCGACCGTGGCCGTGTTTATGCCGTCGGTCACTCGGGCATCTTGGTTGGGTTCGACCTGCGCACCGGTCAGCGCGTGTGGGAAGCCCCGGTCGCGGGCACCTATGAGCCGTGGATCGCGGGCGATTTCCTGTTCGTCATCACGCTCGATTCCGAACTGGTCTGCGTGGATCTGCGCTCGGGCCGCATCCTGTGGGTGACGCAGTTGCAGCGCTTCGAGAACGAGAAGGACAAGAAGGGCCGCATCGTGTGGGCTGGTCCGGCGCTCGCGTCCGACCGCCTGATCGTCGTCGGCTCTCATGAAGAAGCGCTGGCGGTTTCGCCGTACACGGGCGACGTGCTGTCGCGCCTCAAGCTTGCGTCATCGGCGATGCTCGCCCCGGTGTTCGCAAATTCGACCATGTACCTGCTCAACGACAAGGGCGACCTGGCCGCGTACCGTTAAGCGCCGCTCCCACCAGGGGCGTTCAGGTCGAAGGATTTCATCATGGCGCGGCGTTCGCGCACGAAAGTCGTTTCAACGGGTTTGACCCTTGCCATCGTCGGCAGGCCGAACGTTGGCAAGTCGACGCTGTTCAATCGTCTCATTGGCAAGCGCGTGGCCTTGGTCCACGACCGGCCCGGGGTGACCCGCGACCGCCGCGAAGGCGACGGCCAGATCGGCAATCTTGCCTTCAAGGTGATCGACACCGCCGGCTACGAGGATGCGGGCGTGGAGACGCTTGAGGGCCGGATGCGCAAGCAGACCGAGCGCGCCGTGGCCGATGCCGACGTCGCCCTGATGCTGGTCGATGCCCGTGCGGGCATCACGCCGATGGACGAACATTTCGCCGATCTCCTGCGCAAAAGCCGCACACCCGTGCTGCTGGTCGCCAACAAGACCGAAGGCAAGGGCAGCGAAGCCGCGCTTTACGATGCCTATCGCCTCGGTCTCGGCGATGCGATCGCCATCGCCGCCGAACACGGTCTGGGCATGGAAGCGCTTTACGCGGCCATTGCCCGCTTCGCGCCGCCGTCGGAAGACGACGATGACGCGGAAGAGATTCCCGCGGTCGAAATGCCGGTCGACGATCCCAATCGTCCGCTGCAGCTGGCGATCATCGGTCGCCCGAACACCGGCAAGTCCACGTTGGTGAATCGCCTGCTGGGCGAGGACCGCGTGTTGACCGGGCCGGAGCCCGGCGTCACCCGCGACGCCATCCAGATCGACTGGCGCTACAAGGATCGCGCCATTCGGTTGGTCGATACGGCCGGTGTGCGCCGACGCGCCAAGATCACCGACGCGGTCGAGAAGCTTTCCGTCGGCGAGACCTTCGAGGCCATCCGCATGGCCGAGGTAGTCGTGCTGATGGTCGACGCGGAATCGCCGCTCGACAATCAGGAACTCACGCTCGCGCGCCATGTCATCGACGAAGGGCGTGCGCTGGTCATCGCGGTCAACAAGTGGGACCTCGTGAAGGACCGGACGAAAGTTCAGCGCGAGATGGAAGACCGCCTCGCCAGCTCGCTCGCGCAGGCGCGCGGGGTGCCGCTGGTCACGCTGTCGGCCAAGAACGGCCAGCGCGTCGACGCGATGATGGAAGCGGTGTTCAAGATTCACCGCGTGTGGAACACCCATGTGTCGACCGGCGCGCTCAATCGCTGGCTGGCGCACATGACCCAGGCGCATCCGCCGCCGCTGTCGGTGCACAAGCAGCGGATCAAGCTGCGGTTCATGTCGCAGGTGAAGACGCGGCCGCCGACCTTCGTGATCTTCTCCAGCCGCGCCGCCGATCTGCCGGATGCTTATCAGCGCTACCTGACCAACGGACTGCGCGAGACTTTCGATCTGAACGGGGTGCCGATCCGCATCACCTTGCGCAAGCCAAGGAACCCCTTCACCGACGATTAGGATCAACATGAGCACGCTTGCGTTCGAAGGCGCCGTGAATTTCCGCGATCTTGGCGGTCATACCGGGGCCGACGGACGCCAGGTGAAGACGCGCAAGTTGTTCCGCTGCGGGCATCTGTCGAAACTCAGCGCCAACGACCAGGCGCTTCTTGAAGCCCTCGATATCGGACTCATCTGCGATTTCCGCTCCGACCGTGAGGCGGAGAAGCTGGTGTCCAAGGTGCCGGCCGCGCTGCATGCGCAGGGCATGCGCCTCAACATCTGGCCGAAGTCCGCGCGCCGCCTCGGCGAGCTTTTGAGCGATCTCGCGGCTGGGACGCTCACCGACGACGACATCTGCCGCAGTCAGGCCGTCATCTACGAAGAGTTCGTGACCGATCACGCGGACGAATACGCGCGGCTGTTCGCGCGTCTGGGGCAGGCCGACGGCCGGGGCCTGCTGATCCACTGCACGGCGGGCAAAGATCGCACCGGCGTCGGCGCGACGCTGATTCTCTCGGCGTTGGGCGTGCCAGCGGATGCGATCATGGCCGACTACATGATCTCCAACAGCTGCCCGCGCTTGCGGGCGGAGCTGCTGACGATCGCGCGAAAGTATCACGCGGTCAGCGAGGCCGACGAAGCGCGGTTCATCCGCATCCTCGGCGTGCGCGAGGATTCGCTGCAGGCGTCCATCGACGCCATGATCCGCGTGTCGGGATCGGTCGATGCCTATCTGCGCGATGCGTTGAAAGTCACCGACGACGACCGCGCGCGTTTGCGCGAGTGGTATCTGGATTAGGGCTTCAGCGTCTGCCCGGTCTCGGCGAACGCGGGCGAGGCCGCTTTCACGAAGATATCTGTGACCGTCTCCGGCGCGGGCAGGTCTTCCGGCTTGTCGCCGGGATAAGCCTGAAGGCGCATCTTGGTGCGCACCTTGCCGGGATCGATCAGGTTCACTTTCAGATTGGTGTGCGCGGTCTCGGCCGCGTAGGCCTGCACCATGTTCTCGAGCGCCGCCTTGGACGCCGCGTAAGGTCCCCAATACATCCGCGCTTGGCGCGCCACGCCTGAGGTGACGAACATCGCCCGCCCCGCATCGGAGGCGCGCAACAGCGGATCGAGGCTGCGGATTAGGCGGAAGTTCGCCGTCACGTTCACCGCGAAAACGTTTTCCCACATCTTCGGGGTGTAGTGCGGGATCGGCGACAGCTGGCCGAGCACGGCGGCGTTGCCCACCAGGATGTCGAGCTTGCCATAGCGCTGGAACAGCGCGGCGCCCACCTGGTCGAGCTTGTCGTATTCGGTGATGTTCTCGACGATCAGGGTCGCCGGCTTGCCGGTCGCCTTCTTGATCTCGTCGTCGAGTTCTTCCAGACCGCCTTGGGTGCGCGCGAGCAGGATGACGTGCGCGCCTTCCTGGGCGAAGCGCAAGGCCACCGCACGGCCAATGCCGCGCGAGGCGCCGGTGATCAGGGCGATACGGCCTGCGAGGGCGCCGTCAGACATCGACTACGCCACTTCTTCCTTGAGCAACGACAGCTGCTTGGGCGCGGAGCCCGCTTTCTGATCGGTCAGCGGCAGCGGATAGTCGCCGGTGAAGCAGGCGTCGCAGAACTGCGGACGCTCCGCGTTGCGATTGGCCTCGCCGGCGGCCTTGTACAAGCCATCGACCGAGATGAACGCGAGGCTATCGACGCCGAGCAGCTTGGCCATGCCGGCCAGATCGTGCTGGGCGGCCAGCAACTTGTCGTAAGACGGCGTGTCGATGCCAAAGAAGCAGGGATGCGCCGTTGGCGGCGAGGAGATGCGCATGTGCACTTCCTTCGCGCCGGCCTGGCGGACCATGTCGACGATCTTGGTCGAGGTGGTGCCGCGCACGATGGAATCGTCCACCAGCACGACGCGCTTGCCGTCGAGAACGCCCTTGTTGGGGTTGTGCTTGCGCTTCACGCCCAGGTGACGGGTCTTGTCGGTCGGCTGTATAAACGTGCGGCCGACGTAGTGATTGCGGATGATGCCAAGCTCGAACGGCTTGCCGGCCTGGGCGGCGAAGCCCAACGCGGCCGGCACGCCGGAGTCCGGCACGGGCACGACGACGTCGCAGTCGACCGGGCTTTCGATAGCGAGCTGCGCGCCGATGGCTTTGCGCACTTCGTAAACGTTGTGCCCCTCCATGTTGGAGTCGGGGCGGGCGAAGTAGATGTATTCGAATACGCAGAAGCGCGGGTTCTGCTTCGGGAACGGCTTGACGCTGCGGATGCCCTGATCGGTCAGGATCACCACTTCGCCCGGCTCGATGTCGCGCACGAACTCGGCGCCGATGATGTCGAGCGCGCAGGTTTCCGACGCCAGGATGTAGGCCTTATCGAGCTTGCCGAGCACCAACGGGCGCACGCCGAGCGGATCGCGCGCGCCGATGATGCCGTTGTTGGTCAGGCAGACGAAGGAATAGGCGCCCTCGATCTGGCGCAGCGCGCCGATCAGGCGTTCCTCCACCGAGCCATGCACGCTGACCGCGATCAGATGCGAGACGACTTCGGTGTCGGAGGTGGACTGGAACAGGCAGCCGCGCTTTTGCAGTTCGCGGCGCAGCGTCATCGCGTTGGTCAGGTTGCCGTTGTGGGCAATGGCGAAGCCGCCGAACTCGAATTCATGGAAGAAAGGCTGCACGTTGCGCAGGATGGTGCCGCCGGTGGTGGAATAGCGGGTGTGGCCGATGGCCATCGAACCCGTCAGGCGCTCCACGACTTCGCTTTTGAAGTTCTCGGAGACATGGCCCAGGCCACGGTGGCTGTGGAACTGCGTGCCATCGAAGGAGACAATACCGGCCGCTTCCTGGCCGCGATGCTGAAGCGCATGCAGACCCAGACCTGTATGAGCGGCGGCATCGATATCGCCGATGATGCCGAAGACGCCGCATTCCTCTTTGAGATGGTCGCCGTCGTCGTCGCTAAAAGATTCAAACGGGTTGGTCGTGAGTTCGCTACTCATGAGCCGTTCCCGCCGCGCCGTTCTGTCCAGGAGTGCCTTGCAAGAGCTCTTCCACCTTTTGGCCGATCTGGTCGGCGGTCGGTTTCTGGGTCTCAACCTTTGTCGTGCCTCGACCGGCGCCCTTGGGCATCGGCTGTGTCAGCCGTTCGAGGGTCCGACGCGTTTCGGCGGCCTCGTCCAGCTTGGCGGCGGCATCTTTAGCAGCATCGTTCGCGCGCTGGAAGGTGCGCGGCAGCAGCCCTTTCAGGGTTTCTGCGCCGGACTCCATCAGGGGCAAGGTTTTGGCGGTGCGCATCCAGTCCGGCCGATTGTCGGGTGTTACCAGCCAATCACAGATAATGAGCGCCACGCACAAAATCACCCCTCCCCGGACGAGTCCGAAGACGAATCCCAGCGAACGGTCGAGTGGGTTCAAGCCGCTGCGCTGCACGGTGCGCGCGATCAGGTTGATGATGATGGAGAGCACCAGGAGAATCGCCAGGAACAGCACCATCATGGCGGCCAGATCCGCCGCCCAGTCGAGCGGGATGATGCCGCGGGCGGTCGGCTGAACGTATTTCAGGCCATAGATCGCGCCGAAACTGGCGCCGACCCAGGCGGCGATGGACAGCGTTTCCTGCACGAAACCGCGCATGAAGGCGAGCAGGGCTGAAACCAGCAGGATGATGCCGACGGCGAGGTCGAGGCCGTTGACGGGCAGATTCGACATCAATCCCCCGTTTCGTCAGAAGCAGGCCTCGCCGCGCGGCCTACGCCGGGCGCCTGTGCCGGGGCCGCCTTCGCGCGGGGCTTTGCCTCGGCGAACTGCATCACGACGTCCTGCACGTGCCCGATCCCCCTGACGGAGAGCCCGTCCTTCGTTGTGGCCGGCTCAGGCGCGCCTTTCGCGCCGTTCTTGGCGGACTGGCGCGGCACCCAAGCCCGACGGAACCCCAGCTTTGCGGCTTCCTTAAGGCGCAGGTCCCGCTGCGCGACCGCGCGCACCTCGCCCGACAGACCGATCTCGCCGAACACCACGGCGTCGGCGGGCACGGGCTCGCCGCTCAGGGACGATACCAGGGCCGTCGCCACGGCAAGGTCCGCGGCCGGCTCGTTGATGCGCAAGCCGCCCGCGACGTTGAGATAGATGTCGTGCCCCCCCAGGGCAAGGCCGCAGCGGGTTTCCAGCACGGCGATGATCATATTGAGGCGTCCGGAATCCCATCCCACCGCAGCGCGCCGGGGCGTGCCCAGCACTGAAGGCGCGACCAGGGCCTGGATCTCGACCAGCACAGGGCGAGAGCCTTCCAGACCGGCGAACACGCATGAGCCGCTGACATTGCCGCGCCGCTCGGCCAGGAACAGCGCCGACGGGTTGGCGACCTCCGACAGGCCCGTATCGGTCATGGCGAACACGCCGATCTCGTCGGTTGCACCGAAACGGTTTTTCACCGCGCGCAAGATTCGGAATTGGTGACCGCGGTCGCCCTCGAAGTAGAGCACCGTGTCGACCATGTGTTCGAGCACGCGCGGCCCGGCCAGCGTGCCTTCCTTGGTGACGTGGCCAACCAGGAACAGGGTGAAGCCGCGATGCTTGGCGATGCGGATCAGTTCGTGCGCGGCGGTGCGCACCTGCGTCACCGTGCCGGGCGCGGAATCGATGGTGTCGGCGTACATCGTCTGGATGGAATCGATCACCACCACATCGCGGATGGGGCCAGCGTCGAGGCTGGCGACGACGTCGCGCACATTGGTGGCGGCGGCGAGCTGCACGGGCGCATCGCGTAGATCCAACCGTCCGGCGCGTAAGCGCACCTGATCGACGGATTCTTCGCCGGTGATGTAGACGCAAGCCGCGCCGCGTTTCGCCAGCGCGCCCATGGCCTGCAACAACACGGTGGACTTGCCGATGCCGGGATCGCCGCCGACCAAGATCGCGGAGCCGGCCACAAGGCCGCCGCCAAACACGCGATCCAGTTCGCCGATGCCGGTCAGGCGGCGCGGCACTTGCGAGACCGCGCCCTTCAGGTCGACGAACTCAATCTTGCGGCCGCCTTTGCCGCCGCTCACGCCTTTCGGCAGCGCTTCGGATTTGCCGACTTCCTCGATGATGGTGTTCCACTCGCCGCAGGAATCGCAACGGCCCTGCCAGCGCGTATAGGCCGCGCCGCAGTTCTGGCAGACGAAGGTCTTGGTCGCTTTGGCCAACGTGCTCTCTATTCACTGCGTCATGGTTCGCCCGAGGGAAGCGCCGGGCGCGCCAGCCTGTTCTTTCAGGGAAATAACAGGTGAAACCCTTCGTGCTCGCGACCGCAACCCGCGCGCCGCGGTCATGGCGGCGTTACTTTAAACGTCGATCGCGACTCCCGCCGCTTTCATTTTCGGTGGTGCGGAAGGGAGCTGAACGCGGGCGTCGTAACCCCATCACCCTCCCATCGCTCCGCGATGGGTCCCTCCCTCTCCCCGTCGGGGAGAGGGTTGGGGTGAGGGGGTTGGTGATGCTGGGCACTAGCGTCGCACCTGCATCTTGATCGGCCCTTCGGCGCGACCGTTGACGAACTGGTCGACGAACGCATTGCCGCTGTTGTCGACGTCTTGCGCGGGTCCTACCCAGATCAACTTGCCTTCGTACAGCATGGCGATGCGATCCCCGATCTTGCGGGCCGAGGCCATATCGTGCGTGATCGAGAGCGCGGTGAGGCCCTGATGCTTCACGGTGGCGACGATCAGATCGTTGATCACGTCCGCCATGATCGGGTCGAGGCCCGTGGTCGGCTCGTCGAAGAACACGATCTGCGGCTGGCCGGCGATGGCGCGCGCGAGACCGACGCGCTTCTGCATGCCGCCAGACAACTCGGACGGCACGAGATCGGCGACATCGGCGGCGAGGCCGACTTTGCCCAACGTCTCAATCGCCTGTTCGCGCGCCGCGCGGCGGCTCAAGGACCGGTCGCGCGCGAGTAAGCCGAAGCCCACGTTCTCCCAGACGGTCAGGCTGTCGAACAGCGCGGCCCCCTGGAACAGCATGCCGAACTGCTTATTCACCGCATCGCGCTCGCTGCCGCGCATCTGGGTCACGTCCACGCCGTCGATGGCGATGGTGCCGGCGTCGGCGTCGGCTTCAATGATGCCGAGGATGGACTTGATCAATACCGACTTGCCGGTGCCCGATCCGCCGATCACGACGACCGACTCGCCGCGCGCGATATCCAGGTCGACACCGCGCAGCACCTCCTTCGGCCCGAAGGCCTTGCTGACGCCGCGCAGGGAGATTTTTGGTGTGACGGTCATGTGCCGAAGAACATCTCGGTGATCACGTAGTTGGTGATCAGGATGACGATGGACGCGGAGACCACGGCGTTGGTGGTGGCCGCACCCACGCCTTGCGCGCCGCCCTTCGAGTAATAGCCGTTGTAGCACCCCATCAACGCGATGATGAACCCGAAGGCCGCCGCCTTCACGACGCCCGACACGACGTCGAGCATCTTCACGGCTTCATAGGTGCTGTTGATGTAGACGGACGGATTGAAGCCCAGCTTATAGACCGAGACGACATAGCCGCCCGCCACGCCGATCGCATCGGCGACCAGCACCAGCAGCGGCAGCATCAACAGGCCCGCCAACAAGCGCGGCACGACGAGATACTTGAATGGATTGGTCGACAGTGTGCTGAGCGCGTCGATCTGTTCGGTCACGCGCATGGTGCCGATCTCGGCGGCCATCGAGGCGCCGATGCGGCCCGCCACCATCAGACCGGCGAGCACCGGCCCGAGTTCGCGTGTCAGCGAAATGACCACGACGTTGGGGATCGCGGTCTCGGCGGAGAAGCGCGCGAAGCCGGTATAGCTCTGCAACGCCAGCACCATACCCGAGAAGATCGCGGTCAGGCCCACGACCGGCAGCGAGTAGAAGCCGATCTCGATCATCTGGTGACCGATCAGGCGGCCGTAGATCGGCGGACGCAGGCAGTGCGACAGCGCGGTCCCCGCGAAAATCGTCAGCCGCCCGACATGGCCGAGAAAGCGCAACACCACATGGCCGACGAGGGCGAGCGGGTTCATCAGCGTTTGGCCGGCAGGTAGCGGCGGTGGAAGCGCGCGCCCAGCGCGGTCAGGATCTCGTAGCCGACTGTGCCGGCCTCGCGCGCCAGGTCGTCGACCGTATGCTTGGTGCCGATCAGCTCGATGAAGGCCCCGGCGCGCGCGGCGGAGTCCGCAACCGCGCTGACGTCGAAGGTGGTGAGGTCCATGGAGATGCGGCCGATGACGGGCACGCGCAGGCCGTCAAGCTGGCCGTAAGCGGCCTTGGCCGCGCTCCGCAGCAGGCCGTCGGCATAACCTATTGATGTGGTTGCCAATTTCGCGCCATCCGGGGCCAGAACGGTGGCACCGTATCCGACCGGTGCGGCAGCGTCAACGCGACGGACCTGCAGGATTCGGGCCTCCAGCCGCACCACCGGGACCAGCGGCCAGGGCTTGGCGTCCGGACCCGGGTTCTGGGGCGCCGAACCGTAGAGCGCGATGCCGGGCCGGGCGAAATCGAAGTGGTACGGCGCACCGAGCAGCAGGCCGGCGGAATTGGCGAGCGAGCCGCGCGCATCGCCGAACTTGAGGCGGAAGGTGCTCAAGGCCGAGGTGAAGCGCGCAAGCTGCGTCTTGTTCAGGGGATGCGACGGGCTGTCGGCGCAGGCCAGGTGGCTCATCAGCGCCAGCGGATGCAGGCCGACGAACGCCTCGGGGTCGTTCATATGCGCGCTGAATTCGGCCTCCGTCAGGCCCAGGCGCTGCATGCCGGTGTCGACCTGCACGAAGCAGTCCATCAACAGGTTATTGCGGGCCGCGAAGGTGCGCCAGGCCTTGATCTGATCCGGCGTGCTCAGCACGGGCAGGATGGCATGGGCGGCGAAGTCCGGCTCGGTGCGGCCGGAGGTGGGGCCGTGCATGCAGACGATGCGCGGGGTGCGGCCCAGGGCGGCCCGCAGTGTCACGGCTTCATCCAGGTGGGCGACGTAGAAGGTGGTGCAGCCGGCGGCCAGGAGAGCGCCGGCAATGGGCGCCATACCCAGGCCGTAGGCATCGGCCTTCACCACGGCGCCGACGTCGGTCTTGCCGGCCAGCTGTTTCAACCGGCGCCAGTTCTCGACCACGGCCGCCAGGTCGACGGTCAGAAGCGCGCCGGCACGGTCTTCCGGCGCAGAATTCATGGCGTCAGCGCGTTCTCTCATGCGCCCGGTGTGTAAGGCATTTTGGGGGTTTCGTGCAGCCCCATACTGAATGTCGTCCTCGGGCTTGACCCGAGGACCCAGGGTCACACGCACCGACCGAAGCCGTTTCCCTGGACCCTCGGGTCAAGCCCGAGGGTGACCAAAAAACAGCCGCTACTCCATTTGCATGGGTACGTAGTTCGTATCGATGTGATCGCTGAAGTGGGTGAAGTTCGGCTCGAAGTGCAGCCGCACGGTGCCGATGGGGCCGTGGCGCTGCTTGGCGACGATGACTTCGGCGATGTTGTGCGCCTGCTCGCAGCGCTGTTGCCATTCCACGATGCGCTCGTGGTGATGATCCGAGGTTTCGTTGTCGCGGCGCTGCGGCTCGCCCGAACGCTCCAGGTAGTACTGTTCGCGAAACACGAACATGACGACGTCCGAATCCTGTTCGATGGTGCCCGATTCACGAAGGTCGGCCAGCTGCGGGCGTTTGTCTTCGCGCTGTTCGACCGCGCGCGACAGCTGCGACAGCGCCAGCACGGGAACCTTCAGGTCTTTCGCCAGGGCTTTCAGGCCACGCGTGATCGCCGAGATTTCCTGCACGCGGTTCTCGGCGCGCTCAGACCGCGAGGTCGCGATCAGCTGCAGGTAGTCGATCACGATCAGGCCCAGGCCGCTTTCGCCGCCCTGCTTGTTCTGACGCGCGATGCGGCGGCAGCGGGTGCGGATCGCGGAGATCGTCACCGCCGGGGTGTCGTCGATGTCGAGCGGCAGATCGGCGATCTCGGCGGAGGCGCGCACAAGGCGGTCGAAGTCGTCGTTCGAAAGCTTGCCCGTGCGGATGTCGTGGCTGCTGATCTTGGCGGTTTCCGCCAGGATACGGTTAGCCAACTGGTCGGCCGACATTTCGAGCGAGAAGAACACGACGCGTTTGCCGCGATCCTCGGGCCGGTCGGTGCTCTTGAAATCCTTCGCGGCGTTGAACGCGATATTGGTGGCCAACGAGGTTTTGCCCATCGACGGGCGGCCGGCGAGGATCAGCAGGTCCGACGGATGCAGGCCGCCGAGTTTGTCGTTCATATCCTTCAGGCCGGTCGTCACGCCGGCCAGGGCGCCGTCGCGCCGATGCGCGGCTTCGGCCAGACTGATGGCTTCCTTCAAGGCGCTGCCGAAACTTTTCGGGCCGCCGTCGGCCGAGCCGCTGGACGCGAGATCGAACAGGCGCTGTTCCGAGATTTCGATCTGGGTGCTCGCGGTCTCGTCGATATCCGCCACGAAGGCGTCGTTGACCATGTCCTCGCCGATGGTGATCAGCTCGCGGCGCAGGAACAGGTCATAGATCAGTTTGCCGTAGTCGCCGGCGTTGATGACCGTGACCATGCTGTTGGCCAGACCGGCGATGTACTTCATGCCGCCGGCGGCGATCACGAGTTCATCGCGCTCCAGATAGGTCTTCAACGTGACCGGATTGGCCTGATGGCCCTGTTCGACCAGCTTCATCATCGCGGTGAAGATGCGCGCGTTGGCGGGGTCGCTGAAATGCTCCGGCAGCAAATAGTCGGCGACCTTCTCGAAGGCGCGATTGTTGAGCAGCAGCGCCCCCAGCAGGGCGCGCTCGGCCTCGAGGTTTTGCGGCGGCGACCGCAGGAGGCCCGACGTGGCTTCCTGGGCGTCAGTGGTGCGAAGAGCTGTGGCGGACATCTGCGCACCGTATGCCCTCAGGCGGTGAACGAGAAGCCGCGAGGGGCTGTGAATAACGGGTGTATCGGGGACTATCACGCGAACAGCGATATTTTTTATTTGCTGCAACCTCTGCGGGGCATGGCCTTTATTCCCGCGGACCCTTGCCAAGCGCGTCCGCCTCTGTGCAGATGCGCGGCAGTCGAAACTTGCAACCAGCGGTGACCATGGATCTTACGACAGCGCTGCAAGCTGTGCTTCTCGGCATCGTCGAGGGTGTCACCGAATTCCTGCCGATCTCATCCACCGGGCATCTGATCCTGGTGCAGGATTTCATGGGCTTCCAGGGTCCGGCGGGCGAGCTGTTCCCCATCGTGATCCAGCTGGGCGCGATCCTGTCGGTCTGCTGGCTCTATCGCGCCAAGCTCATCCATACCGTGGCGACGCTGTTCCGTGAGAAGGGGGCGCAGGCCTTCACGATCAACATCCTGCTGGCGTTTCTGCCGGCGGCGATCATCGGCGTCTTCGCCTACAAGACCATCAAGACCGCGCTGTTCAATCCGACCGTGGTGTCGATCGCGCTGATCGTCGGCGGTATCGCCATCATCATCATCGAGCGTCTGCCGATCGCAAAGAACGCCCGCTATGACAGCATCGAAAGCATTCCGGCGGCCCGCGCGCTCGCCATCGGCTTCTTCCAGTGTGTGTCGATGATCCCCGGCACCAGCCGGGCGGCGGCGACCATCATGGGCGCGCTGCTGGTGGGCGTGACGCGTCAGGCGGCGGCGGAATTCTCGTTCATCCTGGCGATCCCGACGATGCTCGCGGCGACCGTCTATGACCTCTACAAGAACCGCGACACGCTCTCGACCGAAGGGCTCGAGGTCATCGCCATCGGCTTCGTGGTGTCGTTCATCGTTGCGCTGTTCGTGGTGCGCTGGCTGATCGGCTATGTCTCGCGCCACGGCTTCACGCCGTTCGCGATCTACCGGATCGTGCTGGGCGTCGTGATGCTGGGCATCATTTACGCCGCGTAGCGCGCTACTCGCGGAAATCGACCAGCACGACTTCGCCGGCTTCGTCGCCGACAAGCAGGCGGTCGCCTGCGGCATTCCAGGCCATGGCGGTGACGGGCGCCTTGCGCGCGCCTGAGATGGCGACACTGCGCACACCGGGGTTGCCCAGCACCAGCGCGCCATTGGCGAAGCCGGCCGCGATGACGTCACGCTTGGGATTACAGCTGACCGCCGTGACCGGCGAGCCATCGCTGACATTCATCGGACCGGAGCCGAATTCCAGCGGCGCCTTGCCCATCGGTCCACCGCCGGAGAACGGCCAGCAGATCACGGTATCCGCGCCGCCGGTCGCCAGAACAACGCCGCGCCGGCTGAAGCTCATCGACCGCACCTTGGCGCCATAGCCGCTCATGCGCATGTGCTGGCCGTCGGACATCCGCCAGCCGTGCAGGGCGTTTTCCTGCATCTCGGTGATCAGGTAATCGCCGTCCGGGCTCCAGGTGACCGCGAGGTGCGAGCCCTTCCAGTCGAGCTCCTGCGGCTTGGAATCCTGCGTCGCAAGCCACCACAGCGACACGCCGTTGTAGTGCGAGGCCGCCAGGCGCTTGCCCTTGGCGTTGATCGCGAGCCCGCCGACGGTCGTCGGGTGCGAGATCTTGCGCGGCTCCTTCTTGCCCTTCACGTCGAGCACATAGGCGTCCTTGCCGATGGCATAGACGCGCACGTTCGCCCCGGCATGGGCCGTGACCTGCTCGACCCACTTGCCTTTGGTCTCGGCCAGCGTCGTCAGCTCGCCGTTCGCATTGATGCGCACCAGCTTGCCGTCATCGCCGCCGGACAGGAAGGCATCGGGCGTGGCGTCGGGCGCGAAGCTCAAACACGCGCCATTGTGCACGGTGATGGGTGCCGGTTCCGGGGCCTCGGCATCGACGATGCGCACCGTGCCGTCGCCCAGGGCGACGCCGAAGGTGCGGCCATTGCCGGCCACGGAGATGCCGACGACGAAGGCATCGAACGACCAGGTCTTGAGGCGTTCGCTATCGGGCGTGTTGGAGGCCACGGTCGATCAAGCCACGGATGCGAGGAAGCCGCGCTCGAGCAGCGCCTTGTCGAGGTCGCGGCCGATGAACACCAGGCGCGAGCGCCGGTTGTCCTTGCTCGGCCATGCGCCGGCGAGACCGGCGTCGGAGACCATGTGGACGGCCTGGAAAACGTAGCGGTCCTTCGCGCCGGCCATGTTGAGGATGCCCTTGGTGCGCAGGATCTGCTGGCCATAGGTCATCAGCACATCGTTGATCCAGGCCTCGAACTTCGCCTGATCGAGCGGCTTGTCGGTCGAGACCGAGATGCTCTTGATGTCCTCGTCGTGGGTCAGCTCATCGTTGTGATGATCGGCATGATGGTCGTGCCCGTGATCGTGACCGCAGTGTTCATCGTGAACGTGGTCGTGATCGTGGTGATGATGGTGGTGCTCGTCCTTCAGGAAGTCGGGATCGAGCGCCAGCACGCGGTTCAAATCGAAGGCGCCACGGTCGAGGATCTTGTCCAGCGCGATGTCGCTGCGCTGGGTGTGACAGATCGTGGCGAAGGGGTTGAGGCCGCGCAGGCGCTTCTCGACGCGCACCAGGTCTTCCTTGCTCACCAGATCGGTCTTGTTCAGCAGGATCACGTCGGCGAAGGCGATCTGATCGTCGGCGGTTTCCGTGTCGGCCAGGCGCTGCTCGACGTGCTTAGCGTCGACGACGGTGACGATCGCATCCAGCATGGTCTTCTTGCGCACGTCGTCGTCGGTGAAGAACGTCTGCGCCACCGGCGAGGGATCGGCCAGGCCGGTCGTTTCCACCAGGATGCCGTCGAACTTGTCGCGGCGCTTCATCAGCGCGCCGAGGATGCGGATGAGATCGCCGCGCACGGTGCAGCAGATGCAGCCGTTGTTCATCTCGAACACTTCTTCGTCGGCGCCGACCACGAGGTCGTTGTCGATGCCGATCTCGCCGAACTCGTTGACGATCACGGCGTACTTCTTGCCGTGGTTCTCGGTCAGCACGCGGTTGAGCAGCGTCGTCTTTCCGGCGCCCAGAAATCCGGTCAGCACGGTGACGGGGACTTGTCGGGTGTCGCTCATGACATTCTTCCTTGGGGCGGGATCATTCGGTGGGAATGTGACGCCTTCATATAGGGTCACCGGCGGTCGCCGCGAGCCCCAAAACGAAACCGGCGCAGTCCTGGAAAGGATCTGCGCCGGCAATCGGTACCCAGCCGGCCGTAGCCAACCTGCCTTAATTAGGCCTGGGCTTCTTCTTCGTCGTCGCCTTCTTCGGCTTCGGCCGGGGCTTCGCCGCCCAGGATCTTCTCGGCGTCTTCGGCGCGTTCAAGCAGCTGGGCTGCTTCGGCGGCCTTCAGATCGGCTTCTTCCATCGAGCGGGCGACCGTGAAGTCGACGTCGATCTTCACTTCCGGGTGCAAGCGCACCGGGGTCTTGAACACGCCGAGGATCTTCACCGGCGCATTCAGGAGAACCTGCGTGCGCTCGACGTGGAAGCCCTGCTTGGTCAGCTCTTCGGCGATGTCGCGCGCTGCGACCGAACCGTACAGCTGTCCGCCTTCACCGGCCTGACGGACGATGACGACCTTCACGCCTTCCATCTTCTTGGCGATCGCCTGCGCTTCGTCGCGACGCTTGATGTTCGCCGCTTCGAGTTCCGCACGGCGGGATTCGAAGACCGCCTTGTTGTCTTTATTGGCGCGCAGGGCCTTCTTCTGCGGGAACAGGAAGTTCCGCGCGAAGCCCGGCTTCACATTGACGACATCGCCCATCTGACCCAGGCGGTCGATACGTTCCAAAAGGATCACGTCCATCACTGACCTCCGTCGCGGTGCTGCATTGTGCGGCTCCGCATCTGCAAAAAGTGCTCCATCACCCCGATGATCACGATCAGCGCGAATGCTGCGCCAGCCGCCACCAGGGCAAACCCATAGAAGGCAATCAACGCGGCCCGGCCACCGCCGAACTTCGCTATCGCCACGTGCACCACCGCGAGCCCCTGAAGGACCAGCGGAAGGCTCAGGCAGATCGCCGCGTTGACCGCAACGAAGCCCGCGTCTCCTGACGCCAACCCGACCGCGATGCCCGCGGCCGCGAAAGCGCCCAAATACCATCCCGGCACCGCGATCGTGCGGTAGGCCGGCGTCGGCCAGCGCGCGAAACCGTCGCGGGCCAACAGCCACTGGGCCAACGTCGCGCTGATCAGCGCGCGGAAAGCCCAGTTCCAGGCAGCGGCGCCAGGCAAGATACGCGCCATCACCGCCACTACGCTGTCCGGAGCATTTATGTCGCCCCGGGTCTTTGCCGCTTCGGCGATCAGCTGTTGCAGCTGGGCGCGAAGCGTCGCCTCAAGTCCTTCGGTCCCGGGTGAGGCATTCGCCAAACCCATGACCAGCAGCGCCGCCGCGGCGACCGTCAGCATCGCCACCGCGATGCCGAGGACACGGCCCGTGCCGGCTTCCGGCGCCTTGGCGATCGCTGGACCCGCGCGGGTCAGGATCGCCGTCGGCGCCACGTCGACCAGCGCATAGAGCACCGTCAACGCGAAGGAATCCGTCAGGACTACGACCGTGACCATTCCGCTCAACGCAGCGAGCGGCAGATACGGCAAACCAAGTCCCAAGGCCGTCATCGCCAGCGGGATCGACGAGAACATCAGTCCCAGCACAACACCGAGAACAGAGCCACGCCACGCCGCAACCAGCAACATCGCGCCCAGGGCCCCTGCGGCCGCGGCGATGAGGGGTTGATGCCTCATGCCTTGCACCGCGCGGACCCGAACGCGTTCTTAGATCGCCACCACGTACGGAAGCAGAGCGAGGAAGCGCGCGCGCTTGATGGCGCGGGCGAGTTCACGCTGCTTCTTCGCCGAAACCGCGGTGATGCGGCTCGGCACGATCTTGCCACGCTCGGAGATGTAGCGGGACAGGAGGCGGGTATCCTTGTAATCGATCTTCGGAGCGGTCGCGCCCTGGAACGGGCAGCTCTTGCGACGCCGGAAGAACGGCTTGCGACCCTTCATTAGCCTTCTCCTTCGCTAGGAGCAGCAGCGTCGCTGCGCGGACGACGGCCGGAGTCAAAACGGCCACCTTCGCCGCCGCCACCACCACCGAATCCGCCACGGCCACCACGGTCGCCGTCTTCGCGACCACGGCCACCGCCGCCGCCACCACCGAATCCGCCACGGCCACCGCCGCCGCCGCCAAATCCACGACCACCGCCGAAGCCACGGCTCGGACGATCGTCATCCGGACGGCCCTTGTTCTGCAGAACGGCAGACGGACCTTCCTCGTGCTCTTCGACCGCGATGGTCAGATAGCGCAGGACATCTTCGTTGATGCGCATGCGGCGCTCGAACTCAGCGATCGCCGCCGGTGGGGCGTCGACGTTGAAGAACAGGTAGTGCGCCTTGCGGTTCTTCTTGATGCGATAGGTGAGGGACCGGAGGCCCCAGTTTTCGCGCTTCGTGATCTTGCCGCCGCCTTCGCCGAGGATGGCAGCCAACTCGTCGCCGAGGGTATCCACCTGCGCGGTGGAGATGTCCTGGCGTGCGATCACAACGCTCTCATAGAGCGGCATTTCAAGCTCTCCTTATGGCTTGTCTCTTCCGGCTGGACCCGACCATCGGGACCGCCGGCATAGCCGACCCGGATGGGGCGGCAAGGAGCTATGTAAGGGCGCGGAATATACACATAGCCCCGGGCCGAGCAAGCGCCGTGGACAGTGATTTTTGAGCCAATTCCAACGATTTGTTGTTAACCGTGGCGCCCGGCGGGCTATGGTTGGCCTGTGTATAACTATATGCAAAGAAATGAGAATTTAGGTTTCTTGACACACCGGGCGCGCTCGGGCACGTCTGCGGCAGGTCGTTCCAAGGGGTAGTTCAATGAGCTGGGCATACGTTTTTCCGGGCCAGGGATCGCAGGCCGTGGGCATGGGCAAAGAGCTCGCCCAGGCTTTTGCCGAGGCGCGCGAGGTGTTCGGCGAGGTCGACGAGGCGCTGTCGCAGAACCTCTCCAAGCTCATGTTCGAGGGGCCGGACGATGAACTCACCCTCACCGAGAACGCCCAGCCGGCGCTGATGGCCGTCAGCATGGCGGTGGTCCGCGTGCTCGAGAAGCAGGGCAAGGTCAGCATCCGCAACACCGCGCGCTATGTCGCGGGGCATTCGCTGGGGGAATACTCCGCGCTCGCCGCCGCCGGTTCGCTGACGCTCTCGGATGCGGCGCGCCTTTTGAAGACGCGCGGTCAGGCGATGCAGAAAGCCGTGCCCGTCGGCGTCGGCGCGATGGCGGCCCTGCTCGGCCTCGATCTCGACCAGGCGCAGGAAGTCGCCGGTGAAGCCTCGGCGGACGGCGAAGTCTGCGCCGCGGCGAACGATAACGCGCCGGGTCAGGTGGTCGTGTCCGGTCATAAGGCCGCGGTCGAGCGCGCCATTGCGCTCGCCAAGACCAAGGGTGCGAAGCGCGCCATCATGTTGCCGGTCAGCGCGCCGTTCCATTGCCCGCTGATGAAGCCCGCCGCCGAAGCGATGGCCGAGGCGCTGGCGAAAGTGACGATCCGCGCGCCGGCGGTGCCGGTGATCGCCAACGTCACCGCCTCAACCGTGATCGATCCGGATGAGATTCGCCGCCTGCTCGTCGAGCAGGTGACCGGACTGGTGCGCTGGCGTGAAAGCGTGCACCTGATGAAGGAAGCCGGTGTGAGTACGCTGGTGGAATGCGGCGCGGGCAAAGTGCTGTCCGGCCTTGCGAAGCGCATCGACCCCGATCTGACGGGCATTTCGCTGCAGGGCCCTGCGGATATCGAAGCCTTCATCAAACAGGCCTAGGAACTGACAATGTTCGATCTCACGGGAAAGTGCGCGCTGATCACCGGCGCGAGCGGCGGCATCGGTGCGGCGATCGCGCGCGGCCTGCACGCGCAGGGCGCCACGGTGGGTCTCCATGGCACGCGCAAGGATGCGCTTGAAGCGCTGGCCGGCGAACTTGGCAGCCGCGCGCATGTGTTGCCGTGCGACCTGTCCAACGCGGAAGCGTCCGAGAAGCTTGTGCCCGAAGCGGAAGCCGCGATGGGCGGCCTCGACATCCTGGTCAACAATGCCGGCATCACGCGCGATGGCTTGATACTGCGCATGAAGGATCAAGACTTCTTCGACGTGCTCAACGTCAATCTTGGCGTGGCGTTCCGCCTGTCGCGCGCCGCGGTGAAGAGCATGATGAAGAAGCGCTATGGGCGCATCGTGAACATCTCCTCCGTCGTCGGCGTCACCGGCAATCCCGGCCAGGTGAACTACGTGGCGTCGAAAGCGGGCGTCATTGGCCTGACCAAGTCGCTCGCCCAGGAGGTCGCCAGCCGGAACATTACCGTCAATGTGGTGGCGCCGGGCTTCATCGCCAGTTCCATGACCGAGAAGCTGAACGATGACCAACGCGGGCGCATCCTTGGGGGGATCCCCCTGGGACGCATGGGCGAAGGCCAGGATATCGCCGCCGCCGTCATCTACCTTGCGAGCACGGAAGCGTCTTATGTCACCGGCCAAACGCTACACGTGAACGGCGGTATGGCGATGATCTGACCCCGGGTTGGTAGGCCCACCAACCGGGCCCCCAATCCATTGGGGGGAAGCCGCCTAGCCAAGCAAAATGCTATATGGTACTCAACGCTTCCCCGGGATCGGGCGGCCCGGGCGCATCTCTGCGCTCCGAGCCTGAATAATCAATTCACTGAAGTACATAGCTTGAGGAAAGTCGAATGAGCGACGTCGCCGAGCGCGTTAAGAAAATCGTCGTTGAGCACCTGGGCGTGGAAGAAGCCAAAGTGACCGACAACGCCAGCTTCATCGACGATTTGGGGGCGGACAGCCTCGACACCGTCGAACTCGTGATGGCCTTCGAAGAAGAATTCGGCGTCGAAATCCCGGACGACGCGGCTGAGAAGATTCTGACCGTGAAGGACGCGATCGCGTTCATCCAGCAGAACGCCAGCAAGTAAGCAGGCGCCGGCACGCGGCCGAACGGCCGTGAAGTCGAAATGGATAGAGCATGGGGCCTTGGGTCTTGCGGGACCGGGTCCCATCGCTATTTCTGGGCTAGAGCGCGGTCGCGCTCTAGACTTCCGTCTGGTCATGGTCTGCCGGAAGGCCGGTTCGCGTTTTTCCGGACCGTGCTTCAGGCATAAGCTTTTCCCGTCGATAGCCGTGGGTGTCCTCGCATGAGCTCTGACGCAACTCGGGTCGTCATTACCGGAATGGGTCTCGTCACGCCGTTGGGCGCGGGCGTGGCCGGCAACTGGCAGCGTTTGACCGCCGGAGAGTCCGGCATCATCGCCATCCAACGTTTCCGGGTCGACGATCTGCCGTGCCGAATCGGCGGCGAAGTGCCGATGGCTGAAGGCATCCCTTACCGTTTCGACGTTGAGTCGGTGGTGTCGTCGAAAGAGCGCCGCCGCATGGACGATTTCATCGTCTACGCGCTCGGCGCGGCCGAGGAAGCGATCAAGGATTCCGGTTGGGTTCCGCCGGACGACGAAGCACGTGACCGCACCGGCGTCATGATCGGCTCCGGCATCGGCGGTCTCGCGACCATCGACGACACATCTAAGACACTCGAGGCGCAAGGCACGCGCCGCGTCAGCCCGTTCTTCATTCCGGCCAGCCTGATCAACCTCGCCTCTGGGCAGGTGTCGATCCGTCATGGCTTCCGGGGTCCGAACCATGCGCCGGTAACGGCTTGCGCCACCGGCGCGCATGCCATCGGCGATGCCGCGCGCATGATCAAGTACGGCGATGCCGACGTGATGGTGGCCGGTGGCGCGGAAGCCGCGCTCTGCCGGCTTGGCCTTGCGGGCTTCGCTGCCGCGAAGGCATTGTCGACCAGCTACAACGATGCGCCGGCCACGGGCTCGCGTCCGTGGGACAAGGGCCGCGACGGTTTCGTCATGGGCGAAGGCGCGGGCGTTGTGGTGCTCGAAAGCCTCGCGCACGCCAAGGCGCGTGGCGCGAAGATCTACGGCGAAGTGAAGGGCTACGGCATGTCCGGTGACGCACATCACATCACCGCGCCGGCCGAGGACGGCAACGGCGGCTTCCGCGCGATGCGCGCGGCCATCCGCGATGCGAAGCTGAACATCTCGGACATCGATTACGTCAACGCGCACGGCACCTCGACGCCGAAGGGCGACGAAATCGAACTGGGCGCGGTGAAGCGCCTGTTCGGCGATCACGCCTCCAAGATCTCGATGTCGTCGACCAAGTCGGCCATCGGGCATCTGCTGGGCGCGGCCGGTGCGGTCGAGGCGATCTACTCGACGCTGGCGCTGCGCGATCAGATAGCACCGCCGACGCTGAACCTCAACGATCCGTCCGAAGGCTGCGACATCGATCTCGTGCCGCTGAAGGCCAAGCCGCGCAAAATCCGCAACGTGCTGTCAAACTCGTTCGGTTTCGGCGGCACCAATGCAGCCCTGGTGATCGGTCCGGTCGAGTAGCGTTGCGACCGCCGTGCGGTTCCTGCGCGCCTTCATCGTCTCAAGCTTCGTCGTCGTCCTCGCGCTGGGCGCGGGCTTCGTCGCTTATCGTTGGTTCCTGACCGCGGTGACGATGCCCGGGCCGCTTGTGCAGCCCGTCACGCTCATCATCCAACCCGGCACAGGGTTGAAAGCGCTCGCAGGCCAACTCGAGGCCGCCGGTGTGATCCAGGCTGCCTGGATGGCGGAACTCGAAGCGCGGCGCAGCAATCAGGCGCGCAGCCTCAAGCCCGGCGAATACCGCTTCGATGCGGGCATCAGCTTGCAAGGCGTGCTTGATAAGGTCGTGCGGCGCGACGTCGTCGCGCACCTCATCACCATCCCGGAAGGACTCGTGATCGCGGAGATCGCGAAGCTTGTCGAAGCGGCCGAGGCGTTGAAGGGCGACGTTCCGGCGGATTTGCACGACGGCGACCTGTTGCCGGAGACTTATCGCTACGAATGGGGCGACACGCGTCCCGCGCTGATCGCCCGCATGAAGCAGGCGCGCGACACGGCCCTTGCCGAGTTGTGGGCGAAGCGTGCGCCCGATCTGCCGCTGAAGTCCCCGGAGGAGGCGCTGATCCTGGCGTCAATCGTCGAGAAGGAAACCGGCGTGGCGGCGGAACGTCCGCGCGTCGCCGCGGTCTTCGTCAACCGCCTGCGCAAGAGCATGCGGCTGCAGACCGACCCGACCGTGGCCTATGGCATCGCGCCGCAAGGGCTGGGCCGGCCCCTGACGCGCGCCGATCTGGATCGGCCCACGGTGTTCAACACCTATACCATCGACGGCCTGCCGCCGGGCCCGATCTGCAATCCGGGCCGGGCGAGCCTGGCCGCGGCGCTGAACCCGGCGACCACGACCGATCTCTATTTCGTCGCCGACGGCAGCGGCGGACATGCCTTCGCCGCCACGCTGGAGGATCACAACCGCAATGTGGCGCGTTGGCGTCAGTTGCAGCGGGCAAACTGATCATCGCCCCTCGGCTGCGGGTGAACACTGGCGTTTGACTATGCGGGATGTATGAACGCATGCTAGGTCCAGCGCGCCGAACTCATATTGCCGCACGCAGGGCTCGATGGACGTATTTCTGAATCCGGATATCTGGGCCGCGTTACTGACGTTGTCGGCCCTTGAGATCGTTCTCGGCATCGACAACGTCATTTTCCTGTCGATCGTCGCCGGCCGCGTGCCGCCCGAGCAGCGCAACAAAGTCCGCAAGATCGGCCTGGCGCTGGCCCTGCTCATGCGCCTCGCGCTGCTGGGCAGCATCAGCTGGATCGCCGGGCTCACCGCGCCCATCGTTACCATCGGCGGCTATGCCTTGAGCTGGCGCGATGTCGTCCTCGGCGTGGGCGGCCTGTTCCTGATCTACAAAGGAACGATGGAAATCCACGGCATGATGGAAGGCGGTCTGCATGCAGCCGTCGAGGGCCCGCGCCTGTCCTTTGCCAGCGCGATCACCCAGATCGTGATTCTCGACATCGTGTTCTCGCTCGATTCCGTCATCACCGCGGTGGGCATGACCGACAATCTGCCGGTCATGGTCGCCGCCGTTGTCGCGGCGGTCATCGTCATGATGTTCGCCGCAGGGCCGATCGGCGATTTCGTCAACAAACACCCGACCGTCAAAATGCTCGCGCTTGGGTTCTTGCTTTTGGTGGGCTTGGCGCTTCTGGCCGATGCCGGCCATTTCCATATCCCGCGCGGGTTCGTCTATTCCGCGATTGCCTTCTCGGCTGTGATCGAGGCGCTCAACATAATAGTTCGCGGTAAGACGAAAAGCCCAAGTCAGCCGAAATGATCGAATATCTCCTCAATCCCGGAACCTGGGCGGCGCTTGCGACCCTGACGGTGCTCGAGATCGTTCTCGGGATCGACAACCTCGTCTTCCTCGCCATCATCTCAGCGCGTCTGCCGGAGCATCAGCAGCAAAGGGCGCGCACCATCGGTCTGGCGGCGGCGCTGATCCTGCGCGTCAGTCTGCTGACCAGCCTGACGTTCATCGCCAAGCTGACCACGCCCATTGTCACCATCGCCGATTTCGCGGTCAGCTGGCGCGATCTCGTGCTGGGCATTGGCGGTCTTTACCTGCTCTACAAGGGCGTGACGGAAATCCACGAGATGGTGGAAAGCGCGAGTGCGCCCCAGGCGCGCCCGCCCGCAAGCATGACGACCGTGATCTTCCAGATCATGGCGCTCGATCTGGTGTTCTCGCTCGATTCCATCGTCACGGCGGTCGGCATGACCGACAACCTGCCGGTGATGATCGCGGCGATCATGATCGCGGTGCTCACGATGCTGTTCGCGGCCAACGGGGTGTCCGGTTTCATCGAGAAGCATCAGTCGGTGAAGGTGCTGGCGCTGGCCTTCCTGATCCTGGTCGGCACCGCGTTGCTGGCCGACGGTTGCCACTTCCATATTCCGCGTGAATATCTCTACGCGGCGATCGCGTTCTCGATCATCGTGGAAGCGATCAACATCTGGCTGAAATCGAGCGCTGAGAAAGCAAAGCCTAATCCTTGATCGGCACGTTCCGGGTCAGGAGTGTGGCCAGCCGATCCGGCAGCATGGCCAGCAGCCACACCGCGGCGTAGGTCGGCCATGGGAACGCGATGCGGCCACGACCGGCCTCCAGTCCTTTGCGGATGATGCGCGCCGCGCGCGGCGTATCCATCAGGAACGGCATCTTGAAGGTGTTCACCGCGGTCATGCGGCTGACGACAAAGCCCGGGCAGATGACCGACACGGCAACACCGTCGCGCGCCAGCACGCTCTGCAAGCCTTCGCCCCACACCCGCACAGCAGCCTTCGACGCGCTGTAGGCCGGCGCGCCTCCCATGCCGCGGAAGCTCGCCAGCGAACTCATCAAGGCGACATGGCCGCGCTTGCGTGCGCGCATGGGGCCCACCGCCGGCATCACGGTGTTCATGACCCCGTCGAGGTTGATGGCGAAGATCTCGCGCGCTTGCGCGCCGGCATCGTCTTCCACACCCGACGTGCCGCCGGAAATGCCGGCATTGGCGACGACCATATCGAGCGGCGCCACGTGATCGCGTGCGGCGATCCAACGTGCCATCGCATCGCGATCCGTAACGTCGATGACGACGCCTTCAGCCGCGGCACCCTTAGCGCGACAGGCGGCGACCACGTCCGTCAGCCGCCGCGCGTCGCGACCCGTCAGGCTGAGTGTGAGTCCGGGGCGCGCGTATTCAAGCGCCAGGGCTTCGCCGATGCCGGAAGATGCACCGGTGATGAGGATATGAGAGGGGCTCGTCATGATGCGCCATCCTGACGGTCCCAACTGGGTGGACGCAAGTATATCGCTGTCTCAGGCCGTTTCCGCGAAGCGGCTTTCGCCACGGTCGAGCTTCAGGCCCTGGATCAGCTTATCGGCCGAACTGAGATCGCCGAACAACCGGACCTGCGGACCCGGCGCCAGCTTGATCAATGTCGGCGTCGCGAACACCTGATCGCGGCCGGCGCTTTCCGGATCGTCGAGCACATCGATCACTTCCGTGAAGACATGGCCTTCGCCGCCTTGCGTCGTCAGGCGGCGTTCGAGATCGCGCAACGCCGCGCGGGCGCGATCGGCGCTGAAGGTGTGGCCGGTCACGTAGAGCTTCAGGCGGATCATGGGCGACCTCCCATGCTGTTCACGGCCGCGCCGTTGCTGACCACGATGGGGTCGAGCCCGCCGATGCGCCCCGCGGCGATGGCTTTGATTTCGCCGGCGCTGAGCGGTTTGCGCGCGAGATTGAAATCGATGCCCGCGCGCTGCAACTCGCGCAGTGGCGTGACGAACTCGCCGTAGAACCCCGTGACGAGATAGACCGGTGTGTGTGGGCATATTTCGTGGAGCCGTTGCAGGGTCTCGACTCCGGATAGGCCCGGCATCTTCAAATCGAGGAAAATGAGGTCGGGGCGCCACCGCGCCGCCGACTCGAGTCCGGCAGAACCGCTATCGGCAGTGGTGACGGCATAACCCCCGTCTTCCAGGGCGGCGCGGAACGACTCCCGCACGCCCTCGTCGTCGTCGATGACCAGCACGCGCTTCATTGGAAGATTACTTCCGTTGTTTCAGTCGCTTGATCGAGACTCTGCCGCCGAAAGCGGGTCGCGGCTTGATGACCGCCTGGCGACATCTAAGCAATCTTCAGCTCTTTGCGGGGCTGCGCGCTTGCCCGCGTCGGCTGCAGGCGAGTATAGTTTCGACAACGAATAATATCCACTCGAAAGTGTGGAGTAGGGGGATGGGTGATGGAAGAACGTAGCCTCGGTCGTACCGGCCGTCTGAACCACGCTGTCCCGGACCATGTCGCCCCTGTCGACATGGATGGGGTGTATCGCGCCGTCGTCGAGCACGCGCGCGACAGCTTTCTGATCGTGGATGCGAGCGGCGTCATCGTGTTCTGCAATCCCGCCGCCCGGGCGATGTTCGGGATGACGCAGGACGAACTGCTCGGCCGCAATTTCGGCTTCGCTTTCGGACCCGAGGGCGAGGCGACGCCCATCGAACTCGTGGCTGGCGGCAATCCTCTGTTCGTCGAAATGGTCGCGAGCCGCATGAGCTGGCAGGGCCAGCCGGCAACGCTCGTCGCGTTGTCCGACATCACGGCCCGGCGGCTGCGCGAAACCGAATTGATGATTCATTCGACGGCGATGGAGACCGCGGCCAGCGGCATCTTCATCACCGACCGCAGCGGCGCCATCAAATGGGTGAACAAGGCGCTGGAACAGATGACCGGATTCTCGCGGACACTGCTGGTCGGCATGAATGCTGCGCAGCTGGGTTCAGGCCGCGACAACGAAACGTCTTACAGCGAGATCGCGGCGCGTCTGACGGCGGGCGGCAATTGGAAAGGACGGCTGATCTGCCGCCATAAGAACGGCGAGACCTACACGGTCGAGCAGACGACGACACCCATTCCCGACGCCACGGGGCGCTATTCGCATTTCGTGTCGGTGCAGGAAGATATTTCGGAGCGGCTGCGGACGCAGGATCGGCTCGTCCAACTGTCCGAGTACGACAGCCTTACGGGGCTGCCGAACCGGCATCAGTTCACGGAAAGGCTGAAATCTGCGCTCGAGCGCGCTAATCGCGCCGGTACGGCGGTCGCGGTGATGTTGATGGACCTCGATAACTTCAAGGCCGTCAACAATACCCTCGGCCACCGTGCCGGCGACACTTTGATCCAGGCGATCGCCGCGCGGATCGCCAAGCTGATGCGGACCACCGACACGCTGGCGCGTTTCGGCGGTGACGATTTCGGCATCATCTTCGAGAACGTCACCGACATGGCGGCGGCCAACAGAACGGTTCGCCGCATCCTCGACTGCCTGAAGCAGCCGGTGATGGTCGAAGGCCAGTTGCTGAAAGTCTCGGCGTCCATCGGCATCGCCGCGTATCCGAAGGACGACGTGGAGCCGCTGGCGCTGATCCGCGAGGCCGAACTCGCGATGTATCAGGCCAAGGGCGACGGCGGTCAGACGTTCAAGTATTTCGACCGCGATATGGATGCCGACATCCGCCGTCGCGTGCAGCTTGAATCCGACCTGCGCCGCGCGCTCGACAAAGGCGAGCTGTGGCTCGCCTTCCAGCCGCAGCTCGATCTTCACAACAACCGTGTGGTCGGCGCCGAGGCGCTGATCCGCTGGAACCATCCGACGCGCGGGCTGGTGTCGCCCGGCGAATTCATTCCCCTGGCGGAATCCTCCGGCTTGATCCTGCCGATCGGCGACTGGATCATCGAGGAAATCTGCCGCCAGAGCGTCGCGTTCGCCGACGCAGGGTTGGAAGAACTCCAGCTCGGGTTCAACGTCTCCGGCGTGCAGTTCCGCCAGCGCGATCTGTTCCAACAAGTGACGTCCAACCTCAACCGCGCGGGGCTGCCCATCGAGGCGCTCGATCTTGAAATCACCGAAACGGTGGCGATGGAACGCACCCAGCGCGTGAAGGAAAACGTCGATCAGTTGGCGCAAGCCGGCATCAGCATCTCGATGGACGACTTCGGTACGGGCTACTCGTCGCTGTCCAATCTCCAGGCCTTCCCGGTGAAACGCCTGAAGGTCGATGCCTCGTTCGTGCGCGGCATCGGTCAGAACCGCGACGATGAGAAGATCGTGGAGGCGGTGATCAGGCTCGGCCAGAGCATGGGCCTCAAAATTGTCGCGGAGGGAGTCGAAACCGCCGAACAGCAACAATTCCTGCGGGACCGGGACTGCGACGAGATGCAGGGCTATCTGCTGTCGAAACCCCTGCCGCCGGATCAGTTCGTGCGCTTCGTGCAGGCCCACCGCCGAGTCGCCTGAACGCCTCGCCAACCCCGGTTCCGGCCTATATAAACAGGCGCGGAAACCGGGGGCGGTATGACGTCGATCACAAGCATGACTGGCTACGCGCGTGCCGATGGGCGCTGCGAGGCGCCGGGCATCGGCACGCCGTTCAGCTGGATTTGGGAAGCCAAAAGCGTCAATGGCAAGGGCCTGGATCTGCGGATCCGGGTGCCGGCGGGATTCGACTCGATCGAGCTGCCGGTGCGCCAGGCGGCAAACGCCGCTTTGGCGCGCGGCTCGCTGTCGCTCGGGCTCCACATCACGCTCGATTCCAGCGCCGCCGTCCCGAAGATCAACGAGCCTCTGCTCGATGCGGCGATCGCCCTGGCCATGAAGAAGGCCGCGAACCTGCCCGCGGGCGCGTTGGGCAAGACGATCGATCCCGCGCGGATCGACGGCCTGCTGGCGTTGCGCGGGGTACTTGAACCCGCCGAACTGACGCCACCGGAGGCGGAAGCGCTCGCGGTGCGCGACCGCGCCCTGATTCAAGGCGCGATCCAGGCGCTGGATGGCCTGAGCGCTTCACGCCGTCAGGAAGGGTCGCGCCTGGCGCCGGTCGTCACCGCCTTGCTCGATGAGATCGCCGGACTTTCGGAAGCCGCGCGCGGCCTCGCGGCGACCCAGCCGGCGACGCTGCTGGCGCGTATGCAGCAGCAGATCGGCGAACTTGCGAGCGCCACGCCCGCGCTGACGCCGGAACGCCTGGCGCAGGAAGTGGCGATGCTGGCGCTGAAAGCCGATGTCCGCGAGGAACTGGACCGCCTGACGGCCCATATTTCCCAGGCGCGGGAGATGCTGAACGCCGGCGCGCCCTGCGGCCGCAAGCTCGATTTCCTGTCGCAGGAATTCAACCGCGAAGCCAACACCCTGTGCTCCAAGTCGACCGACGTCGCCTTGACGCGCGTGGGCCTGGCGTTGAAAGCTGCGATCGACCAATTCCGCGAGCAGATCCAGAACATCGAATAGTGAGCATCTCCGTCCAACGCCGTGGCCTGATGCTGGTGCTGTCCTCGCCTTCGGGCGCGGGCAAGTCCACGATCTCGCGCGCCTTGCTGGCGGACGATCCCGAGCTTTCGATGTCGGTCTCCGTCACCACGCGTAAGCCGCGTCCCGGTGAAGTCGACGGCAAGGACTACTTCTTCATCAGCGTCGCCGAACACGAGCGCATGGTGCGCGACAACGAATTGCTCGAACACGCCAAGGTGTTCGACAATCTCTACGGCACACCGCGCGCCTATGTTCAGAAAGTGCTGAGCAGCGGCAAGGACATCCTGTTCGACATCGATTGGCAGGGCACCCAGAAACTCACCGCAGGCACGCGCGAAGACGTGGTCACGATCTTCATCCTGCCGCCGTCCCACGACGAGTTGGATCGCCGCCTGCGCGCGCGCGCGCAAGACTCCGACGAAGTCGTGCGCGGGCGCATGGCCCGCGCCGCCGACGAAATGAGCCACTTCGCCGAATACGACTACGTCGTCATCAACACCGAGATCGAAAAAAGCATCGCGCAGGTTCGCACCATTCTGGCGGCCGAGCGCCTGCGCCGCACCCGTCAGCCGGGGCTGGTCGATTTCGTCAACCAGCTGCGCGGCGGCCGGTCCCCTAATCGATAATCGCGGCGTCCAATGTGCCGGTGAAATAAATCCACGACAGCGGCTTGTCGATGAAGTTGGATTGATAGCCGACGACGAGCAGATCGCCTGGTTTGAGATCGGCTTTCGTGCCGTGGAAGAAAGATTGTGACAGGGCTGTTGCAGCTGCTGACATGACCCGCGGTTCCTTTGGCTTTGCATCGAGGGCGGTGTCTCTAGACCCGGCCCCCGGGCTTGCCGCAAGCCCCACCCTGCGATAGACACTGATGATGGAGAGCGGACCGGCTTAGCCCCGCGTGTCCCGCGCATTCTCCAAGCCATCCACAACATTCGCCAAAGCACAGAACTGTTGCACCGTCAGCGTCTCGGCGCGCGCAGTCGGATCGATGCCGGCGGCTTCACACAATGCAATTGCATCTCCGCCGAGCGACTTCAGGCTTTGCCGCAACATCTTGCGGCGTTGGCCAAAGGCGGAGGCCGTGACGCGTTCGAGCGTCGCGCGGTTCGCGGGCGCGAGCGGCGCGGGGCGCGGATACAGCGTGATCACGCTCGAATCCACCTGCGGCGGCGGCGTGAAGGCGCGCGGATTGATGTCGAAGGCGATCTCAACATGGCAAAGCCACTGCGCCATGATGCTGACGCGGCCATAGGCCTTGGTGCCGGGTTCCGCCGCGATCCGCAGTGCGACTTCGCGCTGGAACATCAGCGTCATCGACTCGAAGGCCGTCACATTCTCCAGCCAGCCGAATAGCAACTCGGTGCCGACGTTGTAAGGCAGATTGGCGACGATGCGGCGCGGTGCGGTGCCCAACGTCGCGGCATCGATCTTCAGCGCGTCGCCGGGAATGACCTCAAGCTTGCCCGGATAGGCATCGGCGAGTTCGCCGAGCAGCGCGCCGCAGCGCGGGTCCTTCTCAATGGCGATGACGTTCGCGCCGGCTTCCAGCAGCGCGCGCGTCAGGCCGCCGGGGCCGGGGCCGACTTCGATGGTGGTGCCGCGCGTCACATCGCCGGCGGTGCGGACGATCCGGGCGCAGAGGTTCAGGTCGAGCAGGAAATGCTGGCCCAGCGACTTGTCGGCCAGCAGTCCGTGACGCGCGATCACATCGCGCAGAGGCGGCAGCTCCGTCATGCTTGCGCGCGCCGGGCCGCCATCTCGGCGGCAAGCTGGAGCGCGGCCATCAGGCTCGACGGATCGGCAACGCCTTTGGTCGCGATGTCGAGCGCGGTGCCGTGATCGGGCGATGTGCGCACGAACGGCAGACCCAGCGTGACGTTGACGCCGCGCGCGAAATCGATGGTCTTCAGCGGGATCAGGGCCTGGTCGTGATACATGCACAAGGCGGCGTCGTAGGTGCGGCGTGCGGCCTCGTGGAACAGCGTGTCGGCGGGTGCCGGTCCCGTCACGGCGATGTCTTCGGCGCGCAAGGCGGCGATGGCGGGGGCGATCACGCGCGTTTCTTCATCGCCCATGATGCCGGCTTCGCCGGCATGGGGGTTCAGGGCGGCGACGACAAGGCGCGGGTTCGTCAGGCCGAAGTCGCGCTTCAAGGCGGCGGCCGTGATGCGGCCGTGGCTGATGATCGCTTCGCTCGTCAGCACCTTCGGCACATCGGACAGGCGCAAGTGCACGGTCACGGGCACCACGCGCAATCCCGGCACCGCCAGCATCATCACCGGCTCCGCGCCGGCCAGATGACCGAGGAACTCGGTATGACCCGGAAACGCGAAACCGACGCCCTTCAGGACCGATTTCTGGATGGGGTTGGTGACGATACCGCTGACGGTCCCGGCCTGTGTCATGGCGGCCGCGGTCTCGATGGCCGCGACGACGGCGCTCGCCGTCTCGGGCGTGGGCAAACCAAGCTGTGCTTCGGTGACCTGCAACGGCAACACCGGCAGCGCGCGGCCGAAAACCGCAGCCGCGTCGGCGGGCTTGGCGATGGCCTCGACGGGGCAGGCGATGCCGAAGCGCTGCGCGATGCCGCGCAGGCGTTCAGGGTCATCAATGATGAAGAAGACGGGCGTGGCGGCATCGCGCGCCGCCCAGGTCTTCAATGCGATCTCGCCGCCGATCCCCGCCGGCTCGCCCATCGTGAGCGCAAGCGGCGCGCTCATTTTCAAGCTCACATCCGGACGTCGAGCAGCGCTTCGCGGCGCAGGTCGCGCAGTTTCTGGCGCGCGACGTTCTCGAGCTTGTCGTTCTCGAGCTTGGCGTAAATCTGGTCTTCGCTCGGCAGGCCGCTGTCGTCCTGGCGCGTGCACAGCATCGCGTAGACTTTTGCGCCCGTCAGCTCGATCGGTTGGCTGACGCGGTTGACGGGAAGGCCGACGACGCCGGCGCGCACTTTCTCCGGCAGCATGCCGATACGCAGCGGCGCGATCGGGCCCGAGCCCGGGCCGCCGACTTCTTTCGCCAGTTCGTTCATCTGGTCGCAGTTGCTGACCTTGGTGCTGACCGCCTCAAGGATCTTCTGCTGCTTGGCCGCGTCGGGCGCGCGGCTGCCGATCGTCGGCACGTAAATCTGGCTCATGGTGATGACGGCCATCAACGGGTCGGCCTCACCCGAGGCGCGACGTCCGCGCAGCTGCACGATGTGATAGCCGAGCGGTGCGTTGGTACGGATCGGATCGGAGATTTCGTTCGGTTCCATGCGCGCGATGGCCTGGTCGACTTCGTCTTCCATCTCGCCGCGCAGCACCCAGCCAAGGTCGCCACCCACCGCGGCGGTGGGGCTTTGCGAGAATTGCTGCGCCAATGCGGCGAACGGCGTGCCGGTGCGGGCTTGCTGGACGAGACGTTCCGCCAGCTGACGCACGTCGGCGTCGCGGGTGCTGACGTTGATCGGCAGGAAGATCTCCGAGACTTCGTTCTCGGGCTTGCCCTGGTTGGCGGTCAGGCGCGCGAGCACGGTCTTCACTTCTTCGGGCGCGACGACGACGTCGCGGCGCAGTTCCTGACGCACGACCTTCAGCCAGGCGACGTCGGCTTCGATCTGCGAGAGGAGCGTGGTCATGTCGACGCCCTTCTCGTCCATCATCCGGCGGAAGGTGCCGGGCTGCATATTGTTGTTCTGCTCGATCAAATCGACCGCGTTGCGCACTTCGGCGTCGGTGGTGGCGATCTTCAGCTTCTTGGCTTCCTGAAGCTTCAGGCGCTCGTCGATCAGCGACTGCACGACCTGCGGCACCAGGCGGCGCTGCATCTCGGGGCTGTTCTCCATGCCCGAGGTCGCCATGAACATCTGTACCCGCGACTGCACGTCATAGACGGTGATCACGTCTTCATTGACGACGGCGGCGATCGCCATCGCACTGCCGCCCGAAGCACCGGCGCTGGCGGCGGTGGTGGAGGGCGGCGCCATCTGCGGCTGCGCGGGCTGCAAGGGGCCCAGCTGCGCCCAGGCGGCGGCGCTCCAGGTCGTTGCCAGCGCGAGGCCGGCAACGCTCAAGCGCAAAGCGCGTCGTGATTTGGCAGTCAGCAGCGGCATAGCGATCCGTCGCGCAAAGAGGCGCCGTCAGGGGTGGCGGAAGGGGCGTACCATACGCGGGAAATGTGGTGAAAACCAGCGGCCCGGCCAGGGCTTAGCTCTTTGTTTGGACGCTGTTTTTCCTGGCGAATCGGTTCTGCGCCGCTGTCGGGCGCGCTTAAGGCCGTCCAACCATCGTATTAACCCGCAGGTCGCCGATGGTCTTCAGCGAGAACCGCAGGAGGATCTGGACGCCGCTGCGGAAGTCGCGGTCCGAGGTTTGGTCTCGCGCTATGGTTAAATCCGTCGCGAAGCACTCGTCCTCGTATTGGATGAGCATGTCGGTGCGGATCGCGCCGCCGCCCGGCCCCAGGTTGTGGCGGTGGCTCGCGCTCACGCGCCAGTACTGCGAAATCTTGGTCGAGACCGAGGTCCAAAGCTCTTTCGGCCGATCGAGCGGGTTCAGGAACAGATTGTTGGTCTGCTTGATGTCGATGTAGCTCATCGTCAGACGGAGGACGTCCGGGCCCATCGAGGCGGTGACTTCGTTGCGGCGGCTGGCCAGCGTGCGCTCGTCGAAACGGAAGCGATACTGCAAGCTCAGGTACGGGTTGGGGCTGAGGTCGATGCGGCCCACGTAGTCCGAGCGTTTCGTGTCGAGGCCCGACATGATCGGGAACGGGCTCTGGCGGTTGAAGCGATAGCTCTGTCCGATCAGGCCGTCGATGGTGCCGCCACCCGTGTAGTAGGCCGACCAGTGCATCGCGTAACTGACGCGGCTGCCGCCTTCGACGCGATCGAACCCGGTGAAACGCTGCGGCTCGAACAGGTTCGTGTCGTCGAACTCGAAGTCGAGGCTGTCTTCGTTCGGGATGCGGTCCGGGTTCTTCCCGATCGGGCTGGTGTAGACCATCACGATGGGCTCGATCACTTGCGTGAAGCTCGACCCGGCGCGCTCCAGCGGATAGCGCCACTGCAACGAGGCTTCCGGACGCGCCCGTCCGACGGTGCCGGTGAACGGCCGTCCGGTGGTCGGCACGACATAGTCGGTGACGTGATAGCCGTCGGCGCGATAGGCGACGTGCGCGTTGAACACATGGCCGCCGCCCGTGGTGAACGGATAGTCGTAGCTCGCGGTGGCCGACAGCCGGTTCGAATCGTTGCCCTTGTCGCGCGACAACACCACGCCGTTGGCGTCGAACTTGAAGAAGCCACCCCAGGGCATCGCGTCGGATGTGTAGTTGTACGCCATCAGAGGCGAGATCACCGGCGACCCGGCGGCGACGATGTTGCGCTGGCGCTGGAAGTAATAGCTGGTCGCGGCGAAGTACGAATTGCGGCCGAAGCGTTCGGCGAAGGCGCTGGTGGTCAGCCAGGTCGCCGCGGTGGCGTCGAAGTTATAGCGGCGCAGGTAGGTCTGATCGCTGGCCAGGTTGATGTCGGTGCCGCTGCGCCAGTTGTCGTCGATGTCCCAGCGCGCCCAGCTTGCGATATGGCCGCGGAAGTCGCCGCCGGTCGCCGGGTCGCCGCCGACGGCGGAGCCATAGAGCTTCATGCGGCCGTGTTGGAAATCCTGGCGGTATTCGCCAATCGCGCCTTTGCCGGCGGCGGTGGTCAGCAGCGGCGCGATCGTCGCGTCTTTATCGGGCGCGATGTTGATGTAGTAGGGCTCCGAGATCGACAGGCCCAAGTTGCTGCCGGCGCCGATGCTGGGCATCAGGAAGCCGGATTTACGGCCCGCGGTCGGATCGGGATGCGCGAGGTAGGGCGTGTACAGAATCGGCACGCCCAGGAAGTCGAGCCAGACGTCATGGTAATAAACCATGCGCTTGTCGGTATCGCGTTCGACCGTCTTTGCTTCGATCTTCCACACCGGCGCCTTTTCGGCGCACACGTCGCAGGCGGTGTACGCGCCTTCGTAAAGTTCATCGGTGGTCTGATTGACGCGCCGGAAGGCGCGCGCGGTCATGCGCGACTTGTCGGACATCAGCACGCGCAGGTCGCGGGCGATGGCCTGGCGCAGATCGCTGGTGACGTCGATGCGCTCGACGAACAGCGTCGTGCCGTTCGGCTCGATCAAGGTCACGTTGCCGGTCGCGACGACGACGTCCCGGTCCTGGTCATAGGCGACGCGGTCGGCCAGCAGCACGTTGCCGTCGCGCGCGATCTGAACGTGGCCGATGGCGATGACGGTCTTGCCGTCCTGGTCGTAGTCGACGGAGTCGGCCTCGAGCAATGTGTTGGCGGCCGGATTGCCCGGCAGCGCGGGCCGGGGCTCGGCCTGGGCGGAGGCCGGCAGGCTCGCGAGCAACGCGAGCGCGGACAAGCTCATGGCCAAGGCGGTCGAGGCCCGGAGCCGACTGACGGATGGAGTCAAAGGTCGCCGGCGCATACGGGCTATCAGGAACTACGTGACGGGTGATCAGGTCGAAACGGGATGCGGACTTGCGTCGCGCCGGCCCACCCCGGCCAGTCGGACTGGCTGGGCGATGATATACAAGCCGATGGCGGTCGGCAGCAATCCCACCATGTAGATCAGGACCGCCAAGCCCGGATTCCGGCCGACCATGTCCGTCGCCGACAGGCTCAGGGCCTCCAAAACGACCAGGCCGGCGACCGCGCCGGAGATACGGGGCAGCTGGCCGCGCCGGTCGAAGCCACCGCGCAGCAGAAAGGCGAGCGCCATTGTGGTCAGGCCGAACACCATCAGCGGACCTGCCAGCCGCTGATGACCCTCGGCCCGCATCCGCCCGATCTCACGGGCCGGAATGCCGTCCGCTTCGCTTAGGGTGAACAGCTGACGGAGCGGCCGCTCCCGGTAGTCGGCCACCCGGCCGATGTCGTCGCCGCTGACGGTGTTGAAGTCGACGGTGTAGCCGTCGAAGTACAGGATCGACAGGCTGGTGCCGGCCCTGTCGAACTGTTGCCGGGTGCCGTTGTACAGCAGCACGTGCGGCGCGGTCTGATCGTCGGTGCCCGCCAGAATGCCGCGTTCGGCCAGCAACGTGACGGGCAGCTCGGGCTTGCGCGTGTCGTGCACCATGATGCCGAGAAGCTCGCCGGCGGCGGCGCGACCGCGCACGTAAACCGTCAATCCCGGGGCCACCTGCGTGAAGGCGCCTTCGCGAAGGATGATGCGCGAGGCGTCGTTGCGGATGCTGAACTGCAGCTCGCGGAAGACGCCGACCGCCAGCGGTGCGATGTACAGCGACAGCACATAACACACGGCCGCGCCGACGCCCGCGGCCAGCAGGGCCGGACGGGCCAGGCCGACCCGGCTGATGCCGGCGGCCTGGGCGACAACCAGTTCGCGGTCGAGCATGAGCTTGTTGTAGACGAACAGCGTGACGAAGAAGAACGCCGGGGGGATCACGACCACCAGGAAACCGGGCATCAGGCACAGCGTAAGCTTCAGCCAGGCCCCCACCGACAGTCCCTTGGTCACCACGAACTGCAGGAACCGCAAGGACTGGGTCAGCCAGACAATGCAACTCAGCGCCAGGCTCACCAAGGCCGCGCTGACCAGCAGCTGCTTGACGATGTAGCGGGTGATCCCGTTCACCAAAGGCCGTTCAAAAAGGCGCATACGTCCGGTTGTTCGAAGTCGCACTATACCGAAGCTTAGCCGCACTTGATCCCACCAACCATCTCGCCCTTCCGAGCGTAGGTGAATAAAGAGTAGGATATCTACTTAGACCCAAGGGGAGTTACCGGATGGCCCGTTCCATCGCCGTCACCGTCGCGGCTGCCGCTTTGGCGGGGGCGCTGAACTTGTCGCTTGCGCCGGGCGCGCGCGCCGCCGAAATGCCCTGCGCGTCAGAGGACGAGTCGCGTGGGTTCGTGCTCCGCCATTTGCAAAGCCGCCTGATGGTGGCCGCGCTCTCCTGCAATCAGAAGGAAGCCTACAACACCTTCGTGCAGCGCTTCATGACAGACCTGACGGTCGGCGGCCGCTCGCTGACCGCTTACTTCGCGCGGACGGGTTTGGGTACGCCGGCGCTGAACAGCCATGTGACGGACATCGCCAATGCGGCCGGTCTGCGCCGCGCCGCGGATCCGGAATTCTGCGCGCTGACCTGGCGGGTGTTCTGGGATCTGCAACAGAAGCCGGAAGAGCTTCAGCTCATGGCGGACGCCAATCTGATTCCGGCCGTCAATTTCCCGCGCACTTGCACCGCGAAAGCGGCCGTGCCGGCGGTAACGAAAACCGCCGCCCCGCAAACAGCGAAGGCGGCGGTGAAGTAGCGACTTCATTCAGCGCTTAGAAAAAAACGCGGGCGAGTTCATCGCCCGCGTTTTTCGCATCTACTCGAGAACGATCTCGACGCGGCGGTTCTGCGGCTCTTTCACGCCGTCGCCGGTCTGCACCAGCGGCATGCTTTCGCCCTTCCACAGCACCACGATCTCGTTGTTCGGGATGCCGAGACGGTTGAGCTCTTTCTGCACCTCTTTCGCGCGGCGTTCGGAAAGAGCCTGATTATAGGCATCCGAGCCCGAGGTGTCGGTGTGGCCGGTCGTCGTCAGGCGCACCTTGCCGTTCTTCTTCGCGTAGTCCGCGGCCTGCTGAACGATGTTCTTTGAATCGTTGCGCAGGTTGGATTTATCGAAGTCGAAGAACACCAGGAACTTCTGCTCGGCCGGCGGGGCCGGCGGCGCGGCGGCCGGCGCCGGCGGGGCCGGCGGCGCGGCGCAAATGGCGCTGA
>CANJRD010000022.1 GCA_947476695.1 Rhodospirillaceae bacterium
AGGCGGAACGTCGTGGGCGCCCACTTGTCAAATTTCTGCGAGTAATCCCGCACTGCAGCATCGCCGCGGGTCCGGATGTCCTTCAGGACGTCTTCGACAATCTGACGGACCTTCGCGTCCTCGGTCTCGATCACGTCGACGTTCATGCCATTCTTGAGATAGCGCGCCATGGGGAGACCTCCGGTTTTCTGTCCGCGAATCGGCGGCAATCTACGCCAATCGCCCAAAGCCTGGCGACTCATTCCATGAGCTTTCTCGCAGATGCCAATCGTTGCGAATTATCAGCGGGGTAAAGGCCTATATGCTTGCGGGAAAGCAACGTTCGCGGCCCTTAGCCTTGCGACTTCCGCGAGTGTCAGTCCCACGCTGGCGCTAGACGCGCCAAGCTGCCCGAAGAAGCGTCTATTGCAGACTTTTACTGCAAGCGGGCGCGGAGCTTGTCGAAGTCTTCGAGCTTGGAGAGGTCGCCCATCGCCGCGACCGTGGGCGCGCTGTTTAGAACGCGCGCGGCGGCGCGTGAGATGCCCGCGCGATCGATGTCCTCGACCTTGGCGATGATCTCGGCCACCGACTGCAGGCGGCCATAAACCAGCAGCTGACGGGCACGCGAGGCGCAGCGACTGGACGGACTTTCAAGCGACATCAGCAGCCCGGCTTTCAACTGCGCGCGGGCGCGCTTGACCTCTTCTGGCGTGAGGCTTTCGCCGACGCGACGGATCTCGTCGCAGAGTACCGGCACCATCTTCGGCAGGTCACCCGGCTCGGTCGCGGCATAGACGGTGAACAAGCCGGTGTCGCTGAACGACTGGGTCGAGGAGAACACCGAATAAACAAGCCCGCGCTTCTCGCGGATTTCCTGGAACAGCCGCGACGACATGCCTTCACCCAGCAGCGTCGAGAGGGCGGCGAGGTTGTAGTAGTCCGGGTCTTCATGCGAGAGCCCGGCGAAGCCGAGCACCAGATGGGTCTGCTCGAGATCGCGCGCTTCGCGGAAATCGCCGCCCGCATAGGATCCCGGCACCGCCGCCTTGCGCTCACGCTTGGCCAATGATCCGAACGACTGTTCGGCCATGCGCACGAAGTCGTCGTGATTGATCGCGCCTGACGCCGACAAGACGGTTTCGTCGGGCGCATAGTGTTCGGCCATGTGGCTCTTGAGATGCTCGGGCGTGATGCTGCGCACGATCTTCTCGTGACCAAGCACCGGCCAGCCGAGCGGCTGGTTCGGGAACGCGGTCGCCTGGGCGTGATCGAAGATGATGTCGTCCGGCGTGTCGATGGCCTGATAGATCTCCTGCACGACGACGTGCTGCTCGCGGGCGAGTTCTTCGGCATCCATGGTCGAATTCAGGAAGATGTCGGCGATGATGTCGGTGGCAAGCCCCGCGTCTTCCTTCAGCACCTTGGCGAAGTAGGCGGTGTGATCGCGGCTGGTGTAGGCATTCAGCTGCCCGCCGACGTTGTCCATTTCCTCGGCGATCTGTTGCGCCGTGCGTTGCGCGGTGCCCTTGAACGCCATGTGCTCAAGCAGGTGCGAAATGCCGTTCACATCGGCGGTTTCGTGACGCGTGCCGGCGCCGACCCATACACCCAGCGCCACCGTCTCGACCGAGGTCATCGGGTCCGTGACGATGCGCAAGCCGTTGGCGAGAGTGGTCACCTGAACCGTCATGGGCACCTGGTATTTAGGGAGGAGAACCGCCGCAAGCTAGGCCGAAACGTTGGCGCGGATGAATCGCCGCACGGCGTCGACGTCGTTCGCGAGTTCCGTGAACCGTTCGCTTCGGTTGAAAACGGCGGCCAGCGGCGCGGGCGGCGGCGGGGCGCTGCCGATAGCGCTTTTGACGGCGTCCGGGAACTTGGCCGGATGGGCGGTCGCCAAAGCCACGCGCGGGATCGAGCGGTCCGTGTCCAGGACGCGGCCTGCGTGAATGCCGACCACCGAATGCGGATCGATCAACTCACCGGTGGCATCGTGCAGTTCGCGCATCGCCTTCTTGGTGCCTTCGTCGTCTAGACGGGCGCCCGAGAACAACGCGCCGATCTTGGCATGCGCTGCCGGTGCGACGGTATAGCGCCCACCCTGCTTCAGCTGATCCATCAGGCGCGACACGGCGGCACCATCGCGGTCGTAGGCCTCGAACAGCAGACGTTCGAAGTTGGACGACACCTGGATGTCCATCGACGGGCTCAAGCTCGGCTGCACGCCTTCGACGGTCATCGCACCGGTCTCGAAATAGCGCGTCAGGATGTCGTTGCGGTTGGACCCGACAATCAGCTTCGCGATGGGCAGGCCCATGCGATACGCGGCATAGCCGGCGAAGACGTTGCCGAAGTTGCCCGTGGGCACGGCGAAAGTGATCTTGCGATCCGGTGCGCCGAGATGGATCGCAGCCCAAACGTAATAGACGATCTGGGCCATGATGCGCGCCCAGTTGATCGAGTTCACCGCCGAGAGGTTCAGTTCCGTGCGGAACGTCGTGTCGGCGAACAGCGCCTTCACGATGTCCTGGCAATCGTCGAAGGTGCCTGCGAGCGCGATGTTGTGGACGTTGGCGGCGTCGACCGTGGTCATCTGCCGGCGCTGCACCTCGGACGTGCGGCCCGACGGATGCATGATGAAGATGTCGATGTTGGCGCGGTCGCGGCAAGCTTCGATCGCCGCCGAGCCGGTGTCGCCCGACGTCGCGCCGACGATGGTGATGCGACTGCCGCGCGCTTTCAAAACATGCTCGAAGAACAAGCCGACGAGCTGCAGCGCGTAATCCTTGAACGCGAACGTCGGCCCGTGGAACAGCTCGAGCAGCCATTCGTTGGCGTCGAGCTGCTTCAGCGGCGCGACGGCCGGATGCGTGAAACGCCCGTAGGCTTGCGCGCAGAGACGCGGCAGATCTTTTTCCAGCACCGAACCGGCGACAAACGGCGCCATAACGCGCGCCGCGACCTCGGCATAGGACTTGCCCCGCAGCGCAAGCAGGTCAGCCGCCGTCAGGGTCGGCCACTGCTCAGGCACATAAAGACCGCCGTCGGTCGCAAGGCCGGCCAGCAGAACATCGTCGAAGCCGAGCGTTGGAGCACGGCCGCGGGTCGAAACGTAGCGCACGGATGGATGCCTTTGGCGACGGGGACTCTGGAGGTCCGGGGGATACACCGGGGTTGCCGGCGGGGCAATACAGCCGCCCAACCGACGGCGTCGTGATATCACAACCGGAGAATTTTTACACGCTCTGCCAATGTGTTAGCCGAGACTCGGCCGGTGGTGAAAATGACAGAGGGGTGAAATCCCCCGGACTTTTACCCTTATAAGTTGCAGTGCCGAAGCGGGCCACGGCAAGTGTCGTCAACCCCCGCGGGCGGCAGGGGGCTGGACGCGCCGCTGTTTCGGGGAACCATGCCTATGAACGTTGTCGCAGCGGCCATTCCCAGCGCCGCCCTGGAAAGCGGAGCCAAAAGCCGCGAGCCACGGGTTGGGCATCCGCTGGCGCAGATCCTCGACATTGCCTTTCAGCCGATTGTCGACATCCATACCGGCCGGGTGTTTGGCTACGAAGCCTTGATGCGCAATGCGGGCGCGGCGGGTTTCGCCTCGCCGGTCGCCTTGATGGATGCGCGCGCGGAGGTCGGCGACTTGCCGGAATCCGAGGCTGCCATCGTCGAACGCGCCTTCGCGCGCTTCGCCGAGATCGGCGGCCATCAGAACCTGAAGCTGTTCCTGAATCTCGATGGCCGGACCATCGCCGCCGGTGAGCCAATCCGCTCCACCCTCGCGCGGCTCAAGCGACGCCATGGCCTGTCGAACGCGAACCTCGCGATCGAGGTGTCGGAACGTTACGACTTCGCCGGCCATGAAGCGGGCTTCGCCGCGCTGCTCGATCTGCGCACGGAATTCGGCAGCCTGACGCTGGACGACTTCGGCGCCGGCCACGCCAACCTGCAGATGTTCTATCACGTCGAACCGAACATCCTGAAACTCGACCGCTTCATCATCTCCTCCATCGGCTCGGACCCGAAGAAGGTCGTGTTCCTGCAGCACATCGTGAAGATGGCGCACCTGCTCGGCAGCCTGGTGGTGGCCGAAGGCGTGGAGACGGCGCAGGAATACTACGTCTGCCGCGAATTGGGTTGCGACCTCGTGCAAGGCTATGCGGTAGCACGGCCGACCACGGACCTGGCCACGCTGCGGCTCAGTTATTCCAACGTCGTGGCGCTGCTGCACAAGGACCGGCGCCGCAAGGACACCGACCTCGACCTGGTGATGAGCCAGTTGGATGAGATCGCGCCGATCAACGTCGAAGACGGCATCGACGCGGTGTTCGAGCGATTCCGGCAGCAGCCGGACAGTTCGTTCTTCCCCGTGGTGGATCGCGTCGGCCTGGCGATTGGCCTGATCCACGAACGCGATCTCAAGGCGATCCTGTACTCCAAGTATGGCCGCGATCTTTTGCAGAACCGCCACCGTCGCAAGCAGGCAACGCTGAGCGCCTTCGTGAAACCCTGCGCCATGGCCAACGTGACGGCCTCGGCGGAAAAGATTCTGGAAGTGTTCGCCTCACGCCCGGACTCCGAAGGCGTCGTGATCACCGAGGAATCGCGCTATCGCGGCTTCCTGCATGCGCGTTCGCTGCTGCGCATCATCAACGAGAAGAACCTTCAGCTCGCGCGCGACCAGAACCCGTTGAGCCGCCTGCCCGGCAACATGCTGATCCATGAGTACATAGCCGCGGCCCAGGCATCGGACTCGACTTACCACCTTGCCTATCTCGACTTCGATAACTTCAAGCCGTTCAACGACACTTATGGATTCCGCGTCGGCGACCGCGCGATCCTGATGTGCGCCGACGTGTTGCGCGGTGCCTTCGCGCGCGACGATCGCTTCGTTGGCCATGTCGGCGGCGACGACTTCTTCGTCGGCTTCAAGGGCGCCAGCGGCGATGAGGCGATTGCGGAGTTGCAGGCCGTACTCGCCAAGTTCAAGAACGATGTCGAGAGCCTCTATGCGCCGGAAGACCGCGCCAAGGGGTACATCGAGGCGACGTCGCGCACCGGGAACAAGGACAAGTTCCCGCTGCTGACCATCAGCGGCGCGGTGATCCACTCGACCAGTGGACGACACCTGCCGCCGATCGATCATCTGAGCGCGACGATCGCGGAAGCGAAGAAAGCGGCAAAACAGGCGTCGGAGAAGATCGTCCGCGTCGCGGTGTAGCGCTAACCGCGACCGACGAAGGGCATCTTGGTCGCGATCACCGTCATGTTCAGCACGGTGGCTTCCGGGGGCAGGTTGGCCATGTACAGCACGGCCTCGACCACATGCCGCAGATCGAAGCGCGGCTCCGTTGCGACGGCACCGGTGGACTGAAGCGTGCCCTTCGCGAACTTTTCCGTCATGTCCGTGGCGACATTGCCGATGTCGATCTGGCTGCAGGCGATATCGAAGTCGCGTCCGTCGAGCGCCAGGGATTGCGTCAGCCCCGTGATCGCGTGCTTCGTCGCGGTATAGAGGGTGGCATTGCGCCGCGGCCGATGGGCAGCGATGGAGCCGTTGTTGATGATGCGCCCGCCGCGCGGGCTTTGCGCCTTCATGATGCGGAAGGCCTCGCGCGCGCAGGTCACGCAGCCGGTAAGGTTGGTGGCGATGGTCGCGGCGATGGTGGCATCGTCGATTTCGTCCAGCGCCACGTAGGGCGGCGAAACGCCCGCATTGTTGAATAGAAGATCGACCCGGCCGAACGCCTCGCGGGTTTGGTCGAACAGGCGCGCGACTTCGGCGGGCTTGGTGACGTCGGTGGCGACGGCGAGCGCGTTCGGCAAGCGCTGCGCGATGTCCTTGAGCGGCTGTTCACGTCGCGCGGCCAGTGCGACCTTGTAGCCGCTCGCAAGCAGACCTTCGGCGACGGCGCGACCGATGCCGCTGCTGGCGCCGGTGACAATCGCGACTTTCTGCGTCATGGCGCCGCCTAGACCGGCGGCGGCTTTACGCTGGCGAGGTCATCGATGAAATCGGTCCAGACCTGACCGACGGCCACGCCAAAGGCATCGACCGCCGCCGGGATGTTGCCGTCGCCAGCCGGGACTTCGTGACGATAGGTCTTGAGCAACAGCGGCGCGCCGCTGCGCGTGGCGCGCAACAGCAGTTCGACTTCGACCACGACCTGCGCGCCATCCTGCTCGAAGCGACGGATGCGGCCGACGACTTCATAGGCGCGGTCGAGCCGCAGTTCCGGCGTGGTGACGATCTGGAAGGCGTTCGCGCGGCGCAGCGCGTCGACCAGACTGTCCTGCAACACCACGCCCGGGGCTTTCCACCAGTAGTGATAATTGTAGCCGGCGATGCGGATCGCGCCGTCACGATGCATGATCTGGCGATCGTTCAGCATGCCGTCGGCGCGGAACGGCGTGACGTCGACCGTGCCGGGAAGCATTCCACCCGCGCGCGACGGCACGTCGCTCTGCGAGAGACGGTAGTAGGAATCCGGCGGGGTCGTTTGACCGCTGCAGGCTGCCAGGGCCGCGAGCGCGATGCCGGTGCAAGCCGCGCGGCGCGTCCAGGATTTCAGGCGGGAATGGTGTGTCATCGCGCCCTCTACTTCTTCTTCGCGGTCGGGGCTTTGCCCGGCGCGTTGTCCGGTTGCGGCTGGCCGCGCAGGATGATCCCCGGATTGTCGCGGATCGCACGGGTCGCTTCGGCCAGGTTACGGCTGGCTTCGGCGGCGCCTTGCGCGATGTCGTCGATGTAGCGCGCCGCGGTGCCCAGGGTGTAGCGCATGTCGCGGATGCTTTCGTCGATGTTACCGGCGTTCTGGTTGATGACGCGGTTGATCGTTTCGGTCGCCTCGGTGATCGCCTGACGCGTCTTGTCGAGGTCGTTCGAGAACTTCATGAAGTTCGCGGTGGTGGCATCGACGTTGGCCAGCGTCTGGCCGATATGCGCGCGGTTCTCGGGGCTGAGCAGGTCGCGTTCCACGATCTGCGTGGTGTGCTTCATGCTGGCCAGCAGTTCGGGCGCATCCTTGGCCAGCGCGCTGGTGATCGTCTGCACGTCTTTCAGGATGGCCGGCAGGTTTTCCTGCGAGGCCTTGTCGAACCGCGCCGCGAGGTTGTTGAGGCTCTGCAACAACGGGCGGATCGATTCATTGCTGAGCGTGCCGAACTGCGCGCTGAGTTCCGACAGGGTCGCGAAGAAGTTGGACGACGATATGCCCTGGATCTCGCCACCCGGCTGGATCGCCTTCTCGCTCTGTCCGCCACGGATATCGATGGTCATCGCCGACAACAGGCCGCCGGCCGCCGCGCGCGCCACGCTGTCTTCCGGGATACGCCAGCCCTTCTGGACCTTCATCGTCACACGGAACAGGAGCGAAACGCCGCCCTTTTCCTTGGGATTGCTCGGCGTCGGTTCCACGGTGTCGACTTCGCCGATCTGATAGCCCTCGTACAGCACCGCGGTACCGTACTTGATGCCAGAGACGTTGTTGTAAACGGTGAAATATGTGTCGGTCGCGCCGGAGCGCCCCGCCAATATGGACAACGCGATCACGAACGCCACGACCATGGCCATGACGAAGGCGCCGACGACGACGTAGTTGATCCGGCTGTCCTGCATTTGCCTCTGTCCCAGCGTTATTGACGCCGCGACTGCCCCTCTACTTTCGACTTCACCCTAGCGCGTCGCTCCGAAAAGTGGAAAGCGGTTTTCGGCTGAAAGCGACGCGTTCTCAAAGAACTAGAACGATCAGCGCTACTGCGCAGATCGTTCTAGTCATGGGCCGCCGTCAACCGGCGCAAGTATTCGTCCGGATCGAGGTTTTCAGTCTCGGTCCTGCGGTTCAAAAGGTTCTGAATCCGCTCGTTATCGCTCTTCTTCACTTCTTCGACAGTGCCGTCGAAAATCAGCTTGCCCTTGTCGAGCACACAGATGCGGTCGGCGATCCGAAAGGCGCTTTCCAGTTCGTGGGTAACCACCACGATCGACATGCCCATGGCGTCGCGCAGGTTCAGGATCAGGTCGTCGATTGTGGACGCCACGATGGGGTCCAGACCGGCCGACGGCTCGTCGCAGAACAGGATGCGCGGGTCCATCACGATGGCGCGCGCAAAGGCCGCACGCTTGATCATGCCGCCCGACAGTTCCGAGGGCATCAGGTCCTCGAAGCCGGCGAGGTTCACCACCTGCATCTTCAGGCGCGCCATAATTCGCATCGTGTGGATGTCGAGCTTGGTGTGCTCTCGCAGCGGCAGGATGATGTTGTCGAGCACGGACATGGAACCGAACAAGGCGCCGCCCTGGAACGCCACGCCAAGCTTCTGGCGCAGGTGCGTGCGGTCGATGTCTGTGATGTGGTGAAGGTCCTGGCCGAGGATCTCGACCGTGCCTGAAGTCGGACGCAGAAGACCGAGCAGGGTGTTGAGCAGCGTGCTCTTGCCCGAGCCGGACCCACCCATGATCACCACGATCTCGCCCTGGCGCACGTTGAGGTCGACGTTGAACAGGATCTGGCGCTCGCCGTAATGCGTGACGAGCTTCTTGATCTCGATCACGGTTTCGGCGTCGGGCGCGGGACCGCGCTCGCGCTGCTCTTGCGGCAATTCCTGGTGTCCGGACGTGGGGGCTTGTTCGGGTTCGGCCATGGCTTCAACGCGTGGTGATGAAGCCGAAGATCATGTCGGTCACGATGATGGCGCTGATCGCAAGCACGACGGAACGCGTCGTCATGCGGCCGACACCCTCGGCGCCGCCGGTGACGCCCGCGCCGTTGATGACGCCCACCAGCGTGATCAGGATGCCGAACAGGATGGACTTCCAGAAGCCGTGCATCACGTCTTCCGGGCGCAGCAAGTCGCGGAGCTGATGAACATATGCGCCCATCGTCAGGCCCAGTTCGGCCCAGATATAAATGCCGGCCCCAAGCAGCATCACGACATCGGCCCACAGCGCCAGCAGCGGCACCATCACCACCATGGCGATCAGCGCCGGCGCGACCAGGAAACGTACCGGTTCGATGCCCATGACCTCGAGCGCGTCGAGTTCCTGGCTGATCCGCATGGTGCCGATGCGCGCGGCCAGCGAAGAGCCGGTGCGCCCGGCGACGATCACGCCGGTGATCAGCGGCGCGAATTCGCGCGAGACCGAGAACGCCACGCCGATGGTGACTTGGTCTTCCGCGCCGAAGATGCGCAGCGAGTAGATGCCCTGGATGGCCAGCATCATGCCGACGGTGATCGACATCAGGGTGACGATCGGCAACGCCTTGATGCCGACTTCCATGGCGCGCTCGAAGGTCGCGGGGATGCGCACCGGCTGAGCGCGGCTCGGGCCGAGGAAGATGAAGAAGACAACGCGGATCAGCAGCCAGGCGCCGAAGCCGACTTCGGAGACGGCGCGCATCGTGCCTTCGCCGAGGCTTTCGAGGAATCGCCGACCTTTCTCGACGAGAGATTCAAAGCCGCTCTTTGTCTCGGCTTGTCCCTCGGCTTCGGCCATGGCGATCAGGCCTGGGCCGCGACGGCGGCTTCAATACTGGGGTGGATCGAGAACACGCGGTCGAGGCGGGCGAGGCTCAGCACGCGCATCACCGCCGACGAGACGTTCACCAGCGCGAACGTGCCGCTTTTCTTGCGCGCCATCTGGAAGGCCTCGACCAGCGAGGCGACGCCCGATGAATCGATGTAGGTCACCCCCGACAGGTCGACCACCACGCGTGTGTGACTCTCGAAGCAGGCCAGCAACTGCTGGCGTACAGCAGGAGAGCTCTGCAAATCGATGTCGCCTTCAAGCGCGACAACGGCAACGCCGTCGACCTCGCGAACTTCAAGCGGCATGAGTGTTCCTCTCCCTTAACGGCCTTTTATCTGGCTTCCAAAACGTTTGGTCAACTTGAATAGGTTGCCCACCCCTGACGGCGGCGGCACGAATCGCGCATCGTCACAAACCGACCGGATGAGATGCACGCCGAGGCCGCCCGGGCGCACCTCGGACAGGTCGCGCGGCTTGATCGTTGCGGGATCGACCGACGGCGCGAAGTCCATCAGATGCACCTCAAGCGCGCCGTGCACGGCGACGAAGTCGATCATGATGTCGCCGCCGTCCGGACGGCCCTTATAGGCGTGGCGGATGACATTTTGGCAGGCTTCGTCCACCGCCATCACCAGGTCGGCCGTCCAGCCTACGTCGGCGCCGACGTAGGCCGCGGCCTGTTGCGTGGCGTTGCGGATCATCTTCAAGCGGTCGGCCCGCGCCGGCACCCGGACCCGCATGATGTCCCCGGCACCCGGGGTCAGGTCGGCGCTGGCCGCAGCAGGCGCCACGCCCTCGGCGATGTCCTCGACCACCAGCAGCGTCAGGTCGTCGCGCAGGGACTGGCCCGGCAGTTTCACGGCCCCGGCGATGTTCTTCAGGCGAAGTTCCGGCGCTTCGGAGGCGTGATCGCGGATCAACGCCCGGGCGCCGTCGTTACCGAGCATGCCGCCGCCGAAGGTGGTCGCCTCCGTGAGGCCGTCGGTGAAGATGTACAAAGAACCGCCTTGCAGATTGAACTCGGTCGACGGAAAGCCATCCGGGCCGGCGATGCCGCTTGCGATGCCCAACGGCGGCGCGTCCGCCGGCACGGCCGAGAAGCTTTCGTCGTCGGCATGGAAAAGCAGCGGCGGCTCGTGGCCGGCATTCGACAGCCGCACCGTGCCCGTGCGCGGATCGAAGATGCCGCCGACCATGGTGACGAACATGCCGTGCGAATTGGTTTCACAGAGTTCGTTGTTTATGGCGTTGAGCAACTGGCCAGGATCCTCGGCGCTTTTCGCCAGGCAGCGGAACAGGCTCGACGTCTTCGCCATCAGCAGCGCGGCGTTGATGCCCTTGCCCGACACGTCGCCGACGTTGAACCAAATGCGCCCATCGGACAGCGGCAGGATGTCGTAGAAGTCACCGGAGACGGCGCGCGCAGGAATGTTGAGGCCGTGGATCGGGAACCCATGCGCGCCGGCGTGCGGCAGCAGATCGCGCTGGATCTCCGCGGCGAGTTCGAGCTCGTGCCGCTCGCGCTCCTGCTGCACCAGGCGTTGCGCCAGGCGGGAATTGTGGATCGCCAGCGCCGCGGCGCGGGCAAGTATTTCGAGCAGGGCGAGATCGTCGGACTCGAACAGACCGTCACCGCTGGCCTTGTTGATAATCTCAATCGCGCCCAGGGTCTCGCGGCCGACGCTCAGCGGCGCCACAAGGATGGAGCGCGTGGTGAAACCGGTTTTCGCATCGATCGCGCCGCCGAAGTCCGGATCCTCGCGCACGTCGCGCACCATCTGGCCTTCCTGATGGGTCACCGCGCGGCCGACGATGCCGATGCCTGCGGGAATACGTAAGCCCGTGATGTCGACCGGGCCGTAGCAGGCGGTGCAGACCAGCATGCGTTCTTCGTCGTCGAGCAGGAACATGGACGCCGCCTCGGCGCCCATGTGCAGCGTGATGCGCTCAAGCGCCGACGACGCGACCGTGCGCAAGTCATGCGAGGCGGCAAAGACGCGCGTCATCTCCGCCACAAGGACGAGATGGTCTTTCAGCTCGGGCGCAGCCGGGGCCGGCGCGGACGCGGGCTTCCGGACCGCGGTAATGGCTTCGCGGGCGGACATGGCCGGTAATATGCCCGGTCGCCGTGCGGCGAACAATCGCCGCAGGCAAAAAGCCCGCCTGGATCAAAGATTTAGGGGCGAAACGGGTCCCCGCCCCCAAATACCGCGCGGATTGGGTGCAAGCCCCCTAGCGGGCCCGTAGGCAAGGTCCTGAAGGCCTAGCCTGGCGATCGACCGCGTTGACCTGGAATGCAGGCCGGCTCGGCTCACCGCCCCTCCTACGCCGTCGGATGACCCTTCGCGGCGGTCCCCCTTTGCCGACTGAGCGGCTATAACCACCCGCCCGTCCATAACCGCCGTTCGATGACCGACACCCCCCGCCTCCGCCACCGCCTGGAAGCCGCTGCCGCCAAAGCGTTGCTCGGCCACCTGGCCAAACGCGACCCGGACGCCGCCTCGGACCTGGGCGCGAAGCTGACGTCCGCCGTTGGCCCGTGGACCGGCGCCCACCGCACGGCCGCCCGCAACCTCGCGCGCGCCTTCCCGGACTGGAGCGAAGAAAAGCGCCAGGCGACGCTGGCCGCCGCCTGGGACAACCTGGGCCGCACGACGGCGGAATACGCCGTGATCCCGCAGCTCGCCCGCGACGGCTGGCAGGAGCGCATCACCGTCACCGGCCACGAGGCGCTGGCGGACCTCGGCCGCGCCGGTAAACCGGCGCTGCTGTTCTCCGGCCATCTCGGCAATTGGGAAATGATCCCGCTCGCCCTGTCCAAGGTCGCGCGACCGTTGACCATCGTCTACCGCCCGCCGAACAACCGCGCCGTCGACGCCATGGTGGGCGAGGTGCGCAAAGCCTACACCGCCGGTATGGCGCCCAAGGGTGCGGCCGGTGCGCGCGTGATCCTGAAAGCGCTCGCGCGCGACGCGCAGGTGTTCATGGTCGTCGATCAGAAGATCAACGCTGGGATGGAGATTCCCTTCTTCGGGCGCGGCGCGTTCACCGGGCCGGCCATCGCACTGTTCGCGATGCGCTTCAATGTACCGGTATTTCCGGTGCGCTGCGTGCGCACGGACCGTTGCCGGTTCGAGGTGCGCGTCGAAGACCCGTGGACGTTCGCGGGCTCCGACAGCGACGAAGATGCGTTGCGCGCGGCGCTGACTCGCATCAACGGACGCATCGAGGATTGGGTGCGCGAATATCCCGGCCAATGGCTATGGATGCACAAGCGCTGGCCGAAAGACGAAGACGTTACTTCCTCACCGTAATCTTGTCGTAGGCCGGCACGCGATTGACCAGCGCGAAGCCTTCGAGCTTCGGACTGACGCCGAACAGATCGACCTGGTCGTTCAGGTAAATCATCGGCGCGGCATCATGATAGAGTTTCGCCAGTTCGTTCAATTCCGCCATTCGCTTGTCGACATCCATCTGCTCGTTGGCGACGACGAGCTTCTCGGTCATCGCCTTGTCGCAGGTGAAGGCGCCTGGGCGCAGGCAGGAATAAATCTCCATCGGCCGCGCGACATCGTTGTAGGGCGCGCTGTTGGTCGATAGCAGGAAGCCGTCAGTTTCCTTGTCCCAGCCGCCGGTGTTGTAGTTCTGAAGCCACGCCGCCACGGTGACGATCTTCAGTTCCAACTGCACGCCGATTTTCGCCAGCGACTGCACCACCGTTTGATAGATTGCGCGGTCGGAGGGGAAGCGATCGACCATCACCTCGAAACGCATCGCAAAGCCGTTGGGATAGCCGGCTTCCGCCAACAACGCCTTGGCTTTCGCCGGATCGTAGGGATAGGCCGCCACATCCGGATTATAGCCGGTGACGCCGCGCGACGCGGGCTGGCCGGCGGGCGGTGCAAGACCGCGCAGCAGCGCCTTGTTCAGCGCTTCCTTGTCGACGGCATAGTTGAGCGCCTGACGCACGCGCGCATCCTTCAGCGCCGGATTACGCGCGCCCTCGGTCTTGATCGCGAGCGCGGTTACCGCCATGCCCCCGCCGACGGCCGTGCGCATACCGGCGGCCTCGAGCATGTCGAGGTCATCCATGCCGATGTTGCCGGCGATGTCGACCTGACCCGACATCAAAGCCTGAACGCGCGAGGTGTCTTCCGGCAGATTGACGATGATGAGGCGGTCGACCTTCGGCTTGCGCCAGGAATTCTGGAACGCCTCGAGGGTGACGCGCGCCCCCTTGCCCCAATCCTTGACCGCGAACGAGCCGGTGCCGAAGGGCGTCTGCGAGAAGCCCTCGGGTCCGAGTTCTGACCAGGCGCCGGGCGCGACGATCATGATGCCCGACAGACGGGCGGGCAGCAGCGGGTCCGGCTTCGCGGTCTTGATCACCACGGTATCGTCGTCGACCGCTTCGGCGCTGACGATGCCGCTGATCTCCGGGCTGACAACCATGCGCATGCCCTCGGGCGTGCGCAGCCACGTCAAGGTCGCGACCACGGCTTTGGCATTGAACGGCTCGCCGTTCGAGAACGTCACGCCCTTCCGCAGACTGAATTGCCAGCTGGTCGGCGTGTTGAGCTTCCAGCCTGTCGCCAAGGCCGGCGAGATGGCGCCGTTCTTGTCGAGGGCGGTGAGCCCGTCGAACATCGCCGTCCAGAGGAAACTGCCGGGCGAGCCGTTGCCCGTATAGGGATTGCCGAGCACCGCCGGCAGGCCCTTGGCCCCCATGCGCAAATCCACCGCGCCGGCAGATGTGCCGGCCATCAGGCCTAACAGAAGACAAGCAACGCTAAACCGCATATCGCGCGCAACCCCACCGTGACGATGGGGCTATCTAATCAACTTCGTGCAGTGCGGTAAACCGAATGCGGGGCGTTATTCTTCCGGCGCGACGGTGACGGCGATACCATTCATGCTGTTCGTCAGCTGAATCTGGCAGGACAGGCGCGAGGTCGCCGGTTGGTAGGACGCGGTTTCCTGCAGCAGTTCCTGCTCGTCGGCCGAGCGCGGCGGCAACTTGTCGGCCCAGTCCGGCGCGATGAATACATGGCAGGTGGCGCAGGAGCAGCATCCGCCGCAGATGGCTTCGATGTCCATGTCGTGGTCGCGCAGGACTTCCATCAGCGTGTTGCCGGCTTGGCCCTCAATCGTCTTCTGAGCGCCCGCGCGGTTCGTGACGTTGATCGCAACCATCGGTCATCCTGTTGTTCGGAGAAGCGTGAGGTGGGGTATCGCAAGCTGGCCTTGAGCGGCAAGACCTTTTCGGCTTCCATTGATTTTGATCAGGGTGCCAGCGTCAAAAGCGCTCCTAAAGTCCCCTTACCCCGTATAATTGGGCATTCCAGGTAGAAGAGCTGATCCAGGCCATGTCTACACCCCTTCCTCCCCCTTACGACCGTACGGCTCCCAACGCACTGGGCGCAGAGGTGCGCCATGACGAGAAGGCGCGTTTCGACTTCCTCGCCAACCTGAATGTGCACCTGGGCAGTAAGCTGTTTCCCGGAACGAAGACCGCATTCGAAAAGCGCGTTGCCCCTGCCTTCAAGAAGACGAAGGGGCGCGACCTCGCCAACCGTGTCGAGGTGCGTGACGCAATGAAGGGCGATCCGGTCTACCAGTTCTGGGCCGCGCTTCGCCGCAACACCATGGAGATGCGCCAGCAAGCCGGGCGATCGGTCGTGTATCGGCAATTCGATAAACTCACCGAGCGCGCCCGCGCGTTGAACGACGCGAAGCCGACCCTCAAGCTCGATCCCACGACAAAAATTCCGCGCTATCTCGCCGCGGTCGACAACCACTGCATGCCCGGCAGCTACTATACCGAGATCGCGCCGGACGACATCAGTGGCCCCGCGAACTATGACATCGGCATCTTTGTCACCGGCGCGGGCGCATCATCGGCGCGCGGCGACAGTGGCGGTCGCGCGATCGTGAAGTTTGTGCGCGAGAGCTTCCCCGACTTCAAGCCCAAGCGGATCATGGACCTCGGCGCGGGCATCGGCACGAACACCTTGCCGATCGCCGAAGCCTTCCCCGACGCGGAGGTCGTCGCGGTCGATGTCGCCGCCGCGATGCTGCGCTATGGCCATGCGCGGGCGCAGGCGATGGGCTTCAACAAAGTGCAGTTCATCCAGGCCGCTCTGGAAGATCTGGATTTCGCGCCCGGCAGTTTCGATTGGATTCAGACCACGATGTTCTGGCACGAAACATCGATGCCGACACTGATGAGTGGCCTTAAGCGCGTTTATGAACTTCTTGCCCCCGGCGGGATGTCGCTGAACGTCGAGCAGCCGAACTTCACGGCGACAACGACCTTGTGGGATCAATTCACAAAGGATTGGGACGCCTGGTACAATAACGAGCCCTTCTGGTCGAAGCTGCATACGCTCGACTACCCAAAACTGATGGCGGCCAGCGGCTTTGCTAAAGACAAGCTGTTCGACGGCTACGCGAACTCGGACGTCGAGCCGGGTTTCTATCCCGACTGGGCAAAGGTGTACGACCGTCACGGGCCGGAAAAGAGTGTCGAGAAGGCGCAGAAGCGCGGCTGGTATCTTTTCGGCGGCTGGAAATAGGGGATCGCCATGACCCAGATCGATGTGAATGCGCTCGCCAATGCCAAGGCTAAAGGCAAGCGCCCCTATTTCTTCGACGATCCGGCGGTCGAACGCGTGCTCGCGATCACCATGGCGGTGGCCGGAGAACTTGCCGTGACGCGCGAACGGCTGGATACGGTGGAACGCCTGCTCGAAGCCGGCACATCGGTGACCAAGGCGAACATCGAGGCCTATCGCCCCGACGACGACGCGGCACGGGAACGCCAGGAATGGCACGCGGAATACATCAACCGCATCCTGCGCATCGTGCATCAGGAGCTTGAGGGGCTGCAAAACGACGACGTGAGCCCCGAACAACTCGCCGACGACATGGCGGCGAGTTAGGCGGGCTGAAGGCCTGCGTTCCGTAATTCCAGCAGGGTGTTTTCCGACACCGGCGCGGACAAGCTTGCAACTTGCATGTCGACCAGCGCGCTGAGCACCAGCGGCGCGGGGAATGGTTGTTCGTCGACCGTCACCAGCAGACGCTGACGATTGGCGAGCGCGGCGATGGCGGTCTGGAGCAACAGGCCGAAGCGCAGGCGGAACACATTGGCCGGCACGTCCGGCAGCATTGCGGCGGCGTGCTTCGCGCAAGCTTGCAGCGCTTCGGTCGAGCGGCTGCGCATCAGCTTGGCGAGGTCGGAGTTCGGATGGCTGTTGATCTGGCTCAACAGCTGAATGTAGTTCTCGCCCCCGGGTGCGGCGACTTCTTCCGACAACGGTATGATCACCGCTTCGACAATGGCGCGCAGGGAAAGCGCGCCGTTGGCCTGGGCGTTCGCAAGCCGCGTCGCACGGCGCTGGTTCACCCGCGCGATGCGATAACCGTGCACGGCATCGATCAGCGCTTCTTTCGAACCGAAATGATAATGCGCCGCCGATGCGTTCTTTTGGCCGGCGGCCGTATTCACTTGTCGCAGCGATACCGCATCGAGCCCTTGCTGCGCGAACAGTTCCTCCGCGGCGAGAATCAGCTTCTCGCGCGTCGCGCCGCTGCGCGAGGGGTCGTGGAGATCGTTCGGATCGGGCGTGGTCACCATGACGGCCTTTGTAACACGCCCCCGTCGCCTTCGCGAAGGAGAGCGTGCGCGATTAGAGGTCGCCGCCGACCGAGATGATCCCGCGTCCCAGCAGGGTACGGGCCTCAACCGCCTTGTGTAGCTCGACAACTTTCTCAAGTGGCACCGCCGGCGCGATGGGGAATTTCCACTGGCCGCTGCCGAGTTTGGAAACGAGTTCCTTGAATTCCGCGCCCTTTGTCTTGGCCATGGCGTGATAGACGACCAACCCGCCGACTCCGGCCGAGCCGCCGATCAACTGCGGCACGACGATCTCCGGCGACGGTCCCGCCATGGCGCCGATAAAGATTGCCTGACCCAATGGCGCAAGCGCCTTGAGGTTTTTCGGCGTTTCCGGCCCCTGGTTGCCGTCGAAGATGTAGTCGGCCCCGGCGGCGCCCGTGAAGGCCTTCACCTTGTCCGGCCAATCCGGGTCCGCGCGATAGTCGAGCAGAAGGTCGGCGTCGAACTGTTTCGCCCAGGCCAGTTTCTCGGCGCTGCCGACAAGACCGATGACTTTTGCACCCATGTCCTTGGCGATCTGCACCAGCATGAAGCCGACCGCGCCGGCGGCCGCGTGCACCACGACGGTTTCACCTTTGCGCACGCGCGCCATGGTGTTGAGCAGATGCCAGGCCGTGAGCGCCGGCCCCAGCGCCACGCAACCCAGCTTCCAATCGAAATTGGCCGGCAATGGATTGGCGGTGGCAGCGGGCGCGACCGCGTATTCCGCATAGCCGCCCCATTGGCTAACCACGGACACGCGTTCGCCCACGCGCTTCGGATCGACGTCGGAGCCGACCTTGGTGATGAGGCCGCAATACGAGTAACCCAGCGTGAATGGCAGCGGCGGGTGGTACTTGAACTTGCCGGCGCGCACCATGACGTCGAGCGGGTTCATGCCGACATAGGCGACCTTCACCTGCACCTGGCCGAGGCCCGGCTCCGGGATCGGTTGATCGGTGATCTCGAGGACGTCTGGCCCACCGGTTTTCGTCAGGACAATGGCGCGCATTAGAGGTCGCCTCCCACCGTGAGCAACGTTCGGCCGGTCGTGCGGCGGCTCTCGAAGTCCGCATGCGCCGCGCCGATGTCGGCCAACGGTCGCGGCGGATTGAGCGGATAGCGCCATTTGCCGCTGATCAGCTTGTCGTTGATCTCGGGCGTCTCGCTGCCTTTGGTCTTGGCCGTCGCGTGATACATGACGAAGCCGCGCACGCGCGCGGAGCCCGCGATCAGCAGCGGGATCTTTACGTTCGGCGTCTGGCCGGCCATCGCGCCGATGTAGATGATCTGTCCCAGGGGCGCGAGCGCCGCGAGGTTCTTGTCCGCCTGCGGCCCGCCGTTGCCGTCGATGATGATCGAGGCACCTTTGCCTTCGGTGAGGGCCTTCACGCGCACAGGCCATTCGGGATCGGCTTGTTCGTCGAGCACATGGTCGGCGCCGAAGGATTTGGCGAAGTCGATTTTCGCGGCGCTGCCGACCAGGCCGATGACCGTGGCGCCCGCGTCCTTGGCGACTTGCGTCGTCAACACGCCGACCGCGCCGGCGGCGGAGTGAATCAGCACCACGTCGCCCTTCTCGATGCGCGCCATGGTGTGCAGCATGTGCCAGGCCGTATAGGCCGTGGTGTAGAACACCGTGCCGAGCTTCCAGTCCATGCCGTCGGGAATGGACACAAGGCCCTTGGCCGGCGCGATGGCGTAATCGGCGCAGCCGCCCCACGATCCGGCCGCCGCGACCCGCGCGCCGATCAGCGACGCGTCGACGCCCGCGCCGACTTTCTCGACCTTGCCCGAGTACTCATAGCCGAGCGTGAACGGCATGGCCGGCACGCCCCACTTGATGCGGCCGGCGCGCGCATGGGTGTCGAGGGGGTTGAGCGCCGCATAGGCGACCTTGATGCGCACCTGGCCTTCGCCCGCCTCGGGCACGGCGACATCGGAGATCGTCAGGCTTTCCGGCCCGCCATTGGCGGCAAGAACGACAGCGCGCATAGGTCCCTCCAAACTTCAGCAGTCTGGATAGGATAGCAACGAGGGCCGGTCAATCCGACCGGCCCCTGCGCGCAAAATCTATGTATGGAAAGGCTCTAACGACGCCGTTTAGGTACGGCGCGTACCGGCCACGCAAAGCACCACACCGGCGATCAGCGCGACGATGCCCGCCGCTTGCGGGATGCCGATGACGTGCTTCTTGTCGGCGGTGATGTCGATTGGGCCAAGATCGACGACCTTTTCCTTGGTGGTGAAGCTGACGTAGCCGGCGCCCAGGCTGAAGACGCCAATCACGATCAGCATGATACCGGCGATAAGGGAAGTCTTCATGATGCGCCTCGTTTGATGGGACAACGTCCGAGCGTCACATCAACGCAGCGCACAGGAAAAAGTCGCTACAGCTTGAGCGAACCTGGATTGAGCAGTCCCTTGGGGTCGACCAGCGCCTTAAAGCGCTTGAGGAAGTCCCAGGCCGCCGGCTCGCGAGCCGTATCGTAAGGATAGAACTTCCCGATCTGGAAGCTGACCCCGCCATGGGCGGCGAACAGATCGGCCAGCGCCGTGCGCATCTCAAGCACCGTCGCGCGGGCTTCATCGTTGGCCGGGAAGGTTTCCAGCCGCGCCAGATGCTCAGGCCGGATCGCGCGGTCGTACATGCCGAGCCGTGCATCGGGCCAGAAGAACACCGGTTCGATCAGGAAACCGTAGTTGCCGACCGTGACCAGCAGGAAGCCGGTGCGGATGTTGAGCGCGGCGGCGCGCGGCTTGTAGCGCGCATAAAGGTCCTGCACGGCGGCGATGATCGTTTCCGCCACGCTGAGCGGCACGATGCAATGCACCGGCACCCAGCGCTCGCCCTTCGGGCCGAGGATGGAATCCGGCGGCAGGAAGGGATCGGCGTGAACGATGCGCGTGATCGACGCGGGCAACGCATGACCGCCCGCGTCGCGGCAAATCGTCTTCGCCTGTTGCAACAGGCTGGCGACACCGGCCTCCGTCTTGTCCTCGATGGCGCAATGCATGCCGTAGGGCACGTCCTTGGCGTAATTGCGTCCGGCGAACGCGATGCGCAGGCCGTCCATCAAACCGCCGGTCTGGATGACCTTGAGCAACGTGCGCAGGTCCTCCATGAAACTGCGCTTGGCTTCCGTCACGCGCGCCGACTGTTGACCCGCATCGAAGCCCATCGACTCGCAGGCGATGCCTTCGCGCGCCATCTCGCTCATCGCTTTCGCCATCGCCGCAGCGGTCGGGAAGGCGAACGAGATGTGCCGTCGCGCCGTGGGGCGGCGGATGCAACGCAACGTCACCAGCGCCTTGAAGCCGAGCGCGCCGGCATCGGCGAGGAACGGGCCCATCAGATCGGGCCCATAGTGCTTCATGAACGGCTTGCCGTGGCGGATCGCATGCGCGCCCGTGGGCACGATGGTGCCGTCCGCCAACACGACCGTCAGCCCGATCGCCTGTTCCGCCGCCGTGCCGTAGTAGCCCGAGCCGAAGAAGATCGAGTTCTGCGACAACGCGCCGCCGACCACGCTTGAGTGGCCGGACAATGGCCCCCAATACGGCGTGCGCAGGTGATGCGGCGCGAGCGCATCGTCCAGCGCTTTCCAGGTGCAGCCCACCTCGACCGTCACGTACATGTCGGTCGGGTTGATATCGATGATGCGATTGAGGCGGCGCGTTTCGATGGTCAGCGACGCGGTGCGCGTGTGCAGATAGCCGTCGGTGTAGCTGTAGCCGCCGCCGCGCGGCACCATCGCGATGCCGGCAGCGTTGCAGGCCGCAGCGACCGCCGAGAGCTCATCCACCGTGCCCGGGGCAACGGCACCCAGCGGCGTCTCGAGGCTGCGGAAGGTATCTTCCGCGAAGAACGTGCGATCCGCATCCGACGTGGCGACGTTCGCCGGCCCGACGATCTGCGCCAGCCGATCGAGCAACGCGCGATGGGCCGAAAGATCGCCCGGCGCCTTCGGCGCGGCAGGCGGGGCGGGAATGGCGGGGCGAGTATCGTCGGGCATGTCTCATTCTCGGCATCGCGCGTTCGGAGAGCAAGCAGTGCCTCTAATTCGCATGCATTTCCGGCTTCCCCGAAGGATCGTCTCGGCTAGACTTCGCATCTCATTCCGCGGGGACGCGCTCTATGACTGACGCCTACACAGCATCCGGATTCGGCGCGCGAGCCGTTGGTTTCGGCGAGCGGCCGGCCGTGGTGGTCGTCGACTTCCAGAAGGGGTTCACCGATCCGTCGTTCGACCTCGGCAAGTCCACGCATGTGCAGGCCGCCGTTGAGCAGACCGCGAAACTCCTGGAAGTCGCGCGGGCGCAGAACGTGCCGGTGGCCAGCTGCCGCGTCGGCTGGTGCAACAGCAAAGACATCGGCTATTGGAAGATCGCCGCCCTGCATCAGGGCTGGTTCTATGGCGACCCCACGCTGGAGATGGACCCGCGCATCCACGACCCCGCCTACGACTTCAACTTCATCAAGAGCGCGCCGTCGATCTTCTTCGCCACGCCGCTCGTCAGCTTCCTGACAAAGCAGAAGGTGGATACTGTGATCGTCACCGGCTGCAACACGTCGGGCTGTGTGCGCGCCTCCATCGTAGATGCGTTCTCATACGGCTATCGCGTGATTGTGCCCGCCGACTGCTGCGGCGATGTCGATGCCGGGCCGCACGACAGCAATCTTCAGGATTGCGCCCGGCGCTATTGCGACGCAATGACGTCGGCCGACGTCATTGCGCACCTCAATCGTCTTCACACCCAACGCACCACAGCGGAGTAATCAGATGGCCGACGATCGTCACATCGTTCTTTATCACTGCCCGAACACGCGTTCGTCCGGCGCGCTGACGCTGCTCGAAGAGCTTAAGGCCGACTATGAGTTGAAGGTGATGAACATGAAGGCCGGCGAACATCGCCAGCCCGCCTATCTCGCCGTCAATCCGATGGGCAAGGTGCCCGCCATCACCCATAACGGCGCGCTGATCACCGAACAGGGTGCGATCTTCACCTACCTTGGCGACCTGTACGCCGACCGCGGCCTGGCGCCGCAAATGGGCGACCCCCTGCGCGGGCCGTACCTGCGCTGGATGTTCTTCTATGGATCGGCCTTCGAGCCGGCCGTGGTCGACAAGGCCATGAAGCACGAGGGTGGCAACAAGGGCATGCTGCCTTACGGCGACTATGACACCACGTTGAAGACGGTTGAGGATCAGCTGTCGCGGGGGCCCTACATCCTCGGCGACAAGTTCACCGTAGCCGACGTGCTGTGGGGTGCCGCCATGGGCTGGACGACGATGTTCGGCATCGTGACCGCCACCCCGACCATCAAGGCCTACATCGAGCGCACTTCGAGCCGCCCGGCCGCCGTTAAGGTGCGGGAATTGGATGGCGCGACAGCCGCCAAGCAGCAGGCCTAGGAAACAGCCAGTCCACGGACAGCGGCTTCCGTTGTTACACGCCAGATACCAATTTTAAGTAGCACCGGTTCAACCTTGGACCCTACCGTGCTCACGCGTTTGTGAGTAAGGTGGTGTCCATGGACGACGGTTCTCTTACCTGGTCGGAGCGTGTAGCCAGCGGAACGCTGCGGCCCCGTGTGGCTTTGCGCCGCGCCAAGGTGCGCGAATCCCTTCTTAATTTAGGAGCAAGGCTGTTTGTGGCCGAAGGCGTTGAAAACGTCAGCGTCGAAGACGTGATCGCCGCGGCCAACATCGCTCGCAGTACTTTCTATACCTTTTTCAACAGTAAGCGCGACTTACTGACCCACATCGTCGAGCCGGTGTTCAACAACGGCATCGCGGCGATGCGCGCGCTGAACGGCCAATCCCCCCGGGCAATGTTGAGCGGCGTGATCGATACCTATCTCGCCATGTGGGAACGCCAGGCCGACGCCCTGTTGCTGTCGACTCGGCTGGCCCGCGCCGACTTCAGCCTGGTCGAAGCCGCGCATCGCGGGTTCGAGGAAGCGCTGACCGACCTGCTGAAAAACGTCGAGAGCGCCGGCCTGCTGCGCAACGGCTCGGTCGAGTACACGCGCAAGCTGATCGCCAAGTCTGCGGTCGAAACGCTGCTGGTCTATCAGGGCGACGCCGACTTGCGCCGGCTGTACCGCTCCACCATGGAAGGCATGCTGCTGGCGGCGTAAGAAGACCGCCCGCCGCACACCCCCTCCCCCTCGATTGCGAAGCCCGTCAAAACCGGGCACAACGCCCTCAACACTGTTGAGGGCGTTTTTGCATGCCGATCGCCGACATCAACAATCACGCCATGTACTACGAGGTGCATGGCCAGGGTGATCCGGTGCTGCTGATGGGCGGCTGGGGCACCTTTTGCCACGGCGGCGAGAAGATGCTGCCGCGCGGCCTGACCGACACCCATAAGGTCGTCATCATCGACTATCGCGGGATCGAAGAGTCCACGGACGACGCGTCCGTGCCCGCGACCATGGACCTCTATGCCGACGATGCCATCGGGTTGATCGAGCATCTCGATCTGGGGCCAACGCATCTGATCGGTCTGGTCGGCATGGGGGCGTGCATCGATCAGGTGATCGCGATCCGCCGGCCCGACCTCGTGCGCTCCATGCTGAACATGGGCGCGTGGTGCGACACCACGGATCGCCTGTTCTGCGATCAGATGGAGTTCTTCAAGCTCATCCATCGCGACATGGGCTTCGACGCTTTCCAGCGCTTCGTCTGCACGATGAGTTTCACGCCGGAATATTACCACGCCAATCGCGACAAGCTTCTGGGGCCGCAAGGCCCATGGCGCGAACTGCGCGGCAAGTTCCCTGTGCATAACCGCCTGATGACGGCCTGCATGAGCCATGACGTGACCGCGCGGCTGAAAGACATCAAGGCCCCGAGCCTGATCGTGCACAGCCATCTGGATATCGTCACGGGTCCGCACCTCACGCGCAAAATCCAGGCCGGTATCCCCGGCGCCAAAGGCATCGACCTGCCGGATGTGGCCCATGTCGTCGCCGGCAAGGAACAGAAGATCAAGTTCGCGGCTTTAGTGAACGAATGGGTCGCGAGCGTTTGACGGTCTACACCATCGGGCATTCCAATCATCCGATCGAACGCTTCATCGGATTGCTCGACGGCGCGGGGATCAAAAGCGTGACCGATGTGCGCACCGCGCCGGTGTCGCGCTATTGCCCGCAGTTCAACAAAGCGCCGCTGACCGCCAGTCTGAAGGCGCAGGGCATTGGCTATGATTTCGCCGGCGACGTCCTGGGCGGACGCCCGAAGGACGAGAGCCTTTGGCGCGACGGTCGACCCGACTATCACAGGATGATCGCGACGGAAGGCGCGCGGGTTGCGCTGGAAGGTGTGGCGTCGCGCACCGCGACAGCGCCCCTGGCGATGATGTGCTCGGAGAAAGAGCCGCTGGAATGTCACCGCTGCCTGATGGTCGCGCGCAAGCTGGCCGCCGAGGGCGTGGATGTGCTTCACATCCTGGCGGACGGCAGCATCGAGCCGCAGGCGAACACCGAAGACCGCTTGATGGCTTGGGCGGACAAACGTCAGCCGGAGCTTTTTCAAACCCCGGCCGAGCGCCTTGCATCTGCCTATGAAGCCCGGGCCGATTGGCTGTGGCAAACCGGCCCGAGCAAAAGTCGCAGGCGTTAGTTCTTCAGCAGTTCCGCGATCTGCACGGCGTTCTGCGCCGCGCCCTTCAACAGCTGATCGCCCGCCGTGAACAGCGAGATCGAGCGGCCCGAAGGATCGCTGAGGTCCTGGCGGATGCGGCCGACGAGGATCGCTTCCTGTCCCGAGGCGTCGATGGGCATAGGGAAATAGTTCTTCTCGCGGTCGTCGACCAGCTTCAGGCCGGGGGCCTTGGAAATGAGATCGCGCACAGTCTCCGGCGTGATCGGGCGTTCGCACTCGAACGTGACGGAGCAGGCATGGGCGCGCAGCACCGGCACGCGCACGCAGGTCGCGGCGATGGCCAGGTTCGGCAGGCCGAAGATCTTGCGCGTCTCGGCCGCGATCTTGCTTTCTTCGCCGTTGTAGCCGGTGTCCATCTCGATGTCGGCGTTATGGCTGAAGACGTTGAACGCATAAGGATGCGGCAGCACCTTCGGCGGATAGGCCTTGCCGTCGAGATAGGCGCGCGTGCTTTCCAGCAGCTCTTCCATCGCCGCCGCGCCGGCGCCCGAAGCAGCCTGGTAGGTGGAGATAATCACGCGCTTCAGCGGGTTGACCTGATGCACGGGCCAGACCGGCGTCATGCTGATGATGGCCGAGCAGTTCGGGTTGGCGATGATGCCCTTGTGGTTCTTGATCGCTTCCGGGTTCACTTCCGGCACGACCAACGGAACGTCGGCGCGCATGCGGAAGGCGGACGAGTTGTCGATGACGACGGCGCCCGCCTTCACCGCCACGGGCGCGAAGGTCTTGGAGATGCCGCTGCCGGCGGAGAACAGCGCGATATCGACGCCGTTGAAGCTGTCGTTGGTCAGTTCCTGCACCGTGACCGGCTTGCCGGCGAAATCGAGCGTCTTGCCGGCCGACTTGGCCGAGGCCAGCAGGCGCAGTTCCTTCATCGCGAACTTGCGGTGCGCGAGGCTTTCGAGGAACGCGGCACCGACGGCGCCGGTCGCACCGACGATGGCAACGACGGGAGGATTAGAGGGCATCGGGTAGTCTCCTTCATGTTGGCGGAGACGAAAGGGCCTGATAGCGCGAAGGCCCCGTCGTTTCCGGCGGGGCCTTCGAGTTCTGCGCTGTCAGTCGATCGTTACCGCGCGCGCACCCGAGCCGCCCCGCCAGGGGTGGTCGTGGTCGTCGTGGTCGTTTTAATCGAGCTGAACATGGGCGCGGAACCTAAGGGCCCGGCCGGTTCCTGTAAAGTGCAAAGCACCGGGCTTCATCGGCAAAGAAAAAGGGCGGCCCCTGGGGACCGCCCTTTGGTATCGGCGCTGAAGCGTCGTTATTCCGCGGCCTTGGCGTGAGCGTCGGTGCGGAAGACCGGCGGTGACGGGGCGCGCAGACGGGTTTCCTTCTGTGCGTTCGCCAGCGTGGTCTTGAGCGGCGGGCCGAGGTCGAACACCGGGTTCTTCTCCGGCTGCTTCGCCTTGATCTCGGCGCGGAGCTTGTCGGTCGCGGACTGATCGACCACGCCGTTCTTGTCGAGCACGACGCCGTAACGGCGGGCCCCGTCGACGCTGACCAGGCCACGCTTCACGTCGGCGGCCACCAGAGCCACGTCACGTTCGATCGGGTTGCCCCAACCGCCGCCACCCCAGGTGATGAACGACAGGATGTCGCCCTTGTTGACCTTCACGTTGTCGCACTTCGAGTGATGCCACTCGATCGACGTGCCCGGCTTCGTCGCGTCGGTCACTTCGTAGCCGTTGGCGGTTGGGCTGTAGGTGAGCGTCGCGCCGCCGTAGCCACCGCGATGCAGGATCTTCACCGAGCGCGCGCCCACGGTGCCGCCGTTGACGCCCCACGGATAGGTGAGCCAACGGTCGTCGTGGATCGAGATCTCGCCGTCCTCAAGCAGGCAGTAGTCGACGCGCAGCGCATTACCGCCGCGGGTCTTGCCGGCGCCGCCCGTGTCGGCGACCGTTTCATGCCGTTCGATGCGCAGCGGGAAGTAGGCTTCCAGATATTCCTGCGGCACGTTCGTGAACGACGGCCACATGGAATGACCGTCCGGCCCGTCGCCGAAGGGCTTCGCGGGGATGCCGCCGAAGCCGATCTGGTAGAGCTGGTACCAGTTCCCGCGGCTGTCGTTGCCCGAGTACATGAAGTGGGGCGACGACGAGAAGCCGGCGGCGCAAAGGAAGTCCGGGTTCTTCTGGCCAAGCAGGGCCGCGAAGGTGTCGAAGATGCGACCCAGCGCGTGCGTACGGCAGGAGAGCGCCGCCGGGAAGTTCGGCTTCAACAGCGTGCCCTGCGGGATGCGCACATCGACCAGGTCGTAGAAGCCGTCGTTGAAGAGGATCTGGGGGTCGAACACCATGATCATGTAGATGCCCCAGAACATCTTCAGCATGTTCTCATTCAGGTAGAAGTTGATCGAGCCGATGGCCTGGGGGTCGGTGCCGGCCCAATCGAGGATCACCTTGTGGCCTTCGCGCCACATCGTGCACTTGATCTTGTAGGGGCCGTAACCGCGGCCGTCGTCATCGACATAATCCTCGAACGACACCGGCGATTCCGAGATGGCCTGATCGATCAGATGGCCGACCGCGCGCTTGTTGCGGTCCAGCGCCGCTTGGCAAGCCGCGACGTAAATCTCGTCGCCGAAGCGGTCGCACATTTCCTTCACGCGCTTTTCGGCCACACGGCAAGCCGCGAGCACCGCGTTGAGGTCGGAGCGGTTCCAGGTCGGCAAGCGCACCTGATTCAGCATCACCTCGAGCAGCGTCTCCTGCAGCACGCCCTTCTTGTAGAGCTTGGTCGGCGGCGTCACGAGACCTTCCTCGAAGATCGTCGTCGCATCCGTCGGCATCGAGCCCGGGACCTTGCCGCCGTTGTCAGTCATGTGACCGAAGTGGCACGACCAGCTGACCAGACGGCCGTTGTAATAGATCGGCAGAATGATCAGCCAATCGTTGGCGTGGCTGATCGCGCCTTCGACCTTGTACGGATCGTTGGTGAAGAAGACATCGCCCTCTTCGATGGTGCCTTCGTAGTTAGCGAGGAAGCCGCCGATGAACGAACCGAACTGACCCACCACCATCTTGCCATCCTTGTTGGCAATGAGCGGGAAGGCGTCGTGCTGTTCGCGAATGCCCGGCGACATCGCGGTGCGGAACACGGTCGCGTCCATCTCGAAGCGCGCGTTGCGCAGCGCGCTTTCGATGATGTCGAGGGTGATCGGATCGATCGCGACTTTCTTGAACGGCTTCTTATTGGTTTCGATGATCTGCGATTTGATCACTGAGGTGTTTGCCATGATGCGTTCTCCTTATGCGCGCGATTACCGACGACCCTTGGCTTTGGACTTCGGCTTGGCTTTCGCCTTCGCCGGAGCCTTCGCCTTGGTCGCGGTCTTTTTCGCAGCAGCTTTCTTGGTCGCAGCTTTCTTCGGGGCAGATTTCTTCGTCGCAGCAGCTTTGCCCTTCGCGGGTTTTGCCGGCGCGGCGTTCGTCTTGGGCTTCATGCCCTTCGGCGTGATCAGGATGCAGCCGACATGATCGACCGTTCCCATGCAGTCCGGCAGGATGACCGTGGTGGAATCGAATTCCGTCACGACCGCCGGACCCTGGATTACGTTGCCCGCGCGCAGCTTCGCGCGGTCGTAGATTTTCGCGGACTGGCGCTTACCGCCGCTCCAGATCGTGTGCTTCTTGTCGATGACCGCCTTGGACGCGTCGGCCGTTCCCTTCGGAACGCGGATCGCCTTCACGTTCGGGTATTCGCCGACGACCACGGCGCGCAGGTTCACGATCTCGTGCTCGGCATCGAGCGCGAAGGTGAACTGACGGGTGTGGAAGGCATCGAAGTTCTTGCCGGCCTGACTCAGACCGTCCTTCTCGAAGCCCTCGACCTTGCACTGGATCGGCACCGAGAAACCTTGGCCCGTGTAGCGCAGGTCGATCTCATAGATGACCGTCTGCTCTTTCGCCGGAATGCCTTCCTTGGTGAGGGCCTCGGCGGCGGTCTTCGCCAGACCTTTGAGGATGCCGGCGACTTCCTTCGAGCTGGTCTCGCCGAAACGGCGCACGTAGGTCTGGGAAGATTCGTTACGCGCACGCGTCGTCGCGTCGCCGTAGGCGCAGAGCACGCCCGGACCCGGCGGAATGATCACCGGCCATGACCCCGTCAGCTTGCCGAGGGCGTTGGCGTGCAACGGGCCGGCGCCGCCGAAGGCCACCAACGCGAAATCGCGCGGGTCGTAGCCCTGTTCGATCGACACCAGCCGCAGCGCGCCGAACATGTTCTCGTTGACGATCTTCACGATGCCTTCGGCCGCTTCCTCGACGGAGATATTCAGGCCATCGCCGACCTTCTTGCAGGCGTTGCGGGACGCTTCGACGTCGAGCTTCATCGCCCCGCCGATGAGCGACGGCGGCAGATGACCGAGCACGACGTTCGCATCCGTCACCGCCGGTTCCGTGCCGCCCTTGCCGTAGCAGGCCGGGCCCGGCACAGCGCCGGCGCTTTCCGGACCGACACGCAGGGCTTTGGTGAGTTCCGGCACGCGCGCGATGGAGCCACCGCCGGCACCGACCGTACGCACATCGAGCGACGACGCACGCACCGTCACGTCACCGACGCGGGTTTCGCGGCGCAGCTGCGGTTCGCCGTTCTCGATCAGCGCCACGTCGGTCGACGTGCCGCCCATGTCGAAAGTGAGCAGGTTCTTGAAGCCGGACTGACGCGAGACCCAGAGCGCGCCGGCGACACCGCCGGCCGGGCCCGACATCATCAGCGCGACCGGCTGATCGGCCGCGTTGCCGAACGCCATCAGGCCGCCGTCGGAGCGCAGCACTTTGTATTTCGCCTTCATCTTTGAGTCGGCGAAGGTCTTCTCGAGATTGCGCAGGTACTTGCCGACCGTCGGACGAACATACGAATTCGCGACGGCGGTTTGGGTGCGCTCGTACTCGAACATTTCCGGAAGGACTTCGTGGCTCAGCGTGACCGGCACGCCCGGGAACACGTCGTGGATGATCGTGCGCACGCGCTTTTCGTGATCGCCGTTGGCGAACGAGTTGATCAGCGAGACCGTGATGGCCTGCACGTTGTTGGCCTTCAACTTCTCGACCGCTTCGCGCACCGAGGCTTCGTTGACTTCACGCACCACGTCGCCGCGGGCGCCGATGCGCTCCTTCACTTCGACGGTGTTCTCGAGCAGCGCCAGCGGCAGCGGCTTGTTCCAAATGATCCAGCCGGCGAGACCGCCCGGCACGAACGAACGCGCGATTTGCAGCACCTGCTTGTAGCCGTCGGTGACGACCAGGCCGACGACGGCGCCCTTGCCTTCAAGCACTGCGTTGGTGGCGACCGTGGTGCCGTGCATGAACTCGGTGATCTCCGAGGGATCGATGCCGGCGTCCTTGCAGACCTGCAGAATACCGCTCATCACGCCGACGGATTGGTCGGCCGGTGTCGACGGGGTCTTCTGGCGATAGGTCTCGCCGGTGGCTTCGTTGATCAAAAGAAGGTCGGTGAAGGTTCCCCCGACGTCGCAACCCAAGCGGTATGACATGTGTTCTTACGTCCCGTTCGAATAAGTGGCGTTCGACTTGAACTGGCTTTGGTCTGCGCTGGTCGATCAGGCTTTGAAAAACCGGCAAACCGCATGGCGATCCACGCCGCCTTGATGCAGTTACCGTAGACTAAAGCGCGGCCCGAAGGCGACCCCCAAACGGCACCCCGCGTGAGGCAAAAGCATGTTCATTCGCTGTCCGAACATGCGCCCCAACGGGCGGCACAGTCGCATTTCATGTCCATGAACGGATTGGCACAGCCCCCGGTCCGAAGGACTGCATCAATTCGACGCGTATATCAAAACGCCGCGAGTGGGGGCTCGCGGCGTTTGCTTTGGCTTAGGCGGCCTGGGGCGTCACGACGCCGCGCGCGACATCCGGGAAGATGCCGGCTTTGCCCAGCATCGCGGGCAGCGGCTTGCCGAGTCGCTCCTCGACCCACTGCGCGTTGGCAATCACCTGCTTTAGGTCGACACCGGTTTCGACGCCCATGCGGTTCAGCATGTACAGCAGGTCTTCCATCGGGATGTTGCCGGTGGCGCGCGGCGCGAACGGGCAGCCGCCGATGCCGCCGGTGGAGGCATCAAGGAAATCCGCGCCCGCTTCGATAGCGGCATAGGCGTTGGCCAGACCGGTGTTGCGCGTGTTGTGCAGGTGAACACGGATCGGCATGTCCGGCAGCGCGTCTTTCACGCGGCTGACCAGTTCGGACACGCGGCGCGGGTCGGCGCAGCCGATGGTATCGGCCAGCGCGAGGTCGGTCGGGCCGCCCTGGGCGCAGCGCTTGGCGATCTCGACCACGCGCTCGGGGGGCACTTCGCCTTCAAACGGGCAGCCAAAAGCCGCACCGATCGTGACATTGGCCTTTACGCCGTCTTTGCGCGCCTGTTCGCCGACTTCCAGCCAGGCGCTGACTGTGTCGTCGGACATCATGCCCTGGTTTTTCAAAGCGAATGAATTACTGGCGACGACCGCGTAGCCGACTTCGTCGACCTTGGCGTCGCGGGCGCGTTCGTAGCCCTTCACGTTCAGGACCAGGCCGATGTAGGAGGCCCGGCCGTCGCGCGGCAGGGCGGCCATCACGGCTTCGGCGTCGGCCATCTGCGGCACGCGCTTCGGATTCACGAAGCTGGTCACCTCGATGCGCTTGACGCCGGCGTCCATGACCCGGGTGATGAACTCCACCTTTTCGGCGGTCGACAGGATCTTGGGCTCTGCCTGGATGCCGTCTCGGGGACCGACCTCGACCAGGGTGATGCGCTTCGATGCCATGGCTTTAAATTCCTCCAGAAAACCGTCGCCGATCTTAACCGCCTGCCGGGCCCGCTGCAAAGAACCCCGAACGCATGGCTGCGGCGCGTACCGGTCGACCTGTCTTACTTGCCTCGCCTGGGCCGGGCCGCTAAGTGTCGGCTCCGCGCCATGACTTCGCGTTCCGCCTCTCATAAAGGTGGGGTGCCGGCGCCCGGCCTGCAACCGGCCGGCGATTCGCCCAAAAAGCCGCCTCGCGCGCGCAGACGAAAGGACAGTTCCGGACCATGACGACCACCAACACCAACGGCCCGTTGAAGGGCCTGCGCATGATCGAAATGGGCCAGCTTTTGGCCGGCCCGTTCTGCGGTCAGCTGATGGCCGATTTCGGCTGCGAAGTGATCAAGATCGAGCAGCCCAATGCCGGCGATCCGATGCGCGAGTGGGGCCGCGAAAAGGCCGGCGGCAAGTCGCTGTGGTGGCCGGTGGTCGGGCGCAACAAGAAGTGCATCACGCTGAATGCGCGCGTGCCGGAAGGCCAGGAGATCATCAAGACCCTGGTGAAGAAATCCGACTTCCTGCTGGAGAACTTCCGTCCCGGCACCATGGAAAAGTGGAACCTGAGCTACGAGACGCTGTCGGCGATCAACCGTGGCCTGATCATGGTGCGCGTGTCGGGGTACGGCCAAACCGGCCCCTATGCGCCGCGCGCGGGCTATGCCGCCGTCGGCGAAGCGATGGGCGGCCTGCGGTATTGCGTGGGCGATCCGTCGACCCCGCCGAGCCGCGTCGGCATCTCGCTGGGCGACACCACGGCCGCGACCTATGCCTGCATGGGCGCGCTGATGGCGCTGCAACACCGTCACAACACCGGCCGCGGCCAGGTGGTCGACTCAGCGATCTATGAATCCGTCCTGCAGATGATGGAATCGCTGATCACCGAATACGACAAGGTCGGCTATGTCCGCGAGCGTACCGGCTCGAAGCTGCCGAACGTCGCGCCGTCGAACGTCTATCCGGCGAAGGATGGCGACTTCCTGATCGCCGCCAACCAGGACAGCGTGTTCAAGCGCCTGGCCGAAGCCATGGGTCAGCCGGAACTTGGCGACGACCCGAAGTACAACAACCACAATGCGCGCGGCGCCCGTCAGGTCGAACTCGACGAGATCATCGGCCAGTGGACCAAGACCAAGACGGTGAAGGAACTCGAAGATATCACCAACGCGTCGGGCGTACCCTCGGGCGTGCTGTACCGCGCACCGGAGATGCTGGCCGATCCTCACTTCAAGGCCCGCGAAGCCATCGTCGAGGTGCTCGACAAGCACCACGGTACGCTGAAGATGCAGAATGCTTTCCCGAAACTGTCCGACAGCCCCGGCGGCGTCAGCTGGACGGGTCCGGATCAGGGCGAACACAATGAGGAGATCTACAAGGGCTTCCTCGGCATGAGCGACAAGACCTTCGACGACTACAAGTCCAAGGGCATCATCTAAAGACGCAAGGAAGCATTCCGATGGCCAACAACGGCAGCAAGGAACTGAATACCGACTACGATAAGGCGGGTTTCGGCGGCAGCCTCGACTTCGGCAAGAAGCCGGCGCTCGTCCATATCGACTTCGCCCGCGCCTATATCGACAAGACCTGCAGCCTTTACGCCGGCGTCGAGGAGTCGGCCGAGGTAGCGAAGGAAGTGCTGGCCGTCGCGCGCAAGGCCGGCATCCTGATCATCCACACCCGCGTCGAGTATTCGCCGGGCGGCGTGGACGGCGGCGTGTTCTTCCGCAAGGTGCCGGCGCTGCGCAACTTCGAGCGCGGCAATCCGATGGGCGCGTTCGTCGAGGGCCTTGAGCCGCTGCCGCATGAACCGGTGATCACGAAGCAATATGCCTCGGGCTTTGCCGGTACGAACCTGTCGGCGACGCTGGCGTCCAACAACATCGACACCACGCTGATCGCGGGCTGGAGCACCTCCGGCTGCATCCGCGCCACGGCGCTGGATGCCTGCCAGCACGGCTTCATCCCGATCGTGATCCGCGAAGCCGTCGGCGACCGCCATGCCGAGCCGCACAAGGCCAACCTGTTCGACCTGCAGGCCAAGTATGCCGAAGTGAAGTCCAAAGACGAAGTGATCACCTACCTCAAGAACCTCAAGCAGGTGAACTGATTATGTCGAACCCCAGCACCGCTCCGATCAAGTTGCCGCGCGTCGCCAAAGGCAAGCGCCCTCAGTTCTTCGACGATCCCGCGATCGATCAGATGATGACCTTCATCATCGAACTCGCAACCGAAGTCTCGGTGGTCTACGACCGCCTCGACACGGTGGAGCGGTTGCTGGAAACGAAAGGCACGATCACCAAGGCCGACGTTGAGGCCTATCGCCCCGACGACACGATCGAGGCCGAGCGCATGGCGCGCCGCGATGCCTACCTGAAGCGCGTGTTCCGCATGCATACGCAAGATCAGGCGCCCGAGAAGAAGTCGGCCTAAGCCGGAGATGACCGTCACTCCGGCGGCCAATCCGCTCGACGCGCTCGCGCATCACGTCGCGACTACGGCTTACGAAGATCTTCCCGCCGCCACCGTGGCGGCGGCGAAGATTTTCATCTTCGATACATTCGCCTGCGGCATCGGCGGCAAGAGCGGCTTCAACGCTGACCGCGTGTTCGAGGCCGCACAAGACTGGGGCCAGTCCGGCGACGCGCACGTCTGGGCGCGCAAGAGTCCCCTGCCCGCGCCGTCGGCGGCGCTGGCCAACGCCTATCAGATCCACTGTCTCGAATACGACTGCGTGCACGAAGGCTCGGTGCTGCACCCGATGTCGTCGCTGTTTGCCGCCGCAATGGCCGAGGTCGAGCGCGAGGGGCGCAAAGGCCGCAAAATCAGCGGGCGCGAGTTGATCGCCGCCGTTGCCGTCGGTGTCGATGTCACCTGCACCATCGGCCTGTCGTCGCGCGCGCCGATGAAATTCTTCCGGCCCGCCGCCATCGGCGGCTTCGGCGCGACGTCGGCCGTCTCACGCCTGCGCAAATTCGACGAGACGCGCACGGCCGCGGCGCTCGGCATTATGTACGGGCAGACGTCGGGTACGATGCAGCCACACGTGGAAGGCTCGCCCTTGCTGGCGCTGCAGGTCGGCTTTGCGGCGCGCAGCGCCCTGGTCGCCGCCGACCTCGCGGCCACGGGCATCGACGGGCCGAAGAACATCATCACCGGACAGTTCGGTTTCCTGCCGCTGTTCGAGGGCGCCTATGACATCGACACGACCTGGAAATCCTGGGGTAGGGAATGGCGACTGCTCGAGGTCGGTCACAAGCCGTGGCCTTGCGGACGCCTCGCACACTTCGGCATCGAAGCCCTGCAGAAGCTGATGGCCGAACACAAGTTCGGCGCGAAAGACGTCAAGCAGGTGCTGGGCCGCATGCCGCCCTTGCCGATGCGTCTGGTCGGACGTCCCGATATCCCGTCGCCGAACCCGAATTACGCCAAGCTATGCCTGGCCTACCTTGGCGCCGTCACGCTATTGCGCGGCACCGTGGTGCCGGAGGACTTCGCCGACGCGGCGCTGGTCGATCCGATCACGCATGCGCTGGCGGCGAAGTTCACCTTCGAGGACGACGGCAATTCCGACCCGAATACCTTCGGCCCGCAGAACTTCGTCGTCACCCTGAACTCCGGCGCGCGCCACGAGCTCACCATCACCCACGCCCTGGGCGATCCGCGCAATCCGCTGCCGCGCGACAAGCAGCTCGAGAAGTTCTGGTGGAGTTGGAACGCGGGCGCGAAGGGCATTCCGCGCGCCAAGGGCGAACGGCTGATCGAGCTGATCGATCGGCTGGAAGACGTCTCGGACGCCACCGCGTTGATCGATTGCGCTATGCCTTAACGGCATGAACTTTTGCCCACTGGTTATTATGGGTGCAGAGTACGCTCGGCTAAAAACGATGGATCGCCTTACACCCTTTAAGGAGACGGCCGTGACCGAGAAGGTAAAACTCCCCCGCACCGCCAAAGGCAAGAAGCCGGTCTATTTCGATTCCGTGACCGACAAACTTTTGTCGATGGTCCTGACCCTGACGAGCGAATTGTCGGTGGTGCGCGACCGGCTCGACACCGTCGAACTGCTCATAGAGAAACACAAACTGTTTCCCCAGAGCGAAATCGAGAGCTTCGAGCTCACCGATGAGGTCAACGCGATTCGCAACGAGCGCCGGGCGGCCTATATCGCCCGTGTTTTGAAGACCGTTCAGGACGAACTGGAAAACCTGAAGGCCGAGGACGAGAGCGATAACCCGGAGATTATAAAGCCTTAGCTTTATGCAGCGGCAAAAGGACTCGAAAGCACGGGCGACCCCCGGTATAGGAACGCACACCTTCAGCCCCGACACCCCCGCGATGCCCCTGTCCCCCGATCAGCCGGTCGAGACCCGTAGTGCTTACAAGCACTTCCTGCGCATTCCGACGCGCTGGCACGACAACGACGTCTATCAGCACGTCAACAACACCATCTACTATTCGTTCTTCGACACCGTCATCAACGCCTACCTGATCCGCGAAGGCGGGTTGGACTTCGAGCATGGCGACGTCGTCGGTCTCGCGATCGAGACTCACTGCAACTTCAAGAAGTCGATCGCGTTTCCTCAAGCCGTCGATGCGGGCTTGCGCATTGGCAAGCTCGGCAACTCATCTGTGCGCTACGAGGTCGGATTGTTCATCGAAGGCGACGACGAGGTCGCCGCCTTCGGACATTTCGTCCACGTCTTCGTGGCGCGCCCCGGCAACAAGCCGGTGACCATACCGGAAACATTAAGAGCAGCGATGAAACGCCTGCTCGTGAGCTAGGAGAACTCCGTGAGCGAACTGCGCAAAAAATTCCGCGACCTTTTCAACAAGCCGGGCATGATCGTCGTGCCGGGCGCCTCGTCGCCGCTGGAAGCACGCCTTGCCGAGCAAGCTGGCTTCGCCGCCGCCTATATGAGCGGCTATGCCGCGGCTTGCGTGCGTTGGGGCGTGCCTGACATCGGCCTGGTCGGATATGCCGAACTGGAAGAGACCGTGAGCGCCATTCGCACGGTCAGCAACATCCCGCTGGTCGTCGATTGCGACACCGGTTACGGCGACATCGCCAACGTGCGTCGCACGGTCGAAGGCATGGAGCGTCTCGGCGCGGTTGCCGTTCAGCTTGAAGATCAGGTGTGGCCGAAGAAGTGCGGCCACATGAGCGGCAAATTCGTGGAGCCGCGCGACGTCGCCGTGCGCAAGATCAAGGCCGCTGCCGCCTGCCGTCAGGACAAGAACCTGGTCATCATCGCGCGCACCGATGCCCGCGGCCCGCACGGCATGGAAGAAGCCGAATGGCGCGCGAAGGCATTCATGGACGCCGGTGCCGACATGGTGTTCTTCGACGGCCCGCAGTCGCTGGCCGAGCTTGAGCAGATCTCCAAGCTGAAGATGGGCCCGCAGATGGCCAACATGTCGGAAAGCGGCCTGACGCCGATCCTCTCGGCCAAGGAGCTCGAGCAGATGGGCTTCAAGCTGACCATCTGGCCGTCGACCAGCGCGCGCATCATCGTCAAGCAGGTTTCGGACTTCTATGCCGATCTGAAAAGGACCGGCGACAGCCGCTCCTGGCTGGACCGTCAGGCCTCGTTGGAAGAGACCAACATCAAGCTCGGCATCAACGATGTGAAGTCGTTCGAGGACAAGATCATCGGCTAACGTGTTTTCGCGTCCGCTTCCGTGGCGGACGCGAGCAACGCCTCCAAACGCGCATCGGCGATGCCGAGGTCGCGCAAATGGTCGATCAGATTGTGCAGGTACGTCAGGCTGCGGCCTTCGCTGCCGGTACCTTGCACGATGTGACCCACTTTCTCCGCATCGCTCCAGTTCCCGACGAACTGACCGTGGGCCGTATCGGCGATGTAGATGCGCGCGATCGCTTCGCGTCCTGACGCCAACGCAATCGGCAAGTGACGCGGCAGGTAGATGTCCGTGATCAATTCGCGACGGTCGAGATAGTCCAGCGCGGCGTCGGCATTGTCCGCCGCGATGCGGTAGGCACGACCCAGGCAGTCACCCTCACCGGCCATCAGCCCGCAGACCAGCCCCGGCACGGCCGCCGTGCCACGGTAGTGATACGACAACAGACACATGTCGCGGCGATAGCCGCCGAGACGCGCGGCCTGCGTTTCAACGAACGCGAAGCCCGGACGCCACATCAGCGAGCCGTAGCCGAACACCCACAGGTCGTTCGGGTCGAGCGGCGGATCACCCGCTCCCGCCGGCGCAGGCACATAAGCTGCCCCTGTCCCATCGCGTGATGCTGTTGTCATAGCGTCGTTCTAAAGCCGTGCTACGGTGGATGCCATGGCAAACGAGAGCGATCCCTTTTTGCAAAGGCATTGGTTGGCGATCACGCTGACCGTCGTGATCGTGCTGCTGGGATATTCCGCCGCCTGGTTCGCATCCGCGGCCCTGATGCGGGTGCAGATCGCGCAGTTCATCGAGGCGCAGCGCAACGGCGGGATCATCCTGAACACCGGTCCGCTCGCAGCCTCCGGTTTTCCGGGCCGTGTCCACGTCACCATTCCCGACATCGCCGTGGCCGCGCCGATCGTGGGCGGCGGCTGGACCTGGCAGACCAAGCGCGTGAGCGTGGCCGCCTGGCCGTTGGTCTGGCGCAAGCTCGACATCGAGTTCGACGGCACGCATCGCCTCGCCGGTATGGTGACGCGGCTGGACCAGCCCGTCTGGATCACGACCGGCAAGGCGCGGGGACATCTCGAACTCGACGGCGGCGCACACCTGATCAACGGCGTCCTCACAGCCGAAGACACCGGTGTCGCGTTGAGCGAAGGCGGCGAAGCCTGGCTGCACGTGAAATCTCTCCGCGCCGCCGGTCAACTTTTGGAAAAGCCTGCCGCGCCCCCGCAAGGGGCGAACCCTTCGCAACCCGCCACGGGGCGGATCGAACTTGAGGTGCGCGAGGTGACACTGCCGAAAGACCTGCCGGTGCCGAGCGCGGCGCCGCTGACCCGTGCTGCCATCACCGCAGAGACCACCGGCGCTTGGATGTCGGGCCCGCTGCCGCAGGTCCTCGACGCGTGGCGCACATCGGGCGGCACGCTTGAGGTGCGCGACGTGATGCTGGATTGGGCGCCGATCCATCTTGAAGGCAACGGCACCGTGGCGCTGGACCAGAGCCTGCAGCCGATGGGGTCGTTCGCCCTGCGCCTGCAAGGCGGCGGCGACGTGCTGGAGTTGATGACCCGACAAGGCTCGCTGAGCCAGACCCAGGGTCAGGTCATGCGCGCCGGCCTCTCGCTGCTCAGCAAGCAGAACCAGGCCGGCATCGCCGAACTGAATGTGCCGCTGACATTGCAGGACCGGCAGTTCAGCGCGGGTCCGTTCCCGCTCGGCCGGATGATGGAGATCGGCTGGCCGCGAATCGTTGTGCCTTAGCGGTTAGGGCACATCGTACTGGCCGATGACCCACGGCTCGCGCGCGGCGGCCGCATACCAATCCTTCACGGCGGGCAGATCGAGGATCGCCTCGCAATAGGCTTGCGATACCGCATCGAGCTTCACGCCGTAAGTCTTGAAGCGCGACACCACCGGCGCGTACATCGCATCCGCGTGCGAGAATTCGCCGAACAGGAACGCGCCACCTTTGCCGAACTGCTCGCGCGCGTCGCGCCAGATCGCAGAAATACGCGCGACGTCCTTGTCGACCGCTTCGCTCGGCGTCGTCGGCTGATTGTCGCGGCGCAGGTTCATCGGCAGCGCGATGCGCAGATCGCGGAATCCGGAATGCATTTCCGTCGCGATCGAGCGCGCCATCGCGCGCGCGTAAGGATCGGTCGGCCACCAATGGCGGTCGAAGAATGCCTCGGCCAGATAGTCAAGGATGGCGAGCGATTCCCAGACCGTGATGTCGCCATGTTGCAGCACCGGGCACTTCCCGGCGCGCGAATACTTCGCGATCTCGGTCGCGGTGTTCGGCTGGTACAGCGGGATCACGGTCTCGCGAAACTTCAGCCCCGCGACGGCCATCGCCGTCCAGGGCCGCATCGACCAGGACGAATAGGCCTTGTTGACGATGACGAGATGCAGGTCCCTAGCCATGACGCTTTGCCTCTTCCGGATCGGCCTGCTTGGCGTCGACGATGCCGCGACGGATCGCGCGGCCACGCGTGAACACGTCCTGCAACGCCTGACCGTCACCTTTGCGCACGAGGCGCTGCATCTGCGTCAGGTCTTCAGTGAAGCGCTGCAAAACTTCCAGCACCGCATCGCGGTTGTTCATGAAGATGTCGCGCCACATCACCGGATCGGAGGCGGCGATGCGCGTGAAGTCGCGGAAGCCCGACGCCGAGTATTGGATGACTTCTTGCCGCAGGTCGTCGGCCAGATCGCTGGCGGTGCCGACGATGGTGTAGGCGATGAGGTGCGGCAGATGCGAGGTGATCGCGAGCACCTGATCGTGGTGTACCGGGTCCATGGTCGCGAGCTTTGCGCCCATCGTCCGCCACAACGTCGAGAGTTTTTCCACCGCTGCCGCATTTGCACCCGGCAGCGGCGTCAGGATCGTCCAGCGGCCCTCGAACAGCTCCGGAAAGCCCGATTCCGGGCCTGAATGTTCAGTGCCGGCCAGCGGGTGACCGGGGATGAAGTGCACGCCCTCGGGAATATGCGGCTGAACCGCGTTCACGACCGCCTGTTTGACGGACCCGACGTCGGTGACCGTGGCGCCGGGCTTCAAGTGCGGGCCGATGATCTTCGCAATATCGCCATTCGTGCCGACCGGCGTGGCGATGACGACGAGATCGGCATCCTTCACCGCTTCGACGTAATCCGCCGTCACGACATCGGCCAGCTCCAGCTTGCGTACAGTGTCGAGCGTTTCCGCACGGCGCGCGCAGGCGACAATCGTTTCGCAGGTGCCGTCGCGGCGCATGGCGCGCGACATGGACGAGCCGATCAATCCGATGCCGATGAAGGCGACGCGGCGATACAACACGGACATCAGGGCTGCCTCATGAACGCTTCGACCGCATCGAGCAGCGCCGTGGTTTCTTCGTCATTGCCGATCGACATGCGCAGCGCGTTCGGCAGGCCGTAGCCGTCGACACGACGGACGATGATGCCCTTGGTGCGCAGGAACGCATCGCAGGCGGCGGCGGTCTTAGGACCACTCGCTGGAAATTCCGGCAGCACGAAATTCGCCTGATTGCCGCGCAGCGTAAGCCCAAGGCCGCGCAGGCGTTGGACGGCGACCCCCATCCACTTCGTGTTGTGCGCCTGCGCCTTCTTGATGTGCTCCTGATCGAGCACAGCAGCGGTGGCCGCCATCTGCGCCGGGATCGAGACGTTGAACGGCGCGCGCAGACGCTCCAGCGCACCGATGATCGAGGCGGCCGCGGTGCCCCAGCCAACGCGTAAGGCGGCAATGCCGTAGATCTTTGAGAACGTGCGCGTGGCAACGGTGTTCGTGGTCTCGCGCGCGAGGTCCAGCCCGCTGTCGTAGTCGGCGGCGGTGCAGAACTCGGCATAGGCCCCGTCGACCACCAGCACGATGTCCTCGCGCAAGCCCGCGCGCAGGCGCGTCAGTTCGGCCTTCGGGATATAGGTGCCGGTCGGGTTGTTGGGGTTCGCCAGGAACACGATCTTGGTATTCGGCGTCACCGCCGCCAGGATCGCGTCCACGTCGGTGGTGATGCCCTTTTCCGCGACGGCGATGGGCGTTGCGCCGACGCTGCGGGCATAAATCTCGTAGATGGCAAAGGCATGGGTCGTGTGGATGACCTCATCCCCCGGCCCGGCGTAGGCCCGGCAGACCAGGTTCAGGATCTCGTCCGAACCGCAGCCGCAGATGACCCGCGCCGGATCGAGCCCGTGGACCTCGCCAATGGCCTCCCGAAGCGGCGGGTAATCGCCCACCGGATAGCGGCTGAGGACGCCCTGGACGTCCGTATAGGCCGCCACGGCCTTGGGACTAGGCCCCAGGGCCGCTTCGTTGGACGAGAGTTTTATGACCCGGCTGACGCCCTTGATCTTGGACTCCCCGCCTATGTAGAGCGGGATATCCATGACCCCGGGCCGCGGCTGAGGCTGCGCCATGCCACTAGGACCCCTGAAAATGGGCCCGAGTCATAGGGGCTAGCCCCCCCAAAATCAAAGAAAACATTGACACTTTTAGGGTACAGGGTTGTCTTGCGCTCCTCACCCCCTGGACATACGTCCCGGGCGTTGGAACCCTGTGGATATGTCGTCCGAACGTACCGCCATCGTTGCCGCCCCCGCGCCCGGTTCCCGAACCGGCAAGGCCCTGACGCTGTCTGAGCCCCTGGTGCTGCAGTCGGGCGTGGCGCTGAGCCCGGTCACGATCGCCTACGAGACCTATGGTGCGCTCAACGCCGACAAGTCCAACTGCGTATTGCTGTGCCATGCGCTGACCGGCGATCACTATGTCGCGGGCGCGCATCCCGTCACGGGCAAGCCAGGCTGGTGGGCGGACTTGGTCGGCCCCGGCAAGATGATCGACACCGAGCGCTTCTTCGTCGTCTGCGCCAACGTACTCGGCGGCTGCATGGGTTCCACGGGGCCGAAGGAATTCAATCCGGCGACCGGCAAAGCCTGGGGCCTGGATTTCCCGGTCATCACCATCCGCGACATGGTCAAGGCGCAGGCGCGCCTGCTGGATCATCTCGGCGTGCAACAGCTGTTCAGCGTCATCGGCGGCTCGATGGGCGCGATGCAGGTGCTGGAGTGGGCGGTGCGCTATCCGCACCGGGTGTTCTCCGCCGTGCCCATTGCCGGGTCGTATCGCCATTCCGCGCAGAACATCGCGTTCCACGAAGTCGGGCGTCAGGCCATCATGGCTGACCCGGACTGGTGCCACGGCGCCTATCTCGAGAAGGGCACCGTGCCGAAGCGCGGGCTCTCGGTCGCCCGCATGGCCGCGCACATCACTTACCTTTCGGAAGCCGCGCTGCACCGCAAGTTCGGCCGCCGCCTGCAGGACCGCGCGGCGCTGACCTATGGCTTCGACGCTGACTTCCAGGTGGAAAGCTATTTGCGCCATCAAGGCTCGACTTTCGTCGATCGCTTCGATGCCAACAGCTATCTCTACATCACGCGCGCGATGGATTACTTCGATCTCGCGGCGGAAAACGACGGCGTGCTGTCGCAGGCGTTCAGGGGAACGCCGGTGCGTTTCTGCCTGGCCTCGTTCTCGTCCGACTGGCTGTTCCCGACCGCCGAAAGCCGCGCCATCGTTCACGCCTTGAATGCGGTGGCCGCCAACGTCAGCTTCGTGGAGATCGACTCCGACAAGGGCCACGACGCCTTCCTGCTCGATGAGCCCGAGTTTCACCAGACTGTCCAAGGCTTCATCGACGGCGCTGCGGCGATCCGCGGTTTACCGAAACGTGCTGTCTGAGATGTGGTCAGCATGAACATGAATCCCGCTCATCCGCCACTTACCCCGTCGCGTATCCGCGTCGATCTGCAGCAAGTGGCCAACCTCGTCCCGGAAGGCGCCCGCGTGCTCGACGTCGGCTGCGGCGACGGCACGCTGCTGGCCTATCTGGCGGCTTTCAAGAAGGTCGACGGGCGTGGCCTGGAGCTCTCCATGGCGCGCGTGCGCGCCGCCGTGAGCCAGGGTCTGCCCGTGATCCAGGGCAACCTGGAAACAGACCTGAAGGACTATCCCGCCGGCGCGTTCGACTACGTGATCCTGAGCCAGACATTGCAAGCCACCACGCGTCCGCGCGCGGTTCTCGAAGACATGCTGCGCGTCGGGCGGCGCGCCATCGTGTCGCTGCCGAACTTCGGCCATTGGCGGGTGCGTTTGTCGATCATGTTCGGCGGCCGCATGCCGGTGACACGGGCGCTGTCGGACAGCTGGTACGACACGCCCAACATCCATCTGTGCACGATCCTCGATTTCATCGACCTGTGCCGGAAGATGGACGTGAAGATCGAGAAGGGCTTCGCGCTGGACGACCAAGGCCAGCCGCATCGCTTCGGCGCCCTGTCGGCCCGCGCCAACCTGTTCGGCGAACAGGCGATCTTCGTGCTGTCGCGCGCCGATAAGTAGCGCGTCACCTACTTCCGCGACACGGACGGATCGGGCCGTGCCGGCTGGGCCAGGACGCGTGAGCGCCGGGCCGGGGCGGCGTCGAACGGTACGGCATAGATCTGCTTTTCCGCCTCGATCACCAGCACACCGGCGATTGTCGGGAACAGGCGCGCGCCGACGTCTTCCAGCGCCGCCGACCAGCCGACGAACAAGCGCCACCAGATCGGCGGCATGAATAGCGCGCTGGTGTTGCCGAGCGGCGCGAACATGGCGTCGCGCAGCAAGCGTGTGATCTGACTGCGCGAGAACGGGCGGCCTTGCGCGAACGGGGCGCTTTCCGCGCGCGCCCAGAGTCCGCGGCGATTGGCGACGACGACAATCATACGTCCGCCGTCGGCCAGCACACGCCAGCATTCCCGCAGCATCGTGCGGACTTCGGCGGTGCCTTCCAGACAGTGCACCATCAGCACACGATCCATCGAGCGGTCGGGCAGCGGCAGGGTGGTTTCATCCGACAGCGCCACAAGACTGCCGCCGCCGGTTTCGGGCCAGCGCATCACGCCCTGGCCGGCCGGCATGACGGCGATCACCCGTTCCGCATCGCCACGGAACGCGGCGATGTAGGGGGTGGCGAATCCGATTCCCAGCACGCGCTCGCCGGCGAGCTTCGGCCACATCTGTCTCAAACGGCGCGTGATCAGGCGCACCACCGCCTTGCCCAGGGGCGCGTCATAAAAGTCGCGCAAATCGATGATGTCAGACCACATTGGGTGAAGTTCTACCGGGTGTTGGGCTGATCGGGAGCGCCTCGCTCCAACCGCTTAATTGTCTTCAAAATCCGTCATCTGCAGGTCGCAAAAGGGGCGATGATCGCGTGCACCGGTTTACCATATCCGTTATGCTGACGAGACTGCACTTGGGGGCGATAAGATGGCGTATCTGGCCGCGAATCGGGCACTTTTTTTGGCTGCCGCCATCACGGTCGGCTGGACCTGCACCCCGGCCAAAGCTCAGGACGATCTCGCCGTCGAGCTGCAGTGCCTGCGCTACGTCCAGGCCTATGAACGCAGTCTTTCCATCCCGGCCGGCCTGTTGACGGCCATCTCCTATGTCGAGGCCGGACGGCCAAGCCAGGGCAAGGTGGTCGCCTGGCCCTGGACCATCAACGTCAACGGCCAAGGCCGCTACTTCGAGACCAAGGAAGAGGCCGTGCGCGAAACGCGCAAGCTGATCGACGAGGGCCAACGCTCCATCGACGTCGGCTGCTTGCAGGTGAACCTGCGCTATCACCCGAACGCGTTCCGGTCGCTGGACGATGCCTTCGAGCCGTCGACGAACGTCGCCTACGGCGCCGGCTTCCTGAAGTCGCTGCACGACATACAAGGCTCGTGGCCGAAAGCGATCGAGCGTTATCACTCCGCAGACGACGCGCGCCGGGACGAATAACGCGAAAAGGTCCTGGCGTTCTGGAACAACGACGCGCGGTCCATGATGATGGACACGGTCACCGCCGAGAACACCGACACCCCCTATCACCGCGCCCTGCGCGACTTTGCCGCCGGCAACTACAAGGATGCGTTGGCGAAGTACCAAGACATTGTCGACAACGCCCCCAAGGACCGCATCGGCCTGCTCGGTCTGGCGATGAGCTACGAGAAGCTCGGCCGCGACAAGGAAGCGGTGGAGTCCTACCAACGCTATCTCGTCGTCGAGCCGGCCAATGAAGAGGTCGCCTCGCGCATGTTGCAGAAAGCGATGGCACTGCCGAAGGACGAGGCCCGCGCCCGCGTGGAAAGCTTCATCACCGCCGGCGTTCAACGGCCCGACTACCTCTCGGCCCTGGCCGAACTGTCGAGCGCGGCGGGTGAAAACGAAAAGGCCCTGAAGTATGCGGTGCTCGCGGTCGAGCAGTCGCCCAACACCGCCATGTACAAGCTCAACGCGGCTGTGCTCGCCGACCGGCTGAAGCGCAAGGGCGAAGCCGCGGCGCTTTACGAGCAGTTCCTCGCCATATTCGAGCGCAGCCCCGTGGTGATGGAGGTTTCCATCGCCGCCATCCGCGAGCGCATGCGTTACTTGCAGTCGGGTCTCTAAAACACTTCCCATCGAAGCCGACGCCGCACACGCCGCCGACAAGCGGCCGAGCGGCGCCCATATCCGGAGCCGTCGCCATGGAAATCACCGAACTCCTGTCGTTTGCCCAGAAGAACAAGTCTTCGGATTTGCATCTCGTCGCCGGAAAGGAGCCGATGGTGCGCATCGACGGCAGCTTGCGGCCGATCAAGACCGGCGACCTCTCGGCCGATGTCGTCAAGGACATGATCTATTCGATCATGACCGAGGAGCAGCGCTCGGAGTATGAGGCCGAGAAGGAAATCGACTTCGCGGTGGCCTTCGGCACCGAGTCACGCTTCCGCGTGAATGCCTACACGACGACCAACGGTTCGGCCGCGGCCTTCCGCGAAATCCCCACCAAGATTCCCTCGCTCGAGCAACTCAACGCGCCGGAGATCTTCAAGAAGTTCGCCGAGTTCGAGCGCGGCATGGTGCTGGTGACCGGCCCGACCGGCTCGGGCAAATCGACCACGCTGTCGGCGATGATCAACTACATGAATGAGACGATGGATGCGCACATCCTCACCGTCGAAGATCCGGTCGAATTCGTGCACGGCAAGAAGCGCGCGCTGATCAATCACCGCGAAGTCGGCCGCCATACCAAGTCGTTCGCCCGCGCGCTGAAAAGCGCCCTGCGCGAAGACCCGGACGTCATCCTGGTCGGCGAAATGCGCGACCATGAAACAATCTCGCTGGCGTTGACCGCCGCCGAAACCGGTCACTTGGTGATGGGCACGCTGCACACCAGCTCCGCGGCGAAGACCGTCGACCGCATCATTGACGTGTTCCCGGCCGGCGAAAAGGAAATGGTGCGCGCGATGATCGCGGGCTCGTTGCAGGCCGTGATCAGCCAGGTGCTGTTGAAGCGCGTCGGCGGCGGCCGTGCGGCAGCGCACGAAATCCTGGTCGGCACCTCGGCGGTGCGCAACCTCATCCGCGAGAATAAGGTTCCGCAGATCTATTCGATGATCCAGGTCGGTCAGCGCTATGGCATGCAGACCATGGAAGACAGCATCAAGCGCTTGGTCGAAAGCGGCGTCGTCGCGGCGGAAGAGGCCGGCGCCATGTTCGCCAAGCTGACGGACAGCGCGCCGTCGACGGCTCCGGCAAGCGGCGGCGAAGCGCCGCGTCCGGCGGCTCCGCCGCCAGCTGCGCCGACCGCACCCGCCGCGCCGGCCGCCGCAGCGCCGGCAAAGTCCCGGTCGATCTTCTAGTCACCACCACAGTTACCGCGTACGTCGTCTTCAGGGGGGGCGCTTGGACCATGGATAAGGAATTCGCAGGCTGGCTCACGGAATTGGCAGGCCCAGGCGGGTCCGACCTTTACGTGACCGCTGACGCGGCGCCGATGTGGCGCGGCGACAAGGGCTTCGTGAAGCTGCGCGAGAAGCCGCTTGTCCCTGAAGAGCTGGACCGCATCGTCGGTTCGTTGCTGAACGAAAAGCAGGGCAAGGAATTCGCCGCCACCGGCGAGTTCAACATGGCGAAGGTCATCGACGGCATCGGCCGCTTCCGTCTCAACCTGTTCAAGCAGCGCGAGCGGCCGGGCATCGTGGCGCGCATCATTCGGTCCAAGATCCCGACGATGGCAGAATTGAAGCTGCCGTCGCTGCTCGGCGATCTGGTGATGGAGAAGCGCGGCCTGATCTTCGTGGTTGGCGGTACCGGGTCGGGTAAGTCGACGACGCTGGCGGCGATGATCGGTCACCGCAACGAGTCCGCCGACGGCCACATCATCACCATCGAGGATCCGGTCGAGTTCGTGCACGACCACAAGAAATGCATCATCACGCAGCGCGAAGTCGGCGTGGACACGGACTCCTTCGACGCCGCGCTGAAGAACACGCTGCGTCAGCACCCGGACCTGATCCTAATCGGTGAAATCCGCGACCAGAGCACGATGGAACATGCTCTCAACATCGCGGAGACAGGTCACCTGGCGATGGCGACCCTGCACGCCAACAACGCCAACCAGGCGATCGAACGCGTTGTCAACTTCTTCCCGATGGAGATGCACCACCAGGTTCTGTTGAACCTGTCGCTGAATCTGAAGGGAATCATCTCGCAGCGCCTGGTGCGCAAGGAAGGCGGCGGTCGCGCCGCCGCGCTCGAGATCATGCTGAACCAGGGCTACATCAAGGAACTGATCTCGAAGGGCGAGGTCAAGGAACTGAAGAAGGTGATGGAGGAGAACGCCCATCTCGGCATGCAGAGTTTCGACCAGGCCCTTCTGAAGCTGTACAAAGAAGGCCAGATCACCGAGGAAACCGCCCTTGGTGAAGCCGACAATGCCGGCGATCTGAAGATGAAGATCAAGGCGGAGAATATTGCGGGCGGACAAGCGGGTGGCCTAAAGTCGCTGGACACCTCCAAGCTTTCCTTGGGTTAGTCCGTTGGAGGGGCTGTCCGTGAACAGCTGGCAGCGCGCCATTTGGATCGTGACGTTTGGACCGCTTTTCGCGGTTCCGTGGCTGATCCTGGCTGGGGTCGCGGCTGTGACCGTCGTGTCGCTCCCGTGGGCGAAGACCGCCGTTCAGGTCGCGGCGTGGATGGCTTGGCCCAGCAACACTGTCCCCAGTTCGGGCTGGCAACAGGGCAGCAATCATCCCGACCCTGGTCAAACGACCTCGACCACCGGCTACGTGGTGTGGCTGGCGGTTGCGGGCTTGTGGCTTTCAGTTCTTCATCACGTCATCGCCGCGCTGTTGGGCATGACGGTGGTAGGTATCATAGCGCTATTCCCCCACCTTGAACTGGGACGCGTGGCACTGACGCTCAACCCGGCGTCGTTCCGCATGGCCGCGCGCGAAGGCCGTAGGCTGGGGTTCCCGATGCGGGCTACGGCAACACAAGGCGAGCCTAAGGCCCGCCTACATTTCCCATAGAGAGCCCCGCGGCACTGGACGCAACGCTTGCGTCCGTTCAGCGCCCTTCGGCTTGATCGACTTCGGTGATGGCCGCGATGAAGGCGCGCTCCAGCGTTGGCGCGGATGTCCGCGCGACGAACTCGGCGGGCGTGCCGAGGAAGATCAGATGCCTGGCGTGAATGACGCCGATGCGATCGCAGATCTCTTCGATGTCGCTGAGGATATGGGAGCTGAAGAAGATGCAGCGCCCTTCGTTGCGCGCTTCCAGCAAGCGGTCCTTGAGAAGAACGCGCGCGCGGGGATCGAGGCCGCTCATCGGTTCGTCGAGGATCATCAGTGGCGCGGTCGCCAGGAACGTCCCGACAAGACCGAGCTTCTGGCCCATGCCTTTTGAGTAAGTCCGCACCTTGCGATCGAGCGCGGTGGGATCGAGGTCGAGGCCTTGCGCGATCGTGCGGGCGCGATCGCGATCCACGCTTTGATTGAAATACGCGAGCAGGATTCCAAGGTATTCCCAGCCCGTCAGCTGCGGCGAAGGCTGGAAACGCTCAGGCAAATACACGAGATGGCGGCGCGACGAGGCATTGAGATTAGCCTCGCCGAACAGCTTGATATGGCCGCTGGTCTGCCGCAGGTTCAGGACCGACCTGATCAAGGTCGTCTTGCCGACGCCGTTCAGGCCGATCAGGCCGAAGACCTCTCCGGGCCTGAGCGCGAAGGAAATATCGTCGAGGACCTGCTTCTTGCCGTAGGCCGTGGAGACGTTGGCGATCTCCAGCGGTGCCGCGTCCGCTTCGGTCAACGCACCTTACCCTCAATGACGGCGCCCGACTTGGCGATGAAAGTCTGGTTGGGACCCAGCTTCACCGGTCGCATGCCTTGTGCGCTCAAAGGGACGAGGAGTTCGACGTAGCTAGGCCCGATCGAAGTGATCTGGAATGACTGGAAGTCTTGGCTTGGCCCGATCGCAACCCCATTGATCCAAACGGTCCAGTCATTGCGATTGGTGTCCAGGATCGTCGAGAGGTACAGGTTCGCGCTCTCGATCGCGTTGTCGTCTTTCTTGCCATTGCGGTCGCCACTGGCGATACGGCTCTGGACGTCGTTGAACTCATCGATTGTGAACATCATGGTTTCGGCATTGCGCCGCGGCAGCTTCTGGGGCGCCGCAGCCGGATTCGCCGGCGTTGCCGGTGCCGGTACCGCCGCAGGGTCGGCCGGCGCCTGAGCCTGCGAGGCCGTGGCCCCGGCGACGAGCGAAAGCGCAATCGCCAGCGCGCAAGGAAGCCGCGCCATCATTTGCCACCTTTCTTGTCGTCTTCGTTGGCCTGGGCGGTGCGCCAGGTGAATTTCACTTCGCCAGTGACCAGACCGGCATCTTGCCCACCGCCGCTGACCTTATCCAACATGTCGTCGGTGATCTTGGGCACACGGTCGAGCTGAATGCTTTGCACGACGGCGGCGCCCGGAAAGTTGTCTCCGAGATCGTAGACGAACTCGAGCAGCTGCGTGTCCAGCGGCGCGCCAATTTTCAGATCCACCTCTTCCACCGAAACACGATAGTCACCGCTGGCGGGCTGGCTTCGAACCTTGGTCGCCGACTGATCGCCGGCAGCCGCAAAGCTGTATTGCAGCGTGCTCAGGCCGCGTGCCTGAGCGAGTTCCGTCAACTGCCGAACCGCAGCACGACGCGCGTGCGGCACCAGCCTGTCGCCTGCCAGCAGCGCCTCGTACTTGTCCTTGTTCTCCAGGACAAATTCCTTGTCCACTTTGGATTGCTGGGCGTTCCGTCTGGTCTGGTCGATATCCCGCTTCAGCTTGTCGTTTTCCGCATGCGCGCTCTCCTGAATCCCGCCCAAAGTCGGGTACAGCAGGCCAAACAGAACGGTGCTGCAGAGAATGACGACCAAGGAGATGGCCGTTTTACGCGGCAAGTCCGCTATGAATTTCAGAGCCGGAATGGAGTTCAGGAAATTCATTGCGCGTTCTTCGTGATTTGGAATTCGACGAAAAAGTGCTCGTCGCGGCCGCTGCCCGCAACATTGGCGTCCGAGACATTCGAGGCGAACAAACTGCCGGTCAGGGCGACAGACGACTGTGCGGCGACCGGTTCTTTAATCATTTTAATCGTCACGCCTTTCCCGAAGCTCTCGTTCAGACGCCCTTCGAGTTTGCGCGCGACCTGGACCGCCTCTTCGGCGCGGTTGACGACGTCGGCCAATCGCAGTTTGAGATTCAGGGCATAGTCAGCTTTGGGGCCGCCCCCCGCCCGGGCACGGCGGCGCCCCCGGTGCTGTCGCCACCGACCGCAGCCGTGAGGTTGAGGACGACCGCGTCGCCCTGAAGCGCCGTCGAGACGGCCTGGAAGGCCGGCGATACGTCGACCTTGCCGGCTTCGAGGGCGGTATTCACGTCGAGCACGTTATGAATTTTCTTAACGTCGTACTGCAACAAACCAAGCTCGCCTTGCTCACGCTGCAAGTCGGCCCGCAAGCTTGTGAGCTGGCGCTGCATATCGTCGTTGGTCTGACTGATCGTATAGGTGTCGTAGGAGGCCCAGGCGGTCCAACCGATCAGGGCCGCAGCCATAAGACTCGCGGCATACGGCGCGACGGCAAGACCGATCTCGCGCAAGTCATCCTTCGCATCGCCAATCGCCGCAGCCCGGGTCAGCGGGATTTGGTGTCGACGCTGCGACGCGAACCACGCCGCGTGAAGAACGTCACAATAGGCCTGGTCTTCACGGCCGATCGATCCGAGGTCGACGGTCAACGCCGCCTCATAGGGCGTATAGATCGACACCGACCGGGCGCCGTCCCAATTCAGCGCGTCAAGCGCGGCTTTGTTGTCGGGGGTGGTCATGACGACCACATCGAGGGCGTCGCCAACCTGATAGCCCAAGCGCCGGATGTAGGTAATCGTGGCTTTGAAGTCGCGGATAATCATATCCGCGAACTCGGCCGACGGCGTTTCCGGAGGCGGCGCCTGCGTGAGACGCGTCAGCACCAGACGGCCGTTCTTTTCGATGATCTGGCGAAGACCGCCGGTCACATTCACGCCGATGAGGTGGCGCCAATGATTCTTGCCATCCTCGACCACCGGCGCGTCTTTCGGCGTCAGGCGGCTGATCAGCGTCACGTTCTCCGCCGCGATGGCATGCACGCCGCCCTTTTCGTTGGGCAAGCTGTCCACGAAATCCAACCATCCCGGAATCCGCCCGTCGAGCGGCACCGCGGCGAACTGATAGAGCAAAGATGCTTTCCCACTGGGCCCGATCAGATGCGCGCCGCGCATATTGGCGCCAGGGAATGCCATCGTGATGTGCCGCGACAGCACCTTGCGCCGGTCGAGAATATTGGTCCTGGGCAGTTCCTCTTCGCGGAAGGATTGATCGAGCGTGTCGATCAGCACCGTGAGCTTGCACTTGGTATCGGTCGCCAACGCCTCGCCGAGTTCTTCCGTGGCGAGCGCGGGGTCAGGGGACGCCAGCCAGGCGTTCGCGACCTTGCCGTCGACCAAGCGCGTCAAGACGACGTTGTCGTCGCCGATACTGAGAATGAAGGCGCCTTTTGCCATGCGTCTTTCGCTATCCGAGTTTCGACAGGCTGTCGTAGATGGGGCCCATCACGCCGATAACGATCCAGGCCATGATGACGCCGGAGATCACCGTCATCGCCGGCTCGATCATGCCGATCATGGCGTCGATCGCCTCATCGACGTCCTTATCATAGAAGCTCGTGACGTTACCCATGATCCCGCCAAGATTGCCCGAGTCTTCGCCGATCTTGACCATGCGGCAAACCAAGCTTGGGAATTGACCTGAGTTACGCATGGCCTGCGACAACGGCTCGCCGTTCTGCACCTGCTGGCGCACGACTTTCATCGATTCTTCGAGACAGACGTTCGACACGACACGCTGCGCGGTTTCGAGACATTGCAAGATCGGCACGCCCGATTGAAACATCACGGCGAAGAAATGCGCAAAGCGGGAGATTGCGAGCTTCGTGATCAGCGGCCCCATTACCGGCAGGCGCAGGCTAAGGCACGAGAACGCGTATCTGATTTTGTCGGAAGAGGTCACCAACCCATAGATGGCGGCGGCGAAGACGATCGGCGTCGCAAGAATGGCCCACCAGTAGTTAACCACGAAATTCGAGGTGACAATCAGGGCGACGGTGATCGGCGGAAGCTCCTGACCGTTCGCCTTCAGGAATTCGACGATGCCCGGCACGACGAATCCCATCATGAACATCAACATACCGGTGATGACGACGAGCACGACGAGCGGATAGCGCGCGGCCTTCTTGATGCGTGTGTGCAGCGCATCTTCCCAAGTGACATGCTTCACCAGATGGCCGAAGGACTCTGTCAGCTTGCCGCTCTCTTCGCCGGCGGCGATCAGCGCGCTGTACATTTCACCGAACACCTTCGGGTGCTTGTTGAAGGCTTCACTGAGCGGCATGCCTCCGGACACATCGTTGATGATGTTCGCGGTGAGATCGCGCAAACGCGGCGTGTCGGCGGAATCGCGCACGTCGGTGAGTGAGTCGATTAACGGCACGCCAGCGGCCTGCAGCTGTTCAAGATGGACGAAGAACTGGATCTTATCGCGTGCGGCGAGACCGCCGCCGAAGGCGATTTTCTTTTCCTTCACCGCCCGCGAGTCGACCAGCATCATTCCTGCAGCTTGAAGCTGCTGGAACAGGTCGCTCTCATTGTTGGCCGACAGCTTGCCGCGAACTTGGCGGCCGCTGGCGTTCAACGCGCGATAGGCGAATTGCGGCATAACGTCCCTTACAGGCGGTCGGTGAAGTCGACCACCTTCATCGCCGCGGCGAGGCTGGTGTGGCCTTCAAGGACCTTGGTCACGGCATCCTGAATCATCGGCACGAAGCCACTCTTCTCCGCGGCTTTCTTCACCTGACTCAACGGCGCCTCGTTGAGCACCAGTTCATCGACCTCGTCGTTGAACGGCAGGATTTCGGAGGCCGCGAGACGGCCGCGGTAACCGGTCTTGCGGCACGCGTCGCAGCCCTTGGGATATCCGATGTTCGGCGGGTTCGCCGAGTCGACGCCGAGCATCTTGCAGTCCTCCGCACTGGCCGGCTTCATCTCCTTGCACTCAGGACACAGACGCCGCATCAGGCGCTGCGCGATGATGCCGATGATGTTGCCGGACATCAGACTGGGCTTCAGCCCGAGATCGATGAGACGCGGGATACAGCCGGCGGCGTCGTTGGTATGAAGTGTCGTGTAGACTTGGTGTCCGGTCATCGCGGCGCGCAGCGCCATCGTGGCTGTACCGGTGTCGCGCACTTCGCCGACCAGGATCACGTCCGGATCCTGACGCATTAGGGTACGGATACCTTCGGAGAAGCTGAGCGACGAACCTTCACGCACCTGCGCCTGTCGGATCAGGGCGAGTTCGTATTCGACCGGATCCTCGAGCGTCATGATGTTGCGGTCGAGCGAATTGATGAAGGCCATCATCGCATAAAGCGTCGTCGTCTTACCCGAGCCGGTCGGGCCGGTGACGATGATGATGCCTTCCGGCTTCTTCACGAACTTCTTGATCAGACCGAAGTTGTGCGGCGTGTAACCAAGCTTGTCGATGGTCACCAGCGCCTGCGTCTTATCGAGAATACGCAGCACGATGTTTTCGCCATGGATGGTCGGCAGCGACGAGACGCGGAAGTCGACTTTGCGATTCCCGATCTCAAGCGTGAAGCGACCGTCCTGCGGGTTCATGCGGTCGGCGATGTTCATGCCGGCCATCAGCTTGATGCGGTGGCTGCCGGCGCTCCAGTGACGCTTATGCAGCGTGCGGATCTGCGTCATTTCGCCGTCGATGCGGTAACGTAGTCGCAGGAAGTTGCCTTCTGGCTCGAAGTGAATATCGGAGGCGTTGGTCTTGATCGCGTCCAGCAGCAGCGCGTTCACGAGACGCACCAGCGGATGCAGGTAACCGCCTTCGAGCTGTTCGGCGTATTCGGTTTCTTCCTCGCCCTCGCCTTCGAGGGAGTCGAGTTCCTTCAGGATGCCTTCGATCGAAAGTTCGTGACCGTAGTACTGGTCGATCGCTTTGGTGACGTCGGTGTCGGAGCAGACCAACGGCTGGACGATGATGCCGGCCGGGAAGAAGCGCTTCACCTTGTCGATGGCGAGCACGTCGTAGATGTCGGCCATCGCCAGACGCAGCGTCTTGCCGTCGAAGCCGACGGGGAACGCGCGGTAACGCGTGGCCGCTTCCTTGGGCAGCAGGGCGAGGGCCTCGCCTTCCACCATCGTGCTGCCGGGCACGAAGCGCTGGAAGCCCGAGCTTTCGGCCAGCACCGCGGAGAGCACTTGCTCGGTGATGAAGCCCAACTCGACGAGCAACTCGCCAAGCAGCTTGTTGGACTTCGACTTCTCCTGGAACGCGAGGTCGAGCTGATCCTTGGAGATCAGGTTACGTTCGACGAGCATGTCGCCGATGCGGCCCGTGGGCGCCTTCGCCTTGTGCTCGGAGAGAACGTTGGTCAGCGTCTGCTCGGTGACGAAGCCCAGCTCGACGATGACCTCGCCGAGCATCTGATTGGTCTTCGACTTATGCTCGAACGCCTGGTTCAGCTGATCCTTCGTGATCAGCCCACGCTCCAGCAGCAGATCGCCAATGCGCACGGGTGGCGCTTTTCCGCCCGTATCGGGCTTGTCGCCGTCCATGAATAGCTCCCTGTCGTCCGCCCCTCAAGATGCGAGGTGAGATGTAGCTCAGACGGCCGCCTTTTACGAGGCTCTAGGGCAGCAGCGGAGCGCAGATTATGTATTCTTTTTCAAAATCATAGGGCGTGTCGTCCGGCGCGTCGAAGTGGTTCTGCTGTTCAACCGGCGACCACTTCGCGGTGGCGACGACCTTGCCCTTATTGACCACACCGTCGTCCAGGTAGCGATCGATCATGTAGGCCGCGCGGCCGGGAACACGCGTGAGGCAGATCGAGCCGCCCACCTGCCCGAGATTGCCTTCATCGATGCCGTACACCCCGCCGAACACGTTGTCCGGCATGGCGGAAGCGCCCACCATGGTCTTGTCGCCCGGGATGGCGCCGTCGATCCGCAGATCGCGCCAGGCCATGAACTGCTCGCCGTTGGGGTTCGTAACGTCGTACAGGCGGCCATTGATCATGCCATCGCCCGCGAAGGACACCGTGCCGCCGGCGATGTTGTAGATAGACGGGGGCCGCTGGTTCCGTTTCGGCGCATCACGGTCGTCACCCGGCAGCGCCATGTGCGTGGTTTCGTAGGCCTTGATCGCCGTCTGATAGCGCTGCACCGTATAGGACGACATGAAGGCGCGCGCTGTTTGCACCAGATCCGCCCCCTTCAGGGTCATCATGAAGGCGATGCCGAGCACGATGATCGCCATCGACATCTCGATCACGGTGAAGCCGCGACCCGCGTGGGCATCGCTCTGGAGAAGGGGCCGCGTCACTGAACGCATTCTCGATGTGTCATCGGAGGTGGAGGCGGGATCCCGACTATAAGGACGGGGCTCGCGGGACGCAAAGCGACGCGGCAAGATCGACGCGCAAATAAAAAGGGCCCCGCGTGGCGGGGCCCTTTCTGTAAAGCAGCGTCGGTGGTTAGTTGCCGATGACGATAAGCGCGGTGCAGGTCGTCGATTCACTGGTCGCCGTGTAGGCATTGGAGCCCGCGCAGGTGGTGTCCGCGCGATACTGGCCTTGTTGGGGCAAGCCGTCGTCGCTCTTAGCGTCGAGCGCGTACATGGTCTTCGGAGACAGACCGCCGGCGCCACCGGTAACAGCGTTATTGATACGCAGCCAGTGACCGATTTGTACGCCGTCAGCGCCTATGAGACAGAATTGGGGTGGTGAGTAAGGGAGGGTTTTGGTCTCATCGCAGAGACGGAGGAACGAAGATGAGATCAAAACCCATGACCTCGAAGGCGCCTGCTGAGCGGGTGCTCAAGGATATACGCCGG
>CANJRD010000023.1 GCA_947476695.1 Rhodospirillaceae bacterium
GTATCTGGCCGATAACATCCACGCCAATCATCCCCCCAGCATCCTTCCCGGCAAAAGGAAGGGACGCTGACACAAAGTCAGAGGGGGTCAGAATTGGACGCGAAAATCGCCCCTCAGGGGGTCAAAATTGCACGCGATTTTGCACTCAATTGCGGGGCAATCGACCCAGTAGTCGTTGTAGACGACGTTTTGTAGCCCTGCAGCGTGCACCTCCGTGTCATCGGCTACGCGTCCTATGTGACGAGTAACCGGCTGTCCCAGACAGTTCGCGAATGCCAGTGGTCCGAACCAACCGCCCGTCAGCGGCAATACGATTTCGAGAATGGCGCAGTCCTTTGGGGCGAACATGCTGATTGCTCCGGCTGCACCGATCGGGATGATCAAGGCCAGGGCGTTCGCCAAGCGTTACCTGGTTCTTTCGCCGACAGTCCGTGAAAGTCCACTGGCTCGCCGCCATAGCGGCGGATGGAAGCCAGGACCTCCGGCTGATTGACGATCCGCCGCCACTTTTTGCCGCTGCGGGTCACGAGTAGGACGGGACGCGATTTGTCACGCGACGCTTCAGGATCGAGCGCCGCGCTCCTGACGAGATCGTGCACCTGTTGTACACAGTAAGATGACTACACGTACCGATTTGACTTTCGCGACTGACCGGTCTGACGAAACGGCAGAGAATGTTGCCGCACGCGCCTGAAGTGGGTGGGTGACACGGCATCTATTAAAATTCGCCGCTCCGCGGGCCATCCGGCAAGGTCGAAAAATTCGTAATACCGCGACGGTAACCCCGCGCTCACGCCCAGCGGCAGCCTGTCAGCGCCGAGAACAAGATTTGCAATCGGCAGACGCAACAGGACCTGGAAGATGAAGTGGCCAAAGTTTGGTTGCCGCCGATGTAGATGCACTCATGGTCGACAAACGGCGCCTCGGGCGGCAGGTCAACGTAAATCTTATCGGCGATCGTCGGCCCCGCAAGAAACTCGCTTCCCAAGTTTTCTGCTGGATCGCGCTCTTCGGCCGCAAGACCGCGGTAGATGAAGGCGCGATCGCTTGTGCAGACCATTCCGCTGTGCGGCAGCAAAACGGCATTGGATACCTGACCGAAGAAGAGCGCCGGGGCGCCGACGAGCTTTTCTAACGTCCCGAAGCAGAGTCTGAAGGCCTCTAGCTGCCCCGGATGCACCAATGCGTAAGGTTCGCCGTGGGCTTCGCACCAGTCGGTGAGTTAACGCACATGATAAAGCAGGACGCTATCTCGGCCGGCTGGTTCACTGCTTTGTCCGTGAGTGCATACTGAATGGCCAGCCAATCACACATGCGGGCATGAATGAGGCGGCACCGGACAAGTTCCAACTTCGGGAAGCAATTGGTCGGGGCGACAGGATTTGAACCTGCGACCCTCAGACCCCCAGTCTGATGCGCTACCAGGCTGCGCTACGCCCCGACCGAGCCGCGCGAACATCCTGGTAAGCGATTTTCGCGGGCGGCGCGCACTATAGAGTCGAGCACTGCCCCCCGCAACAGTCTCGCCGCACCATCTAGCGGCCGGCGATAGCGTCCCGCAGATCGTCGCGCAGGGCCGTCAATTCGGCCAGCAGGCGCTTGGCGTCCTCGCCCCCGAACGTGGGCGTGGGCATGGGTTCCTCAGTATCGGGCGCCCCGGCGCGCGGTTCCCGCAGGACCTTCTGCACGCCGCGGATGGTCATGCCGTCATCGTACAGCAGCGCGCGGATGCGCTTCAGCAGCGCGACATCCTCCGGCCGGTAGTAGCGGCGGCCACCACCGCGCTTCAAAGGCCGCACCTGGTTGAATTTGGACTCCCAGAAGCGCAGCACGTGCTGCGGCACGCCCAGGTCCGTGGCCACCTCGCTGATGGTCCGGAATGCCCCTTCAGACTTTTGCGGCCGGCGCTGATCGAGCGCCGGGTCGCTGAGACCCAAGGGAATCTGTGGCGGGTCGTTGTCCGCGTCGCTCATGAACTAGGCGCGCGGATCAGGTGCTGGGGGCGTTTTGCGACGCCCCTGGCGTGCCCGACTGCGCACGCGCCGCCTCGGCATGACCCTGGCGGATACGCGCCTTTAACAGCTGTGACGGCCGGAAAACGAGCACCTTGCGCGGAAGAATGGGTACTTCCTCGCCGGTCTTCGGATTGCGACCGATCCGCTGGCCCTTTTGGCGAACGGAAAAACTGCCGAACGAAGAAATCTTCACCGGCTCGCCCTTCAAGAGCGCATCGGTGATCTCATTCAGCACCATTTCCAGTAGGTCCGCGGACTCGTTCCGCGACAACCCAACTTCCTGGTAAATGGCTTCGCTAAGCTGTGCGCGAGTAATGGTTTCAGCCATCGCGACGCGCTCCCCTGCAAGCATCGGATGTCAAAACGTTAGCTTGCGCGCCGGGAGGCGTCAATCCGGTTTTCGTTACGCCTCAATGCTTTACGGGAAGACCCTTGTTAAGTAAGGGTCACATCCGTGCCAGCGCCGAACCCCAGGTAAAGCCACCACCCATAGCTTCCATAAGCACCAAATGCCCAGGCTTTATGCGGCCGTCGCTGACGGCGGCATCCAAAGCGAGGGGGATGGAGGCTGCGGAGGTATTGGCGTGACGGTCGACGGTGACGACGACCTTGGCCGGATCGATGCCAAGTTTCTGGGCCGTGGAATCGAGGATGCGGCGGTTGGCCTGATGCGGCACCAGCCAATCCAGATCCTGCGATGTCAGGCTGTTCGCTGCCAAGGCTTCGTTGACGGCTTCGGCCAGGTTCACCACCGCATGGCGGAAGACTTCCTTGCCCTTCATGCGCACATGGCCGGTGGTCTGGGTGGTCGACGGACCGCCGTCGACCAGCAGCATGTCGTGCTGGCGCCCGTCGGAATGCAGATGCGTCGACAGAATGCCGCGATCGCTTCCGGTACCACTGCCCTGCTCCGCCGTGACGACAACGGCGCCGGCGCCGTCGCCAAACAGCACGCAGGTGGTGCGATCGTTCCAATCGAGGATGCGCGAGAACGTCTCCGCGCCGATCACGAGCGCGGTCTTCGCCTGCCCGGCGCGCACAAAGTTATCGACCGTCGCCAGCGCGTAGACGAAACCGGAACATACCGCCTGAATGTCGAACGACGGAACACCGGGGCGTGCGAGGCGCGCTTGCACCTTTGCCGCCGTCGCCGGGAACGTGTTGTCCGGTGTCGCCGTGGCGACAACGATGAGATCGAGTTGGCTGCCGTCGATGCCGCCGGCCTTCAACGCGCGCTCGGCTGCTGCGATGGCCAGGTCGGACGTGAATTCACCATCGGCGGCGACGTGGCGCTCACGGATGCCCGTGCGCTCCGTGATCCACTCGTCGGTGGTGTCGACCTTGGCCGCCAATTCGGCGTTCGTGACAATACGCGCGGGGAGATAAGACCCGACGCCGCGGATAACGGTACGAAGGGTCATTCAGATGCGACAGCGGTTACCCGCGTCTCCTCAACCAGCGTCATGCGCGCGAGCTGCTCGGCGATCTGCTTGTTAACATCCCGCTCAACCATATCCACCGCAACTCCCACCGCGTTGGCGAAGCCCACCGCATCGGTACCGCCGTGGCTTTTCACGGTCACGCCGTTGACGCCGAGGAACAGAGCGCCGTTATAGCGGCGCGGATCGGTACGCGCCATGACCTGCATGATGACCGGCTTGGCGAACAGCATGCCGAACTGCGCGATCCATGAGGTCTTCACGGCATTGCGCAGGAACTCGGTGTAAAGTTTCGCCGTGCCTTCAGCGGTTTTCAACGCGACGTTACCGGTGAAGCCATCAGTCACGACCACGTCCACCGTGCCTTTTGTGATGTCGTCGCCTTCGACGAAACCGTGGAATTCCATGTCGAGCGTCGCATCGCGCAAGCGCGCCGCCGCTTCACGCAGCGTGTCGGTGCCCTTCAGATCTTCGGATCCAATGTTCAGAAGGCCGACGGTTGGGCGTTCGATACCGAGCATCGCGCGGACGAAGCACTCGCCCATGATCGCGAATTCAACCAGGTTGCGCGCATCGCATTGCACATTGGCGCCGAGATCGAGCATCGCGGTTTCGCCCTTGCGGGTGGGAATGATCGAAATGATCGCCGGGCGATCGATACCAGGCAGCGGGCGCATGATCAGCTTCGACATCGCCATCAGCGCGCCGGTGTTGCCGGCCGACACCACGCCGGAGGCCTCGCCGTTCTTCACGGCTTCGATGGCCTTCCACATGCTGGTCTGTTTGCCACCGCGCAAAGCCTGACTGGGCTTGGCTTCGGGACTGACGGTCTCGGTCGTATGAATGATCGTGCAGCACTTGGCTGCCGTGGCATCGGCCGCGAGCAGCGGCTTCAGTTTGGCTTCATCGCCGAACAACAGGAAGCGCGTGTGTGGATAGCGGACGTGCGCAAGCGCGACGCCCTTGACCACGATCCCGGGAGCGTGATCGCCCCCCATCGCATCCAAGGCTAAAGTAACGGTGGATGCGCTCACGATGTTCCCCACGACACGGGCTGTTCCCGTCGCACCCAACGCCAGAGCCCGCACGAGCTCAACGACGTCTCCCCCGGCGCATGTTGGAGACGGCTTCCGCCGCTAGCTTACGCGCGCTCAGGTGCTTAGGCGACGGCCTTCGAGGCAACAACTTCACGGCCATCGTAGTGGCCGCAGGACTTGCACACGTGGTGCGGACGCTTGTTCTCGCCGCAGTTCGGGCATTCCTGATGGCTGTTCAAACCCAGCGCATGATGAGAGCGGCGCATATCGCGGCGCGACTTGGAAACTTTCTTCTTCGGAACAGCCATGACACGTCTTTCCTGGAGGCATCCCCTGCCTTGCGGGCCAGGGGTCGATAAGGGGCGTGTTCATAACGAAAATCCCCACCCGACGCAAGGCACGGGTCTAAACCCGGAAAATTGTGGTGTTGGGCCTGCCAGAACTTGGGGTTTAGGGCCTGACGGGGCCTTAACACCGCCTCCGGAAGGCTTCAGCGCCCCGATTTACCCTTGGCAGGGCGGGTTTTGCCGCTTCCCTTGCTGTCGGTTCGGCGCGGGGCCGCTTTGCCCACCTTGAGGCCTGCTAGGGCCGCGAATGGGCCTGTGGCAACCTCCTCCCCTTCCTGGTCGCCCAGGGCGGCGGTCTGGAACGAGGCCCCCGGCGCGCGCGGGTAAGGATCGAGGGATAAGGACAGCTGTTCTGTCAGCACCTCCCCCAGATCGATCTTGCCGTCGACCAGGAGGTCGGTGATCTCCTCGTTGGGATCGACCCAGCCCTCGTCGACCTCCTCCGGCTCGGGGGCGGCCTTCTTGGTGCGTTTCTTGAATCGTTGGTCGTCGGCGGCGGGGACTTTCTCGGGGACTCTGGGTGGCTTTGGCGCGGCGATAAAACGGCGGGTGATCTCGTCCTCGAGCTTGGCCGGCACCGGCGCAAGCGTCACCACGCAGGCCTGCACCAGGCGCGCCGTGAACTTGCCGACGACCTCGAAGGTGCCGTCGAGCGACGGCCTTACCGAAAGCTGCGCCTTGAGTTCGTCCAGGCTCTCCAGCCCCAGCGCACGCGCCATCGCATCGCGCTCGGCCTCCGTGGGCACGAGATTATAGTCGCGGCCCTTGGGCGGCAAATTGATCGGGTCGATCGGGTACGAGAATGGGACGGAAACGGGTTCGCTCATGAGCCACCTGCAACGACGTCGCAACGCCAGTCGATACCGCCTTTTGCCATCGTGCCGATGTCTTGCGCCTTCAGGTGCGCATCGGCACGCAGGAGATAGTCGGCCATCGCCGGCGCTGCGGAGACTTCCGGATGCGCGCGATAAAGGTTCTCGCGCAAAGCGGCCTCAAGCACGGCGCGATCTCCGCCAAGGGCCGCGTCGATCCCGCGGTCATAAGCTCCCATGCGGGCGTACCAAGCCTGCCCCATCTTCTTGATGCGCGGTCCCACGCCCATGTCACCGACGCCCATCTCGCGCAAGGAGCGGTCGAAGTCGGTGAACATCTGGTCGAACATCTCCTGCGCGACCACACGTGCGACGTCACCGTCCGGGGCCTCGCGCAGGCGGCGGATCGCCAGCCCGGTGTGGATCACGACCATGTCAAAACGCCCGTCGACCGTGTCGGGGACCTGCAACGACCGATAGAACGCCGGGTCGCGCGCCTTTCCTACCGCCTTGAGGTAGAGCGCGCTGGCAGCTTCGCGAATGGGAGCGGCACCAGGGAAAAACCGGCTGAAAAAGGCAAGCATGAACAGGTCCGCTATGGGGGGTAGGCTTCCGGCGGAAGGTGATATAATACGGCTAGGTCAGAAAACCAAACCAAGCCCCATCACATCATGTCCGCAGCCGTTTCCGCCTTTTCGCTCCGTAAGCTTGCGCTCGGCCTGGCCGCTGCGCTCGCGCTGGGCGCCTGCGCCAAGGACATCGATTCGCGCGGGAACCTGCCGACGGCGGACTCCCTCACCCAGCTCGCCCCGGGCGAACAGACCCGCCAGGACGTGCAGGCGCTGCTCGGGACCCCTGCCACCACGGCCGTGTTCGACAATGAGACTTGGTACTACATCAGCTCGCATACGACGCAGTACGCCTTCTATGCCACGACCGAACTCGATCGCACGATCTATGCGGTCAGCTTCGATGACCGCGGCATTCTGAAGGAAGTGAAGAAGTACGACATCCGCGACGGCCACCCGGTGCAGATAGCTGCGCGCGAGACGCCGACCAAGGGCCGCGAGTACAGCGTGCTCGAACAGCTGATCGGCAACCTCGGCCGCTTCAGCGGACCGCAACAGGCTCCGGGTCCCAAGTAGACCCCGGCGTGGCCTAAGCCGGCACGACGACCTTTCCCACCATCAGACGGTGCAAGCTGAACGCGACCAAGGCGTTCAGCGCCATCACGGCTGCGAGGCTCGCGGGACTGTCGTGTGGCAACAAGCCGAGAAGCGAGCCCATGGCCGCGCCGATGATGTAGGGCATGGTCCCCGTCAAGGAGGACGCACTGCCGGCGAGGCTCGCTTCGCCCGACATCGCCGCCGCCACGCTGTTCGGCGATATAATCCCGAGCACGGCGAGCGTGACGAACAGCGCGGGCCACATCGTCCACGCGCTCGGCCAAAGCCCCGCCACGGCCAGCATCGCGAGGCCGGCCGCGAGATTGAAGGCCATCGCGACGGCCAGGATTTGGTACAGGCTCCAGCGTCGCAGCAGCATGCGATTGACTTGGGAAAGGCCAATCACGCCGGCGGCATTCGCGCCGAACAGCCAGGCGTAAGTCATCGGCGACAGATCGAAGATGCCGATGAACAACTGCGGCGAGCCGGTGATGTAGACAAACAGGCTTCCGAACGCGAAACCGTTGCCCAGCACGTAGCCCATGAAGCGGCGATTGCCGAGTAAGTGTGCGTAAACGCGCAGCGCCGCGCCGATACCGCCGGGTCGTCGGCGCGCCGGCGGTAACGTCTCGGGGAGATAGAAGATGGCTCCGCACAAGCAAAGTGCGCCGAAGGCGCCCAGCGTGACGAAGATCGCCCGCCAGCTCGCGATATCGAGAAAATAGCTCCCCAGCAGCGGCGCCAGGATCGGCCCAACGCCCATGACAAGCATGAGCGTCGACAGAACGCGGGCCGCCTCCTGCCCGCTGACGAAGTCCCGCACGATCGCGCGCGCGATGATCAGCCCGACGGAACCGCCGAGCCCCTGCAGGAATCGCGATACGATCATCGCCGGCAATGTCTGCGCCGTTGCGCAACCGAGCGATGCGGCGACGAACAGCGTGATGCCGATATAAAGCGGGAGTTTGCGCCCTGTGGCGTCGGAGAGTGGGCCATACAACAGCTGCCCGAGCGCGAGGCCCACCAGATAGCACGACACGGTCATCTGGACGTCGACCGTGGTGACCCCAAAGCTCTCGGCGAGCGCGGGCAAACCGGGCAGATACATGTCGATGGCCAGCGGACTGAACGCCGTCAGAGCGCCCAGGAACAGGACTAGCGTTCGCGTTACGACCGGCATTGTCATCGTTGTACTCAAACGAAACACCCCGGGACTATCGGCCAGGGGTGTCTTGCTACAGCGGATCGTCCTATCGCGGAAGCGTCTTAGTACCGCCTCATCTAGTAACGCAGTACGGCGCGGACGCCGAAGGTCTGGGCTTCCGGCGGCGCGATCACGATCAGGTTTGCGCCCTGCGCCACGTTGGCGTTCGGATTGGCGTTGCGCAGGATGTTGGACGGCACGCGGTTGTTGAACATGTTCTTGCCGTAGAGCTCGAACGTGTATTGGCCGTTGTTGATCCCGATGCGCGCGTTGACGCGGTTCCCGGGATCGGTCCAGGCAACATTGGTCGCGGTGTCAAACATCCGGCCGACGTAGATGTAGTCGACACGCGCCGTGGCCGTCCATTTGTCGTTGATCGGCTGATCGTATTGGACGCCGAAGGTGCCGCTCCACGTGGGGTAGCGTTCCATCGAATTGCCGACCGGATTGAGCACGCCGTTGATGGCCACGCATTCCGTGCAACTCGTCTGGAGGATTTTGGTGTGCGCCCAATTGAGCGTGCCTTCGAAGGTCAGCTTGTCCGAGACCTTGAGGGTGCTCTGCAACTCCAGCCCCCAAAGGTCGGTCTTACCGTTGGCAAGCGTGAACGTGTTGGTCGACGTCGTCGTGCTCCCCGGCGCAGTCAGATAGGCGATGTTCTGGTTGATCTGTCGGCCACGCCACGTGCCGTAGTAGGCCGCGCTCAGGATGCGCAGGCGACGATCGAGGAAATCGCCCTTCACGCCCAGTTCCCAGGTGTTCAACGTTTCTTCCGGCACTGCCAGCGGCACGGCAAACTGCGCCGCGACTTGCTGCTGCTGGAAAGCGTTCAAAGTCTGGTAGCCGAGGTTGAACGTGCCCGGACGTGTGCCGCGCGCGAACGAGGCATAAACGTCCGAAGAATCGGTCATGTGATAGTCGAGGATCACGCGCGGCGAGAACGACTTGAAGGTCGTCTGGGCATCCGGTCCGTTTGCGATCAGAATCTTGTGGTGGATCTTGTCCCACTGATAGCGCGCCTCGACGCTGAGCGTCAGGGCGGTCACCAGGTCATAGCTCGCCGATCCGAATATGCCGACAGTGTCGGCGAGATAGTCGGTTGGCTGCGACAAGGCCGTGATCGTCGTGGCGGGCGGCCGCGAGGCGCGGACCTGGAAGAAGATGCTCTCGTGGTAGTAATTGCTGCCGACAAGGAACTTGAACCGCTCGCTTTGAGGCGACGCCAAGCGCAATTCGGCCGAGGTGTTGTCGATGTCGTACGGCAGGTAAACCGTCGAGTAGTAACCGGTGCCGTCGGGCGGACGGTTATAGGTGTCGGTCAGCGCGGCCCAACGGTTTCGGTTGTGGCCGGCGTTGGCTGAAATCGTGTAGTCGCCGGCGGTGTAGTCCACGAGCAGGTTCGCCTGATATTCGCGGCGCTCGAGACCCAGGCCCTTAATGAAGTTGTCGGGCAGCACCGAGATGCCGTTCGTGAGCGTCGCGAAGGGCACCGGCGGCACAATGTTCTGCGACATGCGGCCCTTGAAGGCCTGACTGATGCCGCCGCAAACGTAGTTGCGCCCACCCACCGCGCGGCCGTTGCCGCCTGCGGCGCAATTGTAGTCCTGTTCGTTCAACACGGATTGTGCCGAGGGACCGTCGCTGTCGCGCCAGATCGCGAACATGCCGCGGACCTTCAGGTTGTCGGTCGGCTGTGCAAGCAGGCTAAAGGTCCCGGCGAGTGTCTCGCGCGCGCCGAGATTGCCGCCGTACCCGAAGTTGGTCCACGCCCCGTCGGTGTTGTAGTAACGCACCGTGCCCCGCAGGGAGAGCTTGTCGGCGACGATCGGTCCTTCAAGGCTGCCGGTGCCGTCGAAGGTATTCCAACTGCCGTAGGACACATCCGCCATGGCGTGGAATTCGTTGCTCGGCGCTTTGGTGATGAAGTTGATGGCGCCGGCGAAAGTCGAGCGGCCGAAGTATGCGCTCTGCGGGCCGTTGACGACTTCCACACGCTCGATGTTCGTGAGGCCAGGAATGGCCCCGCCCGGGATCGGAACGCCGTCCACGAAGGCCGTGACGGCTTGGCGGTTCGGAGAATCGCCGGGGTACATGCCGCGCATCGTGATCGTATGGAAACCACGGTCGTTGCGGTTGGCGGCCGAGTTCTCGTAGCGCAGGCCTGGCACGAAGTCGTTCAACTCATTGAAGCCGGTGATGCCGCGCGCACCGAGCGTCTCGCTGGTCAGCGCCGTGATGGCCACCGGCACGTCGATCAGACGTTCCCCGACCTTTCGCGCGGTCACGGTGATCTCTTCGATCCCGCTTTGCTGAGCGGCGACCGGAATGGCGAATGCGGCCAGCGCGAGCGCCGACACGCCCGCCGTGAGTTTAGAACTGATCTTCATGGAATTCCCCCTTACGCGATCCTCCGTGTCTTGTTGCAGCTACGTGATCAAATGTCCACGTGACTGAAGCGGTTATTCGCATGGTGATCCTAAGGGTCGGACTCTCCGGCAGCCTTTAGGTCACGGAAATTGCGCGCAAAAAAGCAAAGCCCCGGACCTTTCGGTCCGGGGCTCGGCATTTGAGATGCTGATTTTCGGCGACTAGTGCCCGGCGAGCACAGCCAGCAGCAGCAGCGCGACGATGTTGATGATCTTGATCATCGGGTTCACCGCCGGGCCCGCCGTGTCCTTGTACGGATCGCCGACGGTATCGCCCGTCACCGCGGCCTTATGGGCGTCAGAGCCCTTGCCGCCATGATGGCCGTCTTCGATGTACTTCTTGGCGTTGTCCCACGCGCCGCCGCCCGAGGTCATCGAGATGGCGACGAACAGGCCGGTGACGATGGTGCCGAGCAGCATCGCGCCCACCGCCGTGAAGGCCTGACCTTGGCCCGCAACAGCGTTGATCACGAAGTACAGCACGATCGGCGACAGCACCGGCAGGATCGACGGAAGGATCATTTCCTTGATCGCGGCCTTGGTGAGCATGTCGACAGCGCGGCCGTAGTCCGGCTTCGCGGTGCCGGCCATGATGCCCGGGATCTCACGGAACTGACGGCGCACTTCGTTCACCACGGAACCTGCCGCACGTCCCACCGCCTGCATGCCCATCGCGCCGAAGAGGTACGGGAGCAAGCCGCCGATGAAGAGCCCGATCACGACGTAGGGGTTCTCCAGGCTGAATTGGACGTTCAGGTCGGCGAAGTAGTGCTTCAGGTCTTCGGTGTAGGACGCGAACAGCACCAGCGACGCCAGACCGGCGGAGCCGATGGCGTAGCCCTTGGTCACGGCCTTGGTGGTGTTACCGACCGCGTCGAGCGCGTCGGTGACGGTACGCACTTCCTTCGGCAGGTGCGACATTTCGGCGATACCGCCGGCGTTGTCAGTCACCGGACCGTAGGCGTCGAGCGCGACGACGATACCGGCGAGCGCCAGCATGGTCGTTGCCGCGACAGCCAGCCCGAACAGGCCGGCTGCGTTGAACGCCACGATGATGCCGGCCGAGATGACCAGCACCGGAAGCGCGGTGGCTTCCATCGAGATCGCAAGACCCTGGATCACGTTCGTGCCGTGGCCCGTGGTCGACGCCTGGGCGACCGAGCGCACCGGACGGAAGCCCGTGCCGGTGTAGTACTCAGTGATCCAGATGATCAGGCCGGTGACGGCCAGACCGACGAAGGCGCATTGGATCAGGTTGTTGGCGCTAATCACCCGACCGTCAGCTTGCGTCATGCCGTTCGGGAACAGCTGCAGTGTGATCCCGACGATCAGAATGGCCGAGATGACGGCGGTGACGATGAAGCCGCGATACAGCGCCGCCATGATCTTTCCGCTCGACCCGATACCCGAGAAGAACGTGCCGATCACCGAGGCGATGATGCAGACCGCGCCGACGACCAGCGGATAGATCATCGAGTCAATCTGCGCCTGGCCCGTGAAGTAGATCGAGCCGAGCAACATGGTGGCGACGATGGTGACCGCATAGGTCTCGAACAGGTCGGCCGCCATGCCGGCGCAATCGCCGACGTTGTCGCCGACGTTGTCCGCGATCACGGCCGGGTTGCGGGGGTCATCTTCCGGGATACCCGCTTCGACTTTGCCGACCAGGTCGGCGCCGACGTCGGCGCCCTTGGTGAAGATGCCGCCGCCGAGACGGGCGAAGATCGAGATCAGCGAAGCGCCGAAGCTCAGGCCGACGAGGCCTTCCATCACCTGGCGCGTTTCAATGCCATCCATGTTGTGCAAGACAACGTAGTAGCCGACGACGCCGAGCAGGCCCAGGCCGACGACCAGCAGGCCGGTGATCGCACCGGACTGGAACGCGACTTGGTGGGCGGCTTTCAGGCCACCGTCCATCGCGGCTGCGGCCGTACGCACGTTGGCGCGCACCGAAACGTTCATGCCGACATAACCGGCGATGCCCGAGAGCACGGCGCCGATGACGAAGCCGATCGCCACTTTGATGTCCAGGGTCGCACCGAGGACGATCGCGACGAAGACGCCGACGATGCCGATGGTGGTGTACTGGCGGTTCAGGTAGGCGCCGGCGCCCTCTTGGATGGCTGCGGCGATTTCCTGCATCCGGGCATTACCGGCCGGCTTTTTGACGATCTGTGAAATGGAAAAAACGCCGTAGAGCACGGCAAGAATGCCGCACGCGACGACGAGTGTCTCAAGAGAGGTCATGTTCGCCCCATTCGTTTCGAAGGATTAGCTAGTCGAAGGATTAGCTATGGCTTGAAATCGCCAAAAGCGGCAGATACGCCAAAGAGTTAGACGACGTTTACCCATCTCCCGCCGCGAAGTCGCAGGAAAATGCCAGAACGGCACCTCCGGCGCAAGAATTCCCTTGGTTTTCCGGGCCGAACGGCCTGTCCGCCTCTCCCCGGACGGGGTTGCGATGCCGGACCTACAGCGCGTCGATGATCGCCAAATCCCGGGCGCGGGGGATCGCCAGGACCGCGATCTTGTCCTGGCGTCCCCGGACATCGACCTCGATTGTCTTGAACTCAGCCAGGCTCGCCCCCACCAGCTTGGCAAGCTCAGCCGAGACCATCAGTTCGCTATCGAACCGCTTGCTCAGTCCTTCAATGCGGCTGGCCGTATTGACCGTATCGCCGATGGCGGTCAGTGCGCGGGCGCGGCCATGGCCCATGTCGCCGACGATGGCCCCGCCGCAATGGATACCGATACCGATCTTGAGCGGTTCGGTCAGATCGTGGGCGAGTTCCCGGTTGAGGGCGTCGAGCCTTGCGCTCATGTCGCGCGCCGCACGCAACGCAGACATCGCGCCGCGCACGATATCTTCCTCAAGGGCGAACAACGCCATGATGCCGTCGCCGATGAACTTGTCGACAAACCCGCCGGAGGCGGTGATGGCTGTGCTCATTTCCGCGAAATAGCGGTTGAGCAGAAACACCGTGTCATAGGGCAAGCGATATTCGGAGGCCGTGGTGAAGCCGCGCAAGTCGGCGAACATCAGCACGATCTCCATTTCACGACCCTGATGGTAGTCGACGACGTGGCGCACTTCCTGCATGCCGGGCGGCGTCGGGAATAGCGGGGTGACATGGATGTCGGCCGTCGGACGACACTGACAGGCGAGCCTGACGGCGGGGCCGGCGCCCCGATCCGCGCCAGCACCCGGGCCTCGTCCGCCGCAGGCGGCGGAAGACTGGACAGCCCCTGCCCGATCCGCACGCGGCATGTGCTGCACCGACACCGCCCGCCACACACACTGGCGTGCGGCAAACCGGCCGCGCGGGCGATCTCCAACAGCGTCGGGCCGGGCGCGCTCGGAACGACCAACGGCCCCGGAAAATGTACCTGCACGATGCCGCTGCGACGTTCAAGGAAACGGCGCAAAAGCCGGGCCATCATCATACCCGCGACGATCAAGCCTAACCCGGCGTAGCTATAGACGTGCAGATCGGAGAGCGCCGCAAGTCCGGCCTCGCCGGGCACGCTGGCGTTGGCGACGAAGGCGCGGTGCCATTGCGGATCCATATCCAGCCGGTCGACTTCCTGGATCGCATGCAGGAAGCCGATCAGTGCCAGAAGCGGCAGGACGACAGCGACGATCGACAACGCCCGCGCGACGCTGGGATACCAGGGGCGAATGCGCAGCCAATAATGAATTCCGATGCAGCCGTGGGTCCAAGCAACCAACAGCAATGCGGTCTGGGTGAGATAGGTCCACGGGTCGAGGCCCATCGCCCAAAGGACGTAGCTGTAGCCGACATCGGTCGCGAACATGCTGTACATGATCCGCACCGAGATGACGTGGTGCACAAGCAGCAGCGGGATCGTGAAGCCCAACGCCATCTGTGTGGATTCCCACAGCGGCATGACAAACCGTCGCTTGAGATGCAGCGACCAGATGGCGAGCGAAAAATGAATGGTGAACGCACCCGCCAGGAAGATGGTGCCGGGCAACGTACGGAAGATCTCAACAGTGTAAGGCTGGGCCGCTTCCATCAGGTCCAGCGACCAGATGCCGAGCGCGTGATTGCTGAGATGCAGACAGACGTAGGTCAGCATCGCCAGGCCGCTGGCGATGCGGGTCAGGCGCTGACGTTCGGTAAATCCTTGGGATTTACTCACGTGACGGCCGATGTGGCCGCGAGGCCATCACACCGGCCGAAGCCTATTGCGGATGTTGTGCAGAATGACAAACCGCGACCACTCTGCCGGGTCATCATTAGTTCTCTGAAGCGAAGTTACCCCGTGCCGCCGCGCCGCCGAGATCGAAGACGTTGACCAGCAAGACGTCGCTGACATCCTCGCCGTAAACCTTCGCAGCGGTATCGCGCGCGCGCTTCCGGACGATATCGACGTTCAGTTCGTCGTTCTTCACGAAGTAATCCTGGAAATACAGGATCAGGTTGTTAAGCAGCGCGTCCTGATATTTCGGAAGCTCGGCCTGCACCTTTGCCTTCGCGGCGTTGTTCGTCACCAGACGGATACTGACCGATATGCGCCGCTGAACACCGCCCGACAGGATCACCGGCACAATCATGTCCGGCACCTTTTGCTGGACGAGCGCTTCTGTGGGAACCTTGAGGCCGCTGGGGCTCAGTTCCGGGCCCGTCGGCTTAGCCTCGGCGGATGCCTCCGGCGGCTTGAACGGGTTCTGCACGATCCCGAGCATGACCAGTCCGCCGGCCCCGCCAAGGGCCACGACCAGCAGCACAAGCAGGATGATGATCAGCTTTTTCACCTGGCGCCCCTTCAGGCGTGTGTGAAGCCTGTAATCCCGACTTCGATCTCACGACCGAACTCGCCGATGACCTTAACACCCCTTGCGGTCGTGGCCGATCTTTCTGCGCGCGGGGCGGTGATCCGCCCGATGACCGTGACCGGCGTTCCGGTCGCCCCAGCCACCTCCGCCAGCGATTGGCGGCGATCCGGCGGGATCGTGAACGCGAGTTCATAGTCATCGCCGCCGCCCAGGATCACGTCCCGCAAAGATGGAGCGTCCATCAGCCAGCGGTCCACCGCCACCGAACGCGGCACGTCGCTCCAGAAAACCTCGGCGCCGACACCCGAGGATTCACAGAGATGCCCGATGTCGGCGACCAGTCCATCCGAGATATCGAGACACGCCGTCGCAATCCCCCGAAGCGCCTGGCCAAGCGCAAGGCGCGGCTGGGGCAGCAGGTAGCGATCGACCACAAAGTCGCGGTCCACCGCCAACTGCGCCGTGAGCCTGCCCTCTGCCGCGCGCAGACCGATGGCGGCGTCGCCGATCGTGCCCGACACACAGATCAGATCGCCGACACGTGCATTGGTGCGCAGCAACGCCGTGCCGGACGGCACTTCGCCGACGGCGGTGATCGTGATGGTGAGTGGACCGTTGCCGTCCTTGAGATGCGCGGTAGTGTCGCCGCCGAATAGCGCGACGCCGAAATGTCGAAGGTCTTCGCCAAGCCCACGTGCATAGGCTTCGAGATAGGCGTCGTCGGTGTCGGGTGCGAGCGTGATCGCTTGCAACACGCCGCGCGGCTGGGCCCCTTTCGCGGCCAGGTCCGACAGGCAGACCCGCAACGCCTTGCGCGCGACGAGATCCGCGGGATCATGCGGCCGGAAATGGACGCCAGCTACGATGGTATCTGTCTTCAGAACCACATCGTGACCGGGCGTCGGCGTCAGATAGGCCGCGTCGTCGCGCAAGCCAACGGCCGCAGCCGTTTGAGCAAGCGGCGCGAACAAATCTGCAATCAGTCGGAACTCGCTGCGCCGGGTCATGTTCGGCGGACATTAGAACGCCGGCGCCGGGCCTCCAAGCGCCCAAGTAAGGGCTTCCCTAATTGATCTCTCCGACCGCGCGCTTCCATGTGGCGCCTAGGCGCGCGACCGGGGAAGTAGGACCGAGGTGTGATTACAGACGATGTTCGCGAGTTCGCCCGGACGATCCTCGGATCGGTCTGGGCCATCAAACTTGTGATGCGCTTTCGAGAGACGCCGGAGCAGGCCTGGAGCCCGCAAGCCCTGACGCATGACTTGCGTGCAAGCGCCACCATTGTCTCCCAACTCCTGCCTCGCCTCCAGAGCCTAGGGCTGGTGATTGAGGCCGAGCCGGGTCTTTGGAAGTGGAGCCCGGTCGATCCGGAGGTCGATAAGTTAGCCGCTCGCTTGTGCGATGCGTTTAAAACCACGCCGGTCGCCGTGATCAGTTCTATCGCCGATGGGCCCAGCGATAATGTCCAGGCACTTGCGGATGTGTTCCGGCTTCGCAAGGACAGGACCTGAAGGCATGATGACATCCCGTCGATAGGCATCGCGATGAATTTCCAAGGATTGAATTTTCAAGCGTGGGTTTATCATGCTGTGCATGGCCACGAGCGTGGGGTGCCTCGCCTCGCCCTGCTCGCACGCGGCTACATGCAGACACGCATCAAGCTTTTGTTCTTGTGCGCCCTCTGCTTCGTCGGATTGGCGCTCAACAATCTCGCCGTGGTGATCGACCTCGTCATCACAGGCCCTGAGATCGACTTGCGTCCGTTGCGGGCGATCATTCACCTCGCCGCTCTAGCCGTCCTGATCTACGGCTTCATCTGGGAGGCCAACGCGTGAGCAACGATTTCTTCTCGGGCGCGACGGCTGTCTTCTATTTCGTCGCGACGTTGGTCTTTTTGAAGTTCTGGCGGCGCACCGGTCAGGGATTGTTCCTGTGGTTCGCTCTCGCCTTCGGGGTGCTGGGCCTTCAGCCGATGATCGTCGGCGCGATGTCGCTCGACAGCGAACAAGAGAGCCAGCTATTCCTGCTGCGCCTTGTCGGGTTTCTGCTGATTATCGTGGGTGTGATCTGGGCGAACCGGTCGTCCAGCAAGCGCTAAGGCGCTGAAGCGTCCAGACGACCGAGCGCGCGCGCGACCTTATCCAGCACGGCGTTCACCATGCGCGGTTCCGCGCCATCGTAGAACGCGTGGGCGATATCGATGAATTCGCTGATAATCACTTTCGCCGGCGTATCGGTGCGCGTGAGGATCTCGGCGATGCCGGCGCGTAGGATTGCCTTCACGGTCATCTCCAGGCGCTCCCACGGCCATTCAGCCGACAAGCTGCCGCTGATCATGCCGTCGATCTCATCGCTGCGCTGCTCGAAACCGCGCACGATGGTGATCAGCGTTTCGGAATCCAATTCACCGACATTGACCGTAGACTCTTGTGCCGTGTCCGGATCCTCGGTCATCAAGATGCCGCCGGTCAGGCCGGTCAGGAAATCCTTGATGACTCCAGACGCAGAGGCGCCGCTCGCTTCGATCTGATACAGCGCCTGCACGGCGGCCAGACGGCCGGCATTGCGCGAGGCCGCGGTCGGCGGCTTCACGTCGGCAGAGGCGTTGTCGCCCGGGGCTTGCGCCGGCGTCGCGGTCATTGTGTCGGTGTCCTGGAATCTCGAGCTTGTGGCCGCTCAACTAGCAAACGCCACGCGCCAGGGGAAGGTTTATACTCCGAAGCCGCGCGCGACTTCGATCAAACGCAATGCGGCTTTCGCCGCGCGGCCGCCGGCATCGCCTTCCGCGGGATTGGCGCGATTTAATGCCAATTCCCACGTCGGACACGTGAGAATACCATTGCCGAGCGGAATATTGCATTCGAGGGCCACGCGCTGCACGCCCGCCATGGACTCACGGCAAACGTGTTCGTAGTGGTCCGTCTCGCCCTTCACAGCGCAGCCGAGCACGACGGCGCCCTCGAAGGCTTGCTTCCACGCACGATGGCCCTTCCACGCATACAGCAGCGTCGACGGCAGTTCGAGTATGCCCGGCACGGTGATGACTTCGCTGGTCGCGCCCGCGGTAATCAGGGCTGCCTGCGCGCCTTTTAGAAGATCGTCGCTGACCTCTTCGTAGAAGCGCGCTTCGATGATGAGGATGTGGGGTGTTTTGGACATTGAGGGACTATGTGATGCGGCGCTGTTCGACGACCTCGAGGCCGTAACCTTCCAGCGCGATGATGACCTTGGACGTGTTGGTCAGCAGGACCATTTTGCGGACCCCGAGGTCAACCAGGATTTGTGCGCCCACGCCATAATCCATCAGGCGCGAGGTGATTTCTTCTCCGCGCGAACTGGCGGCGACACGCTCCGCGATCGACGCGCCGGTCATGGTATCGCGCAGCGCGACGATGACGCCGCGCCCGTGACTGGCGATCATCTCCATCGCGCGATGAAGTTCGCCGGAACGTGTCGAATTCGCATCCAGGAACATATCGGTGAGAATCTGCACCTGATGCATGCGCACCATGACAGGCTCGCCGCTTTCGAGGTCGCCCTTCACGAGCGCAATGTGTTCCTGCGCGGAAACCGCGTCCTTGTAGACCTTCAGCGACCAGTCGCCGCCGATCTGCGAGCGGAAAGTGGTTTCGGCCTCGCGGGTCACCAGCCGCTCGGTGCGGCGGCGGTACGCGATCAGGTCGGCGATGGTGCCGATCTTCAGGCCGTGCAGTTGGGCGAACTTCACCAGGTCCGGCAGACGTGCCATCGAGCCGTCGTCGTTCATAATCTCGCAGATCACGCCGGCCGGAATCAGCCCCGCGAGGCGTGAGATATCGACGGCCGCTTCGGTATGGCCGGCGCGCACCAGCACGCCGCCTTCCTTGGCCATCAACGGGAATACGTGTCCCGGCGTCACGAGGTCTTCACGGGTGGAACCTGGATCGACCGCGACCCCAATGGTCCGCGCGCGATCGGCGGCGGAGATGCCCGTCGTCACCCCGTCCCGCGCCTCGATGCTCAAGGTGAACGCCGTCGCATGGCGCAGCTGATTGTGCGCGGGCATCAGCGGGAGCCGAAGTTCCTCGCAGCGCTTCTTGGTCAGCGACAGGCAGATCAGGCCGCGACCGTACTTGGCCATGAAATTGATCGCATCCGGCGTCGCCATCTGCGCCGGGATTATGAGATCGCCCTCGTTCTCCCGGTTCTCGTCGTCGACCAGGATGTACATCCGGCCATTGCGCGCGTCGTCGATGATCTCTTCGACGCTGGAGAGATATTCATTGAGGTCGGCGTGGGGGCGCGTGGTGTCTGGCACGGTCAACTCGGATTGCGGCGGGCAGCCACCGCGTCTTGGTTCAACAAGCGCGCAACATAGCGTGCCATCAAATCGATTTCCACGTTCAGGCGACCGCCGGCCTGTAAGTGCCCGAAGGTTGTGACGGCCTGGGTGTGCGGGATGATATTCACACCAAAAACCGTGCCCTCGGGGGTGTCGGCGACGTCATTTACGGTCAGCGACACGCCGTCCAGGGCCACAGAACCCTTGGCCGCGATACTTACGCCCAGGTTGCGGGACACGGCGATCTCGTAACGGATGGAACTGCCATCCGGGCGCACGCCCGCCACTTTCGCGACCGCATCGACGTGCCCGGAGACGATATGCCCGCCGATCTCGTCGCCGAGTTTCATCGAGCGTTCGAGATTGATGCGCGTGCCCTTCTTCCAGTCCGCGAGCGTGGTCTTGGACAGCGTCTCTTCCGACACGTCGACATCGAACCAGTTCGGACCCTTGGCGACGACGGTGAGGCAGCAACCGTTACAGGCGATTGAAGCGCCGTCGGCGATACCGGCGGTGACATACGATGTGCCGATGCGGAAGCGACGGTCCCGCTTGCCGGGCACGGTTTCCGTGACGTCTTCGATCCGGCCGAGGTCGGTGACGATACCGGTGAACATCTTCACTCCGTGCGATCGAACAGTTCGAGCGTATCACTGCCTAACGTCATCGCACCCGTGCGCTTGAAGCGCGGCGCGTCGGCCAGGCGGGTGATGTCGAGCGCGCCGAGGCCGGGACGCGCATCCGCGCCCAGCGCCGTCGCGGCCCGGAACCAAGCGAGCTGGTCGATCAAATGGGCCTTCAGAAACGCCGCCGCAAGCCGTCCGCCGCCTTCGATCAACACGCGGGTCAGGCCGCGCGCGCTGAGCATCTTGGCGCAGACTTGGGCAAAGGCCGCGTCTTCGGCCGCCTCCCCGACTTCGATGACCTGCACGCCGAGCTGTGCGAGCGCCGCACCGCGCGCCTTCGCGGCCTCCGCCGTGGTCAGCACCCAGGTCGGGGCCGCCTGCGCCGACGTGGCGAGCTGCGATGCCGGCGATAAGCGCAGACGCCGGTCGATAACGACCCGGACCTTCGGACGCCCCTGATAGCCATCCAGGCGGCAGGTCAGCGCCGGATCGTCCGCGAGCGCGGTCTCCGATCCGACCAGGATCGCGTCATGGCGCGCGCGTAGCACCTGCCCCACACCGCGGGCGGCTGCGCCTGTAATCCATTTGCTTTCGCCGGACGCGGTCGCGATCCGGGCATCGAGCGTGGTCGCGGTCTTCAGCGTGAACAGCGGACGGCCTTCGCCCGCATGCAACAGATAGCCCCGATTGAGGGCGCGGGCTTCGGTCTCGAGCAGCCCCTCGTCTACCGCGATCTGGGCGGCGCGCAGCTTGGCCAGCCCGCTGCCGTTCACGCGTGGATCGGGATCGCCGGTCGCGGCGACGACACGGGCGACGCCGGCGGCCACGAGCGCGTCGGAGCACGGCGGCGTTTTGCCGTGATGGCTGCAAGGCTCAAGCGTCACATAGGCTGTGGCGCCGCGGGCCGCCGCGCCGGCGAACGCCAGGGCTTCGGTCTCCGCATGGGGGCGTCCCCCGGTCTGGGTCCGGCCCCGCCCCACGACGATGCCGTCGCGCACGATGACGCAGCCAACCGACGGATTGGGCCAGGTATCGCCAAGGCCGCGCTCCGCCAGCGCGAGCGCGGCGGTCATGTGTGCACGATCTTGCGGAGTTGGCGTCATGGTCACGGGAACGATCTCAGCACACACCGGGACGCCGGTCGTGCGCGATCAGATGAAAGCCCGCGGCTTAGGTATCGTCGTCGCGGCGTGAAGGCTCAGCGAGATTCTCAACGAACGACTCGAAGTCTTTGACTTCGCGGAAGTTCTTGTACACCGACGCGAAGCGAACGTAAGCGACTTTGTCGAGACCCTGCAGGGCTTCCATGACCATCTCACCAATGGTCGACGAGGCCACTTCAGCTTCACCCAAACTCTCAAGACGACGTTGGATCGAATTGACGATGCGCTCAATGCGCTCCTCGTCCACCGGACGCTTCCGGCAGGCGGTGATGAGCGAACGGGCGATCTTGTCGCGGTCGAAAGGAATGCGCTGGCCGTTCTTTTTCACGACCGTCAGCTCGCGCAGTTGGATGCGCTCGAACGTCGTGAAACGCGCGCCACAGGCCGAACAGAAACGCCGACGCCGAATGGCGGAGTTATCCTCCGTCGGCCGCGAATCCTTCACCTGAGTGTCCGGATTAGCGCAGTAAGGACACCGCATCCCTCAACTCCCCCTCAACCGAGCCCGTCGCTGGGTTCGAATGTGACCCCAATTTATTGATACTCCACTAACTTCCAAGCTAAATGTGGGGCCTGGACGTATTACTGGTAGATCGGGAAGCGACGGCACAGATCCCGGACCCGCGCCTTCACTGACTGTTCGACCGCCTTCATGTCGTTGCGCTGGGCGGAATGGGCGTCCAGCACCTCGACGATCAGCTCACCGACCAGCTTGAACTCGGCCGTACCGAAGCCACGGGTCGTCGCCGCCGGGCTGCCCAGACGGATGCCCGAGGTCACCGTGTACTTCTCCGGATCCTGCGGGATGCCGTTCTTGTTGCAGGTGATGCCGGCCTCTTCGAGCATCTTCTCGACTAGGTTTCCGGTCAGCTTCTTCGGGCGCAGGTCGACCAGCATTAAGTGGCTGTCCGTGCCCCCGGAGATGATCTTCAGCCCGCCCTGGGTCAGCGTCTCGGCCAGGATCTTGGCGTTGTCGATGACGCTCTTGGCATAGGTCTTGAACTCCGGCTTCAGCGCCTCGCCGAAGGCCACCGCCTTGCCGGCGATGACGTGCATCAGCGGGCCGCCCTGGTTGCCGGGGAACACGGCGGAATTGATCTTTTTGGCGATGTCCTCGCGGTTGGTCAGGATCATGCCGCCGCGCGGGCCGCGCAGCGTCTTGTGCGTCGTGGTCGTGACCACGTCCGCATGCGGCAGCGGGCTCGGGTAAAGGCCAGCCGCGACCAGACCGGCGAAGTGCGCCATGTCGACCATGAAGAACGCGCCGACGCTGTCGGCAATCTTGCGGAAGCGCGCGAAGTCGATCACGCGGCTGTAGGCGGAACCGCCGGCGATGATCAGCTTCGGCTTCTGTTCCAGCGCCACCTTCTCGACCTGATCGTAGTCGATCAGATGCGTTTCCGGATGAACGCCGTAGGACACAACCTTGAACCACTTGCCGGAAACGTTGGCCGGCGAGCCGTGCGTGAGGTGCCCGCCCGCGGACAGGTCCATGCCCATGAAGGTGTCGCCCGGTTGCAGCAGCGCCAGGAACACGGCGGCATTGGCCTGCGCGCCGGCATGCGGCTGAACGTTGGCGAAGCCGCAATCGAACAGCTTCTTGGCCCGGTCGATGGCGAGCTGTTCGGCGATGTCGACGAATTCGCAGCCGCCGTAGTAGCGCTTGCCCGGATAGCCCTCGGCGTACTTGTTGGTGAGGCAGGACCCCACCGCCTCCAGCACTGCGCGGCTGACGATGTTCTCGGAAGCGATCAGCTCGATCTGGGTCTGCTGACGCTCCAGTTCGAGGCTGATCGACTTCATCACCTCGGGGTCGGACTCAGCCAGGCTTTTGCTGAAGAACGCGGGCGAAACGTGACGATCCATGGAAGTCCTTTGTAAAAAAGGCGCGCGTGAACGCGGGTGGGCTTAACCGAGCTTGGCGACGCGGCCGGCATGGCGGCCGCCTGCGAACGGTGTATCGAGAAAAGTCTTCAGCATCGCGCGGGCTTGCGCGTGGCCGTGAAGCCGGGCGCCCAGGGCGATGATATTGGCGTCATTGTGTTCGCGGGCCAGGGCCGCGGTGTTGTCGTCGTGAACAAGCGCCGCGCGCGCGCCGGGAATGCGATTGGCCGCAATCGAAATGCCGATGCCGCTGCCGCAGACGGCAACGCCGGCTTTCGCGCGACCATCGCTTACGGCCTGGCCCAGGGCCTTGCCGAAGTCGGGATAATCGACCGACGCCGTGCCATTGGTACCCAGATCGAGCACCTTGAAGCCAAGCTGCGCGAGGTCGCCTTTGAGCTGTTCTTTGAGCTCAAAGCCGGCGTGATCGCTGGCGACGGCGACGGTGTCGCCCGCTTGGGCGATCCGAGAGGCGGCTGTGTCTGACATGCGCGGGGAATACCACATGTCGAGGGTTCCCGCCAATGCGCCCCAACCTATTGGATTTGTTAGCCGATTTCCGCCGATTAGGTGCCGGACCCGAACTTACGGGCCAGCGCCGCCCGCAGCTTACGCAGCGCGTTCTGTTTCAAGGTGAACTCGGTCATGGCCGGCGAACCCATCACGACCACCTCCGTATTGGTGGCGACATGCACCGCCGAGACCTTCACCGCGTTTCCCATGACGACGATCTCGAACAGAACTTCGTTCGCGTCGTCACTCCAGTTTTGCTTGCTGTCGGTCATGCTGATGCAGATGGTTCGCGGTGTGTTGATCATAGTACCCCTCGTCATGCTGGGCGCGAAGCGCCGAGCATCCAGAGGTTTCACTTTTCTGTTTCGTTCAACGTCACCATAAAACCGGGATCCTCACGGTCCGACGACCGCAAGGATGACGAAATGGAGAGGCTCTTTTGAAAATCGTCCGCCGTGTCGTCCAAGTCTTCCTGACCGTCCTGTTCCTGGTCGCCATCGGTATTTGCGTCGTGGCGTTCAACGCCTACCGCGCCGTGCCGCGCGGCGCCGGCACGATGACGCTGGCGAAGGATGCCCTCGCGAAGCCTGTCACGATCACCCGCGACGAACGCGGTGTGCCGACAATTGAAGCCGCCTCCGAGGACGACGCCTACTTCGGGCTTGGCTACGTGCATGCGCAGGACCGCTTGTTCCAGATGGAGCTGACCCGGCGCACCGGCCAAGGGCGTTTGAGTGAAATCATCGGCAAGCAGGGCTTGGGCGTGGATCGCTACATCCGCACGCTCGGTCTGTACCGCCGCGCTGAAGCCGACTTCACCGTGCTCGATCCTACCGTGCAGCGTGTGTTCCAGCGCTATGCCGACGGCGTCAACGCCTGGCTGGAGAAACGCGACCGCCCCTTGCCGCTTGAGTTCCATGTCCTGTGGTTCTCGCCGGAGCCCTGGAAGCCGGCGGACTCGCTCGTCTGGCAAAAGCTGATGGGATTGCAGCTTTCAGGCAATTCGGACGAGGAACTGCTGCGCGCCGCGCTCGATGCGAAATTGGGATCGCAGCGCGCCGAGGACTTGTTCCCGGCGCCGCGGGCCGGCGATCCCGTGACGGTGGACGGCGTTGCGACACCGATGAAGGAGACGCGCGCGCCGGCCGATCCGTCCCTCGCCGCCCTCGCGCCCGATGACCTGCTCGGTGAAATCCTCGGCACCATCGCACCCACCCTGGCGTCGAATGCATGGGCAGTCGCCGGGTCGCATACCGCCACAGGCCAGCCGATCCTGGCGAACGATCCCCATCTGGAATTCCAGATCCCCAGCCTTTGGTATCTCGCCATCCTGAAGACGCCTGAGCTTACGTTGACCGGCGCAACGGTTCCCGGCGTGCCGCTGCATGTGCTGGGCCACAATCAGAATGTCGCCTGGGGCATTACGACGACTCACGGCGATACACAGGATCTGTTCATCGAGCATGCGCTCGCGGGCGACCGATCTTACGAGACTCCCGAAGGCCCGAAGGACTTCGTGACGCGCGATGAGACCATCAAGGTGCGGTTCGGCCAACCGGTGCAACTCACCGTCCGTGAAACGCGACATGGTCCGGTGCTCAGCGATGTCCTGCGCGCCGGCCGCGTACCCCCGAGCTTACTTGAAGGCGATCGCGTCCTCGCGCTGTCGGCCTCGCTGCTTCAGCCCAACGATCATTCCGCGGAAGCGCTCTTTCGCATGGCGCGCGCGAAGGATGTCACGGACTTCCGCGAAGCCCTGCGCCTGTTCGACGCGCCAGAGCAGAACGTCACGTTCGCCGACGCTCACAGCATCAGTTATGTGGCCGCCGGCCGCTTGCCGATGCGCAAAGCCGGTGACGGCACGATCCCGGTGCCGGGTTGGAACGGCGACTATGACTGGACGGGTTGGGTCCCCTTCGAACGCCTGCCCCAGACCATCGATCCGGCGAGCGGCTTCATCGTGAACGCGAACAATCGCGTCACCGCGGCAGACGATCCGCTGGTCGCGGTTCATTGGCCGGAGGCCTATCGCGCGCGCCGTATTGTCGCGGCATTGAGCAGCGCGAGCGCGCCGCTGACGGTCGACGATATGACAAAGCTTCAAACCGATGCTGTCTCCGTCGCGGCGATCGAGATGCTGCCGCTGGTGCTACCGCACATCACGCCGCGCAACGACGAGGAGAAAGCCTTACTGACCGCGATGCAGGCGTGGGACGGCGCGATGCTGCGCGATCGCGCGGAACCGCTGATCTTCGCGGTCTGGATGGATCGCTTGAAGCATGCGCTTGTCGACGACGATCTCGGCGATCTCTCCACGCGCTATGACGGCGAACGCGTCGATGCCATGCGGGCGATGATCGCCGGCGGCAGTCCTGGGATCGACTGGTGCGATGACGTCGCGACGCAAATCCGGGAGGAATGTCCCGCGCGCATTCAACTGGCGTGGAACGAAGCCATCGACTGGATCGCCGCCCACGAAGGCCGGCCCGCCGCAGCCTGGCAGTGGGGCGATTTCCACCAGGCGGCGTTCGATCACCGCGTCTTGAAGGCGCTCCCGATCCTCGGTGGACTCTCGTCCCGGGCGCTGCCGACGCCCGGCGGCGAGTACACCATCAACCGGGGCAGCCACCTGGACATCACCGCCGACCAGCCCCTGTCGCACATCCACGGCCCCGGCCTGCGGGCGGTCTACGACCTGGCGGACCTTTCCCGGTCGCGGGTCGCCGTCGCCGGCGGGCAGTCCGGCCACCTTGCCAGTCCCCATTACGACGACCTGCTCGTTCCGTGGCGCGATGGCCAGGGCTTCCCGCTCAACCCTGCGGCGGGCAGTCCCGACCGCCTCACCCTGGTGCCCAGCCCTTAAGGAAAACGCGGCCCCTGACAAAGAGCGGCCCTTTGTCTAAATTGGGCTGCAAAGCATCGAGATGGTTAACTATTTCCCGGTAAATATTACCGACTCGGCTTTGTGTTCGTGAAAGGCCTCGGGGGCCATGGCAGACCGCCCAGATTTCGGTAGTGGCAAAGAGGGTGGCGGCAAAGTCATCATCGTTAAGCGCATCAAGAAAGGTGGCGACGCCCACCATGGTGGCGCGTGGAAAGTCGCCTACGCCGACTTCGTGACCGCCATGATGGCGTTCTTCCTGCTGCTGTGGCTGCTGAATGCCGTCACCGAGGAACAACTCAACGGCGTCGCCGACTACTTCACCCCCATCGCGGCCTCGACCCGCGAAAGCGGCGCCGGCGGCATGCTCGGCGGTCAGACCATCGGCGAAGGCGCCTCGCAATCCCGTACCGGTTCTACATCGGCCGTCGTGCTGCCTCCGCCATCAATCGGCGCCGGCGGCGAAAGCATGACCGATAGCCAGCCGGACAAGGCGGTCGACGAAGAAGCCGCGCGCGCCGAAGCCACGGAATCAAAGGAATTCCAGCAGGCCGCGACTGATATCAAGCGCGCCATCAGCGGCATTCCCGAATTGGCACCGATGGCCTCGAGCCTCCTGATCGAAAGCACCTCCGAAGGCCTGCGCATCCAGCTGATCGACCAAGACAAGGTCGACATGTTCTCGCCGGGCAGCGCGAACCTGTATCCGAAGGCGAAAGAAATCCTCGCCCAGGTCGCCAAAGTCATCCGCAAGATGCCGAATAAGATCAGCATCTCCGGCCATACCGATCCGTCCACGGCGGTCGATCCGTCGGGCTACACGAACTGGGAGCTCTCGTCCGACCGCGCGCTGGCAACCCGCCGCGCCCTGATCGACGGCGGCCTGGACGATACCCAGATCAATACGATCAATGGCCGCGCCGACAAGGACCCGCTCGATCCCAAACAGCCCCGCAGCCCGCGCAACCGCCGTGTTTCGATCGTCTTGATGCGCGCCGAGGACCTGAAGGCAGACACGTTTGACCGCGTGCCCAACTTCCTCGAGAAGACCGGCCCGCGTCCGGTCGACCCGACCTCCGGCGAGACGCTCACCACGCCGCCCCCGGCTGCCGCGGCGCAATAACTACGCGTCCCGACCTTCCCGTCCGGCGTGCATCTTGTCGTCACACCTGCGGCAAGAACGCTAAAGCGCTTCCTTTTCCTTGCCAGCCTGGGGCGCGGCCATCATTCTAGGTCAGCTGTCGCGGGCGAAATTCAAATCGCAATCGTTATCAGGCAGCACAGAAAGCAGTTCGCAAAGTCGCGATGGACCAGACGCCGCTCAAACGACCGCAATTCTTCTTCACCACAGCCCCGCTGCCGTGCCCGTACCTGCCCGACCGATTGGAACGGAAGCTCGTTACGGAATTGTCCGGGCCGAATGCCGAGCCGCTCCACGAGGAGCTGGCGCGCTCCGGATTCCGCCGTAGCCACTCGATTGCCTACGCGCCCTCCTGCCCCGGCTGCAAAGCCTGCGTCCCGGTTCGGGTTGTGGTGGGCGAGTTCAAGCGCCAGCGCACCCTGTCGCGCATCTGGAAAGAGAACGCCGATCTGCTGCCCGTGAAGGTGCCCGCCCGCGCCACCACCGAGCAGTTCGAGTTGTTCCAGCAGTACCAGCAGTCGCGCCATCGCGGCTCCGACATGGCGCTGATGGGCTTTTATGAATACAGCGCGATGGTGGAAGACAGCCCGATCGATACATTCCTGATCGAGTTCCGCGACCGCACCGGCGAACTCGCGTCTGTCTGCCTGACCGATCGCACCAGCGACGGCCTGTCGGCGGTCTACAGCTTCTTCAATACAGACGGCGATCGTACGAGCCTGGGCAACTACGTCGTGCTGTGGCTCATCGGCCATGCCGAGAAGCTCGGCCTGCCTTACGTGTATTTGGGCTACTGGATTCCGGACAGCGCCAAGATGGCCTACAAAGCGCGCTTCCAGCCGCTTGAGGCGCTGGGCACGTCCGGCTGGCAGCGGCTCAGCATTCCCTGATCACTAGGCGGCGTCTTTAGCCCGCTCTGGATACAGCTTGAGCAAGCCATCGCGGCTTGCCGGCGACACGCCGCGTTCGGTGATCAGTCCCGTGACGTAGCGCGCCGGGGTGACGTCGAAGGCGACGTTCAGCGCCGCCGACGTTTCCGGAACGATCCGAACCGTCGTGAGCTTGCCGGCCGCATCGCGCCCCGCGATATGAGTGACCTCGCCCGCGTCGCGTTCCTCGATCGGGATACGCATGCCGTCCGACATGGACCAATCGATCGTGCTCGACGGCAACGCGACATAGAACGGCACATCGTGCGCATGCGCCGCGAGCGCCTTCAGGTAAGTCCCGATCTTGTTGCAGACGTCGCCCGTGGCGGTCGTGCGGTCGCTGCCCACAATCGCCATATCGACCTGACCACGCTGCATCAGATGACCGCCGGTGTTGTCGGCAATCACGGTATGCGGCACGCCGTGGCTGCCGAGTTCGAAAGCGGTCAGCGAAGCGCCCTGATTGCGGGGCCGCGTCTCGTCGACCCACACGTGGATCGGCAGACCCGCATCGTGCGCCTTGTAGATCGGCGCGATCGCCGTGCCCCAGTCGACGGTCGCCAGCCAGCCGGCATTGCAGTGCGTGAGGATGTTGAGCTGCTTCGGCTTGCCCTTCTGTTCCCACAGCTTGGCGATAATTGCGTGGCCGTGGTTGCCGATGGCCTCGCATTGCGCGACATCGGCGTCTGCGATGTCGGCGGCCTTCTTGAACCCCGCATTGACGCGCTGCGCCGGCGGCAGCGGCGCGAGCACGCCGCGCATCTCGTTCAGCGCCCAGGCAAGGTTCACCGCCGTCGGACGGGTCGCATTCAGCATCTTGGCCGCAGCGTCGAGATTGGCATCCGACGCATCCTCGCGCATCGCCAGCGCCAGGCCATACGCCGCCGTCGCACCGATGCATGGCGCGCCGCGCACGATCATCGTCTTGATGGCATGCGCCGCGTCCTGCGCGGTATTGAGATCGACTTCGGTCAATTCGAACGGCAGCCGAGTCTGATCGATTACCCGCACCGCATCCTCGGCGCGCCAGATGGTGCGATAGGGCTTGCCGCCAATCTTCACGTCCAGCTCTCCGCGATGCGTCCGATGATCGGTTTCAGATCGGCGACGACTTGCGGATCGCGCGCATGCGGCGCGGTGATGATCGCGTGGTCGAGCGCGTGGTGACAGCCCTTCTCGCAAGCACCCTTGCGCGCGTGCAGCGCCGGGGCCACAGCTTTGACGAGCGAACGGCCGTTGTCGGCGTTTGCGATCAGCACCTTCACGATCTGATCGACCGTGACGCTGCCGTGGTCGTCGTGCCAGCAGTCGTAGTCGGTGACCATGGCGACGGTCGCGTAACACATCTCTGCTTCACGGGCGAGTTTGGCTTCCGGCATGTTGGTCATGCCGATCACGTCGCAACCCCAGCTGCGATACAACTCGGACTCGGCCCGCGTCGAGAACTGCGGGCCTTCCATCACGAGATAGGTCCCGCCCTGCTTGAACTTCAATCCGGCCTTTTGCGCGGCTTCGGCCAGATGGCTGGTCAGACGCCCGCACGTCGGCTCTGCCATCGAGACGTGGGCAACAAGACCCGGCTGGAAGAAGCTTTTGACGCGCGCGAAGCTGCGGTCGATGAATTGATCGACCAGCACGAAAGTGCCGGGCGCGAGTTCTTCCTTGAGGGACCCGCAGGCGCTGACCGAGAGGATCTCGGTGCAGCCGGCGAGTTTCATGGCGTAGACGTTGGCGCGGTAGTTGAGGTCGGTCGGCGAGACCTTATGACCCCGGCCATGCCGCGGCAGGAACACCATCTTCTGGCCGTTGAGCCGGCCGAACAGAAGTTCATCCGAGGGATCGCCGAACGGGGTCTCGACCCGTTGCCAGATCGCGCCTTCCAGGCCTTCGATCTCGTAAACGCCCGAACCGCCGATCACGCCAATGATCGGCTCTTGATGTGCTGACACGTGCCTATTCTCCCCGCGGATTGCGCCGCACTTTGCCATGCGGCGCGATGCGGCGGAAGGCGCGGGTTACTTCGGCAGGCGGGTGACGATCTGCCTGGACAGAGCCTCTTCCATGCCGCGCTGACGTTCGGGACCGTCGATCAGGTGCACGGACATGCCGAAGCTGTAGTCGCCTTTGTAAACGGCCACGCCTGAGCCCCACCACACGGCTTCATCGCCGATCTTCACGTCCTCGGGCTTGTTTTTGATGAGGTGCTGTTCGCCGGCGGCCTTGAAAGCGCGGACGAAGCTTTTGCCGGCGCCGTTTCCCGGCGGCCAGGACTGCACGTTCAGGATAGCGAAGCGCTTGCCGCCGAGCGGCAGGTTGGGCTTCTTGACGTCCTTGTCCGCCGACACCGCCCACAGGCAGGTCGACGAATAAGCATTGGCTTCCGTATAGCCCGCGTCGCTGCGGACGCCGGGATCGACCGGAAGCCCGATGGCCGCAGATACATCCTTATCGGACAGAAGTTTGCAGGCATCGATCTCGACGCCCTTCTTGGCCGGTTCCGCGGCCTGAGCCGCCGTCCCCAAAAGCACGCCCGCCAGGGCCAACCGCAAGATCATCGACATCGGACACCTCATGAATCCCTAAGCGCTGACTCAGCCTAGGACATAAGGAGGCGTCAACGGCTTTTGTAGGGAGACGGCGGGAATATAAGCACGGTCTGGCCATCCCCGCGCTGTGAGGGGTGCAGTACATTCCCCCGCTCTGCCCGCCGCACCCATTGCTCCGCCGAAGGTCCTGGGGAGGACAAGCCTTCGGTGGACAGCGGCTCAGGCTGAGCGGGGGAACGACCCCTGGTAACCCTCAGATCTCGCCGCGCACCAACTCGAGGCGCTGGCGGTCGACGAGACGAATGTCGTTGACGCTTTGCATCGCAATGGCGCCGCCCCGCTTCAGGCGGGTGAGCGCGCGGCTCACCGTCTCGATCACCATGCCGAGGTAATCGGCGATATCGGTGCGGGTCATGGCCAGATGCAACGCATCGTCGGAATTGCGGGTGCGGTCGGCGAGTTCGAGCAGGAACCACGCCACGCGTTCGTCGGCGGACTTGTGCGTCAGCAGAATCATGCGCTGATAAGCGGAATGCAGACCGCGCGCGGTCATCTGCTGGATTTCGCGCGCGAAGCGCGAATTTTCGGCCAGCACGCGTTCGACGGCGCGGCGTGGATACTTCAGCACCACCACTTCGGAGACGGCTTCGACCGTGAAATAGTGGTCCGCCTGGGTCTCGTAGCCAAAGAAGTCGCCGGGAACGAGGAATTCGTACACCTGCCGGTGCCCATCCGACATCAGCTTGAAAGCCATCGCCTCACCGCTGACGATCCGGTAGCAGTAATTGGCATCGTCGCCGTCGGCGAAGATCGCCGTGCCGCGCCGCGCCTTGATGCGCGTGGCGAAGCTCGCGATCTCGTCGAGCGGATCGCGCGGCTGGCGGGCGCTGGACGTCCAGGGACCCAAGGCCATTGCTGACGTTTCAACCGAAGCGTTTAACATGGTACTCTCCCGGTGCGGTCGTAGGCCCAGGTTTATTCGCCGCCCCGGCCTGGGAATATTCGGAGTTGTACCTACGCAAATTTACGTACTCCCGACTTTTAGGTCAGAATGTGGGGAATTGCGGGTTACTCATCCGACGCGCGGCCGAGAGCGTAGAAAGGTTTTTGGAAGTACCTGATGGCGGCAACGATTAAAATCTTCGTGGTCGATGACGATGACGCCGTGCGCGATTCAGTTCAGGCGTTGTTGGAGTCCGCGGGCTATGCCGTTGATGTCTTTCCGTCAGGCCGCGACTTCCTGGACAAATACGAACCCGACGGCGTGGCCTGTTTGATCGCCGATATCCGCATGCCCGAGATAGACGGTCTGGCGTTGCAGGACGAACTCATCCGGCGCGAGATCATCCTGCCCACCATTTTCGTGACCGGCCACGCGGACGTGCCTTTGGCCGTACGGGCCATGAAGGCCGGATCGATCGACTTCATCGAGAAGCCTTATGACGAAAAAGCGCTGCTGGGCGCCGTCGAACGCGCCGCGGCGGCATCGGTGCATCTCGCTTCGGCGGATGCGGATCGCCGGGCGGCCGTGGAACGCATCGAGACGTTAACCGCCCGCGAAGTGGACGTAATGAAGCAGATGATCGCGGGCCGACCGAACAAGGTAATCGCGTTCAAGCTCGAGATTTCCCCGCGCACCGTCGAGGTGCATCGCGCGCGGATCATGGAGAAACTGCAAGTTCGCAGCCTTTCCGAACTGGTCCGGCAAGCCCTTACCGCCGATGTCGAACCGGCTTCCGACTAAGGGATACTACGTACTAGGATTACTACGTATTCCGGTGCTTATTGGCCACGCGTAGGTTGTGGCTCAGTACACACTGGAGACCTGCTTGACCCCGTCGACCTCACAGCGCATTTGCATCATCGACGACGACGATGCCGTGCGCGACTCCCTCGGAGTGTTGCTGCGCTCCTACGGTTACGATGTGGGCGATTTCGCATCCGCGCATGATTTCCTGATGGAGGCTTACGCCGTCGGCGAACGCTTCGATTGCGCCATCGTCGATTTGCAGATGCCGGGCATCTCCGGCCTTGAGCTGTTCCATCTCCTGCGCAAACGCAGGTCTTCACTTCCCTTCGTCATGATCACCGGCCGCGCCGACAGCACGCTGAAAGAGCGCGCGCGTCGCGGCGGTGTCGTCGCGATGCTCGACAAACCGATCGGCGCGAATGCGTTGATCGACGCGATCTCCAAGGCGAATACCGCATCAACTCCAAGGGGGCATACATGACGCCCGTTTCTCATACCGTTCACGAGTTGACCCTATGGTCGAAAGCTCGTCTCGACGAACTCGATGGCGCCGTGAGCGCGATGGAAGGTCGCATGGCCGAGACCAGCGAAGCGGTTCGGCTGCAAGCGCATCTGGCCTTGCTCGATGCCCGAAAGTGGCGTGAAGGTTTCAGGGCGCGCGCACGCGACTTGCGACGCACCGTCGACAGTGGCGCGAACCAAGCCAAGCACGATCTCGACCAAGCCTGGAATGAATTCGAGACGGCGTTCAACCGTTGGGTCGCCGCGACCGGCCAGGATGCCGTCGAACTGACGGCGCGCACGCGCGCCCAACTCGGTGCCTGGGATCGGCTGCTCGCGAGCACGAAGTCCAAGATCGACGCCCGCGCGAATGAAATGGAAGCGGGCGGTTTGCGGATGCTGGAGGATGCGGCCTCCGTGCAGAGCTCTCAGTTGCAGAAGATGCAAGCCGCGGGCGCGGCCGCCTATGCGGCCTGGGTAGAGGCCCTGAATCAATCCCGATCGGCTTTTGATCAAGCCCTGCAAGCCACGCGCACCTACCTCAAGTAAGCAAGGAGTTGGTGGATGTCGCCGTTAGTGACCTTGGCCTTGGCGCTGTTCAGCGGCGTCTATGCCGTATATCTCGCCGACCGCGCGCCGCTCAGCTTGTCGCCGACGCGAAGAATAGCGCATACGCCGCCATAATCCGCCGCACGCCGACGGCGACGTGTTCGCTAGATAGCGACACGCCGGAGATAATCTCGATCCCCGCGGCGAGGTCGTACTGCGGATTGTGATGCTTGCCGTTGAACTGCGTGAGCCAACGCGGACTGCGAATGGCTTCGTACTGCGGCAGACACTCAAGGATCTCGACGCCTTTGATCGAGCCATCCTTGTTCACCCCGACGACGTAGCGAATCAGATCGTCACGGCCCGGCACCTGGTCGATAAAGACCCAGCCGCCCGTCGATGCTTTCCAGGCCTTGATCTTGTATCCCGGCACACTGCCGCGCCCTTCCTTGATCAGGGCAGCGACCTGGGCAATGTCCATGGTGATATCGCGCGGGGTGAACTTCGCGCCTGGAAACAGCTTTGCCTGCGCCTGAGGCAGGGTCTGATACTGGAATGCCTGGGCGGCGGGCGCCGCTGCGATGACCGCGGCGGGGAAAAGGAGGAAACGGGAGCGCATCAGTTCATCAACCTGTTGTGCCAGCCTGTTAGCCCCCTGGGCAGAAAGCTGGCCAGGGCGGTCGTTCGAATAAGTGTAACTTAGGGAAGGCTTCCGATTCACGCCTCTAATGAATTTGTCCACCGAGTGGGCTGGCGGCCAATCCTAGGTCGACCGCCCGGCCCGCGCCCCCGCTAGACTACGCCTTCCAAAACCCGAGACCCGTTTGCTCATGTCCCCCTCTCCCGGCGCGCCGATCCGGCGGGCCCAGCCCCTTCTCGGAACCCAGGTTTCCATCAGCGTTGCCGGCCTCGGCGCGAAGGCGGCCCATGCGGCTATCGAGCGCGGGTTCGCCGCCGTTGCGCGCATCCAACGGCTCATGAGCTTCCACGAAGCCGACAGCGACCTGTCGCGGATGAATAGCGATGCAGCCCGCCGGGCCGTCGCTGTCGATAAAGACACCTATGCGGTTATGGCTAAAGCGCAGGAACTGAGCGAGCGCTCGGGCGGCGTTTTCGACGTGACCGTCGGCGGCCGCCTGGTCGCGATGGGATTCCTGCCTCGTCCGGCGGCGGGACGTCCCAATGCCCGCGCCTGTTGGCGCGATGTCGAACTGCTTGGCCGCAACCGCGTGCGGTTCGCCAAGCCGCTGTGGGTCGATCTGGGCGGAATCGCCAAAGGCTACGCGGTCGACATCGCCCTTGCTGAAATGTCAGCGCCACCCCGCGCGCAAGTGGTCATCAATGCCGGCGGCGACTTGCGCATCGCCGGCCCCGGAACGGAACGGGTGCTCTTGCGAGCGCCCGTCAGCGATGGAATGTTAGCCGTGGTCGAGCTGCAAGACGGCAGCCTGGCAAGCAGCAGCGGGCGCGAGACCCGCAAGCGGATCAGGGGACGCGACGTGGGGCCGCATTTTCACGGTCTAACCCGCGCCTCCGTCGGTACGCGCAGCTTTGCCTCGGTGCTGGCGCCGGAATGCATCGTCGCTGACGGCTTGACCAAAATCGTGCTCGCGCTCGGGACGCGGGCCGAGGGGGTTTTGCGGTCCTATGGCGCTATCGCACACCTGTACAGTCCCGGTCGCGGATGGCGCACGCTAGGAGCTGATGAATGAAAAGACCCAATGCCGGACGTGTCGGGCATCTGCCGTCACGCCGCAAGCTGAGCATTTACGTCGCGAGTGCGGGCGTGTGGATAACCGGCTGCATCTGGCTGCTGTTCCACTATTTCGTGAAGATTGAGGACGAGTTCGGATTCGAGACACCCCATCCCGGCGAGCACTACTCGCTGATCGCGCACGCCTTGTTTGCCTTCGCGGCGATCTGGTTCTTTGGGGTGCTGTGGCCCGGTCACGTCAAGAAGAGTTGGAAGGCGAATATCCGGCGCTGGAGCGGCGGGTTCATCTTCGGCTTCACCATGTGGCTCTCGGTGACCGGTTATCTGCTCTACTACATCGGCAGCGACTTCTGGCGCAGCACGACGTCTCTCGCGCATTGGATCTCGGGCGTCGCCGCGTTGGTGCCCTTCGTATGGCACCTCGTCACGCGTAGCGCATCGCGCAAGGACGCGGAGCAGGTCTGACGGCAATCACCTGGGCGATTTTGCTTCCATGATCTGCGCCTGGATCGGCGCCGGTGCGACAATGCCGCGCGCGCGGAGCGCCGTGACCATCGCCTTGCGAACCTCGCCGGCTACCGCCGGGTAATCGGCCAGATCGACCCAGGGCTTGGCGCTGAGCGCGATCACGCCTTTTTCAAATCCTGTGACCGCGATGGGCGGCGCCGGCTCCTTCAGGCAGCGGGGGTTGTCGCGCAATACCTCGCTCATGGTCGTGAGCGCGACATCGAGCTCCGTGTTGGGCGCGACCTCCAACGTGATGTCGAGCTGCCGGATGCGTCCGTAGTTATGCAAAATCTCGCCTGCGATCTTCCTATTTGGAATAACGACCCGCGACAGATCGCGATGGCTAAGGATGGTGTTCGACAGATCGATCGCCGCGACCTGCCCCTCCTCGCCCGCGACAGAGATATAATCGCCGACGCGGAACGGCTTGGTGAAAATGATCATGAAGCCGGCCGCAAGATTGCTCAGCACGCCTTGCATCGCCAATGCGACACCCGCACCCGCAACACCCAGGCCCGCGATGAGCGGCAGCAGCTGCACACCGAGGTTCTGCAAGGCCATGATCGCGAAGAGACCGAACACGGTGATATTCACGCCACGCACGAACAGCTGATGCACGGGCGGCTCCAGATGGAAGCGCCGAACGCTGCGACCTGCGATTTCTGATATCCACTTTCCGACAAAGCGGCCGGCGATCAGAAGAACAATCGCCACCAGCAGCTTCGGACCGAACTCCATCGACATGGTCGCGAAGGCCTGACGGAGATTGTCGATCATACGGAATTCAGAGTTCATCGCGGCCCCCCTCGAGTCGAGGATTCCTCACATTCCACGTACGCGGACGCAAGGTTTACGTGCGCCTTTATGGTTCGCTGCACCCGCGAAAACGAACCGCCACGGGGGGAGTCTATTCAAGCTAAGAGGCGACACGCCTCTTTCATGATGTATTCTCCTGCACGGATTCAGGAATTTCGATCGGGAGGGCGAACCGTGGATCAAGACCAGAACGGATCGGCGTTGAACCGCCGCAATTTGCTCAAGGGCGCGTCCCTGGCAGGCGCTGCGGCACTGGGCACTCAGGTAGCGGCCGAACCGCCGGCCGCCAAACCGGCCGCAACGGCGAAAACCGACGGCGCGGGCCCGAACGCAATCGCGGGCGGCGATTACATGGTCGACGTTCTGAAGTCGTTGAAGCTCGACTACATCGTCGCCAATCCCGGTTCCAGTTTCCGCGGCCTGCATGAATCGTTGCTGAACTACGGCGGCAACCGCGCGCCGGAATTCATCACCTGCATGCACGAAGAAAGCTCGGTCGCGATGGCGCATGGCTACGCCAAGACGACGGGCCGTCCGCTGTGCTTCCTCGCCCACTCCACCGTCGGTCTGCAGCACGCCTCTATGGCGCTGTATAACGCATGGTGCGACCGCGTGCCGGTGATCGGCGTGCTGGGCAACATCATGAACGCCGCCGCGCGCCGTCCGGGCATCGAGTGGTACCACACGGCGCAGGACCCCTGCGCGATGGTGCGCGATTACACCAAGTGGGACGATCAACCGAACTCGCTGCAGCACTTCGGTGAGTCTCTCGTGCGCGCCTACAAGATCGCGATGACCCCGCCGATGGGGCCGACCATCGTCGTCGCCGACGGCGAACTGCAGGAAATGCACATGAAGGATGTGAAGGGCGACCTTCACCTTCCGCGGCTCGCATTGCCGCAACCACCGCAGGCCGAAGACTCTGCGCTGCGCGACGCCGCGAAGCTGTTGGCCAAAGCCGAACGCCCGATCATTTATGCCGACCGCATGGCGCGCACGCCGGAAGGCATGACCCTGCTGGTGCAGTTGGCCGAGACGCTGGGCTGCCCGGTGGTCGACATGGGCGGGCGCATGAATTTCCCCAACAACCATCCGCTGTCGCAGAACGAGCGCGGCGGACAGTTGCTGCGTCAGGCCGACGTGATCCTGGCGCTGGAAGTCGCAGACCTGTGGGGTATGACCCACGAGTTCATCGATAACGAAGAGCAGACGGTTCAGTCCAAGATCCGTGCGGGCGCGAAGATCATCAGCATCAGCTCCACCGAGCTATACCTGAAGTCCAACTACCAGGACTTCCAGCGTTACGCCGAGCCCGACTACCCGATGGCTGGCGACGCGCAAGCCTCGCTGCCGTCGCTGATCGAATTCTGCAAGCGCGAGATCGACGACGGCGCGCGCGGCCGCATCTCCAAGCGTGCCGAAGATCATGCCGCCGCGAAAGCCAAAGCCTACGAAGCCACGCGCAACAATGCCGCGGTTGCTTGGAACGCCTCGCCCGTCTCGACCGCCCGTCTCGCCGCCGAAATCTGGTCGGTGATCAAGGACGAAGATTGGGCGCTGGTCTCCAACGACGCGCTTAGCGGCTGGGCACGTCGTCTTTGGACGTTCAACCGTCACTATCGCTACATCGGCGGCGCCGGCGGCGGCGGTGTCGGTTACTGTCTGCCCGCGTCGGTCGGCGCGGCGCTGGCCCATCGCGGCACGGGTCGCATCGCGATCAACCTTCAGGCCGACGGCGACATGATGTACGCGCCGGGTGCGTTGTGGACGGCCGTGCACCACAAGGTGCCGCTGCTGACGATCATGCACAACAACCGTGCGTACCATCAGGAAATCATGCACGTGCTCCGCATGGCCAATCGCCGCGACCGCGATCCCAGCACGTCGCATATCGGCACCACCATCGACAATCCGTACATCGATTACGCGACGCTCGCCAAGTCGATGGGCATGTATGCCGAAGGCCCGATCTCAGATCCGGCGCAGGTCGGCAAGGCGATCCGCCGCGCGCTCGAAGTCGTCAAGCAAGGCTCGCCCGCGCTCGTCGATATCGTCACGCAACCGCGCTAAGGGGGATCGAGTTCATGCGTATGTTCGTTATCGCTGCCGCCCTGCTGGTCTCGGCGCCGGCTTTCGCCGCGGACAATACCGTCACCGAAGGTAAGCGGCTGTACAACTTCAAGGGTTGCTATCAGTGCCACGGTTACGTCGGCCAAGGCGGCGCCGGCGTGCGTCTCGCACCCGACGTGAAGCCCTATGAAGTCTTCTCGGACTTCGTGCGCCACACCACGGGCGCGATGCCGTCCTACAGCGAGAAGATCCTAGCCGAAGACGAACTCAAGAAGATCTATGCCTTCTTGCAGACCATGCCCAAGGCGGTGGATGTCGCAAAGACGCCGCTGCTGATGAACGCCGCGACCGGCAAGTAGTCCGACGATCGACCCGGGAGGAAATGGCTCCGGCTATTTCTTCTTGGTCGTCGCCAGCTCCCAGGAAACCGTCCTCCACATCGCGGGCGCGGCTGTGGCCCACGCGGTCACGAGACCGTGATGACGGTCGCGCTGCGACGACGGCTGTAACTCTTGCGAGATGTGAAAATGGTCGGGCCCGCGACTGAAGAGGAGTGAACTCCTGCTCGGGGGAGAATGAGCCGCCGCGGACCCGCAGGACCTTGATCGCATGGAACCCACGCGTTGTCAGCACGCGCGGCGATTAAAATCTTGCCATGCCGATCACATTCATTTCATCGGTGATTTGCTGATGCCGGACGCCTGGTCGACTGAGTTGACTTTCAACCCGACCGTATTTCGATGGTGCGCGGCGATGCGCTTGCCGCTCAACGCGGCTCTCCCCAACTTATAAATGTCATAGTGGCGTCATACGTACGTCATGGCTCCCCTGCTATGCGACCGGCCTTGAACAAAGCCGTTCGGCTTCTGCGGGGGAACTAAACATGATGAAGAACAAACTGCTGGCGTTCACGGCGCTAATGCCGTTGACGCTCGCGGCGCCTGCTTTCGCGCAGCCAGTGGCCGAACAAGTCGCGCCGGATAACCAACTCGCTCAAGATGAACAAGTTGCTCAGGCCAATCGCCGTGCACCGATTGAAGAGATCATCGTAACGGGTCGGCCGTTGGCCGAAAGCGCAGCAGCGGCTCTGGATCTTCAGCGGGAATCGCCCTCTCTGGTCAGCGTGTTATCCGCGGACGCCGTCGGCAACTTGCCCGACCAGAACGTTGCATTCGCGATCGGACGGCTCCCCGGCGTCGGCGTCGAGCGCGACCAGGGCCAAGCCCGGTACGTCAACCTGCGCGGCGCTCCCGTGTACTGGACGACCCTGTCGTTCGACGGCTTGAGCGTGGTCAGCCCGCAGGGTCGTGAATCCCGCTTCGATAACATTCCCTCCGCGATCGCAAGTCAGATCATTGTGCAGAAGGCCGTTCTGCCGTCGATGCAGGGCGCGTCCGTCGCCGGCAACGTCGAAATCCGCACGCGTCGTGCGTTCGATTACGACGGCCAGCACATCTCCGGCAAAGCCGCGGGCGGTTACGTCGCGCTTGGCGGCGGTGCCGAAGCCGATTCTTCGCTCGTCTACTCCAACCTCTTCCTCGACAAGAACCTCGGCATCGTCTTGCAGGGTTCGTACTACATGCGCGAGATGGCCACGGATAACTGGGAAACAGATCCGTACCTCAGCAACACGACGGACCCGACAAAGCGATTCGCGCGAGAGCATGAGAACAAGCACTACCGACTGAAGCGCACGAACATTTCCGGATCGGGCCGCCTCGACTATCGTTGGGGCGACAGCAACAACATTTTCGTGAGCTCGATCTACACCCTCTTCCACGACGATGAATTGCGCGACAACTTCATTTTCCGTCTCGATCAGGGCACCAACGCCGCAGGTGTGGGCTACACGAACGCCAGCTACATCAGCACGAGCGATCCGAAGCAGGGCACGAGTTACGGCGCGCGCATCAACGCGCGTATCGATTACCGTGACAGCAAGGAAAAGATGTCCACCAACACCATCGGCGGTGAGCATGAGTTCTCCGACTGGACGGTGAACTGGCGCGGCAACTACACCTTCACGCAGGACGGCCGCGACACGCCCGTGACTGCAGCCTTCCAAAGCCCCGCGGCGTTCAACCTCCGCCCAACAGTCGACTTCGACCTGCGCGATACAGCGCGCAACACGGTGGCGCTGTACAGCACGGGCGGTGTGACGGGCGCGCGCACTAAGGGCGCACAGGTGACCAATATCGAGAACTTCCAATTCCCGTTGCAGACCATCGGCCGCTTGATGGGCGGCGACATCACCAATGCTTATACCGGCAAAATCGATTTAAGCCGCGATACCAGTCTCTTCGGCGATACCAAAATCGAACTGGGCGGCCTCTACGCATCCCGTACCAAGAAGTCGCGTGAGACCAGTTGGTCACGCGCGTTCGCGACCGGCACCATCCCGACGTGGGCGGACTTCGCCACCAGCGACATTTCCTATCTCGGCACGCAGAACCTGAATTACACCTTCCGTTACACGGATAAGAGCAAGACCACGCAATTCGTGGACGATCTGATCAAGTCCGGACTTGCGACGCCGCAGAATAACGACGGCAACTATTGGAAAGTGCGGGAGGAAATTTCTGCCGGTTACATCATGGGGACGACCCGGCTCGACTGGGGCAGCCTGATCTATGGCGTGCGCGTTGAACACGCGAAGAACGCCGGCCAAGCCTACGTGGCCTTCCCTGCCGTGGGGCCAACGCCCGCCCAAACACGCCTGGTGCAGGCCATAAGCTCCAATACGTTGTTCTATCCCAGCGCACATCTGAACTGGGATATTACGCAGGAACTCAAGGCGCGGGTCGGGATCACGACGTCGGCTTCGCGGCCGGACTTCGATGACTTACGTCCGAATTTCACGATCGACGATTCGACGCAGACTATTTCCGGCGGCAACCCGACGGCGAAGCCGGAGAAGCAAATCGGCGGCGATGCCTACCTCGAATGGTACATGCAGCCCGCCGGCTATTTCGCAATCGGCGCCTTCTATAAGGATATCAGCGACGCCCTAATCCAGACGTCGAGCGTCTTTGCCCAAGACACCCTCGACCTGCCGGGGCTCGATCGCTCCAACTACGCCTTCAGCGGAATCGCCAATGCGGGTGACGGACACCTGAAGGGGATCGAAGTCGCGTACCAGAACTCCCTTGAGAACGTCAAAGACCGGGTGAATCTCCCCGGCTGGATGTACGGCTTCGGCGTCAACCTCTCGGCAACCTGGACGTCTTCCAAGATCACGTTGCCGGCGGCCGGTGGTTTGCCGTCGCGTTCGATCAAACTGCTGGGCACGTCCGCCGGCGTCTACAACATCCAGGCGACCTACGAGCGCTATGGTCTGTCGGTTCGCTTGGCCTATCAGTACCGCACGCCGTTTGGTCAATCGGTCGGCACCTACCGCGTGATCAACGGAGGCGTCTATCCGGTCGACAACGGCGACATCTTCTGGGACTCGGATGGCGAAATGGATCTCTCGATCCGCTATCGCATCAACGAGCATCTGGAAGCTTATTTCGATGGCGCCAACCTGACCAACGAAGGCGCGCGGCGTTACGGCGACAACCCGAATTACCCGATCGAGTATGAGAAGTTCGGCCAGCGCTTCATTGGCGGTGTACGCTTCAACTTCTAACGTGAGAGAGAGTTATGATGAAGCTGGCTCATAGGCCGAAGATGTATCGCGCCGTTGGGCTTTCAGCATGCCTGTTGCTGGCGGCGTGTGGCGACCGCGAGGCCACTTCCGATTCGGCGAAGACGTTGGTCGGTGCGGGCACACCCGTTCCGGTCGCGGCGGAAACGCAGGCCGTGACGACCCAAAGCAAGGACGCGGCCGACGATCCGGAGATTTGGGTCGATCCGGCGGATCATACGCGGGGCCTGATTTTCGGCACGGACAAACAGGCCGGGCTCTACGTCTACGATCTCAACGGCAAACAGGTCGCCTTCTTTGCCGATGGGCGGCTCAACAACGTCGACCTGCGCGCCGATTTCCCAACGCCGCAAGGCACTCGCGTTCTCGTTGCGGCGAGCGACCGAGTGCGCAAAGGCGCGGCGCTCTATCTGCTCGACCCGGCGACCCTTCAGGTCGCGCCGTGGGATCTTCTCAAGATGGACTTGGCGGAACCTTATGGCCTTTGCGTCGGCCGTCGCGGCGACGACTTCCTTGTGCTGATGAACGATCAGAACGGCCAGGCCCGACAGGTGAAAGTCGCCGCAGGGCCGGATGGCAAACTCGTCGGCACACCGGAGCGCAGCTTTGCCATTCCGAGCCAGCCCGAAGGATGTGTCTTCGACGATATCGCGGGACGTCTGTATATCGGCGAGGAAGACAAAGGCGTGTGGCGCTATGACATGGCGGCGACGTCGCCCGCGCAAGGAACACTGATTTTGCCGGCACCGTCGAAAGAACTGCAGCCGGACGTTGAGGGCATCACGCTTCTGCGCGAGGGACCGATCACCTGGCTGATCGTCTCAAGCCAGGGTGACAGTGCCTTCGCGGTGTGGCGCGTGGACGGTGACGCACCGGAATACCACGGTCGCTTCTCGCCTGTGGCCGCAAACGGCGTCGATGGCGTGACCGGGACCGACGGCGTCGCCGCCCTTGGCGGCGCGGTGGGCGCCTATTCCGAAGGTCTTGTCGTCGCGCAGGACGACGTGGATACGGACGGCGAAGCGGCCTCCACCAATCGCGTGCGCCAGAACTTCAAGCTGATCGACTGGCGCGAAGTCAAAAAGGCGCTGAAACTCGACACTCAGCCCCCGGCGCCCTAACGGACGATCGACCCAGGAGGAGATGGCCCGGGCTATTTCTTCTTGGGCGTCGCCAGGACCAGGAAGCCATCCTCGACATCGCGCGTATCGGCGACGTCGTACTTCGTGGCCAAAACCTTCAGCCACCAATCCTTCGGCTCTTGGATCAGATGCGCATTGCGGCCGTCCGCCAATGTTTGGCTCGACGGCGCGCTTGAAATCGCCAACAGCACAGCCTTGGTCGCCAGCTCGCGGATGTGCTCCAGTACGGCCTCCAGGTAGTTGGGCTCGATGTGCTCGAGCACATCCAGGCACACGACCCCTTCGGCCGGTTCCGGCAATGCCGTCTTACCCGGCATGGCCGGATCGTACTCCCGAATGTCGAGGGTCGGACACAGCGCCTGCACCGCCGGCTTGAGCGTGCCCTTCCCACAGCCGTAGTCGAGCAACGTTTTCACGTTGGTGATCTCGACAAACTTCGCAACTCCGGGCGCCCGCGGCGCCGAGTTGGCCCCATACCGCGACTGCCCGGTATGCAAATCGGCGTTCAGCTTCTGGTAGGTGTCGGAGATGAATTGGGACATGGACGTTCCGGGATGTTTGCCGGCACATTATGCCAAGCCAACGCGTAGACGTGAAATGCCCAATACGCACACGATCTATGGACGGCTTTCCCTTAAGCCAGTGCCAAATTCCAGTCCTTGGGCTAGGCTCCCCCTCCCCGGCAACCGGCAGAATCCGTTGGAGAGGCTCGCATGAAATACAATCGTCTGGGATCGAGTGGCCTGGTCGTCTCCAAGCTCACCTTCGGCGGCGGCGCCTTGGGCGTCGGCAAGAAGTTGAATGGGCTGAGCAAGAACCTGCCCGAGAAGGAAGGCAACGAGATCGTCGCCCGCTGCCTTGATGCGGGCATCACGTCGTTCGACACCTCCGACGATTACCTCTTCGGCCAGTCGGAAGAATTGCTCGGCAAGGCGCTCGGCAAGCGGCGCAAGGAAGTCATCCTCGCCACCAAGACGGGCGTACCCTTCACCACCCGCGAGAAGAATACGGGCGGGCTGTCCTACCGCCGTATGATCGAGGCTTGCGATGACAGCCTGAAGCGCATGGGCACCGATTGGATCGACATCTACTACTGTCACTTCCCCGATCGGGAGGTGCCCATGGAAGAGTCCATGCGCGCCTGGGAATTCATGGTCACCAGCGGCCGCGTCCGCTATCCGGCCATTTCAAACTATGCCGCCTGGGAAGCGGCCCACATCATGGGCCTGCAGCGCGATGCGCACTTCTCGCCGATGGTCTGCAATCAGGTCTACTACTCGATGATGGGTCGCCAGATCGAGCGCGAGCTTGTGCCGATGGCCAAGGCATCCGGTTTGGGAATGATCGGCTATGAGGCGCTCGCCGGCGGCTTCCTCACCGGCAAATACACGCGGGCGAACCCGCGGCCAGCCGGGTCGCGCGGCGCGCAGTTCACCGGCACCGAAAATGCACGCGAGTTGTTCCCGGGCGCGCGGCGCGCGGCCTTCGACGAGTACACGTTGATCGAACTGCTGCAGGAGATGGCGCCGCGCTACAATTGCTCCGTGGCGCAGCTCACGCTGGCTTGGACTTTAAGCAAGCTGTGGCTGAATTCCGTGATCTTCGGCACAACCAAGATGGAACAGGTGGTCGAGAACCTCGCCGCCGTCGACATCAAGCTCGCCGACGAGGATATCGCCAAGATCGACAAGCTGACGGCGCCGCCGACCTAATCGCCGGCGCGCGCGCCCGCCCGACCTCTTAGGCCGGGCCGTCCCGCAATCCTTGGGCGTCGATAGATTCTTTAAGCACCCCGCGCCATGTCATCAGCTGCTGGTGATCGGCGGCCCTTGCGTCACGATTCGCGCGCAAGCCGCGAGTCTGGGGTGGGCTTAGTCGCTGAAGGAGAAATTGCGTCTCCGCCATGATCTCGTCCATGGACGCCTGGCCCAGCAACAGCGTTTGCCGCCACGCCACGGCGGTCAATCCTTCGTCGGTCTGTGTTGGATAGCGTGATATAATTCATCCCTCGCGCCCGCCCGCCTATAGGAACGCTCGGCGATGACCGCACCCGCCGCCCTATCACCCGCACCCACTCCACGTATCACGCGCTTCCGCCCGATATACCGCTGCCTCGGCTACGTCGAGAACGCGCAGGGCTACCGCCGCTACGCCGTAGCCTTTGGCGATCCTGAGCGCATTGTGATCCGGCGCGTCGGCGAGATGACCGGCCTGGAGTTTCTGCTGACGGTCTACGCGGACCCAGGACATTGGCGGCACCTGTTCCCGCGCCCAGCCGGACGGCGCGCTGGCGTCGATTGCCACCAAGCGGCGGCGTGGTTTGTCCGAGAATGCAGTAAGGCTGGGCCGTTTAAACAGCATGAGTGCCGCCCCATCACCCGCGTTCCGACAACAAGTCCTCGACGTCGCGGAAGCTGAGCGTGAACCGGAGATAGATCCAAACAGCCCGCTGAATGATCTCAGGCGGGAACCGATAGCCGGAATAGCTGATTTTGCTCATCCTCTCGGCTAACGGATGGCCAGAAGGGTCGCAAGGCTGCTGTCAATGTGACAATGCCACGAAACGCGATGTCCGGAACACGGACGCGCCTGTTCGGCCGCTCTTGCGGCGCAATGGGGCATGATTTACCTCCTTGCCGGGGCGGACGCCGGCTCCCGGCGCGCGCCGTCAGGAGGGATGAAATGTCTGATTCCGAAAACAGCTTTCGGATCGATCTTGGCACGTGAAATCTCTTGAAGTGCCGGGCCCGCCGGTCGAGCTCGTTTCCCTGTCAGCTGCGCACCCGGGCCGGAGCTTGATTGTTCGCCCTCGCGCTTCTGGCCTTCTCTTATGGGTCGGGGTGATTGCCGTGCTTTGCGGCCCCGGATTCGCGCGGGCGCAGAGCCGGGCGGACCTAGCCGCGTACCGCCCGACCGCCGCGGCGACGCGGGTCGAAGGGAACGAAGCGCCGACAATCGACGGCGACGTCTCCGATCCCGTTTGGGCGAAAGCCGCGGCTTTCGACACGTTCTATCAGGTCACTCCCGACCTCGGCGCCAAGGCCACCGAGCGCACGGTCGTTCGCCTCCTGTACGACAAGGACAACCTATATGTCGCGCTCTATGCCTACGATGCCGCGCCGGACAAGATCGTCGCCAATCTCAGGGGCCGGGATGTCCGCATGCCGGCGGAGGATAGCATCCGGCTGGTGTTCGATCCGACGGCATCGGGGCGCAACGGCTACAGCTTCGAGGTGAATCCCAACGGCGCCTACACCGACGCTCTCGTCCAGAACAACGCAACGTTCACCGTCAATTGGAACCCGATCTGGACTGTCAAGGCGGTGCGCACGGCCGACGGCTGGACCGCCGAGGCGTCTATCCCTTTCCGCAGCCTCACCTATGACCCCCGTGCCGCGGCATGGGGCTTCAACGTCGAGCGCAACCTCAAGCGGAAGAACGAGGAGGACCGCTGGTCTAATATCAGCGTCGGGTCGCGGCCGTACGACTTCTCGAACGTGGGCATGCTCACCGGCATTGCGGACACCGACAAGGGTCTCGGCCTCGACGTCCAGGTCTTCGGCAAGGCCGGTTACAAGCACACGTGGGACCCCGCTCCCGCACACGGCAACGCCACAGCCTCGCCCAGCGGCAATCTCTATTACAAGATATCGCCGGACGCGACCGTCACGCTGACGGCGAACACCGACTTCTCGAACACGCCCCTGGACCAGCGCCAGGTCAATCTATCGCGCTTCGGGCTGTTCCTACCGGAAACCCGGGACTTCTTCCTGCAGGATGCCGCGTTGTTCGAGTTCGGCGGCCTGCCGTTTGCGAATAACGCCAACAATATCAATATCGGCGTCGATCAAAACGGCGAGGCATTCTTCTCGCGCAACGTCGGCCGCGCGGGACCGGATATCGTCGGCATTCTCGGCGGCGCCAAGCTCTCGGTCGCGCACAACGGTATCCGCGTCGGCGCGCTTACGGTCGAAACCAACAGCGGGGGTTCCGTCGGCCGTCAAAACCTGTCGGTCGTGCGCTCGTCCGTACCCGTCGGCCGGAACTCGCAGTTCGGCGTGATCGCAACGCACGGCGATCCGACGGGCCTGAGTTCGAACACCCTCAGCGGCGGCGATTTCCAGTACCGGACGACGGTGTTCGGCGACAGAGTCCTGAAGGCCGACGCCTTCTTTCAGCGTACCTTCTCGAGCGCCAAGGGCAACGACAACGCGTTCGGGTTCGCGGCCGCCTATCCAAACGAACCGCTTTATGCCGACGTCGAGGTGCGCCAGATCGGCAAGAACTTTGCGCCGGCCTTGGGCTTTCTAAACCAGCCCGAGATCCGCATGTATGTCGGCGATCTCTACTATCGCAACCGCTACTCCGCCGCTTCGCCGGTGCGTTATGTCGAAGCCGGGACGCGGCATAAGCTGATCACAGACTTGAACAACGTCATGCAAACCCGCAACGACATGGTCTGGTTGGGGCTTGATACGGGCGCCGACGATCTGTTCCAGGTCAAGTACCGCAATCGATACGAACGGGTGAACGTCCACTATTTTATTCCGGGCGGCGTGCGCATGCCGGCGGGATCGTACGGCTGGAACGAGTTCAACCTTCACATAGAGTCGTCGACGGGTCGCCGGATCGACGCCAAGCTGGATCTCACCTGCTGCAAATATTTTAACGGCCGGGACTTCCACAGCGACCTTACCGTCGATCTCAAACCCAACGGCACGTTCAGTCTGACCCTTCAACACACGATGGATCTGATCCGCCTTCCAACCGGGCGCGTGGACATTCACGTCGTATCGTTTAGCGGTCAGGTCAATTTCACCAACAACATGTACCTGGCGCCACAGATCCAATACGACAACATCAGCCACAATCTCGGCGTCTCCTTGCGCTACGACTGGCTCTACAACCCGACGACCGAATTCTTCGTTGCCGTCGGCACTTTCGCGGCCGTCGAAGGCCCCTTCATCAAGCCGCAGTTCCACGTCAGCACCACGGAATTCGTGATCCGTGTTGGCCATACCTTTCGGCTATGATGTGCGAAGCAACGGTGTCCCTGACCTGCTCGCCGTGATGCTCGAAGCCGGGACCAAGGGCCTTGTCACGTTGCTGCCCCAGGGTAATTGCGCTGATCCGAGGCTGATGATGCCGGGTTCCAAGAAGGGGCGCGGACGCAAGATCAGCCACACCCCCGTCCCGATCACGGCGGCACTGTTGGAGAAGTTACTTGAGGCCGCCGGTAATCGAGGAAAGAACGCGACGCTGTTGCTGAAGCCCACGGGTGAACCTTGGAGCAAATCCGATCACTCGCGCCTGTTTGCGCGTGCGGCCCAGGCTGCGGCTCTGAACACCGAGGAGGTCACGCTCTACGCGCTACGTCACAGCAATATCGTCCGGCAATTGCTCGCCGGCATCCCGATCCGCGTCGTCGCCACCAACCACGACACATCCACCGCCATGATCGAGCGGAACTACAGTCGGCACATCGGGGATCATTCTGACCAACTGGCCCGCCGGGCGTTACTCGACACGGGATCTCCAGGTACGCTGTCGAGCAAGGTGGTGCCGATCAGCGCCGGGCGTTAACCCTCGCGGCGTAAGGCGCTTTTGGCTACGTCACCGACACGTTCCGCGCGAACTTCCCGAGCTTGGCACCCAACTACGGTCACGCCGCGCAGGTCCCTCAACTAATGGATGTTCGAATTGTAAGCGCGCCCGACTCTTTCGGCGCTCCTTTTACGCTTTAATGTGCGCCAGAAAGCGCAAGCCTCTGTAATTGCTCCACTCCAATTGGTGGCACAGTTCTTGCTCTTAAAGAGGGAGGACGAATGCAATTCGTCCCATATTTGGAGCAACGCATGACAAGAATCCCTAGCCTTTCAATCCTCCTCGCCACAGTCGCCCTCCCAGCGACCCTGTTCTTTGCCTCGTCGGCGTGGGCAACCCCGGTACTGACGTCCGATCTTGCCAGCTTCGCGGTCCTCGGCGCAGCGGGAGTGACCAACGTCGCCACGAGCATCATCGGTGGCAACCTCGGTTCTGCGCCAAATCCTTCGGTCGGCGCCGGGTACACGTTCTCGGCCGGATCGTTGCAAGCAAATACTCCGCTGGCTCAGCAAGCCCAGCTTGATCTCGACACCGCGATCGTTTCTCTAAGCGCCTTCGGAGTTGGCACGACAATAGCGGGGGGTAACCTGGATGCCTTTCAGATTGCACAGGGCGGCCAGATCGGTCCGGGCGTCTATCCACCCGGATATCGGCCTATGGCGGCGCTGGTTCCCTGCAAGGGACGGCACCGGCGTTGATGCCTGTGGCGCGGGAGCCTCGCTAATGGCCGATTGTTATGCAGCCGGTGAAATGCTGCCGCCGGATGCCCTGGCTCGCGCCGCTGAGAATAGCCCTGACGTTGCCCATTATGGGTCCCCTATACTTAGGTTGTGGCTAATCCCTTGCGTTCGGCGCAAGCGATCTGCGCGGAGCAATCATTTGCGTTCGCATTCACAGCCTAGCGGCTGCTTGCAGAAATGTGGGATGTGCAAGCGAGACATTGGGATGTGCAAGCGAGACATCGACGTTCCAAAAGGATAAATGGGGCACCGCTGTGTTCTGGTTCCCTGCACCATCGCGAGATCGTGCCCTTATGGTGTGGTGTAGAAGCGCTGCTCCTGGACAGCGTTTGCTGCTTGATCAGGCGACCGGCATAGGCGGCAGCGTAACGATGGGATTGTCGCTCACAGGGGGGTGATGATTTCCGGGCTCATGTAGCGCGCACGCTATACGTCCCATTCATAGGCCATCGATCAGTAGATCGACGATCGAATCGGCGGCCTTGCGACCACAACCGCACGTATGACTCCGGGAGACTCGCCGGCGCGCACGGCACTTGGTCTGGAGGCGCTGGTCTCCTGGGGGTGGGTTGAGCCTCCTTGGCCCTCGATGCGTCATGGCAAGGTTATCGCGATTGAGCATGATCCCAACGATGGCATCGAAAGTGGGCAGTTCAACGCGCCAAATATACGATTGGTCGGGTTTTTCTCCGAATGCATACAACGCGATTGACGAAGGCAAGGTGTATTGTGCTGCTCGGTAGCAATCGAGGAGAGTCACGTGTCCGTAGAAAATCGCCAGCGCGCTTTGATTCACTGGACCTTGTCGCAGGGAGGAACGCTTCTCATGCCTGTTTCCAAAATCATGCTGATTGCCGCCTCAAACCAGAATCAATTCTCCGTCGTCGCCTAAGCCTCTCCGATACGAGGAGCAGCAGTCGTCGCTTAATATGTTGATCCGGATGCTGACACCAAACACCCAAGAATATACCGATGCCTTCCGGGCGTCGGTACCCAAACCACGAATACTGCTCCCGACTTGGGCTCAAAATGTTTTCCGCGCAATAGCAGGCGGTGAGCTTGAAATAACAAAGTGCGATCATGAGGCGAGATGCTTGGACAATGGTCCACGGACACTATCGAAAGGCCGCCAGGAGGGGCGGCATCGTTATGATGCCGAACATGGCGCGATGGCCAGTGCCTGATAAAGATGAATGAGATTTTCAGTTTATGACCCTCTTAGAGCACCGTCTGCTCATTGTCGAAGATGACGCTGCATTTGCGGAGGTTGTCTCCGATCTAGCCAGTTCGCTTGGCTTTGCTTGTGTCACGGCCGATCAGCCCGACGAGATTGCGAAGTATCTTTGCAATTGGAGGCCATCTCTCATCACAGTCGATTTGCAGATGCCGCATATAAGCGTCATTTCAGTTGTAAAACTTATCGCTGAGCATTCGCCTCATGCTCGGATCGTGATCGTGTCGGGGATGGATGATAGAGTGCGCGAGGCGACAGTACGGATCGCGGTTAGCAATGATCTTTGTATTGTCGGCTCATTACAAAAGCCCTCTGTTCTCAAGGCTCTTTCACGGATATTTGTGCAGGAGCACCATGAGAAAGGCTGGCTTACTGCTCAAGGAATTGCGAAGGCCATAGGCACAGGCCAGATTGCCCCTCTGGTGCAACCGAAAGTCTGTATTCATTCCGGTAAGTTGGTGGGTGGTGAACTGCTCGCACGCTGGAATCACCCGGCCCTCGGAATAATTATGCCGGACAAGTTTATGTCGCTCGTTGAAGCCAGCGCGCTGGAATCTGATTTGTTTCTCTCTATCGCCGACTTGGGGCTTTCTGGCTGCGCGGACCTTATTAAGCGGACCGAAGGTTTCGCATTGTCTATAAATCTTTCTCCCCGGGGCGCTATGACCGAATCGGTGCCGGAGGAGTTGGCGTCGCTCTGCACCAGGCATGGTGTGCCGCCAGGAAATGTCGTCGTTGAGCTGACTGAAAGTGGCATCTACGAAGGGGGGGTGGCTCTTGAAGTCCTGGTGCGGCTACGCATCGCTGGCTTCGGTTTGTCACTCGACGATTTTGGTACAGGCTTTTCCTCCCTCAGCCATCTCCGGGAACTGCCCTTGACGGAACTTAAAATTGACAAATCCTTTGTGATGGACTCGGAGCGCTCAAAAGATGCCGCTGTAATCTGCCGCACGATCATTGGTATGGCAAAAAACCTTGGTCTCACGTGTATCGCCGAGGGTGTTGAGAGCCGAGACGTCGCGCGTAATTTAGCGCATTGGGGTTGCGATATAGCTCAGGGGTATTTCTATGCAAAACCCACGGGGCTTGATCAGCTCGATCATCTTCGTTTTGAGGAAGTGCCTTGACACGCGATTTTATGGATTTTCAACCGAAGGGATTCGGAAGTTTTGGCTGAGGAGCAGCTTCAAAAATCGGGCATTCCGATTAACTACAAGAGCATTCTTGATGCTCTATCTGCCCATATTGCCATTGTTGATCTGCAAGGCGTTATCCTTGATGTCAATCACGCTTGGCAGCGATTTGCCGAAGAAAATGGAGGCGATGATGTTGTTCTTCCAATCGGTCGAAACTACCTAGTTGCACTCGAGCGCGGGGTAAATGCTCCTGATGGTGGGGATGCGGCGGCGGCGCTTTCTGGAATTACCGACGTGCTAAAGGGCCTGTTGCCTGAATTCAGGATGGATTACCCATGTCATTCTCCGCACGAGCGGCGCTGGTTTAGTCTCCGGGTGACCGCGATAGCAGGCGGCGCGGTAATCAAACACCAAGACATCACCTCCCGAAAAGAGAAGGAAATAGAGCGGGAGGGATTTTTGGATACGTTGTCACGCACCGAAGAAATAGCGTCCATCGGCGGGTTTTACATGGACGCTTTGACTAACAGTGTCGACTGGACACCTGGTATTTTTTTAATTCACGACCTCGATCCTTCGGACATTCAAGGCAAGAACGAACTCGTTGCGAAGTACCTTGCCTCGGCGTCGGATGGATTTTCTGCGGCCATTGAAAACGCAAAAAAACTCGGTGAGCCATATAATCTGGAAGTGCGGCGACTCACTGCCAAAGGTCGCGAAATATGGGTCCATACGCATGGCGAGCCTGTATGGCGCGATGGAAAGGTCACTGGTCTGGTTGGCCATGTCCAAGACATCACCGACAGAAAAGAGACCGAAGAGCAGCTGCGCGCGTCTCAGAAGATGGAGGCGGTGGGCCAGCTGACGGCGGGAATTGCCCACGACTTCAACAACCTCCTCGCTGTCATCAGCGCCAATCTCGAACTTCTGGAAGAGGCGGTTGAAGGTTCACCCAAGCTAACTAAGCGGGTCAAGGCAGCCCTCAAGGCCGTCGACCGGGGTGCGGACCTGACCCAGCACCTGCTTGCCTTTGCACGCAGCCAAGTGCTGTCGCCCAAGCCGGCGAACCTGATCGATGTAGTTCAGCACAGCGTAAGGCTAATTACACGTACCATCCCCGAGAATATCACCGTCCAGGTTATGGCCGACCCAAAGGCGGGGATCTGGGTGAACGTCGATGAGGGACGGCTAGAGAATGCCCTGCTGAACCTGTCCCTCAATGCCCGGGACGCCATGCCGAATGGGGGGATATTGCTGTTCTCTCTGGGCACGAGAGACGTCGGTGCGGGGAACGACGAGCGTAGGAAATCCGTCCCGCCGGGTCGCTATGGCGTGATCACGGTTCAAGACACCGGCAAGGGTATGTCTGCGGAGGTGATGGCAAAAGCCTTTGACCCGTTCTTTACCACCAAGCAGGTTGGCCAAGGCACCGGCCTGGGGCTGAGCATGGTCTACGGATTTGTCCGCCAATCCGGGGGGCGTGCGCACCTCACCTCAACCGAAGGCAAAGGCACGACCTGCACGCTCCTGTTCCCGCTGGTCGACGGAGCCGACAAGGACGCCACGTCCGGGGAATCGACCAAAGCCATCGAGAAGCTGATTGGACCGCGCAAGGTCTTGCTGGTTGAGGATATGGCAGACGTCCGTGAGAGCATCCAAGCCCAGCTTGAGAGCTTTGGTCTGGAGGTCACCACGGCTGAGGACGCCCCAGCGGGGCTGGCGGCTCTATCTTCTGGGCAGACGTTTGATCTATTGCTCACGGATCTGGGGCTGCCAGGTGAGATGGACGGGGACGATCTGGCCAAAGTCGCTGCAGAGAAGTCTCCGGGTATGAAGATCATCAC
>CANJRD010000024.1 GCA_947476695.1 Rhodospirillaceae bacterium
CACGGCCGCCTCCGCTTGCGCGCGTGGAAGCGCGCGGCGTCGGCCGCGGGTCCCTCCTATGCACTACGCGGATAAGCCCAATCGTGCACCCCCGAGGGGGTCATTATTGGACGCGAAAGAGGGGTCACGGTTGGATGCGAATTGACAGGTGGGCATGGTTAAGCGCGGCTTTCAGTACCGTAAAACATCTATTCGCAGTGGCCTTCCGGCGGCGCTTTGCCTCGGCGGTTGTCGGTGCTGATTTAGTTTTCGGCGCCTTGCCTTTCGGTACGCGGATTCGACCAGCAGTTTCGGCCAAGCCGTGGAGCCAATTCTCCAGTTTGCTGCGAGTTAACCTCGCTAGCTCGATCCCACCCAGGGCAGGTAGAATATGCGCGTCGATGGTGTAGGCGACGCGGTCTGTCCCCTTGCCGCTCCGGCGCTTGTAGTCCTTCAGGTAATCCGCCATCGCATCCTTGACTGTGTAGGAACCCTTGACCACTTCGCCCGAATCCTGGCGTGCCAGGTGACCAAACCACTTGCGGGCGCTATCTTGGGCCTGGGAGAATGAAAGCACGTAGTGGCCGTCGGCGTCGGCCTTGTCGTCAGCTACGCCGAGAGACTCGTATCGGCGGCCCGATTCCGGGGCGTAGTGCCGGGCGATCCAGGTGCCACCCTTAGCCCCCCTGCGGTAGCCGACGGCCATGCCTCCCGAGATGGTGCGCCAGTAGGGCTCCCGTCGCGGTTTAAGCTTCAGGCGGGCGTTGCGGGTGTCTAGGCGGGTATCTCGTGCCGTACGTGCCATGGTCGCCTCCAGAGGGCCAATTCATGACGTACGGCAAATATACGGCATAGACGTGTGAGAACAATGGGAAGCGGCGAGGGACGATAATGGGCGGAAATTCAGGGTTTCTGCGGCAAATGACTGTCCCTGTGTGTCTCCTGACGGCCTGTTTGCCGCCGGTGACGGGCGGCTGACATGCCTGACATCCGCGTCCAGCCCGAGACTTTCGACGCCGGCGCGGAGCTTAACGCCTTCCTCGCGCGCAACCCTGGCGCCGGCGGTGTCGCCAGCTTCCTCGGCCAGATGCGCGATTTTCGCGGATTGAAGCGCGAGACCGGTGAAGCCCTCACCGCCATGACGCTGGAGCACTATCCCGGCATGGCCGAACGCCAGCTCGCCGACGTGGTGGCTGAAGCGCAAAAGCGCTGGCCGGTCGAAGACGTCACCACAATCCATCGTTACGGCGATTTCGCACCGGGTGACCCTATCGTACTGGTCATCACAGCCGCCGCACACCGCGGCGATGCCTTCGCGGCCTGCGAGTTCATCATGGACTGGCTGAAGACCAAGGCCCCGTTCTGGAAACGCGAACACGCCCGCGACGGCGGCGGCCACTGGGTCGAAGCCCGCGAAGCCGACGACGCGCGCGCGGAGCGGTGGGAAAAACCGTAGACGTCAATCGTACGTCGCGATCCCTTCGCTGACCTGACCGTCGCCATCGAAAACCATCGTCTCCGCCGCGCTTTGGCCACGGTGATTGCGATAAACCACAGTCACGGCGTGCTTGCCGGCGTAAACGCGGTCCAGCACGAAATGCAGATCGGGCATTTTTTCCAGCGCGGTAGCCCAATAGGTGCGAAGCGCCGCCTTACCGTGCACGACGCAGGTTGCATCGCCCATCACGGCTTCAATCCGCGGCGAGCGGAATACAACATCGTCGGCATAGTGGCCGAGTACGCGCTCAAGATCGTGCGCATTCCACGCGGCGATCCAGGCCGCAGCGAAATCACGCGGCCTGTCGAAGGACATATGGTCCCTCTTAAGCCGCGCTGTCCTTGGCGATGACTTTGCCGCAGGCGACGTCGTAATCGGCCATCAGGTTGCGGCAGATGTCGCCGGGCGTGAACTTGTAGGGGCCGATTTCGCGCACGGGCGTGACTTCGGCGGCGGTGCCGGTCAGGAAGCATTCCTGGGCGCTCAACATCTCTTCCGGCTTCATCTGGCGTTCGATCACTTTGTAGCCGCGCTTCTTGGCCAGATCGATCACCGTGCGGCGCGTGATGCCGTCGAGGAACACGTCGGCTTTCGGCGTGTGGATCTCGCCGTCCATCACGAAGAAGATGTTCGCGCCGGTGGCTTCGGCGATCAGGCCGCGCCAATCGAGCAGCAGCGAGTCTTCATAGCCCGCGCGTTCCGCGGCGTGTTTGGAGAGCGTGCAGATCATGTACAGGCCCGCGGCCTTCGCGCGCACCGGGGCGGTATCCGGCGCCGGACGCCGCCATTCGGAAATCTGCAGACGGATGCCGGCCAGGCGCGCATCAAGGCTGAAGTACGACGGCCACACCCAGCAGGCGATGCCGACGTTGATCTTGCTGGACTGCGCCGACACGCCCATCATTTCGCTGCCGCGCCAGGCGATCGGGCGCAGGTAGCCGTCGGTGATGTTGTTGGCGCGCAGGACTTCGATCTGGGCCTTGTTGAGCACGTCCGGCGTGAACGGGATTTCCATGTCGAGCATCTTGGCCGAGGCGAACAGCCGCTCCGTGTGCTCCTCGAGCTTGAAGATCTTGCCGTTGTAACAGCGCACGCCCTCGAACACCGACGAGGCATAATGCAGCGCGTGGGTGAGTACGTGGACCTTCACGTCCCGCCATGGCATCAAAGCGCCGTTGAACCAGATGTGGCCGTCGCGATCGTCGAAGGTCTGGGCAGTCATGGCGAAACCCTTGGAAATTAAAGCTTTTCAAGTCGATAAGCGTGGGCAAACAACTTTATTAGCGAATCGACGCTAGACTTGTAACAATCTGAGTTATATATGTCAACAATGCTGTCGTATATCGGCTGCGGACGGCGCCCGGACCAGATCCGGAGGAGCGCCCATGCGTAACCCGCAAAACACGGCGAACCCGTTATTCCTCCGGGACGAAGACCTGCGTCAGGGGATCGAGCTGCTGTTCTTCGCCTACCGCGACTTCACGGCGCGGGCGGATGAGATTTTGGCGAAGCAGCACATGGGACGGGCGCATCACCGCACGATCTATTTCGTCGGCCGCTATCCGGACATCACCGTCAGCGACCTTTTGGATATCCTGTCGATTACCAAGCAATCGCTGTCCCGTGTGCTCGGGCAGTTGGTGCGCGAGGGCTTCATCGTGCAGAAGACCGGCACCGTCGATCGCCGCCAGCGTCTGTTGCAGCTCACCGACAAGGGCCGTGCGCTCGAGGCCGAACTGACCAGCGAGCAGCGCGCGCGCATCGCCGCCGCCTATAAGGATGCGGGTGCGGTTTCGGTCGAAGGGTTCCGCAAGGTGATGCTGGGCATCATGGATGTTTCGGCGCGCCGCCGGTTCACGCCGTCGGACGGCACGTGAACGCCAGCCCGCCATATCCGCCTCACATCCTCGTCGTCGACGACGACGCGCGCCTGCGCAGCCTGCTCGCACGTTTCCTGAGCAGCAATGGCTTCATGATTTCCGCCGCCGCCGACGCACCGGAAGCACATCGCCTGCTGAATGGCTTGCAGTTCGATTTGCTGGTGATCGACCGCATGATGCCGGGCCAGAGTGGCCTGGATCTCACCAAGGCGATCCGCGAGGAGAATCTGGGCGGCCAGGGCCGCGTGCCGATCCTGATGCTGACCGCCATGGGCGAAGCCCGCGACCGCATCGCCGGCCTGGAGCACGGCGTCGACGACTACCTCGGCAAACCTTTCGAGCCGCGTGAGCTGTTGCTGCGCATCAACTCCATCCTGCGGCGCGCGCCGCCGGTAGAGTCCTCGACCCCCAACGAGTTGCGGTTCGGCGAGTGCCGCTACGATCTCGCGCGGCAAAGCCTGTCGCGCAAGGGCGAACCGGTACACCTGACGGCGGGCGAGGCTGAGCTGCTGCGCCAATTGGTGCGAAGTGTCGGCACGGCCGTGGACCGCAGCGCGCTGTCGGTGGCCGGCGACGACATCAATTCCCGCACGATCGACGTGCAAGTCACGCGGCTTCGGCGCAAGATCGAGCCCGATCCGCGCCAGCCGCGTTACCTGCAGACCGTGCGCGGCACCGGTTACGTCCTGAGGACCGACTGATGGATGACGGCGCGCAGATCGGCGCTCGTCCTTCGGCGACACCTGCGGCGCCGCGCGGCTTCCGCAAGTGGCTGAAGCGTGTCGAGACGCTGTCGCCCGATGAGCTGATGCCGCCGACCCTGATGGCGCGCGCCGGCTTGGCCATCGTCGTGCCGCTAATCCTGGTGCAGGTGATCTCCACCTACATCTTCTACGACAACCACATGTATACGGTGTCGCGCCGCATGGCGGCGGGGCTCGCCGGCGACGTGGCCGCGATCTACGAACTGGTGCGCGAGGTCCCGCCGGAGAGCCGCGAGATCGTGCTTGAGAACGCACGCCGCGCCATGGAACTGACCGCGAAGGTCGAACCCGGTCGCACGCTGAATTCCACCGGCGTGGTCGCGCGCGCCGAAGATGCCGACGACGCGGTCGAAGAGATGCTGTGGGACAAGCTGCATGTGCCGTTCCACGTCGACATCGCGGCCTACCGCACGTCCAAGCAGATCGTCATCGATGTGCAGATGCCCGACGGCGTGTTGCGTGTGCTGGCGCCCCGCGCGCGCGTGTTCACCTCCACCACCTACATCTTCGTCATCTGGATGACCGGCTCGTCGATGCTGCTGTTCGGCGTTGCGGCGGTGTTCCTGCGCGGCCAGGTGCAGAGTGTGCGCCGCCTGGCGCAGGTCGCCGAGGAGATCGGCAAAGGCCGCGACGTACCCGAGTTCCCGCCAGAGGGCGCGTTCGAGGTGCGCCAGGTGCAGCGCGCGTTCAACATCATGCGCAGCCGCATCCACCGCCAGCTGGCGCAACGCACCGAGATGCTGGCGGGTGTGTCGCACGACCTGCGCACGCCGCTGACGCGCATGAAACTGCAGCTGGCGATGATGCCGAACGCCGCGGAAGACGATATCGCCGCGCTGACAGACGACCTGACCGAAATGGAGCGCATGCTCGACGGCTACCTCGCCTTCGCCCGTGGCGAGGGCGCGGAGGAGACAACCCCGATCGATCTGTCGGAGTTGCTGGAAACGGTCGTCGCCCGCTTCCGTCGCGAAGGCCGGATTGTCGAGCTGAACCTCGGCGCGGACCTGCCGCGCGATCTGAAGCTCAAGCCGCTGGCCTTCGAGCGCGCGCTGGGCAACCTGATCGGCAACGCGATGCGCTATGGCACCGTGGTGGAAATCCATGCCGAGCGCGTCGGCCGCACCATCGAAGTGCATATTGACGACAACGGCACGGGCATCCCGCAGGCGAAGCGCGAGGTCGTGTTCCGTCCGTTCACGCGGCTCGATGTCTCGCGCAATCCGCGCACCGGCGGCATCGGTCTGGGATTGACGGTCGCGCGCGACATCATGCGCGGGATGGGCGGCGACATCGTGCTGGACGACAGCAAGCTCGGCGGCCTGCGCGCCACCCTGCGCGTGCCGTTATAGCCGCCGCCGCGTTTCGCCCTGAATGGCCGAACAGGACCCCGCCACGCCACCGCCCGCGAATGCCCGTGCCTTGTCAGCCGGCAACTTCGCGGAGTCCGCGCGCCTATTGTTCTCGCGCCGCTTCGGCACGTTCTTCTTCGCCACCTTCGCCGCGAATCTGGGCACCTGGGCGCAGCTGATCGCTGAGCCGTGGCTATTGCTGAACCTCGGCGCGTCGTCGTTCATGATCGGGCTGGACAACTTCGCCCTCACCGCGCCGGCCTTCGTGCTGACGTTGATCGGCGGCGTGCTGGCGGATCGCGGCGACCGCCGCCGCGTCATCGCCATCTGTCAGTCGATCCAGATGATGTGTCCGACGATCCTGGTCGTGCTTCTGCTCACCGACAGCGTGAACCCGTGGATGGTGATTGGGCTGTCGGCGGTGGTTGGCATCACCGATGCGCTGTCGATGCCCGCCTTCCAGTCCATCGTGCCGCTGTTGGTGCCGCGCGAGCAGATCGGCAAGGGCGTGGCGCTGAACTCGATCCAGTTCAATCTCTCGCGCGTGCTCGGGCCCGCCATTGCCGGTGTGTTGATGGCGACCGCCGGCGCGGTCGCGTGCTTCGCCTTGAGTGCCGCGTCCTACATCCCGTTCATCGCCGTGGCGCTATGGGCGCTGCCGAAATTCACCAAGACCGCCGGCGCCGGGCGCACGTTGGACCGCACGACGTTGTTCGTCGGCGCGAAGGCGGTGTTGCACGACCCTGCGCTGCGCCGGCCGTTGATGACGGTCATGATCACCAGCATGTTCTGTGCTCCGCTCAGCGGCTTCGTGCCGGTCCTGGTGCGCGAGGCGTTCCAAGGCAGTCACCGGGTTCAGCACCGCCATCACCGTCTTCGGCGCGGGCGGCGTGGCGGGCGCGGTGCTGTTGCTGGGCGCGGGCGCCCATATGCATGCGAAGCTGATGGCACCGTTAGCGGCGGTGTATGGCCTTGCCGTGGTGGCCTGCGGGATCAACCCAATATTCGGCCTGCTGCCGCCGCTGTTGTTCGTCGCGGGCTTCGGCATGACGACCAGCAACATCTCCGCCAATGCGCAAATCCAGACCCTGGCCGCGCCGGAGCTGCGCGGTCAGGCGGTGAGCCTGTACATGCTGGCGATCCGGGGTGGCATGGCGATCGGCGCGCTGGCGACGGGGACCGTCGCGCATACGCTCGGTATCCGCACGGCGTTGATCGCCAACGGCACGCTGGCGATCGTGCTGCAGACTACGCTGATGCTGCTTGATCGGAAGAAGCTTCCTCACGCCGGCGGCGCAGCGGATTGAAGCTCAACACACGCTCGGCCTGACGCAGCGCCTTGTCGAGCGCGGCCATGGTGTTGGCCATGTCCTCGGTGTCGTCCTTCGCCCAGGCGCGGGCGGCGGCGAGAAGGATCGCCTTCAGGCCCTGCACCCGCAGGCAGCCCAACGGGCCTTCCGCCGAGATGCCGGCCGCACCGAGCATCGCCGCGGCGGAGCGATTGGTGCGCGTGCCTACGACCACGGCCGTGCCGGGATCGCGCATGGCGCCGTGCGCGATGGCCAGCGCGCCGTCGCGGACCTGCTGCAGCGCATCGAAGCGGCGCATCAAGACCTCGAACACGCGATCGCGCGGGGACTGCGACAGGTCCGGCGCGGTCACGTTGGCCAAGGTTGCGCGGTCGAGATGGCCGATGAAACGGCAGATGAGATGCGCCTTGGTCGGCGCTTCGATCAGCAGCTCGCCGAGGCTGATACCCGCCTGTTTCGCGACAGCGGTCAAGGTCACGTCGCGCCAGCCGAGGGTCGCGGCTTCGCTGAGCGTGGCTTGCACGATGGGATCGACGGAGGCGGCCGACTTGCTGGCGGCTTTGGGAGCGGACTTCGACGTGCGTGGCTTACGGGCCATGGTGGCCTCCTGAAACGAATGTCGGGATGTTTCCACCGCGCGCGGCGGAGATCAACCACCTCTGACGGGCATCTGGCGCGAGCGGGCTAGCGGCCGAGTTCGCGTGAGCGTTCGGTGGCGGCGGCGATGGCGCGGGTCATCAGGTTCTGCAACCCGTCGCTGCCCATCAGCACCTTCAGCGCCTCGGCGGTGGTGCCGCCGGGGCTGGTGACGTTGGTGCGCAAGGTCGAGGCCGGGTCTTTCAGCTCGTGCAGCATGGCGCCGGCGCCGGCGACGGTGGCGCGCGCGAGCTCGGCCGCGAGTTCGCGCGGCAGGCCGGCGGCGACACCCGCCTCCTCCATGCATTCCGCCAGCAGGAACACGTAGGCCGGGCCACTGCCCGAAACGGCGGTGACCGCGTCCATCAGGCTTTCGTCGGTGATCCAGCTGACGCGCCCGACGGCGGAGAGCAGGACCTCCGCAATCTTGTGATGGAGCTGATCCAGCCCCGGCGCGGCGTAGCAGACGGTGATGCCCTGGCCGACGACGGCGGGCGTGTTGGGCATGGCGCGCACGATCTCGGCTTTCTCGCCAAGGTGGGCGCGCAGGGCGCTGGTCGTCTTGCCGGCGATCACTGACAGGAACACCGCACGGTCGAAGCGGCGGTATTCCGGGATCGCCTGATCGAAGATCTGCGGCTTCACCGCGAAGACGACGACGTCGGGATGGAAATCGCGCGGGATGTCGCCGGGCTTGGCGAGGCATGTGAGCGCCGGGTGCTTGCCGCAGGGCGCGACTTCGCCACGGCCGGCGGGCTCAACCACCATCACGTCGACAGGATTGGTGCCGCGCTTGAACCAGCCCTCAAGCAGAGCGCCGCCCATTTTGCCGCAGCCGACGAGAAGGATGGTTCCACGCATGGCGTCGAGCATAGCATCGCGCGCGCGGCACGCCAGCGGATGATGACCTTGCGCGGAGCGGCGCGAGTCGTTTCGGCGCCCAACGTGTCAGTCCCTCGCGGCGCCTGCATTTGTGCGGCCTAACCGCTTGCAATCGCGATGCAGGGACCCTGAGGCTTTACGGATTCTCGCGCTAATTCGACCTTCTGTCTCAAGCGCCACTCCCGGCGCGCAACAGACAGGACGAACGGATGAAGAAAAAATCGATCGAAGCCCAGGCCGAGGAGATCATGCGCATCCTCGACGCCACCCCGGACAGCCCGGCGACCCAAGCGCAGGCCGCGTTGAACCAAGCCCGCGACGCCGGCGACGGCGGCATGCGCCAGGAATACCTGCGCGCGGCGCAACAGCACATCGCCGCCATCGACCCCCGGCGCGAACCCAAGGCGCTCCAGCGGCTCCAAGCCCAGATGCTCGCCTTGCAGGGACGTGGCGGCGACACGGAGATCGCCCACCTGACACCCGGCGAGATGGTCATCCCCGCCTGGATGCAGACACCGGAGGTGATGCGCTACCTGGAGACCTTGCCACTGAGCACGGCATCGACCCGGCATCGTTGCGCGTCGCCAGCGGGCGTAACCGCGTGAACCCGCGAACGGGGCAGATGGAGTTTGCCGATGACGCGAGCGAATCATTACCGTTGCCCCGAAGCCTCGAAGACTTTCATCCCACCTTCGAAGCTCCGGCCGTCGATCCACATGCACTAGGCAACGCGAACTTGCCTTTCAGAACGTCCTTTAGCCTCGACGACGTCGAGCCATACGCGCGCATGATCTACGCGGAATCGCGAGGGCTGAAGGATGGATGGCCAGTCGTTGCGGACGCTGCCCTCAATCGGGTCGGCACTCGCGGCTTTCCCGATAACCTGCGCGACGTTCTTTTTCAGAAAACCGCAGGCGGTGCCTATCAATTTGACGGGGTTGGAAATCCTCATTTTAACGATGATCCAAACAATATGGCTCCCGATGATCGTGTGGCCTGGGACCGCATCAACGACTTTGCAAAGTCGCGAATTGAGGGCGCCATCAATGGGCAGATTCCTTACGCACCCCGCTAGTTCTTCAACACAGAGAGCCCAGGCCCATGGTTTGACGGCGTGCTGAAGAGCGGACGCCTTGAGCGTCGTGGGACGGTCGGTGAACTTACGCTCGCCGAAGAGCCCTGGCGACGTGGTCGGTAGCACGCCTCACGGCGGATCAATCCAAAGGCTTTGATCCGTATAGGACGGCAAACAGCATCGATCCTCGCCGGGGTCGGGAGGCAGCCCGTGCATTTGCAGCAGTAAGCCGCCCTTCGGCGCGGGAGCCATCGTATACTCGTAGGTGAACCATGAGGTGAAGGACGTTAGCCAAGAAATGACTACGTCCGCCACTTCAGTAAACTTGCTTCCATCGATCCTGAAGATTCTCAGGCTATGACCCGACGATGGGCTGGAGTGTGCCGTCGGGTATTCAACCGAAACATAGATCTGCCCATTCTCACCGCGATAAGCATGCGCCGCATTCCCACCATAGGTATACACAGATTGAACCGAAGCGCTTGGCGTCCGGGTATATCCAACACAATGGTGGTGAGGTCGGTGGCAAAGGATCGACAAGGGCTGTTGCTCCAATCGGGGTGCTCAAGAACGACCCGCGGCAACTCCTCGTTATTTTTTCGCGCAGCGGTGACGACGGGCGGATCAATCCAAGCCTTTTGCCCCCGGCTCGCAGGCGCATGTCCGGGGATAGCGAAACGAAAGCCTGACGATCCTGCAGAGACCGTAGCCTTTCTACTTCCGGCTTCTTTCGGCAATCGAAATACGGCAATCTCGATCAGTTCCTGATCAATGCGGTAGACCTGCAGTTCGTACCCTCCGAAGCTCGGTCCGTGAGTGTTTGCGTATTCGAGGACTGCGTAGCGCCGCCCGCTACTGTCTTCGACAAGCTGGACGTTCGCCTGACCGGCGCTGCAGATAGAGCTTCTGGCCAACTCTTTCGTGCCATCGGCCGCCACGACCTCCATCGCCTGCTCGGGTTTCGAACAAAACTCGCGCACGATTCTCGATCGCTCGTCCGTGCCGACGACCGGTTCGACTTTCACGGTGATATCCGCGCAGAGAGCTTGGGAGACAGCAAACGTCAGCAGAGCGCTGACAATCATGCATAGAGTACGAGGCATTCGCATCGGTCACTCCCACTGATACGACTTTAGCGAAATTCGCTGAACCTCACTAGGGACGCGCTAACGCTTCCGACAGACTCAGCTCACGCCTCGCCGACGGTATCCAGCAACGAGCTGGCAATCGCGGCGGCGGCGGTGCGTCCGCCCCAGATCACGAACTGGAAGGCCGGGTAGTAGCGTTCGCACTCGGCCATCGCGAGGTCCATCATGTCGTCGATGGATTCCGGCTCGATGCCGTGCGGGAGGCGCACGGTGTGGCGGAACATCGGGATGCCTTCTTCGACCCAGATGGCGAAGTGGCCCATCCACAGCCGCTCGTTCAGCTTGGCGAGCAGCTCGTAGATTTGCGGCATCAGTTTGGCTTGGACGCGCATGTCGAGCGCGCAGGAGAAGTGCAGGGCGTTGAGTTCTTCGGACCAGGCGAAGAACATGCCGTAGTCGCACCAGGTGCCGGGGGCCTCGACGGCGAGTTCGGTGTCGCAGCGGCGGTCAAAGACCCACTCTTTCGCGCCGACGGCCTCTTCGATCATGTCCATGGGATTGGCGGCGCGCGGGGTGCTCCGCCGGAGCTTTTCTGACAGCATCGAGATCCCCCTCTCCCCGAGGCCTGGACCGGAGGCCCAAGCCCCACAACTAACGATCTGTAGAGGGCTTCAAGATATAGTAGGGGGTGGGGTCCAGCAACACAAAATGCCAGGATTCCTGCGGAGTCGCTTCGAGTCGGGCCGAATCCGGCGACTCGGGCGTGGTTATCCACAGATTTGTGACGCTGATGCGTCGCCGCTTAGGGCTTCTTCGCCGCCAATTGCGCTTCGAGCGCGTCGACGCGCGCGGCGAGCTTTTCCTGCTGCAGACGCGCTTCCGCCGCCATGGCTTTCACCGCCTCGAACTCTTCACGCGGCACCATGTTGTTGTCGGCCATGAAGCGTTCGACACGCTCGCGCACCATGCCCTCGACTTCCTGACGCAAGCTGGACAACGCGCCCAACGCACCACCGGCGACTTTGGCGAGATCATCGAAGATACGGTTCTGGCTTTGCATAACGGACACTCCTGTTGCGCCTTCAATATCGGATTGCGCGCCGGCTTGTGCAACAGCCGTTGGCGATGTGCGCGGGATTGGGCATAACCTTGGGCATGTTCGCCATCGCATTTCCCAATATCGACCCCATCCTGATCCAGTTCGGCCCCGTCGCGGTCCGGTGGTATGCTCTGGCTTACATCGCGGGGCTGTTCGGCGGGCTGTACTACATCCGCCAATTGGTAAGAGCGCCGCCGGCGCTGATGACGCCGCAGCAGGCCGATGACTTCTTCATCTGGGCGATGGCCGGCGTGATCCTGGGCGGACGCATCGGCTATGTGCTGTTCTATAAGCCCGCGTTCTACTTCTCCCACCCGGCCGATATCGTGAAGACCTGGGAGGGCGGCATGTCCTTCCACGGCGGACTCATCGGCGTCGTGATCGCCATCATCATCTACGCGCGGCACATCCGCGTGAACTTGTGGTACTTCGCCGATCAAGTCGCTTGCGTGGTGCCGATCGGACTTGGTCTTGGGCGGCTCGCGAACTTCATCAACAGCGAGCTGTGGGGCCGCACCGCGCCCGACGTGCCGTGGGCGATGGTGTTCCCCAACGGCGGCGACGTGCCGCGTCATCCCAGCCAGCTGTATCAAGCCTTCATGGAAGGCCTGGTGCTGCTGATCGTGCTGCGCCTGTTCTGGCAGAGCCCGAAGATCCGCTTCCGGCCTGGCATCATCACCGGCGTGTTCTGGATCGGATATGGCCTCGCGCGCATCATCGGCGAGTTCTTCCGCGAGCCGGATTCCTTCATCGGCTTCCTGCCGGGCGGCACGACGATGGGGCAATGGCTGTCGGCGCCAATGATCCTGATCGGCATCGTCTTCATCTGGCGTGCCAAGCCGCTGCCCGGCGCGCCTGCTTAAATGGCGCCGAGCGCCGTCGCCAGCCCCGTCGCCAAAGACCTCGCCGCACGGATTGAACGCGAAGGCCCCCTGCCCCTCGACGTCGTGATGGCGGCGGTCGCCGAAGCCTATTACGCCCAAGGCAACGTGATCGGCGCGGACGGCGACTTCACCACCGCGCCGGAGATCAGCCAGGTTTTCGGCGAACTCATCGGCCTGTGGTGCGCGGTCACCTGGCAGCAGATGGGCTCGCCCGCGTCTTTCCGCCTGATCGAATGCGGACCCGGGCGTGGCACGTTGATGGCGGACCTGCTGCGCGCCGCCGCGCGCGTGAAAGGGTTCCGCGATGCCGCACGGGTTCATCTGATCGAACGCAGCCAAGCCTTGCGCGCGCGCCAGGCCGAGGCCCTGAAGGGCGTCGCGCCGATCTGGCATGACGATCTCGCCGACGTGCCGCCGGGCCCGACGCTGTTGGTCGCGAACGAATTCCTCGATGCGCTGCCGATCAAGCAATACGTCCGCGCTAACGGTGCCTGGGCGGAGCGTCATGTCGATGTCATGGATGACGCGTTCATCTTCACCGATCGCCTAGGGACAGCACCGCAGGGCGCGCCGGAGCCTTGCGACGACGGCACGCTGATCGAGCGGTCGCCGACGGTGGATGCGTTCATGCACGATCTGGCCGCGCGCCTGATGCGCGAGGGCGGCGCGGCGCTGTTCATCGACTATGGCTATGTCGGACCGGCGACCGGCGACACCTTGCAGGCGGTGAAGGCGCATCGCTATCACCGTGTGCTGGACGATCTCGGCCGCGCCGATCTCACCGCCCATGTCGATTTCGGCCACCTGGGGCGCATCGCGCGCGCGGCGGGTTTGCGCGCCCTCGGTCCCGAACCGCAAGGCAGCTGGCTCGCCGGCCTGGGACTAACCATGCGGGTCGCGCAACTCACGCGCGGCAAGCCGGCCAACGAGGCCGCCGCAATCGCCGCCGCGGCACAGCGCCTGAGCGCGCCGGACGGGATGGGCCTGCTATTCAAGGTCATGGCCTTTGCACATCCGTCACTGGCGCGGCTCGAAGGTTTCGCGCAGGATGCCGGCCCATGACCGACGCCGCCGCGCTCTCCAATGCCACCGTCTTTCGCGTGCCCGCGTTGGCCGTGCTGCCGCGCGTACGCCACGGCTTCTTCACGCGCAACGCCATGACGGACGAGACGCGCGGCGAAGCCAACTGCGCCTATCACACACCGGAAGAAACCGCCGCCGTCGATGCCGCGCGGCACCGCTGCCGCACGTCTGTCGAAGCCAGCGTGCTGGTCACGGTGAAGCAGAAACACACGCCGGATGTGGTGATTGTGGACGAGCCTTGGAGCTGGGCCGATGCGCCCATCGCCGACGCCATGGTGACACGGCGCACGAATTGCGCGCTGGGCATCCTCACCGCCGACTGCGCGCCGGTGTTGTTCGCCGACGAGACCGCGAGCGTGATCGGCGCGGCGCATGCGGGTTGGCGCGGCGCGGCTTTCGGTGTCGTCGGCAAGACGGTCGATGCGATGCGCGAACTCGGCGCCGACCCGGCGCGCATCGTCGCCGCTGTGGGCCCGTGCATCGGGCCCGCCTCATATGAAGTCGGTCCGGATTTCCGCGACCAGTTCCTGGCGCGCGATCCGGACTTCGCGACGTATTTCGACATCAGCCGCGCCAAGCCGCATTTCAACCTGCCGCTGTTCGTCGCCGACATGGTGCGCGCGAGCGGCATCGCCAACGTCACGGTGCAGGGCAGCGACACGATGGCCGACGAGGCGCATTTCTTCAGCTATCGGCGGATGACCTTGCGCGGCGAGCCCGATTACGGCCGCCAGTTGTCCGCTATCAGCTTAACGGCGGCCTGAATGATCCGCGCCTTTCGCGTCTTCGCTCTGCTTGCGCTTCTCGGCGCACTGACAGCCTGCGGCAACGCACCGCAGCCGTTCCGCGGCACGCCCAAAGTCTCCACCGACAATCCGCTGATCGACGTGCCGGCGGCGATGGGTGTCGAGATTTTGCCGGTGCAGGGCCTTGCGCCCGATCTCTCTGGGAAAGTCACGCGCGCGGTGGCGGAACGCCTGCTCGATCTCGAAATCCCGGCCGAGCCGGTGCAACACGCCGGCCCCTTGGGCTTCCAGCTGACGGGCCGCGCCGGCGCTTCGGTCACCTCGCCGGGCGGCGAGCAGTTCGACGTGCAGTGGTCGCTGCGCTCGCGACGCGGCGTGCGACTGACGGAGTTCACACAGACCGTTCGCGTTCCGCCCGAAGGCACCGTCTCGGTCGCCGCGGAGACAGCCCAACACATCGCCTACGCCATGGGCCTGACCGACACCGCGCCGCCGCCGCCCGGCCAGGCGCCGGCCGCGGCCAAGGCCGTGCTGCCGACCCTGTCCGTGAAAGCCGTGGACGGCGCGCCGGGCGATGGGGCCGAATCCTTGCGTCTGGCCATCATGCAGGCGATGGCCGAGGCCGGCTTCAAACGCGACGACATCACCCCCGACATCACCCTGCTCTCGGCGATCAAGGTCACGCTGCACGATCTGTCCCAGCAGGACGTGGTCATCACTTGGCGCGCGGTTTTGCGCGATGGCCGCGAACTCGGCCAGCTGCATCTGGAGAACACGATCCCGGCTGGCGCACTCGATGGCGTCTGGGGACCGACGGCCTTTTCCATCGCCTCCGCCGCCCAACCCCAGCTTGCAACGCTTCTGTCGTCACAGCTCCCGCCGCCGGGACAAGCCTCGACTCAAGGCCAAGCCAAGCCTTGAGCGAGACGTGAAAGCACTTCTCTGACTCTGGTTTACAGGGCTCGGAGGGGTTGTTAATTTCCGCCGCGCTTTCAGGGGTCCCCACATGAAAATTCTGGCCGGCAACAGCAACAGACCGCTGGCGGAGGCGATTGTCGCCTGCCTGCACCTGCAGCTGACCAATGCCAGCGTGAAGCGCTTCTCCGATATGGAGATCTTCGCCGAGATCCATGAGAACGTGCGCGGCGAGGACGTGTTCGTCATCCAGGCGACGAGCTATCCCGCGAACGACAACATCATGGAATTGCTGATCACGCTGGACGCCCTGCGCCGCGCCTCCGCGCGCCGCATCACCACCGTGATCCCCTACTACGGCTATGCCCGCCAGGACCGTAAGACCGGGGGCCGCACGCCGATCACCGCCAAGCTGGTGGCGAACCTGATCACCCATGCCGGTGCGAACCGCGTCCTGACGCTGGACCTGCATTCGGGCCAGATCCAGGGCTTCTTCGACATCCCGCTCGACAACCTTTATTCCGCGCCGGTGTTCACCGACGACATCGAGGAACGCTTCAAGGGCGAAAAGCCCGTGATCGTCTCGCCGGACGTGGGCGGCGTGATCCGCGCCCGCGCCATCGCCAAGCGCATCCACGCCGACCTGGCCATCATCGACAAGCGCCGCGAAAAGGCGGGCGTGTCGGAAGTGATGAACATCATCGGTGAAGTCAGCGGACGTCGCTGCATCCTGGTCGACGACATCGTCGATTCGGCCGGCACCCTGTGCAATGCCGCCGTGGCGCTGATGAACGAGGGCGCGAAAGATGTGTCGGCCTATGTGACGCACGGCGTGCTGTCGGGCGGCGCCGTGGGCCGCGTCACCGCCTCGCCGCTGAAGGAACTGGTGATCACCGACAGCATCCAGGCGACCGAAGCCGTGCGCCTGGCCGACAATATCCGCCAGCTGTCGATCGCGCCGTTGATGGCCGAAGCCATCTACCGCATCAGCAAAGAGACCTCGGTCTCCAGCCTGTTCGAGTAGGCCGGGCCGCTACTTCCGCTTTCCACCGCCGGCGAGCGCCAGGTACTCGTTCGACGGCACTCCTGGCGCCGGCGGATGGCGCCACCGATCCTGCGGCGCTTTCGCCCAGTATTGCGACTTAGTCGTGTTCTTGCGGGGATCGGAATACGGCGTGTCGGACATGTCGGCGTAGCTCGACACCTTAAATCCGTGCAGCACCTGCATGCCGAGACACAGCGGATCGACCATGGGTCCGGCGACACAGGGCAGGCGCATCGGCGCGTTCTGGACGGCGAGCTCGCGCGCCAAGTCTTGCGCGCGCTTCTTCTCCGCCTCGGTCGGCTGGCGCGGCGGCAGTTTCGCGTCGGGCAAGCTGGCATGCAGCGCCGGGCATGGATCCGTGCCCTTGGGCGACGGCTGACCGCAGAGGTTGGGCTTGGCTTGCCCGGCCGGCATCCGTGACCCGAGGTCCGCGCGGCCAGGAATCTCCTGCGTCTTGGGAAGCACCGCCGGCGTTCTCGCCGCCCCTGGGGTCGGAGCACTTGCAACTGGCGGGGGCACCACGGCGGGCTGTGACGGCACCGGCAGGATCACCCAGGTCAGGGGGATCTCGGCGGACGGTTCCAGTCCGGCGGGCGTTGCCAGGCGGAACAGGCCGAAGGCCAAGACATGCGCCGCCAGGACGAGGAGTGCGAATCCCATGCGGGAGGGAAGGTGACGGCCGAGGTCCATGTGGGTGTTCATTGCGGGTCTCCAGACCCCATCTAGGGGCTTCTGGGGCGACTATACCCCAATCCACCCCGCCTTGCCTTTCCCTGCGCCCCCGTGTACACCCCGCCGGTTCCGTCGGCAGGTGCCTGACGGGACGGCAGCGGCACCCCTGGAGGCCGCGCCGGCGTTGCCGGAAGCCCCGGCTAATGCCTTGACCCTAAAGGAGAACTACAATGCCGACCACCAGCACGCTAGCAGTGCAGGGGCGCGATCGGGCAGGTAAGGGGGCAGCTCGTGCAACACGTCGTCAGGGCCTCGTCCCCGGCGTGATTTACGGCGGCTCGCAAGAAGCCTCGCTGATCGCCCTCGAACCCAAGATTCTCGTCTCTCTGATGCACGATCCGGCCTTCAAGACCAACATCTTCGAGGTCGAAATCAACGGTAAGAAGCAGCGCACCATGGCGATGGATGTGCAGCTCGACCCGATCTCCGACCAGCCGATCCACGTCGATTTCCTTCGCATCGAGAAGAACACCCTGGTCCGCGTGCCGGTGCCGGTGCGCTTCCTGAACGAAGCGGCCTCGCCGGGCATCAAGGCCGGCGGCGTCATCAACATCGTGCGTCACGACATCGAAGTGCGCGGCAAGCCGGACGATCTGCCGGATCACATCGACATCGATCTGACCGGTCTGAAGATCGGCGACAGCGTGCACATCAACTCGGTCGCGCTGCCGAACGGCATCAAACCGACGATCGCGCGTAACTTCACGATCTGCACGATCGCGCCGCCGACCGTCATGACGGCGGAAGAAGAAGCCGCCGCCGCGCCGGCCGCTGCCGCCGAAGGTGCCGCTCCTGCGGCCGCCGCTGGTGCCGCTGCGGGCGCTGCCGCGCCGGCCGCTGGTGCCAAGGGTGCTGCGGCTCCGGCCGCGGGTGCCAAGGCTGCCGCTGCTCCGGCCGCCAAGAAGAAGTAGTCCGGATCGGACGGCCGGTGTTCGCACCGGCCGTCCACCGCGATCTTCCTGTCGATCCTGTGCGCCGCTATTTGCCTTTCGGGGACTCGAGCCATGTTGCTGCTCGTCGGCCTGGGCAATCCCGGCGCAGGCTACGCCAACAATCGCCACAACATCGGCTTCATGGCCGTGGACGCGATCGCCGCGCGCCAAAACTTCTCGCCGTGGCGTAAGCGTTTTCAGGGCGAGACCGCCGACGGTCAGCTTGGCCCCGAGAAAGTGTTGGCGCTGAAACCCAGCACGTACATGAACCTCTCCGGCCAGGCGGTCGGCGAAGCCATGCGCTTCTTCAAGCTGGCGCCGGAGAACGTGATCGTCTTCTACGACGAGATCGAACTCGAACCCGGCAAAGTACGCGTGAAGAAAGCCGGTGGCAGCGCCGGACACAACGGCATCAAATCGATCGATGCCCATATCGGCCCGGACTATTGGCGCGTGCGCCTGGGCATCGGCCATCCGGGCAAGGAACGCGTGCACGGGCATGTGCTGTCGGACTTCGGCAAGGGCGATGCCAAATGGCTGGAACTGCTGCTCGAGGGAATCGCCGAAGGCGCGCCCGGCCTCGCGGTGGAACTGCGCGGCAACGGCGACGGCAACCGGTTCATGACGCGACTGGCGGTCAAGCTGAAGCCGCCGCCGGTCAAGACGCCGAAGGCCGATAAAGAAAAAGACCAAGACAAAGACAAAGACAAAGAAACGAACGGGACAGCGGAGACGTAAGTTCGATGGGTTTCAATTGCGGTATCGTCGGTCTGCCCAATGTCGGCAAGTCGACCCTGTTCAATGCGTTGACGGCGACGGCGGCGGCCCAAGCCGCCAACTTCCCGTTCTGCACCATCGAACCGAACGTCGGCCGCGTCGCAGTGCCAGACGAACGCCTCGACACCCTGGCGCGCATCGGTAAGTCGCAGAAGACCATCCCCACCCAACTGGAGTTCGTCGACATCGCCGGCCTCGTACGCGGCGCCAGCAAGGGCGAAGGCTTAGGGAACCAGTTCCTCGCCAACATCCGCGAAGTCGACGCCATCGTGCATGTGCTGCGCTGCTTCGAGGACGAGAACATCACCCACGTCGAAGGCGGCATCGACCCCGTGCGCGACGCAGAGACGGTCGAGACCGAGCTGATGCTCGCCGATCTCGACAGCCTTGAGCGTCGTGCCGACCAGACCGCGAAGAAAGCCAAGAGCGGCGACAAGGAAGCCAAGGAACTTCTGGCGGTGGTGGAGCCGGTGTTGGTGGCGTTGCGCGACGGCAAGCCCGCGCGCACGGCGATGCCCACCGAGCCGGCGGCGAAGAAGATCTTCAACGGCCTGCAACTGCTCACCGGCAAGCCGGTGCTGTATGCCTGCAACGTCGAAGAGTCCGCGGCCGGAACCGGCAACGCGTTCTCCGCCAAGGTCGCAGCGAAAGCCAAAGCCGAGAACGCGGCGATGGTGATCATTTCCGCCGCCATCGAAGCCGAAGTCTCTCAGCTCAACGATCCCGCCGAGCAGAAAGAGTTCCTCGAAAGCCTGGGCCTGAAAGAGACCGGCCTCGCGCAGGTGATCCGCGCGGGCTACAGCCTGCTCGAACTCATCACCTATTTCACCGTCGGCCCGAAGGAAACGCGCGCCTGGACGATCAAGCGCGGGACCAAAGGTCCCGGCGCCGCAGCGGCCATCCACACCGACTTCGAGAAGGGCTTCATCCGCGCCGAAACGATCGCCTACGCCGACTATGTCGCGCTGAACGGCGAACAGGGCGCGAAAGACGCGGGCAAGATGCGCCAGGAAGGCAAGGAATACGAAGTGCAGGACGGTGACGTGCTGCACTTCCTGTTCAACGTGTGAGGCGAAGCCTTAAGCGGGCTTTCTCATAATCACGCGATAGAAATTGCGGAAGCAGCCGGGATACTTCGCTTCGAATTCCTGCCAGGCGTCCAGGTCGGTTTCCACGGCACGACCGGGGAACATGTTCCGGAACATTTCCTGCATCTTTGGCGCCGACTGAATCAGGACGAACTCGAGATCGCTTCCCGCGATCAAGGCCTTCAGCATCGGCATGTCGAAGCGGTGTTCTTGTTCGTCGAAGACCATGTCGCGGCAGGATTGCAGCGAATAGAATTCGCCCGACTTCGCCAACTTCCGCGCGGCATGCTGCGGCGGCAGACTGGCAACGACCTGACGGAAGGCGCGAATACCGTCCGGCGTGGGCGCGACCCGCAACTGACCGCGCAGCGCAATGCCGGCCACGACGCTACCGCGCGATGACTTCGGATAAACGGCGAACTTGATATCTCCACCCGGCTTCAGCACCGCGGCCAGCGCTTTCAATCCTGCCGCCGGATCGCGCATGTGATGCAACACACCGACGCAGGTGATCGTATCGAACGTCTTCCCCAGGCGGCCAATATCGAGCAGGTCACCATGCACCCAGTCGATATTCGTGATGCCGAAGTCTTCCGCACGCATCATTGCGTAGCCGAGGCTGGCGCGGCTCAGATCCACGGCGGTGATCTGCATGTTCGGGAAGTGCTGCGCCAGACCGATTGGCTGCTGCCCGGTGCCACAGCCCGCGACAAGCATCGTGCCCGTTCTTTCCGGGGCCACGTTCGTGATCCCCTGACGCCACCAATGGGGGTAGGGATGTTCCTCGTATTGCGCGCGCACACGCCGCGACACCGCATCCATCACGGGGCCCAAGGACTTTGGCGTCAACACCAGATCGTCCTGGCGCAACGGCTCGCGAATGTGCACGCGGTTGAGCGCCTCGATCCAAGGATCGCCATCCTCAGGAAGCTCCTCTTCCAATGGGGCGTAGCAAGCCCGCATGAGCGGATCGGAACTTTCATCCTCTCCCGGCGCATGCTGGAAAGGATAGCCGTGACGGTAGCCTTGAATCGCAAGCCCGCAGAGAAGCGGCCGCACCGGCGCCGCGGAGATACCCATTGCGACCTGCTCGCGAATGGAGCGGCGCAGTGACGTCAGCAGGTGCTCAAACTCAAGGTTGCTTAGCCTCTCATCGGCGATCACCTGGCGCAAAATGATCGCGGATTCGTCCGGTAACGCGGCCAGCGTTGCGATCGCAAAGTTGGGCAGCGTCTGCAGCGTCTCAAGCGCCAGCGCCGGCCAATGAGCAATTTCAGAAGCGTAGGTGACCATGAGGAATAAGGCGCCAAGACCGCGAGGCCGGACCATACCTTGCGGGAACTCGGCTTGTGAAGCGTGCATTCGGATCGCTTCTCAAACTCACAATTCGCAGCAACGTACGTAATGATCCTAAGCTGTGCCGCCCCCACTGGGTTCTCTCAGGTGCAGGTGAAGGCATCGCAGATGCCATGCTCTTTTCCATATCTCCGCGAGGTCGTGCGGCTAGGATGTCCGCCCTTTCCGCTGTCGTTGGAGCTCTTTTATGACCGCCACCGTCCCCCGCCTGCAAAATCTGAAACCGGCAGACCTCTCCCCAGCGCAGAGGACCGCCTACGACGCCATCACGGCCGAACTGGGTAATGCGTTCGAGGGCGGCCCCTATCCCATCCTGCTGCATTTTCCGGGCGTGGCCGAAGGGGCGCTACGCATCCTCAAAGCCTTCCGCAACGAACGGAAGATCGACCGCAAGCTCTATGAGCTCTGCGTGCTGATCGTCGCGAAGGAATGGGCTTCGGATTTCGAATGGCGCACACACGAGCCACGTGCGATTGCCGCCGGATTGAACCCCGACATCTGCGCCGCGTTGCGGGCCGGCGCCCTGCCCGCGTTTTCGGGTGACGATGAACGCCTGGTCTACGCGGTTACGAAGGAAATGATGACGACCCGGGCCTTGTCGCAGGCGACGCATGACGAGTCCGTGCGCGTGCTCGGTACGGAACAGACCGTGGAACTGGTGACGGCGATCGGCTTCTACACGATGCTGGCGATCGTCCTCGCGGGCTTTGAGCCGTAATTGACGGCGCGGCGCGTTACCGCGACGGACGATCCTGGAAGTCCTCGAATGCCTCAGCCTGGCTTTCCAGGCCTTTGGCGATCATCGCTTTCAGGACGTTGTCGCCGATCCCGCCAGCACTGACCAGCGCATCGGCCCGCGCGCCAAGCAACTCGGCCATCAGCCGCGCCCGCACCGCCGGGGGCGCAGCATTGAACACGGCGCGGCATTTGCGGATCGATAGGTTCGGAATCTGATCCTGGTCCTTGTGCTCGGTCAGCACGCGTTCCGCCACGGTGACCGCGAGGAAATCGAGGAGACTTGGCGAGAGCCGATCCGCTTTGGCGAGCATTTTGTCCGCCGCGGTCGCATCCAGTTTCTCACCCGCGGGCAGATAGTGCCGCGCCTTTTGGATGCGGTCGTAAGAGATTTCGCGTCGTGCATTGACGCCACCGCTGGCCCCGCCGCCTTTTTTCGAGTTCCATTCTTCGTCGTTGAGCAGTGCGCTTTCCGGAAACTCGTATTCACCGCCCGTGTCGGTGGTGCAGTAGACCATCCCATCCGCGGCTTCCTCGACGATATAGCTCCGGCCGTCCTTGACGGCATAGGCGTTGGAACCGCGCGGGAACCGCATGCTTCGCATGTGAGCTATAACCTATCCAAATCGGGGGCACCTTGGCCGGCCCAGGCCTTCGCAAACAGCTTAGCGTATTCCCCGGCGGCGAGCGTGTCGCCGAGCTGGCTCGAGACCTGGCGCAACGCGTACAGCGTCCAGGCATTGTTCGGCGTATCGACCAGCGCCTGACGCAGCATAGGCGCGGCGTCGTCGGGCCGGTTCATCTTCATCAATAGCACGCCAAGGTAGTGATGTGCGGGCATATCCCATACCGGCGGATCGCCCCGATAAAGCTGGTCGCGCTCCTGGATCTCGACAGCCGCTTCAAGGTGGCCTTTCGCCGCGCCGAGATCGCCTTCCGCGACGGCGAGACGCGCGCGCAGGAGCGTCTCCGAGAGTTCGACCACCGCGCCAACCACCGGGCCTTCCTTCCTGCCCTGTTTCTTCATGTATTTCGCGCGCTCCTTGACGAGCTCATCGAGCTCGCTGCGCGCCGCGGCGATATTCTTCTGCCACGCATAGGCTGAGCCGCGGGCATAACGCCACACGATATGCGCGAAGGGCGCCTTCTTCTTGGGCTCCGGAATGGTCAGGGCATCGGCGAAGCGCAGCACCGGCAGGTAGGTGCCGGCGGTCGAGAATTGATTTTTCGTGTCCGTCGGGGGCAGCGCTTCGAGCATCTTGCGCTGCATCGCCAGCGCGTTCCGGCCGTCACCGGCGTAACTCGCGGAGGACATCGCCATGTCGATGTTGTGGGGGAACAGACCGCGACGATAGGCCCGCGCGGCCTCTGGAACGGCTTCGAGGAACTTCTCGTCTAGGTCCACGGCTGCCAGGTTCGTGTTCAGCGAATCCTTATAGCGTCCGAGCCGCAGGAAGATGTGCGAGGGCATATGCACCATATGCCCCGCCCCCGGCATCAGGCTCGCGAGTTCATTGGCATAGGGCTCCGCCTTTTCCGGCGCCGGTATCTCGGAAAGATGGATGTAGTAGTGGATGGCCGCCGCATGATGCGGGTCGGCCTTCAGGACTTTCTCGACCGCCGCCGTCGCCGCACCGATTCGGCCGCGCGGTTCGTTGGTCCGCTTCTCGAACCACGGCCAGGGCGACGCGACCATCGCCGCCTCGACGAAGTTGACGGCGATGTCCGCGTCAGCCGGGAACGCCTGCAACGCCTTGGCCATCGCGTCGGCGTAGGCCGCGTCCAGCTTGTCGCGCTTCTTCGGCGCCTGGGCGGCATAGCGCGTCTGGATCGCCTCGATCAGCGCGCGTTCCTTCGCCGGCGTTTCCCGCTTGAGCAGCTTCTTGGCGCGCTGCATCGCCTCGACGGCAGACTTGTTGTCCTCTGGCCGCATCGGCCCGTTGATGTTCGGACCCCAGTTCAGCGCCTCGCCCCAGGCGCAGATGCCGCATTTGTTGTCGATCTCCTGCGCGGCGCGGAAGGCGCGGATCGCCTCACCGTGGTTGAAGGCATACGTCAGCCGCAGGCCTTGATCGAAATAAGCCTGCGCCAGCGGCTTGGTCGTGGATATTTTGAAAGTGATCGTGCCGAGGCCGGGCCAGAGCGGCGGGCGCTCGCCCTTTTTCACCACCTGCGACGGCGCTGCGGCGAGTTGCTGGCCGACACGCGGCGTTGACGATATGTCATCGGGATTGCAGATGCTGCGCGTGATGACGGCAGGATCGAACAGATCGGAGATGTCGCGGTCGGCCGCACGCGCGGGCGCGACACCGGCCAGTAACGCAATCATCACGCCGATCGCCCGCATGCTCACCCTCCGCTGCGATCTTAGCGCTTCCACGCCGCCGCCGCAGCCGGTTCCCGTGCGGATTTCAGGGCGTGGTCACAAAGCAAAACCACCGGCCCCGTGGGAGCCGGCGGTTTGAACCTTGGCAGACCGAAAAGCGGACTAGTGCTTTTCGATGCGGCTCCAGATGCGGCGCTTCAGGAGGTAAGCGAGAATCGTGAAGAACAGCGTGTAGAGCAGAACACGGAAGCCCGTCGCATGACGAATTTCGAGTTTCGGCTCCGCCGTCCACATCAGGAACGCGGTTACGTCCTTGGAGATCTGCGCCGCCGTGGTCGGCGTTTCCTTGTCGTCATACGTCACGCGGCCATCGGTGATCTGCTGCGGCATCGCGATCTGATGACCGGGGAAGAACTTGTTGTAGTTCATCCCGTCGGCCAGCGTCATGTCCTTCGGCGCGTCTTCGTAGCCGAGGAGCAGATTGTAAATGTAGTCAGGACCGCCTTCGCGGGCCTTGGCCATCAGCGACAGGTCCGGCGGCAGCGCGCCGCCGTTCGAGGCGCGGGCAAACGCGTCGTTCGGGTACGGCTTCGGCAGATGGTCCGCCGGGCGTCCCTTGCGCTTGAACATATCGCCGGCCTCGTCCGGGCCGTCGTCGATGTCGTACTCGTTGGCGAGGGCTTTGATCTGGCCTTCGCTATAGCCGAGCGCTTCGAGGTTACGGAACGAGATGTACTGCAGCGAGTGACAGGAGGCGCAGACTTCCTTGTAGACCTGGAAGCCACGCTGAAGCTGCACTTTGTCGTATTTGCCGAACACGCCGTCGAAGCTCCACGTCTGCTTCGGCAGGTGGATTTCCTCCTCGGCGCCCATCGCCGAGATCGGAAGGGCGAGCGCGAATGCGGCAATCGCGGTCAGAACTGACTTACGCATGGTTCTTACTCCGCGGGGTTCAGAACGGGTTCGCTGATGCTGGCCGGCAGCGGCTTCGGCGTCTCGAGCCAGCCGATCACCGGCATCAGGATCAGGAAGTGCAGGAAGTACCACGCGGTGCCGACGCGGCTGAGGATCAGCGGCAGGCCTTCCGGATGCTGCGAGCCGCAGTAGCCCAGCACCAGGCAGTCCACCACGAACACCCAGAAGAAGGCTTTGTAGACCGGACGGAATACTGCCGAGCGGATGCGCGACGTGTCGAGCCAGGGAACCACGAACAGGATCAACAGAGAGCCGAACATCGCGATGACGCCGAGCAGCTTATTCGGGATCGAACGCAGGATCGCGTAGTACGGCAGGAAGTACCACTCCGGCACCACGTTCGGCGGCGTCGTGAGCGGGTTGGCCTTCATGTAGTTGGTGACGTCGCCCAGCAGGTTCGGCGCGTAGAAGACGATGCCGAAGTAGAACAGCAGGAACACGCCGACGCCGAAGGCATCCTTCACCGTGTAGTACGGATGGAACGGGATTTTATCCTTGGCCGTCAGTTCGATGCCGAGCGGGTTGTTCGAGCCCGGGATGTGCAGCGCCCAGATGTGCAGGAACACCAGACCGACGATCACGAACGGCAGCAGGTAGTGCAGCGAGAAGAAGCGGTTCAGCGTCGGGTTGGCGACGGCGAAGCCGCCCCACAGCAACGTCACGATCGTGTTGCCAACAACCGGGATCGCCGAGAACAGGTTAGTGATGACGGTCGCGCCCGAGAAGCTCATCTGCCCCCAGGGCAGAACGTAGCCCAGGAACGCGGTGGCCATCATGGCGAGCAGGATCAGGATGCCAATCCACCACAACACTTCGCGCGGGGCCTTATAGGAGCCGTAGTACAGGCCGCGGAAGATGTGGATGTAGACGGCGATGAAGAAGAAGCTCGCGCCGTTGAAGTGCATGTAACGGATGAGCCAGCCGTAGTTCACGTCGCGCATAATGCGCTCGACGCTGTCGAAGGCCATCGACTCATGCGGCGTGTAGTTCATCGCAAGGAAGACGCCGGTGAGGATCATCGTCACCAGCATGAACCCGGCCAGCGAGCCGAAATTCCAGAAGTAGTTCAGGTTACGCGGCGCTGGGTACTGCGACCCGACGGCGTGATCGATAAAGCTAACGATTGGCAGGCGTTGCTCGTGCCATTCGAAGATTTTACGCGCGGTGCTCTTCTCGGTGCTCATGACTGAAGGCCCCCTTAGCCGACGCGCACGGTGGTATCGCTGAGGAACGTATACGGCGGAACCTCAAGGTTCGTCGGCGCGGGTCCTTTGCGGATGCGGCCGGAGGTGTCGTACATCGACCCATGGCACGGGCAGAAATAGCCGCCGAACTCGCCGCGCGGTTCGGTGACTTTCTGGCCGAGCGGAACGCAGCCAAGGTGGGTGCAGACGCCGACCAGCACCAGCAGTTCCTCGTGGCCCTTCTGAACGCGGGCTTCGTCCTTCTGCGGATCCTTCAACTCGCCCATCGGCACCTTACGGGCCTCTTCGATCTCGGCCTTCGTACGGTGACGCGCGAACACCGGCTTGCCGCGCCACAGGAAGGTGATGCCCATGCCTTCGGCGATGCCCGAGGTGTTGACCTCAGTGGTCGACATCGAGAGCGTGTCGGCAGCGGGATTCATGCTGTGGATCAGCGGCCACACCATCAAAGCCCCGCCGACGGCGCCGGCGGCCACAGTGGTGTTGAGCAGGAAATCACGACGGGTTTCCCCATCTGCGCCATCCGCGTGGGCGGTATGGGCAGGTGCCGTATTGGCCATTTTGAACCCCTTCAAAAGGAAGCGTCTCGCGGTACTGCCGCGGGTAGTAACCGGCCCGCTCCGCCGTAAAGAACCGCTTTTTAGAGACGGTCGGCCGGAGGGGCTGGCGGGCTGACCCGCGGGGCCTTGCTGCCCCCCCCAACCGGCCAGCAACCGGCGGAAGCGCAAGGATTTTCAGCGGGCTGGGTATAGGATAAAACGCCAGCCTTGAAAAGGGCCTGTGGCGCCCGAAAAATTCAGAAAAAACAGGGCCTCGCGCCTTCCATGCGGCTTGCACTGTTCCAACCCGACATCCCGCAAAACACCGGGGCCCTGCTGCGGATCGGGGCCTGTTTCCGGGTGGCCGTGGACATCATTGAGCCCTGCGGCTTTCCCTACGACGACAAGCGCATACGCCGCGCGGCTATGGATTACGGCCCGCTTTGCGAGCTGGAGCGCCATTTATCATGGGATACTTTCCTGGCGACCCACCGGGCCCGGGGCGGGCGTCTGGTGCTGCTGACCACGGCGGCCACCGTCAGCCATGCGGATTTCGCCTTTTCCCCCGACGACACGCTGATTCTGGGCCGGGAAACCGCCGGCGTGACGCCCGCCGTGACCGCAGCCGCCGACGCCAGCCTACGTATCCCTATCGCCGCCGATCACAGATCTTTGAATGTGGCGGTGGCGGGGGCCATCGTCGTCGCGGAGGCATTGAGGCAACTTGATGTTTTTAAAGGAAAAACGTCGCTATAGCCGCGAAAAACGGCCAACGTTTTACTGACAAGATTTTCATCCCCCGCCCATCGTCTCGTAACGTTCGCGATCCTATATTGTTTTCATAGAGCGGCCCGTTGATCCCCCCCTCACCGGGACCGCCCCAGACCGCCCCGTATTCCCCTTCGGCGCGGTTTGGCCCAGAGAAGGGTCCTGATCCCCTCGGGACTCATTAAACGAAACGGCCCCGCTCCCCCCGGCGGGGCCGTTGTCGTTTCGAATTCTCGCTTTATTAGGGCCGCACGCCGTTTAACGCCGCCCGGCGGGCCAGTTCCGCCAGGGCCTCGGCCCGGGATGCGGCGAAACCGCCGAGGATCCACCACTCCGTCAGGCCCTTGAGCATCCGCCCAACCTCCGGCCCCGGCACGACCCCGGCCTTTAATACGTCTTCGCCCCCGAGCGGGAGGGGCCGGTGGGTCCAAAGACCGATGCGGGCGATCAGCGCGAGCCAAGCGCTCTGCGACAACGGCGTGCCGAGACTCGGCTGGGCGGCCCAGGCCAGCAGAGCGCGTTCGCGCATCAGGATCGTGCCATGACCGTAGAGCGCTGCGTCGATGTCCACGGACGGTGTGCGCGGCGTCACCGTCGGTGATCCGACCAGCGCCGCGAGCGCGCCTTTATCGGCATTCGAGAGTTTCAGACGGTCGGCGACATCGCCCGCCGCGGCGGCTGGGATAAGGACCGCAAGACGCCGCAGCCAGCTGCGATCCTCAAGCTCGATTCCGCGCTCGGCGTCGATCAGGTTGCGCAAGGCCTGTACGTCGTCCCGCAGCGGCAGGATCGCGGCGAGAACGCCGCTTTCGCGCATCTGCTTGATCGCGCCGTTCGGATCGGGCGCGCCGAGAAGCTTCGCCATCTCCGTCTGCACGCGTTCGGCGGAAAGGCGCGCCAGACCTTCTTTATGTGCGCCCGCAGCCGCCAATGTCGCCGCGTCGATGGGCGCGCGGCCATACAGCGCCGCGAAACGGAATAGCCGCAGGATTCGCAAGTAGTCTTCTTGAATGCGGTCGGCGGGTTCGCCGACGAAACGCACGCGGCCCGTACGCGCGTCTGTCACGCCGCCGTGATAGTCGTGCAGCAGGCCGTCGGGCGTCATCGACATCGCGTTAAAGGTAAAGTCGCGCCGGCCCGCGTCTTCCCGCCAGTCGGTCGTGAACGCGACCGCCGCATGCCGTCCGTCGCAGGCGGTGTCGCGCCGGAGTGACGTGATCTCGAACGTACGGCCATCCACCAGCGCGGTGATGGTGCCGTGATCGATCCCCGTCGGGATCGCGCGCAAACCCGCATCCTGCAGGCGCTTCGCCACCTCGTCCGGCGTTTCCGGCGTGCCGATGTCGATCTCGCTGTCGGCCGTGTCGCGTCCCATGATCGCATCGCGCACACAACCGCCCACCGTGCGCACGTCAACACGCGGCGCGCCGAGCGCGTCGTACACGCGCACGAGTTTGGGATCGCGCCGCCATATGGGATCGAGGCGCGTGGACTCCGGCATGTCAGCGGGGCTTTTCATCCATACGCCCCGGCACGACTTTGCCGTTCTCGAGATGTGAGGGTGTGTAGATCGAACCGGCGTCGCTGCCCGTGGTCAACGCCGTGACGACAAGACTTGCCAGCGTCAGCAGTGCGCCGAGTAACAACAGCAACGGCCAGGGGCCACGCTCGACCTTGGGTGCTTCGCCGTCGTGGCTGGCGACATACCGGCTGCGATACCACGCCCAAGCGAGATAGACCGCCGATGGCAGCAGGAACGGCACGATGTAAGTGACGACGATTCGGAACATCTTCTCCGCCTGCGCCGCGCATCAGAAGACGTTGGCGGCCGGAGCTTCGCTCACCAACGCGTCGTAGAGATTGAGCAGCATACCCGCGGTCGCTCCCCAGATATACCGATCACCGTATGGCATCGCGTAGTAGGCCCGTGTCAGACCGTTCCACTCGCGCGTGACGCGGCGATGGTTGGCGGCATCGAGGAAGAACGCGAGCGGCACCTCGAAGGCCGAGGCCACTTCTCCGGGATCGAGTGTGAGATCGAGCGGCGGCGTGACGACGCCAACCACCGGCGTGACCTGATAGCCGGTGATGGTGAGATAGGGCCGCAGATGGCCGAGAATCTCGATCGTCGCCGGATCGAGGCCGGTTTCCTCGCGCGCCTCGCGCAAGGCACAGGCCTCGGCATCCGCATCATCAGGGTCCTGACGACCGCCTGGAAACGCGACCTGGCCGGCGTGGCGCTTGAGACTGGCGGTGCGTTGGGTCAACAGCACCGTGTAGCCGCTATCGTGCTCGATCAACGGCACCAGCACCGCCGCGGCGACGGGTTTGATCTTGCCGCCCGGCGTGCCGGGCGCGGTGTCGTAGGGGATGCCGCTCGACGGCAATGGGCCGAAACCTTCGGCTTTCAGCGCTTCGAGATTGCCTTCGGCCAAAAGACGCCGTGCGGTCGCAACGTCGCCGCTGACGACTCCGTCGCGCGCCCGGGCGAGCCGCGCGCGAATGGCGGCGCGGTCGAGATGTGGCAGCGCGACCGTCATGTGGTCTTGCCGACGCGGAAGAAGTGCCCGGCGCTCCAGACTCCGATGCAGTCCGGGTCTTGCGGGTCGGTCTCGGCGATCTCGACCAGTTCGTAGAACACAGGCCGTACGAGCCGCGCTTCCAACCCACGTCTGACAAAGATGTAAGGCCGGGGCTCGCCCTCGGCATTCTCCTCGATACGCAAGGCATGCGTGTCGTCGAGGGTGACGATGTCGTCGATATTGGTCCGGAATTTCAGGATCTGATCCCGGCCCGTGCCTTCGCGGAACAGTTCAACAGCCATGAACGGCGCGTCCTCGACTTCGATCACCCCGCTCTCGACCGGTGTGGTGAGCCAATAACTGCCGTCGGGTTTGCGATGCAGGACGGTAGAAAACAGCTTTACCAGCGCCAGACGGCCGATCGGCGAGCCGCGATAAAACCACGTGCCGTCGCGGGCGATCCGCATGTTGAAATCGCCGCATATCCCTTCGGGGATTTGATTTACAACCGATGGTGTGTCGGTCGGCAAGGCCGTGCCCACCCGCTGGACCGTCGAGATTTCCCCTTCATTTGGATGCGGCCGTGGTTCCATACTCAGACCTTCAGCAAGCCGCCCAAAGACCCAACGGATACAAGGGCGTGGCGGCATCATCATATGGTGGAGGCGCGGTTTGAGCGCAACGAAATCGAGCGCCGGTGTCGCGTCTGCGGAGACGGGCGACGCCCTGCTGGCCGCCATCGAACAGGCGGCGGCGCGCATCCAAACCGCCCATGACGCCATCGCCAAGGTCATCGTCGGCCAACGCAACGTCATCGAGGAAAGCCTGATCACACTGCTGGCCGGCGGCCACGTGCTGCTGGTCGGTGTACCGGGTCTGGCGAAGACGCGTCTCGTCCAGACGCTCGGCACCGTGCTGGGTCTGGATGACAAGCGCGTGCAGTTCACCCCCGACCTGATGCCCGCCGACATTCTCGGTTCGGAAGTGTTGGAGCAGGATCAGGACGGCAAACGCTTCTTCCGCTTCATCACCGGCCCGGTGTTCTGCCAGCTGCTGATGGCCGACGAAATCAACCGCGCCAGCCCACGTACACAGTCTGCATTGCTGCAGGCGATGCAGGAACATCGCGTGTCGATCGGCGGCAGCTATCACGATCTGCCGCGCCCCTTCCATGTGCTCGCGACGCAGAACCCCATCGAGCAGGAAGGCACCTATCCGCTGCCCGAAGCGCAGCTCGACCGGTTCCTGATGCAAGTCGACGTCGGTTATCCCGATCTCGCCGCCGAGCGCGAGATCGTGCTGATGACCACCGGCGCTGACGAACAACCGCCCAAGCGCGTGTTCACCGGCGAGGAGCTGATGGCCGCGCAACGCATGGTGCGTCAGATCCCGGTCGGCGATAGCGTCGTCAACGCGATCCTGACGCTGGTGCGCGCAGGCCGCCCCGAAACCACCGACGTGCCGGAAGTGCGCGAGCAAGTGGTCTGGGGTCCGGGCCCGCGCGCGAGCCAGGCGCTCATGCTCGCCACCCGCGCGCGTGCGCTGCTGCAAGGCCGCCTCGCGCCGTCGGTGGACGACGTCATCGCGCTGGCGCGTCCGGTGCTGCAACACCGTATGGCGCTGAACTTCGCCGCGCGTGCCGACGGACGCACGCTGCCCGCTCTGATCGAGCGGCTCTGCGCCCGCATCGACGCGGCATAAGGGACGTCACCCCCTCCATCATGGCAACCGCGCCAGAAACTGCTCATCGCCTCCGCACGGCGGCCGACGCCGCCGCTGCGGCGCTGCCACCGCTGTTGGTGCAGGCGCAACGCATCGCCGCGACCGTGACGCTGGGCAGCCACGGCCGCCGGCGCGCAGGGCCCGGCGAATCGTTCTGGCAGTTCCGCCCTTATTCCCGCGACGACACGCCCGCGTCGATCGACTGGCGCCAGACCGCCAAGTTCGACACGGTCTTCGTGCGCGATAGAGAGTGGGTGGCCGCGCAGACGGTGGCGCTGTGGTGCGACATGTCGCCATCGATGGACTACAGCTCGAAGCGCAATCTGCCGACCAAAGCCGAACGCGCCGCCGTGCTCACCATCGCGCTGGCCGAACTGCTGCTCGAAGGCGGCGAACGCCTGATCCGTCTGTCGCCAACGGGCGTGCCCCAGCGTTCCGCCGCATCGGGACGCATCGCCGTCGCGCAACTGGCCAACGCGCTGGTCACCGAAATGAGCGCGCAATCGAAAACGCCGGTGCATCCGCAATTCCCGACCCCGCTGCCCCGGCACGCGGCTGTGGTGCTGGTCAGCGATTTCCTCGCGCCGCTGGACGAGATCGCCGCCAACATCAAGACGCTGTCGCGCCAAGGCGCGACCGGCCATCTGCTGCAAGTGCTCGACCCGGCGGAAGAGTCGCTGCCCTTCAAGGGCCGCATCCGCTTCACCGGCATGGAAGCCGAGGGCACGACCATCGTCGAGCGCACCGAAGACGCGCGCGCGACATACATGACCCGCATCGCCGCGCAGAAGGATGGCCTGCGCGAGCTGGCCGGCCGCGCCGGTTGGAGTTACGCCCTGCATCACACCGATCGCAGCCCACAGGCCAGCTTGGCCGCGCTGCATCAGGCGATGACCGGCTTCGGACCGCGAGGCTGATGATCATGCGTGTCCCATGCTGAGCCTCGGCGCCTTCACGTTCATGGCCCCCGCGGTGTTGATCGCGGCGGCGGTGCTGCCGTTGGTATGGCTGCTGCTGCGCCTGACGCCGCCGGCCGTGCGCCGTCTCGACTTTCCGGCGGCACGTCTGTTGTTCAATCTCGAAAAGACCGAACGCACCCCGGCGCGCACGCCGCCCTGGCTGCTGATCCTGCGCATGGGCCTTCTCGCGCTCGCCATCCTCGGCCTCGCCGATCCGGTGCTGACCGCCGACCGCGGCGAAGGCAGCGGACCTCTGGTGATGGTGGTGGACAACGGCTGGGCGTCGGCGACGCAGTGGGACGCACGCGTCAAAGCCGCGCGCAATCTGTTGGAGCGCGCCGATCGCCGTCAGCAGCAGGTCGCCTTCCTCACCACCGCGCCGGGCGCCGAGCCGCCTGGCGCGCTGCAACTAGAGCCGGCCCGCGAGGCGCTGGCGCAGATCACGGAACTTGAACCGCAGCCCTGGCCCGCCGACCGCGCCGCAGCGGCAAAGCAATTGCGCACGCTGAAGATCGACGGCGCGGCGTCCGCGATCTGGATCACCGATGGCGTCGCCACCGATGGCGACCGCGAGCTGACCGACGCGCTTGAGGCCTTGGGTCGCGTCAGCATCGTCGAAGCCAACGATGCCAATATGCCGCTTGTCCTGCCGCCGCCGCAGCGTGGCCTGGCGCAGAACGGCGGGAACCGGATCAATGTGCGCGTGAAGCGCATCGCGGCGGGCGATCTGCCGGCGATCGCGCCGACGGCGCGCGCGCTCGACCCGCAGGGGCAAGTGCTGTCGCGCACCAACGTCAGCATCGAGCGCGGGCAATTGGTCGGCGAAGCGGCCTTCGACCTTCCGCCGGAACTCGCCAATCGCATCGCGCGCTTCGACATCGAAGGCCAGGCCAGCGCGGGCGCGACGGTACTGGCCGACGCGCGCTGGCAGCGCCGCCCGGTCGGTGTCGCCAGCACGACGTCGAATGGCATTTCGGCGCCGCTGCTGGAAGACGCCTACTACATCCATCAAGCGCTCGATCCCTTCGCCGAGGTACGCTCCGGCACGCTCGACGAGCTGATGGCGCGTCCGCTGTCGGTGCTGTTCATGGCCAGCGGCGGCAAGATCCTCGACGCCGAATTGCCGCGCATGCAGGAATGGGTCGAGAAAGGCGGCGTGCTCGTGCGCTTCGCCGGCCCGCGTCTGGACAGCAACGTTGATAGTCTTCTGCCGGTGCGCTTGCGCTCCGGTGGCCGCAGCTTCGGCGGCGCGTTGTCTTGGGAACAACCGGTGGCGCTGGGCGCGTTCCCGGACAACTCGCCGTTCAAGGACATGACCGTGCCGGACGACGTGACCGTCCGCACACAAGTTCTCGCCGAACCGACGCCCGATCTCGCCGCCAAGACCTGGGCCCGCCTGGGCGACGGCACGCCGCTCGTCACCGCCGAACGCCGCGGCGAGGGCTGGGTGATCCTGTTCCATGTCACCGCCACGCCGGAATGGTCGGCGCTGCCGTTGTCGGGACTGTTCGTCGACATGATGCGGCGGACCATCGACATGAGCACCGGCGTCGCCGGCGATGCCGGTGCGGCGCTGGACGGCGTGCTCGCGCCGCTGTCGTTGATGGACGGGCGTGGACGCCTGCAACAGCCCGGCCCGACCGCGAAGCCACTGGCGGCGCGCAATCTGACGGAGATCAAAGCCGGGCCGGAAACGCCGCCCGGCCTTTACGGTTCGCCGGCAAACAGCTTCGCCTTCAACCTCTCGCCGGAACTCGTGAACGTCGAACCGCTGCGCGCCTTGCCGCGCGATGCGACACACCTGAACTTCGAGGGCCTAGCGCGGGAACGCGCGATGAAGCCCTGGCTGCTGAGCGCCGCCCTCGCTTTGCTGATCGTCGATTTGATCGTGAGCTTCGTGTTGCGCGGTCTGACGCCCGAGGTGTCCGTGACACGGCTGCGGAACGCCACCGGCGCGATCGTGCTGCTGGCACTGTTGCTGGCACCAAGCTCCGGTCACGCCGCCGAGGCGCCGCGCAAGCCGCTGGATTCCACCACGTCCTCGGCCATCCTCGAAACGCGCCTGGCCTATGTCGTCAGCGGGCGTTCCGACATCGACAAGATTTGCGAGGCCGGCTTGCGCACGTTGACGCAGGTGCTGTCCGGACGCACGTCGGCGGAAATGGCGCCGCCGGCCGCCGTCGACCTGAACGCCGGCAACATCAGCGCCGACACGCTGACGCCCTACCCGGTGCTGTACTGGCGCATCACCGGTGACTCCGCGAAGCCCAGCGCGGCCGCGGCCGCGGCGATCTCCACGTATCTGCATCGCGGCGGCATGGTGGTGTTCGATTCACCGGAGCAAGCCGGCGCCATTGGCGCGAACGGCTCCGGTCAAAAGCTCGAAGATATTCTGCGCACCATCGACATCCCGCCGTTGGTCAACATGGCGCCCGACCATGTGCTGACGCGCTCGTTCTATCTGACGCAAGGATTGCCGGGACGTTTCGTGGACTCGCCCGTGCTGGTCGAGCGGGGCTCCACCGCCAACGACGGCGTGTCGTCGGTGATCATCGGCGGCAACGACTGGGCCTCGGCCTGGGCGCGCGAGACCAGTGGTCTGCCGATGTTCGCGGCCGTGCCTGGCGGGGAGCAGCAACGTGAGCTGGCCTACCGCGCCGGCGTCAACATGGTGATGTACGCGCTGACGGGTAACTATAAGTCCGATCAGGTGCACCTGCCGGCGATCCGCCAAAGGCTGACGCAATGATCGGCAATATCGCCTTCTCTCCTGCCGTTCCCGTACCGCTGCTGGTCGCGCTGGTCGCACTTGGCGTCGGCTTGCTTATTTACGGCGCGATCAAGGGCGCGCGCGGCATCGCAATGCGCGCCATCCCGCTGCTGGCGCTGGCCATCGCCATCGCCGATCCGGCTTTGGTGCGGGAGACGCGCACGCCACTGAAAGACGTGGCCGTGGTCGTGGTCGACGACACCGACAGCCAGAAGCTCGGCCAGCGCCAAGCGCGCGCGAATGAAGCCGCCGAAAAGCTCGCAAGCAATCTCAAGAACGAAACCGACCTCGAGATCCGCACCGTCCACGTCAACAGCGCCGCCGGCACCGACGGCACGCGCCTGTTCACCGCGCTGAACAATGCGCTGAGCGACGTGCCGGCGCAGCGTCTGGCGGGCACTGTTTTCGTCACCGACGGCCAGGTCCACGACGCACCGCCGTTGGCCACGGCCGAAACGGCGAAGGCGCCGTGGCTGAGCGCGCCCATGCACGTGCTGTTGACCGGCGAGCGCAACGAACACGACCGCCGCATCAAGATCGAACGCGCACCCGACTTCGGCCTGGTGGGTCAGCAAGCGCTGGTTCGCCTCAAGGTCGAGGACACGGGTGCTGCGCCGGGCGAAGACGCGCCCATCACCATCCGTCGTGCCGGTGCGCCGCCGCGCGAAATCAGCCTGCCCATTGGCGAAGCCATCGACGTGCCGGTCGATATCAACAACGCCGGCGCCAACGTCTTCGAGATGAGCGTGGCGCCTCGCAAGGACGAGTTGACCGCCGCCAACAACATCACGCTGCTGTCCGTCACCGGCGTGCGCGACCGTCTGCGCGTGCTGCTGATCTCCGGTCAGCCGCATGTGGGCGAGCGCGCCTGGCGCAACCTGTTGAAGTCCGACCCCAACGTCGATCTCGTTCACTTCACCATCCTGCGTCCGCTGAACAAGGACGACGGCACGCCGCTGAATGAACTGTCGCTGATCGCCTTTCCGATCCGCGAACTGTTCGAGGAACGCCTGAAGGATTTCGATCTGGTGATCTTCGACCGCTACAGCCGTCGCGGCCTGGTGCCGTTCCAGTTCATGTCGAACGTCGCGAACTATGTGCGTGAAGGCGGCGCGATGATGCTGGCGGTCGGGCCGGAGTATTCCGACAATTTCTCGCTCTATGACAGCCCGCTGCAGAACGTGCTGCCGGCCGCGCCGACGGGACAGGTGAGCACCGAACCGTTCACGCCGCACATCAGCCGCGTCGGCGAGCGCCATCCGGTTACCGCCGATCTTGAAGGCACCGGCCCGAATGCCATCGCGAACGATGCGCATATTCCCGGCTGGGGCCGCTGGTTGCGTCAGGTGCAGGTGGGCGCGGCGAACGGCGCCACGGTGATGACCGGCTTGAACGAACAGCCGCTGCTGGTGCTCGACCGCGTCGGCAAGGGTCGCGTGGCCTTGATGCTCAGCGACACCATGTGGCTGTGGGGCAAGGACTTCGACAACGGCGGCCCGCAGGTCGAACTGCTGCGCCGCGTGTCGCACTGGCTGATGCGCGAACCCGAGCTTGAGGAAGAAGCCCTGCTCGGCGAAGCGCGGGATCGCACGCTTGTCGTCACCCGCCGCAGCCTCGAGACCGCCGAGAAGAATGTCACGGTCACTGCGCCGTCAGGCGCGGAGCAGGTCGTGACGCCGACGGACGATGGCCACGGCCACTTCACCGCGCGCATGACCGTGACCGAGCCCGGGCTCTATCGCCTCACGGACGGCAAACTGACGTCGGTCGCCGCCGTCGGCTCGCCCAACCCGATGGAGACCTATGACGTGGTCACCACGGAAGAAAAACTGGCGCCCCTGGTCCAGGCCAGCGGCGGCGGCACCTATTGGCTGGCCGACAACGGCACGCCCGGCGTCCGCCGCGTCGCCCCCGGCCGCACCGCCCACGGCGCGACCTGGCTGGGCCTGAAGGCCAACAATCAATCCGTCGTGACCGGCGTCGATCAGACCAGCCTGGCCCCGGTGGCCCTCGTGCTGTTGATCATCATGGCCGGCGCCATGCTGGCGTGGTGGCGTGAAGGTCACTAAATAGGACGGATATCCCCGTCCTTGAGAGACCCGCCATGACCCTCGGCACCCCCGCCGCCGAACGCCTGCCCGTCACCATCATCACCGGCTTCCTCGGTGCCGGTAAGACCACGCTGCTCAATCATTTGATCCGCCAGCCGGAGCTTTCGACGGCGGCGGTGATCATCAACGAATTCGGCGCCATCAGCCTCGACCATGAACTTGTCGAGAAGACCGACGGCGACATCGTCGAGGTCAAAGGCGGCTGCCTGTGCTGCACCGTGCGCGGCGATCTGGTCCAGGCACTGCACGATCTGCTGCTGAAGCGGCAGAAGGGCGACGTGCGCAAGTTCGACCGTGTGATCATCGAGACCACGGGCCTCGCCGATCCCGCGCCGATCCTGCATACCTTCATGGCGGACCCGCTGGCCTACGACAAATTCCGGCTCGACGGCATCGTGACGGTGGTCGACGCCGTCAACGGCGCGGCGACCTTGGACGCGCACGAGGAAGCTTTCAAACAAGCTGCGATCGCCGATCGATTGCTGGTCAGCAAGGCCGACTTGGCCGACCCGGCGCCGCTGATCGAGCGCCTGACGTCGCTGAACCCCGGCGCGCGGATCATCCCGGTTTCCAACGGTAAGCTCGCCCCGGCGGAAATTCTGAACATCGGACCCTTCGACCCCAAAGCGAAGGGCGATGACGTCGAGGATTGGCTGCGCGCGGAAGCCGCGCATCATCACCACCATCACCATCACGACGTGAACCGTCATGACGCGCATATCCGCGCCTTCACCTACACGCGCGAGGCGCCGGTTCAGATCGACAGCCTGCAGTTCCTGCTGCAATTGCTGGCGACCATGCGCGGGCCGGACCTGCTGCGCGTGAAGGGCATCATCAACGTCGCCGATCAGCCCAACACGCCGGCCGTGATCCACGGCGTGCAGCACGTATTCCATCCGGTGACATGGTTGAAAGCCTGGCCCAGCGCGGATCGCCGCACGCGGCTGGTGTTTATCGTGCGCGACATCACCGAAGAACAGATCGCCGATCTGATGGAAAGCCTGGACGACGCGGACGTCGCCGACGCCACCGCCGTTGCGCGCGGCGAAAAGCAGGCATGACATGATCGCGCCGCTGTTCATCAGTCACGGCGCGCCGACGCTGGGCATGACGGACACGCCTGCGCGCGATTTCCTGCGCGATTTGGGCCAGACGCTGCCGCGCCCGCAAGCGATTGTCGTCGCCTCCGCGCATTGGGAAACGCGGGCCCCCCGTGTCAGCGCGCAAAATCCGAACGAGACCATCCATGACTTCCGCGGCTTTCCGCGCGCGCTGCATGAGATGCGCTATCCCGCGCCCGGCGCGCCGGCGCTGTCCCAGCGCATCGCGAAGTTGTTATCCGATGCGGGATTACCGGCGGATATCGATCCGGCCCGCGGGCTCGATCATGGCGCCTGGGTGCCGCTGGCGCTGATGTATCCGAACGCCGATGTGCCGGTGTTGCAGGTGGCGATCCAGTCGCAGCACGGCCCGGATTATCATTTTGCTCTGGGCGCTGCGCTCGCGCCGCTGGCGGTCGACGATGTGCTGGTGATCGGCTCCGGCAGCTTCACGCACGATCTCGGCCGGTTCCACGGCCAGGCCATCGATACGCCCGCCACGCCGGACGTGACCGCCTTCGCCGAATGGTTCGATGGCGCACTTCGCGAAGGCCGCCATGAGGATCTGATGGATTACCGCCGCCGCGCCCCTTACGCGGTGGAGAACCACCCGACCGAAGAACACTTGTTGCCGCTGTATGTGGCCTGGGGCGCCGGTGGCGATCAGGCGCGCGCCAAGCATCTGCACGCAAGCAGTACCTACGGCATCCTGCGCATGGATGCGTATTCTTTCGCACCGGCGGCTTAAGCCGCCAGGATCGATTAGCCGGGGATGGTGGCGCCGGAGTCCACGAACTCGAGCCAATGCTCGATATTGCGGCGACCGCCGTCAGTGACCAGCGGCGCGGACCACTGTTCAAGCACATTCAGCCAATCCTGGAGATCAGCGAAGTTGCCGGCGGCGAAAAGCCCCTCGCGCTGCGCCCGGTTCATGTCTTCGACAATGAAACTGAGCGACCGCTGGGGAGTCACGGTGAGATCTGCGAACTGGGTATCCATAACACGGCCTTTTTCTGAGGCTGACGCAGCCGAGCATGGTGGGTAAAGGTTAACAGAAGCCGAATCAGCAGCGCGCGGGCTGCGGGCCGGATTTCCTATTAAGCAATTGTTTTTATTGGAGATTTAAGAAGCCCGCAAAAATCAGGGGATCGGGCCCATGAACGCGATCGTGGATTTTTTCGGCACCGAGGGCTTCATGCCGCACGGCATGTGCCTGATGTGGAAACCCTCGGTGTTCTGGATGCACGTCGTCTCCGACGCCGTGGTCGCGCTGGCCTACTACTCGATCCCCTTCGCGCTGATCTTTTTCGCGCGCCGGCGCACCGACCTCGCCTTCCCGTGGATCTTCTACATGATCGGGGCCTTCATCCTGCTGTGCGGGGCAACGCACGCGATGGGCATTTGGACGATGTGGCAGCCCGACTATGGCGTCGATGCGTTGCTTAAGCTCGCCACCGCCATCGTCTCGATCGGCACGGCCTGGACGACGTGGCGGTTGATGCCGACGCTGCTCGCGTTGCCCAGCACCGCGACCTTGCGTCAACTCAATCAACAGCTGATACGCGAAGTCGACGAACGCCAGGCCGCCGAAACCGCCATGCGCCGCATGAACGAAGGCCTGGAAGCGCGCGTCCGCGAGCGCACCGCCGCGCTCGAGGACGCGAACACCCAGCTGCGGACGGCGCTGAACGTGAATCAGCGCATCTTCGAGTCCTCGCGCGACATCATCCTGACGCTGGACGCCAACGGCACCATTGCCAGCATCAGCCCGGGCTGCATGACAGCGTGGAACTACAGCCCCGACGAATTGGTCGGAAAGCGCCTCCTCGATCTCGTCGCCGCGAGCGACCGCACGCAGACCGAGGCGCAAATCCGCGCGGTGCGCGGCGGCAATCCGACAAACAACTTCCAGAATCACATCTTCTGCCGCAACAGCACCACGGTCGTGATGCTGTGGTCGGCAGTCTGGTCCGATGTCGATCAGCGTCTCTACGCGGTCGGACGCGATCTCACCGAACGCCTGCAGATGGAAGAGAAGCTGCGGCGGACGCAGCAGCTGGAAGCCATCGGTCACCTGACCGGCGGCGTGGCGCACGACTTCAACAATCTGCTGATGGTCATCCTCGGCAATGCCGAGATGCTGTCGGAGGAACTGGAGGGCGACCCGCGCCTGAAGGGGTTCGCCGACATGACCGTTACCGCGGCGGAACGCGGCGCGGAACTGACGCAACGGCTGCTGGCCTTCGCGCGCCGCCAGGTGCTCGCACCCCGCGTGGTGGACGCGAACACACTGCTCGGCAACATGGAGGCGCTGCTGCGACGCTCGATCGGCGAACATGTCGAGATCGATATGGTGCGCAGCGCCAACCTGTGGTGCATCGAAGTCGACGCCGGCCAGGTGGACGCGGCCCTGCTCAATCTTGCGCTCAACGCGCGCGACGCCATGCCCGAGGGCGGACGCCTGACCATCGAAACGGCGAACGCGCGCCTGGACGCCGACTACGTCGCGCAACAGCCCGACGCCAAGGCCGGCCCCTACGTGATGATCTCCGTCAGCGACACCGGCAGCGGCATGGACGCGGACACGCTGGCGCGCGCCTTCGAACCCTTCTTCACCACCAAGGAAGTCGGCAAGGGAACCGGGCTCGGCTTGAGCATGGTCTACGGTTTCGTGCAGCAGTCGGGCGGACACATCCGCATCACCTCCGAGGTGGGTCAGGGTACGACGGTGAAGATGTACTTCCCGCGCGTCGAGGGTCGCGCCGTCGAAGAGGACGGCGCGCCGGAAGCCGCGGCGGTCTCAGGCCGTGAGACCATTCTGGTGGTTGAAGACGACGCCCTGGTGCGGGCGCATGTCGCGCGCCAGCTGACCGATCTCGGCTATCGTGTGCTGACCGCGCCGGACGGTCAGGCCGCCATCGGCATCCTGCGCTACAACCCCGAGATCGATCTGTTGTTCACGGATGTGGTGATGCCAGGCGGCATGAATGGCCGTCAGCTCGCCACGGAAGTTCGCGCCCTGCGCCCCGACCTGCCGGTCCTGTTCACGTCAGGCTATCCCGAGAACGCGATCGTCACGCAAGGGCGGCTCGAACCGGGCCTGCACATCTTGGTCAAGCCGTACCGCAAGCGGGAGCTGATGACCAAAGTGCGCGAACTGCTGGACGATCACGCCATCGCCCGGCGTTGATCGGAGTGGATCAGACCACCAGCGACAGCACGCGCTGCGGCGCGCGCGTGACGCGTCCGCGCGACTGACCGAGGATCGGCGCCAGGAACGTTTCCATCGCACCGAACCAGCGGCCACGGATGGAATCCGCTTCCATGAACAGTTCGTGACGGGCGGTGGCAAAGAGCGCCAACTCCGCTTTCGGCAGCGCCATCGCCGCGCGTTGGATCGCGATCGGATCGACGCAGGTATCTTCCATCGGACAGCCGAGCAGCACGGGCGCCCGCACCAGGCGCAACAGGTCGGGATCGGCCAAACGATCCATCAGTCCGAACGCCGCATGCACCCAGCCATAGGTGGGCCCGTCGACCCGCAGGCGCGGCGCGGCATGGCACCAGGCCTGCTGAACCGTGGCCCTGACCGGATCGTGTGTCGCCCGATTGCTGGCGGCGATCTGGGCCTCGGCGTCCCAGGGACCGCAGCTGGGCGCAAAGGCATCGGCAAAGCCGCAGGACGCCGCGACCGTGGCGACGGCCGGCGCCATCCAGGCGGGGACCGGATGGGTCACGATGCCGAGCATCGGCGCGCTGAGGACGGCGGCGTCGAACAGGTCCGGCCTCTGCGCCATCGCCAGCAAGGCGATAGCTGCACCCATCGAATGCCCTACGACGACCCGGCGCGCATGCTCCGGCAGGTGGTGATTGGCGAAGGCAGCAAGATCGGCCACGTCCCGGTCGAAATCGCGCGGCCGGGGACGCGCTGGATTTGGGAAGCTGCGGGCCGAGCCACCCTGGCCGCGCCAGTCCACGAACCAGACGGCAAAGCCGCGGGCGGAGAGATCGGCCATGGTCTCGAAGTATTTCTCGGCGAATTCGCCAAATCCCCCGACCAGCAGGCAGGCGGCCCGGGCATTCGGGCACGGGCGATAAGCCCAGCGCAGCGCGGTGCCGTCGGCCGTCCGGAAGACGCCCCAGCGGATGTCCGCGCCCGGCATGAAGCGCGGCGGCAGCAGCGGTAGGGTGTTGGTCTCGTGATGACCGTGCATGCGCAATCTCCCGGGGAAGTCCTAACAAAACGAGCCTCGGCGTCAGAAAGTTCTGCACGCAATAGCGGTGGATGCCCCCTTCCGTCCGGTGGCGGAAAGAGGGACAGTCAGCGCCCTAAAAGGGGTCCGGGAGAGATTTTTCACGTGCGGAATCGGGTCTCCGGACGCGTCCTGAGCTTCGTCGCTCTGGCTGCCCTTTTGGCGGCGGTGAACACCTATGCCCTGACTCTCGCCACGGCCTTGTTCCTGCGCCGCCTCGGCGCGGAGTCCCTGCCGATTTACAACATTCTCGCGGCCGTCGCCTCGATCCCCGTGTCCATCGCCTTCACGCAGGTGATCGACCGCTGGCGGCGGCCCGTCACCTTCACCGCGCTGCTGACCGGCGGCGGCGCCATCACCGCCATGGTTGTGCTGTTGACCGCGACAGAGACACCGGCGCTGTTTTACGGGCTTCTGCTCGTCATCACGATTCTCGAGCAACTCAGCTACAGCATCTTCTATGTGCTCATGGCGGATTACTTCACGCCGGATGAGACCCATGCCAGTACGACGCCGCTGGCCTTGGGCATGGCGCTGGGCGGATTGACCGGCGGCGCGCTCGCCAGCCTCGGTGCGTTCAGCGTCGAGACGCCGGTACTGTTGTTCGCCGTTCCGGTGCTGTGGCTCACGGCGGCGGTGATGTTCCTGATGATCCGCAACCGCGTCATCGCGCTCGGCGAAGCGGAGCCGCAGGCCGAGGACGGCTTTTGGACAAGTCTCGCGACCTTCGCGCCGCTGCTGACGCGTTATCCTATCGTCGTGCTGCTGGCCCTGGGCGTGTTCCTGAACGTGCTGGTGCAGACGATCCTGACCTACCAAGTCCTGACCGTGTACGCCGACACCTTCAAGAGCGAGCAATCGCTGACGATCTTCCTCGGCGCGGCGAATGGCCTTCTCAGTATCGTGAACGTCGTCACCAGCATGCTGTTCACGGGCCCGCTGCTGCTGAAGATCGGCGTCGCGCGCATGAACCTGATCTATCCCAGCCTGACCGCGGCGGCCTCGGCGTTGATGGGCGCATCGTTCTCGCTGCCCGCGGCGATCTTCGGTCAGGCCGTTCACGAGCCTTGGGGGCACAGCATCGATGCGCCGGTGTTTGCCTCGAACTACAACGCGGTACCGCAACGCTTCGTCGCCCGCGTGCGCATCTTCAACGACGGCCTGGTCTATCCATTGGCGTTGGTCCTCGGCGGCATCGGACTGCTGATCCTGCAGGACCGCGCACCGCCGCGCGTGATCAGCCTGATCTGCCTGGGCATCGCGCTCGCGTTCCTGGCCTGCGGGCTGGCGATCCGCCGTGCCTACGCGCGCGGCCTGATGGAAATGTTGCGCACGGGCTCGCTCGACCTCGACGACGCTGACAATCGGATCGGCCGCATCCCGGCGACCTACTATGCCGAGATCCGCAGCATGCTGGTGAGCAACGACGAGCGCAGCCAAAGCCTCGGCCTTGAACTCGCCGCACGCGCCAATGCGGGTGAGTTCCTGGGCGAGATCCAAGACCTGCTCAGCCGCGCGGCGGGTCCGGTGCGCAGCGCCTTCGTGCGCCGCTTCGCCGGCAACCTGACGTCCGATCTCGCCACGACGATAAGCAGCATGCTGGGCGCGAAAGACCCGGTCGTGCGCGCCGCAGCCGCCGAAGCGCTGGTCGCGGCCGACCACCACTTCACCGAGGAAAAGCTGCTCGACCTGATGGCCGACAGCTCGGTCGACGTGGCGATTGTGGCGGCCATCGAAGCCTATCGGCGCGGCGTGCAAATCCGCGCGGCCGAAGCGGTGTTCACCATCATGCTGACGGGACCTGATCGCTTGCGCTTGCGCGGCGTGGGCGTGATCCGTCGCTGTACCGACCCCGAGTTGCTGCCGCTGCTGTCGCGCTTGCGGGAAGGCGCCTCGCCGCCCGTACTCGCGATGATCCTCGAGACCGCCGCCGAACTTGGTCACGCCGGCGCGGAGATGACCTTGCCCTGGGCGCGGCGCGCGCTCGGTATCGAGAGCAGCAACGGCCAGCTCCGGCGCGCCGCATATCGCCTGCTCGCGGCCTGCGGTGATTGGGATGCCATGCCGCTGCTGGCGCATGGACTGGGCGAACCGCTGAAAGGCGTGCGCGCCGCCGCCGCCGTAGGCCTGGCCAGCTTCGGCGACGATGCACTGCCGCTCATTCGCCAAGCGCTGGAGACCGGCGACGACTTGCAGGAATCCGCCGCAGTGGAAGCCGCCGGGCGCGTCGGCGGGCCTGCGGCGACGGACATGCTCTACAAGCATCTCGCCGAGCGTTACTTCCCCACCGTACGCCGCAACATGCGCTGGCTGGCCTTGCTGCCGGCGCGCGGCGACGGCGCCGATCCCTGGGACCCGCTCGCCGCCGCGTTGGTCGACAGCAATCGCCGCGCGTTGGAAATCTCGCTCGCGGTGCTGGGCGCGCTTGGCTATCGCCGCACGCTGAAAGCCTTGCGCGAAATCCTGGCCGGCGGCGATGCGCAGATCCGGCTGGTGGCCGTACAGACCATTACCTCCGTCGGTCACCGCCGCTTCGTGCTGCCTTTGATGCCGATGCTGGAAGCCGGGCTCGACGGTGCGAAGGTGCGCGGCGGCGAAGCGTCCGAAGCCGACCGCAAGGCCATGGTCGGCGCGGCGCTGTCCGACCCCAGCCGCTGGGTGCGCGCGGGGGCGGTGTTGTCCGCACGCGAGGCGCCGATCCGCGCCGATGAAGATGCTATTGTCGCAGACACGGTCGCGTCGCTGACCGACCCGACCCGGGAGACGATCATGAACCGATTACTGTTCCTGAAATCCGTGCCGCTGTTCGAGGGCCTCTCGCTGGACGATCTGCTGTCGGTCGACGGCGCACTCGGGCAGGAAGAGTTCCTCGCCGGCGAGACGATCGTCCGCCAGGGCGAATCCGGCGCGACATTGTTCCTGCTGGCGCGCGGCAGGGCCTCCGTGCAGCTCGGCAACGATTCAGAAAGCAAGGAAGTCGCGCAGATCGAACCCGGCAGCTTCTTCGGCGAGATGTCCCTGTTCGACGACCAGCCGCGCTCGGCCACCGTTGTCGCCATCGGCGACGCCACCTTGCTGACACTCGAACGCGACCGCTTCTCCACACTGGTCCAGCAGCGCCCCGACGTTCTGCTGCAGATCTGCAAGATGTTCGGCAGCCGTCTGCGCGAGACGAACCGCCGCCTGTTGGCGGCCTGACCCATGGCCGCCCCCGTCAGTACGCGCATCCTCGAGGTCTTCGCCGAACTCGAACACATGTGGCAAAGCCGCGATTTCTCCACCATGCGCCGCCACTGGCTGACAGATCTGCCGGCACCGCTCTATCTGGCCGAGGAGAAGGCGACGTTCTTCACCACATGGCCTGAGTGGCGATGCGCCGCTCGAGATACTCGCGCGGGCTATCCTTGCCGGCGGAGAACGCGGCGGTCGCAGTGTGGAAGGGAATGAGTTCCGGGGTGATCTTGGCCATCTAGGCGATACTGGACGCTCCATTACTGGCGCGTCCCCTCAAACAA
>CANJRD010000025.1 GCA_947476695.1 Rhodospirillaceae bacterium
CAGCGATAGGTGCGCCCCGGGATGATCACGCGGATCGGCGGCTTCTGCTTCATCATGGTGCGGATCTGCACCGGCGACGTATGCGTGCGCAGCAGATAGCGGTTCCCGTCCGCGTCCGGCGGCAGGAAGAACGTGTCGTGCATCTCGCGCGCCGGATGGCCGGGCGGGAAATTCAGCGCGGTGAAATTGTGGAAGTCGTCTTCGATGTCCGGACCTTCCGCGACCTCGAAGCCCATCACGCCGAAGATGGCGGTGAGTTCCTCGATCGTCTGGCTGATCGGATGCAACGACCCTTTCGCCTCCGGACGTATCGGCAGCGTGACGTCGATGGTCTCTTTCGCCAGGCGCGCATCGAGCGCGGACGACTCCAGCACCTGCTTGCGCTGATCGAGCGCGGCGGCGACTTCGTCCTTCAGCTGATTGAGCCTCTGGCCGAACGCCTTGCGCGCTTCGGGATCCATGGCGCCGAGGTCTTTCATCAACCCCGTGATGCGGCCCTTCTTGCCTAGCGCGTCGACGCGCACCGTTTCCAGTGCTGCGCCGTCGGCGGCGGCGGCAACGGCGCCGATCAGTTCCGTGCGGAGAGAGTCGATCGTATCCATAACCGTCCTTAGCGAATCAGCCTGCGCGGCAAAACAAAAGGGGCTGCCTCGTGCAGGCCGCCCCTTCCGTTTGTCGTTGCTGGAAAATCCCTGGAGGGATTTAGCCGAGAGCGGACTGGGCCTGCTTGACCAGACCTTCGAAGGTCGCCGGCTCCTTCAGCGCGATGTCGGCCAGGACCTTACGGTCCAGCTCGATACCGGCCTTCTTGAGCCCGTTCATAAACACCGAGTACGTGAGCCCGAAGGCGCGCACGCCGGCATTGATGCGCACGATCCAAAGCGCGCGATAGGTGCGCTTCTTGGTGCGACGGTCGCGGTAAGCGTAGGCCAGGCCCTTCTGAAGGCGAAGGCTGGCAACCTTGTAGGCCTTGGAATTACGACCCCGGAAGCCTTTGGCTTGCTCGAGGACTTTCTTGTGGCGGGCGTGCTTGGTGACGCCGCGTTTGACGCGTGACATATGCGGAGCTCCTTAGATCTTACGGACGGCCGTAGGGGAGGAAGCGCTTGACGATGATGCCGTCCGGCTTCGCGAGGACCATGGCCCCACGCGACGTACGCTTCATCTTCTTGCCCTTCGCACCGAGGCAGTGGCGCTTGTAGGCCGCACCCGCCTTAACCTTGCCGGTCGCGGTAATCCGGAACCGCTTTTTGGCAGCACTCTTCGTCTTCATCTTGGGCATTTTCTGGGTCCTTCTGGCTGGACGTTAAACAGGCGGGAGGCATGCCCAAAGGTCTGATATCATTGACCTTTTAGCCCCGTCGCCTGAGGTCTCAGCCGTAGCCAAGACCTTGAATTCACGCGAGTCTTCCCCCGCGCGAAGGCGGGCTTATACCTGCGGGGGACCGGAAAGGCAAGGAACAGGGGGTTTTACCGGTGCAAATGACCATTCGGGCCTATGAGCCGGCGGACCTCGGGGCGGTGGCGGTGATTTGGCTGTCTGGCTGGGAATCGACCGGGGTCATGGCGCCCGGGACCAGCGGGACGGTCACCGATCTCGCCAAGCGCCTTCCGGTGGAGATCGCAGGCGGCTGGGCAGTCTATGTCGCCGACGTGGGCGGTGAGGTGGTGGGCTTCTGCGCGCTCGCGGGCGACAAGCTGAAGCAACTGTTCGTCACCCCGATCTACCAGGGGCGCGGTCTGGGCAAGGCGCTGCTCGACTTCGTCAAACAGGCACGCCCGGACGGCTTCACGTTGTCGACGGCCGTGAACAGCCGGGCCTGGGCCTTCTACGAACGCGAGGGGCTCGTGCGCATTGGGGAGAAGGCCCATGCGCGATTCGGCTTTCCCATGTACCGCTACGCGTGGCCGTCCCATCGCCCGTGAGGGAACACGACTGCCGCCCGGTCCGTTGACCAAGCTCCATTACAGGAGTTTGGCCATGACGAACGAAGCGGACATCACCGAGAAACTTTGGAAAGGCATCAAGTCCGACCGGACCATCATGCTGGGCTTTGCCGACAACGCCGACGACGCGCAGCCGATGACGGCACTGTTCGACGGCGAGCCGGGCGAAGGTCCGCTTTGGATATTCTCCTCCGTCGATGTCGACCTGGTGAAGGCGATCGAGAACGGCGGTTCCGAAGGCGTGGCGCAGTTTGTCTACAAGGGTCACGACCTGTTCGCGGCCTTGCGCGGTCGGCTGGCCATCCGCCACGACCCGGGCGTGATCGAGCGCCTGTGGAGCCCGTTCATCGCGGCTTGGTACAAAGAGGGCAAGAACGATCCGAAGCTGCGGCTGATCCGCTTCGAGCTCGATCGCGCGCATGTGTGGCTGAACGAAAATTCCACGTTCGCGGCGGTGAAGCTGCTGCTCGGGCGCGATCCGAAGCAGGACTACAAGGACAAGACCGCCGACGTTCGGCTTTAAAGAGGTGCGTCTCTGATAAGCGCGCAAAGAAAAACGGCGCCGGAGTGATCCGGCGCCGTTTTCATTGGTTATGTTGCTGGTGCGCTTTTTAATTCGCGCGTGTCTTTATCGGAAAACCGGTTCCCACTTTTCCGGGACACGCGCCTACTTCGGCGCCAGCACCATCACGATCTGACGGCCTTCGGGGCGCGGCTCGGATTCAACCTTCGCCTGCTCCTCGAAATCGCCCTTCACGCGGTTCAGCAGCGCGACGCCGATTTCCTGGTGGGCCATTTCACGGCCGCGGAAACGCAAGGTCACTTTCACCTTGTCGCCTTCCTCCAGGAAACGCTCCATCGCGCGCTTCTTCACGTCGTAATCGTGATCGTCGATGTTTGGGCGCAGTTTGATTTCTTTGACTTCGATCACCTTCTGCTTCTTGCGCGCCTCGTTCTTGCGCTTCTGTTCCTCGTATTTGAACTTGCCGATATCGAGGATTTTGCAGACGGGCGGCGCCGCATTCGGTGAGATTTCCACCAGGTCGAGGCCGGCTTCTTCAGCCGTCCTGATTGCGGTGTCGCGATCGACAACGCCGACGTTTTCACCGTCGGCGAGGATCAAGCGCACGGTGCGGGAATCGATCTGGTGATTGACGCGCGGTCCATCGCTTTTGGACGGCGGCGCCTGCTGGTCGAATCTAGCGATGTAGCAGTCTCCTTTTATGGTTGATCCGGAACAAATCCTGGAACGAAAACGCGATCCCTCGCCTTTGCTAAGGGACCGCGGATTCGCGTGTGAGGATAGCCGTTGCTTCAGACAGCGCAAGGACTTCCTGGTTGGCGCCACCCAAACGGCGCAGCGCCACGGTACGTTCCTCGGCCTCGCGTTTGCCCACGACCACCAGCACCGGCACCTTGGCCAGGGAGTGTTCGCGAACCTTGTAGTTGATCTTCTCGTTGCGCAGGTCTGTCTCGACTCGAAGGCCGGCCGCCCGCAGGGTCTGGGCGACGTCTTCCGCGTATTCCCGCGCGTCGTCGGTGATCGTGCATATGGTGGCCTGCACCGGCGAAAGCCACAGCGGGAACTTCCCGGCGTAGTTTTCGATCAGAATGCCAATAAAGCGCTCGAACGAGCCCAGCACGGCGCGGTGCAGCATCACCGGGGTGTGCTTGGCGCCGTCCTCGCCGACGTATTGCGCGCCGAGTCGTTCCGGCAGCACGAAGTCCGCCTGTAGCGTACCGCACTGCCAATCGCGGCCGATGGCGTCGCGCAGCACGAATTCCAGCTTCGGGCCGTAGAACGCGCCTTCGCCGGGGTTCAGGGTCCATTCCAGACCGGCGGCGTCGGTGGCTTCCTTCAGCGCGGCCTCGGCCTTGTCCCAGGTCTCGTCCGAACCGGCGCGCACCGGCGGCCGGTCGGAGAACTTCACCTTCACGTCCTTGAAGCCGAGCGCGTCGTAGACGCCGCGCAGCAGTTCGATGAAGCGCTTGGTCTCGGCCTTCACCTGATCTTCGGTGCAGAAGATGTGCGCATCGTCCTGCACGAACGCACGCACGCGCATCAGGCCGTGCAGCGCGCCCGAAGGCTCGTTGCGATGGCACGCGCCGAACTCCGCCATGCGCAGCGGCAGCTCGCGATAGCTGCGGATGCCTTGATTGAATATCTGGATGTGGCCGGGGCAGTTCATCGGCTTCACGGCCAGATGACGGTCCTCGGACTCCGAGGTGAACATGTTCTTGGCGCCGAACTTGTCCCAGTGGCCCGAGCGCTCCCACAGCACGCGGTCCATGATGATCGGCGTATTCACTTCGACGTAGCCGTTGGCTTCCAGGCGCTTGCGCACGAAGTTCTGCAAGCTGCGATACAGCGTCCAACCATGCGGGTGCCAGAAGATCGCGCCGCGCGCCTCTTCTTGCAGGTGGAACAGGTTCATTTCCTGGCCGAGATGGCGGTGATCGCGCTTCTCCGCCTCTTCCAGCATGGTGAGGTATTCCTTGAGCTGCTTCTCATCAGCCCAGGCGGTGCCGTAAATCCGCTGCAGCATCGCGTTCTTGGAATCGCCGCGCCAATAGGCGCCGGCCAGCTTCATCAGCTTGAACGCCTTGCCCAGCTTGCCGGTGGACGGCAGATGCGGCCCACGGCAGAGGTCGAGCCAGTTGCCCTGCTTGTAGACGCTGGTCGGCTCGCCGGCCGGGAAGCCTTCGATGAGCTGCGCTTTGTAGTGTTCGCCGGCTTTCTTGAAGTGGTTGATCGCGTCGGTGCGATCCCACTCCTCGCGGGTGATGGGCTCGTCGCGGTCGACGATCTGGCGCATCCGCTCTTCGATCTTGGCAAGGTCGTCGGTGGTGAACGGCTTGTCGCGCGCGAAGTCGTAGTAGAAGCCGTTCTCGATCGCCGGGCCGATGGTCACCTGGGTGTCGGGGTACAGTTCCTGTACCGCTTCGGCCATCACGTGCGCGGCGTCGTGGCGCAGCAACTCGAGCGCGTCGGGATCCTTGCGGGTGACGATGGCCAGGTTGACGTTTTCGGTGATCGGACGCGTGAGGTCGCGCATCTCGCCATTGATCCTCACGGCCAGCGCGGCCTTCGAGAGGCCGGGGCCAATATCTGCGGCGATCTGGGCGCCGGTGACGGCGCCGTCGTACTGACGCACGCTGCCGTCCGGCAGGGTGATGGCGACCATAGGGAATCCGATCAAATCAAGCGGTTATGCGTATAAAAGCCGGGGGAATCTACGAACCCGCCCCGCGAAGTCAAGGAAAGCGGGGGTTTACGTGGTTGCGGAGGCCGTCGCCAGGACTTCGTCGTAGACCGCGAGCGTCTTGGCGCACATCTCCGCCTTGTCGAACAACGTTCGGGCGCGCGTGATGGCTGCGTCGGCCAACCGCACCCGCCCGTCCCGGTCGAGCGCCAGCGCATTGCCCAAAGCGTTCGCCAGGGCGGCGGCATCGCCCGGCGTGAACAACCAGCCGGTTATGCCGTCCAGGATGATTTCAGGTGTTGCGCCGTGCGCGGGGGCCACCACCGGCCGTCCCATCGCCTGCGCTTCCGCCACCACGCGGCCGAAGGCTTCGGGTCGCGTGGAGGCCGACACGACAACATCCGTGGCCATGTAGGCCGCCGGCAGGTCGTTGCAGTCGTCGACGATCTGCACGATGCCGTCGACGCCGCGCTGGGCCGCATGCGCCATGATGGCCGCGCGGTAGGCCGTGCGGCCCTGATCCTGGCCCAGCATGATGCAGCGCAGCTTGAGCGCCGGCTGGCGGCGCTTCAGCTCTGCCAGCGCGTCGATCAGCAGCATGTGGCCTTTCCACGAGGTCAGACGTCCCGGCAGCGTGATGACGCGGCCGTCGTCCGGCAGACGCCAGCGCTGCGTCAGTTGGATCAGCCGTTGCGGCGACACGCAGTTCGGATCCAGCAGCGCGGTGTCGACGCCGCGATGGATGACGCGGACGCGATCCGCGTCGATCCCGTATTCCGCGAGGATGTGGTCGCGGATGAAGGCGGAGATGGCGATCACGCGCGCGCCACGCGTCATCACGTGGTTGTAGGCTTTCTTCAGACCGAACGGCCCCAGGCCGTAGGAGCTGTGGAAGGTGGTGACGAAGGGGATGTGCGCGTCCTGCGCCGCTTTCCACGCGCTCCAGGCGGGCGCGCGGCTGCGGGCATGCACAAGATCGACGTTCTCGTCGCGGAGCACGGCGGCAAGACGTTCGACATTCTTCTTCATCGAAAACGGGTTCTTGGTGTCGAGCGGCAGCGTGATGTGTTCGGCGCCGCCGCGCGTCAGCTCGCGTACCAGCGGGCCGCCGCTGGAGGCGACCAGCGCGCGCCAGCCGGCGTTGACCTGCGCGATCGCCATGTCGATGGCGCCGCGCTCCACGCCGCCTTGCACAAGCGCCGGCAGCACCTGCAAGCAGGTGCGCACATGCGGCGCCGCGCCGCGCGACAGGCGGGGCGGGGGGGCTGCGGGTGTGTCTGGCGTATACGTCACGATGGGCGGTCTTGTATCATGCGAGCCCCACAATACGCACGTTTTGCAAACCTATGGTTCTCACGACAGGCCGGCTCCGCACGCCCGACGGCCACGACATCGCCTATGACCAGATCGCGCCCGCGCCCGGATTTAAAGGTCCCGGCGTGGTGTTCCTGCATGGCCTCGCCTCGGACCGTAAGGGGACCAAGGTCTTGGCATTGGCCGAACATTGCGCGCGCCGGGGCTGCGGCTTCCTGGCCATCGAGATGTACGGCCATGGAGAATCCACCGGCCAGTTCGTCGACGGTGGTCCCAGCCGCTGGCGCGACGACGCCGTGCTGGCGCTCGACAAGCTGACGCACGGCCCGCAGCTCGTCATCGGGTCCAGCATGGGCGGCTGGATCATGCTGTTGACGGCGCTCGCGCGGCCCGAACGCATCGCGGGCCTGATCGGCATCGCGCCGGCGCCGGACTTCACCGAAGACTTGCTGTGGGACCTGCTGGACGACGCGCGCCGCACGGAGATGTTGGCCAACGGTTTTGTCGAGCATCGTCAGGATGACGGTGTGACCGTCATGCGCTTGAGCCTCCATTTGGTGGAGGATGGCCGCAAGAACCTGCTGCTGGGCGCACCGATTGGCATCGACGCGCCGGTCAGCTTGCTGCATGGCCAGAACGATATCTCGGTGCCGTGGGACCGCTCGCTCAAGATCGCCACACAATTGACGTCGTCCGCCGTTCAGATCCATCTGATCAAGGACGGCGATCATCGGCTGTCGCGACCGCAGGATCTTGCCCTGTTGACCGCCGAGGTCGATCGTCTGTTGGCGGGAGCTTGATGGTGTTGCGATTCATTGCGCTGTGTCTGGTATTCGCGCTGCCCGCTCTGGCGGCTGAGAAGCCTGCACCGAAAGCCGCGCCGAACCCGGCCGCGAACGCGAAAGAGCTCAAGCCGGAAGAGGGGCCGGGCAACTACGCGCTGTGCCTGGAAACCGCGCGCGCCTATCCGCAACAAGGTCTGGAACTCGCCCGGCGCTGGCAAACGCTCGATGGCGGCGAGCCCGCCGACCACTGCCTCGCCGTGGCGCAGATCGGCGTGCGGCTCTACCACGAGGCGGCGATCGGGCTGGTGAAGCTCGGCCTCGAGTCCAAGTTCAGCCCGAGCTTGCGCGCCGGGCTTCTGGCGCAGGCGGCGCAAGCCTACAGCCTCGACGACGATCTCGAACACGCGCTCGAAGCACAGACGGCGGCGTTGAAGCTGATCCCCGTCGGCACCCCCGCCGCCGCACCGGTTCTCGTTGATCGTGCGGTCACACAAGGCGAGCTGAAGAAATACGCCGAGGCCATCGAGGATCTCGATGCGGCGCTCGCGCTCAATCCGAAAAACGCGGAGGCGCTCGCGTTCCGGGCCAACGCGCATCGCGAGCTCAAGCAGTACGAGGCGGCCTTGAAAGATGCGAACGCGGCGCTCGCCGTCGACGCGAAAAGTACCGATGCGTTGTTGGAGCGCGGCTTGATTTTCCGCGCCACCGGCAACGCCGCCGCGGCACGCTCAGATTGGGAAGCGGTCATCGGTCTTGAGCCCGAAAGCGCCTCGGCCCGCGCGGCTAAAACGCACATCGCGCAGCTCGACGCCAAGCCCGCGCCGTAGCGCGAACGCGATCTTAGAAATCGAGATTGGTGTAGACCGGGGCCGGCGCGACGCCGGGGATGCTGTCTTTCAGCAGGCAGCGGAAGCTGGGGCGCGACTTCAGCCGCACATACCATTCCTTCGCCAGCGGATAGTCGTCCCACGGCACGTCGCCGATGTAGTCGACCAGCGAGATCTGCGCGGCGGCGGCGAAGTCGGCGATGGTCAGCATCTCGCCCGCCAGCCACTTGCGGCGTTCCGTCAGCCAGCCGAGGTACTGCAGATGCGTGTGGAGGTTCTCGCGGCCCGCTTTCAGCATGCGGCTGTCCGGGGCATCACGCGCCGCGACGCGCTTGTACAGCTTCTCGCCGACGAGGTAGTTGCCGACCTCGGTGGCGAACTTCACGTCGAACCATGCGGCCAGACGGCGCGCTTCGGCGCGCTCCGCCGGCGTCTTGCCGATGGTGGCGACGCTGGTGTCGATCTCTTCCAGGTACTCGCAGATGGCGTTGTGGTCGGCGATGATGTTGCCGTCGTCCTCGACCAGCACCGGAAGCGCGCCGGCGGGGTTGAGCGACCACAGCCCGCTGTCGGGCCGCCACGGCTCGATGATCTGCTCGGCGAACTCGATCCGCTTCTCGTGCAGCAGCAGCCGCACCTTGCGCGACGGTGCCGAAAGCGTGTGATGATGAAGGGTGCGCATCAGCGGCGGGACGGGTCCGATCCAGGTCGGTCCCGTGTTTAAAAGATCGCGCCGCCCGGTGCCAGAAAAAGCTTAGGCCGCGTTGGTGTTGTAGATCGATTTGACGAGTTCGGTGAGCGTCACGCCGATCTTGTCGCCGGCGGTGATGACGACTTCGCCTTTCGCGATCAGGACGTCGTTGGCGAAAATCTCGACCGGATCCGAGGTGCGCTGTTCGAGTTCGACGACGGCGCCGCGGCCCAGCTTCAGCAGCTGGTTGACGCGCAGGGTCGACTGACCGAGCACGACGGAAATGTCGACGTCGACGTTATAGATCGCTTCGCGCGACTTCTGCTCGTCGTCATCATCATCCATCGCCATGGTCGTCCTCGCGTTCTCACGGCCAGCAGACACCCAGCCATGATGGCAGGGTAGGGCGAAATGGTTAAGGGGTGGTAACGCCGCCTAAGTCGCCTAATTCGGCGGTTTTCAGTTCCAACGCCGCCGTCACCAGGGCCTGGGTATAGGGGTCTTTGGGGCTGCTCAGGACTTCGGCGACCGGCCCGCTTTCCCGCACCTGACCGTCTTTCATGACGATGACGCGGTCGGCCAGCGCGCGCACGACGCGCAGGTCGTGGCTGATGAACAGATAGGCCAGGCCGTACTTCTCCTGTAGCCGGCGCAGCAGCGCGATGATCTGGGCCTGGACCGAGACGTCGAGCGAACTGGTCGGCTCGTCGAGCATCAGGAACTTCGGCCGTAGTACAATGGCGCGAGCGATGGCGATGCGCTGGCGCTGGCCGCCGGAGAACTCGTGCGGGAAGCGATCGAGGATGCCGCTCCACTGCGTCGGGTCGAGGTCGACTTCCCTCAGCGCTTCCGCGGCGGCGGCGCGGCGTTCGGCGGCGGTGCCGATGCCGTGCACCTCAAGCCCTTCCATGACGATCTGACCGATCGACAGGCGCGGGCTCAACGCGGCGAAGGGGTCCTGGAAGACGACTTGCATGTCGCGGCGCAAGGGCCGCAGCGCCTTGGCGCCCAGAGTGGAGATGTCCTGGCCGCCGAAGCGGATCGCGCCTTCGGCGGTCTGCAGGCGCAAGAGCGCGAGGCCCAGCGTGGTCTTGCCCGAACCGCTTTCGCCAACGACGGCCAGCGTCTCACGCGCGCGCACGTTCAACGAAATGCCGTCGACGGCTTTCACATAGCCGGTCGTACGCCGCATCAGCCCGGTCTTGATCGGGAACCAGACCTTGAGGTTGTCGGCGGCGATGACCTCTTCGCCCGGCGTGCTCGGGCCGCGCTCGCCCGGTTGCGCCGCCAGCAGGCGCTTGGTGTACTCGTGCTGCGGATGGGAAAAGATGTCCGCCACCGCACCTTGCTCGACGATGGCGCCGTCCTTCATCACGCAGACCTTGCCGCCAAGGCGGCGCACGATGGCGAGGTCATGGGTGATAAACAGCAGCGCCATGCCGAGCTTTTTCTGAAGATCGTGCAGCAGCTCGAGGATTTGCGCCTGGATCGTGACGTCCAGCGCCGTCGTCGGTTCGTCGGCGATCAGGATGTCGGGGTTCATTGCCAGCGCCATGGCGATGATGACGCGCTGACGCTGGCCGCCCGATAGCTCATGCGGCAGTGCGCTGAGTCGCTGCTCGGCGTTCTGCAGGCCGACGAGGTGCAGAAGTTCAAGGACCCGGGCGCGGCGGGCGGTCGCATCCATGCCCGCATGGACTTCCAGCGTCTCACCAACCTGACGCTCGATCGATTGCAGCGGGTTGAGCGAGGTCATCGGTTCCTGGAACACCATCCCGATGCGATTGCCGCGCAAGGCACGCATCTTGGCTTCCGACGCGTTCACCAGCTCTTCGCCGTTGAATTTTATGCTGCCCTTCGGGTGGCTTGCATGCGGATAAGGCAGCAGCTGCATGACGGACAACGCAGTCACCGTCTTGCCCGAGCCGCTCTCGCCGACGAGAGAGAGTGTCTCGCCCTTGTTCAGGTCGAAGCTCGCGGTTTTCAGTGCCGCGACGGCGTTGGTGCCGTGACCGAAACTGACCGCGAGATCGCGGACTTCCAGAAGCGCGCTCACGGCTCGTCTCCCGCGGCGAAGGTCTTGCGCGGATCGAAAGCGTCGCGCACCGCTTCGCCGACGAAGATCATCAGCGTCAGCAGCAGTGCGACGGCGACAAAGCCGGTGATGCCGAGCCAGGGCGCATGCAGGTATTCCTTGCCCTGCCGCAACAGTTCGCCGAGCGACGGCGTGCCCGGCGGTAGTCCTAGGCCGAGGAAGTCGAGCGAGGTCAGCGCCGTGACCGCGCCCGCCAGGACGAAGGGCAGGAACGTGATCGTAGCGACCATGGAGTTCGGCAGGATGTGCTTCACGATGATCTGGAAGTCGCCCATGCCCAATGCGCGAGCGGCGCGCACGTAATCGAAGTTACGCGAGCGCAGGAACTCCGCGCGCACGAGGTTGATCAGCGTCGTCCAGCTGAACAACAGCATCACGCCCAACAGGGTCCAAAAACTCGGCACGACCACGGACGAGACGATCACCAGGATGAACAGTTGCGGCAGGCCGCTCCAGACTTCGATGATGCGCTGCATCGCCAAGTCGAGCAGGCCGCCGAAGTATCCCTGCACCGCTCCGGCGGCGATGCCGAACACGCTTGAGATCACTGTCAGCGCGAGGCCGAACAGGATGGAGATGCGGAAGCCGTACAACAGGCGCGCGGCGACGTCGCGACCCTGCTCGTCGGTGCCAAGCCAGTTCACGGCCGAGGGCGCGGCGGGTGGCGGCGTCTTCAGATCGTAGTTGATGGTGCCCGGCGCGAATTCGATCGCAGGCCAGATGATCGAGCCATCCTTTGTGATCAATTCCTTCAGGAACGGATCGCGATAGTCCGCGGACGTCTCGAAGGTGCCGCCGAAGGCGGTCTCCGGATAGGTCTTCACCACCGGGAAGAAGGTCTTGCCTTGATAGCGCACCATCAGCGGCCGGTCGTTGGCGACCAACTCCGCGCAGAGCGACAGGGCGAACAGACCAAGAAGAATCCACAGCGACCAGAAGCCGCGGCCATTGGCGCGGAAGTTGCGCCAGCGCCGGCGACTGATGGAGGAGAGATTGGCGAACGTCATGCGTTGCGCGCCGCGAAGTCGATGCGCCGGTCGACCAGATGATAGGTCAGATCGCTGAGCAGATTCACGACCAGGCCGATCAAACTGAAGATGTAGAGGCTGCCGAAGATCACCGGATAATCGCGGTTCACCGTGGATTCGAAGCTGAGCAGGCCAAGGCCGTCGAGCGAGAAAATCACCTCGATCAGCACGGCGGATGTAAAGAGGATTGAGATGAGCGCCGCGGGAAAGCCCGAGATCACCAGCAGCATGGCGTTGCGGAAGATGTGGCCGTACAGCACGCGGTGCTCAGACAAGCCTTTCGCGCGCGCGGTCAGCACGTACTGCTTGCGGATCTCCTCCAAGAACGAGTTCTTGGTCAGCATGGTCAGCGAGGCGAAGCCGCCGATGGTCATGGCGATGACCGGCATTGTGATGTGCCACAGATAGTCGAGCGCCTTGCTGATGGGCGACATCTCGGCCCAGCCTTCGGACGTCAATCCACGTAACGGGAACCAATCGAGGAACTCGCCGCCCGAGAACACCACGATCATCACGACCGCGAGCATGAAGGCGGGGATCGCATAGCCGATGATGATCACGTAGCTCGATGCGATATCGAAACGCGAGCCGTCGTGCACCGCCTTGCGGATGCCCAGCGGGATGGAGACGAGATAGGTGATGATCGTCGTCCAAAGGCCCAGCGAAATCGACACGGGAAGTTTCGCAAGGATCAGATCGAGCACTTTTTCTGAACGGTAGTAGCTCTCGCCGAGATCGAATTTCACGTAGTTCTTGATCATCAGCAGGTAGCGTTCGAGCGGGGGCTTATCGAAGCCGAATTGCTTTTCCACGCGGGCGACCAATTCAGGGTCTAGGCCCTGACCGCCGCGGTATACGTTGCCTGCGCTGGTGCTGGCCGAGACATCGCGGGCGTTGGTGCTCAGCCGCGAACTGGCTTCAAGGCCCTGCAACTGTGCCAGCACGCGCTCCACCGGCCCGCCGGGCGCGACCTGTACGATCATAAAATTGAGCGTGATGATCCCGAGCAGCGTCAGCGGGATCAGCGCAATGCGACGGACGATGTAAGCAAACATCAGGATGCGCGCATCGCTATTTCTTGCCGCGTGCCGCGTCGAGTTTCGCGGCCTTGGCGGGGTCGTACCACCAGCTCGCGAACGTGCCGCTGAGGCCGTTGCGCGGGTAGGGCTGCCGGCCGAACACATCCCAGTAGGCCAGCCAGGTGTCGGGCAGGCTGTACATCGGGATGAGGTATTCGTTCCAGGTCAGGACGCGGTCGACGGCGCGCGCATGCGCCACAAGCGAGGCACGTGTGTTCGCCACGACCAAGCCTTCGATGATTTCGTCGAGCGCAGGGTCCTTGATGCCTGCGAAGTTGCGGCTACCCTTGCGGTCCGCCGCACCGGAACTCCAGTACTCACGCTGCTCGTTGCCCGGCGAATCGCTCTGCCGCACGGGATAGATCATCACGTCGAAGTCGTGATTGGTGATGCGGTTGACGTACTGTGTTTGATCGACCAGCCGAATTGTACCTTTGATGCCCAGGCGCGCCAGATTACGGATGAAGGGGTTCAGCCACTTCTCCAGACCTTGCGAAGCTTCAAGGAATTCGATCTCGAATTTCTCGCCGGTCTTGGCGTTGACCAACGCGCCGTCCTTGGTCACCCATCCAGCGGCGGTGAGCAGATCGCGCGCCTTGACGAGGTTGTCGCGGTTATTGCCGCTGCCATCGGTCCGCGGCGCTTTGTGCGGTTCGCCGAACACTTGATAGGGTGCCTTGCCGCGATATTTCTCGAGAATCGCGAGTTCCTCGCCCTCCGGCTTGCCGGTCGCCTCCATCTCGGAGTCTTTGAAGAAGCTGTCCATCGGATAGAACAATCCGTAGGAGAGGTTCTTGTTACCCCAATCGAAGTCGAACGCCATGCTGATCGCTTGGCGCACACGCTTGTCGGCGAACTTCGCGCGTCGCAGGTTGGCGGCGAAGGTCTGCGCGCCACGCGGCGAGGCGCTCTTCACCTCATCCTTCTTCATCAGGCCGGCGTCGACCGCGTCTTTCGGATACTGCGTCGCCCAGCGCGCCGAGGTGTTTTCAAGGCGAACGTCGTACTGACGCGCTTTGAAGGCTTCGAATGAGACATCTTCGTCGCGGAAGTAGTCGATGCGGATCTCGTCGAAGTTATAGGCGCCGACGTTGAGGTACAGCTTGCTGCCCCAGTAGTTCGGATCGCGCTTATAGGTAATGAAGCGACCCGGCTCGAACTTGTCGATGCGGTAGGGGCCGCTGCCCACGGGGATGTCGAGCGTGCTCTCGCCCAGGTCATGTTTGGTCCAGAACGCTTTGTTCAGGACCATCAGTTCGCCCATGATCAGGGGCAACTCGCTGTTGTTGCCGCTTTTGAACGTGAAGCGGACCTTCTTGTCGCTCTTCTTTTCGGCCTTCACCACATCGCCAAAATACAGGCGGAACTGCGGCGCACCTTTCTCGATCAGCGTCTGGAACGAGAACACGACGTCGTCCGCCGTGATCGGCGTGCCGTCATGCCACTTCGCCTCCGGGCGAATGGTGAACTCTTCCCAGGTGCCGTCCGGCGCGACTTCGACTGTTTGGCAAAGCAGGCAATAAGAAACGAGCGTTTCTTCCTGGCTGCGCGTCATCAGCGGTTCGTTGAACAGGAAATAGGAATCCGCGCCCATTTCGGCGATGCCGGCAACGGCGTTGCCCTTGATCGAGAACGGATTGAACGAGTCGAACGTCGTGCCGGTGGAGGCCATACGCAGCGTGCCGCCCTTGGGCGCGTTGGCATTCGCGGTCGGCAAGGACTTTGTGTCCGGCCCGAGCTTCGGTTCGCCGTAGAGCGCGATTCCGTGCACCGGCTTGCCGCGAACGAGGGCGTGGGCGGGCAGCGCGGCAGACAGCACGGCACCCAAGGCCAAGACTGCGGAGCTGAGCAATCGCGCCATCGGCAAAGTCCTTCAGCGAACGTTAGGCCGCGCCAGCCAGGAGTTTGAGGGCGGCGGGGAGGAGGCGGGCATCACCAACGGCGATCACATCACCTTTGGAATCGATTTCAAGCGGATTCCCGGCCCAATTCGTGATCAGGCCGCCGGCGCCTGCAATCACGGGGGCGAGGGCCGCGAAGTCATGCAGCTGCAAGCCGCTCTCGCAGACCATATCGATCCACCCGGCCGCGAGCATGGCGTAGGCATAGCAATCCGTGCCGCCATAACGTCGGCGCTTCACGTTTGACGCGAGCGTATCGAAGGCCTGCAAGTCCTGCGGCAAGAAATATTCCGGCCCGGTGGAATAGAGTGTCGCGTCCTTCAGGCCGGCGCAGGGGCGGGTGCGCACGAGGTCGCCGTTCAACCGCGTCGGCTGACCGCCGCCGCCGATCCAGCATTCGCGCAAGGCGGGGTGATTGATGCAGCCCAGCCACGGTTTTCCGTGGTGCAGCAGGGCGATCAGCGTTCCGAACAGCGGCACGCCGTTGATGAACGAGACCGTGCCGTCGATGGGATCGAGCGTCCACACCCATTCGGCATCGGCGGCCTCGCGGCCGTGTTCCTCGCCGATGATGCCGTGATCGGGGAAGGCTTTGCGGATTTGCTCGCGCATCGCCGCTTCGGCGTCACGGTCTGCGATCGTGACGGGGCTCGCGTCGGACTTGTCGTCGACGGCAATGGACTTGCGAAAGTGCGAAAGGGCGATCCGGCCGCTGACGTCCGTCAGCTCATGAACCAGGGCGATGCAGCGTTCAGCGAAGCCCTGGTCCATGGAACGTGAGGACGGAGCCGTTACTTCTTCTCCGGCGCGGCCGGCGCAGCCGCCGGAGCTTCAGCGGCGGGGGCAGCAGCGGCCGGCGCGGCGACGTCGATGGCCGGCGGGTTCTCGGTGTTGCTCATCAGGAACTTGATCACCGCGGCGCGTTCGACCGGCTTCTTGATACCGGCGAAGGACATCGTGCCCTTCGGCGCGAGGTGCTTCGGGTTCTCGATGTAGTCGTCGAGGACTTCATAGGTCCACTTGCCACCCGGGATCGCCTTCAGCGAGTCGCTGGTCTTGAAGCCGTTGCGGTCGCCGATGGCATCGCCAACGATGTTGTGCAGGTTCGGACCGGTCAGATTCTTGCCGCCCGCTTCAGCCGTGTGGCACGAGGCGCATTTGCGGAACACGGCCACGCCGTCTTCGGCCTTGGCGGCGACGATCATCGGCTTGATGTCCGGGCGTGGGCCACCGGCGGTCGCCTCGGCGGGGCCGGATTCTTCCTCGACCGCTTCGATCGGATAGCCGAACTTGGTCAGGTGCTCTTCCGACGGCATGACGAAATTGCCGGCCAGATTGACACCCAGCACGACCAGGAAGGCGCACCAGAAGGCGGCGATGATCGTGTATAGCGTCAGCTTGTTCGACATGCCCGGAAGTCCCCGCAAGTGATGTGCGCCTTCCATAGTGGGTTTGGGGTGAAATCTCAATACGGATCAAGGCCTCCCGACCCATCTTTGAAGCGGACCCGCCAGCCGGAAACCCGGGGCGGAAATCCAAGAAACCGGGGGACATCGGCCGGGCCGTTGCGTATATGTCGCGACCGGTTTGTCACACCCCTGGGCCGCGCCCCAGCCGGGTTTCTGGAGTAAAGCGTTGCGATGCCAGCTCTGATCGTCATTCCCGCCCGTCTCAAAGCCACCCGCCTGCCGGACAAGCCCCTGGCGATGATCGGGGATGCCCCCATGATCGTTCAGGTCTGGCGCCGGGCCGTGGCCGCCAATGCCGGGCCCGTGATCGTCGCCTGCGGCGATGCCCCCATCGCCGAAGTCATCACCAAGGCCGGCGGAACCGCCGTGATGACCGACCCGGACCTGCCGTCCGGCTCAGACCGCGTCCACGCGGCGGCCGAAGCCCATGATCCGCAAGGGAAATTTGACATTGTCGTGAACGTCCAGGGGGACCTGCCGACCCTGGAACCGAAGCTGGTCGCCGCCTCTTTGACTCCGCTGGTCGACCCGAAGATCGATATCGCCACCGTGGTGGCCAAGATCGTCCTAGAGGAGGAACTCACGGACAACGCGGTCGTGAAAGCCGCCGTGTCCTTCGCCCCGGGCGCGACCCTGGGCAACGCGCTGTATTTCAGCCGCAACCTGATCCCCTCGGGTCCGGGCGATCACTATCACCACATCGGCATCTATGCCTTCCGCCGCGCGGCCTTGCGCCGTTTCGTCACGCTGAAGCCGACGCTGCTGGAATTGCGCGAACGTCTCGAGCAACTGCGCGCGATCGAGGACGGCATGCGCATGGCGGCCGCCCTGGTCGACACCATCCCGCTGGGCGTCGACACGCAAGCGGATCTGGACCGCGCGCGCCGTCTGCTCGGCGTGGCGTAAGGAACGCTCATGGCAAAAGCGTCAACGCAGAAAGCTTCTCCGGCGAACACCATCGCGTTCCAAGGTTTCCTGGGCGCGAACTCGCATATCGCCTGCCAGGAACGCTTTCCGAAGATGACGCCGCTGCCCTGCCTGCGGTTCGAGGACGCTTTCGAAGCGGTGGAGAAGGGCAAGGCGCGCCTTGCCATGATCCCGGTCGACAACTCCATCGCCGGGCGCGTGGCTGACATCCATCACATCCTGCCGAATTCCGGGCTGTCGATCATCGGCGAGCACTTCTTCGGCGTCAGCCATCACCTGATGGCCGTGCCGGGGGCGACGCTGAAGACGCTCAACCGCGTCGAAAGCCACGTGCATGCGCTAGGTCAGTGCCGCAAGTTCATCCGCAAACACAAGCTGCAGCCGATTGTGTCCGCCGACACGGCGGGCGCGGCGATGGATGTGGCGGCGCGGGGCGACAAGACCGTGGCGGCGATCGCGCCGAAGTTGGCCGCGAAGATCTATGGCCTGAAGGTGCTGGCGTCGAACATCGAGGATGCCGAACACAACACCACGCGCTTCCTGATCATGTCGAAGACGCCGGTGAAGATCGGCCCGAAAAGCGGGCCTTGCGTCACCTCGTTCGTGTTCCGCGTGCGCAACGTGCCGGCCGCGCTTTACAAAGCGATGGGCGGCTTCGCCACCAACGGCGTCAACATGAGCAAGCTGGAGAGCTACATGGTCGGCGGCCACTTCACCGCCACGCAGTTCTACGCCGAGGTCGACGGCCATCCGTCGGATCGCGCGCTGAAACTCGCCTTCGAGGAGCTGCGCTTCTATTCGAAAGAAGTGAAGATACTCGGCACCTATGCTGGCCATCCGTACCGGTATGAAGCGGTGCCGGGCGAGGAATAGCCGCGTCGCGCGCTTACTTTTCGTAAGCCCAGCCGTCGATCAAGAAGCGCGAGATGGAATGCGGGTGCGACAGCTTCAGGCCCGGGCCTGGGTCGTTGCGTTCCACACCGTTCTTCACCTCGTCGCGTGAGAACCAGCGCACGTCTTCCAATTCATCGTCGTCGCTGCGGATGTCGGTCGTGATCGCGCGGGCGCGGAAGCCCAGCATCAACGACGACGGGAACGGCCAGGGCTGCGAGGCGATGTAGCGCACGTCTGTGACGGGCACGCCGGTTTCCTCCAGCGTTTCACGGATCACGGTTTGCTCCAGCGTCTCGCCCGGTTCGACGAAGCCGGCGATGGTCGAATACATATTCGGCGCCCATTCGGGCTTGCGGCCGAGCAGGATGTGTTCACCGTCAGGATGGATGATCGCCGTGATCACCGCCGGATCGGTGCGCGGATAGGAGCGATGGGCGCAGGCCGTGTTCGTGCAGGTGCGGCTGTGCCCGGCTTCGGACGACGCCGCGGGCGAGCCGCAGCGGCCGCAGTAACGATGGGTGTGATGCCACAGCATCATGCCGCGGGCATAGGCCAGAAGCGTGGCTTGCGCGGCGGGCAAAACCGGCAGCATGTCGTTCAGGATGCGGAATGCGGACTCGCCGGTTGCCGGTACGTCGGCATCGTTCAGCGCCGCCGCGAACCACGGCGTCTCGCCGACGAGGCCGAGGAACATTGCATCGTCCCCGACTTCCGACAGGCTCATCGTGATGGGGCGCGGCGTGCCGTCGGGGCCGGTATCGAACGGATGACGCTGGCGCCACATCGGCAGGACGCGGGCATCCTTGTGGCCGCGGAAATGCGCGATCTTGGCGGCGTCGGCGCGCAACGTGCCGGCGCGGTCAATGCCCGCGCGCACGAAAGCCAGGCGTTGCAGAAGGTCGTCGGGCGTCATGCAGGATCAGGCGCGATGATAGGGGTGGCCGGTCAAGATACTATGCGCGCGATACAGTTGCTCCGCCAGCATCGCGCGCACCAGCATGTGCGGCCAGGTCATCGCGCCGAATGACAGCACAGCGTCGGCGCGCTTGCGCACGGCATCGCTGAGGCCGTCGGCGCCGCCGATCACGAACACCACCGTGCGCACACCGCCGTCGCGCCATGTCTCCAGACGTTTGGCGAACGCCGCGCTTCCGTCGGCGCGACCGCGTTCGTCGAGCGCGATCAATCGCGCGCCATCGGGAACGCAGGCCAGCAACGCATCGCCTTCCTTGGCTTTGCGCGTTTCGACCGCGGCTTCTTTCTTGATCTCGATTTCCTTCAGGTCGACGCGCCACGGCAGGCGTTCGACGTAAGACTGGAACAGGTCGCGCTCGGGGCCGCCTTTGGCACGGCCGATGGCGGCGATCACGATCTGCATCAGGCGTCCGAAAGCTTCGTGCGGAAATCGCCGCGGCCTTCCGGCGTCACGTCGGGCAGATCGTTGCACATAGGGCAGGGCGTCTCGGCCTTCGGACCAAACATGTACGCGTACCCAACCAGGGTCTGGGGCGAGCCGGAAAGGTTCGGCGGCTTAGCCCTTGGCTTTGCGTGTCGGGGCCTTCGCGCGTGGGCGCTTCGGCGCGCTCGCGGATGAGGTTTTGGGTGCGCGTTTCGGAGCGGACTTCGGCCCGGATTTCGAGGCGCCCTTCGCGGCCGATTTCGGTGCGGCCCTCTTCTTCGCCGGTGCCTTGGCCGGTGTGTTCGGGCGCGGCTTGCGCGCCTTCTCCACCGACGATGGCGTCAGGGCGGGATTCTGCCAGATGCGCTCGACGCCGTAGAAGGTGCGCACTTCCGGGCGGAACAGATGCACGATCACATCGCCCGCGTCGACCAGCACCCAGTCACCGTTCTCTTCGCCTTCGCTCAGCGGCTTCAGGCCAAGCGCCTTCAGTTTCGTCACCAGATGCTGCGCCATGGCAATCACGGCGCGGCTGGACGTACCCGAGGCGATGATCATGCGATCGGCCATCGACGTCTTTCCGACGAGATCGATGTCCAGGACATCTTGCGCTTTATCATTATCGAGCGAGTCCAAGATCGTCTTGGTCAGGGTCTCGAGGGTCAACTTCGGTGCGATGATCTCTCTCCTCAGGTTTTAGCGCGGGCGCGCAGGGTCGTCGCGGAGGCCGGATGGCGACGGATCGGGGCCCAACTCCACGCAGGGAGCGGGTGGCGGATCAGCTGCCGGCTTGCGACCTGCGCAAAGGCCTGCGCCGCAGCGCTTGTCAATGCGCGGTAAGAATACGGACTGCGGTCGAAAACCGCAACGCGCACGGAGGCGTATATTTCACGCCAACGCCACCAGCGCGGCATTTGTGCCAGATTGTCGGCCCCCATCAGCCAGACGAAGGTGATCGCCGGATAGCGACGGCGCAGCGCGCGCAGGGTGTCCAGCGTCCGTGTCGTGCCGAGTTTGGATTCGATATCGGTGACGAGAATGTCGCGTTCGCCGGCGGTCATTTGGGCAGCCTGGCCAAGGCGCGTCTCCAAACGCGCCATGTCGCGCGCGGACTTCAGCGGGTTCTGTGGGCTGACCAGCCACCACACCGCATCCAGGCCGAGGCGTTTGAGCGCCTCGCGGCTCAGATGAACATGCCCCTCGTGCGCCGGATTGAACGACCCGCCCAGAAGGCCGATGCGCAAGCGGCTGCGATCACCGAAGGGCGGCAGCATTCGCATTCAGCTGCGCGTCTGTCCGGTGCCGCGCACCTTGTACTTGAAGGTTGTCAGTTGCTCGACGCCGACTGGCCCGCGCGCGTGCAGCTTGCCGGTGGCGATGCCGATCTCCGCGCCCATGCCGAACTCGCCGCCGTCGGCGAATTGGGTGGAGGCGTTGTGCATCACGATCGCGCTGTCGAGCGCGCCCATGAAACGCTCAGCCGCCGCGCTGTCCTCGGTGATGATGGATTCGGTGTGCTCCGAGCCATGCGTGACGATATGCGCGATGGCGGCATCCAGATCGGGCACCACCTTTACCGCCAGGATAGCGTCGAGATACTCGGTGTCCCAATCCTCAGGCGATGCGACTTTCGCGCGCGGCTCCAGCTTCTGCACGGCCTCGTCGCCACGGATCTCGCAACCGGCGGCGATCAGGTCGTTCAGGATGGGCGGCAATATCGTGGCCGCAACGTTCTGGTCGACGAGCAGCGTTTCCGTCGCGCCGCAGACGCCGGTGCGGCGCATCTTGGCGTTCAGAACGATCTTGCGCGCTTTCTCGGCGTCGGCGGCGCTGTGGATGTAGGTGTGGCAGAGGCCTGTCAAGTGTTGGAACGTCGGCACGCGGCTATCGCGCATCACGCGATCCACCAACGACTGGCCGCCACGCGGCACGATCACGTCGATGTACTTGGTCATCGTCAACATCTCGCCGACGGCGGCGCGATCCGTGGTGGGCACCATCTGGATCGCATCGGCGGGCAGGCCGGCCTCGGTCAGGCCGCGCTGCAGGCAGGCATGGATCGCGCGCGAGGAGTGCTGGCTTTCCGAACCGCCGCGCAGGATCGCGGCGTTGCCGGCCTTCAGACACAACCCGCCCGCATCGGCGGTCACGTTGGGACGCGATTCATAGATGATGCCAATCACGCCCAACGGCGTGCGCACGCGCGAGATGTTCAGCCCATTGGGTCGCGTCCATTCGGCGATGGTTGCGCCGACGGGATCGGGCAGAGCGGCGATCTCTTCCAGCCCCGTGACCATTGACGCGATGCGCGCGTCGTTTAGCGCCAGCCGGTCGAGCAAGGCGGCGGTGAGATTCTTTTCCTTGGCTGCGGCCATGTCCTTGGCGTTCGCGGCCTTGATGATTTCGGCGTCGGCGCGGATCGCGGTAGCGGCGGCGGTCAGCGCTTTATTCTTCTGCGCGGTGGTCGCGGAGGCGAGCACGCGCGACGCCAGCTTGGCGCGGTGGCCGAGGTCGGCCATCAGCGCGGAGAGACTTTGGTTGGTGGTGTCGCCGTCCATATCGCTTAACCAATCGCCAGATCGTCGCGGTGAATCACTTCGTTGCGGCCGCGATACCCCAGCAGTTCCTCGATATCGTCGGACTGCCGGCCTTTGATGCGGTTCACGTCCTCAGCCGAGTACGCTGTCAGACCCCGGCCGACAAAGCGGCCGTCGGTCGTGCGGACGTCGATCGGATCGCCGCGGTCGAAGGTGCCGGATACGTCAAGCACGCCGGCGGGCAGCAGGCTCTTGCCGTTGTTGAGCGCATTCACCGCGCCGTCGTCGACAGTCACCACGCCAAGGGCCTGAAGGCTGCCGCCGATCCAGCGTTTGCGTGCCGCGCGGGGTTCGGCCGCGGGCAGGAACCAGGTGCAGCGTCCACCTTCATCGAGCGCGCGCAACGGGCGCATCGGCTTGCCCGGTGCGATGGCCATGCGGCAACCGGCCTGCAGGCAGATTTTTCCGGCGATGATTTTCGCAATCATGCCGCCGACGCCGAGCGCACCGGAATCCCCCGCCACGGCTTCGATTTCCGGCGTCACTTCGCGGACTTCGGGAATGTGCGTGGCCGTGGGATCGCGGCGCGGGTCGGCAGTGTAAAGGCCGTCGATGTCCGACAGCAGCACCAGCGTATCGGCGCTGATCATCTGCGCGACGCGGGCGGCGAGGCGGTCGTTGTCGCCGAAACGGATCTCGGCGGTGGCGACCGTGTCGTTCTCGTTGATCACGGGAATGGCGCGCAGCTTCAGCAGCGTGTCGAGGGTGTTGCGCGCGTTCAGGTAGCGGCGGCGGTTCTCGGTGTCGTCCAGCGTCACCAGGACCTGCGACACGATGAGTTTGTGACGGTCGAGCGAGGTCTGATAGGCCTGGGTCAGGCGCGTCTGACCGGTCGCCGCGGCGGCTTGTTTCTCCTCGAGGCGCAGCTTGCGGCCACGCATGCCGAGCGGCCCGCGTCCCAAGCCAATCGCGCCGGAGGTGACGACCACCACTTCGCGTCCACCGCTGTGAAGTTCGGCGATCTCGTCGCAGATCGCATCGAGCCAGGCTTGATGCAGCGATCCGCTAGCTTCCTCGACCAGCAAGGCCGACCCGATCTTCACGACCAGGCGGCGGCTCGCGGTGATGGGCGCGTTCAGGATCGGCGTGTTGCGAACAGCGGAGACGCTCACGATCCGGCTCCGAATTCTTTGGCGCCTTTGTCGCGGTTTTCGTCTTCACGCGTTTCCGCAACGGTCCTCGCCAGCGCGTTGATGATGTCGTCGCGGCCTTCGCCCGACACGCCGGAGAGGATGAAGGGCTTCTTGCGCGACGCCTTGGTCAGCGCGGCGAGACGTTCGGCGCGGGTCTCGGGATCGAGCGCATCGCACTTGTTCAGCGCGACGATTTCTTTTTTCGCCGTCAGCCCGCCGCCGTAGGCTTTCAGTTCTTTGCGCACCGTCTTGTAAGCGGTGGCGACATCTTCTTCGGTGCCGTCGACGAGATGCAGCAGCGCGGCGCAGCGCTCGACGTGGCCGAGGAAGCGGTCGCCGATGCCTTTGCCTTCATGTGCGCCTTCGATCAGGCCGGGAATGTCTGCGATGACGAATTCCTGTTCGCCTACCGTTGCGACGCCCAGGTTGGGATGCAGGGTGGTGAAGGGATAGCTCGCGATCTTGGGGCGCGCGCGCGTGACGATCGACAGGAACGTCGACTTGCCGGCATTGGGCAATCCAACCAGGCCGACGTCGGCGATCAACTTCAGCCGCAGCCAGACCCAGGTCTCGGGTCCCTCAAGGCCGGGGTTCGCATGTTCGGGCGCGCGATTGGTCGGACCTTTGAAGTGCGCGTTGCCGAAGCCGCCGTTGCCGCCCTTCAACAACACGATGCGCTGGCCGTCCTCAGACAGATCGGCCAGCACCGTCTCGCGATCCTCGGACAGGATTTCGGTTCCGACCGGCACCTTGATCACGAGGTCTTCGCCGCCGCGTCCCGCCGACAGGCGGCCCGAGCCGTCCTTACCGCGCTCGGCCTTGAAGTGCTGCTGATAGCGGAAGTCGATCAGCGTGTTCAGGTTGCGCGCGGCCTCGAACACGAGATCGCCGCCCTTGCCGCCGTCGCCGCCGTCAGGGCCACCGAACTCGATGAACTTTTCACGCCGGAAACCGACGCAGCCGTTTCCGCCGTCGCCGGCCTTCAGATAGATTTTTGCTTGGTCGAGGAACTTCATGGCTCTCTCTATACCTTTTTCGCGGCCCAGGCGTCTCGGGTGAGCGGCGCCATCAGGGTGCATTCCACATCACGGCCCTGGGCGGCGGACCGCAGCATCCGCGATCCATCGACCGCGAATCCGTGCTTTTCGAGGACCCGGCGCGAGCAGGCGTTGTCCTTGAAGCATCCGGCGACTAGGTGTGTCTTACCCAGCCAGTCGAACGCGAATTCGATCGCGGCCGCGCGCGCTTCGGTGGCGAAGCCACGACCCCAGAACGGCCGGCCGATCCAATAGCCGAGTTCGACGGTCGTGCGATCATCCGGCACGCGTTGACCCCAGGACCCGCGCTCCAAGTTGTTCAATCCGACGCAGCCGACCAACTCGTTCTCGCAGGTGACTGCGAAGGGATAGTTGCTGCCGTCCCGTCGCGCCGCCGCGTGGGCCGCGATCCATGCTTGGCCGGCGCCGGCCGGATAGGGATGCGGGATCTTCGTGGTCATGCGCGCCACATCCCAGTCCCCGGCGAATTTCTCGACGGCGGGCCCGTCGTGGGGCCGGAAGGGGCGGAGCGCGAGACGTTCAGTCTTGATCGTCAGGTCCAACATGGCGGCGTATCCGAAAGAAAAAAGGAGACGGGCGGTGCCCGTCTCCTTTGTCTCTTGCGTGGGAACCGCCTCGCGGCGGTTCGGCCGCGGTTATTCTGCTGCTTGCGGCATCGGCTGCGGGGCGACCGACACATAGACGCGGCCCTTCGACGAGGTCTGGAACGAGACCTTGCCTTCGACGAGCGCGAAGATGGTGTAGTCGCGGCCCATGCCGACGTTCTTACCCGGATGCCACTTCGTGCCGCGCTGGCGGACGATGATGTTGCCCGGGATCACGTCCTGGCCGCCGAACTTCTTGATGCCAAGGCGTTTGCCAATGGTATCGCGACCGTTCTCCGACGAGCCGCCTGATTTCTTATGTGCCATCGTGGATGTCCTTAAACCGTGCGGTCGTGCTTACGCGCCGAGATTGGTGATCTTCACCAGCGTCAGGTGCTGGCGATGACCGTTGCGGCGGCGATAGTGCTTACGACGGCGCTTCTTGAAGATGATCTTCTTGTCATCGCGGAACTGGCGGATGACCTCAGCGGTCACCTGGGCGTTGGCGACGCGGGGCGTGCCGACCGTGCTGCCGAGAATCAGCACTTCATCGAAAACGATGGTGGCGCCGGCGTCACCGGGCAGTTTTTCAACAGCAATCACGTCGTCTTTAGAGACGCGATACTGTTTGCCGCCGGTCTTGATTACTGCAAACATGCACGTAAGGCCTTGGAAAGAACCGAAAACAGCGGGTTGCCGCGAAAGGCGCCCGCTTGGGAGCCGCGTGAATATACCGCGTCCGCCGCTGAGTCAATGCCAGGGGGACCGATTTCCGCGCCGGCTGAGGGTTTTGGACCGGGTCCTCGCCGGGACGCTATATAATGTGTTTTCAAATACTTAAGGGCCTAAATCGCTGATGGCCGCCGCGCCTGCCCGTCCGATCCCCCTGCCACCGCCGGCCGAGCGGCTTTCCACGGTCGAAGTCGACCGGCTCCGCGAGGCGGCTGTCGCCTTACGTAAGGCGGAACGGCCCGTCCGCATCTTGCGGGCTGTCGCCTGGCCAGCCGACGTGGCCGAGCGGTTCTTCGCCGGCGGCGAAAAGGAGCTGCCCCAGGTCGCCTACACCCCTCTCGACCCCACCACGGTCCATGAGGGCGTGGCCGCGGCTCGCGCGCTGATCGACGGGTCGGGCCCGGTGCATGACTGGCTGCTGCGCATGGCGGACACGATCGCCAGCGGGGCCGACATGCTGGCGGCCCTCGGCACACCGGATTTCTTCCGCCACTCAGTGAAGCTCTACGGTTCGCCGCAGACCGAGCTTTTGGGCTGCGACGTGACGCCGCTCGATCTCGCCCACACGCTCGATGAAGTGCTGGGTGCGTTCTCCAATCTCGATCTCACCCTCAACGGCGGCGATACGGCCATCTTCACCGCGGAAGGTTTGGCCAGCCGCATGCGCGGCGTGCTGAGCCGGCACTTCGCGGAAGCCGCCCCCGAAGTGCAGGTTGTGCCGCATCTGTCGGCCAAAGCGCTCGCCGGGCCGAGCTACATTCGTCTGCGCAGCGATGCATCGTTCTCCGACCGCGATCTCGCGCAGCTGGTTCAGCACGAAGCCTTCGTCCACGTCGCGACGTCGCTGAACGGCGCCTCGCAAACAGCCTTCCCGATTCTCGCGGCCGGCCACGCGGGCACCACGCGCACGCAGGAAGGCCTCGCCGTATTCGCGGAGCTGATCTCGGGCGCGATGGACCCGTCGCGTCTGATGCGTCTCGCCGACCGTGTGATCGCTATTCAGATGGCGATGGACGGTGCCGACTTCCTGCAGATCTATCGCTACTTCTGCAACCGCGTGCCCGACCGGTTCCAGGCGTTCGAAAACGCGCGCCGCGTCTTCCGGGGCGGTACGCTCACCGGCGGCGCGCCGTTCACGAAGGACTCGGTCTATCTCGAGGGCCTGGTGAAAGTGCACAACTTCTTGCGAATCGCCGTGCAGGAAACCCGCGTGGATTGCATTCGTCTGCTGTTCGCCGGGAAGATCGACATCGAGGACATGCCGGCGGTCACGACTCTGGCGGCGCATGGGCTTTGCACCTTCCCGCGCTTCCTGCCGCCGTGGGCGAAGGACTTGCGCTTCCTGATCTCGTACATCGCTTACTCCTCGTTCCTGAATCGCATGCATCTCGATCAGGTGCGTCAGCACTACAAGGACCTGCTCAGCCGCTGTGCGACGGCCGAAGCCACGGCGCCGGCGATGAGACTCGTCGAACCGCATCACGAAGTGGCGACGCGTTCTCCAGGCGCAACGCAAGCGCGTTGAGCGCCCGTCCCAAAAGGCGCGCGCGTAAAGGCCACCGGGATTATTCGCAACTTTAAGCAACAGGCGTGCGAGAGCACGCGTTACCCCGACGTGTAAACACACCTCTGGGTGGACATCGGTGACAAGCAACAGGTCTTACAACTTAACCGCTAGGGCGTTGCTGTTGTCATGCCTCACGGCGCTTGCCGCCGTTCCCGAAGTCAACGCCGCGGATATCTTGGTGGGTCCCGCGCGCAACATAAAAACGCTCGCGGCAGGCGTCGCCACGGCGCGCTCCGGTGATCGCATTCTGCTCGATGCCGGGACCTATACCGATGATGTGGCGAATGTCGCCGTGCCAGTCACGATTGAGGGTCAGGGTGCCGGGGCCGTCCTGCGTGTGACGCAGCCGATCGCGAATCGCAAAGGGATACTGGTCGTCGACGCCACGACGACGGTGCGCAACGTCACCTTCCAGGGTGCCTATGTGACTGATAACGATGGCGGCAACGGTGCGGGCATCCGCATGCAGCGCGGCGATCTGATCGTCGATAACTGCACGTTCATTGAGAACCAGAACGGCATGCTGGTGAATCCCATCAGCGGCGCGACCATTACGGTGCAGAACTCCCGCTTCGTGGGGAACGGCTCCGGCTCTGGGTATACCCACGCGATCTACGTCAATGAGGTGGCGCAGTTCACTGTCAAGAACGGCACATTCGATGGCACGGTCGTTGGGCATAGCATCAAGAGCCGCGCCCTCAAGACGACGATCGCGAACACCGTCATCGACGACGGTGTCGCTGGCACCTCAAGCTATGGCATCGACTTGCCGAACGGTGGCGTGGCGGTGCTCGACGGCGTGCAGATCACGCAAGGCCCCAACACGCAGAACCCGGCGATGGTCGCTTACGGCGCCGAAGGCAACCTGAAGCCTGCCAACAGCCTGACCATCGCCAACAGCACCTTCATCAACAAGCTGATCTCGCCCAGCGCGGTGGCCATCAACAACTTCACGACGACGGTCCTCGCGGTCCTGATCGAAGACACGTTTCAAGGCAATGCCGTGACGCTCAAAGGTCCCGGCGGCGGTTCAACCGCCGCTCAGGGTCCGGTGGTGCGCCAGGCCTCGGTGTTCTCCACCGCGCAGGCGACATCGCAGTCGCACTTGCGCTTCTACAATTCCGGCAGCACGACCGGCACGGTGAAGGTCACGCTGTTTGACGGTGCGACCGGCAGCAGTCTCGCGGTCTGGCAAAGCGGCGACATCGCGCCCAATGCCGCACCGCAGATTTCCATCGCGACGATCGAGGCCGCGGCCAGGCAGCCTTTCGCCAGGCCTGCCTATTACGCGGTCGGCATCCAGCCGAATTTCAGCGGGTCGTTCCAGCATGTGCTGTATCGGCCGGCGGATGGCACGCTGACGAACCTCACCGCCTGCGATACCGGCATCGGCAGCAGCGGCGCGAAGCTGGCCAACGCGCATTCGTCGTTGCTCAGCAGCGATTGGCCGAGTTCGATCGTGGTCTACAATACGGGGCTGGCGGTCAGCGCGGTCACACTCGGCATCTTCGATGCACGCGACGGCACGCGATTGGGCACATATACGTCACCCGTCCTGCAGCCGGGCGGGCAGGCCTCGCTCAGCGTCGACAGCATCGAGGCCGGCGCGAACATCAAGCCGACGACGGGCATGTCGCACTATACCATGCGTGTCGAAGGCGCTTTCACCGGCGTGCTGCAGCAGCTGGTCAGCAACGAGCGTGTCGGCGTTGTCACCGACATGACCGCAGTCTGTGCGCTGGGCGGTTCCTAGCGGCTAGGCCGGCTTGCGCTTCTCGCGCACGCCCTTGGTCAGGAACGTCTGGGTGCGGTGCTTGCGGCCCATGCGGTGGCCTTCGCCGCCGTTGTCGCCGGTGCCAGCGGGCTGCCAACTTGGAACCAAGTGATGCTTCCCCGGGCCGATCAGATCGGCCCGGCCCATCCGCTTCAACGCGTCGCGCAACAACGGCCAGTTCTCCGCATCGTGATAGCGCAAGAAAGCCTTGTGCAATCGGCGTTGCTTGATGCCCTTGATGGCGTTGACCTGTTCGGATGCACCACGACGAACCGGTTTCAACGGATTGCGTTCCGAATGATACATCGCGGTCGAGATCGCCATGGGCGATGGCAGGAACGTCTGCACCTGATCGGCGCGGTACTTGTTCTTCTTGAGCCACAACGCGAGGTTCATCATGTCCTCGTCGCTGGTGCCCGGGTGGGCTGCGATGAAGTACGGGATCAGGAAGTATTCCTTGCCCGCCTGCTTCGCCGCCTGATCGAATAGTTGCTTGAAGCGATCGTAGGCGCCGATGCCCGGCTTCATCATCTTCGACAGCGGCCCGGATTCGGTGTGTTCCGGCGCGATCTTCAAGTAACCGCCGACGTGGTGAGTGACGAGTTCCTTGATGTAAGCGGGGCTCTTCACCGCGAGGTCATAGCGGACGCCGGAGGCGACCATGACCTTCTTGATGCCCGGAATCGCGCGCGCCTTCTGATACAGCTGGATCAGCGCGTCATGGCTGGTGTTCAGGTTCGGGCAGATGCCGGGGTACACGCAGGACGGCTTGCGGCACTTGGCCTCGATCTCCGGATCCTTGCAGGCCATGCGATACATGTTCGCCGTCGGTCCGCCGATGTCGGAGATGATACCGGTGAAACCTTCAGTCTTGTCTCGCACCTTCTCGATCTCCTGCAGGATCGAGGCTTCCGAGCGGCTCTGGATGATGCGGCCTTCATGCTCGGTGATGGAGCAGAACGAGCAACCGCCGAAGCAGCCGCGCATGGTGGTGACGGAGAACCGAATCATCTCCCAGGCCGGGATTTTCTCGGCCGCGTATGCCGGGTGCGGCGCGCGCGCATAAGGCAGCTCGTAGACGCCGTCCATTTCCGGCGTGGTCAAAGGGATCGGCGGCGGCGTCACCCACAGTTCGCGATCGCCGTGACGCTGCACCAGGGGGCGCGCGTTGCCGGGATTGCTCTCGCGGTGAAGCACGCGCGAGGCGCGGGCATAAGTCTCGGGGTCTGCCGAGACCTGTTCATAGGACGGCAGGCGCACGACCGTCTTTTCATTGGTCTGGCGCGCGCCTTCGTCGGCGGCCTCGATGTCGTCGGCGCGGGCTTCGGTCCAGCCTTCCGGTGCGGCGGTCTTCATCACCGCGACACCGCGCACATCATCGATCTCGTGCGCCTTTGCGCCGCGCGCCATGCGATGGGCGACCTCGACGACGGCCCGCTCGGCATTTCCGTACAGCAGGATGTCGGCTTTGGCGTCGACCAGCACCGAGCGGCGCACCTTGTCCGACCAGTAATCGTAGTGCGCGATGCGGCGCAGCGAGCTTTCGATGCCGCCGAGTACGATCGGCACATCCTTGAACGCCTCGCGGCAGCGTTGCGCGTAGACGATGACCGAACGGTCGGGCCGCTTGCCGCCTTCGCCGCCCGGGGTGTAGCTGTCGTTGTGACGCAGGCGACGGTCGGACGTGTAGCGGTTGACCATGGAATCCATGTTTCCGCCGGTCACGCCCCAGAAAAGTTTCGGCGCGCCAAGCGCCTTGAACGAGTCTGGGCTCTGCCAATCGGGCTGCGCGATGATGCCGACGCGGAAGCCTTGCGCTTCCAGCAGGCGGCCGATGATCGCCATGCCGAAGCTCGGGTGGTCGATATAAGCGTCGCCGGTAACGATGATGATGTCGCAGGCGTCCCAGCCAAGCGTATCCATTTCCGCCCGGGTCATGGGCAGGAATGGCGCAGTGCCGAAGCGCTGCGCCCAATACTTCTTATACGAGAAGATCGGCTTGGAGGTGTCCATCGCGGCTCTATGTGGGCGAACCGGCCGCGCCAGTCAATGCGACGTTACCACAGGTTCGCCCGATAATACTACAGAATCGCGGCGCGCTGGCCTGCCGACATCACTGCAATCTGGGTGGTTGTGAAGGCATCCTTCTGGGTGCCGTTCAAGGATTGGAGGTCCGCAACCGATACGACCGGGATCTGCGTTGTGGTGAGCGCTTGCAGGCCCGGCACCGTGAGGCCCTTGAACTGCGTGGTGGTGAGCGCCTGTATGACCGGGTTGGTCAGGGCCGCGACCTGTGTGTTCAGCAGCGCATTGATCTGCGTCGAGGTCACGTTGGCGAACTGGCCGGCGGACAGGGCATCCATGTCGGCCGCGCTGAAGCTCTTGATCTGGGTGGCCGATAGGCTGCCGAGGGCGGCGGCGGTCAGCCCGCGCACCTGCGCGGTGGTGATCAGCGCGATCTCGGCCGTCGTCATGCCCCTGGCCTGGGTGGCCGTGAGCGCGGCGAACTGCGAGGCGGTCAGTGCATTGAAGTCGGCCACTTCCATGCCGCCTACCTGTGTGGCGGTCAGACCGCGCACCTGGGCCGTGTTCAGCGTGCCGAACACGCCCGAGGGAAGGGCGTTGAGATTGGCGGTGCTCAACCCCGCCAGATGCGTCCCGACAAGGCCGGCGACTTGTGCGGTTGTCAGCACCGACAGGTCGGCGCCCAAGGCATTGACCTGCGTCGCCGCCAACGCATTGAGCTGAGTTGACGAGAAATCTTGCACCTGCGCGGCCGTCAGCACGCCCAGCTGCCCGGTGCTCAGCGCGCGAATGTCGGTCAGCTCGAACATGCCGATCTCGGACGACGTCAGTGCGCTCAATGTGGTGCCTGTCAGGCCGCGAACTTGCGTCGCAGTCAGGCCCTGCACCTGGGCGGTGGTCATCTCGACTATATCGGCCGCGCTGAACGCGTTCAATTGCGTGGTCGCAAGCGCGGCAAGCTGCGTTGCGGTCAGGCCGCGGAACTGCACCGTGGTGGTGTTGGCGATCATGGTCGCCGTCAAGGCCCTAAGCTGTGCATCGGTGAACCGACTCAGCGCGGTCGAGGTCAGGGCGTTGAAGAACGTATTGTCGATCGCTGCAAGCTGGCTGGTGGTCAGCCCGGGGATCTGCGTATTCGCCAGCTCGCTTACGATCGCTGTACTCAGCTCGACCAGTCGGGCTGGAGAAAGGCTTGCGATCTCCGTTCGCGTGATGCCGCGGAACTGTGCCGTCGTCAGCAGCGCCACGTTCTCGGGCGAGATGGCCGCGAACTGGATGGCCTTGAGGGCGCCGAGTAATGCCGACGACAGGCTCACCAGCAAGGTGGCGGAGATGCCGCGGATATTGCCGGTCTGGAACGCGGCCACCTGCGTCGTCGTCATCGTATTCAGCACAGACGGCGTGATCGCATTGAAGAACGTGCTGTTGATGCCCGCGACCTGGCTCGCGACGAGGCTCGACATTTGCGCGTTCGTCAGCGTGCCGACCGCCGTCGTGTTGATCGCGTTGAGCTGCGAGGCTGCGAACTGCCGCATTTGCGTGGCACTCAGTCCGCGTACTTGCACGCTGTCGAGGAGCGTGATCTCGGTGGTCGTGAAGGCGCTGATCTGACCCAACGACAACTGACCGATCTGGGTCGAGGTCAGCGTGCTGATGAATGTGGTCGAGAGACCGCCGATCTTGGCGACCGGGATCGCGTTCAGCTGAGCGACCGACAAGCTGTTGATGTCGGCCGCATTCAAGGTGTTGAGCTGGTTCGTGCTCAATGCGGCAATCGCGGTATTCGAGAATCCGGCGAGTTGCACGGTCGTCAGCGCGCCAATGATCGTTGTCGACAGCCCGGCTGCCTGGGTGGCCGTGAGGTTGCTGAACTGAATGGCGCTCAAGCCGCCGACCTGGGCCGTGGACATTGTCGCAAGGACAGCGCGGCTGATGCTTTTCAGCTGCGTCGCATTCAGCTGACCAAGCTCGGTCGAGGTCAGCGCCGCAAAGGTCGTGGTCGTCAGCGCGCTGAGCACCGTTGTCGTCAGGCCGCCAACTTGGGCGGCGGTCAGGCCCGACAGGAAGGCGGCAGGCAACGCGTTGAATTCGGCGGTCGTCAAAGCGCCGATCTGCGCGCCGGACAAACCGTTCAACTGCGCGGTTACCAACAGGGCGATTGAGGTCGTGGTGATGGCGCGCAGCTGGGTCGTGCTGAAGCTGGCGAATTGCGACGAAATAAACGCGGTCGCCGCGGTGGTTGACAGCGCGGTGATCTGGGTCGGGGTGAGCCCGCTTATCTGCGCCACGCTAAGCCCGGCAAGATTCGCCGTCGGCACCGCATTGATCTGCGTGACATTCAGGCCGCTCACCTGTCCGCTGGTAAACCCGCGTAGCTGTACGGTGGTCAGGCCGCTGAATACGGTCGTCGTCATCGCATTGATCTGGCCGGCCGCCAGAGCGTTGATCTGCGTGGAGCTGAGGCCGACCGCCTGACCGGCGGTCAGCGCGCCTATCTGAACGTTAGCAAGGCCGCGGACCTGGGCCGTGGACAACGCACCGATGTAGCCCGACAGCAGGCTCGCGAAACCGGTTGTCGTCAGGGCGTTGAGCTGGCCGTTCGAGAACCCGGCGACTTGTGCCGTCGTCATGACGCCCAACTTGGCAACGTCGAGCCCCGCGATCTGAGCGGCGGTCAGACCGTCGATCTGCGTCGAGGCCAGGTTTGCGATCACCATATCGCTGAGCGTATTCAGCTGAGTCGTCGTGAACCCGGCAACGCTGGTGGCGTTTAGACCCGCGACCTGCACCGTCGTTAACGCGGCGATATTGGTGGCGTTGAGGGCACGGAGCTGGGTCGTCGCCGCAAAGCTCAGTTCCGTCGCGGTCAAAGCGCCCACCACCGTGGTTGTCAGCGCATCGAGCTGGGTCGTCGTCAGGGCGCGGATCTGGCTCGACACCAGGGCCGCAAGATCGACCGCCGGCAACGCATTGATGTTGGTCGTCGTGAATCCGGCGATTTGCGCGGCCGTCAAGCTGGTGAACTGAGTCGTCGTCAGCGCGAACAGGTTGGTGGTGGCGAGCGTGTTGAGCTGCGTCGTCGTCAGCGCGCGGACCTGTGCGGTGAGTAAGGCCCGCATGTCGGTCGTCGACAACTCATCCATGGTCGTCGCATCGAGGCCGGCGATCTGTCCGGCGCTGAGAGCGCTGATCTGGGTCGTCGTGAGCGCCAAGAGATTGGTGGTCGACAGCGCGTTCAGCTGCGTCGCCGTCAACGACTGGACCTGTCCCGTGGTCAAGGCGGTAACGTCGGTCGTCGACAGCACGTTCACGGTGGTCGTGGTGAGGCCGATAATCTGCGTGGCGTTGAAACTCGCGATCTGCGTCGTCGTCAACGTCAGCAGGTTGGTGGTCGTCAGCGCGTTGAGTTGCGTCGTCGTCAGGGCCCGCACCTGCGTGGTGCTCAGGGTGGCGAGGACCGTGGTCGACAACGCGTTCACGGTGGTTGTTGTGAGACCGGCAATCTGCCCAACGCTAAGGCTGACAATCTCGGTGGTCGTCAACGCCCCGAGATTGGTTGTGGTAAGGGCGTTGATATGAGTTGTGGTCAACGCCTGCATCTGCGTGGTGTTCAACGCTCCCAGCGCGCTGGTCGTAAGCGCATTGAGACCGTCCGTGCTGAGGCCCTTGATCTGGTTCGCGGTGAAGCCACCGACCTGCAGGGTCGTCAACGCGCCGATGTTGGTCGTATTGAGCGTGTTGATCTGCGTGGTGGTCAGATGGCCGATCTGCGTCGAGCTCAATCCCGCAAGCTGGGCGGTGGTCAGGATATCGATATCCGTCGTGCTGATCGCGGCTAACTGAGTCTGAGCCAAGAAGCCGAGCTCCGTCGATGTCAGGGCCCCGAAACTCGTCGTCGTCAGCGCGCCGAACTGAACCGCCGTCAGTCCGCCGATCTGCGTCTGGGTGAGGCTTGCGATATCTGTGGTGTTGATCGCATTGATCTGCGTGGTCGACATCGTGCCGAGCGCGGTCGCCTTGAGGCCGCCGAACTGCGCCGTCGTGAGCGCGTCGATGACTGTCGTGCTCAAGGCCTTCGCCTGCAGTGTGCCGAGCCCCGCGAGCGCTCCGGCGGTCAGACCGCTCAGCTGTGCGGTGGTGAGGATCTCGATGTCGCTGGTCGAAAGTGCGGCCAATTGTGTCGACGTAAAGCCACCCAGCTGCGCCGACGAGAAGCCGGCGAAGGTGATCGTAGTAATGGTGGCGATCTGGGCCGTTGTCAGGCCGATGATCTGGAGCGGGGACAGGCTGGCGATCGTGGTGTCTTGGATGGCGGTGAACTGCGTGACACTGAGAACCGCGACGTCCCCTGAGCTGAAGCCGCCCACCTGCACCGTGGTCAAATTGGAAAGTTGCGACGTCGTGAGCGCCGCGATCATTGTCGTGTTGAAGGCATCCAGCTGGTTCGCGCTCAGGACGCTGAACTGGCTGGTCGTGAGCGCGGCCGCATCTGCTTCGTCCAGGCCGCCGATCTGGGTCGTCGATATCGATGCGAACGTGGTCGTATTTATCGCTGCGACCTGCGTCTCCGATAGCGCGCCGATGCTCGTTTGTGACAGTCCGCTCAGCTGACCGGTGGTCAGCTCCACCATCAGCGTAGGGGTGAGGTTGTAGAGTTGCGGCACCAGCAAGCCGCCGAGCTGGGTCGACGTCAAAGCCGCGAAATTCGTCGTGGTCAGCACACCAAGCTGCGCGGCGGAGAAGCCGATCACCTGCAGCGTGCTGAGACTTCCGATCTGCGTCGGCAGCAAGGCGGTGAAATTCGTCGTGTTCGATCCGGAGATCTGGGTCGCAGTCAGACCGGTCAGCTGTGTCAGACCGAGGACGGTGACGTCCGTGGTCGAGAACGCATTCAGCTGAGACGAACTGAGGGCCCCAATCTGGGTGACCTGGAACACACCGATCTCGGTTGTGCTCAGGGCTTCAATCTGCGCAGTGCCGAATGCGGCGACCTGAGTCTGAAGCAGCGCCGCGAAATTGGTTGTGCTCAGTGTGTTCAACATCGTCGACGTCAGACCGTTGATCTGCGTCGTGGTGAACGCCTGCACCTGCGTCGTTGTCAGAGCGGAGAAATCGCTGCCGTTGATCGCCAGTGCCTGGTTCTGCGTGGCCGCAAACAGCGCCAGCTCACCTGCGGTGAATGCCCCCACGTGCGTGGCATCCAGGCCGATGATCGCCTGCTCGGACAGGCCGCCGATCTGCGCGGTGCTGAAGCCGGCGATGATCACGGTGCTGACGGCGTTCAGCTCGGTCGCCGTCAGACCGGTGATCTGAGTGTCGGCTAAGCCGGCAAGCTGAACAGTGCTCAGCTGCCCGAAGGCGGTGGTGGTGAAATAGCCGATCTGGGAAGCCGAGAGCGCGCCAAGCTGCGTGTCCGCCAGTGCCGCAAATTGCGTGTCGAGAAACCACCCGATCTGCTCGGTGGTCAGCGCCGGCATGTCGCCGACGGTGAACGCGGAAATCGCCGTGGTGCTAAGCGCCTGGAACTGCGTCTGGTTTAAGGCCATGGCGACAGGCTCCGCGCCAAAGCTGCAGAGTGACGGCCTGCCACGATGGCGGGCGTCGAAAAGGTCATGCCACGGGCCCCCTTTCGGAGCGGGTCGAAGCGCCGATTTTGCGCGGCAAAACTCTTAATAGTTGTAAAGATTTACGCTCGAGGGACGCAATCGTTGCACGCGTAAAATTCGCGTGAGATTACAATAGCTTGTACGCAACTCAGGGTTTAAGTACGACCATCCCGACGATGACCAGCATGGCCAAAGTGGGCACCTCGTTCACCATTCGGAAGAATCGGCCGGTGTGGCGATTCGTACCGGCCGCGAACTGGCGTTGCCAAACCTCGCAGGCGCCATGCACGACGACGAGCACCAGCACGCTGGCAAGCTTGGCGTGGATCCAGATCGACGACCAATCAACCAATCCCGGCGTACTGAGCAAAGCGCCGCCGCTGAGGATGGTGACCAGCGCGGCCGGGCGCATGATGAACTTGATCAGCCGGCGCTCCATGCCCGTCAGCATAATCGCCGCTTCACTCTCGAGCGGGCGGCCGACATGGTTGACGAACAGGCGCGGCAGATAGAGCAGGCCCGCCATCCAGCAGATGATGGCGACGATATGCAGCGCCTTGAGCCAGAGATAGCTCACCACTTCACCACGGGTGGCATGCTCATCAGATAAGCGTCCGGATTGGCGTCGGTCTGGAACCCAAATTTGGTGCCGCGGTCGTAGACGAGGTTGAACTCGACGTAGCGGCCGCGCTTGTGCAGCAGCGTCTCGCGGTCGGCGTCCGTGAAGGCGGTGTCCTTCCGGCGCGCGACGAGCCGCGGATAGATGTCGAGGAACGCCTCGCCGACGTTGCGTACGAAGGCCCAATCCTTGGCCTGATCGCCGCTCGACAAGTTGTCGAAGAAGATGCCGCCCACGCCGCGCGGTTCCTGGCGGTGCGGCAGATAGAAGTACTCGTCGCACCATTTCTTGTATTCGGCATACGCATCGGGGCGATAGCCATCGCAGGCTTTGCGGAAGGCGGCGTGGAAGTCGGTGGTGTCCTCGTCGAATGGGAACGTCGGTGTCAGGTCCGAACCGCCGCCGAACCACGCCTGGCTGGTCGCCATATAGCGCGTGTTCATGTGCACGGCCGGTACGAACGGGTTGGCCATATGCGCGACCAGCGAGATGCCGGTCGCAGTGAACCTACCGCCGGATTCTTCAGCACCCGGAAGCTGTTTCTGGCCGGCTTCCGACATCGTGCCCCAGACGTGGCTGACGTTTACGCCGACCTTCTCGAACACCTTGCCGCGCATCACGCGCATCTGGCCGCCGCCCTTCAGGCGATGCTCGTCACCGCGCTCCCAGCCGCTCGCCTCGAACTTGTGGCCGGGGTCCAGCGCCTCGAAAGCGGCGCAGATGCGCGCCTGCAAGTCGCGGAAGAATTCCGCCGCCGTACCGGCAAAGTTTTGAACGTTGTCGATGTTCATGCCGACCTCCTCTTGATGCTGTACTCGTGTACATGATCAACGAGGCGGCCGACTTGATCGGGATCAGTCTCCGGCCAAATGCCATGACCGAGATTGAAGATGTGCCCAGGTGCCGGACCGGCATCGTCGATCACCGCGGCGACGCGGCTTTTCAGAACGTCTGGCGCGGCAAACAGGGCTGCCGGATCGAGGTTGCCCTGCACCGCGATCTTCGGCCCCAGGATCTGGCGCGCGGTCTTGATGGAACCGCGCCAGTCAAGGCCCGCGACATCGATGTCGAGCGTGGCGACGTGATCCAGCAGCGTCCAGCCGTTATTACAGAAATAAACGATCGGCACGCCGAGATGCTTGAGGCCGGCGACGATCTTGCGCACGGGCGGCAGGGCGATCTCGCGGAAGGCGTCACGGCCCAGCAGGCCGCCCCAGCTGTCGAAGATCATCAGCGCCTGCGCGCCGGCTTGGGCCTGGGCCGCGAGGTAGACGATCATCGCGTCGGCGAGCTTGTCGAGCACTTGCGCCGTCAGCTGCGGTTCGGCCTGGACGAAGGAGCGCGCGGTGCCGAACTCTTTCGACGGCTTGCCGGACACGAGGTAGCAGAACAGCGTGAACGGGGCGCCGGCGAAGCCGATCAGGCCGACGTGCTTCGGCAGCTCGGCGCGCACCTGGCGCACGCTTTCCATGACGAAGGGCACATCGCGTTCCGGCACCAGATCGCGCAATTGCGCGATGTCGGCGGCGGTGCGGATCGGCTTGGCGATCACGGGGCCGGGATTGAAGGCGATCTCCACGCCCATGCCCTCGACGGGGGTCATGATGTCGCTGAACAGGATCGCCGCATCAAGCGCGAAACGGCGGATCGGCTGCAACGTCACCTCCGCGGCCAGTTCGGCGGTGCGGGTGAGGGTGAGGAAGTCGGTCTTCGCGCGTACGGCGCGGTATTCCGGCAGGTAGCGGCCGGCCTGGCGCATCACCCACACCGGCGTGTGCGGCGTCGGTTGGCCGCGCATGGCGGCGATGATGGGAGGTAGGGTTTGGGCATCCATCGCGATTATCCTTCGGCGGCCTGGCGTGGCGACGCCGCCAAGACATCGCGGGCGCCGCGTTCGATCAAAAGTGTGGCGACTTTCTCGCCGAGAAGTTCGGGCTGGCTGGCATCGCCACGTTCCTCGACGGCGATATGAACGCTGCCGTCGACTGTGCAAACCTGAGCGGTGAGCACCATTTCATTGCCTGCGATGCGCGCATTCGCACCCAGGGGAATCTGGCATCCGCCTTCAAGACGATTCAGCAGCGTGCGCTCGGCATTCACCGCCAGGCGCGTCGGTAGATGTTCCAGCTGCGCGATGATGCGGCGTGCCGCCGAGTCGTCCTCGCGGGTGGCGATGCCCAGCGCGCCTTGCGACACGGCGGGCGTAAAGTCGGCAATGGGCAACGCGCGCGTGATGCGATTGCCGAGGCCCAGGCGTTTCAGCCCCGCGACGGCCAGCACGATGGCGTCATACTGTCCGTTGTCGAGTTTCTGCACGCGCGTCGGCACGTTCCCGCGCAGTTCCGCGTGCTTGAAGCCCCTGTGCCAGCGCGCCACGAAGGCACGGCGGCGCAGGCTGCTTGTGCCGATGGTTGCCCCGTCCGGCAGCGCATCCGGATCGACCCCGGCGCGGCAAACGAGGGCGTCTCGCGAATCCTCGCGCTCCGGCACGGCGGCGAGCGCCAGGCCTGGCACCATCTTCGTCGGCAGATCCTTCAGGCTGTGTACGGCGAGATCGATGGCGTTATCCAACAGTGCCCGATCGAGTTCGGCGGTGAAGAAGCCTTTGCCGGCCGTCTTCCACAGCGGCGTGTCGAGTTGCGCATCGCCGGAGGTCTTGATCTCGATGATCTCGACCTGCGGCGCATCGGGTAATGCGCTCAAGGCCGCGGCAATATGCCGCGCCTGCCACATTGCCAAAGCCGAGCTGCGGCTGCCGAGACGAAGCCGGGTCATGATGCTGTTCCTTCTGAATCGAAGCGATAGCCAACGCCGCGTACGGTGATGAAGTGCTTCGGCGTCTGCTGTTCACGCTCGAACAATTTGCGCAGACGCAGGATGAAATTGTCGATGGTGCGGGTGGAGGGATAAACCTCCTGCCCCCAAACGCGTTCCAGCAGATCGTCGCGGCCGATCACTTCACCCGGACGCTCGGCCAGGACTTTCAGGATCATGACCTCTTTCTCGGTCAGCTCATGCTCGCGGCCATCCCAGGCGCGGGCGCGGAAGCTGCGGAAATCGACCTGATTGCCGCCGAAATTCAGCGCCGACGCGCTGGCAACGGAGGCGCGGTACCATTCCCACCGGCGCAGGATGGCGCGGACGCGCAACAGGAATTCATCCAGGTTGAACGGCTTGGTCAGATAGTCATCGCCGCCGGCCTCAAGACCGCGAACCTTGTCGTGCGGGTCGCCGCGCGCCGTCAGGAACAGCACGGGGGTATTGACACCTTGCTGACGCAAGCTCGCGCAGAGTTCGAGACCTGACAACCGCGGCAGCATCACATCCAGGACCAGCATGTCGTAGTCGCCGGCGCTCGCTCGCTCCAGGCCGGTCTGGCCATCGTGCACGATATCGACGGTGTAGGTTTCGGCGCGCAGGTTCTCGGCCATGCCGCGCGCCAGCGGCAGATCGTCTTCAACCAACAGAATGCGGGGGACCTGATCGCTCACGGATGCGCGGCTCCCGTGGTCACCGGCCACGTGACGGTGAACGTGGCGCCCTGCCCCGGTCCGCCGCTGTAGGCTTCGGCGCGACCTTTTTCGAAGTGCATGATCCGCGCGACGATGAACAGTCCCAGACCTGTCCCGCCATGGGATTGCCGGTCGCCGGTGTCGAGGCGATGGAACTTCTCGAACAGGCGACGGGCGTCGCTGGGCACGAAGCCCACGCCGGTGTCGCTGACGGTCACGGCGATGCCGTCGGCCACCGGTGCTGCGCTCAAAGTGACTTCGCCCTTGTTCTCCGCGGAGGCGGCAATGGCATTTTCGAGGAGGTTGCGCAGCACGGTGTCGACCGCAATTGAATCTGCGTCGATCTCTATGGGGGTCGTCAGGCGATTGATCAACTTCACGCCTCGCTCGCGCGCCGTCTCTTCAAGCTGCGCAACGATTTGCGCTGCGGTGTCGGCGAGGTCAAAGCGCGTCTTCTGGAACTCAACGCGGCCGCGTTCGAGACGTGCGCTGTCGAGGATCTTGGTGACCATGCGCTCAAGGCGCACCACATCCTCGATCATGCGCTTGCTGAGCTGGCGGGTGTAATCCGGCGGCGGCTGGCGCTTGACAAGGGTCTCGGCGGACAAGCGCAAGCTGGCGAGCGGCGTCTTGAACTGGTGCGAGACAAGCGCCAGGAAGTTGTCCTGCTGCCGGCGGACTTCGCGTTCCTCGCGCAAGCCGCGCCACAACACGCCGATGGAGCCGGCGAGTACGAGCAAGAAAAACCCGCTCTCCCAGGTGTACTGCGTCACATGCGCGCCGCGATCGGCTTCAAGCTGATCGGTTGCCGCCGGCGCGATCATTAGGCGGCCTTCGGTGTCGGGGACGACATGCGGGAAATAGCCGCTGATCTCGTCCGCCGGCACGCCGGCTACCTGCAGCCGTCGCGCCGCCATCAGGTCGGCGCTGTAAAGCGCACGCACCATGTTGGTGGTGCCGGCGGCATAGTGCGACTGGTCGACCAGCCACCAGCAGACCTGCAACACCGAGAAGGCCAGCAGGCCGATCATGGTGAAGCGCACCACGCGGCCGGTCTCTGAGGGAAGAGGCGTCGTCATGCTCAGGCGTCCCGCTGTTCGTCCGCCTCGGCAAGGGCTTCGGAGAATGCGTCGGCGAAGCGCGCGATCTGGTCCGGCGTATGCGCCAGCGACAGGAAGAACACTTCGTAGGCCGAGGGCGGCACATACATCCCACGGGCGAGCAACGCGCGGAAGATGGGGGCGAAGCGGGGGCCGGCGTCGTTCGACACATTTGCGGCACTGCGCGGTGCCTCGCCGGGCTGAAAAGCGAACCAGAACAACGACCCGACGCGGGTGAATGCGATCGGCCGGCGGCTGGCCTGCGCAATGGGCTTCAGCAAAGATTCCGCCGTTGCGCCCAGGTCTTCCAGCTTGGCCCAGGCATTCTCGCGTTCCAGCACGGCCAGCGTCGCCGCGCCTGCGGCCATCGCCACTGGATTCCCCGACAGCGTGCCGGCCTGATAGACCGGGCCCAGAGGCGCGATGTATTTCATGATCGCTTCCGATCCGCCGAACGCGCCGACCGGCATGCCGCCGCCGATGATCTTGCCGAAGGTGACGAGATCCGGGCGGATGCCATAAAGCTCCGCGGCACCGCCGCGCGCGACGCGGAAGCCGGAAATCACTTCGTCGAAGATCAGCAACGTGCCGGATTCCGAGGTGAGCTTGCGCAGCAGCTTCAGGAATTCGGGGCGTTGCAACAGCAGGCCGTTGTTGGCCGGGATCGGCTCGATGATGACCGCGGCGATCTTCTTGCCTTCGGCGGCGAACAACGCCTTCAGCGCGGCTTCGTCATCCAGCGGCAGCACACGGGTGAGATTGGCGAAGGCCTCCGGCACGCCGGCGGACGACGGCTGGCCTTGGGTCGCGAGGCCCGAGCCCGCGCTCACCAGCAGATGATCGACATGGCCGTGATAGCAGCCGGCGAATTTGACGATGAGGTCGCGGCCCGTCGCGCCGCGCGCGAGACGGATGGCGGTCATTGTCGCCTCTGTCCCCGACGACACGAAGCGCACGCGTTCCAGGCCGGGGTAGGAGGCGATGACTTTTTCCGCCAGCGTCACTTCGCGCGCGCAGGACGCGCCGAACGTCAGGCCGTTCTGGCTCGCCTCCGCGACCGCCTTCATCACGTCGGGATGCGTGTGGCCGAGGATCAGCGGGCCCCAGGAGCCGACGAAATCGACATAACGATTGCCGTCCGCGTCCCACAGTTCCGAACCCTGGCCCTTGGCGATGAACAGCGGCTCGCCGCCGACCGCGCCGAAAGCGCGCACGGGCGAATTCACGCCGGCGGGGATCAGCTTGGTGGCGCGGCCATAAAGCTCGGAACTGGCTTTGGTGCTCAATTGACTCACGACAATCCCTCTTCGCTTTTCTGCGGCGGCACGGCGCTGCTCAAGCCGCGCAGGAAACTCTCAACCGCGCCCGGGCCTGCGTCGGCGGCGAGCGTGCGTACGCCCACCAACGTCGCATGCAGGAAACGGCGCGACATGCGATCGGCCCATTGATTGAGCGCCTCGCGATCCAATGCCTTCTCGGTATCGATCTCAGCCAGACCGGCCTGCACCAGCGCCTGGTGATGCTTCACCACGCCTTCGATTGCGGGTGCGGCCTGGCGCAACGCGGCTTCGCCGCGCAGACGATCCAGATGGAAGTCGACGATCTCGCGCGCGGGTCCAAGCTGGGTGTCGAATGCGGAACTGCTGTCGCGCGCCACCGAGATCAGCGCATCCATGTCCAACAGTGTGATGCCCGACATCTCCGCCGCGGCGGGATCGATATTGGGCGGAACGCCGAAATCGACCGCGATCAAGCCGCCGTCCGGGGCCCAGCGGGCGATGTCGTCCACGCCGATCACGGTCTTCTCGCCGCCGACGGCGGCGACGACCGCATCGATCTCTTTGCCGTCGCGGCGCAAGTCATCCAGCGTCATCGGTGTGCCGCCGATCTCGGCCGCCATGCCTTCCGCGGTCGCTAGCGTGCGGCTGGCGATAATCAGGCGATGGCCGCGGCCGATCAGGTCTGTCGCGCAACGGCGTGTCATCGGCGAGACGCCGATCACGGCGACGGTCGCGCTGCGGCCCTGCAAATGGGCATTCATGCGTCCCAACGCGCCGTCGGTCAGCGACACGACGCCGATCGAACGGGCGATGAAGCTTTGGACCTCGGTCGCCGCCTTGAGCACCTCGGCGAACAAGCGATTCAGGACCGGGCCGCTGGTGCCAGCATCGCGCGCGGTCGCCCATCCGGCGCGGACCTGATTGCGGATCTCCGGTTCGCCGCGGCGGGCGGATTCGAGCCCCGAAGACACCAGCAGCAAGTGCTCCATCCCGCCCTCGCCCTGCCAGGCCCGGAATCGCAGGCCGTTCATGTCGCTCAGGCGATCGCGATAGAGCTCTGGCGAGTCGGGGCCGACGATCACGAAAGTGATGCGGTTGCAGGTGCCGATATAGGCCAGTTCGGTCGCGCCGATGGCCTTGGCGATCTCGGGCAGCCGGGTGGTCAATTCGTGGCGGGGCAATGCGTGCGCGCCAAGGGTCGCAACCGGCACGTGCCGGTACGACAGGCCCACGATCACTAGGTTCTCGCTCAGGGGCTGCAAAAGCATACCCTCGGGCTAGCATCCACCTCGTGGTCTTGTGTCACGGCAATGTCACGACACCCAATTCTTTCCTGGCGCAGTCCCCCGGTTGTCATGGCATATCGGGCGCGCACAACTGGGGGCACGTTGCGAACGCAATGGGCGAGCGACTAGCGATCGTCATATTCAATCTGGGCGGGCCGGATACGCAGGAAGCGGTCCGGCCGTTCCTGTTCAATCTGTTCAACGACCCGAACATCATCGGCTATCCGCAGCCATTTCGGTGGCTGCTCGCGCGGCTGATTTCCGGCACGCGCGCAAAGAAATCGCGCGCCCTCTACGCGCTGCTCGGCGGTGGTTCGCCGCTGCTCGCGGAAACCCGAGCCCAAGCCGCAGCACTGCAAGCAACACTCGACGCCAAGTCTGACACCGATGCAAAGGTGTTCGTGCTCATGCGCTACTGGCATCCGATGGCGCGCGAAGTGGTGGCGCAGGTAAAGGCTTTCGCGCCGAACCGCGTCGTGTTGTTGCCGCTGTATCCGCAGTTCTCGACGACGACGACCGCGACAACGGCCGCGGCCTTCCGTAACGAGGCGAAGCGTCAGAAACTCGCTGCGCCAATTGATCTTGTGTGCTGTCATCCGAAGGAAGAAGGCTTCGTCGCGGCGGTCGCGGACATGGTGCGCGCGACGTACGATCAGGATTGCGCAGTGGCGGCACAGCCATGCCACCCGGGTGCGGCGCGCGGATTACGTCCCCGCGTGATCTTCACGGCGCACGGTTTGCCGGAAAAGATCATCGCCGATGGCGACCCCTATCAATGGCAAGTCGAGAAGACCGCGAAGCTGATCGCCGCGCGCGTGGACGTCGCCGGATTGGATTGGACACTCGCCTATCAAAGCCGCGTCGGTCCTGTGAAGTGGATCGGCCCTAGCCTGGAGCAGGAGATCGAGCGCGCCGGCCGCGATGGCGTGCCGGTGGTGGTGGCGCCGATCACCTTCATCTCCGAGCACGTGGAGACATTGGTCGAACTCGACCATGAGATGCGCCTGCTGGCCGAAACGGTTGGGGTGCCGCGTTTCCACCGCGTTCCGACGGTGCGGACCAACACCTTATATATGGAGGCGCTCGCCCGGCTCGCCTTGGCGGCCTGCGGGCAGGGAACCTGCGCCGGAAGCGGCGCGCGGATCTGCCCCGCGAACTTCGTAAAATGCCCGCTGCATCAGCCGGTTGCAGCGGCCGAGGGCGCTGCGAACATTTAAGGCCACGGCCGAGGTGTTCGGTTGCGCTGCAGGACCGCCTCGGGTAGGTTGCGCCCCGCAAAAGCCGACCAGCCGGAGAGGTGGCAGAGTGGTCGATTGTACCGCACTCGAAATGCGGCGTGCCTGCAAGGGCACCGTGGGTTCGAATCCCACCCTCTCCGCCAACCATTTTTGTGTGTAATATCAGTGCCTTAGAAGATCGCGGGTTTCGGGGGAAAACCGCGAGTTCCCTTCTCCGGCTCGGGACCAGAGACACGAAAATCCCTGAATTTTGACCGGGGTATCTCCGGAAAATTTCAGGCAGTTCCCCATTCTCCACGACTGAGCGCCCGGCAAGCTGTTTGCACCTTCTCTGGAAGGCAGATGGGAACGCAGATTTCGACGCGGACTGGTTGCTTCTGCGCGCATACGCGCCGAACTGCGAGTTCCCGTGTGTGGTCCGTACTGCAAAATCGCGTGCAATTTTGACCCCCTGAGGGGCGATTTTCGCGTCCAATTCTGACCCCCTCTGACTTTGTGTCAGCGTCCCTTCCTTTTGCCGGGAAGGATGCTGGGGGGATGATTGGCGTGGATGTTATCGGCCAGATACGGC
>CANJRD010000026.1 GCA_947476695.1 Rhodospirillaceae bacterium
GCGCATCGGCCAGATCAAGGACAAGGAAGAGGTGGTCGGCAATCAGACCCGCGTCAAAGTGGTGAAGAACAAGGTCGCGCCGCCGTTCAAGGTGGTCGAGTTCGACATCATGTACGGCGAGGGCGTGTCCAAGACCGGTGAGTTGCTCGATCTCGGCGTGAAAGCCGGATTGATCGAGAAGTCCGGCTCCTGGTTCTCCTACAAATCCGAACGCATCGGCCAAGGCCGCGAGAACGCCAAAGCGTTCCTGAAGGAACGCAAGGAAGTCGCCGCCGAGATCGAGAACCAAATCCGCGTCAACGCCGGTCTCCTGGCCAACGCCATGACCGCCGCGCCGACGGAAGAGGAACTGGCCGACGCCGAGTAAGCGTCTCACGTAACGCCCCGAGCCCCGCCATTCACGGTCCGCCCAGACCGGCGGGGCTCACCCAATCTTTCTTCAGTTTCCTAACCCCAGCGTTTCTTTAGCTACCCCTGCTATCCCTGTTTTCTTCCCCTGACTTGAAGAGCCAAATCCACTCACCCCGGATTTGGCTCTTTTTTTAATCAGAAAGGGCCGCTTACCGTTAGAGCTTGTGGCGTGAGGTTATTGCGTCGGCGGGTTTCCTGGACTTAAGCCGGCCTGACGGGTTAAAACCGCCGCCCCGCTCGGGCTTTGGCTCGCGGGCTGCCGTCCCTCCGTTTCTGTCCATCCGCGGTCGGGTCCCGGTTTTGCCGCCGGTCTGACGCGCGGTTTCAAGCGAGTTCAAAACCGCGATGAGCACCACCCAGGAAATCCGCAGCGCGTTCCTGAACTTCTTCGCCAAGAATGGCCATGAAGTCGTCGCCTCGAGCCCGCTCGTGCCGCGCAACGATCCGTCGTTGATGTTCACCAACGCCGGCATGGTGCAGTTCAAGAACGTGTTCACCGGCAACGAGACGCGCCCCTATTCGCGCGCGGCCAGCTCGCAGAAATGCGTGCGCGCCGGGGGCAAGCACAACGACTTGGACAACGTCGGCTACACCGCGCGGCATCACACCTTCTTCGAGATGCTCGGCAACTTCTCGTTCGGCGACTATTTCAAGGAAGGCGCGATTGCCTTCGCCTGGGACTTGATCACCAAGGAATACGCGCTCGACAAGAAGCGCCTGATGGTGACGGTGCACTCGTCCGACGAGGAAGCCGCCGGACTCTGGAAAAAGATCGCGGGCTTCTCCGAGGACAAGATCGTGCGTATTCCGACGTCCGACAATTTCTGGTCGATGGGTGAGACCGGGCCTTGCGGCCCCTGCACCGAAATCTTCTGGGACCACGGCGAGAAAATCCCGGGCGGCCCGCCGGGCAGCGCGGATGCCGACGGCGATCGCTTCGTCGAGATCTGGAACAACGTGTTCATGCAGTTCGAGCAGGTGGACGCGACCACGCGGATCAACCTGCCCAAGCCGTCCGTCGACACCGGCATGGGGCTCGAGCGCGTCGCGGCCGTGCTGCAGGGCGTGACCAACAACTACGACATCGATTTGTTCCAGGCGTTGATCGGCGCGATCGCGCAGGCCGCCGGCACGGACCCGAAAGGCCCGCACAAGGCGTCACATCGCGTCATCGCCGATCACCTGCGCGCGTCCGGTTTCCTGATCGCCGATGGCGTGCTGCCGTCGAACGAGGGCCGCGGCTACGTGCTGCGCCGGATCATGCGCCGCGCCATGCGTCACGCCACGCTGATGGGCGTCGAGGATACGCTGCTCTACAAACTCGTGCCGGCCTTGGTCGCACACATGGGCGGCCAGTATCCCGAACTTGAACGCGCCCAGGCGCTGATCACCGAAACGCTGTCGCTCGAGGAGACGCGCTTCAAGTCCATGCTGGATCGCGGTCTCAAACTGCTCGACGAAGAGACATCGTCGCTTGCGGCCGGCGGTCAATTGTCGGGCGACGTCGCCTTCAAGCTTTACGATACCTTCGGTTTCCCGCTCGATCTGACCCAGGACGCGTTGCGTCCGCGCAACATCGGCGTCGATGTGAACGGCTTCAACGCCGCCATGGAACGCCAGCGCGCCGAAGCGCGCAAAGCCTGGTCCGGCTCGGGCGAAGCGGCGACGGAAAAAGTATGGTTCGAGATCAAGGACAAGGCCGGCGCGTCTGACTTCCTCGGCTACGCCACCGAGGCTGCCGAAGGCCGCATCACCGCGCTTGTCGTCGGCGGCAAGCCGGTCGATGAAGCAAAGACCGGCCAGGAGGTCTTTGTCCTCGCCAATCAGACACCCTTCTACGCGGAATCCGGTGGCCAGATCGGCGACACCGGGACGATCGTCATCGGCGGCGGCAAGGCCAAGATCGAAGTCACCGACACGCAGAAGAAGCTCGACACCTTGCACGTGCATCACGGCAAGGTCGTCTCCGGCACCGTGAAGGTCGGCGACGAAGCGCAGTTCAACGTCGACGGTCCGCATCGCGCGGCGGTGCGCGGTCATCACTCCGCCACGCACTTGCTGCACAGCGCCTTGCGCCAGGTGCTCGGCACACACGTCACCCAGAAGGGATCGCTGGTCACCTCCGAGCGCCTGCGCTTCGACGTCAGCCATCCCAAGCCGTTGAGCGCGGAAGAAGCGCGCAGGGTGGAGAATCTGGTGAACGCCGAGGTCCGCAAGAACGAAGCCGTGACCACGCGCCTGATGGACCCGGAATCCGCCCAGAAGGCGGGCGCGATGGCGCTGTTCGGCGAGAAGTACGGCGAGGAAGTGCGGGTCGTCGCCATGGGCGGCGTGAACGACAGCAACATCAACTTCTCAGTCGAGTTGTGCGGCGGCACGCACGTGCGCCGTACCGGCGACATCGGCCTGTTCAAGATCGTGGGCGAGTCCGCGGTCGGTTCCGGTGTGCGCCGCATCGAAGCGGTCACCGGTGTGGCGGCCGAAACCTGGGTCGCCGATCAGGAACGCATGTTGCGGGAGGCCGCCGACGTGCTGCGTACCGGGCCGGCCGAATTGCCGGGTCGCATCGCCTCCCTGCAGGAGGATCGTCGCAAGCTCGAACGCGAGATCGTCGAACTGCGCAAGAAGCTCGCCACCGGTGGCGGTGGAAGCGCAGGCCCGGCGGCATCGCAGGCCAAGACCATCAGCGGCATCAAGTTCGATGGCCGTGTGCTGGCTGACGTCCCCGGCAAAGACCTCAAGAGCATCGCGGACGAGATGAAGAAGCAGATCGGCTCGGGCGTCATCGCGCTGGTCAGCACCAGCGACGGCAAGGCGAACGTCGTCGTCGGCGTCACCGACGACCTGACGGGGCGAATCAGCGCCGTGGATCTGGTGCGCAGCGGTTCCGCAGCCGTGGGCGGGAAGGGCGGCGGCGGTCGTCCGGACATGGCCCAGGCCGGCGGTCCGGACGGTGGCAAGGCCGCGGAAGCGCTGGCGGCGATCGAGGGCGATCTCGCCAAGCTTGCCGTTTAATCTATTATTTTCATGATATTATGGCCTGATCCGGGATTCCGGATCGGGGCCATGATCAATTTGTTGCACTGCAGCAAACCGACTTGACGTCGGCGATCTCTCCCCCATATTATGTGCACTGCAGCATAGAAATGTGCGCTGCAAACTTTCGTTGGCCGGCCTCGTTGATCGGTGGGGTTGCTGGCCCGCAGAGCGCTCAAGCGAACTAAGGGTTCACCCGATGAAAACCGAAAAGCAAAAAGGACTGGGTTCCATGGAAAAAGCATACAACGACTTCGCGACCTTCAGCCAAGACAATATCGACGCCTTCGTGCGCGCGAATGCCACTTTCACGCGCGGCTTCGAACAGCTGTCGAAGAACTTCGTCGCGCTCGCCACCCGTTCGGTGGAAGACGCCGTCGAAGCCAGCAAGCGCTTCGCCGCCTGCAAGTCGATCGGTGAAGTTGTCGAACTTCAGGGCAAGTACACCCAAGATTCGATCGAGACGTTCCTGAACGAAGGCAAGAAGGTGCAGGACCTCTCGACCGCGATCGTCAAGGAAGCGACCGGCCCGATCGCCGAACGTTTCAAGGCGACCGTCAGCAACGGCGCAGCGGCGGCTCAGGCCACCGCGACGGCCGCTGTGAACGCGGCGCGCAACAGCAAGCAGGCTGCCTAACCTCCCCGAGATCAATTAGGCAGCTTCGAAAGGCTAAGTGTCCTCCCACACGAAGCCTTTCAATAAAAAGCCCGGCGTCCTCCCACGCCGGGCTTTCTCTTTTCGAACACGGCTCAGCCGCCCGGACCATCGCCACCAGACCTAAAACCGGGCAAAGTCGTGGTTTAAAGCCACGTCCGTGAGGCCCCATGCGTTTCGCCGGTACCAAGTCCTACATCGCCACGCCCGACCTCATGGTCGCCGTGAACGCCGCCATCACCCTGGAGCGGCCATTGCTGATCAAGGGCGAGCCGGGCACCGGCAAGACCGTGCTGGCGCACGAGATCGCTGGTTCGCTCGGCCTGCCGCTGCTGACCTGGCACATCAAGTCGACCACCAAGGCCAACCACGGCCTGTACGAATACGATGCGGTCTCGCGCCTGCGCGATTCCCAGCTCGGCGACGCCAAGGTCAAGGACATCGGCAACTACATCAAGCCGGGCCGGATGTGGCAGGCCTTCACCGCGCCCGATAAGCGTCCCGTATTGCTGATCGACGAGATCGACAAGGCCGACATCGAATTCCCCAACGATCTGTTGCTCGAACTCGACCGCATGGAATTCCACGTCCACGAGACCGGCCAGACCATCAAGGCCGAGCAGCGGCCCATCGTCATCATCACCTCGAACAACGAGAAGGAACTGCCGGACGCCTTCCTGCGCCGCTGCTTCTTCCATTACATCCGATTCCCGGATCGCGAGACGATGGAACGCATCGTCGCGGTGCATCATCCGGACGTGCAGAAGAACCTGGTGCGCGAGGCGTTGACCGTGTTCTTCGAGCTGCGCGAAGTGCCGGGCCTGAAAAAGCGCCCCTCGACGTCTGAGCTGTTGGACTGGATCAAGCTGCTGATGGCCGACGACATGTCGCCGGAAGCGTTGCGCGCCAAAGACGCCAAGAGCGCGATCCCGCCGCTCTACGGCGCATTGCTGAAGAACGAGCAGGATGTGCACATGCTGGAGCGCCTGGCCTTCCTGGCGCGCCGGGAGCAGCGGTAAGAGCGCAAGATGTTCTTCAATCTCCTCACCGGTCTGAAGAAAGCGGGGCTGCCGGTCTCGGTCGGCGAATACCTCGGCCTGATCGGCGCGGTGAAAGCCGGCGTTGCGGCCACCGACGTCGAGCACTTCTATTATCTCGCGCGCGCCGCGCTGGTGAAGGACGAGCGCCACCTCGACCGCTTCGACCGGGTGTTCTCGGAAGTCTTCAAGGGGCTGGAGAACGACTCATCTGTCGATGAGATCTTCGCCAACATTCCCGAGGAATGGCTGAAGAGCCTCGGCCAGAAGATGCTGAGCGAAGACGAGAAAGCGAAAATCGAAGCGCTCGGCGGCTGGGAAAAGCTGATGGAGACGCTGAAGAAGCGTCTTGAGGAACAGAAGGGCGTCCACCGTGGCGGGTCCAAGTGGATCGGCACGGGCGGCACCTCGCCGTTCGGCGCCGACGGCTACAACCCGGAAGGCGTGCGCATCGGCCAGGCGGAAAGCCGCCATCGCCGCGCGGTGAAGGTCTGGGACAAGCGCGAGTTCGCCAACCTCGACGACAGCGTCGAGATCGGTACGCGCAACATCAAGGTCGCGCTGCGCCGCCTGCGGCGGTTCGCGCGCGAAGGCGCCCCGGTGGAGCTCGACATCGACGGCACGATCAAGGCCACCGCGCACCAGGGCGGGCTGCTCGATCTGCATATGGTGCCAGAGCGGCACAACGCCGTGAAAGTTTTGTTGCTGCTCGATGCCGGCGGCTCGATGGACGATCACGTGCAAGTCTGCGCCGAGCTGTTCTCAGCCGTACGCGCGGAGTTCAAGCATCTGGAGACGTTTTACTTTCACAACTGCGTTTACGAGACGGTATGGCGCGATAACAAGCGCCGCCACGCCGAGCGAATCCCGACCTATCAGCTGCTCAATGCCTACGGGCCCGATTACAAGCTGATCTTCGTCGGCGATGCGACGATGAGCCCATATGAACTGATGTATCCCGGCGGGGCTGTCGAACACTGGAACGAGGAAAGCGGCCTGGTGTGGCTGGATCGTTTCCTGCGCACCTGGAGACGTTCGGTCTGGATAAATCCCGTGCCGCGCGCGCAGTGGACCTATTCGGACTCCGTCTCCATAGTTCGCAAGGCGATGGAGCAGCGGATGTATCCCTTGACCTTGGAGGGTCTCGACGCCGCCGTGTCGGAGCTGTCTCACTGAGCGAGCTTCACATTGTAATGAAGCCACGAACCTGCGCCATCTGGGTACGCTGATGGCCCTTACGTGCGATTGACTCGGGGTCGCGGAAGCGCATGCTCGAAGTCTTCTGCTGGCATTGGATCGGGGTAGGAAGTGAAAGACAGCGGCGACGACATATCGGCCGTACTCGGCCTCGATAAGTCAGAAGAAACGGGGCTCACCGCACGCCTGTTGGCGGGCAAGTTCCGCTGGCCCCTGATTGCGGGCGGCCTGATCGTGATTGCCTTCGTCGCGTCGCGCATGTTCAGCAGCGGTCCGCCGGTTGAGTACCAGACCGCGAACATCGCTAAAGGCGGGCTCGTCGCCAGCGTCACGGCGACGGGCACTTTGCAGCCATTGAACACCGTCGACATCGGGCCCGAGATTTCCGGGCAGATCGTGAAGGTGCTAGTCGACTTCAACGATCGCGTCACGGCGGGCCAGGTGCTGGCCGTGATGGATACCGAAAATCTGCATGCCCGCGTGTTGCAGTCGCGCGCCTCGCTGGCGGCGGCGAAAGCGAAGGTCGAGGATTCCCGCGCCACCGCCGCCGAGACCAAGCTGCGGCTCGCGCGCCTGAAGGATTTGCAGGCACGCGGCAATGCGTCCAAGCAGGATCTCGATACCGCCGAGGCCGCCGACGCACGCGCACGCGCCGGCGTCACCAATGCCCAAGCGCAGGTCGATGTCGCGCAAGCCAACGCCAACGCCGACGCAACCACATTGGCGAAGACCGAGATCAAGGCGCCGATCAGCGGCATCGTCCTGTCGCGTTCGGTCGATCCCGGCCAGGTCGTGGCTGCGACTTTCCAAACGCCGGTGCTGTTCAAGCTCGCTGAAGATCTGCGCCAGATGGAGTTGCTGGTCGACGTCGACGAAGCCGATATCGGCTTCGTGCAGGAGGGCCAGACGGCAACCTTCACCGTGGACGCATTCCAGGACCGCCAGTTCCCGGCCGTCATCTCCCAAGTGCGCTTCGCGCCGCGCACGGTCGACAATGTCGTGACCTATCAAGCCGTGCTGACCGTGGCCAACGAAGACCTCAGCTTACGGCCGGGCATGACAGCCACGTCGACCATCACCACGGCCACCCGGCAGAACGCTGTGCTGCTGCCGAATGCGGCGTTGCGGTTCCAGCCGCCGCCGACAGAGACCGCGGCGGACGGACGGGGCGCGCCGCCGGGCCTGTTCAAGATGTTCGTGCCGAAGGGCATGGGGCAGCCGGGCGCGACCTCGGCCAAGACGCCCGGCGCCAGCCAACGTGTTTGGACACTCGACGGTCGCGAACTCAAAGCCATCGATATCAAAGTGGGGTTGAGCGACGGCCAGCGCACGGAAATCGTCGAAGGCCCGCTCAAGCCGGGCGATCGCGTTGTCATCGGCCTGCCGAAGCCGAAGCGGTAGCCCGATGGCGTCTGTGGCCCTCGCAGCAAACTCCACGGCGCCTCTGCCCGTCGCGGCATTCGAGCGCGTCTACAAGATTTACGGCCGCGGCGACACCGAGGTGCGTGCCCTCGATGGCGTCAGCCTGGAAATTGCCGACGGCGCTTTCGTCGCGGTGATGGGACCCTCGGGTTCCGGCAAGTCGACGGCGATGAATATTCTCGGGTGTCTCGATCAACCCACAGCGGGCGCCTACAAGTTCAAAGGTGTTGACGTCGCCAAGATCAGCCGCGATCAGCGCGCGCTTCTGCGGCGGCATTATCTCGGCTTCGTCTTCCAGGGTTTCAATCTGCTGGCACGCACCAGCGCGCTTGAGAACCTGGAACTGCCGCTGATCTATCGCCGCGTCCCCAAGGCCACGCGCCGCGAACTGGCGATGGAAGCGCTCGAGATCGTTGGCCTGAAAGGCCGCGAACACCATACGGCGGCCGAACTCTCCGGCGGGCAGCAGCAGCGCGTTGCCATCGCCCGCGCCATCGTGACCAAGCCGACACTGCTTCTTGCCGATGAGCCGACCGGGAATCTCGATAGCGCCCGTAGCCACGAGATCATGCAGCTGCTGACGCGGCTCAACCGCGAGCGCGGGCTGACCATCGTGCTGGTGACGCACGAGGAAGACATTGCTGCGTTCGCGGGCCGCCGCCTTGATTTCCGCGACGGTCATATCGTCCGCCAGATCGAAACGCCACGGGCGGGGTAGGCGCAGCATGTTCGGCAACACCGTCATCATGTCCATGCGGGAAATTCGCCGCAACGTCCTGCGCTCATGCCTGACGGTGCTCGGCATCATCATCGGCGTTGCCGCCGTGATCATCATCGTCACGCTCGGCGCGGGCACGACCCGCCAGGTCCAGGACGAAATCTCGAAGATGGGCTCGAACATGCTGACGGTAATGCCCGGCAACATGATGCGCATGGGCTCCGGGTTGTCGGCGCCGCCGTTCGATGTGGCGGATATCAACATTCTTCGCCGCGAAGTCACCGGCCTCGCCGCGATCGCGCCCGTCTCCCTGCGCCAATTGCAGGTCGTGATCGGCAACGAGAACCGCCGCGTCAACGTGATGGGCACAGACTCCGACTTCTCCGTCGTTCGGAACTGGCAGGTGATCGAAGGCCGCAACTTCACGCCCAGCGAGGTGCGCGCCGGCCGCGCGGTCTGCATCGTCGGCATGACCATCAAGACCGAGATGTTCGCGGGCCAAGATCCGATCGGCGCGACGATCCGCATCGGCAAGGTCGCTTGCGAGGTCATCGGCGTGCTGGAATCCAAAGGCCAGGCGATGTTCGGCGGCGATCAGGACGAAACCGTCGTCATCCCGATCCGGGCCTTCCAGCGCCGGCTGGCGGGATCGAGCAAGATCAACCAGATCTATCTGTCGGCTGAAGACCCGGACGGCATCCAGGAGGTCAAGGAGCAGGTCGATCGCGTGATGCGCGAGCGCCGTAAAATCGCACCGGGCGCGCCGGAGGATTTCAATATCCGCGACATGACCGAAGTCAGCACGATGATGCAAAGCACCACCGGAATCCTGACGGGGTTCCTCAGCGCTATCGCCGCGGTCAGCCTTCTGGTCGGCGGCATCGGCATTATGAACATCATGCTGGTCTCGGTGACCGAGCGCACGCGCGAGATCGGGATACGCCTGGCCATCGGCGCGCAGGAGAAGGAGGTGCTGCTGCAGTTCCTGGTCGAGGCGGCGATGCTGTCGGCCTTCGGCGGCCTGGTCGGCATCTTGATCGGAATGCTGGCGGCGGCCGCGATCGCCCCGGCGCTCAATGTGCCGTTCGTCTGGCAACCCAGCACGATCATGATCGCGTTCACGTTCTCGGCGATGGTCGGCGTTGTCTTCGGCTATGTCCCGGCCCGCCGCGCCGCCAGGCTCGATCCCATCGAAGCCCTGCGGCACGAATAAACCATGGCCGAGATCGTCAACCTGCGTCACGCCCGCAAGGCAAAGGCGCGCGACGACAAAGCCAAGCAAGCCGACGCCAATCGCGCCAAATTCGGGCGCACAAAAGCCGAGCGGACGAAGGCGGAGAAAGAGAGCGGGCGTCTGTCGCGGGATGTCGACGGCGCGAAGCTGGACGACTAAGGCGTGATCCGGAAAACGGGGTTCCGGTTTTCCGAAAAGATCACGCCCAGACTTTAGGTGCCGCTGAGCGCCACGCCGGCGCTATGGCCGACCCAGACCGCGATCAGGCACAGCACCACCGACAGCACCACGTTCGCGCCGGCTTCGATCCACTGGCTACCCTGCATCAGAGTCAGCGTCTGCAGACTGAAGGCCGAGAAGGTCGTGTAGCCGCCGCAGATGCCCACCATCACGAACTGCTGAGCCGTGAGGCTGCTGGAGAATCGGCCTTCGCTGCCCATCAGTGAGGAGGCCAGGCCGATCACCAGCGAACCGAGGATGTTGATGATCACCGTGCTGGCCCACATCGCATTGGGGCCGACGAGCCGCATGTACAACGCATTGCTACCGTGGCGGGCCATACTGCCCAGCGCGCCGCCCAATCCTACCCACAGGTACGCAAGCATTCGGGTTTCTCCCTGAGGTTTCGGTATGGCGCGACTTTCGCACGCCGGCCGGTCTTTTCAACCCCGGGCGTGCAGGCTATATCCGTCCTCATGAGCAAGACACTTTTCGGTAAGTTGTGGGATGAGCACACGGTCGCCGATCTTGGCGGCGGCGAGACCCTGTTGTTCATCGACCGTATTTTCCTGCACGAGCGTATGGGCTCCGTCTCCCTGAAGGAGCTCAAGGCCGCCGGCCGCCCCGTGCGGCATAAGGAACAGGTGTTCGTGACGATGGATCACATCGTCGACACCTTCCCGGGCCGCGGCGACGAAACCCGGATGCCCTCGGGCAAGGACTTCATCGTCACCACCCGCACCACCGCCAAGGAAGCCGGGATAAACCTGTTCGATATCGGCGACGACCGCCAGGGCATCGCCCACGTGGTCTCGGCGGAGCAGGGCATCACCCTGCCGGGCTTCACGCAAGTTTGCCCGGACAGCCACACCTGCACCCTGGGCGCGCTCGGCGCGCTGGCCTGGGGCATCGGCTCCAGCGAGGGCGAGCATGCGCTCGCCACCAAGACGCTCGCCGTTAACCGCCCGAAGAACATGCGCGTCACGTTCAAGGGCAAGCTCGGCACGGGTGTCACGTCCAAAGACATGATCCTGCATCTGATCGGCAAGTACACCGCCGCCGGCGGCTCGGGCTATGCCATCGAGTTCACGGGCCCGACGATTGCGGCCCTGCCGCAGGAGAACCGCTTCACCATCTGCAACATGGCGGTGGAATTCGGCGCCTTCAGCGGCATGATCCCGCCGGACGAGACCACGTTCGCCTGGCTCAAAGGTCGCCCTTACGCGCCGAAAGGTGCTGATTGGGATAAAGCCGTCACCTATTGGCGTACGCTCAAGACCGACCCCGACGCGAAGTTCGACCAGGAGATCGAGGTCGACTGCGCCGACATCATTCCAACGGTCACCTGGGGCACCAGCCCCGGCCATACCGTGCCGATCACCGGCAATGTGCCCGATCCGGCCGGGGTGGCCGATGCCACCACGCGCAACTCGTGGCAGAAAGCGCAGGAATACATGGGCATCACCCCCGGCATGGCGCTGGAAGGTTTGCCGATCACCTCGGCTTTCATCGGCTCGTGCACCAACTCCCGTCTCGAAGACCTGCGCGCCGTCGCGGCCCTGGTGAAGGGCAAGCATGTGGCGCCGGGCGTCAACGCCATCGTCGTGCCCGGCGCGACCTCGGTGAAGATCGCCGCGGAAAAGGAAGGCATCGACAAGGTGCTGACGGACGCCGGCTTCCAGTGGCGCGAGTCCGGCTGCTCCATGTGCTTCTTCGCCGGCGGTGAATCGTTCGGCGAACGCGAGCGTGTCATCAGCTCCACCAACCGCAACTTCGAGAACCGCCAGGGTCCGAAAACGCGCACCCATCTGGCCAGCCCGACGACCGTCGCGGCCTCGGCCATCGCTGGCCACATCGCCGACGTGCGCAAGCTGGGGCAGGGCTGATGGAAAAGTTCGTCCACCTCACGTCGGTCGCCGCACCCTTGATGCGCGTGAACATCGACACCGACGTCATCATTCCCAGCAAGGAAATCAAGGGCGTCAGCAAGACCGGCCTGTCCGGCGGCATGTTCGCCAACTGGCGTTACAGCGATCCGGTCAAGCGGGTCGAGAATCCCGACTTCGTGCTGAACCGCGAGCCGACCAAGCACGCGCACATCTTGGTGGCCGGCGCTAATTTCGGCTGCGGTTCCAGCCGCGAGCATGCGGTCTGGGCGATGGCCGAATACGGCTTCCGCGCCGTCATTGCGCCCAGCTTCGGCGCGATCTACTACAGCAACTGCATCCGCAACGGCATCTTGCCGGTGCGCTTGCCCGACGATCAGGTGAACGCGCTGGCCGCCTGGGTCGAGGCCGATCCGGCCAAGAACCAGATCACCATCGATCTGCCGGGGCAAATCGTCACGGGGCCGCCCGATGCGCGTTACATCTTCGAGATCGCGCCGGGTGACAAAGAAATGCTACTTGAGGGGCTCGACCCGATCGGCGTCACGCTGAAGCGTGAACCGCAGATCGCGGCGTTCGAGGCGAAAGATCGGGCCACGCGCCCGTGGGTCTATATCTCTTAGTTGGGTGGGGTTGTTCCTGTGCCGTTGACCGCGAAGGACTACGCCGAGATCTATCGGCGCTTTCAGGCTCCCGTGTCCACGCGTTACGACTGCGGCAAGAAATGCGCTCCGATCAACGGCGGCGTGCCCGTGTGCTGCGACGTCGAGAATGCGATCCCGATCGTCGATGAGCCGGAATGGAAGCTGCTGAAGTCGCGCACCAAGATGTGGACGCCGCTGAAGCCGACCACGCCGGACTTCGCACGCGAGATTAAGGATCTCGAGAATTCCGAATCCTGCGCCATCAAGTGCCGGGGCGCGGCTTTCTGCGAACGCGACAACCGCTCGCTGGCTTGCCGCTCGTTCCCGTATTTCCCGTACTTCAATACCGAAGGCGAGCTGATCGGCATCTCGCACTATTGGGGATTCGAGGGCAGCTGCTGGGTCATCGCCAATCCGATGATCGTCGAGCGCCCTTTCATCGACGATTTCCTCTCGGCGCATGACTACCTGTTCGACCGCGATGAGGATTGGAAGAAGACCTACATCGAATACTCGGCTTCGATGCGCCGCGTGTTCTCGCGCCGGAAGAAGAAGTTCCTGATGCTGGGTCGCGACGGCAAGCGTTACTGGGTGTTGCCTCATTCGGGCGGCGAGATGGTTCTCGCCAAGCGCGAAGAGATCGAGAAGCTCAAGAAGCAGTTCCCGGGTCCGATGCTGGTTTCGCCCGAATAGGGATGCCATGGGTCCCTGCCAGAACTCAGGCGGGGCAGCACCATGACTGAACTGTGGATACCGCTCACCGTCGCGGCGGCGCTGATCCAGACCATGCGCTCGGTCTGGCAGCGTAATCTCGCCGGGCGCATCAGCGTCATCACCACGACATACGCGCGATTCTTTTACGGCACCCCCATTGCGCTCGGCATGCTGATGATCGCCACCACGATCACCGGCGAGCGGCTGTTCATGCCGTCGCCGGAATTCATCGGCTATATGATCCTGGCCGGCCTCGGGCAGATGTTCGGCAACGCGCTGTTCATTCACCTGATCCGCATCAGCAACTTCGCGGTGATGACCACCTTCGCGAAGATGGAGACGGTGCTGTCGGCGCTGTTCTCGTTCTTCCTGGTCGGCGATACGATGAATGCGGCCGGGATCGGCGGCATCGCCGTCGCGCTGCTCGGCGTGATGACGCTGGCCGCCGCGCGAGAAGCGCGCTCCATCGGCGCGTTCCTGATCGCCGGCACGCGCGGCCCCGCCGCCAGCGGCATCGCGGTCGGCGCCTTGTACGCGGTCAGCTCGACCTGCTTTCGCGCCGGCACACTTTTGCTGGAGCCGCTGAGTTTCATCCTGCGCGGGCTCACCGAACTCAGCTGGGTGATGGTCCTGCAGACGCTTGGCATGAGCCTCTACCTGCTGTGGACGCAGCCCGTCGCCTTGCGCGAGACCGTGCGCGAATGGCGCCTGGCCGCGCGCACCGGCGTCGCGGGCGCGATGGCGACGGCCTGCTGGCTCAGCGCCTTCGCGCTCCAGAAGACCGGTTACGTGCTGGCGGTGGGGCAGGTGGAACTGATCTTCGCCACGTTCGCCGGCCACATGCTGCTGAAGGAGCGCATGAACCGCGCCGAGATCGCCGGCATTTTGCTGACGCTCATCGGTATCCTGCTGGCTGCGCTGAGCGGCTAGGGAACGCCGCACAGTCCGGCGCGTTGTGGTCCCATGACCATACCCGCCCCCGAGCCCCGCAAGGGCATGCCCGACCCGCATCTGGATGAAGCCACGTTTTCCGTGCGCGGTTCCAGGAACAGTTCACCGATCCGGCCTACGACGCCGTGAAAGGGGAACTCGATAAGGTCACGCAAGTCGCCTGGGACGCGTACGACAAGGGGCGCAAAGCGCCGCGCACGCGCAAGGCTGGCGCGGACTTCGCCGACCCCGACTACGACCTCTCACGCGATTGGATCAAGGCGTGCGAGGCGATCAAGGCCGCGCAGCTGCTGCACGAGGACAAAGCCGGACCGCACCGCTATCTGGTGATCAATTGTTCCGCCCGCAGCGAGCATACATGTCCGGGTGAGATGTCGAAGTCCTACCGCCTTCTCGGTCTGGCGCGCGAGGTGTTGGCCGAGAACGGCGAGGTGGAAGAACTCGATCTGAGCCGGCTCGCCTCCGAGTACGGTCGGAACATCCATCCCTGCAAGGCCTGCTTCTCCACGGCGGCGTCGCTGTGTCACTGGCCTTGCTCCTGCTATCCGAACCATGGGCTCGGACAGACGCAGGATTGGATGAACGAGATCTATCCGATGTGGGCGCGCGCGCACGGCGTCATGATCATCACGCCGGTGAACTGGTACCAGGTGTCGTCGCCGCTGAAGCTGATGATGGACCGCCTGGTCTGCGCCGACGGCGGCAACGCCGATCCGACAAGCACGGGCGGCAAGGACGCGAAGAAAGCGAAAGAGCTCGAACTCGCCGGCTGGGACTATCCGCGCCACCTGAAAGGCCGGCTGTTTTCCGTCATCGTCCACGGCGACACCGAAGGCGCGGAAAACGTCCGCCGCAGCATTTCGGATTGGCTATCGTCCATCCACATGGTGCCGGCGGGCCCGACCGCCGAACTCGACCGCTACATCGGCTACTGGAAGCCTTACGCGACCAACCATTTGGATTTGGATGCCGACACCGACATCCAGGAAGAAGTGCGCAATGCCGCCCGGGCGCTACGCCAAGGCGTCGAAGCCACGCGTGCGGGCAAGATGAGTACAGCCGGCCACGACCTGAAGGCGCCGCGGCAGAAATAGAAATCAGTGGATGCGCAGGCTGGTGAAGCTGCGCTCGCCGCGCAGCGCGTGCAGCCATGTCGCGGGATTCAGCCATTCGCCTTCGCCGCTCAGCGACCAGGCGATGAACTCCGCGCGGCCGACGAAATTCTCCGCCGGTACGAAGCCGACGCCGATGCTCGAAGGCCAACGGCTGTCGAGCGAGTTGTCGCGGTTGTCGCCCATGGCGAAGTAATGGCCTTCCGGCACATTGAACGGCCCGACGTTATCGGCCTGGCCCTCGTCCTGTAGATCGACGGTGATGTAGGTCTTGCCGCCCGGCAGCGTTTCGCGGAAGCGCCGTACCGTATGCATCTCACCGTCCGGGGCGCGATAAGTCAGGTCGTCGATGCGCTCCTTCGGCACGTCCATGCCGTTGATCACCAGGACGCCCTGGCGCATCTCGATGGTGTCGCCGGGCAGGCCGATGATGCGCTTGATCAGGTCGGTCTTGTTGTCGTGCGGGGTCTTGAACACGGCGATGTCGCCGCGCCGGATAGGGTGCTCGAAGATGCGCCCCGAAAACAGCGGCGGATTGCCGATGACCGAATAGTGGCTGTAGCCGTACGGCCACTTGCTGACGAACAGCCGGTCGCCCACGAGGAGATTGGGCACCATCGATTCCGAGGGGATGTAATAGCTGGCGACGGCCGTGGTGTTGATGACGAACGCCACCGCAAGACCCGAGCCGATTGAACGGACGTTGTCCCAGACCGTGGCCCAAAACGACATGCAACTCTCCCAGAAAGCTCAGCGCAATTTAGGCGCGCGACCGGGCCAGGTCGCATGAAGAAGGTGTAGGGAAGGGGATTACTCCCCTTCCGCCTTGGCCGCCTTCATCATCGCGTCGATGATCTCAGTGCTGTAGCCGAGTTCCTTCAGCACTTCGCGGGTGTGCTGGCCTTGGCGCGGCACATCGTGGGTCACGCCGAGACGCTTGCCGCCGATCTCGAGCGGCAACGCGGGCAGCTTCATCTTCGTGCCCTTCTTGTCGCCTTCCGTCACGGTCAGCTGCACCAGACCGCCGCCGGCGTTCAGGTGCGGGTCGTCGAACATCTCGTGCGGTTTCGCAATCGGCGCGAAGGGCAGGCCGATGTGTTCCAGCTTCGCCATCAGATCGGCCTTGGTGAAGCTTTTGAACAGCGCTTCGATCTGCGGCTTGATGCGGTCGCGCGCGGCGACGCGGCCGTTGTTGGCGGCCAGCGTCGGGTCGGCGCCGAGTTCGGTCAGGCCGAACGCTTCGTAGAACTGCTTCCACTGGGTGTCGGACACGACGCCGACGAAGACCTTGTCGTCGTCCTTAGTGTCGAACACGTCATAGATCGCCCAGGCGGAGATGCGCGCCGGCATCGGGTTCGCCGCGCTGCCGGTCACGGCGAACTGCGCCATGTGCTGACCGACGAGGTAGATGGTCGTCTCGAACAGCGAGGCGGTGACCAGCTGGCCTTTGCCGGTCTTCTCGCGCTGATGCAGCGCGGAGAGAATGCCGATCACGCCGAACATGCCGCCCGTCACGTCGATCACCGATGCGCCCGCGCGCAAGGGGCGGCCCGGCGGGCCGGTCATGTAGGCCAGCCCGCCCATCATCTGCGCGACTTCGTCGAGCGCGGTGCGGTGCTCGTAGGGGCCGGTCAGGAAGCCCTTCTCGGAGCAATAGACGATCTTCGGATTGCGCTTCGACAGTTCGGCATATCCGAAGCCCAGCTTGTCCATCGCGCCGGGACGGAAGTTCTCGACCATCACGTCGGCGCGGTCGAGCAGGTCGAGCGCGGCCTTCTTGCCTTCGGGCGATTTCAGGTCGAGGCAGATCGAACGCTTGTTCCGGTTGTACATCGGGAAATAGCCCGCGCCGGAGCCCTTCAGGCGGCGGGTGTTATCGCCGCCCATCGGCTCGATCTTGATCACCTCGGCGCCGAGGTCGCCGAGCATGACACCCACGGCTGGCCCCATCACCATGTGGGTGAATTCGACGACTTTCAGGCCGGCGAGCGGAAGATTGGTCGCTGACATTCGAGAATCCCCTAAGTCCTAGAAAGGCTTGAGCGGGCCTGCCCGGCCCGGCGCACATGGCGGAAAACTAGCCCTATCCCTATATAATGCAACTACCCCGGACGTTCTTCCGGGCATGCTTTTCACCGGCCCCTGGCTGTCCTAAAAGGGCGTTTCCGGCCCTCCTGGGGAGCAAGCCGGGGTGATTTTACGCGAGGGTGCTTATGGTCGACGTCATGCACGGTATCGGTGTCCTGGTCAGCGAAGTCGGGCCGCGCGACGGCTTGCAGAGTATTGCGTCCGTCATGCCGACCGAGGCCAAGAAGGCCTGGATCAAGGCCGAGCACGAAGCCGGCGTGCGCGAGATCGAGGTCGGGTCCTTCGTACCGCCGAAACTCCTGCCGCAGATGGCCGACACCGCCGACATCGTGCGCTATGCGCGTACCATCCCCGGCCTGCAGGTCGCCGCACTGGTGCCGAACCTGAAGGGCGCGGAGGCGGCCATCGCCGCCGGCGCGCACAAGATCACGCTGCCGCTTTCGGTCAGCGAAACGCATAGCCTGAAGAACCTGCGTAAGACGCATGAGCAGGTGTACGAAGAGATCGCCAACATCGTCGCGCTGATCAAAGGCCTGCCGGCGGATCTGCGTCCGCACTTCGAGGGTTCCTTGTCGACCGCGTTCGGCTGCACCATCGAAGGCGTGGTGCCGGAAGCGAAAGTCGTACAGGCGGCGGAACGCATGGTCGCGCTCGGCGTCGATGAAGTCGGCCTTGCCGACACCACGGGCTACGCCAATCCGGCGCAGGTGATGTCGGTCATCCGCGCCATCTGGAGCGCCGTGGGCCGCGACAAACTCACCGGCATCCACGTGCACAACACGCGCGGGCTTGGCCTTGCGAACGTGCTCGCGGCATTGGAGATCGGCCTGACGACATTCGATTCATCGCTCGGCGGTCTCGGCGGTTGTCCCTTCGCCCCCGGCGCGTCCGGCAACATCGTCACCGAGGATCTGGTATTCATGCTCGACGCGATGGGCCTGAAGACCGGCATCGACCTCGAGAAGTTGCTCAAGGTGCGCGGCATCGTGACGGCCGCGGTGCCGGATGCGATGTACGGCTTCACACCGGATGCGGGTCTGCCGAAAGACTACGTGCAGGGCGGCGTGGGCTGGGGCGTCGGCAATACGAAGCTGGCGGCGGAGTAGGACTGGGGCGCTTTCGGCGCCCATCTTCCGCTGTCATGCCGGCCTTGAGCCGGCATCCATTCCTCCGCATGCTTGGGCCGATGTATTTCGTCTACATCATGGCAAGCGAGCACTACGGCACGCTCTACGTCGGCGTGACGAATGACTTGTTACGCCGCGCCGCAGAGCATCGCAGCGACGCTGTGCCGGGTTTTACCAAACGCTACGGCGTTCACCGGTTGGTGTACTTCGAACCGTACGAGAGCGTTGAAGATGCGATTGTTCGGGAAAAAGTCTTGAAGCGATGGCGGCGCGACTGGAAGTGCGCGTTGATCGACCGCGAAAACCCGACGTGGCAGGACCTCTACGACGGTTTGAGTCGCTGATGAATGGACCCCGGATCGCGCGACGCAGGTGCGTCGCTTGTCCGGGGTGACCAGCGAACTAAACTTCCGCGGGCTTGAACGCGCCCTGGCCGTCCATGATGTGCAGGGCGCCGTCGGCGAGGTCGAAGTACCAGCCGTGCAACTTCAGTGTGCCGGACGCGACGCGTTCCTTAATCCACGGGAAGCTCATCAGGTTCTTGAGCGATTCCTTCACCGCTTCCTGCTCGACCAGACGCTGGATGTGATCGGCGGAGGCATTGCCGGCGACGGCGAGCGCACGGTCGCGCGCCGGTTCGAGCATTTTCATCCATGAGCCGATGAAGTCCGTCGGTGTCGTATCGGCATTGCGGATCAGCGCGCCGATGCCACCGCACTTCGCGTGGCCCATGACGATGATGTTCTCGACCTTCAGACCCAGCACGGCGAATTCCAAAGCCGCGCTCGTGCCATGATAGGCGCCGTCCGCCTGATACGGCGGCACCATGTTCGCGACGTTGCGCACCATGAAGAAGTCGCCCGGGGCCGCGCCGAACTTCAACGAAGGATCGATGCGGCTATCGGCGCACGAGATCATCATGGCTTTCGCGGACTGCCCCTTTGCCATGAGTTCCTGCAGCATCGCCTGATGCTTGGTGTAATAGTCCGCCCGGAAGGTGCGGTAGCCGTCGAGGAATTTTTTCATAAGCCCCGTGTAGCGACAAAAAACGGCGAACGCAACCGCATGCGAGACGTGTTTACGAGACTGTGAAATCACCCGCAGGGCGGCCTTCAAGCCAAGTCACCGCGATGCATCCGGCCGCTGTGAATACAGCGATAATTGCGAAATACGCGGTCATCCCGGCCGCCGCTGTATGAGAATGAAAAAGCCTCGCGCAACCGTGATCAGGCGGCTCCTTATTCTTCGGTTGCCGCGGCGCCGCCGTCGAGGATGTCGCGGAGGAAGGCGACGTGCTGCTCGAAGGCTTTGCGTCCGGCCTTGGTGATCGCCAACGTGGTGCGCGGTTTCTTGCCCACGAATTCTTTCGTGACGGTGATGTAGCCGGCGGTCTCGAGCGTCGTGATATGCGCGCCGAGATTACCGTCGGAAGCGCCGGTGATCGCTTTCAGTCGCGGGAAGTCGATTGCCCCGTTACGAGCTTGAGCGTTCAGCGCCGACATGATCTTCAGACGCACGGACTGATGGATGATTTCGTCGGGTGCGTTCATGGCTAGGCCCGCCGCATCCAGAAGCCGCCGATCAGCAGCGATCCGCCGCCGACAATCGAGATCATCGCCGAAGCATGCGGTAGATGCAGCCAATAGATCGCCGCCGACAAGGCGGCCACCGCGCTGCCGATGATGACGTAACGGATGCCGATCCACACACCGACGCCGACATAGAGCGCGCCGATCAGCAGGGCGAAGAACGTCGTCGCCTGCGCCGCCGATGTCGGATGCATCAGCACCATCGCCGCGACGGCGAAGACCACGTACGCAGCCATGCTGGTCAGCACGCGGGAGGTGCGCCGCGCGGCGGTCACACGGTCGCTGTCCTTGCGCGCCATGCTGCGGCCGATCATCACCGAGCCGATGGCGCCAATGGTGTCGGCCACCATCCAGGCGCTGCCGGCGCTCTGCGGGGCAATGTCGCTCACAACGCCGGAGACAAGCCACAACGTGCCCCACAGCAGCAGGTGGCTGCTGGCGTGGCGATAGTGCGTGTAGGCGCGGCTTTGATCGGCGGCGGCGTGGATGTCGCTCAACGCCGCGGCGGCGTCGGATTGGCTCAGGACCATCTGGAGGCTCCTCTGTTGACGACTCTGTTATGCAGAGTACTCCATCCAGTAACTCTGTCAAGAAGAGTTCTCTACCAAAGGCCCGGGGGACATGAAAAACCCCGCCAAGCTCGCGCCGGGCGGGGTTTTCCGAGGTCTCTGCGCAGAAGCGTCTAGAGCTTCATCGCCCGCTTCAATTTGCCGTCGAGGGTGTCGAGGAACTGGTTGGTGGTCTCCCACGGCTGTTCCGGACCCACAAGGATCGCGAGGTCCTTGGTCATGTGGCCCGCTTCGATCGCTTCGATGCAGACCTTCTCGAGGGTGTCGGCGAACTTCACGACATCCGGCGTGCCGTCGAACTGGCCGCGATACTTCAGGCCCTGCGTCCAGGCGAAGATCGACGCCACCGGGTTGGTGGACGTTTCCTTGCCCTTCTGATGCAGGCGATAGTGACGCGTCACGGTGCCGTGCGCGGCTTCCGCTTCCACGGTCTTGCCGTCGGCGGTGAGCAGCACCGAGGTCATCATGCCGAGCGAGCCGAAGCCCTGCGCGACCGTGTCGGACTGCACGTCGCCGTCGTAGTTCTTACAGGCCCAGACGAAGTTGCCGGACCACTTCAAGGCCGAGGCGACCATGTCGTCGATCAGGCGGTGCTCGTAGGTGATTTTCTTGGCTTCGAACTTTTCCTTGAAATCGCGGTCGTAGATTTCCTGGAAGATGTCTTTGAAGCGGCCGTCATAGGCTTTCAGGATGGTGTTCTTCGTCGACAGATACACCGGCCAGCCGCGCGTCAGGCCGTAGTTCAGGCACGACATTGCGAAGTCGGCGATGGAGGCGTCGAGGTTGTACATGCCCATCGCAACGCCCGCGCCCGGGAAGTCATAGACTTCGTAGTTCACCGGCGCGCCGCCGTCGGCGGGCGTGTAGGTCATGGTCAGCTTGCCCTTGCCGGGCACCTTGAAGTCGGTCGCCTTGTATTGGTCGCCGAAGCCGTGACGGCCGATGACGATCGGCTGCGTCCAACCCGGCACCAGACGCGGCACGTTCTTGCAGATGATCGGCTCGCGGAAGATTGTGCCGCCGAGGATGTTGCGGATCGTGCCGTTGGGCGACTTCCACATCTTCTTCAGATTGAACTCCTTCACCCGCGCTTCGTCGGGGGTGATGGTGGCGCACTTCACGCCGACGCCGTACTTCTTGATCGCGTTCGCGGAATCAACAGTGATCTGGTCGTCGGTCTTGTCGCGGCTTTCGATGCCAAGATCGAAGTACTTGATGTCGACGTCGAGGTACGGCGTGATCAGCTTGTCCTTGATGAACTGCCAGATGATGCGCGTCATCTCATCGCCGTCGAGGTCGACGATCGGGTTCTTGACTTGAATCTTCGGCATGGAAATCCCCTAAGTGGCCGGTTTCCGGCGGCGTATCCGCGAAGCGGGGAGACTCAAGCCCGCCGTTCGGCAGCCGTGGTTTTGATCAATTTTGAAGGCGGCAAAGTAGGGCATCCGCGCGCAACGGCGCAAGCTGGGATTCACGCGGGAATCGGCCTGAAAAAGCGGTGCGGGGCTTTGACTTAAGTCCGTTGGAAGGCGCTGACGCCATCGATAGTGAAACTCAACAGGGGTTTCGGCGCCGCGAGTTCTTGCTCCACGGTCGGAATCACATCCGCGGCACGGCTCACCACGGTCATCAACGCCTCGTGACCCGAATGGGCGAAGCCCTTGGCGATGATCTGGGAGAACAGCGCGATTAAATGATCCCAATAGCCGCCGACGTTGAGCACCACGATGGGCTTGTTGTGGCGATGCAGCTGGCGCCACGTCACCATCTCGAAGAACTCCTCCATCGTGCCGACGCCGCCCGGCAGGATGCAGAACGCATCGGCGCGCTCGAACATCTCGCGCTTGCGGGTGTGCATGTCGGGCACGATCAGCAGTTCGCTCGCGTCGGTATGGGCGAGTTCCTTGTTCTGCAAGAATTCGGGGATGATGCCGATGACCTTGCCGTTGCCGGCCAGGGCCGCATCAGCCACGGCGCCCATCAAACCAGTACGGCCGCCACCCCACACCAACCTGCTGCCGTTGGCGGCGAGGGCCTGACCCAAGGCCAGGGCTTCGGTTCGGTAGGCCGGATCGACGCCAGGCGACGAGCCGCAATAAACGCACAACGCGCCGAGATGAACGGTGCTCATGGAATGATTGCGTCCCCACGTTCGTCACTAAAAATCGGCCAGCGCCCTTGCCCCGCCGGAAGCTTGTTTGTACAGCTCAGAGCGCGGTTGCGTCGATGGCCTGCCTGCCGTCGGGCCTCTCGCGGGGGAGGTCAGGTTCGTGACGCGTTGGATCAGGCTCTTTGCTGTCGCGCTTCTCGCGGTGCCTATGAGCGCTCGGGCGCAGGGCGGGCTCGCGCAAGATCCCATCGTCGCTTACCGCGTCGAAGTGATGAAATCGCTGGGCACGCAAGCCGCGGCCCTTGGCGCCATCATGCAAAAGAAAGTGCCGTTCGATCAGAACATCGCCTTGCATGCGGAAGCGATCTCGCTGGGTGCGCGCGAAGCGCTGAAGGCCTTCGAGCCGAAGCAACCCGGCGGCGCGTCGCGACCGGAATTGTGGGACCACTGGGCCGATGTGTCGGCGCGTTTCAAAGCCCTCGACGCGGCGGCGGCGGATATCGCGAAGCAGGCGAAGGCCGGGCCGGTCGATCCGAAGACTCTGCTTGCGGCGCTCACCTGCAAATCCTGTCACGATCTGTATCGCATTAGGTAGCCTAAGCGGCGAAGCGCACGACCGCCCACACCGCAACGCCGGCGACGGCGGCCAGCAGCAATCCCAGCAGCGTCGGCGCGAAGGTGAGGTCCGGCGTCGGAGTTCCCGGCGGCACGACGCGGCGACCGCTGAACATCGCGCCGATCAGGTTTTCGCGACGCGCCAGCACATAATAAAGGACGGCGATGACGTGCACGATCACGAGGATCTGGATGATCGTCCAGTTGTACGCATGTATCGTGGCCAGCAGCTTCGCCGTCGGCTCGCCGACGTGCCCGTTGAACGGTGCGGTGAAGGCGTAGGGATCGTCGTCGTCGGTGAGGACCAGGCCCGTCACCGCCTGTACCGTCAGAAGCACCAGCATCAGTACGATCATCACCGCGCCGGCCGGGTTATGGCCCGGCACGAAGTCCGGCTCGGCGCGCAGACGGCGCAGGTGATCGAAGACTTGCCATGGGCCGCGCACGAAGCTCGCAAAGCGCGCGCTTTCGGAACCGAATACGCCCCAGACGATACGGAACACCAGCAGGCTGAGGACCGTCAGCCCGCTGTAGAGATGGATGTCGAGTGTGGGGATGACCTGTCCGCCGCCGGGCAGGCTCATCGGGATCTTGATCGTCATCGTCCGGAACTCGCCGGTGACGAAGCTCAAGCCGACCAGCAGCACGAGCAGCCAATGGAACAGGCGCGTCGGCAGGTCCCAGACCGTCACTGTGCGCACGAACGCATCCGACATGCAGGTCCCCCGACGGGCCTTTGCTGCGGCGCTTGGTTTTTGCGTGCAAAGGCCGCATAACGATCATAGGTCGGGATTGCGCGATCCGGCAATTCCGCAATCTTGGTCTGCACATCCTGGTCTCAAGGTCGATGCCAGCTTCGCCGCTCGCACTACTGCTCCCGTTCGTCATCAGTCTCCTCATTCCGCTGGGCTTGCGCTTCGGTCTGGGGGCTGAGCGCGCACAGCGGTTTGGCAGCATTGGCGCGCCGCTGGTTTTCCTGATCAGCTGGGGCGTGATCGTGCGGCCGGGCTGGCTGGCCTACGATCCGCTCGGGCGCATCGGTCACATCGTGGTGGGCGGGATGTTGCTCGGCCTGCTGCTCGATACCTTCATTCAGCGTCGCGTGTTGGTCATCGCCGCGGCGGCGATCTACATCGCGGTCTGCGCGTGGATGGAAGCTGTCGGCGGTGTGTGGCCGAAGCAGGTTACCACCGGGATGTTCGCCGCCTTCGTCGTCGGCGCCGCTGTCGGAGGTGGGCTCCTGTGGCGCATCGATCTGCTGCGCCGTTCCGAACAGCCCTACATTGCCTCCACCACCGCGACCTTGCTTCAGCTCACGCTGATGGCGGCCAGTCTGGCTTTGGTCGCCGGCGTGGCGGAGGACGTTCCGCTGCGGGCGGGCGCGATGATCCTGGCGGCCGTGATCGCCGGCTATCTCGTCTTCAGCGCCGTTTTCGCGCTCGAACTCGACAACCTCATGGTCCTAGTCCTGGGCGGGGCCTTATTCGGGATCGCCTGGGCCCTGGTCGAGCGCAACCACGCTGCGGCCCCAGGTGTCGCCCTCTCGGGGCTGATTCTGTTCGCCGAAGGCACCGCGCAGCGGGTTTCGCTGCCCAAAGCGGGGATCAGCCGGATTCTTTACCCTCTGATCCTGGCAATCACGGCTCTGGGGCCTATTCTGCTGGCTGCCCTCTTGACCTATGCCGTAAGGGCAACGTAACCCCCTGTTTACAAAGATATGCTTGGTTTAACAGGCTGGTGGGTTTCCATCTGGGGCGGCGCTTGGCACAATTGCCCTATGGCCGCCGATGGCGCCGATTTTAAATTTCTGATCTGGCAGACGCGTAATGGATGACGACAATCAGAAGCCGGAGACGCGTGACGCGGAAGGCGGCGCAAAACGCAATCTCGTCCTCGCCGCCATCGGCGTCCTGATCGTCGCCGCTGTCCTGGTGTTGAACTACACCGTTCAGCAGAAGCCGCAGCTGCTTGGCCGCGGCGCCTCCGTGCAAGCCATCCCCGGCGGGCCGAGTTTCGATGTCGTGCGCATCGATCCGAAAGGCAGCATGGTGATGGCCGGTCGCGCCGCGCCCGGCGCCACGGTCTTCATCATGGATGGCGACAAGGAGATCGGCCGCGTACAGGCCGACGCGCGCGGCGAGTGGCTTTATGTGCCCACCGAACCGGTGACACCGGGCACGCGCCAGTTCTCGCTGAAAGCGAAAGATAAGGACGGCAAGGAAACGCTGTCGCAGAACGTCGTCGTCATGGTCGTGCCGGAACGCAACGGCGAGGTGCTGATCGTCGAGCAGGGCCGCAATGGCGGCCCCAGCCGCGTGTTGCAAGGCCCGAATGCCGAGCCCGGCCTCGCGGCGCTGGCGATCCAGGCCGTCGATTACGACGCGATGGGCAAGTTCTCCGTCAGCGGCAAGGCCGATCCCGGATCGACCGTTCAGCTCTATCTCGACAACCAGATCGTCGGCAAAGCCACGGCGGGCGAGGACGGCGGCTGGTCGCTGGAACCGACCGCCCGCATGAAGCCAGGCGAGCACACGCTGCGCGCCGACCAGCTCGGTACCAACAACAACGTGTTGGCGCGGGTGGAACGCCCGTTCACGCTCGATCCCGCCCAGGCCAACCTGAAGCCGGGCGAGGTCACGGTCATCGTCGGCAATAGCCTGTGGCGCATCGCCCGCAGGGCCTATGGCGAGGGACTGCTCTACACGGTCATCTACGAGGCCAACCGCGACAACATCAAGAACCCGAACCTGATCTATCCGGGCCAGATTTTCGCGATTCCCAGGAACGCCGGCAAAAGCCGTTAAGTCCTGTTCCGACAGGATTTTCGCGCCAAAACCTGACTCCGGCCGGCTTTCGGTGCTATGAAGGGCGCCCTTACGCCGTTGCCGAAGGATGTCCGCTCGTGAGCGTGTCTGAGACCAAGACCACTTCCATCACCTGGAAGGACTACTTGCTGCCGCCGTTGCATCCGGAAGGCCCGGGCTTCGTCGCGCGGTTCCTGATCGCCGCCCTGATCCTGTACTGGATCTGGCATCCGCTCGGCATCGTCGGCTTCATCCTCACGATCTGGTGCTTTTATTTCTTCCGCGATCCGGACCGCGTCACCCCGGCGCGCCCCGGTCTGGTGATCAGCCCGGCCGACGGCATTATTCAAATGATCGGGCCGGTTGTGCCCCCTCCCGAACTTGGGATGGACCCGACGCCCGTCACGCGCGTTTCGGTCTTCATGAGTGTCTTCAATTGCCATGTGAACCGCACCCCCATCGCCGGCACGGTGGTGAAGGAGCAATACATCCCGGGCAAGTTCCTGAACGCCACGCTGGATAAAGCCAGCAGCGACAACGAGCGCCAGGCTCTGCACATCCGCACCGCCGACGGCCGCGACCTGGGCGTCGTGCAGATCGCCGGCCTTGTCGCGCGCCGCATCCGTTGCGACGTGCGCGCGGGCCAGCAACTGCTCACCGGTCAGCGTTTCGGCATGATCCGTTTCGGCAGCCGCTTGGACGTGTATCTGCCGCCCGGCGTTTCGCCGCTGGTGTCGGTCGGTCAGCACGCGACGGCGGGCGAGACGGTGTTCGCCGATCTCGAGTCCAATGAACCGCCGCGCGCAGGCGAGGTCCGGTAGGCATGAGCCCAGACGGTCCCGAAGCCGACCGTCCCGACGAGACGCCCGAGCGTGGCGGTCTCGGCCGTCGTTTGCGCCGCGAAGGCCGTGGACGCCGGCTCAAGATCAACACGCTGTCGTTCAACCGCATCTTCCCGAACTTGATCACGGTGCTGGCGCTGTGCGCGGGCCTCACCGCGATCCGCTATGCGATGGCGGGCAAGTTCGAGCAGGCGGTGACCGCGCAGGTGATCTCCGCCGTGCTGGATGGCCTCGATGGCCGCGTGGCGCGGCTTCTGCGCGCCACCAGCAAGTTCGGCCAGGAACTCGACTCCCTGGCCGACGGCATCAGCTTCGGCGTCTGCCCGGCGCTCGTTCTGTATCTGTGGACCATGAACGAGGCGGTCACCTTCGGCTGGCCGCTGTGCCTGCTGTTCGCGGTGTGTTGTGTGCTGCGTCTCGCGCGCTTCAACACCATGGTGGGCGCGCCCGACCTTCCGGCCTGGGCGCACAACTATTTCACCGGCGTTCCGGCGCCGGCGGGCGCGGGGCTCGCGATCCTGCCGATCATCCTCTGGCTCTATACCGGGAACGAGGGGCTGCGCAGCCCGTTCGTGGCCGGCAGCGTTCTGCTCGTCGCCGCGATGCTGATGGTCAGCCGCGTGCCGACCTTCGCCGGCAAGCACATCCGCCTCAAGCCCCAGTGGGTCGTGCCGGTGATGATCCTCTTCGCGGCCGTCGCCGCCTTCCTGGTCACCGAGCCCTGGGCCACGCTCAGCGTGATGGGCTTCGCCTATCTCGCCAGCATCCCTGTGGCGATCATGAGCTTCCGCCGTCTGAAGCACGCGCCGCAGCCTGAGAGCGCGCCGCCAGCGCATCCGTAACGGCCGGCGGCGAATACCGAGGGGACGCCACATGAGAATCGCCATCGCGGCGCTTGCGATCTTCGCTTGGCTGATGGGCCTTGTGCTGCTGTTTGCGCCGGCCGAATTCTACGGCCCCGCCGGCATGGACCTCGACGAACTGCTCGCCACCTTGCCGCAGGCGACGGGTGCGCTGTGGATCGGGCTTGGCGTGATGAACTGGTTCTTGCGCCATGTCGAACGCCAGGGCCACATCGCCTGCTTCGCCGGCAATCTCACCGTGCATATCCTGTCGCTGACGATGGTGCTGCGCACGATGATGATCGGCCAGGGCGGCATCGCCGCCACCCCGGCCGTATTCATACATCTGGTCTTTATCGCGCTCTGCGGCGTGTTTCTGATCAAGACGCTGCAAACGCCGCGCACCTCGCGCTAGCCGCGCCGACCCATCCCACGACCGGCGCCGAAGCCTTTCGGACGTCCTGATTTCGCTGCGCCGCCCCTGCCGCGTGGCGCGAGCGCTTTGCGGATATCCTTCTGCGACGGCGCTTGCGATTGCACATTGCCGCGATCGACGGAGCGGTCATCGCCGTCATCGCCGACAGGCGCAGACCCATCGCCGCCGTATTCGAGTTCCAGCATCTCAAGCCGTTTGACCTCATCGCGCAGGCGGGCGGCTTCCTCGAACTCCAGGTCGGCGGCGGCGGTGCGCATCTTGGCTTCAAGGTCGTTGATGGTGGCGCGCAGATTGTGGCCCAGCATGTGCGGCTCTTCCGCCAGCCCGGTGTCCACCGTGACGCGATCCTGCTCGTAGACGCTGTCGATGATGTCCGAGATGCGGCTGCGCACGCTTTCCGGCGTGATGCCGTTGGCGGCATTGAACGCCTGTTGCTTCTCGCGGCGGCGGCTTGTTTCCTTGATCGCCGCGTCGAGCGAGTCCGTCATCTTGTCGGCGTATAGAATAACCCGCCCGTCGATGTTGCGCGCCGCGCGGCCGATGGTCTGGATCAGCGACCGCTTCGAGCGCAGGAAGCCTTCCTTGTCCGCATCCAGGATCGCGACCAGCGAGCACTCGGGAATGTCGAGACCCTCGCGCAGCAGGTTGATGCCGATCAGCACGTCGAAGGCGCCGAGCCGCAGGTCGCGGATGATCTCGATGCGCTCCAGCGTCTCGATGTCGGAGTGCATGTAACGCACGCGCACGCCGTGTTCGTGCAGATATTCGGTCAGATCCTCGGCCATGCGCTTGGTCAGCGTGGTGACCAGGGTGCGCATGCCCTTGGCGGCGACGGCCTTCACTTCGCCCAGCAGGTCGTCGACCTGCTTCTCCGCCGGACGAATGATGGTGACCGGATCGATCAGTCCGGTCGGACGGATCACCTGCTCGGCGAACACGCCGGCGACACGTTCCATTTCCCAATCGCCCGGGGTCGCGGACACATAGACGGTGTCCGGCCGCATCTTCTCCCACTCCTCAAATTTGAGTGGGCGGTTGTCGATGCACGACGGCAGACGGAAGCCGAACTCGGACAGCGTCCATTTGCGATTGAAGTCGCCGCGATACATGCCGCCGATCTGCGAGACGGCGACGTGACTTTCGTCGACGAACAGCAGCGCGTCTTCCGGCAGGTACTCGAACAGCGTCGGCGGCGGGTCGCCGGGCCGGCGGCCCGTGAGGAAGCGCGAATAGTTCTCGATGCTCTTGCAGTGCCCGGTGGTCTCGAGCATTTCCAGATCGAACATCGTGCGCTGTTCCAGCCGCTGCGCCTCCAGCAGCTTGCCCTGCGCGTTGAACTCGGCGAGGCGCGTCTTCAGCTCTTCCTTGATCAGCTTGATCGCCTGCGACAAGGCCGGGCGCGGCGTCACGTAGTGGCTGGACGGATAGACCGTCACTTCGGCCAGGTTGTCGGTCTTCTCGCCGGTCAGCGGATCGAATTCGTGGATGCTTTCCACATCGTCGCCGAACAGCGACACACGCCACGCCCGGTCTTCGTAGTGGGCGGGGAAAATCTCGACCACATCGCCGCGCACGCGGAAGGTGCCGCGCACGAAGGACATGTCGTTGCGTTTGTACTGCAGTGCGACCAGTTGCTTCAGCAGATCGGAGCGCGAGAACTGCGCGCCGGTCTTGATGGTGAAGGTCATGCGCGAATAGCTCTCGACCGAGCCTAGGCCGTAGATGCAGCTGACCGAGGCGACGATGATCACGTCGCGGCGCTCCAGGATCGCGCGCGTCGCGCCGTGGCGCATGCGGTCGATCTGCTCGTTGATGCTGGAATCTTTCTCGATGTAGGTGTCGGTGCGCGGAACGTAGGCTTCCGGCTGGTAGTAGTCGTAATACGATACGAAATACTCGACCGCATTCTCCGGGAAGAACGACTTCATCTCACCATACAGCTGGGCCGCCAGCGTCTTGTTCGGCGCGAGGATCAGTGCCGGCCGGCCGGTCTTGGCGATGACCTGCGCCATGGTGAAGGTCTTGCCGGAGCCGGTGACGCCCAACAGCACCTGATCGCGCTCCTTGCGCGCCAGACCGTCCATCAGTTCGGCGATGGCGCGCGGCTGATCGCCCGCGGGCGTGTACTCGCTCACCAGCTTGAAGTTGGCCGGCGGGCCGCCCGGCGGCCGCGCGTACATGGGGATGGGGAGGGAGGGCGAGGGTGCGTTCATGGGACGGTGAATTTAGGTGTGCTTCTGTGATTTCGCCAGCTCACGGCTGGCTTCGTCATGGCTTTGGTGACACAGGCCGCAACTATTCCGCAAACCGACAAGGCCTTTTGCAACCCTGCCGAAACCTTCGCCCTCTCGGCGCATTAGGTCGGAACAGTTTAGCGCAATAGGGGCACACCCATGTCATTAGGGGTACACCCATGTCATTCGGCAAATTCAACGAGCTCAATACCGCAGCATTGCGGTCCACCGTATCACATTGGGCCCTGTTGGCCGCAGGTCTGGCCGTATGCGCGATCGTCGCGCCGGCGCAGGCCGATACCACCATTGTTTCGGGAACGAGTTATACCGTCAGCGCCGGCAACAGCCTGCCGGACAGCGGCCAGGTCACGGTGCTCGCGGGTGGCGCGCTTCGCGCTGACGGCGGCAGCGGTCCGTTCGCCTTCGGCAATACCTTGTCGCTGACCGGCGACGGCGTGCTGGTGCCGCCGGGCCTTGGCGCGCTCTATGTGCCGAGTTCGACCAACCAGGTGACGTCCACCGGCAGCGTCTTCGTCGCGCCGAATGCCGTGATTGGGTCCGACGGTCTCATCAACTTCACCGGCCAGATCTCGCAGATCGGCGCGCCGACGCCGGCCTCCATCGTTGAAATCCGTGGCGCGGGCGGCGTTCAGTTCTCCGGTCCCGTGACTGGCACGCTGGGCATCCTGAAGTCGGGCACGGGAACGCTGACCCTCGCGGGCGCGAACACCACCACCGGCGCCATCCAGGTACAGAACGGCACGCTTGCCTTGCGCACCGCATCGCCGACATCCGGCAGCATCACCGTGGCCTCCTGCGCGACTCTCGCGCTGCAGGGCACCGGCATGACGATGGCGGGCGTCTCGTCCATCACGCTGAACAACAGCATCAACACCGTGCGCGGTTCTCTCTACAACGAGAGCGGCGACAACACGATCGCATCGTCCATCCTGTTCAATGACGGCGCGCGCATCAATTCCGACGCGACCGGACGCGGCCTGCTCATCAACAGCAATCTGGCGCCGATTGTCGCGACCCCCGGCGTTGCCGAGACGCTGACCTTCGGCGGGACCGGCAACACGGTCGTCACGGGCACGATCTCCAACGGGACCGGCAAGGGCCCCATCGTCCTTCCGACCACGGTCACCAAAGACGGCGTCGGCACGCTGACTCTGTCGGGCGCGAACACCTACAGTGGGGGCACGGTGCTCGCCGGCGGCACGACGCGCATCAGCTCGGATGCCAACCTCGGCGCCAGCACGGGCACGGTGTCGCTGCGTGGCGGCTCGCTTGCCCTGGGCGGGAACGTGACCAGTGCGCGCGGCGTCACGCTGCAGAACACGATCACCGGCGGCATCGTCATGGATGCCGGCACGGCCTCCACACTGAGCGGGCCAATCACCGGCAGCGGTGTGCTGAACATTTCCGGTCCGGGCACGCTCACGCTCGCGGGCACGAACACGTCCACCGCCGGTCCGGCGAACCCGGGCGGCACGGCCTTCTCGGGCGGCACGCTGATCTTGGCCAATGCGAATGCAACCGGTGTGGGCACGTTCGCGGTGAACGCGGGTCTCGTGCGCACCGACAACGTCAATCACCTGATCAACACCAGTGTCTATACCCAGGCCGCGCCGGCAACGCTGCAGCTGCGGCAGATGTCGGCGACCACCGCCGAACGTGTGGCCGTCAGCGGTGCGGCGACGCTGAACGGCACGCTGCAGGTCTTGCCCGGCACCGGCTACACGATTAAGTCCGGCGACACTTACGTCGTGCTCACCGGCGCGTCGCTGAGCGGTCAGTTCTCCCGCGTCGTGCTGCCGATCGGCTATGTCGCGCGCACCACTTACGGAACGGTTGCCGCCAATCAGGTCGGCGTGACGGTGCAGAACGTCAGCCTGCCGGACCTGGCGATCAACGCCAATGCGCGTGAAGCCGCCAACGCGATCATGCGCGGCGTCGGCGCCAACCTCACGGGCGACTTCCAGGCGATGCCGAACGCGTTCATCGGCCTGCCGGCGGATGCCACCACGGCGCGCTACCTGAACGATCTGACGCCGCAGCGCTTCCAGATCTTCCGCAACATCGCCTTCGATCAGGCCTCGTTCCTGAACTCACAGCTTGAGTCGTGGCGCGGCGAAGAAGGCTTCCGCGGCGCGGGGACCTTGGCCGAGCGCGACACCGGCCACTGGACCGGCTTCGTTTCCGCCAACGGCATCTTCGGCGACGTCGATGCGACGGTCGATACTGAAGCGGCGAAGTACTCCAGCGCCGGGCTCGTGGCGGGTGCGGCTTACGCCGCCACCGACATGATCGATGTCGGCGTGCTGATCGGCTATCAAAGCGCGCATGCCCGTCTCGACTATGAAGGCAGCCGTGGGTCCGTCAGCAGCATCAGCCCGGGCATCTTCGCGAACTACACCAACGGCGGCTTGGATCTGCGCGCGTTGTTCGCCTACAGCTTCAACAGCTATGACACCGACCGTCACGTTCTGCTCGGGTCCGCGTTCGATCGCATGGCGCACGGCGAGACCAAGGGCAACAGCCCGACCGTCAGCCTCGGCATGGGCTACGACTTCGGCGAAGGCGCGATCCGTCTCGGCCCGATGTTCAACGCGACCCACACGCACCTGTCGATCAACGCGTTCACCGAAGGCAACGCCGGTTCGGCCAGCCTGAATGTCGGCCGTCAGAGCTCGAACTCGCTACGCACGCAGTTGGGCGGCCACATCGCGGTCGTCGACGGCTTCTTGGCTGACATCCATCCAGAAGTGAATGCCGGCTGGCAGCGCGAGTCCAAAGCCGGTGCCTCGAACCTCAGCTCCGACTTCGTGCAGGTCGGGACGGGCGGCTTCAACACCAGTCTGACCAGCCTGATCGGCAATGCCTTCTTCGCCGACGTGACGTTCAGCGGCCGCGTGGCGAACCACACCAGCGTGTTCCTGGGCTATCACCTGCAGAACGGCACCCGCGCCACGGCGCAAAGCGTCATGGCCGACATAAAGATCAGCTTCTAAACGCCGTAACCCGTTACCATCCCCCCGTTACCATCCCTCCGTTACCATCCCAATGGGCGTCGGCTCCGGCCGGCGCCCATTTTCTTTGTGCGCACATAAGGCGTTGCCCCGTCCACCCCGGGGTGGCAAGGCAGCCCCGCTGTTCATGGCAGACCTGCTGGAATAGCCCGGAAACGGCGGCTTTTGCCGGTTGCGGGCAGGGTGTGGCGGAAGTAGGTTACGCCCCCTTTCAGCCCCTGAAGCCGGAGCCGATCCCGTGTCGATCCTCGCCAAGCGCCTGTCCGCTGTGAAACCCTCGCCGACCATGGCCGTGACTCAGAAGGCCGGGGAGCTCAAGGCTGCCGGTAAGGACGTCATCGGCCTGGGCGTCGGTGAGCCGGACTTCGACACGCCGGATCACATCAAGGCCGCGGGCATCGCCGCGATCCAGAACGGCGACACCAAGTACACCCCGACCAACGGCACGCCCGCGCTGCGCAAAGCCATCGTCGACAAGTTCAAGCGCGAGAACGGCCTGACCTACACGACCGATCAGGTCACGCTGGGCGTCGGCGGCAAGCAGGTGATCTTCAACGCCATGCTGGCCACCGTGCAGGAAGGCGACGAAGTGATCGTGCCGGCCCCGTATTGGGTCAGCTATCCCGACATCGCGTTGATGTTCGGCGGCGAGCCGGTGTTCGTGGCCTGCGGCGAGAATTCGCACTTCAAGCTGTCGCCCGCCGCGCTGGAAGCCGCGATCACGCCCAAGACCAAGTGGCTGATCCTCAACTCCCCCAGCAATCCGACGGGTGCCGCTTATTCCGAACAGGAACTGCGCGCGCTGGCCGACGTGCTGCTGAAACACCCGCATGTCTGGGTGATGGTGGACGACATCTACGAACACCTGACCTACGACGGCTTCAAGTTCACCACCCTAGCGCAGGTCGAGCCCAAGCTCATGGACCGCACGCTGACCATGAACGGCGTCTCGAAGGCCTATGCGATGACCGGCTGGCGCCTGGGCTATGCTTGCGGCCCGGTGCAGCTGATCAAGGCCATGAACATGGTGCAGTCGCAGAGCGCCTCGCATCCCAGCTCGATCACCCAGGCGGCGGCAGTGGTGGCGCTCAACGAGCCGCTGACCTTCATCCAGCCGCGCAATGACGTCTTCAAGCAGCGCCGCGACATGGTGGCGAAGATGCTGAACGAGGCGAAGGGCATCTCCTGCCTGACGCCGGAAGGCGCGTTCTATGTCTATCCGTCCTGCGCGGGCACCATCGGCAAGACCACGGCCAGCGGCAAGACGATCAAGGACGACACCGACTTCGTCACCTTCCTGCTGGAAGACGAAGGCGTGGCGGTCGTCCAGGGCGCGGCCTTCGGCCTGTCGCCCTACTTCCGCATCTCCTACGCCACCTCGACGGAACTGCTGAAGGATGCCTGCGAGCGCATCCAGCGCTTCTGCGCCGGTTTGAAGTAATTGCGCCCCGGCGACGCCCGCTGAGGCCGTGGTCACCCACAGCCGAAGCGCTGGCAGAGCCCGGCGCAATCCCCCGGAGGGATGCTCAGATTGAGACGACGAAAGGCCGGTCCCTCGCGGGGCCGGCCTTTTTCGTTTTGGACTCAGTTCGAAAAGATAAAGGCCGATCCGGGGGAGGACCGGATCGGCCTAAGGCATTTGCTGAACCACATTCAGGGGCGTTGGGGAGGGGAGATTGCCGCCTGAATGCTGCGGTGCAGCACCTGTGAGAAAGAAACTACGCCGTTCCCTCAAGTCCGGGAATTGCGAATGATGGAGGGGAGGCATGCACACTCCGCATGTCACAAGGCGCTGTAATGCAAGCGAATTGTCTGGAAGCGGTTGGCGGAGCCCGCGGTGGGTTCCGCCGCCGAAGCGGCCCGCAGGTATTTGATTTTCCGCCAATTTTGTTCGCACCTGCAAAACTGATGCAATTTAAGTTTATCGACTATCGATATTTTGCTTGCCGAACTTCGATAAATTGATTTATCGATTATCGATAATTTAAAACGCGGAGGGACCCCATGCCTAACGAACAGAAGCTCTTCGCGGTCACACGGTGGGCCCTCCAGCTTGCTGTGATCAGCTCTGCGGTATTGATGGCGGGAATAGTCTGTGGGGCAGCCTACCTCCCGTTCTTTGACTCCGCTGACGTGGCTGAAAGTCTCGCGCGCGACCCAGGCATTGCGATCACGGGCGCAGACATAACGCGGCTTGGGCTCGTGGCCCTGAGCGGCTTCATGGCGATGCTGATTTGCGTCTTTCTTATCCTGCGGGCCGTCCTGCGCGTGGTGATAAGCGCGAGCCTCGGGGATCCATTCGTTGCGAAGAACGCCGACGACATCGTGCGGATCGCTTGGCTCCTGCTCGGCGTCAGCGTCTGGAAAATGCTCATCGCGCTTGGCATCTATGCTGTGTCGCCCGACTCTGTACGCGTCTACATGCGCACGACCCACGAACACTTCTTGGGCGATCTGGATTTCCCGTTCGCCGGACTGTTCGGGGTGCTGCTGATCTTCGTCCTCGCGCGCATCTTCCGTCGCGGCACAGAGATGCGGGCCGAGCTTGAGGCGACCGTTTAGCGATGGCAATTGTTGTGAAACTCGACGACCTGCTTTACGCGCGCCGCATGACGCTGACCGATCTCGCGGATCGCGTCGGCATCACGCTCGCGAACCTGTCGGTCTTGAAAACCGGGAAAGCCCGCGCGATCCGCTTCTCGACGCTGGAATCCATCTGCCGCGAACTCGGCTGCCAGCCGGGCGACCTTCTCGCATTCGACCCGGCTGTGTCTGACGCTGCCGATGCGGCGGAATAGGTCACGAAGCGCGTCCTTCGCATTGTCGCATTTACGCTCGCGATCCTCATCATCGTGCCGATCGGCGGCGCGTTGGCCTGGCGATTCTATCGGCAGCACCAATTTGCATCGGCGCTCAATTCCAACAGTCCGGATGCGATCAACGAAAGTCGGTACGTCACCATCGGGGGTGTTCCGCAGTGGATCACGATCCGCGGCGAGAACCGCGCCAACCCGGTGCTGCTTTTCGTTCACGGCGGACCTGGGGAAGCGCAATCCGGATTGCCGATGGTCTATCGCAATTGGGAACGCGATTTCACGATTGTGCAGTGGGATCAGCGCGGCGCCGGTATGTCTTACACCGCCGGCGGGCGACTAACGCCGGACGTGACGTTGGATCGTTTGATCAACGACGGCATTGAAGTTGCCCAATACATCCGGGGCGAACTGAACGTCGGTCCGGTGGCGCTGGTCGGACACTCGTGGGGTTCCTACCTCGCCGTGCATATGGTCAAAGCCAATCCAGAGCTGTTCTCCGCCTATGTTGGCACCGGGCAACTCGTCGATCTCGCGGAGAACATCAAGGTGACCTACATCAGCACGCTCGCGCGTGCGCGCGCCGCCCATGACGCTGGGTCGATCAAGAAAATGGAGTCTACCGGTCGCGTCGACTACAGCACGCGCAATCGCTACCTCGCCTCGTCCGATGTGTCGTTCATGCAGGAGGAGTCGATCGATCTGTTGACGTCGCCGGTGGTTTCTCTCGCACAGGCTTTCGATTGGGCGCGCGGTTTGCTTCAAGGCGCAAGCCCGGCCCTTCTCAATGATGATCTCCGTACGCTCGGCTGCAATTTTCCGATCCCATTCTTCATTGTCCAAGGTAAGGACGATCGGATTACGGACACCGGCCTCGCGAAAACCTATTTCGATTGCGTCGAGTCTCCGCACAAGGAAATCGTGCTGATTCCTGGCGGCCACTTTGCCTATGCAACAGAGGCGTTCCGTGACGCGCTGGTGACGCGCCTGAGGCCAGTTGTCGTTGGAGTGCCGAACTAACCCGCGTTGCGCAGGGTGTCGGCGTTTTGCGCGATGAGCGCGATCTGCGAGCGCGCGCGGTTGATCTCGCGCACGAGGTAATCGCGGAACACTGCCACGCGGGTCGAATTGCGCAGCTCGGCGGCATAGACGAAATAGGCGTCCGCCACCGTGCCTTTGACTTCCGGCAGCACGCGCACGATGCCGCTGCCTTCGCGGATGAAGTATTCCGGCAAGGGGCCGATGCCGATGCCGGCTTTCACCGCGCGATAAATGCCGTAGATGTTGTTCACCGCGAGCGCGGGACGGGCCTGCAGGCCGGCTTTGCTCAACATCTCCTCGAACCAGTGCACGTCCTGGAACGGCTCTGTGCCAGCGCCGAAGGTCACGATGTCGTGGTCTTTCAGATCGGCGATGGTCTGCGGGACGCCGCGTTCCTTCAGGTACTCCGGCGAGGCGTAAAGGCTCACCTGCAAGCCGCCCAGGTGACGCTGGATCAGATCGCCTTGCGTCGGCTCGTTGAAGCGGATCGCGACGTCGGCCTCGCGCATCGCGAGGTCGAGTTCGCGGTCGTCGAGATGCAGCGACACGGCGATGCCGGGATACTGGCGGATGAATTCCTTCAGCCGGCTGGTCAGCCACACCGATCCGAAAGCGACGGTGGTGGTGACGCGCAACACGCCTTCGGGATTTTCCTTGGTCTCGGTCAGCAGCGTTTCGACGTTGTTCAGCTTGGCGAACACGTCGTGCACGGTCTTGTAGAGCAGGTCGCCTTGCTCGGTGAGGATCAGGCCACGCGCATGGCGATGGAACAGGCTGACGCCCAAGGATTCCTCGAGCGCGCTGATCTGCCGGCTGACGGCCGACTGGCTCAGGTTCAAGGTCTCGCTGGCGTGCGTGAAGCTGCCCGCTTCCGCCACCGCGTGAAACACGCGCAGCTTGTCCCAGTCGAGACGTCCGCCGCTACGCATCATCATTGCATTCCTTTGCCTAACCGTGTGCCGCCAGGAATCGATCGGCTTCCAGCGCGGCCATGCAGCCGGTGCCTGCCGCCGTGACGGCCTGACGATAGACGTGATCCTGCACGTCGCCACAAGCGAAGACCCCGGGAATCTTCGTGCCCGTGGAATCCGGCGCCGTGATCAGATAGCCGTTCTCGTCCATGTCGAGCGCGCCCTGGAACAGCTCGGTGTTCGGCGTGTGCCCGATGGCGATGAACAGGCCTTCGACGGCCAGCTTCTCGATAGCGCCGGTCTTCACGTTGCGCAGCTTCACGCCCGTGACGCCCGGCGGGCCCTTGGTGCCGACGACTTCGTCGACCGCTGAATCCCACACCACCTTGATCTTCGGATGGTCGAACAGCCGCTGCTGCAACATCTTCTCCGCGCGCAAGCTGTCGCGACGATGGATCAGCGTCACCTGGGTGGCGTGATTGGTGAGGTACAGCGCTTCCTCAACGGCGGTGTTGCCGCCGCCGACCACCGCGACTTCCTTGCCGCGGAAGAAGAAGCCGTCGCACGTGGCACAAGCCGACACGCCGAAGCCCTGGAACTCTTTCTCCGAAGGAATGCCGAGCCAGCGCGCCGACGCGCCGGTGGCGATGACGATGGTGTTGCCGATGAACACGTCGCCGGAATCGCCGGTGCAGACGAACGGGCGCTTGGTGAAATCGATCTTGGTGACGAGATCGTGGATGAAGCGCGTGCCGACGTTCTCGGCCTGCTTCTGCATCTGCTCCATCAGCCAGGGCCCCTGAATCACGTCAGGGAAACCCGGGTAGTTCTCGACGTCGGTGGTGATCGTCATCTGGCCGCCGGGCTGCATGCCGGCGACAACGATCGGCGCGAGGTTCGCGCGCGCCGCATAGATGGCGGCGGTCAGGCCGGCCGGGCCGGAACCGAGAATCAGGACCTTGGTACGATGTTCAGCCATGGAAAAACGCGATCAGACCCTTAAAAACCGGAAAACCCCCTGGTCTGCCGGCGTTGCGCTGCAACGTCGGCGTTAACATAGGGGGAGGGGGGCACACCTTCAAGAAATGCGCCCCCAAGCAGCAATCTTTCGTGGCCGGGTTGCGCCCCTGCGCGGAATCGGTTTATTTGGTAATAATATTACTCCCGAGGGGAACGGGAGCGGGGAGAGACACATGCAGCGCGTGAAGCTCGATCGCATCGACCGCCAGATCCTGGCCGATCTGCAGGCCGATGGGCGCATGACCAACGTCGACCTGGCGGGCCGGGCCGGCATCTCGGCCCCGCCCTGCCTGCGTCGTGTGCGGGCCCTGGAGCAGTCTGGGTACATCAAGGGCTACCATGCGGAGCTGGACCCCGGCGCGCTGGGGTACACCGTCACGGTCTTCGCCCACGTCGGCCTATACAGCCAGGCGGAGGCCGACCTAGTGGCCTTTGAGAGCCTAGTGAAGCAATGGGACGAGGTCCGCGAGTGCCACATGCTGGCCGGCGAGACCGACTTCCTGCTGCGCGTGGTCGCGAAGGACTGGGACGCCTATCAGCGCTTCGTCACCGAGAAGCTGACCGCGGCCCCGAAAGTGGCGAACGTGAAGTCGGCGCTCGCCATCCGCTCGGCCAAGAACCTGCCGGGCGTGCCGATCCTGGTCGATCCGGTGGAGAAGGAAGCCGCCGCTGAAGGATAGGCCGCGACCGCAGCCTATTTGAACTTCACGTCGATGATTTCATAGGCCTTGCCGCCGCCGGGGGTGATCACCTCGACGGAATCGCCAATCGTCTTGCCGATCAGCGCGCGGCCGAGCGGCGCTTGGACGGAAATCTTCTTCTTGGCGAGATCCGCCTCATAAGGCCCGACCACCTGATAGGTGGTTTCCTCATCGGTATCGTCGTCGGCCAGCTTCACGAAGGCCCCGAAACGCACCGTCTTGCCGGTCAGCTTCGAGATATCGATGACGTCGGCGCGGCTGACGATGTCCTCGAGTTCCGAGATGCGGCCCTCGATGAAGCTCTGCTTCTCGCGCGCAGCGTGATACTCGGCGTTTTCGGACAAATCGCCGTGCTCGCGTGCTTCCGCGATAGCCTTGATCACGGCGTATCGATCCACCGTGCGCAACTGCCGTAATTCTTCTTCAAGCGGAGCTAAACCCTCCGCCGTCATTGGAATCTTTTCCATGACGTCAACAATCCCAATTTGCGCGAACGAACAGAAAGAAATAGCCCATGCCGAAGGCAAGGGCTTGAACGGCTCGAACTGTCAGCTACCGCTTAAAATAGGATTGGAGAGGGGCAACATCAAGGGCCCCGTCGGTCAGGGCCCGAATCGCGGCCACAGCCGCTTCCGCGCCGGAAATCGTCGTGTAATGGCTGATATTACGGGTCAGCGCGGTGCGGCGGATGTCGAAGCTGTCCTTGAGCGACTGGGAGCCCGAGGTCGTATTCACGACCAATTGTACCGCCCCGGAGATCATCGCATCGACGCAGTGGGGCCGGCCCTCGGCCACTTTGTTCACCAGTTCGACCTTGATTCCGCGTTCAGCCAGCGCCTTTTGGGTGCCGCTGGTGGCGATAACCTTGAAGCCCAGCCCTTGCAGCCCTTCCGCCACGCGGGCGACGGCTTCCTTGTCGCTGTCGCGCACCGACAGGAACGCCGTGCCCTTGAGCGGCAGGCGCGTGCCGGCGCCCAGCTGCGCCTTGGCGTAAGCGCGCGGGAAGTCGCGATCGAGGCCCATGACCTCGCCGGTGGATTTCATTTCCGGCCCCAGGACGATGTCGACGCCCGGGAAGCGGTTGAACGGGAACACGGCTTCCTTGACAGCGATGTGCTGGCCGGCTTCCGGCAGCGCCTCGAAGTCGGCGCCAAGCGTGAACGAAGCGAGCTTCTCGCCGGCCATGATGCGCGCGGCGATCTTGGCGACCGGTATGCCGGTGGCCTTGGCGACGAACGGCACCGTGCGGCTGGCGCGCGGGTTGACCTCGAGCACATAGACCGTGCCGTCCTTCACCGCGTACTGCACGTTCATCAGGCCGACGACCTTCAGCGCCTTGGCCATGGCGATGGTCTGACGCTTGATCTCCTCGACGATCTTTTTGTCGAGTGAATACGGCGGCAACGAGCAGGCAGAGTCGCCGGAATGAATACCGGCTTCTTCGATGTGCTGCATGATGCCGGCGATGTATACGTCTGTGCCGTCGGCCAGCGCATCGACGTCGACTTCCGTCGCGGCGGAGAGATAGCTGTCGATCAGCACCGGGTTGTTGCCGGTGACCAGCACGGCATCGCGCATATAGGCGTTCAGGCCGGCTTCGTCGTGAACGATGCGCATGGCGCGGCCGCCCAACACGTAGGACGGACGGATCACGACCGGATAGCCGATACGCTTGGCGATCTCGCGCGCTTCTTCGACCTTCATCGCGGTGCCGTTGGCCGGCTGGCGCAGCTTCAGGTCGTTCAGCAGATGCTGGAAACGCTCGCGGTCTTCAGCGAGATCGATCGCGTCCGGCGAGGTGCCGAGGATCGGGATGCCCGCTTCTTCCAGCGCTTGGCTCAGCTTCAGCGGCGTCTGGCCGCCCAGCTGCACGATCACGCCCAGCACCTTGCCGTTCTGCTGCTCGGTGGTGATCAGCTCGATCACGTCTTCCGAGGTCAGCGGCTCGAAGTAGAGGCGGCTGGAGGTGTCGTAATCCGTCGACACCGTCTCCGGATTGCAGTTGACCATGATGGTCTCGAAGCCCGCGTCGCGCAGCGCAAAGGCGGCGTGGACGCAGCAATAGTCGAACTCGATGCCCTGGCCGATGCGGTTCGGGCCGCCGCCGAGGATGATGATCTTGTTGGCGTCGCTCGGCTCGGACTCGCACTCGGCCGGATTCAGGCCGTCGCCCTCGTAGCACGAGTACATGTATGGCGTGCGCGCGTAGAACTCGGCGGCGCAGCTGTCGATGCGCTTGAACACCGGGCGCACCTTCGCGGCACGACGGGCATTCACCACGTCGATCACCTTCTTGCCGGTCAGTTCGGCGAGGCGCTTGTCGGAGAAGCCCATCTTCTTGATGGTCAGCAGGCCTTGATGATCGGTCGGCAGGCCCGCCTTACGGATGCGCGCTTCGGCGTCGACGATGTGTTTGATCTCGCGGATGAACCACGGATCGTATTTCGCCGCGGCGCAGACGTCTTCGACCGTCAGGCCGGCGCGCAACGCTTGGGCTGCGATCAGCAGGCGATCCGGACGCGGCTTGGTCAGCGCGATGCGCAGCGCGTCCTTGTCCATGGTCGGCGCGCCGCCCTGGAGATCGATGTCGATCTCGTTGAGGCCGGTCAGGCCGGTCTCCATCGAACGCAGGCCTTTCTGCAGGCTTTCCGCGAACGTACGGCCCACCGCCATCGCTTCGCCCACCGACTTCATGCTGGTGGTCAGATACGGATCGGCGTCGGGGAACTTCTCGAACGTGAAACGCGGGATCTTGGTGACCACGTAATCGATGGTCGGCTCGAACGACGCCGGCGTCGCGCCGGTGATGTCGTTGGTCAATTCGTCGAGCGTGTAGCCGACCGCGAGCTTCGCGGCGATCTTGGCGATCGGGAAGCCGGTGGCCTTCGAGGCCAGCGCGGACGAGCGCGACACGCGCGGGTTCATTTCGATCACGACCATGCGGCCGTCGGCCGGGTTGATCGCGAACTGCACGTTCGAGCCGCCGGTATCGACGCCGATCTCGCGCAGGCACGCGATCGAGGCGTTGCGCATGATCTGGTATTCTTTGTCGGTGAGCGTCAGCGCCGGCGCGAC
>CANJRD010000027.1 GCA_947476695.1 Rhodospirillaceae bacterium
CGGCACTACAACACCGTGAGACCGCACTCCTCGCTCGGCTACAAGCCGCCGGCACCGGAGGTCTTGAGCTGGCCGGCCAGAGCGACCCTGGTCGACAAACCAATGCTGAATTAACATTCAACTCGGACCACCCGAAGGGGGCCGGTCAATGCCGAGAACGACCAGGCGTTCCAGGCGATGTGCGGCTGCGGCATCGCGGTCGCTAATGCCCTGCCGTCGGTGAAGAAGGATGTCGATTGGGTCACGGCCGGCGCACGTGGCGCCGGTGTGCAGGAGACCGTGGCGCGCATGCTGGCCACGGATCTCTCCGATCTGCCTCTGCCGCGCATTCCCGATCTTGTGGTCGGCACCACGTCGGACGGCAAGGACGCTACCGTGGCCTGGCGCGGTGAACGCGTACTGATCGCCGGCACATCCGGCGGCGGCAAGACCACGGCGCTGACCGCTTTGCTCGAACAGTTGCGGAACCGGAATTTGCAAACTGTCGTGGTCGATCCGGAAGGGGAATACGAGGGTCTGTGCGAGTTGGTCAGCCTCGGCGATGCGAAGACGCCGCCGGTCCTGACAACCCTGGCGCAGTTGCTCACCGATCCGCACAAGAGCGCGGCGTTGGATCTTCTCGCCGTGCAGTTCACGGATCGCCCGGGCTTCCTGGCAAAAACCATCGCGCAACTCGATGAAGTCCGCCGCACCACAGGACGACCGCATTGGCTGGTGCTGGACGAAGCGCATCACCTTGTGCCCGCCGACTGGCACGATGCGGCGTCCGCGTTGCCGCGTCATGACATGGGAATCATTTTCGTCACGGTCGAGCCGCGCAAGCTGGCGTCGGAAGCGCTGAACACGCTCGACGTCGTTCTGGCGGTCAGCGACACCGCAGGAGAAATCATCGCCCAGGTGGCGCAGGCGCGGAATATTTCGCCGCCGCCGTTGCCCCCGGGAAAGCTCGAACGCGGCGAGGCTTTGCCTGGTTCCTGCAGAAAAATGTGATCGTTCGCGTGAAGATTCCGACGTCGCATGTGCATCACCGGCGGCATGTGCGCAAATACGTCGAAGGCCATCTCGCGCCGGAAGGCAGCTTCTATTTCCGGGGTCCGGAGGCAAAGCTGAACCTGCGAGCCGACAATCTTCAGGTGTTTCTGCAAATGGCCGAAGGCGTCGACGACGCCACCTGGCTTCATCATCTGAAGGCCGGCGACTATTCGCACTGGTTTGCGAACTACATCAAGAACGAGGAACTGGCGTCCGAAGCGCAATCGATTGAAGCCGAGGCAGAACTCGACGCCACGGAAAGCCGTGATCGCATACGCGCGGCAATCGAACAGCGCTACATCATCGAAGGTGGGCCGCCGGTGTCCCGGCCTCAGGCATCCGGCGACACCAGCGCATAAGAAAGCCCCCGCCCGCGGATGCGGACGGGGGCTTCGCTTTTAGAAAGTCGCGACTACTTCTTGAACTTGTAGATGAACTGGTCGGTCTTGCCGCGCATGCCGGCGTCGAACACCTTGCCGGTGTGGTCGTCGGCGCTGTGGGCGAGAACCTTGCTCTCGCTGTCGAACTTGAAGCCCGCCGCGGTGACTTCGGCCTTCACGACGGCCGGGTCGATGCGGTGCAGTTCTTCCGTCGCATTCGCCGCGCCGGCGGCCGCAACGTGGTCGAGCACGATGTAGGTGCCGCCCGGCTTCAGCGCCGCCAGGATCGACTTGTTCATCGCCGAGATGTCGGCCGGGCCGAACATCTTGTTCTTGAAGTCATGATAGTTCTGCGACGTCCAGATCACGTCCGCCGGGGCCGAGATCTTGATGGCGTTGATGGACGGCGTTTCAACGACGATGACGTTGGCATAGGCGGGATCGGCGGCAATCGCCTTCACACCATCGGCCGCGGTCGCGCGGGTCTTCATCATTTCTTCCGGCACCACCGCGATGACCTTGCCCTTCGGGCCGACGGCCTTGGCGAAGATGCGGGTGAAGTAGCCGCCACCCGGCATGATGTCGACGACGGTATCGCCCGGCTTGATGCCGGCGAACGCGACGACTTCGGCCGGCTTACGGTCGGCGTCGCGCTTGGTGTCGGCTTCCGGACGGCCCTTGTCGGCCACGGCGTCGGCGATCGCCTTCGGCACGGAGTCCGCAGCAAACGCCGTGGCGCCGCTCAGCGCGAGCAGAACGCTCGCGGCAAGGAGTGCAGTACGCTTCATTTAGTCTCTCCCATTTTGAGGTAGTGGTTGAAGTCTTCGATCGATGGCTGCCAAGCGAGAGTGACGTCTCGCGGCGAAGTGAAATGAATCATGGTGTCGTGGAGCGCGATCGCTGCTGATCGATTGTCATCGCGCCCTCCCAGACGCTGTGCCGCCAACTGTTCGTGTAGGCGCGATCGGAGACTAATCGGTCTTGCGTGTACGCACAGCGGTCGAGATAGGCGCGCACACTCTGTGGATAATCAGGTATGCGTGATCAAGGACATTATTCTGACATTAGTGGGTTGGCAGCTTAAATACCACCATTTGTAGTACCTAGTCCAACGCGACACGTAGCCCAACAATCTGGGCTCGGATACCCTTGCCGCATGAAACTTGTGTTGCGTCTGGGCCGAGCCGCGGCGGCGATCACGCTTCTGACCGCGCTTGCCTCGGGCTGCGCGCATGAACCGGAAATCGCGGACTACCGCGAGGCGCGCGCGCTCTCCGATCAGGCCCTCGACCTGATGAATGCGGACGAAAACGAAGCCGCGATCAGGATCCTCAGTCGCGTCGTCGCCTACAACGGCGGCGAACCGCGCGATCTGGAACGCCGCGCGACGGCCTATGCGGCGCTGAATCAGAATGATGCGGCCTTGCGCGATCTCAACAATGCGGCGCTGAAGGATCCGAGCAACTGGCGCACCCATCTGCTGCGCGCCGTCACCAATCAGAAACTCAGTCGGTTTGGAGATGCGATCCAAGACCTGGATCGCGCCCTGGAGCTGAAAGCGACCGATCCCGAACTCGTGCGCCGCCGCGCTTATTTACGGATGCTCACCGGCAATTTCGATGGCGCGTTGACGGACTACGATCAGCTCATGCGCATGGTTCCTAACTCGGGTGTCGGCGCGTTCGGTCGCGCGGTGGCACTGTACCTCGCGGGAAAGTTCGACGCCGCCGCGATGGAGTTCGATCGTCAGCTGCGCGCCGAACCGCGCGACGGCGGCTTGGCGCTGTGGATGGTCAAATCCTCGCTGCGCAGCCGCGCGCCGCTCGTCTGGGAGCAATTCGCCGACAAAGCCGGGCCGCAGCCGGAATGGGTGATGATCCGCGAATTGCTGAACGACAGCGCGATGGACAGCGTCACGCAAGAAGTGTCGCGTTTGCGTAACCCCGAACCGGGGCGGCGTACGGTCGGTGCCTGTGAACATGCGCTGTTTCTCGGAACCTGGGCGAGCCTTAAGGGCCACGCCGCGAATGCGCGCACGAGTCTCGATTCGGCCGTGGAAGCATGTCCAGCCGACAGCATCGAGCGGACAGAAGCCCGTACCGAACTCGCGAGAGTGCAGCGCACACTCAATTGAAACCCGCGAAACGCTCCGCTTTCTAACGCGCCGGAAAAATTCTCCGAAGTGTCCGTTGCCGCGCGGAATGAAATTCCCATAATCGATCTCGCAAGGACGCACGCAAGTTCATTGCAGCGTCCGAGATCTCACGACGTTGGGGGGACCAACCGAGGAGAGCGCCCAATGCCGCCGATCGATAACGACCAAGACTTGCGGGGCGAAGAAGATCGCGGCCCACAGGCGGTCGACAGGCTCTTGCTGCCGACACCGTGGACCGCGCATACGGCGTTCAGCCTTCAGGCGCGCGTCGCGCTCCAACGAAATTATGCCGCTGGTGTCGATCCTGCCCACATCGTCATGATCGCGCGGCGACAGGACGCTCTGCGCCGATGGCGTGGGCTCGGGCCGGACGCCGGCTGAGCAGACTCAGCTCTTCACGGGACGGAGGGCTTGCGTTGGCGCACCGCTCAGGCGTCGGCGCTCAATGCCCTGGCGGCGCAGGGCTCTCCATTCCTCAGCCATGTACGGCATGAAATTTCGCAGGGCTTGCCATAGGCCGGCACGGTTCGGCGCACTCCACATCTTTCGGCTGAACGGATTGCGTATTAATGCCAGGATCATCGGCGTCGGCGCTGTGTAGCACCCCGGCTTGACCTGCGGCGCGGGCTCAGGCGCCGCCGCAAAAGCGAAATTGACCGCTTCGCCAACGAAGTTCACACCGCAATGCAGGCTGGCCGTGATCGACGCCCAGAAGCGCGGATTGCACTCGATAAACTTGATGGTGCCGTCGCGCTCGTCCCGCCGTCCGTCGAAATGCGCTGGGCCGGAGTAACCGGTCGCGGCGATGATCTTCTCGCCCGCCGCGAGAAAGGCCGGGTCATCGTAAAAGTGGATAGTCTTGCCAATTTTTCTCTGGACCCCCGAGGCCACGACTTTGCCGTTCACGGCGACGACGCTGAGATCGACATCGGTGCCGGGAATGTATTCCTGGGCGATCAAGTTCTCATAAGGATAGAGCGGGTTTTCCGTGATGCGGTTGACGACGTCATCGGCCGTGCGGCAGATCACCACGCCATTGGAATTGCCCTGGTCCGTCGGCTTGATCACCATCGGAAAGCCGATCTCAAGTTCCAGCAGCGCCACGCTGATCTGCGACGGGCGCCCGAGATAAACCGTCTTCGGTGTCGGGCAGCCAATGCTTGTCAGCAGTTCGGCGAATGCGAATTTGTTGTCCAGTGTGTCGAACAGATCCCGGTCTGGCAGCGGGATGGTCGGCGTCTTAAGCGCCGATTTCACGTCGATCAAATGGCGCATGCTGGCCAGATCGCCGGGGACGATGATATCGGCGCCGAAGTCTCTCGCCATCTTGTCGAGGACGGCGGCTTGGCCGTCGACGTCACGGTTGCCGTCGAGATCGATCAGCGAGAACGCGTGGCAGGATTTGGCCAAACGCAAATGAGTCCCGCGCGACGTGGCTGCGACATGGACTGCAGCACCCATGGCTTCCGCGCAGAACAAAGTCTGCATGGCGATACCCGGCTCTGCGGCCAGGAAAAGAAGGCGAGGTGCAATCATGAAAATCGGCCGTTACGTGTGAGCGCCGGAGCCGTGCCAGCTTAACGTGCTTGTGCCGAGGTTGTTCCTTCTCCAACCGGATGTCACGACGCTCAAGACGCCGAAATTGCGCAAAGGATCATGATTGTCACGGGTGCCGTAAGGGAGATAAGCCCCATTCCACATGCGGTCACTGCGCATGCGGTCGCATCGTCCGCTGGGGCTCGTCTCGGCAGACAGGTGTCACGGTCGTGTGACCGGCAGGGTTCAGTACACCGCACGCCGCCGCAGGTTCCCGCGGCGCGATCGCGATCAACAATAGCGCGACAAGGAATACGCCGAAGCAGGAGGCGCCACCAATGACGATGTCGAGATCATTGAGACCACGCTTCACCGGGGCACCGTCGGCAGGAGGTTGCTGTGCCGCCAGTGAAGCGTATTCAGCGGATCTTTTCGATGCGGGAGACCCTTACGAAGCTTCCGCCGCGACGAGGGCGCTGCCGTCTTTGGCTTCGAGGCGCGCGAACAGGCGGATGAGCTCAGCAAGCCGCGATACGCGCATCTTCTCCATCATGCGGGCCTTGTAGACTTCGACCGTACGGACGCTGAGACCCAGTGCCGCGGCGATCTCCCGGTTATGTTTGCCGTCGAGGACGGCATCGAGAATTTCGCGTTCACGGCCCGACAGACGCGCCATGCGCTCTTCGATGCCCGCGCGTTCGCTGTCCTGCGCATTGGCCTGGCGATACTGGGCGACCGCTTCGTCGATCAGACGGATCATCTCGTCCCAGTCGACCGGCTTTTCCACGAAGTCGAACGCGCCGCCTTTCAGCGCGGTCTTCGCCGAGGCGACATCGCCGAAGGCGGTGACGACGATGATAGGCATCGCGTAGCTGCGTTCACGGCAGGTCTTTAAGACTTCGAGGCCGTTGATGCCCGGCATCTTCAAATCGAGGACCAGACAGTCGAGCTTCCCCGCCGCGCTGTCTTGCAGAAAACTTTCACCGTCGCGGAATTCCAGGACGTCGTATTCCCGGAATTTCAACAGCACGCCAAGCGAATCGCGGAGGGCGTCATCGTCACCGACGATTGCAATGCGGGTTTTCATGAATCACCTCAATTTCGTTCAGCGGGGAGAATAACGACGAACTTGGCGCCGCCGAGTTCGGCGTCCGTGAGCTCGATGCGGCCGCCATGGGCTTGCACGATCGATCGGCTGATCGACAGTCCAAGGCCGAGGCCTTGGCTTTTGGTGGTGGTGAGCGCCTCGAACATGTGATCGCGGATATCGGGCGCGATGCCGGGCCCGGAATCCGCGATGCCGATCATTGCCACGCTGCCGGTGTGTTTGACCGTGACGAGAATTTCGCGACGCTCGGGCCTCGCCGCGTCCAGCGCCTCGACGGCGTTCAGCAGCAGATTGTGCAGGACGCCCAACATTTGGGTGCGTCCCGCCAGAACGGACTGACCCACCGGATCGATGGCGGTGCGAAGCTGGATCGAGCGCCCGGCCAGGCGTGTGGCGATCAAGGCGACAGACTCGCGCACGAGGTCGTTGAGATCGACGCTCTCCATCGCCAGAGAGCCGGAACGGAAGAATTCACGCATACGCCGCAACGTGTCGGTGGCGCGCCGCGCCTCTTGCCGCAATTTTGCGGCGATGCTGGCCAGGGCGGGATCGGCGTTCGTCTCCTTGCCGACGATCTGCGTCAGCGCGACAGCGTAATTCGACAGCGCACCGATCGGGTGGCTGAGTTCGTGCGCCAAGGCGCCGGCCAACTCGGCGGTCGCTGCACTCTTCAGGGTAGCGGCGACTTCCTGTTCGCGTACATGAAGCCGCTGCGTCGCGGCACGGCTCTGATCGACGGAAAGACCCAGTGTCAGGCTTGAAGCGACGAACACGATGGCGAGGGCCTGGAAGAAGATCAGATCGGTCTGCGCCGGGCCTGTCATCAGCAGGTAGGAGATCGTGGAAACCTGCACCAGCATGTTCAAAACGATCGCGCCGTTGAGGCCGTGATTGAGCACGATCCAGATCATCGGCAGGAACAGAAGGTAGAAGTAGTCCGAGGCATCGCCGCGATGCATGCCGAAGATGAACCACACCATGGCCGCGACCAGCACGGTTTGCAGCGCGACCTCGATCACCCAGGCGAGGCTGACGTTGATCTTGTCGCGCGCGACGGCGAGCACCAGGAAGCAGAACGGCGTTTGCACGAAGACGCCGATCAGATCGCCGATCCAAAGTCGCTCGACCGTGTCCGCCGCCTTATCCATCGGCAGCAGGCCAGGAATGACCAACCCCATCGTGTTGATGAAATTGAACAGCAGCGTCACCGGCACGGCCGCGAGCAGGATGGCGGCCTGCTGGTCGCGCAGCACGGAATTGCTGACGTGGTTGGCGATGTAGGCGCCGCCCCAAATGCTGAGCCACACCTTTCCGAGCGTCAGGGAAATGCCGAAAGCGGAGTAGAGCAGGGTGAGGGGGGAAGCCCCGGATCAATGCCCCGGCGAGAAGCGAAGCGACGATAATCAAGGGGATGGCGCGCGTGCCCCAAAGCACCCCGATCGCGAAGCAAACTCCCAGCGACGGGTTCCAAGCCATGATCGCGAAGGCCCGCAAAGCGTCGAGATAGCTGATGCGGTCGAGCGCGAGGAATGCCGCGATGAACAGGATCGCGCCGACGATCTGGTTTGTCGCCGCTGACTGCCGCGATTTCAGCGGGACTGCTGGGAAGACTGACAGCGAAGGAACATCAGCCATCCTGGGCTCCGAAAGGTCCAATGCCCGGCATACGACAAAATGGGCGAGGCCCGCCAAATGCACCGGCGGGGATAGGAGATCTGCATTCTTCTCGCTTCGGCTCTCCCGGCATCTAGGGAAAACCCCGGGAGAGCCGTGGCGCGATCGGGCTTCGTTGACATCGCGATGGGCGACCGAGGGGAGCCCAGAGCTGGGGAGAAGCCAGCTCGCTGTGTACGAGGCCGCGTCTCACCTCTTATCGTGTGGCTTTCGGGGCGGTAACTCGGGACGTACGTAAGGGACTCCCCCGCTTGGCAGGGATGTGTCGCGTGTCTCTCGGATAAGCCACTGTAAAGCTTGGCCCTCTGGTTGCCTTGAAGGCCGGGCGGGCGAGGGAGTAGGGTAACGTTTCGCGCGTTTACCCTCTCAACAAGGCGATCTTCCATGGCGAATTCGGAAATCCGCGTCGGCGTGCTTGTGCCTGCCGGCAACACCATCCACGAAGCCGAGTTCGCCAGGATGCGTCCCGAGAATGTGGTCTATCGCTTCGCGCCGTTCACCTCGCCGAAGGGCGCGGAGGCGGCCGCTTTCTGCACGCTGCTCGCGGATAATTTGAAAGCGCCGATGAAGGAACTCACCGACTGGGGTGCGAAAGTGCTGCTCATTGGTTGCACGAGTGCCTCAATGAAGTGCGATGACCCGGCCGCGGAAGCACGCCTGTCGGAGATCGCTGGCGTGCCGGTCATCACCGCCGCCGCGGCGGTCCGCGAAGCGTTGCGCTTCATGAAGCCGCGGTCTCTTTCCGTTGCGACGCCCTATGGCGAAGCGACCAATCAAGTCGTCTCCGATTTCCTGGATCGCCAAGGCGTAAAGGTCGCCGGCATCAAGGGGCTCGCCTTCGACGCCAGCCCCGATGTGTGGAAAGCCAACGCCCCGACCCTGAAGGCCGAAGCGTTGCTCGACTTCAGCATGACCATCGCGCCCGAATCAGACGGGCTCTATCTGCCCTGCACCGGCGTCAATTCGCTCGATGCACTGAAGATGTACGAAAGCCGCACCGGCAAGCCGGGTATCAGCTCAGTGCAGGCGGGCTATTGGGCGGTGATGCGTCACCTCGGCGTGAACGGCCAGCGCGCAGATGCCGGCCAGCTCGTCGCGCGCTGGAGCTAGCTTCGCAAGAACGACGTAATCAAGTCCGTCGTCTTCTCCGGCTGCTCGATGACGAGGTAATGCCCGCACTGGGGCAATATCTCCATGCGCCATTCCGGCCGCATTTCTTTAATCTGCGCAAAGCCCACGCCAGATGCGCCCGGTTGGTATGGCGTCATGTTGTCCTCCGCGCCGCCGATCAACAGCGTCGGGGCTTTCACCGCCGGCACAAGCGGCGTGAGATCGGTGCGCATCGCCGCTTCGATGCCAGAGATCAGCGCGGCCGGCGTATTCTTACTGAAGGCATCGCGCATTGACTGCAGTTGCGCCTGCGCTTCGGGACGTTCGTAGAAGACGCGTGCGAAGCCTGCGACCGACGTCAGGTCGGCAACGGCGGCCATGCCGGAATCCTGCGCCGCACGCTTCCAGGTGTTGCGCATCTCGCGCGCCGCCTGATCATAGCGGCACATGAAGCAGCTGAGCACGAGTTTGTCGATCACCTGCGGATACTTGGCCGCCAGCGTCAGCCCGATCATCGCGCCGAACGACGTGCCGTGAACGTGGATCTTCGCGATGCCGATGGCGTCGAGGAATTCCACGATCTGCGCGGCGAAGCCTTCCATCGCGCCGGGGCGCGGCCTGCCGATGCTGTCGCCGTAACCGGGCAGGTCGAAATCGATCACCTCCCAATCCTTCGACATGGGCGGCGTCATCTTCTCGAAATTACGATGGCCAAAAGCCGAGCCATGGATGTGAAGCACTGGCGCGCCTTGTCCAGTCTTCTTGTACCAAACGGTTTCGCCGCCTTTGATGGTCACCGTCGGCATTGGGCGCTCCGTCAGATGATGGCGCAGGCTTGATCGAACGCCAGGCGCGGGCTGCGATCCATCACCTTGCTGGGATCGCCGTAGCCGATATTGCAGAGCAGATTCACTTTCGTACGGCCGTCCGGCCAGAACGCCGCATTCACTTTTTCCGCATCGAAGCCGCTCATCGGACCGACGTCGAGCCCGAGCGCACGCGCCGCCATGAACAGGTAGGCCGCTTGAAGCGTCCCGTTGCGGAACGCCGTCTGCTCGATCAGCGCGGGGCTTGAGGTGAACCAACTCTTCGCTGTCGGCTCATGCGGGAAAAGCTGCGGCAGGTGTTCGAAGAACTGCAGGTCGTAGCCGACGATCGCCGTGACCGGCGCGGCCATCGTCTTGTCGACATTGCCCGCCGACATCGCCGGTCGGAGCTTTTCCTTGGCGTCCTGCGACACCACGAACAGGAACCGGGCCGGACTGCAGTTCGCGCTGGTCGGGCCCAGCTTCAGCAAATCGTAGACCTCGCGCAGGAGTGCATCCGCGACCGTCTCCGGCGTCCAGCCGTTTTGGGTCCGCGCGCTGCGGAACAGCTGGTCCAGGGCAGGGTCGGGCAGGCGAGTCGGCATCGGAGGTGCTCCACGAAACGGGCTGTGAGTTTAGGGGCTTTCCGCCAGGAGGCGAACCCCCAGGGGGATGCCGCAGTCACGGATTAAAGCCCTGTTCGGAAACGTCCTTTTCGGGACGGGCCGGACAAAGGGGCTGATCGCCAGCATGAGATATCCAGTGTTAATAATATATATTGCATATGATATGCGGCATATCATATATCCCGCCGATGTCAGACAAACCGCACCCGTTTCCGCTCGGGCTCGCCATGCACGAGCTCTCGCGGCTTATGCGCCGCAAGTTCGAGGCCAAGGCGCGCCAGTTCGGCTTCACCGAAGGCCAGTGGCGCACGCTGTGGAACCTCGACCGCAATCAGGGCATCAGCCAGGCGCGCTTGGCCGACCTTCTGGAAATGCAGCCGATCTCGCTCGTGCGCGTGCTCGACCGTCTCGAGAGTTCCGGTCTGATCGAGCGCCGGCCCGATCCCAACGATCGCCGGGCCGTGCAGTTGTATCCGACGCAGGCCGCGGAAGGGATGCTGAGCCAATTGCGCGGCTTGGCCGAAGAGATGCACGCGCGTCTCATCCGCGAGATTCCCGCCGCCGAGATCGATCAGTGCATCGCCACCCTGAACCGCATCCGCCAGGTCTTCGAGGCGCCGACCGCCAAAACGAACGTAGGCTAATCCAATGAAAGTCGAACCGCTCTCCGTCCCCGGCCAAGCGGCCACGGACGCCCCGCGTCCGCGCAGGCTGCGCAAGGTGCTTATGCTCGGCGTGCCGGTCATCGCCGTCATCGTCGGCGTCGCGCTGTATGCAATCACCGGACGCTACATCTCGACCGACAATGCTTACGTCAAGGCGGACATCGTTTCGATCAGCCCCGAGATCAGCGGTGTGATCAACAAGATCGCCGTGACCGAGAATCAGCGCGTCACGCAGGGTCAGGCTCTGCTGAGCATCGACTCCACGCAGTACACCATCGGCTTGGCGGAAGCGGACGCCGAGATCCGTTCCGCCGCCGCGCGCTTCGACGCCGACCGCGCGCTGCTGAAGCAGAAGGATGAATCGCTGCGCATGGCGCAGACCGATGCCACCTTCGCCGACCGTGAATTGAAGCGCCAAGCCGCGCTGGGTGCGGGCCGCTTCGTCGCCGTCTCGAAGATCGACGAGGTGCAGCACGCCCGCGACAGCGCCATGCAGAAGATCGCCCTGTTGAAGCAGGAGCAGGCGGAAATCCTCGCGCGCCTCGACGGGAAAACCGATCTGCCGGTGCAGCAGTATCCGGCGTATCAGTCCGGCCTCGCGAAGCGCGCCGCGGCGGAGTTCTTCCTGAGCAAGGCTGTAATCAAGGCGCCGTTCGACGGCATCGTCAGCCACGTGCCGAAGGTCGGCGACTTCGCCCGCACCGGCGTGCCAGCGATGAACATAGTATCGAGCAAGGTCATGTGGATCGATGCGAACTACAAGGAAACCGACCTGACCTACATCCGCCCGCAGCAGCCGGTCGACATCCATGTCGACACCTATCCGGGGCGCGTGTTCAAAGGTCACATCGACAGCATCGCCCAGGCCAGCGGCGGCGAATTCGCGCTGCTGCCGGCGCAGAACTCCACCGGTAACTGGGTGAAGGTCGTGCAGCGCATTCCGGTGCGCATCGCCATCGACACGCCGCCGGGCAACGGGCCGGTGCTGCGCGCGGGCATGAGTGTCACCGTCGATGCCGACACCGGCGCGCGCCGTCTGGACCGCTGGCTCGGCAAGGGCGCCGAGTAAACCGGGCCGGATGAAATGGCCGAAACAGATCCCGTCAAGAAAGCGCTGATAACCGTCGCCGTGATGCTCGGCACGATTATGCAGACGCTCGATTCCACCATCGCCAACGTGGCGCTGCCGCATATGCAAGGCAGCCTGAACGCCGCGCAGGATCAGATTTCCTGGGTGGTGACGTCCTACGTCGTCGCGGCCGCCATCGGCCTTTCGCTGACCAGTTTCCTGTCGGAACGCTATGGCCGGCGGCGCATGCTGGTGATTTCCATCGTCGGCTTCACGATTTCCTCGGTGATGTGCGGCGCCGCCCAATCGCTGGGACAGATCGTTGTGTTCCGCATGATCCAGGGCTTCTGCTCGGGCTGGATCATCCCGCTGTGCCAGGCCGCGTTGATGGATGTCTATCCGCGCGAGAAGCAATCGCAGGCCATGGCCATGTGGGGCATGGGTGTGATGGTGGGGCCGGTGATCGGCCCGACGCTTGGCGGCTATCTCACCGAATTCTACAACTGGCGTTGGGTGTTCCTGATCAACCTGCCGATCGGTATCATCGCGACCATCGCCTACCTCACCCTGCTGGATGAAACCAAGCGCGCGCCACGGCATCACTTCGACATGATGGGTTTCGGTTTCCTCGCCGTCGGCCTGTGTTCATTGCAATTGATGCTCGACCGCGGCCAGACGCTCGACTGGTTCTCGGCCAACGAGATCATCGTCGAGGCCTTCGTTGCGGTCGTGGCGCTCTATCTGTTCGTCGTGCACATCCTGACGACGCCGAAGCCCTTCATCAGTCTGACGCCGTTCAAGGACCGGAACTATTCGCTCGGTCTCGGCGTGATGTTCTTCTGCGGCGCGGTGCCGATTGCGACCATGGTGCTCCTGCCGCTGCTGCTGCAAAGCCTCATGGGCTATCCCGTGCAAACGGCCGGCATGCTGATGGCGCCGCGCGGTTTCGGCACAATGTTCGCGATGGCGATGATGCCGCGCGCAATTCCGTTGTTCGGCCCGCGCCCGCTCATCATCGGTGGGCTGCTCTGCATGGCGGCGTCGATGTGGGCCATGTCGAGTTTCACAATCGACACGCCGGCCTCGATGATCGCCTGGGTCGGACTATTCCAGGGTGCGGTCATGGGCATGATCTTCGTGCCCCTGAACTCGATGGCCTTCGCCACCATCGAGAAGCGCTTCATCACGGAAGCCGCGTCGCTCTATCACCTGATGCGCAATATGGGCAGCAGCATCGGCGTTTCGTTCGTCGTGACGCTGCTGGCGCGCAACACCCAGGTCGTGCGGTCGGAACTGACCGAGTTCGTGAACCCCTACAGCCAGGCGATGCAGAAATATTCGGCGGACTTCGCCACGAACCCAACGACGGGGCTGTCGATCCTGAACAGCGAGATCAACAAGCAGGCGGCCATGGCCGGATACATCGATGACTTTGTCATCATGATGATTCTCAGTCTTGTGATGGTGCCGGTCATCTTCGCCTTCAAGGCCGGCCGGCCCCAACCCCCGCAAGCCGCCCAAATGCACGAATAGCAAAAGCGAAGGGCGGGCCCGCAATTCAATGCGAGCCCGCCCTTGTTTTGTCAGCGTCGGCGTTAGGCCGAGCGTGTGGACGACAAGGCCTGCTTCACCCGTTCCGGGCTCAGCGGCGCACGGCGTACGCGTACGCCGGTCGCATCGAACAGTGCGTTGGCGAGTGCCGCCGCCACGGGCTTGGTCGAGCCTTCGCCACCGCCGCCCGGCGGCATCTCCGGATGGTTGACCAGGACGACGTCAATCGTTTCCGGCACATCCATCGTGTCCATGATGCGATAGGTATTCCAGTCGACGCTGGTGACCCCCTTCGCATTGAAAGTGACTTCCTCAAACAGCGTGCGGCTGGCGGATTGCACGATGTTGCCTTCGATCACCTTCACCAGATTGTCCGGGTTGATGATCAGGCCGCAATCGTGACCGACCGTGAACTTGCGCGGCCAGATGCGGCCCGTCGCCGGATCGACCTCGATTTCGGCGATCACGGCAATGATCACACCGCCACGTTGCGCATAAGAGAACCCGCGCCCGGTCAGTACGCCGTTCTTGCCGGGTTTGCCGGTCGGACCGGAAACGCGCTCTGTCCAGCCGTGCTTCTCGGCAGTCGCTTTGACGACCTGCTTGTCGCGATCCTTGCCCAGCAAGTTCATGCGGAAGGCAATCGGATCGGCCTTGGTCGCAACGGCGACTTCATCGAGGAAGGATTCAAGGGCGAACGTGATCTGCGGGCCGAGCGGGTCGCGGAAGTGCGAGGTACGCAACGGCGAGGCGCGGTCCAGCATCGGCGCGACCACGCCCCACGACGTGCGCAGGTTGGCGAAGGCGTAAGCATTCTCCGGGCCTGCGAAGGTGTCGTTGGGCGTCATCTTGGTGCCCTGGAACTGGCCGGCTAGCGTGTCTTGCGCGCGCGATTCCTGCGACGACAGGTGCAGGCGCGAGAAGGCTTGGCTGTGATAGGTAAGGCCGACCAGCTTGTTGTCCTTGTCGAGCGCGGCGCGCACGGTGTGCACAGACGGCGTGCTCTTCGGATCCCAGGCCGTGCCGTCGGCGCGGCTGTACTGAACGCGCACCGCACCGCCCAAAGCCGTGGCGAGAACGGCGGCGTCCATCGCGACGTCGCCGGCGTCATTGCGGCCGTAGCTGCCCGGACCCTGCACCCACATCACGTGGATCTTGTCCTGCGGCATCTTCAGATGGTCGGCGACGCCCTCGCGTACGGAGTGCGGCTTTTGCGAACCGCTCCAGATGGTGAGTTGGCCGTCCTTGAAGTCCGCGACGGCGCAGCCGGGGCCCATGCAGGCGTGCGACTGGAAGGGCCATTCGTATTCGGCCTCCATCACCCGCGCGGCCGTCTTGAAGACCTCGTCGATCTTCTCGCTGTCTTTCTCGACCTTCTTGGTCCGCGCTTCCGTCTTGCGCAGGTAGTCATAGACCTGATCGTGATCGACGAACGGCGGCTTCACGTCCGACCATGTCACGTGCAGCGCATCGGCGGCGCGCACGGCGTCCCATTCCTTGTCCGCGACGACGGCCAGGAAGCCCTTGTCGTGGAAAACGCGCACGCCGGGGATCTGCTTCTGCAACGCGGCTTCGTCGTAACTGACCGGTTCCGCGCCCGCCACGGGCGGACGGATCATGCGCGCATGCTTCATGCCCGGCACGCGCACGTCGGCGGTCCAGTCCTGCTGCGCGAACACCTTCGCAGCGACGTCGGTGCGCTTGATCGGCTTGCCGATGACCTTGAACTGGTCGGGCGTCTTCAGGGTGGCTTTGCCGGGTGCGTACAGGGCATTGCCCATCTGCTTGTTCCACTCGAGCTTGGTCGAGAAGAACTTGCCGCCGATGAGTTCGCCGTAAGTGACGGTCTTGCCGTTCGGGCCGCTGATGACGCCGTCGGAAACGGTCAGGCGTTCGACAGGCACCTTCCACTTCTGCGCCGCCAGGGTCAGCAGTACGCGACGCGCTTCCGCCGCGGCCGCGCGCATCTGCTTGCCGCCGCTGGAGACGCCGGTCGAGCCGCTCATGCCGCCCTGGTTCACGCTGGTGGCGGTGTCGCCCATCTCGATGGTCACGTCCTCGAACTTCGCGTCGAGTTCTTCGGCGACCATCTGGCCGATGGCGTTGAACAGGCCCTGGCCGCCGTCGATCTTACCGAAGTAAGTGGTGACGTGACCCTTGGGGTCGATGGTGATGAAGGACGACAGTTCCGTCGGCAGCAGCGCCGGCTTCACGCTCAGCGCGGCGTCGGCGGATTGCGCGAAGACGTCCTGCGGCAGAACGGCGCCGATCGAAACGACCAGCGCGCCGGTGCCCGCGAGGACCTTGCGGCGGGAAAGGTTAGGTTGGTGCATGGGTCTTCTCCGCGGCGTTCTCGGCGGCGATCTGTTCGGCGGCGCGACGCACCGCTTTCAGGATGGAGGCATGCGTGCCGCAGCGGCACTTCAGGTCCGACAGCGCCACGCGGATTTCTTCTTCCGTCGGCGCCTTGTTGTCGCGCAGGAAGGCCGCGGCCTGCATGATCCAACCATTGATGCAGTAGCCGCACTGCGGCACCTGCTCTTCGATGTAGGCGGTCTGCAGCGGGTGCGGCTTCGACGGCGTGCCCAGGCCCGCCAGCGTCGTGATTTCGGCGTTGTTCACTTTGGCGATCGGCGTCACGCAGGAGCGCGTCACTTCGCCGTTCACATGCACGGTACAGGCGCCGCACTGGGCGAGGCCGCAACCGAAGTGAGGATTGTTCATGCCCAACGTGTCGCGCAACGCGTACAGCAGCGGCATATCCGGATCGGATGTGAAGGTGTGGCTTTCGCCGTTCACCTTCAGGGTGATTGTTTCCGTCAAGGCGTGAGCTCCTCAGGTCCCCGAACCGGCAGAAACCGGCGCATCGTGCAGATAATCGTTCAGGCAGATGAACATCCAGCATGTGGGGCAGGGGCCCCCGTCCGTAAAGGACAACCTCACCCCACTTTCCACAGCGTGGGCATTGTAGGCCAAATCGTCGTAAAATATCAGACCAAACAGCCGGCCAGGGCTTTGGCCAGCGTTGTCAGCGAAACCGGCTTTTGCAGCACGGGCCGGCTGGCCCATTGCGGTTCAAGGCCGTCCCGCCCGTAACCTGAGACGAAGACGAACGGGATCCCGTCCTGGGCGAGCCGTTCGGCGACGGGATAGGCGTTCTTGTCACCGAGGTTGAGGTCCAGCACCGCGACCGCCGGGCGCTGGGTCTTCAATAGGGTCAAGGCCGCCTCGACATTGGCTGCGTGCCAGACCGCCCGGGCCCCGAACTCCATCAGCATGTCCTCGAGCACGAAAGACACCAGCGTCTCGTCCTCGACCAGCAGCACATCGCGGTCTTGAAGGACTTCGGCGTCGCTCACAGCTGGACATCCATCAGGCAGGTCACGCCTGCGGGCACATAACTCATCGTCATATGGCTGTTCAGCTCGCCAGTGACGCAGCGTTCGATGAACTGGGTGCCATACCCGGGGCGCGTTGGTGCGGTCACGGGCGGGCCGCCGGCCTCGATCCAGACGATGGTGAGCATCTTCGGTGCGGGCAGATTCCACTGCAGGGTCACGCTCCCGTTGGGCGTGGACAGGCCGCCATACTTGGCGGCATTGGTGGCCAGTTCGTTCAGCACAAGGGCCAGCGCGATGGCCACCCGTGGCGACAGGCTGACCTCCGGCCCCTCCAGGCGCACGCGATCGGGCTCGTTTTCCATGTAAGGGCCGAGTACCGACTTCACGATCTCACCGAGTTCGGCCGCTTCCCACATGCGGCGGCTCAGGATGTTGTGCGCATGCGACAGCGCGAAGATGCGTGCGTCGATCGCCTCGCGCGCCGCGGCCGGCGTCGGCGCGTTGCGCAAGGTGCGGTTCACGATCGATTGCACCGCGCTCAGCGTGTTTTTCACGCGATGGTTCAGCTCGTGGATCATCGTTTCGCGGTCGGCTTCCGCGCGGACGAGCTGTGTGGCCATGCGCTGCGCAAAGGCGAAGCCGACCAGCACAAGCCCAAGGCCGACGAGGACCGTCACGATAATCGCTTGCCGCGCCGGCCCGGTAAGGCTGTTCGATGGAATGCCGATCGCGACCCCCCAGCCACTTTCGGCTGAGCGCGCAAAGGCCGTCAACAAAGGCGTTCCCTCGACCGAGAGCGTGGGCGAGATGGCCTCCTCGGAGTTCTCCATCTGCGCGCGCAAGGTGTCGGACGCCGAGGTCAGCTCGGACTCACCGAGCGTCGGAATGCGGGCGACGTGATGCCCCTGGCGATCGAAGACCCCCACGATCCAGCTGTTCGGCAGACCTTGTTGGACGAGCAGGTTGGCGAAGGTCGCGCGCGGCGGGAAGAAGTAGAGGTCGTAGATGACTTCGCCGTCTTTGATGACCGGGACGTCGACGGTGATGATCGGACGCAGCGTCACCGTCCCGATGAACACATCGGAGACGTAGGGCTTCTTCTTCGTGAAAACGGCCTCGACAGCGTCCAAATTCCGCCGCTGCGGCAGGCCCCCCCCCCCGTCCGGGACATTGGTGTTGAACAACTGCTGACCCGTGACATCGGAGAGGCCCAGGCCTGACAGCGCGGGGAAGCGTCCCAGGAACCGACCGGCCTCCTCGCGGAAGGCTTTGAGATCCCCCGCCTGCAGGGCCGGCGATAGCGCCAGGACCGATAGTCCTGCAATCTCGTTCTGCAGTTCGCGATCGACGGCGGCCATGGTGCTGCGTGTGGTCTGCAGCACGCGTTCGGCGGCGTCGCGCTCAGCGGACCGATAGCCCGCGACGGTCAACACCGCCGACAGCAGGACGAGCGGCAGCACCGTCCCCGCCACAAGCAGCACAAGCCGCATGCGAAGCGACACCTCGGAAGGTGCGCCTAATCCAAACTTGGGCGTGATGGTCGCGACTCCCCTGGCGAGGTGCTCCCTTAAGGTAAATCCCCGCAAGCCACGGCGTCCACTGCGCGCGTGTGTGTGGTGCGGTTTTTGCAATCTGTCGCAATGCCCGGCACTGCCTCAGTTTGAAATGCGGGGCTTGTAGGAGCCCCTCTTCTTAGACGGACCTTCTGCCGCGTCGATCAGGTCAACCATATCGCCCATTTCCCATAGACGATGCGAGACTCCGGCTGCCATAGCTGGCGCCATTTTCACAGCCGAGTTGATGCGGACGAAATTGTACCAGGTCGTGTAGATCGCGATCATATGGCAGTGGTTCTCGAACTTCTTGCTGTGTGCGTTAGTGAGGCGGGTGAAACGGCGCATATGCATACGCATTGAAAGATTGGAGCGTTCAACGTGCGACGTTGAAACATGCTTTTGGTCCGGTTTGCCGGTGACGTGGCCCTTACGGATACCGATGCATTCTGCAGGGCTGTAGCGCGCTTCGGCGCGCGGGCCTTCGCCGTACAACTTAACTAGCATGGCGTAGTCAATGTCGTCGCCGAAGGCTTCCTCAACTGCGCCCAAATAGGCCTTATGACCATCTGTAGTAAGCTGAACGCGATTGGCGAGACGACCCCGCAGATCGTCCATGAAAGCCATCGCGTACCCTGAGTCTCGTCCACCGACGAAGTAGGACAGGATCATCTTGCTGTCGCTATCCAGCGCCGTCCACGTCCACACGTCGCCTGCGCGATCTGGTGCAGCCTTCGCGGTCGAGACGTTTTTTGCCTTCGCATAAACGAAAGACCAAATCTCGTCGCACTGGACGCGCTTAGCTTTCACGTTGCGCACGGTTGCATCGTGGTGCTGCGCGCACGCAAGCCCAGCGCTAATGAGCAGCTTATCTACGGTATTCGTGGAAACCCCGGTCATGCGGCTGATGGCGCGCATTGAAACGCCTTCGCACAGCATGTTGAGGATCTGAATCCGGGTCTCGCGGGGCAGCTTGTTTGCCATACCACGAGTATCTGAGCTTTTATGCTTAGCGTCAAGAATAATGTTCATTATGAAATAGCCGGATTCACAAAAAAGGGGGACGGTGATATACCGTCCCCCAGGTTCTGCATGATTTGGACCCTACGGCTAGGTACGCGCCCAACGCGTCCTAGCCGTTCTCGTCTCGGGTCGCCGCTTTGACGAGTCCACGGCTCACCTTATTCTCATAGCGCCTCCCATCGCGTTCATGGACTTCCACCCTCAGCTTCGCCTGCTTCCTCGTGCAGGCTGGCTGGTTCCTCATCGTCCTGAACTAAATCAGCAGTTTTCCGAGGTGAAGCCCGACGCTGTGCGCGCCCGCCATACCATTCGGTCAGACCAAATAGATCTGTCCCCGGCAGCTTCACGAACATGGCGCTGTTTTTGCCAAGCGAGGTTCGGATGCTGTGCTTCTGGGCGTCAGCGCCGCCTCCTTCAAAAGCGAAAGAGCCGCTAACCAATGCTTCGTGAATGTCATCGACCGCCGCAGGAGACGGGGCTTTGGCGACCTCAAAGCGAGCGATCAAAACCTGCCTAACCGCACCTGAAAACGACTTGTTGAAGAAGTCGCCCGGCTTCCACTTTTTCGCTCCCGATGCGCCGACTGCGGCACCGCCCAGAGGGCTGGCACTACCGATGTCCCCAAAGCGCGGCGGACGACCTTCCATTAGGTCGGCCTCATTCACCCACTGCTGCCACCGGACGATCTCGGCTGCCAAAGCGTCGATCTTGCTCAGCGCCTTTTGAATAAGCGGGTCATCAGCTGGGGCAGACACGTGGGGCGCTCCTTGATTTCGCGCATACAACCTACACGATTCCAAAAAGTTCGCAAACAAAATTCACGACACCCAGAAATAGGCCAAAGGTAACAGGCAGGCAATTGATTTTAATAGCTTTTCTTTTTGCGTGCTTCCTGGAAACTCTAATCTATCTTTGCTTATGGGGTTTTCCCCACCGGGTTAATGCTGCGGCTTTGGCTATTTCCGAGCGCTTTTTCTTGCTGAGAGTAGCGGCCCTGGCTTTCCCCCCTAAACTGCCCAGGGTGGCTGCTGCGCTGCGTATGGGCTCACTCTCGACTTCCTCGCCCGTGGCGATCCGCATGACCTTCACGGCGTTGCCTATGACGTCTGCGGGGCGCTTCTGACCTTTGGGACCTTTAGGCATTGATCGCGCCCCACTGCACGCGCAGGACGTCTAGCTGGTACATGAGGCCCTGTAAGAGAACCCCAATGGCAGCATTGCTCTCAATTACCGCCAACGTTTTCTTGTCATTCCCGGCAAGCTTGCGGGATTCACTGAAGTGCTCGTTGGCTTCTTCAATGAAGTCTTCGGCGAACAACTCGGTTTCCAATAGCCATCCTCCTATGCCTACCGCTAAGCATAGGGCTATCTGGCCGCAATTTCCATGCCAGCTATGCCGGGCTGAATTTCAAACTGCGGCAGTACCCAATGCCCTTGTGGGGCGGCCGGAAGCGCTGGCACATTGCCCCTTGCGGGCTCTTGCCCGGGAACCGGGGGATTGCGACGCCATGCATGGGATGACGAGGCCACTGGTCTACACGGTGGCCGGCTGGACCGGTTTTTTCGTGATGGCCATCGAACTGTTGAGCGGTCGGACGCTCGCACCGGATTTTGGCAACAGCATCTACGTCTGGGGCGCGACCATCACGGTTTTCATGCTGGCCTTGTCGGTTGGCTACCTCGCGGGCGGCTACCTGTCGGTGAACAACCCCAGCTTGCGGCGCCTCGGGGCGGTTTTGCTGCTGATCTCCATCGCGACGATTCCCGTCATTGTCCTCGGCGAACCGGCGCTGGGATGGATTTTCGACAACGTCCCCGATCCGCGTTACGGTTCGCTGCTCGCATCGATGACGCTGTTTTTCCTGCCGACGGCGATTGCCGGTACGGTCGCGCCCTATGCGATCCGCCTGCTTGCCACCGACACGCGCGTCAGCGGCCGGTCCGCTGGCCTGCTGTATTTCGTCTCCACCTTCGGCAGCGCCGCCGGTACGCTGGCGACCTCGTTCTATCTGGTGCTGTGGTTCGAGCTGAACGACATTTTCATCGGCCTGATCGGCATCACCGCCGTGCTCGGGTTGGCGGCGATCCTCGCGCCGCGGGAGGCCATCGATGCGCCGTGAGTTCCTGATCGCAGCGACCCTGCTGTTCGCGCCGCTTTCGGCGCGCGCGGAGGTGCTGCACACCGAGCGCTCGCTCTATCGCAACATCGTCGTCTACGAGGACGATGCGCTGCGCTGCATGCGTTTCGGCCGCACGACCACGACCCGGCAAAGCTGCGTCTCGCGCACCCAGCCTGAGAAGCTGGTGTTCGAGTACGCGAAGATGACGATGGGCGCGTTCTATATGAACCCCGACCCGAAGCGCATCCTGATCATCGGCCTCGGCGGTGGCACTTTGCCGACGGCCTTCCAGCGGATGTTCCCGAACGCGAAGATGGACACGGTCGAAATCGATCCCGCCATCGTGCGGATGGCCGAAGCCTATTTCGATTTCAAGCCTGCGCCCGGTACCCGCGTCGTCACCGAGGACGGGCGCGTGTTCGTCAAGCGCATGCTGAAGGAAGGCACGAAGTACGACCTCGTCATACTCGACGCCTTCGATCACAAATACATTCCCGAACATCTGCTCACGCGCGAGTTCCTGCAGCAGGTCAAAGGCGTGATGAGCGACAAGGGTGTGCTCGCGGCCAATACGTTCTCATCGAGTGCGCTGTTCGAATCCGAGACCGCGACCTATCACAACGTGTTCGGCGATTTCTACGCGCTCACGCCGGGCAACCGCGTGATCCTGATCCGCCAGGGCGGGCTCGCCGACGCCGAGGAACTGGGGCGCAATGCCGCGCTGATGGAGGAGAAGTTCAAGTCGATGGGCATCGGTTCCGAACAACTCCTGCCGATGTTCATCAAGGATCAGACCACCAATAGTCGCGCGCCCATCCTGACCGACCAGTATTCGCCGTCCAACCTATTGAACGCCGAATAGGCACGGTCACGGGACATTGAAGCTTTGGGCGGCCGCGCCGGTATTTGCCATGGCCGCCGGGTGGAGTAATCTCCCCAACGCTGGCCTTTCGTTCGGGGATTTTCGCAATGCGTATCGATCGCACCGTCTATACCGTCGCGCTCATGCTCGCTGCGTTGGCGACGCAGTTGCCTGCCCAGGCCGCCGACAAGGATAAGAAGGACGAGAAGCCTTACGTCTCGCCCACACCGGCCGTCCTGCCGCCGCACCTTGAACGTGGGGCGCTGGTCTGCACGTCGCGTGAGGATCTGGTGCGCTATCAAGCCGCCTTGGTCGACCGCGCCGCCGCCGCAGCGAGTCCGGCGCCGGACTGCCACACGGTCATTGATCGCGTTTTCGTCAACGTGGTCGGCCGCGATGGCCCTTCCCGCACGCAGGTATCACTCGCCGGCCAAGCGAGCGAAGTCGCCTGGACCAACGCCTACCTGCCGGCGAACTGACCGTTCCGCCATAACGAAGCGTCAGCTTCCGCGTTTGTTGCCCATGGCGACAGCGGGAGCATGGCGATGCGTTCGATCAAAATAGTGCTGATTCTGACGGGCGTGCTGTTCGCGGGGCCGGCGATGGCGCAGGACGTCGTGCTTCCGACCGTCACGCTGTCGACGACGAACATCGTGCCGCCGCCCGTCAGCAATGCGATGGCGACGGCGAGCTTCACGCTCAACCCGTCGAGCCGGCAGTTGACGTGGCAACTCACCGTCAATGGCCTGACGACTCCGCCGATCGCCGTCGATCTTGAGCGGCTGAGCGATGCCGGTTTGCAGCCGGTGCTCAACCTGCCCTTTAACGCAACGCAAGAACCGATGCGCGGTTCTGCGACACTCTCGCCGACGCAGGCGGCTGAACTGATGGCGGGGCAATTCGCGATTGTCCTGCGCACCACGGCCTACCCGCGCGGCGAGCTGCGCGGGTTGATCAAACCTCAGTAGTCATCGCCGCGGAATCGAAAAGGGCGCGTCCGTTCCCAGAACAGAAGCGCCCTTCCGACGACGCGCGGATCGTCTCGCGCGGAAAGTTAGCTGGCCGACTTGGCCGGATGCTTAGGTTCCGGCGTCTTCTTGGCTTCAGTCTTGGCTTCAGTCTTGGTGTCGGTCTTGGCCGTTGCCATCGTTTCGGTCTTCGTCGGCTCGACTTTCGCGGCCTCCGTCTTGACCGGTTACGTCTTCACCGCTTCCGGTTTCGCGATTTAGGTCTTCACGGCTTCCTTCGTCTCAGCTGCGGCGAGCGTCTTCGTCGCGGCGCTGCTGATCGGCGCGGCCGCCGAGGTCGTAACGGGCGCCGTGGCCGACTTGACCGGCGCGGTTTCGGCGAAAGCTGGCGCGGCCAGGCCAAAAGCGACGGCGGAAACGAGAGCAAACTTTAAGCTCGACATCGAAGAGTCTCCTCACTGTCGGATGTGACCGTTCGCACTGCTGGCCTTGGCCAGGAGACCGGTCGAGATCCGAACGAGGAGGAGCATCGCCTGAGATTGCGGCGGCCGATTGCCGCGATCATGGCAAACTCGGCACAAATGCGAGGTGTCTTTCGGGCGCCCAGACGCAGGCAAGACCGCGAGGCCGCCGTCATTCATGACGCGACCCGCGGAATTGCTGGCCCCAGCCGTGAAAGCCGGCGTCAGAACGTGAGGAACATGCCGCTGACCGTGACGGTGACGGTGAGGATCGCCAGAATGGCAATCCACAGGGTTCGGTCGAGCATCTCGGGGTAGAGACTGTGAACGTAAAGATGATGCGTATGGTCAGCCATGGCGACCTCCTGCGAGGCGCGGACTGAAATTCGTGGACTGAAGTTTGAGGGACTGCCACGAACTTCGTGCGTCTCGTCACAAGCAGATTATGCGCCCCTTACGGCTGCCAACGTTCTGCGAAAACGGCGTGTTGCATTGCGGAAGCCATGCGCGGCACGCAACGGCGGAAAAGGTGTCTTGAAGGATTCTAGAGGCTTAGCGCGTCGAAGCTTGCCGGGGGCAGGCCGGCCTGCGCCCTGTCGTGCGCCGTCGCGTAGGCCGCTTCGAGGTGCCGTGCTAGCCGCTGCGCATCGAACAGCCACGAATCCTGCCGATTGGCATCGAGCTTGCTTTTGATCGCCGCCAGCTTCGCCGGGTCGCGGGCCAGTTCAATCGCGCGCGCTTCATAGGCGGTCGCCGTATCCGTCACCAATTCCGGCAGTCCGATCGTCGTCAAGAGGCTCGCGGCGACGCGACTGGCGAAGGAACGGCCGGCGCAAGTCAGGACAGGCAGGCCGACCCGCAAGGCATCGCTGGCAGTTGAATGGGCGTTGTAGGGCAAGGTATCGATGAACAAATCGGCATGGCGTTGGCGTGCGAGGTGCTGATCCAGCGGCATCCGCTTCGCGAACACAATTCGCGCGGGGTCAACGCCGCGCGCTGCCGCCTCACGCCGCAAGTTGCGTTCCGTCACTTTGTTATCTTTGCGCAACCACAGGACGCTGCCGTCGACGGCCTTCAGAAGCCTCATCCAGATATCGAAGACTTCCGGGACGATCTTGTAGGCGTTGTTGAACCCGCAGAACACGAACGCGTTCTTCGGCAGGCCGAGTTCGGCCCGGGACGGTGCGTCCGCCGCGATCGTGAAGTGTGCACCGTTGATGAGGAAGCTGCCCGGAAGGCGAATGATCTTCTCCGCCATCGCGCTCTCGGCGTCGGCCGGCAGCGTGGTGGCATCGGCGACGATGTAGTCGATGCTGCCGGGCAGGCCCATGGTGCCGGCATAGCCAAGGTAGGTGATCTGCACGGGCGCGCAGCGCGCGACGAACATGCCGGTTCGCGCGTGCTGTGTGTGCCCGTTCAGGTCGACGGCGACATCTATCCCAAGATCGCGCGAGAGTGCCGCGACGTCGCGGTCGCTGCGGTCGTTGACGCGAATGAATTGGTCGCAAGCGGATGAGATGCGCAGGCGCATGTCGTCCTGCGCATCGGGACCGAAGCTCAATCCGATGACCTCGAACCGGGAGCGATCATGCGCCTCGATCAGAGCCGCGGCGAAGGCCGCGACAGGATGGGACCGGAAGTCGGACGAATAATATCCAATCCGGATTTTTCCCTGCGCCGGACGCAAGGCGGGCGGCGCGAAGTCTGAGGCGCGCGGAAAACGTGCGGCCGCGTAAATCTCCGTGGCCGTCCGTTGTAGTTGCGGATCGTCGATCAGGGACAGCAGCGCAAACGGCTCGATGACTTTCCGCGATGCCGCGATGCCCGACGTCACGGCGGTGACATTGGCGGCAGAGTGTGTCCAATCGCACAGCTTCATGCGCGTATGCGCCACCGTGCCCAGCAGGAAGTCGTAATCCGGCTTCAGGGCCAGCGCGCGTTCGTACGCGACGGCGGCCTCACTCAGGCGATTGTCGCGTATGAGCGCGTGACCGCGATTGACCTGCGCTTCGGGCGAATTGGGATCGAGTGCCAGCGCGTGATCGTAATCGGCCAGCGCTTTATCCATCAGCGTCGCTGCGAAATAGGCGTTGCCCCGGTTGATGTAGGCCGCGGCCTGATCGGGGTTGAGCGCGATTGCGCGATCGTAGCTGGCAATAGCATCGCCCGCCCGCCCGAGGTCCAGCAACGCGGTGCCGCGATTGTTGTGATAGTCCGCAACGGTGGGCGCCAAGGCGATGGCTTTGTCATAGCTCGCCAAGGCCTGCTCGGGCCGTTGCCGCGCGAGCAAGAGATTGCCCCGGTGATTATGCAGGTCGGCGCGCTCGGGGTGTGTGCCCAGCAATCCGTCGTAAATCGCCAGTGCTTCGTCGAAGCGGCCCAGCAACTGCAGCGCCTGTGCGCGCGAAAGGTGCGCCTTGGGATGATCGGGATTCAGCGCCAGGGTGCGCTCGAAACTGGCCAGCGCTTCCTTAAACCGGCGAAGGGCGACGAGGACGTTGCCGCGTTTGTAATGCGTCTCCGCTTGATCTGGGGCGAGCGCGATGGCGCGGTCGAAACCCGCGAGCGCCTCATCCGGCCGCTTGAGCTGGGCTGCCGCGCTGGCGCGGTTGAAATGCGCATCCAGCAGATCGGGTTGAAGCGTCAGCGCAAGGTCGTAAGCCGCGAGGGCTTCCTCCAACCGCCGCTGCTGGAACAGCGCGTTGCCTTGCTCAAGGTTAAATGCGGCTTCGGTGTTCACCGCTGATGCGAGGTTGTCCGGCGCAGCGGCATTGTCGGGGCCGACGATGAGGGCCGCCGGCGGCAGGCCGTTGCGGCTGCGCTCATGGATCGCGCTGTAAGCGTCCTCAAGGTGGCGCGCATACAGCGTGCCATTAAAGAGGGGGGTGGTTTGCCGACGCTCCGCCAGACGTTCCTTGATCTCTTGAAGCGCGGCGCGATCACGCGCCAAGGCCAAAGCTTTGGCTTCGTAGGCTTCGGGCGAGTCCGTGATGAGCTCTGGCAAGCCCAACGTCATCAATAAGCTCGCGGCCACGCAGCTGGCGAACGCGATGCCGGTGCAGGTGAGGACCGGCAGACCGGCCCACAGGGCGTCGCTCGCGGTCGTGTGGGCGTTGTAGGGCAGCGTGTCGAGGAACAGATCGGCAAGCCGGTGGCGGGCGAGGTGGTCGGCAAGCGACATGCGTC
>CANJRD010000028.1 GCA_947476695.1 Rhodospirillaceae bacterium
CCCACGGCCGCCTCCGCTTGCGCGCGTGGAAGCGCGCGGCGTCGGCCGCGGGTCCCTCCTATGCACTACGCGGATAAGCCCAATCGTGCACCCCCGAGGGGGTCATTATTGGACGCGAAAGAGGGGTCACGGTTGGATGCGAATTGACAGCGGTAGGGGCTGGGGGCCGGTAGGCGTTCAACGACAGTTTTGGTGAGACGGACCTTGCTGCGCATGTGCGATCTCCCGAGTTGCTATATCCACGGCGTATCCAGGTGCGTGATCACGCCTGGGCACGCCTGAACGCGGGGTTACAGGGCTGCGGAGTCCTTTGACAAGAAAATCAATCGGTTAGGTACACGTCTGAGCGCAAGTGAACACGGCTGGCGCGGGCCGAGGCCCGTTGGTAAGGGGGAGGTCCGCAGTTCAATCCTGCGCGGCAGCACCATTATATCAATGACTTACGCGATAATCGCTTTTTGGTCCCAGGTGCGGGTAAGCACTGGGTAAGCACCATGCGTGTTTGCCCCTCACCCGCCCATCCCGCCGCACCGGGACAACCGTGGTGAGGTTATGCAAGATGGCGGCTGGAATGGCCGAGCGCGCAGCAACCCCATTGCTTGCGCAGACCACCAACCGCGTCCCGGCACGATTGGCCGTCCTTGCGCTAAAACCCGCAGCAATAGCGGCTTGCGTCGCGTTGTGCCCGTTGGTCAAATAGGCATCGACGAACAACTTCCGACGAAGCGCGACGGCCTTTCGGGAAGTCCCGGCTCCGTCGCCCGTCTGGCGCGGCCCTTTGGCGGGGTCTTTCATCCTACGGCTCAATTGTCGATCTCCCACAACAATGCCTGACCTTCGGCATCCGGCTGCCTGATCGTCTCAATCAACTCCCATAGCGCGACGGCACCAGGACTCGGGCGACGCCGATATGTCTGGAAACGTCCAGGGCCGCTTTCAATCCGGGCGCTGTCTGCGGTGATCGCCACGACACGGTGGCCGCCGATCAACGGTACCAACCCCATTCCGTCATACCTGACCGCTGGGCCTGCCGGGTTGACCCCGAACACATCCAGCGCTGACCACCCGAGCGCCGCCGCCTTCTGTGCCCAGACGTCGAGGAAGCGTCCACCGTCATCGATGACCTGCCGCCAGCGGGACGGCGTGATGCCAGTGGGGGGCTTAGCGCAGTCGAGGCTGGCGAAGCCTTCGGCCCAGTCACGAGGGACACCTGCACCCTCTTCTACCAGCGCCGCGCGCTCGTCGAATTCCTTGATCCCTGCGACTGCGACTTCTGCGACCGGATGAGTGGCAACTAAAGGGCAGACGCTAACAGTCGCAGAAGTCGCAGTCGCAGCCCGGCCTCGTCCGCCACCGCGAATGATGTTGGCGAGGGTCAATCTGCGTCTCCTGAGAGTAGTCGAGGGTTGACGAATATTAGCTTCCGATTGTCGCGCACAATCAGCCGCACTCTTCCGCGTTCAGCGAGGACTCTCTGGGCTGCATCAAGTGATGGACCGTCGCGAAGAGGTTTCGGACCAAGCCGCTGCACGTCCTTCCTCGAGACGAAAGTCCCCCCCGCATCGCGCAGTCGGGAGATCAGCCACTGCTCTAAAGCGATGGCGTTCCTTTTTGGAGTCGGAAGCGCAAGTTCGCCAAAAAGTCGTCGAGCTTCGTTCAAGTGCCAAGCGACGATGCGCGCGGCGGCCTCGACATTGGTGACGGAAATGGGGCCATGCGTGTTTCCCTCGAACACCTCGAACAGCCCGGCGAGCCGAGCGCAGTTGTCCGCAACTTTGCTCGCAAAGTCGCGCACGTCGAACAACTCGCCGTTAGCACCCAGCATCGCCTCAATTTTATCGTGAAACGCGATCCACGCTGCCTTGGCGTCGGATGTCATCGTCAACATGGCGGGCGTAATTGAGCCTGTTTCATCAATAGATACAGGCAGATTCAGGATTTCGGTGATGCGCGCGTTGAATCTCGCCAACGCTGGCCACTCGTCGGGCGGCTCTCGATAGGATCGCGTGCCCTGCGTCGACAACGGGCATGAGAACAAATATCTGGCGAGAAAGCCGATGCCCCGAACGAGGTCGCCCGACTTTCCGAGGAAGGCGCGCAATGCGGCTCCCTGAACTTGCAGATGAACCGTTAGGCGGGCTCCCCTGACTGTGAACGACTCTTTCGTCCGACGCCCAATCGAGAGCGAGCCGCCGTCCCAAAGTATATTGTGGAAGCCCAAGTTGCGCATGATCGAATCCGAACCCATGCCGTGCGCACCGAGGACAACACCAGCCTCGGATGAAATGAGGCCTGCAGACGGGTATTCCTTCGCGAGCCTCCAAGCCAGGGCCTCGGGCGTCTCATCTCCAAGAATGAGTTTTGGCACGCGAGGCGATACCGGCTTTTCGCGTTCATGTGCCTTGAGCTTCTGTTCAGTTTCGTTCGTTGACCTGCTCGCTTTCGCGTCTTGCTTGATTTTGTTGCGCAAGCCCTCGTGCTTCGCCTCCCATGCCGCTAATGCCGCCCGGAAATCTTGAATCTCGGGACTCATCGCGACTTCCTGGGCCTCCTCGTACTTCCGTATTGCCGTCGTGAAAAATGTGTCACTTGTAGTCTTGCGCTCGCCGCTATCCGCGACGGTCATGAAGTTGAGGCTCGTCGGGCCCGACAAATTCTTCGCGCGTTCCACGTCGACTTGGGCTTGCGTTGCGACCGAAACTGCTGCGAGTGCGGAAGCGGCAGCCATGGGGAGCGGCGATTGAACGAAGCGCTGCACTTCCGTCACAGCGTCCAAGACGGCGGTTGGAAGTGCGTCCGAAGGATAAGGTTCAGGGTCTGGAATTTCCGTTATCGGTTCTGGCTCGAGCCATAGGGGCACGGGAGCACGTTGGTTATCAACCGCTGCGCCGTCCTCGTTGTCGTAGATGTCGAGTGGCGGCTCCGGTCGTCCGTCGCAATCCACACCGCTGTCGCGCGGCGCGGTCATGGCACCGACCTCGCGCCATTTTCTATCCGCACAAGCGCGTAAGGTCACCATCAAACGGGCGGGCGAAAATGTTGTTCCAACCCGTTCTCGCGAAGCCGGCGCCACCGCAAAGAGTGCAAGTCGCCGTTGTATTACTCGGGCAGACCCTATCGCGATGCTGCGGCTCGGCGGTCCATGATCGCGCATCGCCTCTTTCTGGACCGCGCGCCGTGACGAAGCGGCCGCAGGTCCGTTGAATGAGTCAGACCTTCAATGGAGTTCGTTATGTCCCACCCGCCCCATATGCTTTCCAGTCGCCGGGACGAAGCCGTCACCGCCTCCAATCCGCGCGCGATCAACCGCTGGAAAAACGAAGGTGGCGCGGCCGCCCTTCCCGAGGACATGGACCAAAACGCCATTCTGCAGCACCTGGGCGCCGCAGTCCTGACACGTTTGTCAAGCCTACCGCGTGAGATTCAGAGCGATCTGTTCAATGCCGCGGTCCAGGATCAGGACCCCGAGACCGGTCACGCGGTCATCCGCCAGCACATCGCGGTGTTCTTGCATCAGCACAAAGACGCGCAATCCCGCTCTTCACAATAAGCGGAAGCCCGTCCCCCATCGCAGTCCACCTGAGGAGTCGCTATGACAAAAGTAATTTACACGGTCGTCGAACACGATGGCGGCTGGGCCTACCGGGTGGGCGAGACGTTCTCGGAAACTTTCGCCACGCACGATCAGGCGCGCAAAGCGGCCGATAAGGCCGCTGCGGAACAGGTTACCGCGGGCGCTTCATCGGCCATCTCTTACGAAGACAGCAAAGGCGCGTGGCACGAAGAGTATTCCAAGGGAACCGATCGCCCTGAGACTGAGGTGAAGGGTTGAGCTCAATTCATCGGTCCAACATTCGCGTATCGAAAGGAACTTAGCCCAGCCTCGGCCCGTTCAGAAAATGAAGGCTTATACCGGCGACCCGACGTGGTCGCCGGTCAGCCGCCTTCGCGCGGCGGCGGCCTGCATGTTCGGCGCGGACCGTGACCTTCCCGTCAAAGCGAGAGCCGCGGAATCCCCTCCGCGTCGAGCGGGGCGTCGAGAACGCGCAAGACATGCCCGGTCGCCAAAGGTCCGTAGAGATGAGGAAAGAGCGCACCGCCGCGTGACGGTTCCCAGCGCAGCGCGGGACCTAAGGCCTCGGTCTCCAGTTCCAGCACGACCAGATCGCCTTGATCGCGAAAATGCTTCTGCGCCGTTTCTTGCGCCTGGGCGGCGGTTGACAAATGAATGAAGCCGTCTTTCAGATCGACGGCGGAGCCCGTGAATTGGCCCTGCTGCTGAGCCTGCCGCCATTCTCCCCGCGTGAGAATTTTATAGATCGCCGTCATCGTTGATCCCTGCCCTTCTTGCGAACGGGCGAGGCTACGACGATCACGATCTCCCCGTCGATGGCGACACCACCTGTTCAAACAGGATGAGGCACATCGTGGGGGAGCGAAGCGCCTGTGCAAACACTGGCATGGGGGAGAGGACGGGCCCTTTCTTTTTAAGCGCTGCCTACCGTAAGGAACCCGGATCGCTCCGTCGCCGTTGGAGTCTCGGGTATTTGACGGGAGTAGGCACGTGGAGTGGGAAGGCGGACGAGGCGGCGGCGGCGTTGAAGACCGGCGCGGCATGGGCGGTGGCGTCATCGCCGGCGGCGGGCTCGGCACCCTCGCCCTCGCCCTGGTCGGCTATCTGTTCTTCGGCATCGATCCCTCCACGACCGAACAGGTCGTCGGTCAGTTCTCCCAACAGCAGCAGCAACAACAGCGCGGCACGGTCGGGACGCCCCAGGATCGCGACGGCCGGTTCGTGGACGTGGTCGCGGCGAACGTCAACGACGGGTGGTCGACCCGGATGAAAGGCTATAGCGAACCGCGCGTGGTGCTGTACGACCGCGGCACCGGGACCGGCTGCGGCTTCGGCCAAGCGGCGATGGGCCCCTTTTACTGTTCGAATGACGCGACTGTTTATCTTGACCTGTCGTTCTGGCGCGAAATGGAAACACGGCTCGGCGCGTCCGGCAGTGAGTTCGCGCGGGCCTATGTGATCGCGCATGAATTCGGTCACCATGTTCAGAACATCATGGGCCTGACGGAGAAGGTGGAGCGCGCGCAGCAACGCAGCGGCGGTCGCGACAATCGCTATTCCGTGGCGCTGGAATTGCAAGCCGACTGCTTCGCCGGGGTCTGGGCGGCAAACGCAGCCGCCGCATCGGACGGCAAGGTCGCGCCGGGGCCCGGCGATCTTGAGCAAGGGTTACTCACCGCGAAGGCCATCAGCGACGACGCGCTGCAGCGGCGCGCAACGGGCCGCGTCGTGCCAGAACAGTTCACGCACGGCAGTTCAGCCCAGCGCGTGGAGTGGTTGAAGCGCGGCTATCGGTCCGGCGACCCGAAGAGCTGCGACACCTTTGGCAGACTTTGATCCAGGCGAAGGCTACAGAAGCCGGTTAAAGACTTCGAGTTCGGTGGTCAACATGACCGAGCGCTTGAAGCGAAGTTCCAACGGCACCTTCATGCCGACTTTGAAAGCGCGCGTCGTACGGTTCAGCCTGATCTCGTCGTGGCCGGCCGTGAATTCGACCGTGCTGTGAGCCGGCAAAGGAACCTCGCTCAAGATAACTTGACTGGCGTTCAAGCCTTTCCAGACGGTGCGCTGGAAGCTCGCCTTCTCGGCCCAGGGACAGAAAACCTTGACCAGGGCGTCATCCTCATCGGTTGGATTCGTGACCGTGAGAAATGCGCTGGTCTTGAAAGCACCGGGGACCGCCGCGCGCACGCGCCCGTTGCTCGCCTGGATGCGCCGCGGGACGCTTTGTGCCAGCGCTTCCGGCGCGGCAACGAAGGCGGCGAACGAGAGGATGAGGCGTCGACGGAAAAGCATGGGCCCTCCTAGGTGAAGCTGGATTGCGCTTCGATCGCGCGGTTGCGGCGTTCGCGCATGCGGATGCCGAGACGGTCGAGATAGAGATAGATCACCGGCGTGGTGAACAGCGTCAGCATCTGCGACAGGATCAAGCCGCCAACAATCGCCGCCCCGAGCGGACGGCGCAGCTCAGACCCCGTACCGTGACCCAGCGCTAGCGGCACACCGGCCAGCATCGCGCACATCGTGGTCATCATGATCGGACGGAAGCGCCGCATGCATGCCTGGTAGATCGCATCTTCCGGCGCCAGGCCCTGCTCGCGCTCGGCCTGGATCGCGAAGTCGACCATCATGATGCCGTTCTTCTTGACGATGCCGATGAGCAGTAGGATGCCGATCAGCGCGATCACGCTGAGGTCGAAGCCGAAGGCCCACAGTACCACCAGCGCGCCGACGCCGGCCGAGGGCAGCGTCGACAGGATGGTGAGCGGGTGGATGTAACTTTCGTAGAGGACGCCCAGGATGATGTAGACCGCGATCAGGGCCGCGGCGATCAGGTAAGGCTGCGTCCGGAGCGAGGCCTGGAAGGCTTGCGCCGTGCCCTGGAACGAGCCGCGCATCGTGGCCGGCACGCCCATCTCCTGTTGCGCCGCCTCCACCGCCTTCACCGCGTCGCCCAGCGACGCGCCGCGGGCGAGGTTGAACGAGATCGTGACCGCCGGAAACTGTCCCTGGTGCGCGACCGACAGATAGCTCGGCTTGGTCGTATCGATCTTCACCAAGCTCGACAGCGGCACCTGCCCGCCCGTACGCGGCGAGGTGATGAACAGCTTGTCGAAAAGCGCGGGATCGCCCTGCAGTTCCGGCGTCACCTCAAGGATGATGCGATAACTGTTCACCTGGGTGAAGTACTGCCCGACCTGCCGCTGACCGATGGCGTCGTAGAGGGTCGCATCTATCAATGACGGCTGGATGCCGAACCGCGCCGCCGCATCGCGGTCGATGGTCAGGTTCACCGACAGCGCGCCGTTCTGCTGATCGCTGGCGACATCCGCAAGCAGGGGCTCGCGGCGCAGGCGTTCCGTGACGCGCGGCGCCCATTCGTAGAGCTCCTTCAGGTCAGCGTCGATCAACGTGTACTGATATTGCGTGCGCGTCGGGCGGGCGCCGAAGTTCAAATCCTGCGACACCTGGATGAAGGTGTTGACGCCCATCACGCGCCCGAGCTGTGGCCGCAGGCGCCCGATCACCTGATCGGCCGGGGTTGTGTCACCCGACTTGGGCTTGAGATTGATGAAGAGGTTGCCGGTGTTGGACCCTCCGCCGCCCTGATAGGTGGCGAAGTCCATCACGTCGGGATCGTGCTTGATGATGTTGCCGACGTCGGTGAGCGCCTGCATCATGCCGCGCGTCGACTTGTCTTGCGGTCCTTCGACCACAGCGATCATCGAGCGCGTGTCCTGCTGCGGGAAGAAACCCTTCGGGATGAAGACGAACAGCAGCACAGTCGCGATGACCGTGAGGACGAAGCTCGCCAGCGTCTGGCGCTGGTGGTTGAGCACGAACCTCAGTCCCCGGCCATAAGCGGCCAGCATGCGGGCAAAGCCATCCTCGAACATGGTGAAGAGGCGGCCGTGCTTTTCGTCGCCGCGCGGGGCCTTGAGGAATTGCGCGCAAAGCATCGGCGTCAGGGTGAGCGTCAGCACCACCGACACCGCCACCATGATCGCGACGGTATACGCGAACTCGCGCATCACGCGGCCGATGATCCCACCCATCAGCAGGATCGGGATGAAGACGGCGATCAGCGACACGGAGATCGATATAATCGTGAAGCTGATCTCAGCCGAGCCCTTGAGCGCCGCCGCCTTCGGATCCTCGCCCCGCTCGACGTAATGATAGATATTCTCAAGCATGACGATGGCGTCGTCGACGACGAACCCGACCGCGATCGTCAAGGCCATGAGCGAGATGTTGTCGAGCGAGAACTTCGCGACGTACATGATCGCGCAGGTGCCTAACAACGCCAGCGGGATCGTCACGCTGGGAATGACCGTGGCGGCGACGTTGCGCAGGAAGATGTAGATCACCATCACCACCAGAAGCACGGTGAGGACCAGCGTGAATTCCACGTCGTTCACCGATGCCGTGATGGTCATCGTACGGTCGGCAAAGGTGTTCACCTCCACCGCCGGCGGCAAGGCCGCCTGCAGGCGCGGCAGCAATTCCTTCACGCGATCGGATACCTCGATCACGTTGGCGCCCGGCAGCTTGTTGATGCCGATGACCATCGCCGGGGTGTGATCGAACTTTTTCAGGGCTTCGGGCGCGGCAGGCCCACCGTAGGCAAACGACGTGACCCGCGTGTTCTCCGGCCCATTCACGGCCTGACCGATGTCGCGCACACGGATCGGCGCGCCATTGCGATAGGCGAGCACCACATCGTTCCAGGTGCCGATGTCGAAGATCTGGTCGTCGTTGTAGACCGTCATGGTCTGACGGGTGCTGTCGAGACTGCCCTTGGGCGCGTTGGTGCTGGCGATGGCGACCTGACTGCGCACGGTTTCGAGATCGAGGCCGGTCGCGGCCAACCGCGCCGGATCGACCTGCACGCGGATCGCGGGCCGCTGGCTGCCGAAGATCGTCACGCCGCCGACGCCGTTCACCTGCGACAGCGCCTGGGCGAAGATGGTTTCCGTGAAATCCGAGACTTGGGTCAACGGAAACACGTCGGAGCTGAGCGACACGATCATAATCGGCGCGTCACCCGGGTTCACTTTCCGGTAGCTCGGCGGGTTGGGCATCTGCGGCAACTGGCCGCCGGCGGCGCTGATCGCCGCCTGCACGTCCTGGGCCGCGGAATCGATGTCGCGGTCGAGATCGAACGTGAGATTGATGCTGGTCGCCCCCAGCGAGCTCGACGAGCTCATCTGCGTCAGGCCGGGAATCGCCGAGAACTGCTTCTCGAGCGGTGTTGCGACGTTGGAGGCCATCGTGTCGGGGTTCGCGCCCGGCAAGGCCGCGCTGACGGAAATCGTCGGGAACTCCACCTGCGGCAGCGGCGCGACCGGCAATAACGGGAATGCCGCCAGGCCAATCAGCATGATGGCGATCGCAAGCAACGAAGTCGCGATGGGACGCTTGATGAAGATGGCCGAGATCGACCCGGCCTTCACCGCGACATCGGTCCCGACGCCGGGGCGTTCACCAGCATCGCGCGGGTTCACGGCGCACCTTTGGGCGCGTCGGCGGGCTTGCCCCCGGACACAGCGGTACCGGCCGCATCGCGCTTCTGTTCAACAACGCGCACGCCGGGGCGCAGCTTGAACTGGCCTTCGGTCACGACCGTATCGCCCGCAGCCAGTCCCGAGGTCACCAATGCCACGCCATCGCGCACCTGTTCGACCTTGAGCTGGCGGATCTCCGCCGTCTGATCGGGCTTCACGGCATAGGCGATCGGCCCATTCGGGCCGTTCATCACCACACTCGCCGGCACCGTCACGGCACCGTCGCGCACATCCAGCAGAAGCCGCACGTTGACGAACTGCCCCGGCCACAGCTTGTGGTCGGCGTTCGCGAACGTCGCCTTGAGTTGAACCGTGCCGCTCGCCGGATCGATCTGATTGTTGACCAGCAACAGCTTGCCTTCGGCGCGCGGCGTCACGGCATCCTCGCGCCCATAGGCGAGTACGGTGAGCGCATCGCCGGAGGCCTTCTGCGCCGCCGTCACGCGATCCAGCGCTTCCTGCGGCAGCGTGAATATCACCGACACCGGTTCGAGCTGCGTGATCACCACAAGGCCGGTATTGTCCGACGCCCGCACGATGTTGCCCTGGTCGAGCAGACGCACACCGGTGCGGCCGGCGATGGGCGCGACCACGTTGGCGTATCCAAGCTGCAGCTTCACCGTGTCGACTTGGGCCTGATCGCCGCGCACGGCGGCTTCAAGCTGCGCGACTTGCGCGCGGCGGGTATCGACGGTCTGGCGGCTGGCAAAGCCGCCATCGACCAGGCCGAGGGAGCGATCCAGATCGCGCTTGGCATTTGCGAGCGTCGCTTGATCGCGCGCGAGCGCCGCTTCCGCGATTCCCAATTGGGCCTGGAACGGACGCGGATCGATCTGGGCGAGCACCTCGCCCTGTTTCACGTCCTGGCCCTCGGTGAAATTCACCTGCTTGATCTCGCCGTCAACGCGCACCTTCACGGTGACGGTGTTGGAGGCCTGCACGGTGCCGATGCCCGTGACGTAGATCGCGACGTCTTCCGCTTTGGCGGCGCCCAGCATCACGGCCACCGGCGGGGCCACGGGCGGCTTGCCGGCTCCGCCGAGAAGCTGGCGGCCGACAACGACCGCGGCGATCACGGCGGCCAGCACGGCCAGCCCGATCACGATCCGGCGGCCGGTCAGCCCAGGCCCCGGCGCGGACAGGCCGTTATGAGTCACGGCGCCCGATGCGGGCGTCCGAACATCGCGAGAATGCGTCATAGACAAAGGGTCTTCTGAAAAAGTGCGTGTTCAGGCCAAAGATCAGCGCGGCAACCCGTCCCGAGGACGGTCCCGTCACTGCGTTCATACTCCCCCACGAGCCGAACGGATCATATTGCGAGGGTATGAGCCACGTCTTGGGCCGCAAGCGTCCGCTGTATGAACGCAATCCTTCGTGAAAGCCTCAGAAAAACAGGGCTTTGACCGCGTTCTGGTCGCCGAAATAGAGGGGCTTGTGAGCTGGCGACAGTACGTCGCAAGGACCGTCCGGTAGAATCTCGCCGCCCCGCGCGCTGACGCGACGTAAAGCGCGCCCGCCGGCCCGTTCCCCTCAATGGGCCGGCGGCTCGGGGGCAGCTTGGCGTGAAGACGCAGCCCGCAGCGACGTATGACCCCGCGCGGTATTGGCGGGCTCGGTGCGCCAGGCCGGGCGATGGTTCTGGAACGACATCACCAGGCGCGTTCCGGTCCACACTTGGAATCCGGCACCCAGACTGGTCACCAGTTGCAGCAGGATCGCTCGATTGATCGCATCGCGGTCGCTGTCGGCGGTGACAGGCACCAGGCGAAGCTGGCGGGCATGACGATCAAGGATCTTGCAGACGTACTGGGCCATCGGAACACATCCAGCCGATTGGGGTACCGCACTTACGCTTTGCCGAACGCTGCGGTTGCTTTGTCGGACGTCAGCGGCCCGCGGTGACCGGCAGACCGGAGCGATCCCAACGCGCGGCATCCACCGTCGCCCAATCGACCTCCACCCGGCGCAGCGCAGCGAGCCGTTTCAGACGGGCTCGGAGATCGGCGGTCACGCGTTGGCTCACGTCGCCCAACGACCGCAGCCCCGCGCCCTGCTCCTCGTTGGGATAGACCTGCGCGACCAGACGCCCGTTGCTCCAGGCGGCCGCGACGTCCTGGCGCACGACACGCACTGGCGTTCCGACCGGTACGGCGTCGAACAGCGCGCGGATATCCTCCGGATAGAGACTGAGACAACCATAGCTGCCCGATCGTCCAATGCCGTCGGGCCGATTGGTGCCGTGGATGAGATAAGCCGGCCAGCCGAGGTACAAAGCCGCCGCCCCGAGGGGATTTTGCGGCCCCGGCCCGACGGACGCCGGCAGCCACGGCTGATCGGCGCGGATCGTCGGCGTCGGACGCCAGGTCGGCTCGCGCTGCTTGTCGACGACGGTGGTCGCGCCCTGGGGCGTTTCATGGCCCGCCAGCGCAACCCCCACCGGGAACGTCACAACACGCGTCGCGCTGGGAAAATAGAACAGCCGCTGCGCCGCCAGATTGACGACGATGCCTTGGCGCGGTCCCTCCGGAAGAATGTGGAAAGCGGGCAGGATGACCGTTCGCCCGCCGATCGGCGCATCCGGATCGAGATCCGGATTGGCGGCCATCACCTCGGTGAAGCCAAGGTCAAAGCGCCGCGCGAGATCCGAAACGGTTTCGCCGGAACGGGCCACCGCGCTCGACACCGCGCCAATGGCCGTTTGTGAAGGCGTCAGCGCAAACGTCTTGGCCCCGGCTGGCGAAGTGCCGGCCAGGAGCAAGACCATCGGAAGAACCCGCCATGCGGACATGCGCCGTGAACCGTCCCCTGTGACGGTTCAACAACGCTCACGCGATGAATGTAGTTCTCAGAACGGCCGTGACGATTATCGGCCTGATCTACCGACCGGGCGCGCCGGCCGGGCGCGGGCTGTTGCTGCCTTTGGTCGTGACGGGCGCGACCACCATGTCGACGCGGGTGTTGCCACCGGCGATCCCGCTGCTGCGCTCAATATGGACGGTGGCGACACGGGTGCCGTTGGTGGACACGAAATTCAGCAGGCTGACGTCGGAACGCATGGCCGTGGTTTCGGTCCAGCCGAAGCTGGGCATCTCGCGATGCAGGAAGTCATAAACGTCGTCGGCCGTGATCGAGGTGCTGTAGGACAGACGGCCGGTCCAGTTCTCATCCGTGCCGAGGACGAAGGTGCGGCTGGGGTCGACTTTATAGCCGGGCGGCAAGGCGATGCCGGCGGCGACCGGGGTCACCGCCACACCAGACTGTCCGGCCTGCTGCGCCTGCGCGCCGCTCATCGGCGCGGTGATCGCGGGCTTTGCATCCTTCTTGCTGCAGCCGACGAGAAGGCATCCCGCCACGCCGAAGGCCAAAGCCTGCGCCCACAGTCGCTGCCGCATACCGAAAAGCCCCCCTCCCTGAATTCGAACAACAGTACCACTGTTTGGGGACGTTGGCCAAAGCATGCATACAGGTAGCGGGGCGAAGTGGATTCGCCTCGCCGTCAAACTGCGCGTTGAACAATCGCGCGCCTAGGCGCGCATCTTTGGCAACTTGGCAGCGATCCGCTGGAGCGCCTCGTCAAGCATCGGCACGTCCTTGCAGAACGCAAAGCGGACGTAATTCGTCGGCGGCGCGCCTTCATAGAAGACGCTGGCGGGAATGGCGGTGACGCCGACTTCGCGCGTCAGCTTCTGGCAGAACTCCACATCGTTCAAACCGCCAGAGATGCCCGAGATATCGGTGCAGATGAAATATGTGCCGGCGGTCGGCATCACATCGAAGCCGTTCTGGCGGAGCCCTTGCGACAGCTTGTCGCGCTTGGTCGACAGTTCGGCGGCGAGCCCCTTGAAGTAGGAATCGTCCTTCTGGAGGCCGTAGGCGACCGCGCGTTGCAGGTTCGGCGCCGAGGTGAACGTCAGGAACTGATGCGCCTTGGCGACGGGCTGCAGCACGCCGGGCGCGCCGGTGATGTAGCCGATCTTCCACCCGGTCAGCGAGAACGTCTTGCCGGCGGAGCCGATGCGCAGGCAGCGCTCGCGCATACCCGGCAGCGTCATCAGCGGGATGTGCTTGTGATTGTCATAGACGAGATGTTCGTAGACTTCGTCGCAGACGGCATAGGCATCGAAACGCTCGAGAAGTCCGGCGATGAACTTGAGCTCCTCCGGCGTGAAGACTTTGCCGGTCGGGTTCATCGGGGAATTGAGGATCATCAGCTTGGTCTTGGCCGAGAACGCCTTCTCGAGCGCATCGAAAGGCAACGACCAATCGGGCGGCGTGAGACGCACCAGCTTCGGGATGCCGCCCGCCAGACGCACGATCGGCAGATAGCTGTCGTAGAGCGGCTCGATCATCACGACTTCATCGCCGGGCTCGATCAGCCCGAGCAGGCAACTCGCCAGCGCTTCCGTCGCGCCCGAGGTCACCAGCACCTCGTTCATCGGATCGATGTCCAAGCCATAGAAGCGCTTCCCATGCGCCGCGACAGCCTGACGCAATTCCGGCACGCCCCACATCGACGGGTACTGGTTGGGACGATCCGCCAGCGCAATCTGCGCTTGTTCGCGCACGTCGTCGGGGCCGTTGCCGTCCGGATAGCCTTGTCCGAGATTGACCGCGTTGTGTTCGACCGAAAGGCGCGACATGACCTCGAAGATCGTCGTGCTCATGTTGGCGAACACTGCGGCGGCCGGCTTCATTGACGTATCCTACTGAGATGCAAAGGCTTGAAACGGCGCGCAGTATTTCATGGTCGCGCGCCACCGCAAGGGGCAGGATTGCTGACATGCGATGCGAATTCGATGCGGCCTCACTTTTGCCGCACGAAAAGTCCATCGTGCGATCAGGGCGCATTCGCCCCCGAAAGGATTTCGTCATGACGTCGGGCGTCAGGCTGTCGTTGATTGTGCTGCTGGCCTGCGCAATCGCGCCAATCGCCACGGGGCGGACATTTGCGCAAGATGACGATGGACCGCCGCCACCGGATCGCGCGGGACGCATCAGCGCCATCGAAGGTCGCATGACCTACAAGGACGCCGACGACCAAGACTGGTCGGAAGCGCAGCAGAATTTTCCCGTCGCACGCGGCATGAGTTTCGCGACCGCGCCCGATGGCCGCGCCGAGATCGAGTTCGGCAACACGACGCTGCGCCTCGGCGGCCGCACCGCCACCACGGTCGAAGCGCTGGACGACACCACGACGACGATCACCGCCGACGACGGCAGCATCGACATCCGTCCGCGCACGCTGTTCGACGATGAGAAGCTCTCGATCGTCGCCGCGCACGGCACGATCAGCCTGTTGCAACCCGGCGCCTATCGCATCGATTCCGGTCTGGGTTCGGAGCCGACGCGCATTGTCGTGTTCCGCGGCAAAGCGGAAGTGGAGACATCGCGCGGACGCGAAGAAATCCGCGCCGGCGACGCCGTGGAAGCCAATGCCTCGGGCATGGTGCGCCACATCGCTCCCTATCCGACCGATCTCGATCAGTGGGCCGAGATGCGCGAGAACGCGCGCGAGCGTAGCCCGTCGCGCGAATACGTCGGCGACGACATGCCGGGCTATGCCGATCTCGACAACGCCGGCAGCTGGCAGAAGACGCCTGACTACGGCGCGGTGTGGTACCCCGCCGCGGTCCCCTACGGCTGGGAGCCATACGCCTTCGGGCAGTGGATGTGGGTCAACCCGTGGGGCTGGACCTGGGTCGACGATCAGCCTTGGGGATTCGCGCCGTTCCATTACGGCCGCTGGGTTTATGTGAGCGGACGTTGGGGCTGGACGCCGGGCGAACGCATGCGCCGCCCGATCTATGCGCCGGCGCTTGTCGCCTTCTCCGGCGGCGATCCATGGCGGTTCCATTCGCGCTCGACACGTCCGTCGCGCTGGGTGCCGCTGGCGCCGGGCGAGGCCTATCGCGCGCCGTATACGCGTAACGTCGCCTACTTGAAGCTGGTGAATCGCGGCACGATGCGGCGCGATGCGTTGGACAGGTTCGATTGGCGCGGCCGTTACGACGTCTTCGCCAACAACCGCAACTTCCGCAGCGCCGACCAGAACTTCCCGCGCGTGCGCAACACGGCGTTCCCGCGCCGGCCGATGATCGCCGATCCCGGTCGCGGCGATCGCAACGAGCGCGGCGAACGCAACATCGGCCAGCGTCCGGATTTCAATCGGGGTCCCGACTTCAATCGCGGCGGCAACAATGCCTGGGGCAGCGGCCCGCCGGGAACGAACGCGGGCAATCCAGCCGGCGTGCCGGATGGGAACCGTGGCGGCTTCCGCCGCCGTGTCATCACCCCGCCGCCGCCGCAAGCGCCGGCACCTGCTCAGCCGAACTTCGCCGCGCCAAACACCAACGGCATCGGCACATTCAACAGCGCGCCCGGCGCGCCGCCGCAGCCGCTGACCAACGCCCCCGGCGCAGCGCCGCAAGCGGCAGCACCGACGCCGGGCGTGCCCGCGCCGGATGGCGGGCGCGGATTCCCTGGACGCCAAGGGGTCGGGCAGACCCCGCCCAACGGCGGACAAGACGGCGGCGGGAACGGTCGCCGGCGCGGACCACCGGGCGGCGGCGATCCCGGCCAACCCAATGCGGCCCCGCCCAACATGGGACAAGGCAACCTCGGTCAGGGCAATACCGGCGCGCCGCCGGAAGCTGGGGGCGGTGGTGGTGGTCGCGGCCGTGGCCAGTTCGGCAGCGGTCAGCCCTGACCGCGCCATCGTTGCGCGGCAGTTGTGAGGCCGCAGCGCAGACGGGAAGCGACATTGTCCGGGCACGCCGCGCATTTGCGTAGCCTTGCGCGGCGGCGTTTGTCAGAGTCAGGCACCACCGGCGGAGGCGCGACTCATGAAACGCTCAGCACGCTTTGGAACCCTGATCTTGGCTTGCGTGATCGGCACAGCCGCACAAGCGCAGAATAGCCAAGGACGTCTCGCCGCATCGCCGAAGCCGCTGATCGCCTTCGCGCCGGAAACGCTGCTCACGGGGGCGACGCCCGTCGCCAGCGGCGCAACGTCGCAGTTGCGCTTCGTCAGCCTCGGCAAATCCGCCGGCACCGCGACGGTCGCCCTGTACGACGCCAGCTCCGGCAAACAACTCGCGACTTGGACCAGCGCCTCCATGCCCGCGCTTGGATACCTGCAAGTGGATGTCTCAACGATCATTGCGGGCGCCACGCCGGCGCTGACGCCGTCGCAGAGCGCGGCCGCTTTGCAGTTCGGCGTGAAGGGCACGTTCATCGGCTCGGTGCAAAGCGTGGTTGTCGCCAACGGCATCGCCAGCGACCTGACCAGCTGCGAGGCGGGCGGCGTGTTCGGCGGCGTCGCGGGCGCGGGGCACACGACCTTGATGAGTGGGCTCGAATTCACCAACCGCATGACGACCGCACAGGCGGCCACCGTCACGTTGCGGTCCGCCACGGGCACGACGCTGGGCACATGGACTTCGGCCAGCATCCCGCCGCACGGCGTGCTGACCGTATCCGGCGGGGCCATCGCGGCGGCCGCGATACCGGCGGTCCCGCTCAGCACGGTCAGCTTTACCGCCGTCGCTGGCGGACGCGGCATCTCGGTGCGTCATCTGTCGCAACCCAAGGCCGGCGGTCTGGTGACGAACCTGTCGTCCGCCTGCCACATCGCGCCCGTGCCGGTTGCACGGACCAGCAGAACTGCGGCTGACCCTGCCGAAGCCGGCGATGACGGCCTGCGGGACAACTAGAGGGGTTGATTTGGCCCGCGCTTTAGCCGATTTCCTTCGGCTATGGACGCCGTCCCCACCCTCACCGCGCCGCGCCAGCTCGTCGCCGCCGGTCTGATCGCCGAAAGCGACCTGCCCGCGCTCGAAGCGGTCGCCGCGCGCTATGCCATCGCGATCCCGCCGGCGATCCGCGAGCTGCTCGACGACAGCGCCGCGCGCGTGCCCATAGGCCTGCAATTCATTCCCAGCGCGAACGAACTGAAAACCACACCGGCCGAGCGCGCCGATCCCATCGGCGATGCGGCGCATTCGCCGGTGCGCGGCATCGTGCATCGTTATCCTGATCGCGTGCTGTTGCTGCCGACGCATGCTTGCGCGGTGTATTGCCGCTTCTGCTTCCGGCGTGAAGTCGTCGGACCCGAAGGCGGCACCTTGTCGTCCACCGACCTGTCGGCGGCGCTCGACTACATCGCGGGCGATACCGGCATCTATGAAGTCATCCTCACCGGCGGCGATCCGCTGGTGCTGTCGCCGCGCCGGCTGGGCGAGATCGTCGCGGCCCTGGATGCGATGAACCATGTACAGGTGATCCGCCTGCACACGCGCTTGCCGGTCGTCGCGCCGGAGCGCATCACGGCCGATCTGATCGCCGCATTGAAGCGCACGACCAAGGCCCTCTTTGTCGGCGTGCATTCCAATCACGCCTCCGAACTGACCGAGGCGGCGCGCGCCGCCTGCGCGCGTTTGGTCGACGCGGGCATCCCGCTCATCAGTCAAAGCGTGCTGTTACGCGGCGTGAACGACAGTGTCGAAGCGCTTGAGGCGTTGATGCGCGCGCTGCTGGCCGCCCGCATCAAGCCGTACTACCTGCATCAGCTCGACCTCGCGCCGGGCACCAGCCACTTCCGCGTGCCGCTCGACGAGGGTCAGGCGCTGGTGGCCGCGTTGCGCGGACGCCTCTCCGGCCTCGCCCATCCAACCTACATGCTCGACATCCCGGGCGGCGCGGGGAAGATCGCGTTGACGCCGTCGTCGGTCGCGACCGATGCCACGGGTCGGACGGTGGTGACCGATCCCACCGGCACTGCTCATATATACGCACCTGAGTAAGCGCTTCTCCGCCGGAGAAGATTAATCCCCCGCCCCTTGTCCGGCTCCCGGCGAGGTGATCTGATGCCCGCGAATCGTCTGACAAGGAAGATCGCGATGGCCACGAACTCGCATCATCAAGTGCTGATCATCGGCGGCGGCGCCGCCGGCATCACGGTCGCGGCCGAGCTACGCCGGCACGACCATCATGATGGCGTGAACGTCGCGATCGTCGAGCCGTCCGAGGCGCATTACTACCAGCCGGCGTTCACGCTGGTGGGCGCGGGCGTCTACGATCTGAACAAGACGCGCCGCGCGGAGCGCACACTGATCCCCGAAGGCGTGACCTGGATCAAGGATGCCGCCGCCAGCTTCGCCCCGGAACGCAACGCGGTCACCTTGGCTTCGGGCGACGTCGTGACATACGACTATCTGGTCGTCTGCCCCGGCCTCGTCCTCAATTGGGACGGCATTAAAGGCTTGCGCGAGGCCCTGGGCTCCAACGGCCTGTGCAGCAACTATTCGCCCGAGACCGTCAACTACACCTGGGAGACGCTGAAGAACGTGCAGCGGGGCGCCAAGCTTCTGTTCACGCAGCCGCCGATGCCGATCAAGTGCCCTGGCGCGCCGCAGAAGATCGCCTATCTCGCGGCCGACCACTTGCGCCGCATCGGCATCCGCGAATCTTGCGAAGTGCGCTTCCTGACGCAGACGCCCGCGATCTTCGGCGTGCCGTTCTATGCGCGCGAACTGGTGAAGATCGCCGCCGGTCACGGCATCATCGTGCAGTATCAGCACAACCTGGTCGAAGTCGACGGCCCGAACCGCACCGCGACATTCGAGATCGTCGGCGGCGACAAGCAGGGCACGCGCATCAGCCTGCCGTTCGACATGTTGCACGTCACACCGCCGCAAGGCGCGCCGGCCTTCCTGAAGGACAGCCCACTCGCCAATGCCGGTGGCTTGACAGACGTGCACGCGAACTCGCTGCAGCACGTGAAGTACAAGAACGTGTTCGGCCTGGGCGATGCCGCGGGAACAGCGAACTCCAAGACCGCCGCCGCCGTGCGCAAGCAAGCGCCGGTCGTCGTGCGCAACATCCTGCATCTGCTGGCCGGCGGATCGGTCGAGGAAGCCTACGACGGCTATGCCTCCTGCCCGCTGACCACCGCTTATGGCAAGACGCTGATGGCGGAGTTCATCTACGGCGGCAAGCCGACGCCGACGCTGCCGCTGAATCCGGCCAAGGAGAACCACATCAACTGGTTCATCAAGACGACCGGACTTCCGATCCTGTATTGGGAATACATGCTGAAGGGCTTCGAGGCCTTCCCGCAGCACAACAAGAACTTCGTCGAACCGCCGGCGAGCTAAGCCGCGCCAGATTGTGTGATCGACGCCGGTTCCGCTGAATTGTCGCTTCGTTCCGACAGCGGGATGAAGTGTTCCGCGACCTTGGCGCCGACGCTCCAGACCTGGAAGCCGACGACGCCGGGGCGAGCCTGCATCAGCTCGGTCGCGCGCTTGATGGCGATCCGCTTGATCGGCGCGTCGACCACGTCGGCCACACAGACACAGTCATCGGCATCAAAGAAGAGACAGGCGAACTCCGCGATCGCGCTCCGCATGAGGCAGAAAATCTTGCCCCGCTTTCCGAAGCCGCGATCTTGGGTTGAGACAGGCCGCCCTGTCGAGATGTGAATTAGGAGGACAACGGGGAGAATGGTTTCGTGTGCGACCGGCTCGTCATCGGCTCGCATCGTGATAGGGTCGCGGTCTGATTTCGCAGGGAGCATCGATGGAACCGGCACGGCTGCGGCGCAACTACGTCAACGGACCTTTCGGCCAGATCCATCTGCGCCTTGCCGGATCGAGCCGCACCAGCCGGCGGCCGTTGGTCTGCTTCCACATCAGCCCGCTGTCCGGCGCCGTCTATGAGACTTGGCTGGCCGAGATGGGCAAGGATCGGCTGGCCGTCGCGCCCGACACACCCGGCTTCGGCATGTCCGACCCGCCTGCCACACCGCCCACCATCCGCGACTACGCCGAGGCAATGGCCGAGGTGCTCGACGATCTCGACGTGAACGAGTTCGATCTCATGGGCTATCACACCGGCTCGAAAATCGCGGTCGAACTCGCGAAGCGCCGGCACCGCATGGTGAAGCGTGTGCTCTACCGCTGAGCTAACCGCTTCACATGACCTAAATTCATGTCACGCATCACTTTTCTGCGCCGACCATGACACAACGTCAAGGCCAATTGGGCTCAGGAAGTGTGATCACTGTGAACAGCGTGTGATCAGAAAGGTAGACTGAACTAGACGCCGTGATGGTGCGTTCAGCAGACATGATGGAACGGGGCTGGCGTCAGCGCCGCTGATCCCCAACTCCGCCCCGCATCGCCGCTCCCCGACCCCCACCCAGGCACTTTGTCGCTGAACCCCCGCCCTGGCTGTTCAGGTTCACTCGGTCGCGCCCGAGTGCGCCAAAATTTTCCAAAATTCCGGATGGGCGCAGGCATTGATATCAATGGCGCGGGGATGGTTGGGGCTCAAAGCAA
>CANJRD010000029.1 GCA_947476695.1 Rhodospirillaceae bacterium
GCCGTATCTGGCCGATAACATCCACGCCAATCATCCCCCCAGCATCCTTCCCGGCAAAAGGAAGGGACGCTGACACAAAGTCAGAGGGGGTCAGAATTGGACGCGAAAATCGCCCCTCAGGGGGTCAAAATTGCACGCGATTTTGCAACGTGATATCTCAATACTGTCCGTACAACCCGTCCGGCTTAGCCTATATCGGTACAAGTCTCATTTACGTCGTCGCTAAAGACACGCTGCCGCCCGTCAGCGCGCAAGCCGGGCGGCCAGATCATTTATGACGCTAAGTGAAGACCTTAAGCCTCTGCGAGCGACTTGCTCCGCGTCCGATCTATACGTTCCGTAAGCACCGCCATGGCTTCCCAGTGCTGGGCGATGTCGCGCCAGGTCGCTTGGGCCTTGAGGCTGCTCCACCTCTCGGACTGACTAAATGCGTCGGCTGCGCGTGAACGCAGCATGTCTGCCGTAAATGCCATTTTGATCACCGTTTCAAAAGCTGAACGGCCAGCTACCGCGATAGTTGCGAAACCGTCCTTCGAGGATGCGACAAGACGCCCTTCGCTCGATTATCGAGCGTGCCAACAACAGGTAATTCGATGACGCCCTCCCACTCGGTCGCTGACGCTGCCGGCAGCCGCGATCTTCGTTCCGTCAAGGATGGCCGAGGTGACGCCGACGTCCAAATGCCGGTGTGGGGTGAACAACATCTTCGCGCCGCCACGCGTGCCGCCGGGGTCGCGCTGTGGGCATGGAACGTGGATACCGATGCCATGGACGAGGCGGCGTACGACCTTTGGGGCGTGCCTAAGCAAGGCGAGCGGCTTTCGTTCGCGATGTTATCGCAAAACATCCATCCCGCCGATTTGGAGCGGGTCAGTTCCGCGTTCTCGGCAACACGCGCCGTATTGGGATCTTACGAAATAGATTTCCGCGTTCAGGTGGGCGGCGATATCCGCTGGATATCGGCCCGCGGCCAGGGCGCGGATGCGGACATTGTCAATCGCGTCATGTTCGGCATCTTCCTGGATGTCACACAACGTAAGCAGGCTGAAGAATCCAGCGAATTGCTTGCCGGGGAAATGAGCCATCGGGTCAAGAACCTGCTGCAGCTCGCATCCAGCCTGACCGAGATGACGTCGCGCTCAACGGCAACGAAGGAGGATATGGTTCGCGAGCTGACCGATAAGCTTGCCGCACTTGGACGCGCGCACGATCTTGTTCGTCCCGTGCCAGGGCAACCGGGCCAGGGCGCGTTATTGGGCGATCTTCTTTCCGTGCTTTTGGAACCCTATGACGAGCGTGAAGCGAGCGTCCGCATACGCGTCTCCGTGCCGAAGATGCGTGTCGGCGAAGCCTCGAGCACGTCGCTCGCTATGGTGATCCACGAGCTGGCGACAAACGCGGCAAAGTATGGCGCGCTGTCGTCGATCAGCGGAACGCTGGATGTTTCCTGCAACGCCGATGACGAAGACATCATCGTCATCACCTGGGCGGAACGTGGCGGACCACCCGTCGTTCCGCCCGCGAGCGAAGGATTCGGAAGTAAGTTGGTGGACCGCAGCATTTCCGCTCAACTGGGCGGCAGTATCGCATTCGATTGGGCCGAAGCAGGTTTGGTGGCCACACTGCGCATGAGTAAAATGCGGCTGGCCAACTAATCTAAGCCCCCGCCGGCCATGGCGCGACCGAGCCGGCAAGACTACGGCACGCATTACGCCCAGGAAATCAAGCGCCTCAACTCGTTGTGATCCACCCGCACTACAAACAGTGCGCCGTGCACACCAGCGCTCTCCTGCATCACTTCCTTGAGGTGTTGGATTTCAGCTTCAGATTCCGAGTAACACATTGCGCGCACCGCATCGCCCTCGCGGCGCATTAGAAGCATAAACATCGAGGTCTCCTTCCGCCCTTTCGTAGGGGAGAGGGAACATTCTTGCCACTTACCAACACGAGAACATCATGATGTCATGCTGCTTTTATTACTGAATCTAGTGTCAGTGGCGACTTAGACGATAGATGTCAGATCGAAGCTTCTTCAGGTTGCGACATATATGCGCCGATTGATGGCGGCGTTGACCACGCCACCTCATGTCGCACGTTCTTTGCGCCATCGCCGTCAGCAGCGTCGCGCGCAACATCTCAGGAGCGACGCGCGTAAGGCGCGCCGCCCCTCTTCAAATCTCAACCAACCGATTGCCGGTACTTTTGACAGGTTGGACGGCCTCATACCGTGAGTCCATATGCCCGCGCGCGGACGCGTGAGGTCGGGGAGCTTGCCTTTTGATTCTTGAAATTGATGAAGGTCTGCTTGAGCAACTGATCCTCAGTGCTCTGGCAGCCCGATACGCCGCAATTAGCCGGCTCAAAATAACCCGCCTGCAGGAGCGGGATGGATTTCCGAACTGGGGGGCATATTGCGCCGACTACGGCACGTCGGAGCCCAGCAGAGTCGATCCCATCCTTGCGGAAATACTTCTGCGATTGGGCAAGAGATATCGGGTGCGATGAGATCAGGCTGCGCCGCGCGGCGCAGCACAAAAACCGAAATGAGCGCGACACCTTCGCCCGGCGTTCGAAGCGTTTAGAAAAACGCCAAAAATGGCGGTGGATCAAACGCGCTTTTGGGAAATGGTGCCCAGGGCCGGAATCGAACCAGCGACACGGGGATTTTCAATCCCCTGCTCTACCAACTGAGCTACCTGGGCATTTGCGGCGAACAGCCGTGGAGAGGCGGTCTTATAAGAGAGAAGCTGCGGGCTGTCCAGCGCCCGCGAGGCTGCTCAAGCCGTTGGAAACACGCCCGATTCGCGGGGGAATCCGCCGATATGGCCCCAAAATGGAAAGGCCGGGGCGATCCTCTCGCCCCGGCCCGTCCGTCGGATCGCTAAAGCGCTGCTGGCCTAGCGCTGCTTGGCTACCTGAGCGGCGGTGACGCCACCGGCAGAATTACCCCAAGTCGCGCGCAAGTACGTCGAAACCTGAGCGATTTCCTCATCGCTCATTTCATCGGCGAGGGGCGTCATCAGACGGCGGCCGCTGACGAACGGCGGCGGCGGCAACTCAGTACCGTACAGAATGGTGTTGATCAGCGTGGACGGATCCGACGCATTGATCACCGCGCTGCCAACCAGCGGCACGCCGAGGGAGTCGGCACCAAGGCCGGTCGGCATATGGCAGGTACCGCAGCGCACGGTGTACACCGTCTCGCCGGCATTCAGCATCGCCTTGTCTGTGCTGGGGCTGCCGTTGATCGACTTCGGCGGCAAGGCCTTGATGTACGTGGCGATGGCCTTCACGTCGTCGTCAGTGAGGTGCTTCATCGAGTTCATGATGACGTCGTTCATCGGGCCGAAGGTGGTGGCGCGCTTGCTGACGCCGTTCTTCAGGTAGGCGTGGATGTCATCCACCGACCAGGGGCCGAGACCGACCGGAGCCGAGGTCAGGTTGACCGCAGACCACGGGCGATAATCGCCCTTGCGGTTCTTGTCGTTGTAGACGCCGCCGCTCAGCGCGACATCGGTGCGCTCGCCGCCCAGGAAGTTACGCGGGGTGTGGCAGGCGCCGCAGTGGCCCAGGCCTTCGACGAGATAAGCGCCGCGGTTCCATTCGGCCGACTGATTGGCCTGCGCCTTGAAGGTGCCCTCCTTCAGGAACAGCTTGTTCCAGAAGCTCAGCAGGCCGCGCTGGTTGAACGGGAACTTCATCACGTTCTGCTTCGGCGCTTCGGCCACCGGCGCGATGGTTTTCATGTACGCATAGAGCGCGGCCAGATCCTCATCGGTGAGGATGGTGAACGCGGTGTACGGGAACGCCGGGTACAGGTGCTGTCCGTCCGGACGCACGCCGGTGCGCATCGCCTTCTTGAAATCGTCGAGCGACCACTTGCCGATGCCGGTGTCGGCATCCTGCGTGATGTTGGTCGAGAAGATCGTGCCGAAGTCGGTCGGGAAGCTGACGCCACCGGCAAACGGCTTGCCGCCTTCAACAGTGTGGCAGGTGTTGCAGTTACCGGCCGTGGCCAGGTACTTGCCCTTGGCGACTTCCGGCGGAAGCTGCGGTTCGGCCGGGGCTTCCGCCGCCGTGGCCGAAGCATCAGCAGCGGGGGCTGCCGGCGCGGGCTGGTTGTCTTGCGCCTGGGCGAAACCGATCCAACCGAAAGCCACGGTCGCAACGATTGCGGCGCCGTGGCGCATGGTGTTGAAACGCATTGTCTGAGTTCCTCTGCCGTCGATGTTAGCTCGCGGTCTCGTCGTCGTGACCGGATGCTTCTTGCTGGGTGGCGATACGATAACTGCCCGAGGCCCATTGGCCGAGATCGATATCCGAGCAGCGTTGCGAACAGAATGGCCGAAAACGCGCCACCACAGACGTTCCGCACCGCACGCATTTCGGGGCGGTGACGCGGATCGCAGTGGGGTCCGACATGGCGACGGTGGTCTCGCCGGTCTTCGGGTACTCGGCCATGAGGCGGTATTGTCCACGGCGCGAGCGCCGTCAAGGGAAAGCCGTTTCCTGTCCAGCGCGTGGGGGAAAATAGCCTTGATCAAAGGGAGTTAACCTCTGCCCGCCCCGGCGGCCAGTCGGATTTGACGGCGAACGTGATCGTACATTTTCCCTGGTCCGCGGCCGCCTCCAGGGCGGGGCGGAAAGACCCCTGGAGCCGGGCGATAACTTCCGCTGATGCGTTGATGACCAAGGTGGTGGCCTGGTCCTCGAAGGCCCTCCTTACGGCCCCCCGCAAAACCGCGTAAGCGGCCTCGGCGACGGGATCGGATAACGTCTCTGCCAGGGCGAGGCCGTCCCGCCGGCGGGTCAGCTCGACCATCCCCAGAGGCGTCACCCCGGCGATCTGGACGGGTGCCGGATCATCGGCCACGGCTTCCTTAAGCTGTTCGGCGAAGGTCCGCGCCGCGCCGCGCGCCCCGGGGATAACGTCGATCAGGATATGGCCGGACAGATTGCGCAGGCGCAGCGCTTGCGCGATCGCGGCGACCGCCGCCACGTTCGCGGCCGCCGGCGTTCTCCGCCCGGCATCGATGTCGATGCAGATCGCCGCCGCCGTGGGTTCGACAACCAAGCCCGCGCCGCCCGGCAAAGGCACCACCGGATCCAGCGCCGCCTCGATGGCGGCATCGATGCCCAACTTCGCGAACGGGTCAGGGCCGCCATCGGTCAAGGGCGCGTCCGGAAGCGCCGCCTTCAGCCGCCGCAGCTCGCCCGCCGGCGAGACCTGCACCTGTTCGATAGTGTCGCGATGGCGCGCCCACCATGTCACGGCAGGATCGGGCGCCGGTGCTTCGCGATCGGCGCGCACCAACTCCGCGCCCTTGTCGCGGCGCGCGGGGACGACGAGACGCACGATCACATGCGAACCTTCGACCAGCGGCGTTTTGACTTTGAGGACCCCGGGCTGCGCGTCGCCGATGCCGACGAAGGCAAATCCCGGCGCATGGCCGACGACGCGGCCGGTGACAACAGCGCCCGGCGCCAGCACCCCGTCACGGCGGTGGACGATCTCGATCAGATCATCGCCGGCGAGCAGGGCGAAACGCGTTTCGCCCGGGCTGCGCATCACGACGATGGCGTCTGGCGTGCTCACGCCGATGCCGCGCGAAGAAGTTTGGCCGTCTCATGCAAGTCGAGACCGACGATATTGCTGTACGAGCCGGAGATGTCGGAAACGAAGGCGGCGGCGTGGCCTTGGATCGCATAGGCACCGGCCTTTCCCTTCCATTCGCCGCCGGCGATATAGGCCGCCTTGTCGTCATCCGACAGGCGCGCGAAGCGCACCATCGTCATCACGCAACGCTGCCACAGCTTTCCTTGCGCGATGACCGCGATCCCGCCGTAGACGCGATGACGGCGTCCGGACAACAGATCGAGACAGGCCTGCACCTCCCCTTGCGTTTCGGCCTTCGGCAACATGCGGCGGCCGCAGGCCACGATGGTGTCGGCCGCGAGCACGATGGCGTCGGGTTGCTGCGCCGCAATCGCGCACGCCTTGGCGATGGCCAGCCGGACGGCCGCCTGACGGGGCAGTTCGTCCTTCAGTGGCGTCTCGTCGATGTCGGCCGCGCTTACCCCATCCGGCACGATGCCGATCTGGGCCAGCAGCGAAAGCCGGCGCGGCGACGCGGAAGCCAGCACTAAGGGACGGCGAGGTACGAGCGTCACGTTGAGATACGTTCCTTGGTTAGGCGAGGCATAACAATATGCGGCTAATAGGACGCAGGGAACAGGTCGAGAATTTTCTGCTGGAGCTGATCGCGCACCTGCCGGTAGGCCGCGATGCGCGCATCGCGGCTGCCCTCCGTCAGGGTCGGATCGAAGGTGTTCCAGAAATGCAGATCGCAATGCATGTAGCGCACGAGGTCGACGGCCTTGTGCTGGGCATGCGGCGACAACGCAATCACGGTGTCGAAGGATTCATCTTCCAACGAGTCGAAGGTCTTTGGCCGATGCTTGCGCATGTCGACGCCGATCTCCGACATCACTTCGACCATGAAGGGGTCGAGCTTGCCCGTATGCACGCCGACGGAGTCGACGAAAATGCGCGAGCCATGGAAGCGCTTCATGATGCCCTCGGCCATCGGCGAGCGCACCTGATTGAGCGTGCAGCAGAACAGCACGGCGGAAGGAAGCACGCCTGACATCGGTCAGCCGCGCATATGCAAGATGCAGAGCAGCGTGAAGAAGCGCCGCGCCGTCGTGTGATCGATCTCGACGTGCTCCTCCAGACGCTCGCGCAAAAGGGTCGCGCCTTCGTTGTGCAGACCGCGCCGCCCCATGTCGATCGCTTCGATCTGCGAAGGTGAGGCGCTTTTGATCGCGTCGAAATAGCTTTCGCAGACCACGAAGTAGTCTTTGATGATGGAACGAAAGGCCTTTACCGCCAGCACGATCTCCTGCAGCGGCGCATCGGCGGTGTCGCTTAACGCGAAGACCAGGCGTTCTCCGGCGATCTTAAGTTCGAGGTGATAGGGGCCGGGGTCCGCGCCTTCGCCCTTGAGGACGAACAGGTTGTCTCCAAGCAGGTCGAACATCGCGACCTCACGCTCGTGCTCAACCTCGGGCCGGCGACGCAGGAACGACTTCTCGTCGAGCTGGATGCGGACGATGGACTTGCGCGGCCCGGCGTCCGAGGGGCTCATCAGCCACGGCCCATGTTGAGGCGCACGGCGATGGAGGACGCATGCGCATCGAGCGCTTCGGCCTCGGCCATGCGCAAAGCGTCCTCGCCGATGGCGCGCAAGCCATCGACCGTGCATTCGATCAGCGACGTGCGCTTGAGGAAATCGAACACACCAAGGCCCGAGGAGAACCGCGCGGAACCTGACGTCGGCAGAACGTGGCTGGGGCCAGCGATGTAATCGCCGACGGCTTCGGGCGTATAGCGGCCGATGAAGATCGCGCCGGCATGGCGGACCGCTTTCAAGAGCGGTTGCGGGTCTTCGACGGCGAGTTCCAGGTGTTCCGGCGCGATGCGGTCCACCAGCGGCGCGGCGGCGTTCAAGGTCTCGGCGATGACGACAAGCCCGTGATCGTCCCAGCTCTTGGTGGCGATCTCACCGCGCGGCAGGCGCTTCAGTTCCGCCACGACCGCGTCCATCACGCGATCGGCGAAGGCGGCATCGTCGGTGATCAGGATCGATTGCGCGGAAGCGTCGTGTTCGGCTTGCGCCAACAGATCGGCGGCGATCCAGCGCGGGTCGTTGGCCGCATCGGCGACAACCGTGACTTCGGAAGGCCCGGCCACCATGTCGATCCCGACCGTGCCGAAAACCTGCTTCTTCGCCGACGCGACGTAGGCGTTGCCGGGCCCGACAATCTTGTCGACCGGCTTGATGGTCGCGGTGCCGTAAGCCAGGGCCGCGATCGCCTGCGCGCCGCCGATCCGATAGACCTCGTCCACGCCGGCGATGTCGCAGGCCGCGAGCATCAGCGGGTGCGTCTTGCCGTCCGGCATCGGCATGCAGACCACGAGGCGCTTCACGCCCGCGACCTTGGCCGGAACAGCGTTCATCAGCACCGATGAGAACAACGCCGCGGTGCCGCCCGGCACATAAAGGCCGGCGGAATCCACCGACGTCCAGCGCCAACCGAGCGAGACGCCCTCGCGGTCGGTGTAGCGCGCGTCGGCCGGCATCTGGCGTTCGTGATAATCGCGAATACGCGCCGCGGCAGTCTTCAGCGCCTCCAGCGTCTTGGGCTCGCAAGCCTTGATCGCGGCGGCGATCTCATCCTTGGTGACGCGCAGATGGGCGGCCTGTAGCGCGACACGGTCGAACCGGGCGGTGTAGTCGATCACCGCCGCGTCGCCGCGCTTCTTCACATCGGCCAGGATGTCGGCGACGACACCATCGACGTCGAGTTTTTGTTCGCGCGTCTTGGCGATGAGATCGCCGAAGCGCACATCGAAGTCGCCGTCGCGTGTTGAAAGGCGCACGACCATGGATCAGGCCGCGTTCTGGGACGCGCCGACGGCGCTGCGGAACTTCTCGATCCAGCCGCCGATCTCCGCCGAGCGCACTTTCAGCGCCGTGCGGTTGACGATCAGGCGCGAGCTGATCTCGACCAGCGTCTGCACTTCCTTCAAGCCGTTCGCGCGCAGTGTCGAACCGGTCGAGACGAGATCGACGATCCGGGGCGAGAGACCCAGCGACGGGGCGAGTTCCATCGCGCCGTTCAGCTTCACGCACTCGGCCTGGATGCCGCGTTCGGCGAACCACTTGCTGGTGATGTGCGGATACTTGGTGGCGATGCGCACGTGACTGAGGCGGTCGAGGTCGAGCGTGTCGCCGGCCTTCGTTTCCTGCGCGATCGACAGACGGCATTTGCCGATGCCCAGATCGAGCGGCGCGTAGATGTCGGCGTAGTCGAATTCCATCAGCACATCGTTGCCGGCGATGCCGATATGCGCCGCGCCGAAGGCGACGAAGGTCGCCACGTCGAAAGCGCGAACGCGGATCAGGCTGACATGCGGCAGATTGGTCGCGAACTTTAGCTTGCGGCTGCCTTCGTCGCCGAAGTCCGGCTCGGGCACGATTCCAGCCGCCTCGATGATGGGCAGGGCCTCATCCAGGATGCGTCCCTTGGGGACGGCAAAAACCAGCGGCTCGGGCGACGCGGACATGGGCAAAATCTAGCTGCGGGGGCGTTAGAAGGCGGCTTTTACACGATTTTCCGGGGCTGGACCACCCTCCCCGCAGAGCCGCCAAAAGCCTAGCCTTTTGCCCGGCTCAACCGCCGGAAACGCGCTCGATGATGGCCCCGCAGGCGCCCAGCTTCTCTTCCAGGCGCTCATAGCCGCGGTCGAGGTGGTAGACGCGGTTGACCGTTGTCTCGCCTTCCGCGGCCAAGCCGGCCAGGACCAGCGACACCGACGCGCGCAGGTCGGTTGCCATCACCGGCGCGCCGGTGAGCTTCTTCTTGCCGCGCACGATGGCCGAAGCCCCATGCACGTTCACGTCGGCGCCGAAGCGGCGCAGCTCCGGCACGTGCATGAAACGGTTCTCGAAGATCGTTTCGGTGATCATCGACGCGCCGTTGGCGGTCGACATCAGCGCCATCCACTGCGCCTGCATGTCGGTGGGGAAACCGGGGAACGGCTCGGTCACGACATCCACGCCGACAAGACCGTTCTCGGCCGCGATCAGGACCCCGTCCTCGGTCGGCTCGACCGTGACGCCCGTCTGGCGCAGCACGGAGAACACGCCTTCCAGCAGATCGAAGCGGGTCCCGCGCAAGGTGATGCGTCCGCGCGTGATCGCGCTGGCGATCGCATAGGTGCCGGTCTCGATGCGATCAGGGATGACCGCGCAGCGACCCGCATGCAAACGCGGCACGCCGGTGATGCGCAAGGTGCCCGACCCCATGCCGCTGATCTTGGCGCCCATGGCAATGAGGCATTCAGCGAGATTGCCGATCTCCGGCTCGCGCGCGGCGTTTTCCAGCACCGTATCGCCCTTTGCCAACGCGGCGGCCATGAGCAGATTCTCGGTGCCGCCGACGGTGACTTTGGGGAACGTGATATGGGCGCCGGTCAGGCCCTTGGGCGCGGTGGCATGCACGTAGCCGCCGGTGACTTCGATCTTCGCGCCCAGCGCTTCGAGCGCCTTCAGGTGCATCTCGACACCGCGCGCGCCGATGGCGCAACCGCCCGGCAGCGAAACGATGGCTTCGCCCTGGCGCGCCAGCAGCGGGCCGAGCACGAAGAACGACGCGCGCATGCGGCGCACCAAGTCATAGGGCGCCGTGACGGAGGTGATCTTTTCCGCCGTCAGCGTCATGACGCGGCCCGTGGCCCCGGCATCGCTCGCGTCGCTGCCGAAGGCAAAGGCGGACTGATCGATGCGCACGCCAAGCTGGCGCAGCAGGTTGCTCATGGTCGCGATGTCGGCCAGCTCGGGCATGTTGGGGAGCGTCAGCGGCTCCGCGGTCAACAGGCTCGCGGCCATCAACGGCAGCGCCGCGTTCTTGGCGCCACCGATGACAATGTCGCCGTGCAAGGGCACGCCGCCCTGAATCCGAATAGCGTCCAAAAGAGTCTCGGCTCCTGTTTAATCAGGAAAAGAACAGGTCACATTTGGCTCAACGCACCCCGGCCGTGACAGGCGCCGAGGTTGCTAGGCTGCGGCAATGCGCGTGCCGCGCGCGACTCTAGGCCCCGATGCGGGACTCCCGCCACATACACTTTTGCCGATGCGCAGGTCGGTCAAAGGCGCGGCAGCGTCACGCCCTGCTGGCCTTGATACTTGCCTTTGCGATCCTTGTACGACGTTTCGCAAACGCCCTCGGCCTTGAGGAAGATGAACTGGCACGCGCCCTCGTTCGCATAGATGCGCGCGGGCAGCGGCGTGGTGTTGGAGAATTCCAGCGTGACGTGGCCCTCCCACTCGGGTTCGAGCGGGGTGACATTCACGATGATGCCGCAACGGGCATAGGTCGACTTGCCAAGACAGATCACCAGCACGTCGCGCGGGATCTTGAAGTACTCGACCGTGCGGGCCAGCGCGAAGCTGTTCGGCGGGATGACGCACTGATCGACCTTGCGGTCGACGAAGCCGACGTCCGAGAAGTCCTTCGGGTCGACGATGGCGGAATCGACGTTGGTGAAGATCTTGAACTCGTCGGACACGCGCGCGTCGTAGCCATAGGACGAGACGCCGTAGGAAATGACACCGTCACGCTTCATGGTCTCGGTGAACGGCGAGATCATGCCGTGCTCGAGCGCCATCTTGCGGATCCACGTATCTGGCAGCACCGACATCCCGGTCCCTCGCGTCGGCCCCCCTCAATGGCGGGCTGCGACGGCGATTTTGTAGCCCACGGGGGTGTGGGCCACAAGTTGTTGAGAGGATCAGCCCTGCGGCTCGTCCTGCTCGGGTGCAGGCGGGGCGCCGGTTCGGGCTTGCGCCTGCGCTTTGCGGCGGCGCAGGTTCTCGCGCAGCGCGGCAGCAAGGGCCTCCGCGCGCCGGGGTGTTTTGGCGTTCGGCTTGGGGACCGCGTTGTCTGAGGGCGGGTCGTTTGTCACGCCCCCGACCCTAACATCGCGCCGGAAACGGTCAATTCCAGCGGGGGCCGCCGCCGCTGTATCGCGACAAACATAAGCGATCTCAGCGGGTTCCTCTTCGGTTGCCTCGCCGGAGGGCTTGTGGCATGTTCCGCGCCTCTTCGGGGGGGCTACCCCTCCCTCAAACGGGTTTCACCCCGCACGCTGCCGTAGCTCAGTGGTAGAGCACCCCCTTGGTAAGGGGGAGGTCCGCAGTTCAATCCTGCGCGGCAGCACCATTACAAATCAATGACTTACGAGATATTAGGGCTAGCGGTTCTATATCCATTACTGCCTGGGGCAATCACCGGGCAAGCACCATAGAGAGATGCCTGCCTCCCGTTCTGGGCCGTGGCGTCAGCGCCGGTGGATTGCACCGGCAGCCCCCACCAATTCCGACCCCCATCCCCCCGAAACCGGCAGGCGGGGGGTATGCTCAATGCGGGGGCCCCAGGCATGCATGGCGCGTCGGGATTTTTTAATTTTAGCTGTGGGCGAGTGATCTCAGGCTGGGCTGGTAGCCGGGATGGCTGATTGCGGTCATCAGGGTGGCTAGCGGATGGTCAGTGTGGTCACAGGACTGCTGTCAATGTGGCAAAGCCCGACGCGCGCATGGTCAGGTGCGGCGTTGAGCGTACATTTTATCCACGCTTGCCCAGTTGATCGCTCCCATGAAAGCGTCAACATAAGCCGCTGCCTTCGCGCCGTAGTGCAAAATCGCGTGCAATTTTGACCCCCTGAGGGGCGATTTTCGCGTCCAATTCTGACCCCCTCTGACTTTGTGTCAGCGTCCCTTCCTTTTGCCGGGAAGGATGCTGGGGGGATGATTGGCGTGGATGTTATCGGCCAGATACGGC
>CANJRD010000030.1 GCA_947476695.1 Rhodospirillaceae bacterium
AGGAACGACACCGCATCAAACAAAAAACCATCGAGCATCGTCGCTTGCTTCACCGCAAGCTCGCCGCCTAAGATCGACCAACCAGATGAGGCCAGCACTCCGCTAAATCACGACCGCATCTGTCCCAAATGATCTGACGACGCACAGGCTTGAGGTGTTAACCCGGGCTACTCTCGCCGTGTGGCGACTCCAAGGATCGTATAGGCGGGGCCGAAGCGGGGTCAGCATCGGCACCACTCCGATAAAGAATCCGGCCCACACTCAAGCTGACGTTTTGCTATGTGGCGGCGAATACCGAAGCCACTGGAGTCACTGTACGTGGCGTCAAAGGCCGACGCCTTCTATGCGTAGTCGAAATAGAGGTCCGGCTAGGTCCACTATCCGTGTCGACCTCGGCGCTCAGTTATCGGGCGAGTGCCGCAATCAACTGCGTACCAAGCCCAGACCCCTTCGGCGTGAACACGGCCTGGAATAAGGTCATGAACCTGGACCGCTTCGACCTCGTCTAAGCGGTATCCCCGATCCGGCTGGCGCCGGGTCACCCTTTCTAGAAATTGGACGCGACCTAAGATACCTTGGCAGGTCATTTGATCCTGTCCAAGGCATCTATGCTGTACGGCACACCCGCTGAACCCTCGCCAGAGCCCACAATCCTGATTGTGGAAGACGACGCAGCGCTGCGCGTTCTGCTCACGCGCGGGCTCAGGGAGCACGGGTTCAACGCCCTCAGCGCGCCGGCGCCGGCGGAAATGTGGCGCACGCTGAAGGAACGCTCGGTCGACCTGATCCTGCTCGATCTGATGCTGCCGGGTGGCAACGGACTGGATATCTGCCGCACGCTGCGGCGCGACAGCAACGTCCCGATCATCATCCTGAGTGCCCTGGGCAGCGAGGTCGACCGCGTTCTGGGGCTTGAACTCGGCGCCGACGATTACCTGCCGAAGCCGTTCAGCACCAAGGAACTGATGGCGCGCATCCGTGCCGTCCTGCGGCGCGGTGCCGTCGAGCGCGCGCCGACATCCGAATGCCTGGAGCGGATCAAGTTCGAGGGCTGGACCCTGGATTTGCGCCGGCATGAGCTGTTTGCGCCGAACGAGGCCAAGGTGGAGCTTTCGGGCGCTGAATTCGCGATCCTGGTGGTCCTGCTCGACAACGCCCAGCGCATCATCGGCCGCGACCGGCTGCTGGAACTCTCGCGCTCAAGGATCGGCGAGTCTTCGGACCGCAGCGTCGATGTGCTGATCAGCCGCCTGCGGCGCAAACTGCAGCAGGGCGACAACGGCGTCGAGTTGATCCGGACCATCCGCGGCGTGGGCTACATGATGGTTCCGAAGGCCGAGCGCTTCTGATGCGCGTACATCTCTGGCCCCTGGGGTTTATCGGGCAGGTGATGGCGGTGCTGCTGGCCGCGATATCGCTCGAGTTTGTAGGCAGCACGCTGCTTTATGAATACCTCGAAATCGGTTCGGTGCGTGAGGAACGCGCCCGTCAATTCGCCGAACAGATTGTCGTGGCGGAGCGCCTTCTCTCTGCAACCGCGCCGGAGCAGCGTCCGCAACTCGCCACACAGCTGACTTCGGAGCATGTAGAGATCAGCTGGGTGAGGTCGCCGGTCATCGATGAGACCGAGCGCAGCACGGCTCTGGAAGATATTCACGAAAAGATGCTGGCCTGGGAAAGCGGTCTGATCGGACGCGACCTCAGACTGTCCGTGAAGGGCGACAACAATATCGTCGTCGGCACGCTGCGCCTCGCCGACGACACCTGGCTATATTTCCGCTCTTCCTTCACCAACAACCCTTGGACGGGCTTCACCAAGGCGTTCCTGTCGCTTTCCATTCTGGTCCTTGGCGTGCTTTTGGCCGCGGTGCTGGTCATCCGCTCGCTGGGTACGCCCGTGCGCGCGTTGGCAAGGGCCGCGGACTCGATCGGCGGCGTGGGGACGCAACTGACGATTTCAGAGCGCGGCTCGCGCGATTTGAAGTTGGTGGCACGCGCCTTCAACGCCATGCAGGACCGCATCAACCAGTTGCTCGCCAGCCGCACGCAGATGCTGGTCGCGGTCAGCCACGACCTGCGCACGCCGCTTTCGCGTCTCCGTCTGCGCGCCGAGGGGATCTCCGAGTCCACGACCCGCGAGGCGATCACCGGCGAGATCGTGGAGATGGAGCACATGCTGACCTCCGTGCTCACCTATCTGTCCGGCGAAAGCGATCCAGAGAAGGCGGTGCTTACGGACGTGGCGGCCTTGGCGATGACACTGGTCGATGCCGCTGCCGATGCCGGAAAAAGTGCCGAATATAAGGGCCCCGATTCCCTGCACCTCCGCGTCCGTTCCCTTTCAATCAAGCGGGCCCTCGATAACCTGATTGAAAACGCGATCCACTATGGCGACCGGGCGATCGTGACCTTGTGGTCCGATCAGGAAGGCGTGCACCTGTCCGTCGAGGACGAAGGTCCGGGCATTCCGGCGCACGAGTTGTCGGCAGTCGTGAAGCCCTTCTATCGCCTGGATTCTTCCCGCCCGCGCAACACGGAGGGGCTGGGACTGGGGTTGGCGATTGTCGACCGCGCCATCAAACAGGAAGGGGGCGAGCTGCGGCTGCGGAACAGGCCCTCAGGCGGGCTCAAGGCTGAATTGTTCTTCCTAAATACCATTCAAGCCCCCGCTGGAAACACTTTGTAATATTCCAGCTGCATTGCGGCAATGGAATCTCTTTATCGTCCGCCCCCTCGCTGGGATGGATGTCCTGGCATCAAAGTACGGACTTGCGAATTCCCAGCGTCTGCGTCGGCGTGCACGGTGTCGCGATACCAGACTGTAAAACCAGGAAAACGAAATGGACCAAAACTCCTCGATGTTTGGTTATCTGCGGCAAGACTCCATTGCTGGCCTCGTCGTGTTCCTGGTTGCGGTGCCTTTGTGTCTGGGGATCGCGATCGCCTGCGGTGTTCCGCCGCTCTCGGGGCTTGTGGCAGGCATTGCCGGCGGGTTGATCGTTCCTTGGATCAGCCGGTCGTCCCTGTCGGTAACGGGTCCTGCTGCCGGCTTGACCTCGATCGTGCTGACGGAAGTCTCGGCGCTTGGCGGGCTCGCGCCGTTCCTCACCGCCGTCATCATTGCCGGCGGGGTTCAGGTGATTCTCGGTGTCCTGCGCGCGGGGCGGTTTGCCGACTTGGTGCCGTCGGCAGTCATCAAAGGCATGCTCGCCGCCATCGGCATCATCATCATCATGAAGCAGCTGCCGGTGCTCGTCGGCTTGAACGACGACCTGACCGATATGCTGGGCGAGGGCATCCCCAGCCACTTCACCCCGGGTGCTGCGCTGGTCGGCGCGTTGTCGCTTATCCTGCTTTACACCTGGAAATACACGCCCTTCGCCCGATACAAGCTCATCTCGCCGGCGCTGGTCACCGTTGTTGTGGCCAGCGTGGTCGCGGCGGTCATCGCGGGCAGCCCGGGTCTGGCCCTCACCGCCGATCAGTTCGTCAGCATCCCGACCGGCGGTGCGACGGCACTGTTCGATGCGCTGCCGCGTCCTGACTTCGCTGCTTTTGTCACACCCGCCGTCTGGGGTGTCGGCGTGACCATCGCCGTTGTGGCCAGCATTGAGACTCTGCTCTCCCTCCAGGCCATCGATCGTCTCGATCCGCTGAAGCGCCACAGCCCGCCGAACCGAGAACTTCTCGCGCAGGGTGCCGCCAACGCTGTATCCGGCTTCTTCGGCGGCCTGCCCGTGACGGCAGTGATCGTGCGCAGCGGCGCCAACGTCGCCGCCGGCGGCCGTGAACGGTTCTCGGCGTTGTTCCACGGCATCCTGCTTGTGGGCGCCGTGCTCTTTGCGGCCGAGCTCATGAACAAGATCCCGCTCGCCTGCCTGGCCGCTGTCCTGATCCAGGTGGGCCTCAACTTGGCCAAGCCCGCGCTCTTCAAGGCGCAGTTCAAGCTGGGCGCCACGCAGCTGGCGCCCTTTGCGATCACCATTGCCGCGGTCTTGGCGCTCGACCTCCTCAAGGGTGTGATCATCGGCATCGTCGTCGGCGTCGGCTTCATCCTTTTCCAGAACTCGCGCAAGGCCGTCGAGGCCGGCAAGGATGCGAGCGGCGTCTGGCAGGTGCGTTTCCGCCGTGACGGGACCTTCCTCTCCAAGCCGACGATCGTTTCGGCCCTCGACGAGGTCCGCAATGGCGAAGAGGTCGTGCTCGATGGCAGCGGCGAATACATTGACCACGACGTCAAGGAAGTGATCGCGACCTTCTTGGAGGACGCGCGCAACCGCAACATCAAGGTGTCGTTGATCGGCATCGATCTCGCGGGAGCGACGGCCGGCGGGGGACATTAAAATGGCCCCGCATGGTGGCCTGCCCGTCGATCCCATCGACCGGGCCATCGCGCGGGCAAGAGGCTTGATACCGGACCAAGGTCCGATCGGGGTGTTCATCCATCACAACACCCTGCATACCTATCAGCATCTGCCCTTCCACGAAGGTGTGCAAAAAGGCGCCGAAGAGCTGGGCGCCAAGCCTTACCTCTATCTGTCGCAGTTCCGCGCCGCGTTGGCGGCGGGACGCATTCTCGACAGCGATCTGCGCCTTGAGATCAGCCGTGCCTTCGGTGACAGCGCGAACGAGGTGCTGTGGCATGGCCTGACCCGTGCGGACCTCTGGCACGCGCTGATGGTCAGCGACAGCTTCACGGACGACGCGCCAGGCCTCGCTTATTCCATCGCCGCCGCTGAAGCCGAGGAATGCAAGAACCTCCCTTTATGGAAGGCGTGCCTCGCGCGCGCGACCACGGGACCGGCGCTGGTCTTGGACGACACACGCCGAATACTGCGCCACCGTGACGTGCTGGTGGCTTTGAATGCCATGGATCCCGACGTCGGCGTACATGCCGAGATGATCCGCATCTCGGCGGGATATACCGACCAGGGCCAAGCCCTCGCCGTCATTCCCGGCCGCGACAAGGGCTTCCTGACCGCGGTTGCACAGCTCTATGCCAATGGCGCGGCACCACCGCGCGAATGCCCCGGCGCGGATGCAGATTTCAAACACGTGGCCAAAGCCGGTACGTCTGCGGAAGACATCATCCGGGCCACGCTGCCCGCATTGGGCGTGACTGGTGATGCTGTCGAGCCATGGCTCTACGCTACCATCCTGGCACTGCCGGGCTGGGCGGGCATGTTCTCCCGCCTGGAGCGGTTCCCTGGTGAAAATGTCGGTGGTCCGCCGATGTCGTTGGTCGATTTCATCGCCGTGCGCCTGTTGTTCGAGCGGCGCGCCATTGAACGCGCGTGCAAAGCCGCCGGTGTGCCGAGCGCCTGGGACCAGCTGCGCAACCGCGTACCGCCGGTTCCGGCGCGCGCGCCCGTGCTCGATGCTGCCCTGCTGTGGCGGTTCGCGCACGAAGCCAAAGCCGCGCCGGAAGACGTCGCCGCCCTCGATCAGAAGACGCTCGCTGTGCTCTGGCGTGAATGCGCTGCCGCCACGGATGTCGCGCGGCGCAAGATTTTCCAGGAAGCCTACGAGCGCACGTACCGTGAGATCATTCTCGATGCCGTAGCCGCACGCCGCCAACTCCCGGACGGACGCCAACATGGCCGTCCGCGGGCGCAGTTCATCTTCTGTATCGACGAGCGCGAGGAATCCCTGCGCCGCGCGCTGGAAGAACAGCACCAGGCCTATGAAACCTTCGGCACCGCGGGCTTCTTCGGCGTCGCCATCGATTATCAAGGCCTCTACGACCGGGGTGCCGTCCCCTACTGCCCGGTCGTTGTGACCCCCGCGCACGAAGTGCACGAGCGCCCTATCGACAGCGCTGTGGAACGTGACCGTTCCAGCAAGGCGCGGCGCGACTTCGGTCTCGGGCTTGAAGGCTGGGCGCGCCGGGCGTCGCAGACATTGTCGGGCGGGTTCGGCACTTCGCTGTTGCTCGGACCCTTCGCGGGCCTGAAAACCATTGCCCGCATTCTGGCGCCGCGGGTGTCGTTGCTGATCGGCACGCAAATGGCCGCGAGCCTCGCGCCGCCGCCGACAACGCGCCTTTCCGCCATTCGCACGACCGACGAAGACGCCGGTGATGGACGCAAGCCCGTGGGCTTTTCCCTCAAGGAATCCACCGACCGCGTCTTCAACGCGCTCCACAACATCGGTTTGGTAAAAAATTTCGCGCCGATCATCGTCGTGCTCGGACATGGCTCGACCAGTCTCAACAATCCGCATGAGTCGGCGCACGATTGCGGCGCCTGCGGCGGCCGGCGCGGTGGAGCCAATGCCCGGCTCTTCGCGGATCTTGTCAACCGCGCCGACGTGCGGGACGCCTTGCGCCAACGCGGCGTGGAGATCCCCGCCGATACATGGTTCGTTGGTGGCCTTCACGACACTGCCGACGACGGCGTGCGCCTGTCGGATCTCCATACCATTCCCGACTTTGCCAGGGCGGCATTCGAAGAAGCTGTCGCCGCGCTCGAAACAGCGCGGCGCCACGACGCGCGCGAACGCTGCCGACGGTACGAAAATATTTCCTTGGACGATACGCCGGAGAACGCGCTTTTGCACGTCGAAGGCCGGGCGTCGCATCTGGCGCAGCCGCGCCCCGAATACGGGCACTGCACCAACTCCATCGCCATCGTCGGGCGGCGTCAGTTCACCCGCGGCCTTCATCTCGATCGCCGACCGTTCCTGATCAGCTACGACCCCACCATCGATCCCAATGACGCGATTTTGGAAAGAACGCTGGCGGCCGTCGGACCCGTGGGTGCGGGCATCAGCCTCGAATACTATTTCTCCTCCGTCGACAATGAGGTCTTCGGCTGCGGCACCAAACTGCCGCACAACGTCACAGGCCTCGTCGGCATCATGAACGGACACATGAGCGACCTCCGCACCGGCTTACCGTTGCAAATGGTCGAATTGCACGAACCCATGCGCTTGCTGTTGATGGTCGACGCCACGCCAGAAGCGCTGCTGGGTGTCGCCGGTCGCCAAGCTGAAGTTGCCGAGTTGGTCACAAAGGAATGGGTGCAGTTGGTATCGGTGCATCCGGAAACCGGCGAGATGCTGGTCTTCGACCGCGGCCAGTTCGTGCCTTACAAACCGCGCCCCACTCTTCTGCCCGTGGTCGAGAAATCGCCGGATTGGCATTTGCGTTCACGCGCGCACCTCACGCCCGCCCTGGTGCGGTCGGCGCTTCCGCCTGAAGTCGTGGGCCCGGGGCATTCCGGAGAACCCGCCAAGCTGACGGCGAACGCCGCATGAGCACCTTTATGCACGTGGCGCTCGCCGTTGCGGTGATGACACCGCTTGTCGGGGCGCTGCTCACCGGACTGATCGCACTGTTCCGCAAGACCCGCGTTCCGGAGCCGCTGGTTGTGCGGATCGCCGGGGTGAGCACGGTGATGTCGCTCATCGCCAGCCTCGTGGTGCTGCTGCGCTTTCTGGGGGTTTTCGGCGCGCCGGTGCGCGGCGAAATCGAATACGGCGCGTGGCTGAAGATCGGCGATTTCCTCCTGCCGGCCGTTTTCCTGCTCGACGGGGTATCGGTTTCGATCTCGGTGTTTGCCGCGTCGCTGACGGTGCTGATCGTGTTGTTCTCAAGGACCTACATCCACAAAGAGCCGGGGTTCACCCGCTTCTTCGCTTTGCTCGGGATCTTCGCGACCGGCATTCAGCTGGTGGCCCTTGCCGGAACGATGGAAATTCTTCTCGCTGGTTGGGAGTTGCTGGGCATCTCATCGGCACTGTTGATCGGCTTCTTCCACGAACGCCCCGAGCCCGTGCGCTCCTCCATCCGCGCCTTCGCCACCTACCGCCTGTCCGATGCCGGCCTTCTGATTGCGATTGTCTACACGTTCGAGGTCCTGGAAACCGCGCGGTTCTCGGCACTCGCAGCAGCGGCGTCTCTGGCACCAACCACCACCACGGCCATTGCGCTGTTGTTCATCCTCTCGGCCATGGGCAAATCCGCACAGCTGCCGTTTTCAGGCTGGCTGCCGCGCGCCATGGAAGGGCCGACGCCATCCAGCGCACTGTTCTACGGCGCGGTATCGATCCATGCTGGCTTGTTCCTTCTGCTGCGCGTTTATCCGATCCTCGAAGTCTCAATGGTCGCGCGGACGGTCGGCGTCGTGATCGGGTTGTCGACGGCGGTCTATGCCGCCTTGGTTGCCCGCGTGCATACGGATGCTAAAGGCACGCTCGCACACGCAACCCTCGCGCAGGTCGGCCTGATTCTCGCCGAAATCTGCATGGGATGGACGACCTTCGCGCTGGTGCACATGATCACCCACGCCTTCTTGCGCTTGGGCCAGCACCTCAAAGCCCCGAACACGATCCACGACATCCACCGTCTCGGCCATTCGCATCACCATCCGTCCTGGCTGGAGCGCAGGGCGCCGGGCTTTGCGGCGTGGCTTTATTCCGGCGCCATCAGCCGCTTCCGTCTGGATGATCGCGTCGATGCCGCGGTTGCGCCGTTCCTCGCCCTCGCGCGCTTGCTTGACCGGATCGATCAGGGTTGGCGGAATGCCACATCGCTCGACCGCGATCCCATTGAAGCCTCAGCCATCAAGCGGCTGGCGCCATGAACGAGATGTTCGCCCTCGCGCCGACGCCGTGGATGCTGACCGCCCTCAGCCTGCTGCTTCTCATTGCCCCCTCAATCGGCGAGCCGTTGCATCGCCGCTGGCATCTGCCCACCAAGATCATCGCTTTGCTTGTCGCGCTGATGGCGGCGACACCGCTCGTCGCTTACGCAGCCATTGCCGTAGGGGCCCTGGTGCATGCGCGCAGCGCCTGGCCCACCAGCAAGACCGGCGCGGTATTCTTGATCGTCTCGGCGGCCACGGCGCTCGGCGTTCCGGTCATGCTTGCTCAGGGCAATCTGGATGTGGCCTTCGCCCTGTCTATCCTGACCATTGCATTGCGTTCTGGTGTCATGCCGCTGCACATCGGTGTGGCCAGCCTCTGCGACCGTGCCACCGTCGTGCAGACCCAACAGCTCGCCACCGGCATGGCGCTGGTGTTCGCGCACTTGCGCTTTCTCAATGATGCCGAACTCGGCGACAGTATTGGCCCGCTCCTGGAGCGCTACGGCGCGGCCACAGCGCTGATTGCCGCGCTGATCACCATCGTGCAAACCGACATGCGCGGGTTCTATCGCGGCACCCTGGCCCTGCACGCCGGTATGCTGCTCGCCGTTCTGGGTTCCTCCGCTCTGGGTCACCCTGGTGGAGCACTCATGGTAGCGGTCACGGTCGGATTGGCGCTGGGCGGCATCGGCATGATGATCACCTCTCTGGAAGAGCGGGTCGGCAATGCTTCCTTCAGTGGTCCGGGCGGGCGCGTGGGCGCCTTCCCCAAACTCGCGCTGGCTTTCGCGGTTTTCGGGTTCGCCGGCGTGGCAGTGCCCGGCACGACGGGTTTCATCGCCGACGATCTGGTGCTGCACGGCCTATGGATGGACAATCCTGCCAGTGCCATCGCCATCATCCTGTCCTCGGCAATCCTGGCAGTGGCGACCCTCATTGCCTATTCACGCGTGTTCCTGGGCGGCAACACGCCGTCGCGTGCGCCGGATCTCTATCCGCGCGAACGTGTCATCGTGGCGGCCCTCGTGCTCGTCCTGATCTTCCTGGGGCTGTTCCCGAACGTCTTGCTCGATCCGCTCTACGCCAGTTTCACCATCGCGCAGAAAGTAGAAGGGAACGGGTTTCAGTATGTGCAGGCCTCTTACGATGCAGTTGCACAACTCATAAGGTACTGATCGGGAAAGCTTCACGACGCGTGCTGGAGATCTTCGGGATCCAGATCGGTGTCGTCTGGCCCTCGGCCCATCCGCCCGAAGCCAGCCGGCGCACGATGCCAAACGTCTCAACCGAGCTCAGGTCGCCGGCCCCGGTGGCAAAACTTGGGGACCATCTACGATTTACAGAAACTGGCGTCGTGGGACCGGCATCCTCAACAATGAACTCATGTCGGGAAGCTCATCTGGAACCGGCTTCGCTATATCAAGTATCCAGGGTCGGGCAGGCGTGTGTCGCGGATAACGACTCTAAGGAGTGGATCGTCAAGCAGGTGCCCCAACTGCGCATCATTGCCAAGCCCTCTGGGATGAGGTCAAGACGCGGCAAAAAAAGACACGCGCTGGCGCGTCACGTCAGATTCAAAAATGGGCATTCGGTCCGAACGCGCAAAACGCCCGGCCTACTTGTTCTCTGGATTGGTCCGCTGCGACGTGTGCGGCGGCGGCTTTACCATGGGCAACACCATCCACTACGGCTGCAATAACGCCCGCATGAAAGGCACCTGCGAAAATAGACTTCGATCAAACGCGAGCATCTTGAGGAGTCTATTCTTGATGGCCTTAAGTCGCGATTGATGCCCCAGAACTGGTCCAAGAATTCATCGCCGAATATCACCGCGAACTGAATCGCTCCGCCGGGAACCGCGATGCGGAACGCCAGCGTAAGGAAAAGGACCTGCGACAAATTGAGCAAGATATCCGGGCTATCATAGACGGCATCAAAGCCGGATTTCGTACCGAGGCCATGCGAGAGGAACTCGAGGAACTCGAGGCCCGCTGACAGCCATGGTAGCGTCAACAGCACCCAGCACGGTCCGCCTCCACCCGAACTTGGCCGCCGTTTACCGTGCCAAGGTGGAACTTCATAAGGCTCTCGCCCAGGACGACACCCGGACTGAGGCGGCCAGCAACTTGCGTGGACTTATCGAGGAAATCCGCTTGATCCCGGACGGCAAGAATATCCGGATACACCTCATAGGTTAGATCGCAGAACTGTTCGCTTTGGCCCAAAACAAGAAGCCCGGTCTCAAAGAGACCGGGCTGCAAGTAACGATGGTTGCGGGGGCCAGATTTGAACTGACGACCTTCAGGTTATGAGCCTGACGAGCTACCGGACTGCTCCACCCCGCGATAATCGTTCAAACGGCGAGAGCGCTGAGATCCGCGCTCGAGCGCGAAAGAGAAAGAGAAAGACACCGTGATAGGTGTTTGATCAAGGAACGTGCACGTCGCGATGTTCTGATTTTGGAAGACCTGGCAGCGACCTACTCTCCCACGTCTTAAGACGCAGTACCATTGGCGCAGAGGCTTTTCACGGCCGAGTTCGGGATGGGATCGGGTGTTTCATCCTCGCCATTACCACCAGGTCATCCAAAATCAGAGGATCACGGCTCACGTCGCAGAGATCCCTCACGAGATACCGCGACGCTTACACGTCACCAAAGGTCTTTTTCCGATGCACTTTAATTTGGGAAAACATATCGGCGTCTGAGAATACGGGTTCTCAAGCCGATCGAACAATTAGTACTGGTTAGCTTCACGCCTCACGGCGCTTCCACACCCAGCCTATCAACGTGGTGGTCTACCACGGTTCTCAAGGGAAGCCTCGTTTTGAGGTGGGTTTCCCGCTTAGATGCATTCAGCGGTTATCCCGTCCGTACATAGCTACCCAGCGATGCTCCTGGCGG
>CANJRD010000031.1 GCA_947476695.1 Rhodospirillaceae bacterium
TACTGCTAGCAATAGTGCCCGAGATGTCTAAGTCTTTGTCAAAGTACGAGTTTTGGTATCGTTTAGATTCAACGACTTAGCAAAGCGTGTCTAGGTAGTGTCTAGGTTCGTGTATTGTTATATATCAATCACTTAGATGACTCGGTTTACTCCCACTCGATCGTCCCCGGCGGCTTGCTGGTCACGTCATACGTCACGCGGTTGATGCCGCGCACTTCGTTGACGATGCGGTTGGCGACGCGGCCCAGGAATTCCATGTCGAAGTGGTAGAAGTCCGCCGTCATGCCGTCGGTGGAGGTCACCGCGCGCAAGGCACAGGCGTAGTCGTAGGAGCGTGAGTCGCCCATGACGCCGACGGTGCGCACCGGCAGCAGCACGGTGAACGCCTGCCAGATCACGTCGTAGAGGCCGGCCTTGCGGATCTCCTCGAGATAGATCGTGTCGGCTTTGCGCAGGATGTCGAGGCGTTCGCGCGTGATTTCCTGGCCGGGGATACGGATCGCCAGGCCCGGGCCGGGGAACGGATGGCGGCCGACCATCTCATCGGGCAGGCCGAGTTCCTTGCCGAGCAAGCGCACTTCGTCCTTGAACAGTTCGCGCAAGGGCTCGACCAGCTTCATGTTCATGCGCGCCGGCAGGCCGCCGACGTTATGGTGCGACTTGATCGTCACCGAAGGCCCGCCCGCGAACGACACGCTTTCGATCACGTCGGGATACAGCGTGCCTTGCGCCAGGAAGTCGGCGCCGCCGATTTTCTTGGCCTCTTCCTCGAACACGTCGATGAAGGCCGCGCCGATGGTCTTGCGTTTCTTCTCCGGGTCCGTCTCGCCGGCCAGCTTGCCGAGGAACAGATCGGAGGCATCGCGCGCGATCAGGCGGACGTTGAAGCGGTCGCGGAAGACCTTCACGACCTGCTCGGTTTCGCCCGCGCGCATCAGGCCGTGATCGACCAGCACGCAGGTGAGTTGCTCGCCGATGGCTTCGTGAATGAGGGCTGCGACCACAGCGGAGTCCACGCCGCCGGACAGGCCGCAGATCACGCGGCCCTTGCCGACTTGGGCGCGCACTTTCTCGATGGCTTCTTTCTTGAACGCGGCCATCGTCCAATCGCCTGAGCAGCCGCAGATGTCGCGCACGAACTTGCGGTACAGCGCGCTACCGTGCGGCGTGTGCACGACTTCGGGGTGGAACTGAACGGCGTAAAGCCGGCGGTCATCGTCGGCGATGGCGGCGAAGGGCGCGCCTTCGGAGGTGCCGACAACCTTGAAGCCATGCGGCAGCACGACGACGCGGTCGCCGTGGCTCATCCACACCTGCTCGCGCTCGCCTTTTTTCCAGGGGCCGTCGAACAGGGCGCAGTCGGCGGAGATGTCGACGAAGGCGCGGCCGAATTCGCGGTGGTCCGAGGTTTCGACCTTGCCGCCCAGCTGCGCGACCATGGTCTGCTGGCCGTAGCAGATGCCCAGCACCGGCAGACCCATCGTGAACAGCGCATCGGGGGCTTTCGGCGTGTCGGCGGTCAGCACCGAGGCTGGACCGCCGGAGAGGATCACGCCCTTCGGACCGAATGCCTTGATCGAGGCTTCCGTGACCTTGTTGAAGGGATGCACCTCGCAATAGACGCCGATCTCGCGCACCCGGCGCGCGATCAACTGCGTCACCTGGCTGCCGAAGTCGATGATGAGGATGCGGTCGGTGGCGGTCATGGAAAAGTCCCTCAGTCGGCCTTGCGTTCGAGGATCGCGACAAAGAAGCCGTCGGTGCCGTGGCGGGCGGGCGTCAATGTCAGGAAATCTTCGGATGTCGGCGCTTCGCCGCTTCCCAATGGGCTCAACTGCGCGCGCCAGACGTCGGCGACGGGCAGGACGCGGAAGGCGTCGTTACGCGCCAGGAACTGCGCGATGCGTTCGCTGTTCTCTTCAGGCAACAGCGAGCACGTCGCGTAGATCAAGCGCCCGCCCGGCTTCACCAGCGGCGCGGCCTGATCGAGCACGCCGTCTTGCGTGGCCTTCAGGTTGACGAGATTGGACGTCGCCAGCCGCCAGCGCGCATCGGGATTGCGGCGCCAGGCGCCGGTGCCGGAGCACGGCGCGTCCACCAGCACGCGATCGAACATGCCGGCCTGACGGCGCATCCACTTGTCGTTCTCTTCCAGGATCCGCAGCGTGGTGTTGTTCACGCCCGCGCGGCGCAGGCGCAGCTTGGAGCGTTCAAGCCGCGGCACGGAGACGTCGCAGGCAACGAGGCGGCCCTTGTTCTGCATGGTCGCGGCAATGGCGAGTGTCTTGCCGCCCGCGCCGGCGCAGAGATCCAGCACGGCCATGCCGGGCGCGGCGGCGACCAGCACCGCGCACAGCTGCGAGGCTTCGTCCTGCACCTCGAACAGACCGTCGCGGAACCCGGCATGGGTGCCGAGGTTGATGCGGCTGTCCAGACGCACGCCGTCCGGCGCGCGCGGCGTCGGCTGCGGCGAGAGCTCTTCGGCGGTGAGCTTGGCGATGAGGTCGTCGCGATTGATCTTGAGCACGTTGGCGCGCAAATCCAGCGGCGCTTCCTGGCCGAGCGCGGCCAGTTCCTTGTCCGCCTCCGCGCCGAAGGCCTTATCGAATTTCGCGAGCAGCCATTCGGGCAGTTCGAACTGCACTTCGCGCGGCGCCTTGGTGAAGTCCACCGCCTCGACCCGCGCGGCGATTTTCCGCTCATAGGCGCTCAGCGGCTCGGGCTCGTACTTCTCGCCGGAGAAATGCGCGGCCGTGCCGTTGACGGTCTTGTTCTCCGCGGCGATGAGATCGCCGAGCACCAGCAGGCGCGGCGTCGCGTGATCGGCGCTGAGCGCCCAGGTCAGCTTCGCGCGCGTGCGTAGGATGCGCCACACCTGATGCGCGATGGCCTTGCGGTCCTTCGCGCCGATATAGCGGCGGCCCCGGAAGTAGGCGGCGATGGTCGCATCGGCCGGGCGGTCGGCGCCCAGCACTTCGCCGATGGCATCAATGGCAGCTTGCAGGCGGGATGCGGGCGTCATGATTCCACACCCTCGGTCGAAGACCGATCAGGTGTTGGAAATGCGATAGTTCGGCGGCTCGCGCGTGACCATGACATCGTGAACGTGACTTTCGCGGATACCCGCGCCGGTAATCCGGCGGAATTTTGTGTTGGCCTGCAGGTGAGCGACGGTCGGGCTGCCGGTGTAACCCATGGCGGCCTTGAGACCGCCGACCAGCTGATGAACGACCGCCGACACCGGACCCTTATAGGGCACGCGGCCTTCGACGCCTTCCGGCACCAGCTTCATGTTGTCGCGCACTTCTTCCTGGAAATAGCGGTCGGCCGAGCCACGCGCCATCGCGCCCAGCGAGCCCATGCCACGATAATCCTTATAGGTGCGGCCCTGATAGAGGATGACCTCACCCGGCGCTTCTTCCGTGCCCGCGAGCAGCGAGCCGATCATCACGCAGTCCGCGCCGCCCGCGATGGCTTTCGCGATGTCGCCGGAGCTCTTGATGCCGCCGTCGGCGATGACCGGGATGCCGGACTTGCGCGCGAGTTCGGCGACTTCCATCACCGCGGTCAGCTGCGGCACACCGACACCCGCGACAATGCGCGTGGTGCAGATGGAGCCTGGGCCGATACCGACCTTCAAGGCGTCCGCGCCGGCGTCGATCAACGCACGCGCGGCGTCGGGCGTGGCGATGTTGCCGGCGACGACCTGGGTGTAGTTCGACTGCTTCTTGATGCGGCGCACCGCTTCGATCACGCCGTCGGAGTGGCCATGGGCGGTGTCGACCACCACCACGTCCACGCCCGCCTCAAGCAAAGCCTGCGCCCGCGCGTAGCCGTCTTCACCCACGCCGGTGGCGGCCGCGACGCGCAAGCGGCCCTGCTCGTCCTTACAGGCGAGCGGATGGGCGCGCGCTTTCTCGATATCCTTCACGGTGATCAGGCCGACGCACTTGCCGGCGTCATCGACGACCAGCAGGCGCTCGATGCGATACTGATGCAGCAGCTTCACCGCCTGTTCACGCTCGACGCTTTCCGGCACGGTGATCAGGCGTTCCTTGGTCATCAGATCGTTGATGCTTTGCGTCGGATCGGTGGCGAAGCGCATATCGCGGTTGGTGAGGATGCCGACCAGCTTCCCCGACCCACGGTCGACGACCGGAATGCCGGAGATCTTGTGCTGATCGCGCAGGCGCCAGGCATCGGCCAGCGTCTGGTCGGGATGAATGGTGATTGGGTTCACCACCATGCCGCTCTCGAATTTCTTCACGCGGCGCACTTCCTGCGCCTGCTCTTCGATGGTGAGATTCTTGTGGATGACGCCGATACCGCCCAGCTGCGCCATGGCAATGGCGAGCCCGCTTTCGGTCACGGTGTCCATCGCCGCGGAAATCAGCGGGATGTTCAGGGTGATGGTCTTGGTAAGACGCGTGGCCGTATTCGCGTGGGCAGGGAGAACCGAGGATGCCGCAGGCACCAGAAGGACGTCGTCAAACGTCAGCGCTTCGGCAATCTCCATTCTCTACCCACCGGCCTAAAAAAGGTGGCGGGTTATGACACGTTTCCCGGCAGGGGCGCAAGGAAGCGGAAAACGACGGAAAATCGCGGTTTTCTTCAAGCTTTTAGGCCGGCGACCTAGCCCTTGAAATCGAGCGCGATCAGGTAGACCTCGGCGCTGCCCTTGCGGCTCGCGGGCGGCTTGATGTGCTTCACCGTGCCACAGCGCGCCTTGATGAGCTTGAGCAGCTCGCCCTCGGTGCCGCCCTGGAAGACCTTGCAGACAAAGGCTCCGCCCGGCGCCAGCACCTCGGCGGCGAACTCCCAGGCGACCTCGGCCAGGCCGATGATGCGCAAATGGTCGGTCTGGTTGTGGCCGGTGGTCGGCGCGGCCATGTCGCTCAGCACGATGTCCGCCGGCCCGCCCAGCGCTTCCTTCAACCGAACCGGCGCGTCCGGATCGAGGAAATCGAGCGTCATGCAGGTGGCGCCGGCGACAGTCTCCCAGGGCAGGATATCGAGGGCGACGACCTGGCCGCGCCCCTTGTCCGCCTGGACGCGCTGGACGGCGACCTGCGTCCAACCGCCGGGGGCCGCCCCCAGATCGACCACGCGCTTGCCGGGCTTCAGCAGGTGCAGCTTGTCGTCCATCTCGATGATCTTGAAGGCGGCGCGGCTGCGCCAGCCTTCCGCCTTCGCCTGCGCCACGTAGGGGTCGTTCAACTGCCGCTTGAGCCAGGCGGTCGAGCCCACGGGCCGTCCGCGCGCGGATTTGACGCGCACCGACAAACCGCGGCCGGAAGAACCTTTTTTCTGCTTGGTCATGAGAACGGGGAAACCACTGCCAGCGCCGGGAGGAAGACCGGCCGGCGCGCAGTATACCTAGAATTGATGCAATTGGCCGGGCGCGACTTGTAGCGCTTCCGGGTGCATCAAATCCATCAGCAGGCCTTCGCGCAAGCCCCGATCCGCCACCCGCAGGCGGCCGACCGGCCACAGGCCGCAGATGGCCTCCAGGATCGCGCAGCCGCCCAGCACCAGATCGGAGCGCTGCCAGCCGATGCAGGGCTGGGCCGCGCGCTGGTTCACGGTCATCTGGCAGAGGCTGCGGCTGATACTTTCCAGCACCGAGAAATCGAGCGAGAGGCCGTCGACCGCGGCACGATCATAACGGTCAAGCCCCAGGTGCAGGCCACCCAGCGTCGTGACGGTGCCCGAGGTGCCGATCATCTGCACCACGCCGGCCGCGATCTTGTCGCGGATTCCATGATGCGCCTCGAACGGCGCCAGCAAGCGCGACACGTGTTCCATCACGCCGGAATAGGTGCGCTGGCACAGATCGCCGCCGCCGCAATCCTCCGCGACGGTGACGACACCCATGGGCAGCGAGATGCAGCCTTCCACGGCCAGGCTCGCGCCCTCGACCCGCACGAACAGCACCTCGGTGGACCCCCCGCCGATGTCGAAGATCAGGGCGTAAGGGATGGTGCGGTCGAGCAGCGCGGCGCAACCCTTCAGGGCCAGCGTCGCTTCTTCATGCGCCGAGATGATCTCGAGCTGGATGCCGGTTTCGCGCACGACGCGCTCCAGGAACACGTCGCAGTTGGCCGCCCGGCGGCAGGCCTCGGTCGCGACCTGGCGCGAGGCCGTGACGCGGCGGCGATCCATCTTCTCGGCGCAGCGTTTCAGCGCGTCGATGGTGCGGTCCATGGCTTCCACGGACAGCGCGCCCGACCGGCTCAGCCCCTCGCCCAGACGTGTGATGCGCGAGAAGGAGTCGACGACCCGGAAATCGGCCACCGGCGCATAAGGCGGCGCGCTGCGGGGTTGCACGGGGCGCGCCACCAGCATGCGGCAATTGTTGGTGCCAAGGTCGAGCGCGGCGAAGATGCCGTCGGGCACGGCGGGGGTTGGGAAGCAGGCGCCGGGTGCGATGACGGGCGCCGAGGCAGGCGCCAGAGCCGGCCCCAGACCGGGCGCAATGCCCTCCGGCCCGGGCTCGATAAAGCCCGACCGCGAGCCCGGTGGCGGCCCAAACACGCTATTCATCGCCCCTCGGCCTCGCCCATGGCCTTGATCGTCGACCGCCCCAGTCCGGACCTTGGCTACCCCACCAGCGATCCGGACCCGCCATGCTAGACCCTTCGCCCTATGGGCGAAAGTCCGGTCCCGCGACCGGGAAACGGGGCCGGCGACGGCGACGGGCACGCGAGAGCACTTGAAAACGCAGGGCGTTCCGACAAGTATGCCGCCTCGATTCGCGGCCCCCACGGGCCAGCGCCCCGGTGGGGGATCGTCCAACGGTAGGACAACGGACTCTGACTCCGTGAATCTAGGTTCGAATCCTAGTCCCCCAGCCACTCTGCCCATTTGAAATCAATGCGTTCGATGTCGTTCGCTGTACCCTATTGAACAGCAACGATATCGGATTTTCGAGTTGCAACCCACACGGCTGCCGAGTGGGCGCAATTGGAGATGAGTCCACACCGACGGTCCACATCCAA